>CAWJOJ010000032.1:0-13331 GCA_963844385.1 uncultured Actinomycetota bacterium | reverse complement strand
AGCTCCGCTCCATTCGCCGGAGCGGACCCGCCGGTGTCAGGGCGGCGCGCACTTGACCCAGTTTGAGAACACCGAATTGCCTGCCAAGCGGACTACCGCACGCCGAGGCGACGCGGCTCGGGCCGATCGAGCCGGCCCTGGGACCGCGGCACGCCGGTGCGCTCGACCTGGGAGACCGCGGGGTCGTCGGCGGGGAGGCCGGCCCACCGCTGGATCATCCGGGTCGCGCGAGCCGTTCGGCCTCGGGCAGCTGGGCGATCCGGGCGCCGTGGGTGCCGCCCTCGACGACGTGCACCGAGCACTGCCGCTGCGCCGGGCGGGCCCGTCCGCAGTCGAACGGCTCGGCGCCCCACGGGTCGTTGCCGCCGTACACGTAGAGCATCCGGGTGGACTTCGTGCGCACCCACTGGTCGATGTCGCGCATCGCGTCGCCGTCGAACCGGACCGGCCGCAGCTCGTGCGGGATCAGCTTCGGCGCGGCGACCGGGTCGCTGCCGTAGCGAACGACGTCGCGCAGCGGCGCGACGAGGGTCTGGTACCAGCCGAGCTGGTAGGCGGCCTGGTAGTAGTACGGCGCGTAGTACTCCAGCGAGGAGTCCATGTAGCCCGTGAGCGGGACGACGCCCTGCGTCCAGTCCCAGATCTCCTCGTTGGTGGCGCCCTCCTTCGGCACGTCGGCGCACGCCGACTGCGGCGAGTACTGCCAGAACGTGAAGTAGAGGTCCATCGCCGCGACCTCCATCGCCCGGTCGAGGCTGCCCGGGATCTCCCAGGTCTCCCCCGCCGCCTCGGCCGCGACCCGGGTGCGGTCGAGGAACCACGGCCGGTCCGGGCCGAGGATCCGGCGCTGCACGCCCAGCAGGTCCTGCCGGCACTGCGGGTCGGTGCCGACCCGGGCCAGGAACGAGGCGTAGGCGTCGCGGTCGTTGTCGACGTCGTTCGGCGCGACGTACGGCACGGTGCCGTCGACGTCGTCGGGGAAGAACCGCCGGTGGTAGGTGGCGGTCATGCCGCCCTTGGAGCCACCGGTGGTGAGCCAGTTCTCCGTGTAGAGCCGCTGGAAGGACTGGATGACGCGGTGCTGGTCGATCGCGGCCTGCCGGATCGTCAGCTGCCGCGGCCAGTCCGGGGCGTCCGGGCGTGACGGCTCGAAGAAGCGGTACTCCATGCTCAGCTGGTTGCCGTCGACGATCTGCGTCGGCTCGCTGCGGCTGGCGCTCTGCGAGACGTAGTAGCCGCTGGTGTACATCACCATCGGCCGCCCGACGTCCTTGTGCAGCAGCGTGAGCCGCTGCTCGAACGTCGCGCCGTTCGGCTGGCGGTGGTCGACGGGCTGGACGAAGGTGATCCGGAAGAACCGGTAGCCCTCCGGGGCCGTGGCCTCCTCGACGGAGGCGACGCCGGGCAGGTCGCGGATGCGCTCCTCGAGCGGCTCCTCCTCGGACGCCGACGCCGGCGTCGTCGCCACGGCCGTCCGGTCGGGAGGCGCTGCCGCCCCCGCCTGGGGTGGCCCTGAGGACAGACCGAGCACCAGAGCGCCGGCTCCGAGCAGCGCGAGACCACGACGAACAACCATGACTACCTCCTGAGATGGAACAGCCCGCCCGGAAGGCTACTCCCCACCACCGACGGCTACCTCCTGAGGTGGAACAGCACTGATGTCAACCCGTCGGCGTAGTGGTCAATGAAGAGTCGGGCCACCAGGTCTCCACGTGACCCGGTGTCGGACTTGGTGAAGATCGACTTCAGATGATCCTGCACGGTGTAGGTGGACAGGTTCAGCCGGTGGGCGATCAGCCTGCTGCTGAGCCCTCGCGCCACGAGCCGGTAACACGGCGTTCTGCGTCGGTCAGGCCGTAGGCCCGGACCATCGAGGGGGGCCAGCTCGGCTGGCTTGGCGGGCTCCAGGATGACCGTCACCGGCGCATCCGCTCCTTGCCCCATGAGTGTCACCCGCGGACGATCAGCCATGCACCTCTGGTCGTACGCACCCGAGCGACCGCGGGCCGCAGGGTTCCGGACTGGTCAGGGCTGCCGACGGCAGCGCCGACAGAACGGGCCTGACGGGCGGTCGTCGAGACGGCGAGCGGCAGTGCGCTGCTGGCGCAGTTCCCGGGCCGAGGTCGTCGAGCCACCTTTGGGCGGCTGGGTTGGTGAGGGTGACGTGGTCGTCGGAGTCGAGGACGAGGACCCCGACGTCGTCCAGCTCTGAGCGCACGGTGTCGAGCAGCATGGCGCGGCGGAGACCATCGGCGATCGTCGCGGCGATCGAGGACACGAAGGCGACCTCGGCACTGGAGAAGTAGGGGCGCCGGTGTTCGCGGAACACCGTCAGCTGGCCCCACGTCCCGGTGCGGAGGCGAGCACGCCGCGCAACTCGTCGGAGAATCCGCCGGGACGGCGGATCTCGCGCTGCCGCAGGCTGCGCGTCGAGCTCGCCGCTGGTCGCGCCGCTGAGGCTCGCGGCTGCCGGCGCGGGACTGGGCCAGCACTCACCCACTTGTTGAAGTCGGGCTCGCGTAGCTCGATGTCCACCATCCGGAGCAGGGCCGGCGCGGGCATCCCGTTCTCGACGTACTCCGCGGTCGGTCGGAGCGTGGCCGGGTCGACCGTCATCAAGCAGGTTCCCTCGGCGGGGACGACCCTGGTCAGGGCCTGTCCCACGGCTCGTGAGTAGTCGGCCACCGGCAGACCCTGATTCCCGAGCCGAACGATCTCATCACGCGCCCGCGACGCTGCCATCCGGGTCACCAGTGCGTCGACCCTACGGCGCCCTGGGACGTCGTGGACCGTCCCAGAAAGTTGGGATGCCGTCGCCGGGTCGACTGAGGGGATGCTGGTGGTGCAGTCAGGACGACCGCCCGAGCCGAGAGGACCGAGCGCATGAGGACACTTTTCGTCGGCTACCGCGTCTCCGACCTGGAGAGGTCGCTCGACTTCTACGCCGCCCTGGGCTATCGCGAGCTCGGGCGGGTTGCGTTCGACGACGGCGGCAGGCTCGCCGTCCTGAGCTTCCCCGGCGAGCCGGTGGCCACCCTCGAGCTGGTCCACCGACCCAACGCCGGACTGGTCGAGGTCGGCGGCTTCGACCACCTGGCCATCCAGGTCGACGACCTCACGGCCACCCTCGTGGCGCTCACCCGAAGCGGCCTGGAGCCGGGCCCGGCCGAGCTGCCGGGCGGCCCGGACGGCCCGCAGACGGCCTGGCTCGAGGATCCGGACGGCTACCGGATCGAGCTCGTCCAATGGCCACCCGGCCACCCGTACGGGCTCACAGCAGACGACTTCCTTGACAACGAGACACCCTGACCACCGAACGAAGGAGAACATCATGGGACGCAACATCATGGGAGCAGTGGCCTCCCAGGACGGTTTCATCGCCTACCCCGTCGACCGGACCGGCTCTGGTGATTTCGCATGAGCGCACCCATCCGGTTGTACATGTCGATGTCTCTTGACGGGTTCATCGCCGGACCAGACGACCGCCCCGGCCAAGAGCTCGGCGTTGGAGGCGGACGGCTGTTCAACTGGCTCGACGACCGGATGTCCCCGGGGATCAACGGCCAGGTGTACGCCGAGGCGCTGGCCACCGGCGCCGTGATCTCCGGACGACGAACCTTCGAGCTCGCAGGCCGCTGGGGCGGCGACCACCACGACGGCGTACCCATCCACGTGCTGACCCACCACGTCGACGAGGGCGATGTTCCGCCCGGCAACTCGACGTTCCACACCGACGTCCACGAGTGCGCCGCCGCGGCCCGCGCCTCGTCCGGGGATCGACCGGTCATGGTGCACGGCGCGGGTGCCGCACAAGCGCTGATCGACGCCGACGAGCTCGACGAGCTGGAGGTCCACCTGGTGCCGGTCATGCTGGGCGCCGGCAGACCGCTCTTCGGGTCGGGGACACCCCGGCTCGTCGAGCTGGAGCGGGTTCGGCTACTCGAGGGACGCGACGCGACCCACCTGCGCTACCGGATCCGCCGTTGACGACATGAGTGGGTCAACACCATCGACGTGCGGGGACGCCCGGCTGGTCCGCCCGCCCTGCGATCGATGGTGCGCAAGCGTCAAAGGTAGAGCTTGAGACCCTCATGTGAGGGCTCGAACCCGAGCCGTTCGTAGAAGCGGTGGGCGTCGGCGCGTGACTTGTCGGTGGTGAGTTGCACCAAGGCACAGTGTCGCCGCCGCGCTTCGCCGATCGCCCACTCGAACAGCGCGGCTCCCAGCCCGTGACCGCGATGGTCCCGGCGGACGCGTACCGCCTCGATCTGGGCGCGCAGTGCGCCACGACGAGCCAGACCAGGCACCAAACTCAATTGCATCGTCGCGACCACCGCGGCGCCGTCGGCAGCGACGAGAAGGAGGTGCGCCGGGTCCGCTTGGAGCGCGGCGAACGCGTTCAGGTAAGGGCGCAACTCCGCTTCGCTATCGGCGCCGTCGCGATGGACTCCCAGCTGGTCGGCTGCCAGCAACTCCACAATCGCTGGGACATCTTCCACCACCGCTTCCCGCAACAGCACGGTTGAGTCATCGACCGGCAATTCCGTCGGCAGCATCATTGCGCCAGCATGCCGCAAACGACCCTGTCGTTCGTGATCGGGCGCCCGACTATTCCCAGTTGTCGAACCGCGTGCGGCGAGGCCTGAGAAACGTTCAGCGCGTGCGCCGGAATCGTCGATGGCCCCCGGTGCCTGGTTCCAGCGCGTCGGGGTCGAGATCGAGCCAGCCCGCTGTGCGCTGGGGTGCTACCGGGGGAGGGCGAAGCGGTACATCTGGACCGTCCAGGTCGGCTCTTCGGTCGGCTTCGAGGCGTACCACTTGGCACCCATGGACTCGTAGAAGGGGGCGGCGTTGGGGTCCGCGCCGATGACGAACTCGGACACTCCGAGGTCGCGCGCCGTCTGGACGGCGTGCTGCCAGAGCACCCGGCCGAGGCCTCGGCCGATCTGGTCGACGTCGAGGAACATCTTGTCCAGCAGCAGGCCGCCGTCGTCCTCCTTGGTGAAGCCGTAGAAGCCCAGCCTGCGGCCGTCGCTGTCGACCAGGACGAGGACCGCGTTGTCGCGGACGTAGGACTCCGTGATCCTCCGGGCGTCGCCGGCCCAGTCGAAGTAGCCGTCGGGGTAGTCCCAGTGAGATGCGGACCGGTCTTGGAGCTCCTCCAGCTCCTTGGCCTCGTGGGGCTCGGCTCGGCGGAGGTGGTGTCGGCGGTCGCCACCGCCCGCGCTGGCCGCCGTCACGCCCGGCCGTACTCGTCGTGCCGTCGCCACCAGACATACGGGTCGCCTTGCGGGCGATCCGCCGGGGAGTCCTCCCAGGTCTCTTGGCGACCGAGCGGCGTGAGGTCGAGGAACGTCAATGCGGATCCGATCGTCTCGACACCACGCCCGTTGACGAAGTAGGTGCGGAAGACCTCGTCGTCTCCCGGATGAACACATTGATCCCGAAGTACTCCTCCACGTCGAAGTCACGGGAGAAGTCATCCCCGACCAGCGTGTACCAGGGCACGCTCCATCCCATCCGGTCCCGGTAGGACTCGATGCGTTCCTGGGGCGCGGCGGACACGAAGACGAGTGTGGTGTCGCGCGCGTTCAGGTGCGCGGGATGGGTGACGCTGTCGGCGAACATCGAGCAGCCAGAGCACGCTCCCTCCGGCCAGCCCTCGACGTTGGGTGCGTAGAAGAAGCGATAGACGATGAGTTGCCGGCGGCCCTCGAAGAGGTCCAGCAGACTGACCTCACCGGCGGCACCCACGAACCGGTAATTGGTGTCGACCCGCATCATCGGCATCCGTCGTCGCGCTGCGGACATCTCGTCACGAGCGGCGGTGAGCGCCTTCTCCTTGATCAACAGCGCCTCGAACGAGGCGCGCCATTCAGCCGGAGTAGCAACCTCCGGAAGCGAAACGTCGTCGTGTATGTGAGACGGAGCATCCGTCATTTCGCACCTACCCTTCAACCCACGCGCGGATCCAATCGGTGGCACCCGCAGAGCAGTTGTCGTCTGGGTGCCGCCTGCCTGTCATCGAGGGGACTCCCGGGCGCTACCGAACTCATCGCTTTGCCGTCCCGGAATTTGGAACGCCCGATGGAGCACTACCTCGACAGGGCCGTCTCGACGGCGGCGCCGGGTGGTAGGTGTCAGACTCGGGAGGATGGATCCGGCGACGGCGCCGCGGCGAAGAACTCGATCGCGATATCGTCCGGGTCCTTGACGTTGAGGTGCGCCCCCGAACTGGTCGTCCTCGATCCCGGAGTTGGTGACGCCCTGCTCCCGTCGAGGCGCTCCTTCCAGCGTTCGAGGTCCCTCGCGGCTGTCCTACATGGAAGCCGACATGGTCGAAGAACCGACACGTGCCGGGTCGAATCGATCATCGCGGCTGGTGCTGGAGTGCTTGCGAAAGCCGAACATGATGGACGGCGACGCACAGATGGTCAGCGGCCCGTGCGCATCCTCGCCGGACATGATCACCTCTGCGCGGCGTCAAACAGTTTGCCGTAAAAGGCGGCTGCTCGCTCGGAGGTCGGTGACGGTGAGCGAAACGTGACCGACGCCCTGGATCCCGAGGCAGACTCCCTCCGACTTGTCTCGCGAGCCCGAGACCGTTGTGGGTGACGCTACGCGCGTCCTGAGGGTGCCACAATGACGACATCGGGCTGGCCCTCGACGTTGCGTCGGGCTCAACCGCCGGAGCCCCACCCGGTTGCTGGCGTCGAACACTGCGAGCCGCAGACCATCAGGTGAGAACATGCCGCCAAAAGTCCATCGCCCGCGGCTCGTCGCCGGAGAGGTAGTCGACGAGAAGTCGAGTCGACGCACCCGAAACCAAGACCGTGTGGTCCCGCGGATTGGCGGCCAGGCCGAGGATCTCCTCGTCCAGGATCTTCATAGGCGAGCCGGCGGCGACAACGAAGGCGTCTGTGCGCCCTGAAGAGCGCGGTCCACGGTGCCGCCGCCGCGCCGCGCCTCGGCCCCAGAAGCCTGAAGCGATCGCCGACTCGGTACCGTGCAACGCATGCCCATCAAGCTTGAGAACGTCGGTATCGCCGTCCGCGACCTCGAAGCCACGATCGCCTTCTTTACCGACCTCGGTCTGACCGTCGTCGGCCGCGACACGGTCAGCGGCGAATGGACCGACACCGCCGTCGGTCTCGACGGCAACCACGCCAACGTCGCCATGCTCCAGACGCCAGACGGCAATGGTCACCTCGAGCTCTTCGAGTACATCCACCCCGACGCAATCGAGACGAAGCCCACACTGCCCAACGAGATCGGCATGCACCGCGTCGCCTTCTCGGTCGACGATATCGACGAGGCCCTCAAGATCGCCGCGAAGCACGGCTGCCACCCGCTGCGCGGCGTAGCCACCTACCAAGACGTCTACAAGCTCACCTATGTCCGCGGCCCCAGTGGCATCCTCGTGATGCTCGCCCAAGAGTTGAAGAAGAGCTGACCGCGGCCCGCTCGCCGAACGGGAACGGATCAGTCGCCGATCGGTTGACCCGGCATTGGCGGCGAAAGGCTTTCCTCAGCCCTACGAGCTCGGCCCAAGGTCCCCGTTGCGATACTGGGCGCATGACGGCCTGGCAAGACGTCGAGAGAGCGGAGCCTGAGTTCGCTCAGCGCGTGCGGGGGCTCTTTGAAGCGCACAAACACAAGACGATTGCCACCTTGCGCGCCGACGGGTCCCCGCGGATCTCCGGGATCGAGGCGGCGTTCGAAGACGGCGAGCTGACATTCGGCTCGATGCCGAACGCGCGCAAGGGCGCGGACCTGCGCCGGGATCCGCGGTTCGCCTTGCATAGTGCAACGGTCGACCCGGTCGAGGGCTCGGAGGCCCAGTGGCCGGGCGAGGCCAAGATATCCGGGCGGGCGATCCATGCCGGGCCGACCACCGAGGGAGCCGAAGGAGACCGCTTCTACGCCGACATCGCTGAAGTGGTGCACACCCACCTCAACGAGGGGGCCACGATGCTGGTCGTCGAGTGGTGGATGCCCACCCAAGGGCTGCGCAGGATCGACCGCGAGTAGTCCTCGATCGCATCATGGTCAGGGCTCCGTTCGTGCAGTGTCGGGTGTCGGGCCGTCAGGCGGCAGGGGAGCGCCGGGTGGGTGATGCGGATTGCCGGCCAGCTCCAGGGAACGCCACTCTCCCCGGCCGAGTGCCTGCTGGCCCGGGTCGATGCCGATCAGCCGGCCGCCGGGCAGGACGACCGTGACGTGCTTGGCGGCCAGGTCACGGGTCGTCATCGGCCTGACTGCCGGATCGACATGCCACCGCTGCGAGTCCCATTCGTACACCGACGTGTGCCCGTGGACCTGGTTGAACGGGAGGTCGTGGCCGAGCCAGCTCGCCACGAGCTCTGATCCGGCGGCAGCCCAGATGGGTCCCACGAGGGGTTCGGGTTCCCGGTCGCCGACGAGGGTGCCGCTGCGAAACAGGGCCTTGTCGTCCTTGCCGGCCAGGGCGTTGATCCTCCGGGCGGCCTCGACCGCGCCGGGCGGCCCGCCGAGGACGTCGCGCCAGAACCCACGGGTCACACCGCCGTGCGTGACGACGTACTCCTCGTCCTGGCTTCGCACCGCGACGGCGGCCCGCAACTGGCCGGTGGACCACCAGTCCCGGAGGAGAGAGATCGTCTCGGCGGGCAGCCTCTCCGGCCAGGAGAACTGCTTGCGTCGTCGCAGGTAGTGGGCCTCGTGGTTGCCGACGAGCTGGATCCAGCGGCCCGGGTGCGCGCGCAGGTGCCGGTCGACGAACTGGACCACTTCTGCGGAGGCCGGGCCGCGGTGCACCAGGTCACCGACCTGGATGATCGTCAGGTCCGGCGGGATCGGGCCTTCCCCGCCCTCGGGCACGCCCAGCCGGGTCAACTCGGCGAGCAGGGGCTCGAGGTGGCCGCCGATGTCCCCGATGACCGCCAGTCGGCCAGCGTCCGGGAGAGCCTCCGGGACCCGGACCACCCCGCTCACGGCTGTGGCCTGTTCCAGTCCTCGGGAGCGTCGTAGTGCGAGACGCTGTCCATGCGCTTCTGGACGGTCCCGATCTCGCGGACCGCGCGGGTGATGATGCTGCGTTCGATCGTCGAGATCTTGCCGAGGTCGACCACGTCGGTCGGTGGCAGCCCCGCCTCGATCTCGCGCAGCTGGTGCCGCAATCGGATCCGTTGCAGCATCTCGAAGACCTCGATCAGCACCCCGGCCTGCTGCTCGGGAAGGATCGAGGAGCCACCGGCCGCGCGCAGTCGATCCGTGGTCGGCAATACCGGCGAGCCCACGCTGAGTGCCGCCCACCGCGCCATGTTCACGATCGGCAGCAGGGCGTGGTCCTTGATGTTGAACCGATCGCCCGTACCGGCGATGAGTGAGTGCAACGAACGCAGTTTGGCCCGGCGGGACAGCGACTCCACCAGAAGCAGTCTCATGGCGCCTGGGTGAGCGCGCAGGTCGGCGAACACACGGCTCACCGCGGGCAGGCCCGGGTCCCCGTGGATGGGCCGGCCATCGACGAGTAGGGAGGTCATCATCGCGGAGTTGTTGCGCGCCGGGTCCGCAAGCCACTCCTGGGCGGCCCTGCGCCAGGCCACGTTGGTGCGCGCGAACAGCTTGTGCTCCGCGGTGGCACCGTTCTCGTCGGTGCTCAGCCCTGCCGTTGCCAGCTCCTCGGTCACCTGCCCGAACACCTGCCGGTAGCGATCGATCTCCTTCTGCGGAAGGTCCTCGACGAACGCGGCGGCGGAGTCGATGTCCGAGCTGAGGGTGGCCTCGCGCCGGCCGTTGCTGCCCAGGGACAACCAGGTGAAGGCGTCCACGGACAGTTCCGGGTGCAAGTCGAAGACCAGGCGGAGCATCCTGCGGATGATGGTGTCGATGATTGCCGAGTAGATGGTGACCACCTTGGTGGAGGCGAGTCCGCCGGCCAGCAGCTCCGCGAGCAGGGCGGGCACCCGAAGCGCCCTCTCATGCAGTTCCTCGACGCTGGCGGCTCGGCGGATCTGCTCGTGCAGCGACACGCCGGACGTCGTCGAGGAGACGATGAAGTCGCGAGAGTCGACTACCCCGCGGAGCCGTGAGTCTCGACCCATCACCAGGACGTAGTCGGCCTGGGTGTCCATGAGCGCGATGAGTGCCTCGGCGGCGGAGGCGCCGGACACCACTCGGGGCAGGTTGGTCGCCGCGGCTTCGGCCACCGGAGTGTCCGCGGGCAATCCCGCGGCCAGGATCCGTTGGCGCAGCATCCGGTCGGTGGCGACCGCGAGCTGACCGGTGCTCAGCTCCATGGCGGCGAAACCCCGGCCCCCATGGGCGTTCATCGCCCGGGCGGCTTCGGCGACGCCCATCGTGGGCGGCACATGCAGCAGGTCGGTGACCATCAGCTCGTCGACGGCGACGTACCGCGGGGATTCGGCCACGCCCAGGGCGTCCGAGCCTGCCAAGCGGGCTGGGGGGTCGGCCTGTCGGCGAACAGGGCACCCACCGGACCCGAGGGCACGCGGACCACGCGGACGGGCCCGGCGGCGATGGCCATCGGGCCGATCGCCCTGCCGGTCAGGGTGGCGTCGAGCCCGAAGACGTGGCCTGGTCCGACGCGGACATCGGGCGCATCCGCGTCCGCGTGGTCGGTGGCCTCCGGCGCGTCGGCCTCGATCCACAGGTCGACGAAACCCTCGAGCACGACGACCACGTCGCGGGGTGGTCGGCTGAATGCATCGAGGATCAAGTCGCCCTCGACGTACTCCGCCGACTGGGACCGGTCCACGAGGGAGCCGATGGTCGCGGCCGGCAGGGTGTCGAAGGGTGCCGACCCGGTGAGTGCGGCGACGATCTCCTCGCGGGCCGCGTAAGGCGCGGGTGTCACTCGCCCGGCGTCGGCGGGTCCGGGATGTCGAAGCCCGAGTCGGCCACGTTCTTGTTCAGCGAGGCCTTCCATGAGCCGTCATCGACGTACTGCTGGAGGGCGGCGTTGATCTGGCCGACCAGCTCCGTCGAGCCCTCGGGTACGGCGATGCCGTACGGCTCGTCGGAGAACTCCTCGCCCATCAGTTTCAGGACGCCCTTGTATTCGGACTCGGCGGCGAAGCCGGCGAGGATCACATTGTCGGTCGACACCGCGTCGACGTCGCCCTCGGCTAGGGCCTCGACGCATTGGGAGAAGCTCTCGTAGAGCACCAGGGTGATGTCGGCCTTTTCGTACTTGTCGAGGATGTTCTCCGCGGACGTGGTGTTGTCCACCGAGCACAGGGTCCGGTCGTTCAGGTCCTGGGGGTTGAGGAGCTCCTCGTCGTTGCGACGGATGAGGAGATCCTGGTGTGCCTCGAAGTAGGGACCGGCGAAGTCGACGACCTTCTCGCGCTCGGGGGTGATCGTGTAGCTGGCCACCACCATGTCGACCTTGCCCTCCTCCAGAAGGGACTCGCGTTCGCCGGGGTCGGCCTTGACCCAGGTGATGCTGGCCTCCTCGACCCCCAGCGCCTTGGCGACGTAGGTCGCGGTGTCGACGTCGAAGCCCTCGGGGTTGTCACCGGTGGTGACGCCGTCCTCCTCGCCGGTCTCTTCGGCGGTGGCGATGCCGGGCTGGTCGAATGAGATGCCGATCGTCAGCTCGCCGCCCTCGCTCGCACCCTCGACGAGGTCGGGGTCCTTGATCTCCCCATCCGAGCCGCCGCACCCGGCGAGCGAGGTGGCCAGCACCCCGAGACACACGGCCGAAGCCAGCGTGCGCACATTGCTTGACTTGATGCCCATTGTGGATTCCTTCCGCGGCCGTCAGTGGGCCGGTGCGTCGTCTTCGGGCTCGGACAACGTGGCATCGCCGTAGCGGGGGCCATCGTCGGTCCAGATCGACTGCAGGCGCCCGCCGGTATTGGCCACCACCTTCGGTCGCACGAACAGCCAGCCGAGGGCGATCACTGCCGAGATGGCCGGAATACCGACCACGACCACCACGAAGCCGATCTTGTGCCAGAAGTACGGCGAGCTCTGCCACCCCGAGATGGCGATGCCGATCAGCACCATCACCAGGAACACCAGGCCGATGATCGAGGTCCATGGGGAGAAGGGCGCCGGGAACGGGCTCGGCGGGACGACCCCCCGGTCGGACAACCGGCGCAGCCGTATCTGGCAGGCGAAGATCGTGCCCCACGTGAACAGCACCCCGATGGCTGCGGCCTCCAGCGCGATCTCGAAGGCGTCGGGCTGCCAGGCGTTGAGGACGGCGCCGAAGACCAGGACGGCGGCCGTCATCGAGATGCCGGCCCAGGGAACACCGGAGGCGCTCATGTTGAGGCAGAACCGGGGCGCCTGCTTGGACATGCCGAGGCTGCGCAGCACCCTGCCGGTCGAGTAGAGGCCGGCGTTGAGGCTGGACATCGCCGCCACGATCAGCACGGCTTGGATCAGGTCGCCCATCCAGTCCAGGCCGAGCCGCTCGAAGACCGTCACGAACGGGCTGATGCCAGCCGTGTACTCGGTGGTGGGCAGCATAGAGACCAGCAGCAGGATCGAGCCGCAGTAGAACACTGCGATCCGCATGATGACGGCGTTGACCGCTTTGGGCACCTCGCGCACCGGATTCTGCATCTCGCCGGCGGCGACACCGACCATCTCGATGGCGGCGTAGGCGAACACGACGCCGGACATCACGAGGATCGGGCCGTACCACAAGTAGGGGTTATCGCTCGGCCAGAAGCCCCCGGGGTTGTCCCACAGGTTCGAGAAGCCGGCCTCGTGGTCACCGATGTCCATCTGACCGACGACCACGACCAGGCCCACGATCAGGAAGATCACGATGGCGGCAACCTTGAGGATCGCGGCCCAGAACTCGAACTCGCCGAAGGCCCGCGCCGACATCAGGTTGACGATGAGGACGACGACCAGGGAGATCAGCACCGTGATCCACGTGTCGAGTCTGGGGAACCAGTGCTGCATGTAGAGAGCGACCGCGGACAGCTCGGCGATGCCGGTGAGCACCCAGTTGAGCCAGTACAGCCAGCCGGTGATGTACGCGGCAAACTCGCCGTAGAACTCGCGCATGTAGGAAACGAACGCACCCGAGGTGGTGCGGTGCAGCACCAGCTCTCCGAGCGCTCGCATCAGGAAGTAGGCGATCATGCCGACGAAGGCGTAGCTGAACAGCAGCGCCGGTCCAGTGCTGTGCAGCCGGGAGGCGGAGCCCAGGAAGAGACCCGTTCCGATGGCGCCACCGATGGCGATCATCTGGACGTGGCGGCGCCCGAGACTCTGCTTGTAGCCGACTTGCTCATCGTCCAACGACGTCGGGCTCTTGGTCTGGGTCATGTTCGCTCCTCGAGACTGGGTCCTGCCCGCGGCGT
>CAWJOJ010000031.1:0-241048 GCA_963844385.1 uncultured Actinomycetota bacterium | reverse complement strand
GCCCGAGTCTTGTGCGTGATTCCACGCAGCGAAGTCGAAGTCGTTGCCGTGAACGAAATGCTCGGCACGCTCCTGCCCGACGACCGCAGCGACGGCCGGCACGGGATCCCAGTGCACGACGACGCCACCGAGATCGAACACCACCGTCGTCATGCCTCACCTCCTCGCCCGCTAGCGGGGATCAGCCGATCCGCGTTGCCATTACGCTACCGACCACGTCGGCCCGACCCCCGAACGCATAGGAACTGCTCCCGGCGACGCGCCCGGTCCGCCCCACTAGGGGCGTCTTCTTCGCCCACAACGGCTTGGTGCGGGTGATACCAAGCCACGGATCAGCTACCGGCCGGCCACTGGGCACAGGTGACCTCGTACGCCCGGCCGGGGAAGTACTCCTTCCACTCCTCGCGGCTGAGGTTGCGGCCGGCGATGCGTGCAGGCGCGGTCCAACCACGAGTCCGGGCTGGTGTCCACGGTCCAGGTCCTGCCGTCGATGCCGGCCACGAGCACGCCGCTGCTGTCCGGGAGGTAGGTCAGCCGCGCCTTCGGCGTGCGCAGCGGTAGCCGGATCGTCGCCTGGCGAGCGCCGGTGGTGCCGTCGAAGAGCGCGAGCCGGTCGGCATCCAGCGTGGCGAACTGGGTGCCGTCCGGGGACAGGTCGAAGGTGCCGGATCTCTCGTCTCGAGGGGCGGCGGCGCCGAACCGCTCCCAGGTGGTGGCGTCGACCAGCTGCACCTCCACGTCGTCCGCGTTGAGGTTGGGCCCCAGGAAGCGGGTGCCGTCCTGGCGAGACCTCGGCGTCGAACGGTCCTGCGGCAGGGAACGTGCCCGGGGGCGCCACGGGTGCCACGGCGCCGGTGCCGGGTACGACGCGCAGCACCGCGCCGTCGTGCGCGATGGCGAACACCGACCCGTCGTCGGGATGCGGCACGAGCCCGAGGACGGGGGTGCTCAGCTCGATCGGCGCACGAGCGGGCTTCAGGGTCGCTGCATCCAGGACGAGCAGCCGATGCTCCTCGATGACGTTGACGTACACCTGGTCGCCCGACGGGCTGAAGGCCGGGACGACACTCGCCGGTGAGTCCGCGCTGCGCGACCAGCCGCGCCGTGGCCGTCTCCCACAACCGGAGGGTGCCCCCGTCACGCCAGCTCAGCAGCCAGCGCGAGTCGGGCGACCAGACGTCGTACGTGTCGCTGCGTCCGCCTGGGTCTCTTGGCCGTCTCGCGTCCCGTCTGGTTGTCGACGAACCACATCTGGCCGCGCCGCTCCCGCACGAGGGTGCGCCCGTCGGGCGCAGGCTGGGACACGGTGTAGTCCGCCGACGTCGGAGGCCTTCCCGACCGAGAACAGCCCGCGCTCGCCGGTCAGGTCCCACGACGTCAGGTCGCCCCCGGCGCTGTAGACCGTCCGGTCGTCGGCCGAGAAGTCGAGCCCCCAGGACGGACGCCCTCCACGAAACGGTGCAGGACGGCACCCGTCCCCGTGTCCCACACCAGGACCTTGCCGTTGCCGGTGGCCGCCGCGAGACGTGAGCCGTCGTGGGAGTACTCCAGCCGGTCCAGGGAGTCGCCGGCGTCACCTTGCAGGACCGGGCGGACGAACCGCAGCGTCTCGGTGTCCACCCGCAGCACCCTGCTGCCCGTGGCGACCGCGAAGGTCGACCCGTCCGGGCTGAGGGCGCCGGCGAGTCACCGATCGCCTCGAACGATGCCGGCTCGATCGAGTCGATCAGCCGGCCCGAGTCCACGTCGTACACCCGGATCGGCCGGTCGGCATCGACGCCCGTCACCGCGACGTACAGGCGCTTCCCGTCGGGGCTCAGCTTCAGGATCGGGTACTCCGGAAGCTTGACCCGGAACACCGGCACCGACGGGTCGGCGAGGTCCCACACCGTCGCCGTGGTGTCTTCGTCGAACTCGCCCGCTGGCCGCGTCGTAGTGGTCGACGGCCGCGACCAGCCGCCGACCGTCGGCGCTGAAGTCGAGGGCGTACTCGACCGAGCCCCCCTCCGGGAACCCACCGAGCTGTCGGTCGGCGAGGGTGCCGTCCGGCATCTCGTACAACCGGACCGGCTGCGGATCGATGCGAGGCGGGCTGCCGTCGTTCCCTGTCCACTGGTTCACCGCCATCGCCAGCAGGCTGCTGTCCGGGGAGAAGGCGATGCCGCTGGCGGGGATGTCGTCCTCGAACGGCAGTGCTTCGAAGGTGGCGGCGTCCAGCAGCAACAGACCGAGTCGACCTTCGCCCTCGTCCGGCCGACTCACCGCGAGCAACGCGCCGTCGGGGCTGGCCGTCAGGTCGACGACCATCCCGCCGGGATCGCGGCGGGACAGTACCGACGGCGACCGCATGAGTACCGCTGCGAGGTTGTCCCAGGCTCGCGCGGAGGTGTCGACCTGGAGCGCCGACAGCGCGAGCAGCAGCGAAGTGGACAGGTCCTCGTGCTCGAGCGCCACGGCTCCAGCCCGCCGGGCGTCCGCGAGGTCAGCCGCACTGCGGGCCCGGTCGCGCTCGTCCTCCGCGCGGTCGGAGCTGCGCACGGCGAGTACGCCGGCGACCAGGGCGAGTACGGCGAGTACGGCGACCCCGGTCAAGGCACCTCGCAGCCGGCGGTTGACCCGGCGCTCGCGCCGGACCAGTTCCTGCGCGGCGCGCAGCTCCGACTCCGACAGGGCGGCCGACGCCTCCAGGAACGCGGTCTCGGTGTCGCTGAGGTCGGGCCGGGCCCGATCCCGCCACTCCAGCGTGCGGGTGAGCCGGGTCCCCCGGTAGAGCTCGCTCTCCGGGCGGTCCATGGCGTCCCACGCGTCGGCCGCGCCGGCCAGGTGCCGGAACAGTCGCTGCCCGTCGACGTCGTCGTCCAGCCACCCGCGCAACCGCGGCCACACCCGGAACAGGGCTTCATGGGCGATCTGGACGGTGTCGCCGTCGATGCTCACCAGCCGGGCGTCGACGAGCTGCTCGACCAGCCGGACCTGGGCCTCGTCCAGAACCACCTTGGCCCGCGGCACCCGGGCCCGGACCGGGTCGCCGTCCTCGCTGGGCATCACCAGGCGCATGAGCAGGCTGCGGAGCCGGCTGCGCTGGGTGTCGTCCATCGCGTCGTACAACGACTCCGCCGACTGTGCGACGGCGTGCTTGATCCCGCCCGTGGCGAGGTAGCCCGCGACGGTCAGCGTCGGACCCTCGCGGCGCTCCCACGTCTCGCGCAGCACGTGGGAGAGCAGCGGCAGCGCGGCGGGCTCGCCCTCGACCTCGCGGACCAGCAGGTCGACCAGGCCCGGTTCGAGCTTGAGGCCGGCCCGGCGCGCGGGTCCCTCGACGGCGCTCCGCAGGTCGGCCTCGCCCATCGGGCCGAGCAGGTAGAGGCCGTCCTCCAGTACGCGGGTGATGTCGGCATAGGGAGCCAGGTCGCCGAGATGGTCCGCGCGCAGCGACAGCACCAGCTGCTCCGCCCGCGCCGACGTGGGCGGCGATAGCCGCGAAGTAGCGCTCCCGCTCCGCCGCATCGGAGCACACGGTGACTGCCTCCTCGGCCTGGTCCACCACGAGAGTCTGACGGCCCCGGGGCTTCAGGCCGGCCAGCGAGTCGAAGGGGTGTGCTCCAGGCGTGGTCACGAACACCGGTGTCCCTGCCCGGGTCAGCGCAGCGACCACGCCGGCCAGCACGAGCGAGGACTTCCCGATCCCCGACGGCCCGACCACCGCGAGGACCCCGGTGTCGCGAAGCCGACGAAGACACGCCGCCGCGTCGTCCTCGCGGCCGAAGAAGGAGTCCGCGTCCTCGGCGCCGAACGGCAGCAATCCCCGGTACGGACAGGCCGCGCTGACCGTGCGCTCCTGCGAGTGGGCGCAGCGACGGGTCCTGCCGCAGCAGCAGCTCTTCCAGCTCGGCCAGCTCACGGCCCGGGTCCAGACCGAGCTCGTCGGCGAGCATTGTCCGGGCCCGCTTCACCGCCCCGAGCGCGTCGGCCTGCCGCCCGGCCTGGTGCAGCGCGGTCGCGAGCAGCACCCAGCGCCGCTCCCGGAACGGCGCCTGGGCGACCAGCGTCCGCGCCTGCTCCAGCACCGCCTGCGCGTGCCCGGCGCCGAGCTCGGCGGCCACGAGCAGCTCCTCGGCGTCCATGCGAAGTCCCTCGAGTCGGGCGGCCGCCACCCGCCCGGGCTCCCACTCCTCGAGGTCGGCCAGAGCCCTGCCGCGCCACAGGTCCAGCGCCTCGCTCACGAGGTACGACGCCCGCGCCGGTCGTCGCCGTCCAGCGCGTCCCGGGCCCCATCGAGAAGCCGCTCGAACCGCCGGTGGTCGACCTCCTCGTCGGTCAGCGTGAGGCGATAGCCCGAAGAGCCGGAATCGATCGCCGCGGCGCCCAGCAGCTTGCGCAGGCGTACGACGCAGCCCTGGACGATCTTGACCGACGAGGCGGGCAGGTCGTCGCCCCACAAGCGCGTCGGCCAGCGCGTCCGCGCTCACGGGGTCGCCGCGGCCCACGACCAGCGCCGAGAGGACCACGCGGTCCCTCGGGCTGAGTCCATTCGCGCGGCCGTCCACCTCGAGCGGGCCGAGCACGGCGATACCCATGCCTTCGACTCTCGACCTCTCGCCGGACGGCGTCAACGGGCCGATACCCGCCTGATACCGCTCCGGAGGTGGGCCGATACCGGCGGGGTGCCTCCTGAGCCGAACGGTTCCGAAGACCGGTTCCGAACAGAAGGAGAAAGACCATGCGACAGATCAGGAACCAGGCCGCGGCCCTCGCGGCTCTCGCGCTTCTCGCCTCCTGCTCGAACGACGACTCGCAGGCCGGGACCGAACCATCCCCCACGGGTGGCGGGTCGACCACGAGCACGACGCCGGATCCCGGCTACACCATCGTCGCCGAGACTCACCTGTACGGGCCCGGCCGCTGGGCCATGCAGCGCCGACGGTGACCCCGAGGCGCCGCTGGCCGTGTTCGACGTACCGGCGGGCTACCAAGGACGCGAGGACTTCGTCTGGACCCACGACGACCTCGACCTCGCGGAGCGAATGGGACAACTCCTGTACTCGGCGCCCACGGGCGTCCCCGCCGACCCGTGCGACATCGACAGGCCTTCCCCGCGGGTTGGCCCGACCGTCGAGGACCTGGCCGCAGCGCTGGCCGCGCAGAAGCGAACCACCACCACACGCCCCGTCCCGGTCACCCTCGACGGCCACCGCGGGCTGTACGTCGAGCTGACCTCTCAAGAGGGACTGGACTTCGAGGCATGCGGTCCAGAGCGCGGCATGGCCCTCTGGCAGATCGGCCCAGAGATCGGCCGCGTGCTCGAGTTTCCGGCGACCGACCGCTACTGGATCCTCGACATCGAGGGCCGGCGCGTCGTCGTCACCGCGATGACTCCGGCAGGCGCCCGAAGCGAGTCCGTCGAGCGAGTCACCGATGTGGCCGAGGCGGTCACATTCGTCGACGCGGCGCTCTGATCACACCGGCCACGAGCGCGGGGGCAGGTCAGACGTTCCATCTCCGCGATGACCTGCCGACCGGAAATCGGGACAGGTTCGTCGGGCGGCGTGTCTAGGAGAGCTGGTGCTGCACCGCACCACACCGGGGGCGTTCGTTTCCTACATGCGCGAGTTCTACGGCGAGCCCGCCGCGCACATCACCGGCTGGCTGTACTGGCTCAACTGGGTGCTCACCGGCATCGCCGAGCCGGAGCTGCCGTTACCAAGGCGCGAAGAGATCGTACTGGCGCCTGTTGCGCCACTTTCGCGTTGGCGTGCTCCGTCCACAAACGCACTCGGCTGCAGACTGATGCGATCGAGGACTACTCGCGCTCGATCCTGCGCAGCCCTTGGGTGGGCATCCACCACTCGACGACCAGCATCGTGGCCCCCTCGTTGAGGTGGGTGTGCACCACTTCAGCGATGTCGGCGTAGAAGCGGTCTCCTTCGGCTCCCTCGGTGGTCGGCCCGGCATGGATCGCCCGCCCGGATATCTTGGCCTCGCCCGGCCACTGGGCCTCCGAGCCCTCGACCGGGTCGACCGTTGCACTATGCAAGGCGAACCGCGGATCCCGGCGCAGGTCCGCGCCCTTGCGCGCGTTCGGCATCGAGCCGAATGTCAGCTCGCCGTCTTCGAACGCCGCCTCGATCCCGGAGATCCGCGGTGACCCGTCGGCGCGCAAGGTGGCAATCGTCTTGTGTTTGTGCGCTTCAAAGAGCCCCCGCACGCGCTGAGCGAACTCAGGCTCCGCTCTCTCGACGTCTTGCCAGGCCGTCATGCGCCCAGTATCGCAACGGGGACCTTGGGCCGAGCTCGTAGGGCTGAGGAAAGCCTTTCGCCGCCAATGCCCGTCAACCGATCGCTGACTGATCCGTTCCCGTTCGGCGATCGGGCCGCGGTCAGCTCTTCTTCAGCTCTTGGGCGAGCATCACGAGGATGCCACTGGGGCCGCGGACATAGGTGAGCTTGTAGACGTCTCCGTAGGTGGCTACGCCGCGCAGCGGGTGGCAGCCGTGCTTTGCGGCGATCTTGAGGGCCTCGTCGATATCGTCGACCGAGAAGGCGACGCGGTGCATGCCGATCTCGTTGGGCAGTGTGGGCTTCGTCTCGATTGCGTCGGGGTGGATGTACTCGAAGAGCTCGAGGCGGCCATTGCCGTCTGGAGTCTGGAGCATGGCGACGTTGGCGTGGTTGCCGTCGAGACCGACGGCGGTGTCGGTCCATTCACCGCTGACCGTGTCGCGGCCGACGACGGTCAGACCGAGGTCGGTAAAGAAGGCGATCGCGGCTTCGAGGTCGCGGACGGCGATACCGACGTTCTCAAGCTTGATGGGCATGCGTTGCACGGTACCGAGTCGGCGATCGGCTCAGGTCTGTGGGGCTGCCAGTCCGTGACGGCCAACGTCTCCTCCAGGGCTCGTTCTACTCTGGGAGGAGCTGCCCGTGACGAGGAGGATATGAATGAAGTGCCCCAACGACTCAGCGACCCTGGTGATGAGCGAGCGCGCCGGTGTGGAGATCGACTACTGCCCGGAGTGCCGTGGCGTGTGGCTCGACCGCGGTGAGCTCGACAAGATCCTCGAGCGTGCGGAGGTCGAGCGCTCGGCCGCCCGCCCTAACGCACCGACCCGGGACGCGCAGTACAGACCTTCCGACGATGACCGTGACCGTCGCTACGAGGGCCACGGCGGATACAAGGGTAAGAAGAAGGAGCACTGGCTGGGGGAGCTGTTCGGCTGAGGATTCGGCAGTCTCCGAGCCCGGCCAGGGCGCACCGCCAGTACGCTGGAGGAATGAACAGCTACCTGACCGATCAGCGCGATCGCCCGGTCAGCGCGTTCGTCGCCGTCGTCGTGGCGCTCCTCACCGGCGGCTACATGCTGCCGTGGGCGGTCGCGGCCCTGCGCGGCAAGTCGAACCACTGGACGATCTTCTGGATCAACCTGCTGGGCGGCTGGACGGTGATCCTGTGGATCGTTGCCCTCGTGATGTCGTTCCGCTCCCACAAGACGATCGGGCGCTACTGATCCTCTCGTTCGCGACCGTGGGATCAGTTCGGTCGTGGCCCGAGGAGGTCCCACCGGTTGCCAGCGACATCCACGAACACCGCAACACGTCCGTAGGGCTCGTCTTGCGCCAAAGGACGAAGCGCCTCGACAGTCCGGTCTAGCCGCGGCGAACGACCCTGTAGATCGTTTCGGACTTGGGGGTTGGACGCGGCACGTCGTTCCAGCCGATCTCCTCAGCCTTCTTCGAGATCGCCTGCTTGACGTCCCCGACGTCGACATCGTCTTCGAAGAAGGCAATCGAGAGCCCTCCGCCTGTCACTGGGTCAACCAGGTGGTAGGCGTCGAGCACGCCCGGCACAGTCTTGGCTGCGTCGATGACCCACTGGCGGTCATCGTCAGGCATCGGCTCCCAGACTGCGACACGAGCGATCATGGGTTTCCTCCTACGGCGCGATCGTCCGTCCACAAACCTTCGTTGTGACAACACGATCTCATGCGCGCGTGACAGTGCATGCCGGACTGTCTCTCGGGAGATGACACCCGTACCCCAAACCCCGTCGTCGCGGTTCGATCGAGTAGAACAGTCCCATGACGGATCAACAGAACGTCGCCACGTGGATCGACCGCTATGTCGTGGCCTGGAACTCCAACGATCCCGAGGACATCGGCCAGTTGTTCAGCGAGGACGCGACGTACTACACGGCACCGTTTCGCCAGCCCTGGCGCGGTCGCAGCCAGATCGTCGAGGAGTGGCTGCTGCACAAGGACGAGCCCGGCGAGACGACGTTCGTCTGGGAGCCGGTCACTGTGACCGACGAGATGTCGATCATCCAGGGTGTGACGACCTACCCGGATGAGACCTTCAGCAATCTCTGGGTCATCCGGCTCGACGACGAGGGCCGGTGCCGCGAGTTCACGGAGTGGTGGATGACCCAGGACGACTCGACCGAGTAAAACGCTCGGTGCCCCGCTCGGAGAGAGGCATCATGAACCTGTTCCGCACCAAGACCATCGAGCAGTCAATCGCCGACACCGAGGAGTCCGAACACCAGTTACGAAAACAGCTCGGTGCACTGCAGCTGACGGTCTTCGGTGTCGGCGTCATCATCGGGACCGGAATCTTCGTGCTCACTGGTGAGGCCGCGGGCTCCAAGGCCGGACCGGCAGTCGCACTGTCGTTCGTGTTCTCGGGGATCGCCTGTGCCCTTGCGGCCCTCTGCTACGCCGAGTTCGCCAGCACGGTGCCGGTGGCCGGCTCGGCGTACACGTTCTCCTATGCCAGCCTCGGCGAGCTCGTGGCCTGGACCATCGGCTGGGACCTGATCCTCGAGCTGGCGCTCGGGGCCAGCACGGTGGCGGTCGGCTGGTCGACGTACTTCGCGGACGTGATGAACGAGATCGGCATCACCATCCCGGACTGGGCCTACGGGGAGGGTCACAACCTCGTGGCCGCCGTGATCGTGCTGATCCTGACGGGCGTCATCTGCCTCGGGATCAAGATCTCCTCGCACGTCAACTTCGTGATGGTCGCCATCAAGCTGGGCGTCGTGCTGTTCGTGATCTTCGCGGGTCTGTTCTTCATCAAGTCCGGCAACTACTCGCCGTTCATCCCGCCGTCCGGCTCCGAGGCTGCTGCCGGGGCAGCACCCGACGCCGTCCCTGCTCCAGGACATGGGACTGGCACCCGGCGCCTTCGGGATCAGCGGCATCTTCACCGGTGCGGCGCTCGTGTTCTTCGCCTACATCGGTTTCGACATCGTGGCGACGGCGGCCGAGGAGACCAAGAATCCCCAGCGGGACATGCCGATCGGCATTCTCTCGTCGCTCGGCATCTGCACCGTCCTCTACGTGGCGGTGTCGCTCGTGATCACCGGGATGGTCAAGTACGACGAGATCAAGGTCGCCGCGCCACTGGCGGAGGCCTTCCGCTCCGTCGGGCATCCGGGCTTCGCCACCACCATCTCGGTGGGGGCACTGGCCGGGTTGACGACCGTCATGATGATCCTGATGCTCGGCCAGAGCCGGGTCTTCTTCGCCATGAGCCGCGACCGGCTGCTGCCTCCCGCGTTCGCGGCGGTCAGCCCCCGGTTCGGGACCCCGATCCGGACTTCGGTCATGACCGGCGTGGTCGTCGCCGTCATCTCGACCTTCGTGCCACTGACCGAGCTGGCCGCGCTGGTCAACATCGGCACCCTGTTCGCCTTCGTGCTGGTGGCCATCGGCGTCCTGGTGCTGCGCCGGACCCGACCCGACCTCCCGCGCGCCTTCCGGTGTCCGGGGGTGCCCGCGGTCCCGATCCTGGCCGTGCTGACTGCCGTCTACCTCATGCTCAATCTCCCGGCCGGCACCTGGATCCGGTTCATGGTGTGGATGGCCATCGGGTTCGTCATCTACTTCGTCTACGGCGCGAGTCACAGCCGGCTCGTCACCGACCCGAACTACTCCCGGGAGGCGGACGCGACTGCCGCCGACAAGCGCAACGCGTAGCCGCTGACTAGGGCAGCACGGCGAAGCCCTGCACCTCGACCAGCGCTTCCTCGTCCCACAGCCTGGAGACGCCGATGCCGGCCATGGCGGGGTAGTCCGAGCCGACCAGGCGCTTCCACACCCGGCCGATCTCGCGGGCGTGGTCGCGGTAGTCGTCCATGTCGACGATGTAGACCGTCAGCGACGTCAGGTCCGACGGTTGCCCACCTGCCTCGTGCAGGGCGGTCAGCAGGTTGGACAGTGCCCGCTCGAACTGCTCGACGATGCCCGCACCGACGATCCGACCGTCGGAGTCCATCGAGGTCTGACCGGCAAGGAACACGGTGGTGCCGGTGGCCACGACCGCGTGCGAGAAACCACTCGGCGCAGCGAGGGAGGACGGGTTGATCCGCTTCATGACTGCACCGCTCCCGCCGTCGACGTTGAGGCCCTGACCGTTGACCGCGCCGTTGTCGACGCAGAGCATGACGGCCAGGGCGACCTCCTCGGGTGTGACGAGCCGCCCGATCGGTTGCCGCCGGGCCAGGATCTCGCGCGCCTCGGCGGCCGACTTGCCGGTCCGGGACGCGATCTGGCTGACACTGTCGTCGGTCATCGGGGTGTCGACGTACCCCGGGCAGACCGCGTTCATGGTCACCCCGCTGCGCGCCACCTCGGCGGCCCCGGAGCGCACCAGACCGAGCACGCCGTGCTTGCTGGCGGAGTACGCCGCGATCCGGGCCTCGCCCCGCTTGGCGACCACCGATGCCACCACGACGATCCGGCCGAACCCGGCGGCCGTCATCGATGGCAGGGCACGGCGGATACAGCGGAACGGCGCGGTCAGGTTGAGGTCGAGCGTTCGCTGCCACTCCTCGTCGGAGGTCTCGGCAAGCGGTGAGGAGGCACCGGCTCCGGCGCTGACGACCAGCACCTCGACCGGCCCCCACGCGGCCTCCACAGTGGCGAACGCCGCCTCGACGGCGGCGGGGTCCGTGACGTCGCAAGGCACGACGAGCGACTCGCCCGGAAGTCCGCCCGCAACGACGTCGAGTTCCGACTCCGACCGGGACAGCAGCGCGACCCGATGACCGGCCCCGCTCAACGCCCGCGCACACGCGGCCCCGATGCCCTTGGAGGCGCCGGTGACCAGAGCAGTGCGCTGCTGGTCGGCGGAGCTCACCGGAAGGCCGGGATTCCGGTCAGCTCGGAGCCGATCGACAGCAGGTGCATCTCTTCGGTGCCTTCGTAGGTCATCACGGTCTCGAGGTTGTTCATGTGCCGCATCACCGTGTGGTCGAGGGTGATCCCGGCCCCGCCGAGCGTCGTACGGGCTTCTCGGGCGACGTCGAGCGCCGCGCGCACGTTGGCGTACTTGCCGTAGGACACCTGGGCCGGCGTGATCGTGCCAGCGTCCTTGAGCTGTCCGAGCCGCCACGCCACGAGGCCGGCGTTGTTGACCGCGACAGCCATCAGGGCCAGCTTGCGCTGGGTGAGCTGGAAGGACGCGAGCGGCTTGCCGAACTGGCTGCGCTGCCCGGTGTAGTCGAGGGCCTCTTCCAGGCAGGCCCGGGCCGCTCCGACCGCGCCCCAGACGATGCCGAACCTGGCCTCGTTGAGGCAGCTCAACGGACCCTTGAGGCCGCGCACGTCGGGGAAGGCCGCGTCTGCCGGCAACCGGAGGTCGGAGAACGACAGCTCGGCGGTGACGGAGGCGCGCAGCGACAGCTTGCGCGGGATCTTGGTCGCGGTGAACCCCGGGCTGTCGGTGGGTACGACGAACCCGCGGATGCCGTCCTCGGTCTGCGCCCAGACGACCGCCACCTGCGAGAGCGTGCCGTTGGTGATCCACATCTTCGACCCGTTGAGCACCCACTCGTCACCGTCCAGCCGGGCCCGGGTCCGCATCGAACCCGGGTCGCTGCCGGCGTCGGACTCGGTGAGGCCGAAGCAGCCGATCGCCTCGCCCGTCGCCAGCTTCGGGAGCCAGGTCTCCTTGTGCTGTTCGCTGCCCCACCGGTGGATCGCGTACATCGCGAGCGAGCCCTGCACCGACACGAAGCTGCGCAACCCGGAGTCGACAGCCTCCAGCTCGCGGCAGGCGACGCCGTAGGCCGTTGCGCTCAGGCCGGCGCAGCCGTAGCCCTTCAGGTGCATGCCGAGCAACCCGATCGCGCCGAACTTCGGGCCGAGCCCGTCGGGCAGCGTGCCCTGGTCGTACCACTCGGCGACGTGCGGGGCGAGCTCGCGCTGGGCGAACTCGCGCACGGTGTCGCGGATGGCTCGGTCCTCGTCGGTGAGCAGGTCGTCGATGTTCAGGAAGTCGTGGGACATTCAGCGGCCCTTCCATTCAGGCGGTCGTTTGGCGTTGAAGGCGGCGTGGAACTCCGCGTGGTCGGCCGTGGTCATCAGCAGTGCCTGGGTCATCGCGTCGAGCTCCATCGCGGCGCCGATCGGCATGTCCAGCTCGCGGGTGATCAGCGACTTGGTCTGGGCGTAGGCCAGCGTCGGACCGTCCGCGAGCCGGCGGGCGAGAGTGGACACTGCTCCGTCGAGCTCGTCGTTATCGACCAATTGGTGCACAAGTCCGAAACGGTCGGCGGTCTCGGCGTCGATGGTGTCGCCGAGCATCAACAGCTCGGTCGCCCGGCCGGCTCCGACGATGCGCGGCAGGAGGTACGCCGCCCCCATGTCGCCACCCGACAGGCCGACCTTGGTGAACAGGAAAGCGAACCGGGCGGACTGCGACACGATCCGGAAGTCCGACGCGATCGCGATCACCGACCCGGCACCGGCAGCGATGCCCTGGATGCCGGCGATGATCGGGATCGGGCACTCACGCATCGCCTTGATGACGTCGCCGGTCATCCGGGTGAAGCCGATCAGGTCGCGGGCGTCCATCTTGATCAGCTCGCCGATGATCTCGTTGACGTCGCCGCCGCCGCAGAAGCCCTTGCCCTCGCCGCGGATGACCAGCACCGACGTGTCGCCGCGGTGCGGCAGCTCGTGGAGCAGGTCGCGCAGGTCGGCGTAGCTCTCGAAGGTCAGCGGGTTCATCTTCTCGGGACGGTTGAGGGTCACCGTGGCGACGCCGTCCTCGACCGCGAACCGGAAGTGCTGCCAGTCCTCGGTGATCGGGACGCTCCCTCGGTAGCGGGTCACTGCTTTCCCTTCTGGTGGTCGCGGACGAGGCCGCGACCGATGATCGTGCGCTGGACCTCCGAGGCGCCCTCGTAGATCCGCGGCGCCCGGACCTCACGATAGAGCCGCTCGAGGAGGTGCCCCTTCTGCAGGCCCCGCGCACCGTGCAGCTGGACGGCCTGGTCGACCACCCACTGGGCGGTCTCGGTGGCGAACAGCTTGGCCATCGCGGCACTCGTGGTGATCTCGGCAGCGGGCGCGCCCGCGTCGTACGCCGAGGCCGCGGCGTGCACCAGCAGCCGCGAGGCCCGGATCCGGGTGGCCATCTCGGCGAGCGTGTGCTCGACCGACTGCTGCCTGACCAGCGGTTCGCCGTACACCTCGCGGGTCGTCGTCCATGCGACCGCCGCATCGAGGGCCGACTGGGCCATCCCGACCGCGAACGCGCCGACGCTGGGCCGGAACAGGTCGAGGGTGCGCATCGCGACCGCGAACCCGCCGTCCACCTCGCCGAGTACGTCGTCCGCGGTGACTCGGACCCCGTCGAACACGAGGCGGCCGATCGCGTGCGGGGCGACCATGTCGAGGGGCTCGCCGGACAGCCCGTCCGCGTCACCGGCAACGACGAACGCGGTCACGCCGCGGGCTCGCGCGCCTTCGGTGGTCCGGGCGAAGACGCTGTAGACGTCGGCCTCGGGTGCGTTGGAGATCCAGAGCTTCTCGCCGGTCAGCCGCCAGGAGTCGTCGGTGTCGCGGTCGGCCCGCAAGGCCAGCCCTGCGGCGTCGGAGCCGGCGTCCGGCTCGGAGAGGGCGAAGCCGGCGACGGTCTCGCCGGTGACCACACCAGGGATCCAGCGCTCGACGGCGGCCGGCTGCCCCGACTGGAGGATCGGGTAGCTCCCGAGCCCCTGCAGGGCGAGCGCGGTCTCCGCCTCCGTCGTGACGGTCGCGAGGGTCTCGCGGAGCAGGCACAGCTGCATCGCGGCCGCGTCCCTCGGAGCCTCCTCGGGTGTCCCGCCGAACAGGCCGCGCAGGAGGCCGTGATCTCCGAGCGCGCGCAGCAGCGGCCGGTTGACGGCTCCGTGGACGGCCGGCACCTCCGCCAGGTGCTCGCTGGCCACCCGGCGCACCCGGGCGACGTACTCCCGCTGGCCCGCGTTGAGGGCGTAGGAGTTCTCCACCATGCCGCCGACGCTATTGCGCCTTGACAACTTCCGTCAAGAACGCAATATGTTGCTCGACCTCGACCCCGACCTGCGGATCATGCCGTCATCGGAGGCGGGCCAGGCGGGCTCTACTTCAGCGTGCTCGCGCAACAGCTCGCCCGCCAGACCGGCGACCCACACGAGATCACGGTCTGGGAGCGCAACGCCGCCGACGACACCTTCGGCTTCGGCGTGGTCTTCAGCGACGAGACGCTGGGCGGCATCGAGCACGCCGACGCCGCGATCCATGCGGCGATGCAGCGCGAGTTCGCGGTCTGGGACGACATCGACGTGCACTTCAAGGGCGAGGTCGTCACCAGTGGTGGCCACGGCTTCGCGGCGATGTCGCGCAGGCGGCTGCTGGAGATCCTGCAGGAGCGCTGCGCCGAACTGGGCGTCACGGTCCACTTCCGGACCGAGGCTCCGGACGTCGACCAGCTTGCCGCCTCCCATGACCTCGTCGTGGCCTGCGACGGGCTCAACTCGGCGGTCCGGGCGCGCTACCAGGACACCTTCCGGCCGACTCTCGAAGCCCGCGACTGCAAGTACATCTGGCTCGGCACCGACAAGGTCTTCGACGCGTTCAAGTTCTACATCGCCCAGACGCCGTACGGCGTGATGCAGATCCACGGCTACCCGTACGACGCCACCGGGAGCACGTTCATCGTGGAGATGACCTCGCGCGTGTGGGAGAAGGCCGGCTTCGCCACGTTCGCCGACCGACAGTGGGCACCCGGCGAGTCCGACGAGAAGTCGATCGCCAGGATCCGCGAGCTCTTCGCCGACGTCCTCGACGGTCACGAGGTGATGGCCAACAACTCGCGGTGGGTCAGCTTCACGACCATCCGCAACGAGCACTGGGTGCACGACAACGTGGTGATCCTCGGCGACGCCGCGCACACCGCGCACTTCTCGATCGGCTCCGGGACCAAGCTCGCCATGGAGGACGCGCTGGCCCTGGCGGCCTGCCTCCACGAGGAACCCGACCTCGGCGCCGCGCTCACGACGTACGAGGTGGAGCGCAAGGCCGTCGTGCTCTCGACGCAGCGCGCGGCGCAGGCCAGCCTCGAGTGGTTCGAGAACCTCCACCAGTACGTCGAGCAGGAGCCGCTGCAGTTCGCCTTCAACGCGATGACCCGGAGCCGGCGGGTGACCTACGACAACCTGCGGGTTCGCGATCCCGAGTTCGTGGCCCGCTGCGAGGAGTGGTTCGCGGGGCGGGTGAAGGCGGACGGTCACGGGGCCGGCGACGTACGTCCTCCGATGTTCCAACCCTTCCGCCTGTCGACCCGCGACGGCTCCGGACTCGAGCTGGTCAACCGGGTAGTCGTGTCCCCGATGGACCAGTACGTCGCGGTCGACGGCCTGCCCGGCGACTTCCATCTCGTGCACCTCGGCGGCAAGGCGCTGGGCGGCGCCGGTCTCGTGATGACCGAGATGGTCTGCGTCTCCCCCACTGGCCGGATCTCCCCTGGCTGCACGGGCCTGTGGAACGACGAGCAGCAGGCCGTCCTGGCGCCGGGTCACGGACTTCGTGCACACGCACTCATCGGCCCGGATCGGCCTCCAGCTCGGGCACTCCGGCCCGAAGGGGTCGACCAAGCTGATGTGGGAGGGCATCGACGAGCCGCTGCCGGCCGACAACTGGGAGGTCGTCGCGCCGTCCCCGGTGGCCTATCGCGATGGCGTCAACCAGGTGCCGCACGAGCTCACCCGGGAGGAGATGGACGTCATCCGCGACGAGTTCGTCGAGTCCGCTCGCCGTGGCGCCGAGGCGGGCTTTGACCTGCTCGAGCTGCACTGCGCCCACGGCTACCTGCTGTCGGCGTTCCTGTCCCCGTTCACCAACCGTCGCCTGGACGACTACGGCGGCAGCGTCTTCAACCGGGCTCGCTACCCATTGGAGGTGTTCGCCGCGATGCGGGAGGTCTGGCCGGCCTCGCTGCCGATGACGGTGCGCATCTCCGCGACCGACTGGGTCGACGGCGGTCAGACCCTCGACGACGCGATCGCGATCGCCGATGCGTTCGCGAAGGCCGGCGCCGCCGCGATCGACGTCTCGACCGGCCAGGTGACCTCCACCGAGAAGCCGGCGTTCGGCCGCAGCTACCAGACGCCGTACGCCGATGCGATCCGCAACCGGCTCGAAATCCCGACCATCACAGTCGGCGTCATCTCGTCCTACGACGACGTCAACTCGATCCTGATGGCCGGACGCGCCGACCTGTGCGCGCTCGGCCGGGTCCACCTCTACGACCCGTCCTGGACCCTGCACGCGGCCGTCGAGCAGGACTACGACGGCCCGGGAGCAGTCTGGCCGATGCCCTGGCGCGCGGGTCGCCGCAAGCCGCAGGGCGGCCGCACCGACGGACCCAAGCCGCGGCTCCAGCTGATCCGCGAGGGCGAGACCGGCACCCGGCACCGCCGCTGGACCCCCAAATGAGCCTGGAGGCGATCGAGCGGTGCTACGACGCGATTCCGCGGGCCGCCGCGACCGCCGAGACCGTCGGTCCGTTCACGCTGTTCGTCGCGGCCGAGGGCACCGGCTGGCAGTTCTACGCCCGCCCCCGGCTCGGGCTGACCGACCACATCACCGCTGACGACGTACGACGGCTGCTCGATCGGCAGTCGACGCTAGGTATTCCGCACGCCCTCGAGTGGGTCGATGAGGTGACCCCGTCGTTGCTTCCTGCAGTGCGGTCTGCACTTCCTGACGCCGAGGTCGAGGAGTGTCCGCTGCTCGTGGTCTCGACAGGCTCGACCACCAAAGCCGGCTCGACCACCGAGGCCGCTGCGTCCCGGAGCCCGGGTCGCTGCCGGGTGCTGACCGCTGACGACCCGGACCTTCCGCTGGTGGTCGGTGCCGTCAGCGCCTCGTTCAACGGCGGCAGTCCGGAGCCCCGGGACGTCGGCGTCCGTCCGGCGATGATCGCGTCCGGCGCGCTGGTCATGGTCGCGGCGTACGACGCGGACGGCGGCGTCGTGGGCGGCGGCTCGGCGGCACCACGAGGGGCCGCCGCCGAGCTGATGGGCATCGGCGTGGTGGGCCCGGCTCGAGGACAGGGTCACGGCACGGCGATCACCCGCGCCCTCGTCGATGCCGTCCGCCGGGTCGGCGTCGAGATCCCGTTCCTGTCGGCCGGCTCCGACGAAGCCGCCAGGATCTATCGGGCTGTCGGCTTCGAGAAGGTCGGTACGGCGCTGATCCTGAACAGTCAGCCATGACTGAGGTCCGCAGGCTCGACCCCGACGAATGGCCAGTCTGGCGCGACCTGCGGCTGCGGTCCCTCGCCGACTCCCCCGATGCCTTCGGCTCCACGCTCGAACGCGAAGAGGCATTCGCCGAGGAGGACTGGCGGGACCGGGTGCAGAGCATGGCGGTCGTGGCCTTCGTCGATGGCACGCCCGCGGCACTGGGCGGCGGCTACCGGATCCGCCCGGGCTGGGTCCAGGTCGTGGCCATGTGGACCGATCCGGCGTACCGCGGCCGGGGTCTGGCGCGGCAGGTGCTCGACGCGGTCGTGAGGTCCGCGAGATCGGAGAACCGTCGGCTGGTGCTCGACGTGGCCCGTGGCAACAGCGCCGCCCGCACGGCGTACGAGCACTACGGGTTCGTGGCGACCGGGGTGTCCTCGGCTCTCCGCGACGGGTCGGACATCGTTATCGACCAATTGGTGCTTCCGGACTGACGAAGCGACCCTCAGACGCGCTGGGCCCCGGGCACGCCGTCCTCGACCACCCAACTGCCCAGCACTGAGGCCGGCGAGGTCGGGCTGAGGACGGTGTCCACCATGACCAGATCGGTGCGCCACTCGTTCCTCGTCAGGCGATGCCGCTGGTAGCCGCGACGGTCCCCGTCGAAGTACTTGATGTGCGGGTTGTACTTGATCATCGGCCCGTAGTAGGGGCCGTAGACGATGTCGTCGCCGTTGGTGGACACCGAGGTGACAACGAACTCGGTCGCGACGACCTTGGACGTCGGCCGGTCGAAGTCCCGCTTCAGGTCGTTGACGAACGTGGAGTGCCAGTCGCCGGTGACGAACACCGGGTTGCGAACGTCGTGCTTCACGATCGCTCCCATGAGCCGGTTGCGCGCCGCCGGGAACCCGTCCCACGCGTCATGCCACAACAGCTCACCCAGGTCGCCGTCGTGGTCCAGCCTGGCCATCATCACGTTGTTGCCGAAGATGTTCCACCTGGCGTTGGAAGCAGCCAGGCCGGCGTACAGCCAGCGCTCCTGCTTCCGCCCGAGCATCGAGATCGCCGGGTCGTACGCCGCCTCGCAGGCCTGTGCCTCACCCCAGCCACAGGGCGGGACATCGCGGAACTGCCGGCCGTCGAGCATGTCGAGCTGGGCGAGCCTTCCGAACTGGAGGCGACGGTAGAGATCGATCTCGCCCTCCTTGAACCGGGCGGCGAGGCGGAGCGGCTGGTGCTCCCAGTAGGCCCGGTAGGCGGCTCGCCTGGCCGGCGAGCTTCCGCCGTCGGAGGCGGCGTCAGAGCCGCCGGCATAGTCGTTGAAGTACTCGTGGTCGTCCCAGGTGAGCACGAATGGCAGCTGGGCGTGAGCGGCCTGCTGGTCGGGGTCGGCCTTGTAGAGCGCGTGCGTCGCCCGCCACTGCTGCAGGGTCTTCGGCGCGGACTGCACCACCTCGGGGACGGGAGTGTTGCGGTAGCCGGCGGTGGCCGACATGCCGTACTCGTAGACGTAGTCGCCGAGGTGGACCACGAAGTCCGGGTCGTCGGCGACGATGTGCGGGTAGGACGTGAAGAACCCGTAGTCATAGGCCTGGCAGGAGACAGTCGCGAAGGACAGCTCGGCGACGTCGGCGTCGTCGGCGGGTGCCGTCTTGGTGCGTCCGCGCGCCGACAGGTGGCCGGCCGCCTCGAACTGGTAGTGGTACTCGCGGCCCGGGCGCAGCCCCTTCACCTCGACGTGCACCGAATGGGCCCACCCCTTGTCGGCGACAGCGGTGCCGCTCGCGACGACGTGCTGCATCCGCGCGTCCTCGGCCACGCGCCATCGCACCGGGACCTGGCGGATGCCGCGCATGCCCCAGTCGGGGTCGAACGGCCGAGGGGCGAGCCGAGTCCAGAGCACGATGCTGGAGGAGTCCGGATCGCCGCTGGCGATGCCGAGCGTGAACGGGTAGTCGAGACGCGGAGGCGGCGTGGCCGCGGAGGCACCGGGCATGCCGACGGTGAGGCTGATCGCTGCGGCCCCGCCGAGGAGCAGGCGACGGTCGAGGGCGGTATCGGAAAAGGGCATGGCTCTTCCTACACCCGTCCGGGCACCTGAGTTCGGCGACACCGTGAACAGTTCAAGAAGTCCGCGAACCTGGCTGACCTGCTCTCCTCACTGGTGCCAGACCAGGTGCGAGATTCGCCGGACCCCCGGCTCGTCCACGACCGATTCGGTCTGGCCACGGTCCCGGTACTCGCGCGGCGAGACACCGTGCAGAGCGCGGAAGCGGTGGGAGAAGTGAGCCGCATCCGCGTAGCCGCATTCGCGCGCAATCGCGGCGACCGGGAGGTCGGTGCTGATCAGCAGGTTCTCGGCGCGCGCGCATCGCAACAGGGAGACGGCGGCTGCCGGGGCGGTGCCGGTCGCCTGGGCGAACAGGCGGTTCAGGTGGGCAGCGGAGACCTGCGCGGCCGCGGCCATCGACGCGGTCGGCACTGGTCCCAGCGGTGGCTCGGCCCAGGACTCGCGCCACCAGTCGAGGGCGCGGGCGACCGGCCCGGGAAGGCTGTCCCGGGCATCGGTTTGCGGGAGCGGGAGGCCCAGGACCAGGTCGAGCATGAATGCGAGCGCACGCCGGATCGGATCGTCGTCGGAGACGTGAGCCGCTCCGAGCCAGAGCAGGTAGGCCCCCAGACCCATGAGTGGGTCGTCCTTGGTCGACCGCACCCGGCACGGCTCCCGGGTAAGCGGCTCGCTAACTCCGAAATGGACGTAGCCGTGCCGGGTCGGCGTACCACCTGGTCCGCCCAACCACGAGATGCCGTGCCTGCGGCCCGGCGGAATCAGGAGTACGTCGCCGGCCCCGAGATCGATCTGCGCCTCCCCCGTGAGCCGGGCGCGGCCCTGGAGGATCCACACGAGCTCGTGGTCGTCGAGGACCCGGTCCGGCATCCGGGTCCCGCCGGGCAACACTCCTAGCCCGGGCCGGTGGACGTCGGTGACACGCAAATGCGCGGATGAGACAAGTTTCTGCACGGCCCGAGCATTCACTCAACCGGCCGCCTCCACAAGACTCGAGGCATGCGTCGCAGCCACCTGAGCACTGACCACTCCCGCTACTATCGCGACGGGTTCCTGGTCGTCGACAACGCACTCGACGCGGATCTCCTCGCCAGCGCGCGTGCGGAGACCACGGCAATCTGCCGGGGTCAACGCGGCCTGTTCGAAGGCGTGACCAGCGCGAGCCCGGACGAGGACGACCTGTCGGTACTCCAACGACACCTGTGCATCCACTTCCCGCACAAGGTCTCGCCGACGATGCTCGACCTCGCGCGCCACCCACGGCTCGTCCGGGTGCTCACCGAGGTCATCGGTCCGAACGTCAAGCTGATGCAGTCCATGCTGTTCATCAAGTCGACCGGCCGCCCAGGGCAGGCCTGGCACCAGGACGAGTCCCACATTCCCACCCGGGACCGCTCCCTGACCGCGGTCTGGATCGCGCTCGAGGACGCGACGGTCGACAACGGGTGCCTGTGGGTGATCCCCGGCTCACATGCGCGCAGCGTGCTCTACCCGACCCGCGAGCAGGACGACATCAGGTTCGACTGCACGGACGAGGCCTACGGCTTCGGTTACCGGGAGCGGGACGCCGTCCCCGTCGAGCTCGCGGCCGGGTCGGCGCTCATCTTCGACGGTCACCTCCTGCACCGGTCACTTCCGAACTCGAGTGCGTCCGGCATGCGGCGCGCGTTGGTCAACCACTACATGAGCGCCGAGTCGTTCCTGCCGTGGTTCCCGCCCGGCGAAGGTACGGCGATGGCAAGGCACGACCACCGCGACATCGTGCTCGTGGCCGGCGAGGACCCCTACGCGTACGCCGGCACGACCGAGGTGATGGTCCCGCATGTGCGGCCGGACGGCATGGGCGGCTGCGTTCGCTGACGCGAACGGATCTCGACAAGCTCGATCGACGAGAACACGGTGCCGCGTTGGACTCAGCCAAGGGGGAACTCGGCCGCCGTACGCCACGAGATCGGCGCCCTGTTGCCGGCGATCAGGATGACCCTGTCCACCCGGGTCTGGACCGGAAGGTTTCGGGTGATGGTGGCCTCGATGTCACGAAGTTCAGCCACGCCTCCCGGCCCGCGCTGGGCGACGGTCAGGTGTGGTGCGAGGTCGTCGAACTCACCTTGATAGGGCGGATGGTCGGGGAACGCCTGCCACACCGCCCTGGTCAGCGCCCGGAACGGCTCGGCCGGCTCGGGAGCCAGCCACAGCACGTCCTGGGCGAACCATCCGCACTTCCGGAAGGTGCAGTCGAACGCCGGCACGCTCGCCGCGGCCGCGACCAGCCGGGCGCGGGCGGCGTCGTCGATTGCCGTGGGGTCGACGAACGGAAAGAGCACGGTCAGGTGGGCCGGGACGCCCCACGCAGCAGACGGATCCAGCCGGGCCCGGACCTCACCGACGACCGGCTCCGCTTCGGGGACCGGAACGACGACCGCAGCATGCGTCGCTTGGTCGAGGGGACTGTTCTCCTGCACGCGAGTCAGCGTAGGACCCCGCTACGAACGTGCTGGTCAGCCCCGGTTGACCGCGCTGATCACGGCCTTGAGCGAGGCGGTGACGATGTTCGGGTCGAGGCCGATCCCCCACAGGATCTGGTCACCGACCGCGCACTCGACGTACGCCGCGGCGATCGCGTCGCCACCTGAGGACAGCGCATGCTCGGCGTAGTCGAGCACCCGGACGTCGTAGTTCTGCGGCAGCTCATTGATCGCGTTGACGAACGCCTCGATCGGGCCGTTCCCGGTGCCGTTCAGCGCCTTCAGTACGCCGTCGACGTACACGTTCACGGCGAGCTGGTCCTTCTCACCGGCGGCCGAGGAGGTGTGCACCGAGTTCAGCTCGAGCGGAGCGGAACGATCGAGATACTCGGCCCGGAACGTCGACCAGATGTCCTCGGGCGCCATCTCGCCGCCCTCGGCGTCCGCACGTTCCTGGATCACCCGGCTGAACTCGATCTGCGCGCGACGCGGCAGGTCGAGCTTGTGCTCGGCCTTGAGGATGTAGGCCACTCCGCCCTTGCCGGACTGGGAGTTGACCCGGATGACAGCTTCGTAGGAGCGACCGACGTCCTTCGGGTCGATCGGCAGGTACGGTGCCTCCCAGGCGATCTCGCCGACGTCGATCCCTTGGTCGGCGGCCCGCCGGTCGAGGTCCTCGAGTCCCTTCTTGATCGCGTCCTGGTGCGAGCCGGAGAAGGCGGTGTAGACGAGGTCGCCCGCATAGGGGTGTCGCGGGTGAACCGGCAGCTGGGTGCAGTACTCGACCGTGCGCCGGATCTCGTCGATGTCGCTGAAGTTGATCTTCGGGTCGACGCCCTGGCTGAACAGGTTCATGCCGAGCGTGACCAGGCAGACGTTGCCCGTGCGCTCGCCGTGTCCGAACAGGCAGCCCTCGACCCGGTCCGCTCCGGCCATCATCGCGAGCTCGGTCGCGGCGACCGCCGTACCTCTGTCGTTGTGGGGGTGCAGGCTGATCACGGTGTTCTCGCGCCGGGTCAGCTGGCGGCCGAACCACTCGATCTGGTCGGCGTACACGTTGGGCGTCGCCATCTCGACCGTCGCCGGCAGGTTGAGGATGATCTCGCGCCCGTCGGCCGGCTGCCAGACATCGGAGACGGCCTCGCAGACCTCCACCGAGAACGGCAGCTCGGTGCCGGTGAAGATCTCGGGGCTGTACTCGTAGCCGATGATGGTCGTGTCGAGGTAGTTCTCGCAGTGCTTCATCACCAGCTGGGTGCCCCGGACGGCGATGTCCTTGATCTCGTCCTTGCCGGCGTGGAAGACCACGCGGCGGAACAGCGGGGCCAGCGCGTTGTAAAGGTGGATGTTTGCCTTCGGTACGCCGACCAGCGACTGCACGCTTCGCTCGATCAGGTCCTCCCGGGCCTGGGTCAGCACCGAGATCGTGACGTCGTCGGGGATCCGGTCGCTCTCGACGAGTTGGCGCACGAAGTTGAAGTCGGTCTCGCTGGCCGATGGGAAGCCGACCTCGATCTCCTTGTAGCCCATCCGGACGAGCAGCTCGAACATCTTCATCTTGCGGGCCGGGCTCATCGGGTCGATCAGCGCCTGGTTGCCGTCGCGCAGGTCGGTCGAGAGCCAGCGCGGCGCCTCGGTGATGGTCTGGTACGGCCAGGTGCGGTCGGGCAGGTCGATCGGGGGAAAGGCGCGATACCGCTGGATGGGCATCCCACTGGGCTTCTGCTGATTGGTCATGTCGTCCTCGGCTCAGAGATTCGGGCGCCGGTCGTGCAGCACGCTCTCCGCAGCGAGGGGGTCCGGCTGATCAGACCTCGCTACGGCAGCCAAGGAGGAGAAACTGCGGCATCATGACGGGTTCAGACTAGCGCACCCCGTCGTGCAACGATCGGGCCCATGAGCGCAGATTCGAGATCCATGCGCGAGCTGATGCTCGCGGGAGAGCCCTACATCGCCGACGACCCCGACCTCGAGCGTGAGGCCATCCGGGCCCGCCAGCTCTGCCACCGGCTCAGCATGCTGGACCCGAGCGCGACTTCGGAGCAGCACGAGATCTTCACGGACCTCCTCGGCGCGATCGGCGAGGAGACCCACATCCGGCCGCCGTTCTACTGCGACTACGGCTACCAGACGTTCATCGGCGCGCGGACGTTCGCGAACTTCGGCCTGCTCTGTCTCGACGTCGCCCGGATCACGATCGGCGACGACGTGCAGATCGGCCCGAACGTGCAGCTGCTCACCCCCACCCACCCGGTCGAACCCGAGCCACGGCGCGCCAAATGGGAGGCCGCCCAGCCGATCACCATCGGCGACAACGTGTGGCTCGGCGGCGGCGTCATCGTCTGCCCCGGTGTCACCATCGGCGAGAACACCGTCGTGGGTGCTGGGGCGGTGGTCACCAAAGACCTGCCGGCGAACGTGGTTGCCGTCGGCAACCCCGCGCGAGTGGTCAAGTCGCTGGCATGACCCGACTGCTGGTCGTCCACCACTCACCGACCGCATCCATGCGACGGCTGACCGAGGCCGTGGTGGCGGGGGCCAACGACGACCTGATCGAGGGTGTCGAGGTCGTGGCGCGACCGGCGCTCGAGGCGACCGCGGACGACGTACTTGCTGCGGACGGCTACCTGCTCGGCACGCCTGCGAACTTCGGCTACATGTCGGGAGCGCTGAAGCACTTCTTCGACTCGACGTTCCTCCAGATCGGCGGCTCGCTGTCGCCCACCGGCGCGGCGGACGACTCGGCGGGCGCCACCGAGGGCCACCCTTTCGGGCTGTATGTCCACGGTCGCTACGACACCACCGGAGCCGTCCGTTCGGTGCTGTCCATCGTCGGGGCGTTGAGATGGCGGCAATCCGCTGCTGTACAGGAGGTCATGGGCGACGTCGACGACTCTGCACTGGCGGAGGCGTACGACCTCGGCGCGACCGTTGCCGCAATCTTGATGGAGCAGGCTAGGCGTTGAGCGACCCTTCGCCGACGCAGAGTGATCGCGGCGTCACCAAGTCAGCCAGCCCTGCGTCTTCTTCGGACGCTGGCCCGCCGACACGTAGTCTCCTGCCCGAAGGGCACGGCGCGCAGCAGCCCGCGACCTACGTATCCATCGGCGCCGATTGGGGCGTGACTCCTTGTTGAAAGGTCGCCACGGCTCGACTCGGTCAGTGTCAGTCACCCAATCAGTATGCTCCGTGGGCGAGCCCATCCATGAACGGCTAATCCGTGTGCAGGTGTCGGTGGGCCAGTGCGAGCGGGACGAAAGACCCTGCACCCAACCGGGATCCGGTCGTAGCGTCGGCCTGACAAGTCGTCCGAGTTTGTCAGCCTGGCCGGGCGCCGGTGACTCGTTCGTACGGTGCGGAGGTTTCTTGTGGACACGTCGGTCGAAAGCCTGACCGCGCGGGACGTCGTACGCCGAGACGTGTCGATGCGGGCCTGGATCGCTCGGTGCGCAGCGGCCGAGGCGATCGGCATGACTGCGGCCGCAGCCGCTGCCCGATACACCGACCACGTCCTGAACGACCGCTCCACGCTTACGATCGCGCTGGCCGGGACCTGCATCCTCCTCGCCGGCCTGGTCGAGGGCACCGCCCTCGGCATCGCCCAGGCCGGAGCCCTTCGTCGCCTGCTCCAGATCTGCCGGTCGGCCGCTATGTCCTGGTCACCTTGGCCCTGGCCGGAGTCGGCTGGGCCGCTGGCTCGGTTCCCAGCCTGACCGCAGACCCGTCGTCTCCTCGTCGTCAGCCCCAGCCTGGCCCCTGATGCTGCTGCTCGGCGGCCTGATGGGCGCGACGATGGGCGGCCTCCTAGGAGTGGCGCAATCATTGGTCCTGCGGAAACACACCACTCACGCCTGGCGCTGGGCGGGCGCCAACCTGGCCGCCTGGACGCCGGCAATGGCGATCCTCATGGTCGGGGCCAGCCTCCCCTCGCGGCACTGGTCTCTTCCCGTGGTGCTCGTCTGGGCGCTGGCTGTTGGTGCGCTTGCGGGGGCCACCCTTGGCCTCATCCTGGGCTGGTTCTCGTCCTCCCTGCTCGGGGGCAAGCCCCACGACCGAATGGTGCTTGCGGCCCTGCGGCTAAGGCGCCCCAGTCTTCTCACCCGTTCCGTTGTCGGCCTGCGGCTGACCGGGAGGCACACACTTCGCTCCCTTGAGCTCCCGGTGATGTACGCCGAGGACGATGCTGCGCTGTGGATCGCGGTGGGTCACGCCGATCACAAGCAATGGTGGCGCAACGTCGGAGAGCAGCCGTACGTCGAGGTATTGCGCAACGGCAACTGGCGAGCGAGTGTCGCGGAACTGGTCGTGGCCGGTGACCCAGGTTTCGAAGCAGGCCTGGCGTGCTACCGGCAGCGGTGGCCCAAGGTCGCCCTCGGATGCGCTGGGCCACTGGTGCGAATCGTGGACGCGGAAGCACCGATGGTGGAGCCCAAGCCGGCCGCGGACTGAGGTCGCTCGCCCGGGGGACGGTAGCATCGCGGGCACTGCTCTCGAACTGAGTCTGGGGACGACGACCTTGCCACACCTGACTCGCGTCGCGCGAGCCTTCGCCGTACCCCTCCTCGCGGTGGCCCTGATGTCCGGCTGCGGACCGGTCGACCAGGCAACCAACGTCGACCCGGACCAGCTCGACGCCGTCGAGATGCCCGAGTTGGGCGCATGCCGGATGCTGGTGCCCGACGACGTCGCGAAGCCGAGCAATGCCACGAGAACAGTGCCATGTACTGAGCGGCACACGGCCGAGACATATGCCGTCGGTCCGCTGCCCGGCAGGTTCGAGGACGCGTCGTACGGCAGCAAGGAGCTCGGCGACTTCGCGTATCGTGCTTGCGCATCCGCGTTCCAGAAGTTCCTGGCCGCCGACGAGTCGCTCGTCATGCGCACGGTTCTCAGCTGGGCGTGGTTCCGGCCGTCGGAGAAGGCCTGGGAGGACGGCGCCCGCTGGTACCGCTGCGACGTCGTCGGAGGAGCGGACCGGAGCAAGGAGTACGTAGACCTGCCCCTCTCCGCCATGGGCCTGTTGAGGAATCAGCCGGACGAATGGATGGCCTGTGCAAAAGGTCCCACGGTCGAGGGTGTGAAGCTGACCTGCGACCAGCCGCACACCTGGCGTGCGGTCACGACCATCAAGCTCGGGGAGCCTGGCGATGCCTACCCGGGCGATCGGCTGGTCAAGAACCGCACGAGCGACTTCTGCTCCAAGTCGGTGGGGGCCTGGCTGAACTACCCTGCCCACTACGACTTCGGCTTCACGTGGTTCCATGAGGGCGAATGGGACGCCGGAAACCGTCGATCGATCTGCTGGGCGAAAACGGATCACTGATGCGCAGGACCATCCTCGTCGTACTCGCGCTGGTGAGCCTGTCTGCCTGCGACTCGGGCGATCCCGAACCCACCGCCGACCCAACGCCGACAGTGAGCCACTCCTCCACCGTTGCCCCTGCCACGCCCGCGCCCAGGCCGGAGACCGAGCTCTGCTATTCGTTCACCTATGACGACGCGGTCGCCTCGACGACCGAGGTGGAGGCCTCGAGTTGCAAGAAGGAGCACACGGCCGTGACCTTCTACGTCGGTACCGTCGACGCGGTCATCGACGGCCATCTGTTCGCCGTCGACTCCGAACAGGTCCGGGCCGACATCGCAGCACAATGCCCACGCCGGCTCGGCCGCTACCTCGGTGGCTCGGAGGAGGACCTGCGGCTCAGCATGTTCCGCGCGGTTTGGTTCAGTCCGACCATCGAGGAGTCCGACGAAGGTCAGGACTGGTACCGCTGCGACGCTATCGCCCTCGCCGAAGATGAGGAGCTGGCCCCGCTCGGCCGCCGGCTCGAGGGCGCCCTGGACGAGGAAGGCAGCACGGACCGCTACGGGATGTGCGGCACCGCCGACCCGGAGGATGCAGAGTTCCAGCGGGTGATCTGCTCGGCTGACCACTCCTGGCGTGCGATCGCGACCGTCGACGCCAAGGGCAAGGACTATCCAGGCGGGGGCGAACTCCGCTCGGCCGGGAGCGCCGCCTGCGAGGACCCTGCCCGCGCCCTGGCGCCCGATCCACTCACCGTCACCTGGAGCTACGAACCCCCGACCCGGAAACAGTGGAACGCCGGTCAGCACTACGGCATCTGCTGGGTTCCGGTCTCCTAGCCCCCGCGAGCTGGCAGTTTGGCCCCGCGAACTGGCAGCTGTGGCCCCGCGAACCGGCAGCTCTGGCCCGCGAACCGGCAGCTCTGGCCCCGCGAGCTGGCAGCTGAGGCCCCACGAACCGGCAGCTGTGGCCCCACGAACCGGCAGCAGTGGCCCCACGAACCGGCAGCTCTGGCCCCACGAACCGGCAGCTCTGGCCCCACGAACCGGCAGCTCTGGCCCCACGAACCGGCAGCTCTGGCCCACGAACTCGGCAGCTCGGTCCATGAAGGGGCCGCGGTTGACAGGTCGCGGGGCCACACTTGCCGGCTCGTGGGGCCAAACATGACAGGTCGCGGGGCCACAACTGCCAGCTCGTGGTCAGAAGCCGAGCTTGCGGAGCTGTCGGGGGTCGCGCTGCCAGTCCTTGGCGACCTTGACTCGCAGGTCGAGGTACACGGGGGTGCCGAGGATGGCCTCGATCTGCTTGCGAGCTTCGGTGCCGACGTTTCGAAGTCGTGAGCCCTTGTGTCCGATGATGATCCCCTTCTGACTGTCACGTTCGACGTACAACCAGGCGTGGATGTCGAGCAGCGGCCGGTCGGGGTCTCGGTCCTCCCTAAGGCCCATCTCCTCGACGACGACCGCGATCGAGTGCGGAAGCTCGTCGCGGACACCCTCGAGTGCGGCCTCGCGGATCAGCTCGGCCGCGATGGCCTCCTCCGGGGCATCCGAGAGCTCGCCGTCGGGATAGAGCATCGGGCCGTCGGGCAGCATGCCCACCAGAAGGTCCTCGAGCAGCTTGACCTGGTCTCCCGACACAGCGGACAGCGGCACGATCTCGGCCCACTCGGTGCCGGTCTCGACACCGAGGGCCTGGATGTCGAGCAGGTGCTTCCCGATCTGCTCGGAGGTTGCGAGGTCGGTCTTGGTCGCCACCGCGACCTTGATCGTACGACGCACCTTCGCCATCTCCTTGACGATGAACCGGTCGCCCGGACCGATCTTCTCGTTGGCCGGGAAGCAGACGCAGACGATGTCGACCTCGGCCAGCGTCGTCTTCACGAGGTCGTTGAGCCGCTCTCCGAGCAGCGTGCGCGGGCGGTGCAGCCCAGGGGTGTCGACGAGAATGAGCTGGGCGTCCGGCCGGTGCACGATCCCGCGTACCACCGTCCGGGTGGTCTGCGGGCGCGACGAGGTGATCACGACCTTGCTGCCGACCAACGCGTTCGTCAGGGTCGACTTGCCGGCGTTCGGACGACCGACGAACGATGCGAACCCGCTCTTGAAGGGTGCAGACTCAGTCACTGGCCAGCCTCTCGTGCTGCGTCGTAGTCGGCCCAGATCTCGTCGTCGCTCTTGCCGGCGGCCTTGCCCCGGACCCAGATCGGCCCGGGATCGACGGCGCGCAGCTGGCGCTTCTGGCCGCCACCACGCCAGTAGCCCATCACGTCGTACGCCGTGCCGGGCAGCCGCAGCTCGCGCATGAGGTGCTTGCGGATCGCTCGCATTTGCGAGGACTCCCCCGCCATCCAGAAGTACCCGACTCCAGGTGGCCACTCGATCGACTCGACGATCGCCGCCGTGGCTGACTCGGTGTTCGGCGGAGGTGTCGACCAGGTGATGTCGGCGTCGACGTACCCCTCGATGGGCTCGTCAGGGGTCTCCACCCACGCCGTGACCGGGAGGTCGGGGAAGGTCTCGATGATCCGGGCGATCGCGGGCAGTCCGGTGAGGTCGGCGACGAGCAGCAGCCACTCGGCGTCGGCCGGCATCTTGAACGAGCCCTTGGGCTCAGAGACCGTGACCGTGTCGCCCACGCAGTCGCCGGTCGCCCACTCGGTCACCAAGCCATGCTCGTGGACGACGACGTCGAGGACGAGCTCATCCCCGTCCCAGGACCGCACGGTGTAGTAGCGCGTCTGGAACTGGCCCGGCACGGTGAGCGCGACCCACTCGTCGGGCACGCCGGTCGTCGCGAACCCGGCCAGCCCAGGCCCCCCGAGCACCAGCCTGACGAAGTTCGACGACAGCTGCTCGCGTCGTATGACGTCCGCCTTGTACGTCGCTGCCCTCGTACTCACGCCGCAAGGCTAACTGGGCCGCCGAGTCGTCGTAACTTACGACGACTCGCGGAAGATGCGACGACTCGGCGCCCGTCCAGACCAGGTGAGTCGTCGTAACTTACGACGACTCGCGGAAGATGCGACGACTCGGCGCCCATCCAGACCAAGTGAGTCGGCGGGGGGTCTACCAGTTGGGACGAAGCGGGAAGTCGCTGACCCCGGCGGCATCGGTCTTGGTCGCGAGCACGTGGTGCAGCTGGATCTCGTTGCGCTCGAAGCCGAGACGGGAGCCGGCCATGTAGAGGCCCCAGACCCGTGCGATGCCCTCGCCGACCTCGGCGACGGCCTCGTCCCAGTTGGTCTCGAGATTGTGGCACCAACCGGCCAGCGTCTTCGCGTAGTGCAACCTCAGGTTCTCCTCGTGCTGCACCTCGAGGCCGACGTCCTGCATGTCGGTGATGATCCGGCCGGAGCCGATCAGCTCCCCGTCCGGGAAGACGTAGCGGTCGATGAAGGCACCGGTCCGGGTCGGAACGTTGTTGTGCCGGGTGATGCAGTGGTTGAGCAGCCGGCCCTGAGGACGGAGCTTGTCGCGGACGAAGCCGAAGTACGCCGGGTAGTTCCGCACGCCGATGTGTTCGGTGAGCCCGATCGAGGAGACCGCGTCGAAGTCCGACTCCGCCACGTGGCGGTAGTCCATGAACCGCACCTCGGCCAGGTGGTCGAGCCCCTGCTCCTTGATCTCGTTCTGCGCCCACGCGGCCTGCTGGCGGGACAGGGTCACGCCGAGCGCCCTGACGCCGTGCTCCTTCGCGGCATGCCGCACCATTCCGCCCCAGCCGCACCCAACGTCGAGCAGTCGATCACCCGGCTGGAGGGCGAGCTTGCGGGCGACCAGGTCGTACTTCTCGAACTGGGCCTCCTCCAGCGTCGAATCGGCGGTCGGGTAGACGGCGCAGGTGTAGGTCATCGACGGCCCGAGGACCAGCTCGTAGAAGCGGTTGGAGACGTCGTAGTGGTGGTGGATCGCGTCGGCGTCCCGGCCCTGGGAGTGCCGCAGGCCCTCCATCACCCGGCGCCAGCGAGGCAGCGCCTCCTCCCGCGGTGGGGGCGGCGGCTTGAGGTTCGCGACGCCCAGCGAACGCAGCAGCGTCACGGCCTCGGACGGCGACGGGCGGCGGAACTTCAGCCCCTTCTGGAGCAGCTTGAGCGCCTCGTAGGGGTCGCCCGGATGAGCGCCGTGCAGGGTCAGGTCGCCCGTGACGTAGGCACGCCCGAGGCCCAGGTCGCCCGGCGCGGTGACGAGGTAGGCCAGTCCGCGCTCGTTGTGCAGCGTGAACCGGAACGGTGCGTCGGCCGGCCCCGTCGAGCTGCCGTCGTACGCCGTGAAGCGCAGCGGCAGCGGTTCCCTGAGCATCTGCTCGAAGGCCTCAGCAATAGAGATGGTCATCGTCTCTTCACCGCCTTGTCGTAGAGGGACGTGAATCGATTGTCCGGGTCGTGCCTCTGTTTGACGGCGGCCAGGTTGGCTCCATCGTAGAGCTCGTCGAAGGTCTCGGGGTCGTAAAAGGCCTCAGAGTAGAGCGACTTGTGGCCGCCGAGCTCGTGGACCTTCGCCTCGATGGCCCGGTTGCGCGGCGCCTCGGGCGCCTCCGGGCCGACGTTGACGGCGCCCCAGAATCCGACGTTGACATAGGTGACGCCCGCGGCGAGCGGGTACGACGGCCAGGTGCGCTCGCCCCGCAGGCGGAGGGGGCACAGCCAGACCGGCCGCATCCCGACCTCCTCGTCGAACCACGCCAGGAACTCCTCGAGCCGTTCGACGGGGATCTCGACGTCCTGTACGACGCGCTCGGCCTCGGGCCGGCCGGCCCGCTTGTCCAGTCGCTTGGCGATCCCGAACCTGCGGTCGAGGCGGACCAGCTTGTAGTAGACGTCCGAACGCCGCCACCGACGTGGCCAGAGCCGGCGGATCCGCGGGTTCTGGGCGCCGAACGCCCGCGAGCACCAGAACCAGTCGGTGTCCCAGCGCCAGAGGTAGTCGTACATGCTGAGCCGGTCGACCTCGCGCTGCTGGAGCGACCGGTAGAAGATCGCCATGCCTGTGTAGTCACTAGTTTGCTGTTTTCCTCCGGTCACCCACCTCGTCAAGCCACCGAGCCAGGGTCAGGTAGCCCTCACCCGGCTCGAACGCGACCCCGTCGAGGCCGTCGACCTGCTCGCCGTGCCACTCACCGGTCTCGACAATCTCCGCGACCGCCTTGGCCAGCAGCCCGAAGTCGGAGAAGCGCACGTGCCGCAGCCCCACCTGACCGGGCACCTGCTCCAGCTCGATGCGCAGCCGGGTGGCGTAGCCGAGGGAGCCGTAGGAGTTGGGGAACGTGTCGAAGAGATCCTCGCCCGGCCGGGTGGTCACGATCTCTCCGGACCCGGTCAGGATGTCCATCTCGAGCACCGACTCGTGCGGGAGACCGTTGCGGAAGCTGGTCGACTCGATGCCCAAGCCGGTGACAGCGCCGCCGAGCGTGATCGTCCGCAGTTGCGGCACCACCAGGGGGATCAGTCCATGCGGGAGGGTCGCGTCGACGAGGTGCTCGTAGGTGCACATCCCCTGGACGTCGGCCGTCCTGGCGTCCGCGTCGACGCTGATCACCCCGTCGAGGCCGGACACGTCGAGACCGGGCGCCTGGTTGGGGTCGCGCGGCCGGAACAGGTTGGAGGTCTTCTTGGCCAGTCGCACCGGGTCGCCCGGTGGCACGGCGGCGTACGACGCCACCAGCCGAGCAACAGCCTCCTGGTGAGCTTTGCTGCCGATCCCCGTCACGTCGCCAAACTTATCGTGGGGATCAGCACGGCCGGCCGAGACTCCCCTGGTTCGTCGGTTACACCTGCGTCGGCAATGTGAGGATCTCGGCTCCGTCGTCGGTGATGGCGATCGTGTGCTCGCTGTGTGCTGTCCGGCAGCCTGTCGCGCTGCGGAGCGTCCACCCGTCGGCATCCGTGACGAGCTCGGCGGTGTCCGCCATGACCCACGGCTCCAGTGCGAGCAGCAGCCCCGGGCGCAGTCTGTACCCACGGCCGGGCCGTCCGGTGTTCGAAACGTGCGGGTCCTGGTGCATCGTCGATCCGATGCCGTGACCTCCGAACTCGGTGTTGATCGGATACCCCGCCTCGCTGAGGACCGAGCCGATGGCATGGGAGATATCTCCGACGCGAGCCCAAGGTCCGGCAGCGGCTATCCCTGCGCTCAGTGCGCGTTCGGTGGCCCTGATCATCGCGACGCTCTCCGGTGGCTGTGATTCGCCCACGATGAAGCTGATGGCCGAGTCTGCAGCGACTCCGCCTTTGGAGACGGCGAAGTCGAGGGTCAGCAGATCGCCGTCGACAAGCGTGTAGTCGGATGGCAGTCCGTGCAGCACGGCGTCGTTGACGGCCGTGCAGATGTAGTGGCCGAATGGCCCGCGTCCGAAGGACGGCTCGTAGTCGACGTAGCAGGACTGCGCTCCAGCCTCGGCGATCATGGTCTCGGCCCACCGATCGATGTCCAGGAGGCTCGTGCCGACCGTGGTACGGCTCTTCAGCGTCTGCAGAATGTCAGCGACAACGGCGCCCGTGTCCTTCGCTCGGGCCAGTCTGCTGGGGTTCAGGATCTCGATCATGCGGCGCCTACCTCCCCAGGCACAGCCTCGTCACGCCTCAACGAGGTGTACGACGACGTCGTCGCCGCCGAAGTCGCGGATCACGTCGGCATCGGGGGTGGTCAGCCCGGTGTGACCGCCGAGCACCACGACTGCCTCCAGGCCGCGCGAGCCCGAAGCGACAGCCATCGCCACGCAGACCTGCACCGCCGTCAGTCGCAGTGACGGCAGGTCGACCGAGGCGCCGGCGTAGGTTCGGCCGTCGGTGTCGCGCACGGCTGCCCCTTCGGGGGCGCGGGTTCGGGCTCGGGTGGCGCGGGCCAGCGTCAACAGCTTCGCGTCCTCGGGGGACAGATCAGTACTCACGGGAGCGAGGCTACTGGTCGTCGGCGCCGGCCTTCATCCCGCCAGCGTCGGGCCGGACCGTTGCGGTCGGATCGTGTCCGAGGGCGGGTCGTTGTGGGCACGCGACCTGTCCTCCGCGACTGTCTTGCTGATCAGGACGGTGCTGATCTGCTTGCGCCGGCCCGTGGGCTTCTCGGCTTCGAAGCGCAGTCCGTGCGCCTCCACCGTCGCGCCGGGCAGCGGGACCCTGCCGAGCAGCTTGGCCATCAGGCCGCCCACGGTGTCCACGTCGTCGTCGATCACGTTGATGCCCACGACCTCGTCGAGGTCGTCCACCGGGTAGCGCGACGAGACCCGGACCGATCCGTCGGCAAAGGTCTCGGGCTCGATCTCGGCCTCGTCGTACTCGTCGGTGATCTCGCCCACGATCTCCTCGAGGACGTCCTCGATCGTGACCAGGCCGGCAGTGCCGCCGTACTCATCGACGACGACGGCGATGTGCTGGCGGCGGGCCTGCATCTCCGACAGGAGCTCGTCGACGGGCTTGGAGTCGGGCACGAAGTGCGCCGGACGCATGATCTCCTCGACGCGCTGCACGGTCTCCACGTCGGGAGCGTCGAAGTCACGCCGCGCGATGTCCTTGAAGTACGCGAACCCGAGGACCTCGTCGAGATTGTCACCGATCACCGGCACCCGCGAGTAGCCGCTCTTCAGGAACAACGACATGGCCTGGCGCAGCGTCTTCTTGCGCTCGATGAAGACGATGTCGGTTCGCGGCACCATCACCTCGCGGGCGATGGTGTCACCGAGCTCGAACACCGAATGGATCATCTTGCGCTCACCCGACTCGATCACGGCGGTGGCCTCGGCCAGGTCCACCAGCTCGCGGAGCTCGGTCTCGGAGTTGAACGGGCCTTCTCGGAAGCCCTTGCCGGGGGTGATCGCGTTGCCGACCAGGATCAGCAGCTTGGGCAACGGTCCCAGGATCCGGGTGATGAAGGCCAGCGGGAGCGCGACGATCAGCGCGATCGCCTCGTCCTTCTGCCGACCGACCGTCCGCGGTGACACGCCGATGACCACGAAGGAGACGACCACCATCACGGCGACGGTCGTGAGCACCGTCGGCCAGCGGGTGCCTTCGTAGGCGTCGTGGAAGGTCAGCGTGACCAACACGATCGCGAAGATCTCACACAGCAGCCGCAGGAACAGCGCCGTGTTCAGGTAGCGCGGGCGGTCGTCGAGAATCTCGAGGAGGCGCCGCGATCCGGGTCGACCCTCGGCGGCGATCTCCTCGGCCCGGGCGCGCGAGAACAACGCAAGCGCCGCGTCCGCCGCGGAGAACAGTCCGGCGAGTCCAACGAGGGCGGCCGCTCCGACGAGCAGCCACACATCACCAGAGGTCATCGCTGCTCGAGCTTGGTTTCGTCGTTGGTGATCGAGCCGTCCTCGCCGGTGATCGAGCTGGTCGAGACCCGCCACGCCTGGAGCAGCTCGTCCTGGAGCCCGAACATCACCTTGTGCTCCTCGGGGAGCGCATGGTCGTAGCCCAGCAGGTGCAGGATGCCGTGGACGGTGAGCAGCTCGATCTCGGCGGTCTTGCCGTGGCCCGCGGTCACGCCCTGGGTTTCGGCGACGTCGGGGCACAGGACCAGGTCGCCGAGAACGCCCTCCTCGGGGTCCTCGTTGACGAGGCCGGGTCGCAGCTCGTCCATGGGGAAGGCCAGGACGTCGGTCGGCCCCTCCTTCTCCATCCACTTCTCGTTGAGCTCCGCCATCGTCGCCGCGTCGACCGCCTTGATGCAGAGCTCGGCGAGCGGGTGGACCCGCATCCGGTCCAGCACGAACCGGCTCAGGCCGGCGAGGTCCGAGACGTCGAGTTCGTGACCGGACTCGTTGAGGATCTCGATGCTCACCGGCGTCCGGGTTCGTGTCGTGACTCGCGCTGTTCGCGAGTGTGCTCGGTGCGGGCGTCGAACTCGTCGTACGCCGCGACGATCTTGCCGACCAGCCGGTGGCGTACGACGTCGTGGCTGGTCAGACGGTTGAACACGACGTCCTCGACCCCATCCAGGATGCCCTCGACGATCTTGAGTCCGGATCGGAGGCCGCCGCCGGGCAGGTCGATCTGGGTGACGTCTCCGGTGACCACGATCTTGGAGCCGAACCCGAGCCTGGTCAGGAACATCTTCATCTGCTCGGGCGAGGTGTTCTGCGCCTCGTCGAGGATGATGAACGCATCGTTGAGTGTCCTCCCGCGCATGTACGCAAGGGGGGCGACCTCGATCGTCCCGGCAGCGAGCAGCTTCGGGATGGTGTCGGGGTCGAGCATGTCGTGCAGCGCGTCGTACAGCGGCCGCATGTAGGGGTCGATCTTCTCGCCGAGCGTGCCGGGAAGGTAGCCCAGGCGTTCGCCGGACTCGACCGCTGGGCGGGTCAGGATGATCCGGTTGACCTGCTTGCTCTGCAGCGACTGGACCGCCTTGGCCATGGCCAGATAGGTCTTGCCGGTGCCGGCCGGGCCGATGCCGAACGTGATCGTGTGCTTGTCGATCGAGTCGACATAGCGTTTCTGGTTCAGCGTCTTGGGGCGGATCGTCCGGCCGCGGTTGCTCAGGATGTTGAGCGACAGGATGTCTGCCGGCCGCTCCTTGGTCTCGGTACGGAGCATCGCGATGACCCGTTCGACGGTCTCGGGGCTGATGCCCTGACCGGTGCGGATGATCGTCACGAGCTCGTCGAGAAGCCGTTCGGCCAGCGCGATCTCGTGCGGCTGGCCGTTGAGCGTGATCTGGTTGCCGCGGACGTGAACGTCAGCGTCGAAGGCGTCTTCGATGAGGCTGAGGTGCTCGTCACCGGGACCCAGAAGGCTGACCATGTTGATGCTTGCGGGCACGACCACCGTGTGGCGGGTGCCGGGATTGGCCTGCATGTCTGTCATGAATGCCCCGGTGGGCGTCCTTTCGGTCGGGGTCCGTACCCCTGCCATGGTACGCGAGCGACGTTGAGCCGCCAGTCGAATTCAGGGACGGATGACTTGCAGGATGCCGAGACACATCTCGTCGGTGCTGCCCTCTCCCCAGACGACGTAGCGATCGGGTTGCCCCTCGAAGGCCGGCAGCTTGTCGCGCAGCCACTGGACGTGGCGGCAGGTCACCTTCACCTGGTCGAACGCATCGAGCTTGAGCGGCTTGATCGGCGTGGCGCCCTGGTTGTCGAAGTCCCAGACGGGGACGTCGAGGATGGTGCGGGCTTCCGGAGTCCCCGGGTTGACCTCGATCTGGATGGAGCGACCCAACAGGTGCATGTGGCCGGCGACCCCGATCACCGTGGTCGGCTTGGAGATGTTGCGGGTGCAGCTCTGCACCTCGCCGGGCTTCGAGGCTTCCTCTCCGCACAGCAGGTGCAACAGGTCGGCGGTCGAGCCCGGCCCGTCGCCGAAACGGTTCTTCACGTCCTCCAGGGCCGCTGCGCGGTCGCACAACGGGGAATCCGTGTGGCCGGCACGGCAGGGCAGCTCCACGGCCGCAGGAAGGAGCACGGTCTCGACTGCGGTGATGTCTGCACTCCTGGGCGCCAGGCGCAGCTGGGTTGCGGACACATCGGGAGTGTCGGCGATCAGCAGGTTGTAGTGCACCTGCATGACGATCCGCGAGCCCTTGTCCAGCGGTACGCCGAGTCCCTTGCGGAAGACCGTCTCGCGACCACCCGGCGCCCAGGCTCCTAGCCAGGGCGCGTTGTCCAGCTCGGCGGCGCCGCCCAGTCCGGCGTTGCCGAAGCAGGTCCAGCCGTCGCCCTGCGTGGACGCGTCGTGCTGCTCGGCGTTCGCGACCTGGTCCGGCGGGACCCGGAACAGGATGACGTGGTGGACCACGTCGGGGTTGCCGGGCTGCACGCTGGTCCCGGTGAGGAACTTGTCCTCCTTGAGGCGCGGGTCGAGCAGGAAGCAGCGGTAGTCGTCGGTGCCCACGCCGGTCGGCGCACTCGGTTTGTACGGCGCGGCCATCTTCATCGTGACCCGGCTCTCGCCGCGGCGCAGCGGCAACAGTTCAGTCACGGCGTGGTGCTGCGAGTGGCCCGTCGGTGAGGCCACGACCGGCGTGGTCGGCTCGGGCGCACTCTCCTTGTCCGAGTCGGGTCCGCAGCCGGCGAGGACCAGGAGGGCAAGCGCTCCGAGTCCGGCGACGACGCGTCGTCTGGGTCTGGTCATCCGGGTGGCCAGGTCATTGCTCGGCCTCCGAGCACGTGGAGATGGGCGTGGAACACCGTCTGCTGCGCGGCCGCTCCAGTGTTGAACACAAGACGGTAGCTGTCGAGCCCGTCCTCGCCGGCCACCTGGGCCGCGGTGCTCAGCAGGTCGGCGGCCGTGGCCGGTTCGTGGGCCGCCAGCACCGCGGCGTCCGGGTAGTGGCTGCGCGGGATCACCAGGAAATGCGTCGGCGCCTGAGGGGCGATGTCGCGGAAGGCCACCGTGGTGTCGTCGGCGTGCAGAAGGTCGGCCGGTACCTCACCACCCACGATCTTGCAGAACAGGCAGTCGGGATCGGGCGCCGGTGAGGTCATGGCGTCCAGAGTATTTCTTTCCGGGCGTGTAAACCACCGAATCGACCAGCGCGTGGAACTAGCGTGTTGACGGAGATGACACCTCGAGGGGCAACCTGGGATGCCGAGACGGCGGTGGAGCAGTTGTACGCCGCTCATTGGCGCCAACTGGTCCGCCTCTCGGTGCTGCTCGTCCGCGATCTCGGAACCGCTGAAGAGGTCGTCCAGGACTCGTTCGTGGCGCTGCACGACAGGTGGTCACGCCTGCGGGACCCGGAGCGGGCGCTGGCCTACCTGCGCCAGTCGGTCGTCAACCGCTCCCGCTCGGTGCTCCGCCACCGCAAGGTCGAGGCAAAGCACGCACCCGTCCCGGGTGTCGCCCCGGCTGCCGACGACGGGGCGCTGGCGCATGCCCGGCGCGACGCCGTACTCGAGGCGATGCGGCAGCTGCCGGACCGCCAACGCGAGGTGGTGGCGCTGCGCTACTACCTGGACCTGTCCGAGGCCGACATCGCAGAGGCGCTCGGCATCAGCCGGGGCGCGGTCAAGAGCCATTCGTTCCGGGGCCTTGCCGCCCTGAAACTCTCACTCGGTCCGCTCATGGAGGACGTGTCATGAACCACCAGCCAACGGGTGGCCTGCCTGGTGACGAAGAGCGCCTGCGTCGTCTGCTCGAGCAGACGGTTGCCGACATCGACCCGAACGACGGTCTCGAAGCGATCCGCTCCCGAACAAAGGACGACGACATGCCCACCAACCTGTCCTCGAAGCGACCCTGGATCTGGGGTGCGTTCGGCGCCGCGGTCGCCACCGCAGCAGTGATCGGCGGCTTCGCCGTCATCAACAACGACAATGATCCGGCGGCCGACGATCCTGGATTCACGGACACCCCGTCGGTCACGCCGACCGAGGACCCCAGCGAGTCCGGCTCGCCGGAGCCGGACCCGACCGGCGGCACCGAGGGCACCGACGGCACGGACGGCCCAGCGAAGGCGAGTCCACCGTCGCGGTCTACTACGTGGGCGACACGCCCCGCGGGCCGCGGCTCTACCGCGAGTTCCACAAGTCCACGGGTACGACGCCGCTGGATGCGGCGCTTGCCGACGCGACGTCGGTCCAACCCCTCGACCCCGACTACCGCACGGACTGGCCGGCCGGGATCGTGGCGTCGACCGCGTTCGACGGGGTCGGCAGCGACGGACTGATCCAGATCACCCTGGCCGACGAGTCGGTGCACGACCGGCCGGCCGGGATGTCGCAGGCCGAGGCGCAGATCGCCGTGGAACAGCTGATCTACACGGCTCAGGCAGCCGTGCAGGCCCGCGCGCCGGTGCAGTTCCTCCTCGGGGAGAACCCGATCGACCAGGTGCTCGGCGTACCGACCTCCGAGCCGCTCGCTGAGGGCAAGTGGAGCGACGTGCTGTCGCTCGTGAGCGTCACGTCACCCGAGGAGGGCGCAACCGTCAGCGGATCGTTCACCGCGGACGGGGTCGCCAACTCGTTCGAGGCGACCGTGCCGTGGCAGATCAAGCAGGGCGACGAGGTGGTCGCAACCGGGTTCAGCACGGCCGAGGGCTCCATGGGGAACAAGCTCTACCCCTGGACCACCGAGGTCGACGTGTCCGACCTCGCTCCGGGCACCTACACGTTCGTGGCGATGACCGACGACCCGTCCGGCGGCGCAGAGGGCAGCGGGCCCTTCACCGACACCAGGACCATCGTCATCGAGTGAGTGGCTCGAGATCCCGGCTCTCCTGCTGACGCACCCTGCCGGTGCACAGCGCGAGGTAGCCGAGGAACCCGATCGCGAGGGCGACCAGCACGCCGATGTTGGCGAAGGCCCACTCGCCGTCCTTGCCTCCGAGGCCGAGCGGGCCCAGCAGGTAGCCCTGCCAGTCGAGCCAGGATGCGCTGAAGTTGGTGACCAGACCCCACCCGACGACGGTTCCGACCAACATGATGACGATGGCGACCGGGTTGGCCACGCCGTACCCACCCAACGAGGAGTCGAACAGCTTGACCTCGTCGTACCGCTCACGGCGCAGGAGCAGGTCGGCGATGAAGATGCCGCCCCACGCCGCCAGCGGGACGCCGACCGTGTAGAGGAAGCCCTGGAACGGACCGAGGAAGTCCGGCGCGAACCAGACGACGTAGATCGCACCGATCGTCATGAGGACACCGTCCAGGGCGGCGGCGACCGGACGCTGGATCGGGATCCCGCTGGAGATCAGGGTCAGCCCGGACGAGTAGATGTCGATGATCACGCCGGCAGTCAGGCCGAGGATGCGCGACCGCCATGAACGGCAGCAGGAACCAGGTCGGCAGTGGGGGTGTCAGCGCGCCGATCGGGTCGGCGTAGAACGCGTCGATCAGGTCCGCGTCGGAGGCGCAGAGCAGCAGACCGTAGCCCACGAGGAGCAGCACCGGCAGCGCCCCGCCGAACGTCGTCCAGCCGACGATGCCGGTTCGCGACGCGTCGCGTGGCAGGTAGCGGGAGTAGTCGGCGGCGCAGTTGATCCAGCCCACGCCGAACCCGGCCACGAGCATCACCAACGCGCCGATCACGGCGGTGGTGCTGCCGGCGGGCGCGTCGAACGCCGCGCCCAGGTGCACCTCGTCGAGCGTGAGCGCGATGTAGCCGAGCGTGAGCACGAGCGTCGCGATGGTCAGCCACCGCTGGGCCTTCATGATCGCGTCGAAGCCACGTACGCCGAAGTAGATTCCGCAACTGGCCACCACCGCGAGCGCGACCCCCGCGGCCACCTGACCGGAGCCGTCGGACAGCCGGTCGGCCACGGTCCGGCTGGCAAGGGCGGCCAGCGAGCACAGTGCGGTCTCCCAGCCGATCAGCAGGCACCAGGACACCAGGACCGGCAGCAGGTTGCCGCGGATGCCGAACGACGCACGGGACAGGACGAGCGTCGGTGCGTTGCCCTTCTGACCGGCCAGCGACGCCAGCCCGACGAGCAGGAACGAGGCGATCACGCCGAACAGGGTGACCAGCAGGCCTTGGGCGAGGTTGATGCCCATGCCGAGCACGTAGCCGCCCCAGCTCACGGCCAGCACGGCTACGTTGGCCGCGCACCAGGGCCAGAAGAGACTGCGGGTTTCGCCGTGGCGTTCCGACTCGGCGATCACGTCGACTCCGTGGAGCTCGATCCGCGCCTCCGCGCCGCCCTCGCGAAGCGAGCCTCGAACCGTGTCGCTCATGGCGGCATCCTAGGCTGGGGCGGGTGCAGCTGAGTCCACGCATTCTCAACCGAACGCTCCTCCATCGCCAGCACCTGCTGGAACGGTCCGAGCTCCCGCCCATAGACCTCATCGATCACCTGGTCGGGCTGCAGGCACAGGAGACGCTACCGCCGTACCTGTCCCTGAATGCCCGGCTCCGTGACTTCGACCCGAGACCGGTCAGCGACGCACTCGGCAACCGCGAGCTGGTCCGGCTCGTGGTGATGCGCGGGACCATCCACATGCTCACACCCGACGACGCGCTGACCCTGCGGCAGTTCACCCAGGCGGTCAGCGACCGGGAACGCAAGGCGAGCGAGAACACCAAGCAGGCGCTGCACCTGGACACCGACAAGGTCAACGAGGCCGTCCGCCAGGTCCTCGAAGACGGTCCGCTGCCGGTCAAGGAGCTCGGACTGGCCCTCGCCGAGCACTTCCCGGACGTTCCGCCGAACGCGCTGGCCCACCTTGCTCGCGTCAACCTCCCGATGGCGCAGCTGCCCCCGCGCGGGCAATGGCGCGCGTCGGGTGGGGTGGTCTACCAGCTCGTCGACCGCTGGCTCGATCGGCCGTTGATCGAGCCGGACCCGGCGGAGATCGCAATGCGCTACCTGCGGGCCTACGGGCCGGCCAGCGCGGCCGACGTGACGGCCTGGTCCGGAGTGCCGCGGATGGCGCCCGTGCTCAAGGGCATGGACCTGGTCGAGCATCGCGACGACGCCGGGAAGGTGCTGTACGACGTACCGGATGGCGAGATCATCGAGGATGCACCGGCCCCGGTTCGCCTGCTCGGCACCTACGACAACGTCTGGCTGTCCCATGCCGGCCGTGACCGGGTGACCGACCCGGTCAAACGCAAGAAGTGGATGGGGCAGAACGGCGGCGTCGCGGGCGGCATCTATCGTCGACGGGATGCTCGAGGGACTCTGGCGGCTCGTCGACCGCAAACCTGTGATCCTCGAGGAGTTCCGGAAGTTCACCCGCTCCGAACGTACTGATCTCGATGACGAACTGTCCCGCGTGGAAGCCCTCCTCGCCGAGTCGTCGTAACTTCTCGGCCTTCTGACCGCGAACTGGCAGTTGTGGCCCCGCGAGCGGTCAATTCTGGCCCCGCGAGCCGTCAGGTTCTGGCCCCGCGAGCCGTCACTTCTGGCCCTGCGAGCCGTCACTCTGGCCCTGCGAGCCGTCACTTATGGCCCTTGTGAGAGGGCCACAACCGCCAGTTCGTGGGGCCACAACCGCCAGTTCGTGGGGCCACAACTGCCAGCTCGTGGGGCCACAACTGCCAGCTCGTGGGGCCAGAACTGCCAGTTCGCGGAGTCGCCGCGAAAATTCCTCGAGTCAGGACCAGCGGGGGGTTTGGGAGAGCAGGGCAGACACGGCGGCGACACCAGCAGTCGAGGTGCGGAGGACTTCGGGGCCGAGACGAACAGAGTGGACTCCGGCGGATTCGAAGGCGGCGATCTCCTCGGGCGAGATACCGCCTTCAGGTCCGACCACGACCACGATCCGGCCGGTCGGCGGAACCGCGAGCGAGGACAGCGACGTCGCCGCCGCCTCATGGAGTACGACGGCGAGGTCGGCGTCGGCGAGGCGGCGGACGACAGACTCGGTGGACTCCATCTCGGGCACCACGGGGAACCAGGAGCGGCGGGCCTGTTTCGCGGCCTCGCGTGCGGTGACCACCCACTTCTCGTGCGACCGCCTCGCCCGGTCTCCACGCCACACCGCCACGCACCGGGCGGCCGCCCACGGCACGATCTCGTCTACTCCGACCTCCGTGAGGACCTCCACCGCGAGCTCCCCGCGGTCGCCCTTCGGGATGGCCTGAATCACTGTCACCGACGGCTGGGCCCGCCCACCGACGACCTTGGCGGTGACGGTCACGGAGAAGAACCACTTGCCGGTCTCCTGGACCCGTCCCGTCACCGACGACCCGCGGCCGTCCGTGAGCACGACGTCCGAGCCGACCCGGAGTCGTCGTACCGCCACCGCGTGGTGCGCCTCGTCGCCGTCCACCTCGACGACCGAACCGGTCGAGACGTCGTCCAGGGACGCGACCACGTGGACCGGGAGCGACATCGTCAGTGCGGGTTGAACGCGTCGCGGATGCGGCTGAACACCGACTTGTTCCCGGCGCGGATGGTGCCTTCCGGACTCTCCTCGTCGCGGAGTTCGGCGAGCTCGCGAAGCAACTCGGTCTGCCGCGCATCGAGCCGGGACGGAGTCTCCACCAGGACCGAGACGATCAGGTCTCCGCGGCCGACACCACGTAGCCCGGGTACGCCGCGGCCACGCAGCACCTCCTGGGTGCCGGACTGGGTGCCCGGCTTGATCTCGAGCTCGAAGGAGGTCTCGACCCCGGATCGAGCACCCTTCTCCACATCGCTCTCCAGCGTGGGGATCACGAGTACGGTCCCCAGCGCAGCCGCCGTCATCGGGACCGAGATGGTGCAGTGCAGGTCGCTGCCGTGTCTGTCGAAGGTCGGGTGCTCCGCGACCCGGATCTCGACGTAGAGGTCACCCGGTGGACCGCCGCCAGGGCCGACCTCGCCCTGATCGGTGAGCTGGACCCGGGTGCCGGTGTCGACGCCCGCGGGGATCTTCACGGTCAGGTTGCGGCGAGAGCGCACCCTGCCGTCGCCGGCGCACTCCCGGCACGGCTCGGGGATGACCGAGCCGAAGCCGCGGCACGCGGCACACGGGCGCAGAGTGCGGATCTCACCGAGGAACGACCGCTGCACGTGGGCAACCTCGCCATGGCCGTGACAGGTCTCGCAGGCGATCGGTTTGGTGCCGGGGGCGGCGCCGGCACCGTTGCAGGTGGTGCACCGGACTGCGGTGTCGACCTTGATCTCGCGGGTGATTCCGAACGCCGCCTCGGCCAGCTCGATGTCCAGCCTGATCAGCGCATCCTGGCCGCGGCGCATCCGCGGCTTCGGCCCGCGACCGGACGCCGCCCCGCCACCCTGGCCGCCGAAGAACGCGTCCATGATGTCGGTGAAGGAGAACCCGGCACCCTGACCGAAGCCTGCCCCGGATCCCGCGAACGGGTCGCCGCCCAGGTCGTACTGACGCCGTTTGTGCGGGTCGCTGAGCACCTCGTAGGCGTGCGACACCTCCTTGAACCGCTCCTGGGTCGCGGGGTCGGGATTGACGTCCGGGTGCAGCTGCCTGGCCAGCTTCCGGTAGGCCCGCTTGATGGCGTCACCGTCGGCGTCGCGGGAGATCCCGAGCAGCTCGTAAAGGTCTTGATTCACGTGATGATCTTTCTCATGCCTCGTCGAGGATCCGGGTGACGTAGCGGGCGACTGCCCGCACCGCCGCCATCGTCCCCGGGTAGTCCATGCGGGTCGGTCCGACCACGCCGAGCGTCGCCAGCGCCGCATCGCCCGGCCCGTAGCCGGTGGCGACCACGCTGGTCGATGACAGTTCCTGGTAGGGCCCCTCGTGTCCGATCCGGACGGTGACGGTGCCTCCGACGCTGGCCTCGCCCAGCAGCTTGAGGAGTACGACGTGTTCCTCGAGCGCCTCGAGCATCGGCCGGATGCTGGCGTCGAAGCCCTCGCCGAACCGGGCCAGGTTTGCGGTCCCGCCGACGGCGACTCGTTCGTCGGACCGGTGGTCGGACATCGCGTCGACGAGGGTCGCCGTCACGCTCGCGGTCGCAACGTGGCGCTCCGGCGGCGCGGTCGCGGCGAGCTCGGCCAGGGCGACGGCGGCCGTCGAGATGGGCTCACCGGTGGCCGCCCGGTTGACCAGCGACCGGAGGTCGGCGAGGTCCTGGTCGGACAACGGCTCGGCCAGCTCGACAAGTCGCTGCTCGACGCGCCCCGAGCTCAGGATCAGCACGATCAGCACCCGGTTGGGTGCGAGTGCGACGAGCTCGACATGGCGCACCGTCGAGCGGGCCAGGGTGGGGTACTGGACGACGGCCACCTGCCGGGTCATCTGGGCGAGCAGGCGCACGGACCGCTGCACGACGTCGTCGAGGTCGATGGCGCCGTCGAGGAACGTGGAGATCGCGCGCCTCTCGGCAGCACTCATCGGCTTGACCGTCGTCAACCTGTCGACGAACAGCCGGTAACCCTTGTCGGTGGGCACCCGCCCGGCACTGGTGTGCGGCTGGGTGATGAACCCCTCCTCCTCCAGCGCGGCCATGTCGTTGCGCACCGTCGCCGGGGAGACTCCGAGCTGGTGACGCTCGACCAGCGCCCGGGAACCGACCGGCTCCTCGGTTGATACATAGTCCTCGACTATGGCGCGCAGGACGGCGAGCTTGCGGTCCTCGACCACCAGATGCCCTCCTTCATCGAATTCCTGCTTTTGGCACTCCCCCGGACGGAGTGCCAAGCCTACTAGGGTGTGTGGACATGGCTGACTTCACGGAGGTGGCGCCGAGAGTCTGGGTGGCGCGCTACGAATGGCTCGACGTCAACGTGACGCTGATCGGCGGGGAGCGTGGGTTGGTGATGGTGGACACCCACTCCTCCGATCGGGCGGCTCGCGAGGTTGTCGACGACGTACGACGACTGGGCGCGGGCGATGTGGTGGCCGTCATCAACACTCACGAGCACTTCGACCACACCTTCGGCAACGCCGTGCTCCGCGACGAGTACGGCGCCATCCCGATCCACGCCCAGGAGTGGGCGGCCGAACACACCCTGTCCGCTGGCGAACGCGTCAAGGCCCGGTACGCCGAGGGCGACGACCCGCACCGCGACGAGGTGCTCGAGACCCGGATCGTCTCCGCGGACCAGACCTTCTCCTCCGCCAAGGTGCTCGATCTCGGGGACCGGCAGATCGAGCTGATCCACCCCGGTCGCGGGCACACCGCCGGTGACCTGGTGGTTCGGCTCCCGGACGTCGACGTACTCCTCGCGGGCGATCTGGTGGAGGAGTCCGCGTCCCCGTTCTTCGGCGGCGACTGCCATCCGTTCGAGTGGCCGACCAGCATGGACATGGTCCTCAGCCTCCTGACCGAGGACTCGGCCGTCGTCCCGGGGCACGGGAAGGTCGTGGACCGCGGGTTCGTGCACAACCAGCGAGGCGACCTCGGTGTGGTCGCCGAAACCATCCGCGATCTGGCCGCGCGAGGTGTCCCGCTGGAGCAGGCGCTGGATGCCGCCGACTGGCCGTTCCCGAAGGAGACCCTGAGCAAGGCGGTCCAGTGCGGCTACGAACAACTCCCCCGCGGCGGCCGCCAGCTTCCGCTGTTGTAGTCATAGGCGTGAGTTGCGACGGCCCGCCCTCCGCGCGATCAGGAACCCGGCGAGCCCGATCCAGAAGACCCACCAGCTTCCGACCAGCACGGAGACCCCGATCAGGATCAGCAGCACGGGCAGGAACGGCGGCCGGAAGTGCCCCTTGCGACCCGTCGCCGGCGCGGACACCGGTCGTGGTGCCGAGGCGGTCGGGCTGGGCAGGTCGCGGAACACGGGGGCCAGGTCGCCCCAGGTCCGGGCAGCGAGGACGACGTCCATCCGCTCGTCGTACTCCTCGCGGTCGAGCCGACCGACCGCGAAGTGCTCACCGAGGGCCCGGGCCGCGTCGTCGCGCTCGGCGTCCCCGATCCGCACGTTGCCTTTCGTGAGCTGAACCTGCCACGAGCCCAGTGCCGGCCAGGCGTCATGCATCTGGTGCCGCATCCGGTTGTGGTGGGTCATTCCGGCTCTCCCTCCGCGAGCAGTCCGTAGAGCCGTCGCCGGGTCTCGCCGAGCACCTCGGCGGCCTCGGCCCGTTGCTGGTCGGTCCCGGACACCATGATCTGCCAGACGGCGCCCATCACCTGGCCGATGACCGGCTTCAGGTCGCCGGTGCCGGCTGCCGCGGCGGCTTCCGGCTCGGTCGCCTCGAAGGGACGCCAGGTCGCCGCGAGCTCGTCGGGATGCTCGTCGACGTACGCCCGGCCCGCGTCGGTCAGGGCCAGGACACGTCGGCCGTCGGCCTCCCGGCCCTCGACCAGCTCTTCGTCCTCGAGCTGCTGAACGGTCGGGTAGACCGATCCGGGGCTGGGCTTCCAGGCGCCGTTGGTGCGTTCGGAGATCTGCTGGATGATCTGGTAGCCGTTCATCGGCTCCTGCGCGAGCACGGCGAGGATCGCCGTACGGACGTCGCCGCGGCGTACCTTCGGGCCGCGCGATCCGCCCAGGTTCGGACCGCCGAAGCTACGCACGAGCTCCTGCACCCAGGGCGGAGGGCCAGGTCTGCTGCCGTGCCCGCCCGGTCCGTGTCCGCTCCAGCCGGGGGCGATCCAGCCCTGCCCCCAGCTCTGGCTCCTGCCGTGTCCCATCTGCCTGCCCCTCTCCTCGTTCGTGGAATCGGTGACCTTCGACCAGATGTCCTCTGGACGGTCCGGATCCGTCATCACGAGCCTCCCTGAACGCGTTGTTTCGCGATAGGTTGACGATATATCGCGACTGTTCCACGATCAAGGCCCGACCCGGCTCTTGTTGACGCAGTTTTGGCGCCGACCCGGCTCTTGTTGACAACTGCTGCGTGAACAAGAGCCGGGTCGACGTGTTTTGCGCGTGAACAAGAGCCGGGTCGACGTGTTTCGCGCGTCAACACGAGCCGGGTCGGCGGATAGCGTGGACGAGTGAGTTCTGACCGTTACGGCGCCGATGTGCTGGCTGGCGACTGGCGAGTCCCCAAGCGTGGCCGCGCAGTGGAGACGGAGGCGGGACCCGGCCTGGTCGTCGAGGAGGTCACCACCGACTGGTGCGGCGAGATCGTCACCGTCGACCGCGACCTGCACACGGTGACCCTCGAGGACCGGCGCGGGAAACGGCGCACCTTCCCGCTCGGCCCCGGCTTCCTGCTCGAAGGCAAGCCGGTGATCCTCACTCCCCCGGTCAACCGGGCCACCCCGGCGAGGCCGAGTCGGACGGCCTCCGGGTCGGTCGCGGTCGGCGATGCCACGGGCCAGGGTCGCCCGGGCCAGCCGGATCTTCGTCGAGGGCAGGCACGACGCCGAACTCGTCGAGCGGGTCTGGGGCGACGACCTGCGGATCGAAGGCGTGGTCGTGGAGTATCTCGAGGGCGTCGACGACCTGGCCGAGCAGCTGGCGCGACTTCGGTCCGGGGCCGCAGCGCAAGGTGGGCGTCCTCGTCGACCACCTCGTCGCCGGTTCGAAGGAGAGCCGGATCGCGAAGTCGGTGGCGGCCTCGCCGGTCGGCAGGCACGTGCTGATCGTGGGGCACCCGTTCATCGACGTCTGGGCCGCCGTGAAGCCGGATCGGGTCGGGCTGACCCGCTGGCCCGACGTACCTCGCTCGGTCGAGTGGAAGAAGGGCATCTGCCAGCAGCTCGGCTGGCCGCACCGCGACCAGGCCGACATTGCCCGGGCCTGGCAACACATCTTGTCGCGGGTGCGGTCCTATCAGGACCTCGAACCCGTACTTCTCGGTAGAGTTGAGGAACTCATCGACTTCGTGACCAACGACTGAAAGCCAGGGGAACACCCATGTCGGACTCGCAAGGCACGCCGGACTTCGAAAAGAAGCCGCAGGAGCCCGAGGGCCAGCCGCCGTACGGTCAGCAACCCCCGGCCGACCAGCCGCCCCAATACGGCGCCCCGCCGCCCCCGCCGCAGTACGGCCAACAGCAGCCGCCCCCGCCGCAGTACGGCCAACAGCAGCCGCCGCAGTACGGCCAACCGCAGCAGCCTCAGTACGGCGCCCCGCAGCCTCCCCAGCAGTTCGGCGCCCCTCAGTACGGAGCTCCGGGAACCCTGCCGCCCGACCAGGAACGGCTCTGGGGCGGGGCTGCCCACTGGAGCGCGCTTGTGGCCGCCATCGTGGGGCTCTCCTTCCTGGGACCTCTCATCGTCATGCTCACCAAGGGCAACGAGTCGGCGTTCGTCCGGCGTCAGGCGGTCGAGTCGCTCAACTTCCAGCTCTCGATGCTGATCTACTTCATCGTGTCGTTCGTGCTGCTGTTCGTCCTGATCGGGTTCCTGCTTCTTCCGATCGTCGGCATCATGTGGCTGGTCTTCACGATCATCGGCAGCATCAAGGGCAGCAACGGCGAGGACTACCGCTACCCGCTGACCCTGCGCATGGTCAGCTGACAGATCAGGCAACAAGTCAGGGCAACAAGTCAGGGCAACAGGTCGCGCACGACCGCGTCGGCCAGCAGCCGGCCTTCGGGCGTCAGCACCAGCCGGTCACCGACAACGCTCAGCAGTCCCCGGTCGACGAGGCCGGGGACTGCGGCATTTCCGGCCGGGTCGAGTACGTCGACGGCAAGTCCGTCGCCCAGGCGCAGTTCCAGCAGCACGCGTTCGGTCCGTCTGGCGTCCGCGTCGAGGATCTCGCGGGCGTGGGCAGGGCTCTGGCCGGCGCCCAGCCGTTCGGCGTACGCCGTCGGGTGCTTGACGTTCCACCAGCGGACCCCACCGACATGTGAGTGCGCGCCCGGCCCGACACCCCACCAGTCGCCTCCGGTCCAGTAGAGCAGGTTGTGCCGACACTGCTGCTCGGTCGACGTCGCCCAGTTGGACACCTCGTACCACGCCAGCCCGCTTCCGCTCAGCGTCTGGTCGGCGATCAGGTACTTGTCAGCCAGATCGTCGTCGTCGGGCATCGCGACCTCGCCGCGCCGTACCCGACGGGCCAGGGCGGTACCGTCCTCGACGATCAACGAGTAGGCGCTGACGTGGTCCGGCGCGCAGGCGAGTGCGGCGGCCAGCGACGCCTTCCAGTCGTCGAGACTCTCGCCTGGTGTGCCGTAGATCAGATCGAGACTGACCTGCTCGAAGCCGGCCTGCCGGGCCCACTGCACCACCTCCGGGACCCGCAGCGGGTCGTGCGTGCGGTCGAGGGTGGCCAGCACGTGCGGCACAGCGGACTGCATCCCGAACGAGATCCGGTTGAACCCGGAGGTTCGCAGCCGCTCGAGATCCGACAGCGAGACACTGTCGGGGTTGGCCTCGGTCGTGACCTCGACGCCTTCCGCCAGCCCGAACTCGCCGGCGACGGCCGCCAGCACCGAACCAAGATCGCCGCTGCTCAGCAGGGTCGGGGTTCCGCCGCCGAAGAACACGGTCTCGACCGGCAGGTCGAGGTCGCCGAGCACCTGGCGGGCCAGCCGGATCTCGGCGATGGCGGCCCCGGCATACGTCGCCCGCGACGCACCCGGGGCGTCCCCCAGCTCGGCCGCCGTGTAGGTGTTGAAGTCGCAGTAGCCGCACCGCACCGAGCAGAAGGGCACGTGCACATAGATCCCGAACGGCCGCTCCCCCAAGGTGGCCAGGGCCGACTCCGGAAGGGAGCCGTCGACCGGCACGGGATCGCCGGAGGGCAGGGCGGAGGGCACCGCACCATCGTCGCAGAGCGAGTCAGATCGGGACGTTGAGCGTGGCCACGTAGCCGTCCTCGACCGAGCCGGTGACGGCGGCCATCTGAAGCGAGTAGCCGTCGGAGAACACCATGTCGGTGGCCAGCGAGGTCTGGCTGACGTTCGTGCGGCTGGTCTCGATAGCCCTCGGCGTTGTCGTAGACCTCCAGACACGCGTCCTCGGGCAGGGCCAGCTGCGAGGTGCGGAGCTTGTTGCTCGCGGTCGTGGCGTCGTCGATCGAGGGGTAGACCTCGAAGTGGATGTGCGGCCAGCGGCCGGAGTACGCCGCCGGGAAGATGCTGGTGAACGAGAGCGACCCGTCCTCGGCGGCCTCCTGTACGCCGCGCAGGTAGTTCTCGTCGACGATGGCCTCGGAGTACATCGAGTACTCACCCTCCCGGTTGCAGTGCCACAGGTAGACCGCGGCACCGGCGAGCGGTGAGATGTCGGAGCCGTTGGTGTCGTACACCTTCAGCTTGACCGTCAGCGGCACGCCCTCTGCGACCCCGGAGGCACTGCCGAAGGAGGAGGTGATGTCCTGGCGCACGATCCCGCTCTCGGTCAGCACGTTGACGCCGTTGGATCCGTCGCCCGGATAGGGGCCTGCGGTCTCCTCGGGTATCTCGCCGTCGGCGACGGTCACGGACGAGTCAGCGTCCGGCGCGCCGCCCGGACCCTGCCCACCAGGAGGGCCGTCAGGAGAGCCGTCCGCGCTGGTTTTCGACGTGTCGCTGTCGGAGTTGCCGAGCGCGCAGCCGGCCACGGCCGCCACCCCGATGCCGCCGAGGAGCCCGAGCATGCCGCGGCGGGCGTAGCCGCGGGCTGCGATCCTCGGCAGGTCCTCGCTCAGCCCCTTGTCGTGGTCGTGCAGCCCGTCGTCGTGGTGGTGATCGCTGATCAATGCAATGCCTCCGGAATCGCGGAATGGGTGTCGACGGCTTCCCGTCGACACCCATTCGAGCGTCTGGCCCTGTGCGTCTCCTGTGCTGTCCCTGTGTGACGGCGGCAGAGTGTCCGGCGCAGAGCTGAGGCAGCGGTTCAGGAGTAGAGCGACTTGATCGTCCCCGAGTTGTTCTCCTCGACGACCTTCCGCTTGACCTTCATCGACGGCGTCAGCTCGCCCGACTCGACGGTGAGGTCGTGGTCGAGGATCACGTGCTTCTTGATCGTCTCCCAGCGGTTGAGTCGGCCGTTGAGCTCGTCGACGTACTTGGAGACCATTGCCGCGACCGCTGGGGTTTTCACGATCTCGGCGTACGAGGCGCCCTTCATGTCGTTCTGGGCGCCCCAGTCGGCCATCTGGTCGGGATCGAGCGTGATCAGCGCGACGCAGTAGTTGCGCTCGGCGCCGACGACCAGGAACTGGCTGGCGTAGGGGCAGATCGCCTTGAACTGGGACTCGATCGCCGACGGCGCGATGTACTTGCCGCCGGAGGTCTTGAACAGGTCCTTCTTGCGGTCGGTGATCTTGAGGAAGCCGTCCTTGTCGATCTCGCCGATGTCGCCGGTGTGCAGCCAGCCGTCTTCGGTGAGCGCCTCGGCTGTCTGATCGGGGAGGTTGTGGTAGCCCTCCATGATGCCCGGACCCTTGATCATCACCTCGCCGTCCTCGGCGATCTTCGCCTCGGTGCCGGTGAGGACCAGACCGACCGTGCCGAACCTGTAGTTGTCCGGGCGGTTGACGAACGAGCCGGCCGACGTCTCGGTGAGGCCGTAGCCCTCGAGGATCTTGATGCCCGCCGCGTGGAACCATTCGGCCACCTCGCTGTTCAGCGCCGCCGCGCCCGAGATGAAGAAGCGGACCCGCCCACCGAAGCGGTCGCGGATCTTGCTGAACACGAGCTTGTCGAACAGCCCGTGCTGCACCTTGAGCGGCAGCGGGACCGACTTGCCCTCGCGCTTGAGCTTGTCGACCTTGAGGCCGACGGCGAACGCCTGCTTGAAGATCTTCTCCTTGGCGCCGCCCTCGGCAGCCTGCATGGTCACGATGCGTCCGTGGGCCTTCTCGAAGATGCGCGGGGCGGCACCCATGAAGGTCGGCTTCACGATGGCGAGGTTCTCGATGATCTTGTCGACACGTCCGTCGACTGCGGTCGGGAAACCGACGCCGAGCTGGGAGCACAGCAACACCTTGCCGAACGAGTGAGCCATGGGCAGCCACAGGAACTGAAGGTCGTCCTCGCTCAAGATGTCCTGGGACTTGATGACCTCGCCCTGGTAGACCCACGACTTGTGCCGCAGGCGGACCCCCTTGGGCCTGCCGGTGGTGCCGGACGTGTAGATCAGCGTTGCCAGCTGGTCCGGCTCGATCGCCTCTGCCTTCTCCGTCACGGCGGACGGGTGCTCGGCGAGGTATTCGTCGCCCAGCTTCGCGAGGTCCTCGAGACCGATCACCCAGTCGCCGTCGGTCTTGCCTTCGAAGGCGACGACCTTGCCGAGGTGGGGCAGTGCATCCCTGTTCGCGACCAGCTTCTCGACCTGGGTGTCGTCCTCGGCGAAGACGATCCGGCATTCCGAGTCGCTGACGATGTACGCCGTGTCCTCGGCGTTGGTGGAGGGGTAGACCGTCGTGGTTGCCGCGCCCGCACACATCACCGCAAGGTCGGCGACGATCCACTCGTAGCGGGTGGACGAGGCGATGCCGACCCGCTGCTCGAGCTGGATGCCCAGCGCCAGCAGGCCCGCTGCGATCCGGTTGACCTCGTCGCCCGTCTGCTTCCACGTGCGGCTCTCCCACGCATCTCCCTTCGGGAACCGGTAGGCCTCCCGGTCGGGGCTCTGCTTCACCCGGTCGAGGAATTGCACGGCGACGTTTCGCGGCATCCTCTCGACGAAGGACGCGTCCTGATTGATCGGCATGTGTCTCCTGCGCTCTCACCGAAGAATGTGACGCCTGTAACCTAGATCACGAGGCTACTTTCCGGTAGGCGCACCACCATCCGGAATCGAATCGGCCTTGTTTTCTTCGGCTTTGAGCGCCTGTGGCGGGTCGGTCGCGGCACTAAGCGGTGCCGACAGCGCGGGACAGCAACGCCTGCCGGGTGCGCGTCGAAGTCTTGGCCAGCACCGCCTTCACGTGGTCGTTCACCGTGTGCTCGGAGAGAAACAGCGTGGCGGCGAGCTCGCGCGAGTCGAGACCCGTAGCCAGGAGCGCGAGCACCTCTCGCTCGCGGGCGCTCAGGCCGTGGGCAAGGCCGAACACCTCCAGCCGGTCCGCGGGAGTGGTTGGCTCGAAGGTCACCGCGATGTCCGCCTCACCACGCCCGTCAGCATCCACGTCTCCCCCATGCCCTGGGTCATCCGGTCCGCTCGGCAGGTGAGCCAGCGGCCGGCGCCGATGTGCATGCGCGACCACGGCGGTCCCACGGGGACACCCTGCTCGAAGGCGACCAAGGCGGCCGCCACGTGGTACGCCGCGGCCGGGATCGTCGGGATCGGGTCGTCCGGCGGGTTGAGCCGGTAGAGCGTCTCGACCGCTCCTGAGGTCTGGTGCCGCACCTGCAGGTCGGGCGAAAGCACCAGCACGGCTGGCCCGCCGATGTCCACTGGCGGGCTCGCATCCACGAACGTCCCGGCCTGGGCAAGCCGCAGTCCCGTGGTGATCGTCCGGGCCTGGGCGGCCAGGAAGTCGCCGTCTGCGGGCCCGAAGGGCCCGGACGGGGCGCAGCGCCACAGATCCAGCCAGGCCCAGCAACCGAACCTGTCCCAGAAGACGATCGACGCCACGTCGACCACGCCGAGGTCCCGCAGGGCCTCCTGCCACAGCCGGGACTCGGAGAGGTCGCCTCCGGTCACCTCGGCGAGCAGCGCCACCGGCGTAGCGGCATCCATCAGGTCGGTCCACCTGTTGAGGCGGGTGAGGTAGCGCAGTCGGCCGAGCTCGGGCAGCAGCGGCCACCGCAACCCAGGGACGTCCGCCAGCGGCGATGTGCCGACCCTGGTGACCGGATCGGTCAGCAGCCAGACGTGCGCGTCGAAAGGGACGTCTCGACGGATCTCGGCCAGCAGAGCCTCCCGCAGGGGCTTGGCCGCCAGGCCGGAGCCGCAGAGGCGCTCGATCCGGTCGCTGGCTGGCACCCGCTCAGGGTAGCCAGCAGGCGGACCGAGAGAGACCCGAAGACCCCCAGGATCGGGGATGGGCAGGGGCGGCCGGGCACCGGATGCTGGGGACACCAACCAGAAGAAGGAGCCCATCATGGCCACGCTGCACATCGAGAACACCGTCCGCGACTACCCCGAGTGGAAGTCGGTGTTCGACAAGTTCGACCGGATGCGCAAGGAGCAGAACGTCCGCGGCTACCGGATCAGCCGTCACCACCACGACCCGAACCAGATCGTCATCGACCTCGACTTCGACACGGTCGACCAGGCAACCAGCTTCCGCGAGGTGCTGGCCAAGATCTGGGCGACACCCCAGTCGAAGGAACACCTGGTCAGCCACAGCGATCCCCAGGTGCTCGAGCTCGTGGATCAGCGAGCGCTCTGACGCCGCCAGGTCCCGGCCCCGGTCAGCGCCCGGTTATTGCCCGGCTATTGCGGAGTCACGCTCGGGCAAAGCCGAACGGGGCCAGGACCGCCGGTCGCTCGCCGGTGTCGATGAACTCGCCGAGCGCCGACGCCGTGGACGGCGCAAGCGTCACTCCCAACATGCCGTGGCCGGTCGCCACGTAGGCGTTGGCGAGGTCGGGAACCCGGTCGATCAGCGGGAGCCCGTCGGGGAGCATCGGGCGTCCACCGACCCAGGGGTTCTCGATGAGCCCCATCAGGTCGTCGCTGGTGTCGTACCACGGGCCGAGGTACTCGCGGCTCCCGTGGGCGATCGCCTGGACCCGGCGCCAGTCAAGGCGTCGGTTGTTGCCCGAGAACTCCATCGTTCCGGAGATCCGGGTCGATCCGGCGATGGGTGAGACGGCGACGTGCTTCTCGCCGAGGTACAGCGGGTGCGTCGGGGGTACGGCGAGGTCGACGCCAAAGCTGTATCCCTTGCCTGCCTGCAGGCGAAGGCGCACTCCCAGCTTCGCGAGCACGTCGGCCGACCAGGTTCCAGCAGCGATCACGACGTTGTCGCAGTCGATGCGGTCGCCGTTGACCGCAACCGCCCGGATGCGCCCGCTCTCGACCCGGAACTCCGAGGCATCGGACCGTTGGCTGATGCCGACGCCAAGCGACGACAGCCGGGCCACCAGGGACGAGATGAGCTGCGACGGGTTGACGAGTCCCTCGTCCTCGATCACGTAGGCGGCGCGGACGCGGTCGCTCAGCGAGGGTTCGAGCCGCTGGATCGCCGTACCGGTCAAGGATGCGTCGGGAACCCGGTAGAGACCGTTCGCCAACGACCGTTGAAGGGCCAGGGTCCGCTCGGCCTCGCGTTCGTCGAGGAAGGCATGGACCAGGCCCGGCCGGGTGAGCGTCGTGTCGACTCCGTCCCCCCGCCAGTTGTCGAACAGCTTCTCGGTCGGCTCCGCGAGCGCGGACAACGCCGAGGCTCCCCGGGCGAAGGCCGCCGGCCGGCAGTACTTCTGGAACTCGTAGAGCCAGCGCAGGAGTCGCGGCGACACCGACGGGCGAACGTAGAGCGGCGCGTCGGCGCGACCTGCCGACCGCAGCGCCGCCCGGACCGAGCCAGGCGACGGCACCGGATAGCAGTGGCTCATCGTGACCCAGCCGGCGTTTCCCGACGATGAGCCCTTCCCGACACTGGCCCGGTCCACCACCTGCACGTGGTGGCCGGCCGACGCGAGCTCGTAGGCGCAGGCAAGGCCGATGATCCCGCCGCCAATGACGACGGTTGTCCCCGAGGCCATGGGGTCAGCCCGCTGCGGAGTGGCTCAGGAACGCTCGGGTGCGCTTCTCCTGAGGGTCGCCGATGACCTGGGCTGGGGGTCCCTGCTCGACGATGTAGCCGGCGTCGACGAAGGCCACCTGGTCGGAGATCTGCCGGGCGAACGGCACCTCGTGGGTGACGATCACCATCGTCATCCCGCCTTCGGCGAGCTCACGCATCACGGTCAGGACCTCACGCGTCGACTCGGGGTCGAGGGCCGACGTCGGCTCGTCGAACAGCAGAGCGGTCGGGTTGAGTGCGAGCGCCCGGGCGATCGCGACCCGCTGCTGCTCGCCACCCGACATCTGGTCGGGGAACGCCAGCGCGCGGTGCTCCAGCCCCACCCGCCGGATCAGCCGTACGGCGGTCTCGATCGCCTCGTCCTCCGAGATGCCCGCGGCCTTGGTCTGCGCCAGGATCACGTTCTCGACGGCGGTCAGGTGCGGGAAGAGGTTGAACCTCTGGAAGACCATCCCCACCTTCTGGCGCAGGCGGGCCAGGTCCCGGACGACCACCCGGCCGTCCTCGACGACGGGCTGTGACGGCGATGGTGATGTTGCCCCCGCTCGGGATCTCGAGCAGGTTGATGCAGCGCAGCAACGTGCTCTTGCCGCCACCGCTCTGGCCGAGGATCGTCAGGATCTGGCCCGACTGCACCTCGAGGTCGACCGAGTGGAGGACGGTGGCCGGGCCGAACGACTTGCTCAGCTCGCGAATCTCGATCAGCGCGCTCATACCAGCACCTTCTCCTCGAGCAGAGCCTTGGTCTTGGCGACCCGGCGACGACGACCTGGCGACATCGGTGTTCCGGCCTGCACCTTGCGTTCGAGCAGCAGCAGGAGCTGCGACAGCGGGTAGCACACGGCGAAGTAGATGACCGCGATCACGAGGTAGACCTCCATCGCCCGGAACGTCTCCGACGCGATCAGCTGCGCCTGACTCATCAGCTCAGCCGGCAGCGATCGTCACCAGCAGCGAGGTGGACTTCAGCAGGTCGACCAGCATGGTCCCCGTTCCCGGAAGGGCGAGGCGCAGCGCCTGCGGCATGATGACCTGCAGGAAGCAGCGCATCCTGCTCATCCCCAACGCCTGGGCGCCCTCCTGCTGTCCTGGCGTGCACCCCGTTGAGGCCGGCCCGGAAGATCTCCGACAGATACGCGGCGTAGAAGACCACCAGGCTGAGCGTGCCTGCCGTCATCGTGGAGAGGATGACGCCCGCAGACGAGAGCCCGAAGTACGTGATGAAGATGATGGCCAGCAACGGGATGTTCTTGAACAGCTCGGTGTAGATCGCGGCCGGGATCCGCAGGATCCGCTGTGGGCTCCGGCGCATCAGGGCCACGGCCAGGCCGAGCAGGACGGCCCCGACGAACCCGAGGACGGTGTACTCCAACGTCTTCAGCAGCGCAGAGAACAGGTCCGAGTAGTAGTCACCCCACTCGACCTTCATGATGCCGACTCCGGCGCCGTCCAGTCGGCCGGACGGTCGACGCCCTGGCGCGACGTGGACATCTCCGGCGTCGGCTTCAGGAACTGGTCCGGCTCACCGCCGTACTTCGTGATCAGGTCGGCCAGCTCACCGCTCTCGTACATCTTGTCGATCTCCTCGGAGAGGGCCGCCTCCAGCTTGGGTGCCTCGCTTCGCCACGTAGAAGCTCACCTGGTACGGCGCGAGGTACTCGAGGTCCGGCGAGGCCTTGATCTCCTCGGCCGTCGGCGGTGTGAGGTACTGCGTCGTGAAGTCGAAGTCGGGACGCTTCTCCATGGCGTCGATGATGATCAGCGGGTCGAGGAAACCGACATCGATCCGTCCGGAGTCCAGGTCGTTCAAGACACCGTTGGCGTCTGGGTAGGTGTGCAGCTTCGCGCCGGGGATCGCCTCGATCGACTTCACCCACACGTAGCCAGTGACCGTGCCGAGGTCCAGTCCCTCCAGGTCCGCCAAGGTCGAGACCGTCTGGTCGCCATGGACCGCCATCGCGGGCGGCGAGTAGTACGCCGGGTCCGTGAACAGGCCCTCCTTCTGGCGTTCCTCGGACCAGGCGATCCCGCCGATCGAGACGTCGACACGGTGCGACTGGACGCCGCCGAGCATGCCGTTGAAGTCGGTCAGCTGGGGCGTGATCTTCAGGTCGAGGTTCTCGGCAGCCGCCGTCAGGATGTCGCTGTCGAGGCCGGTCAGCTTTCCGGCCTCGACGGACGTGTACGGCGCGTACGCCTGAACCGCTACTCGCAGCTGGCCGGGCTGGATCGTGTCCAGGCCGTCGGCGGAGCCGTCGGCATCGTCACCGCAGGAAGTCGAGGGCAAGCACGCAGGCGCCGGCGAGGAGGCCGGCTCCGGCCCGTCGGACTCGGGAGTTGGAGGTCATCGAGGCACCTTTTCGTGGGAGATTTGTGCCGAGAGCCTAGGTGCGGGCGACGCCGGGGAGCATCGGGCATTCCGTACGAAATGCGAGCCGATTCACGTACCTGTGTTTAGTACGATTCGTCCATGGAAGCCTCTCGAACGACCGGTGCCTCGACGGCCCTCAGCCCGGCGCTCGCCCAGGAGATCGCCGGTGAGACGAGCGCCATCATCGGCCTGAACGTGATCATCACCGACGCGGACGGCGTCGTGATCGGCAGCGGCGACAAGTCGCGGGTCGGCAGCTTCCACGAAGCCTCGATCGAGGTCATCAGGACCCAGCGGTCGAGGACCCACAGCGCGGCCCAGGCGCGGCTGCTGATCGGCGTGCGGCCCGGCCTGACCCTGCCGATCGTCCATGACGGCGTCGGCGTCGGCACCGTCGGCATCACCGGCACACCCGCCCGGGTCCGCCGGTTCGGACAGGTCGTCAAGCGTCAGACCGAGATCCTTCTCGACGAGGCTGTTCTGCTGCGGTCGCGGATGACGCGTGAACGGGTCCTCGAGAACCTGCTGCGCGACCTGCTCAACTACGATCCGGACAGCCTGCCGGACCTGACGACGCGGGCCCAGGACTTCGGCTTCGACCTCGCCCTGCCGAGACAGGCCATCGTGGTCGAGGTGACCGGATCAGGCGGCGATCCGGCGGGCTCCACCTCGTGGTCGCCGCTGCGCCTGGTCCGCGAAGCGTTCCACAACCCTCAGGACATCTCGTGCTCGCTGTCGTCGACGACCCACGCCGTGCTGCGTCGCCACTACGACGACGCCGAGACACCGCGGCCGCGCCGTCCTCGACGAGCTTGCCGAGCGGATCGGCGAGCAGCTGGGCGGCCGGTCCCGGATCGGGATCGGCGGGGTTGCCCGGAGCGTCGACGCCATCGCCTCGTCGTACGCCGAGGCCAGGACCGCGCTCCAGCTCGGGGGTGCGACCGACCAGCGGACGCTGTGCGACATCGACGACCTCCGGGTGGAGCAGATGATCGCAGCCGTGCCCAGCAGCACGCGGTCACGCGTGGCCGAGGAGATCATCGGGTCCCTGCGGCTCGATGGGCGACTGGCCCACGACCCGGGCCACGGTCCAGGCCTGGGTCGAGAGTGGCTTCGTCCTGGTCGACGCCGCGTCGGTGCTCAACGTCCACCGCAACACGCTGGTCTACCGGCTCGGACGCATCGCCGCCAGGACCGGCTGGCCGACCTCGGACCGACGCCGCTGGCTCGCCCTCTACCTGGCCTGCGTGGCCGACACCACTCCCGCGTGACTCACGCCTGGGCCGCGACGTACTTCTCGGCCCGGACCCGGGCTTCGGGCACCAAGCCGTCCACGCGGAGCAGCTCGGGGAGCAGGACCCGGTCAGTGGTCAGGGCCCGGAACATCGTGCTGACGCTGACGCCGTGCCCCGGGCGGTGTACGACGACCAGCTCGTCACCAGCCTCGATCGTGCCTTCCTCGACGACGCGGAGATAGGGCCCGGGACGCCCGGGTGCCGTGAACCGCTTCACCCACGCCCTCGCCTCGAACCCGGACGCGCCCATCCAGTTCTTGAAGTCGTTGCACGGGATCCGCACCGAGGCGATCTCGAACACCGCGGTGCCGATCCGCCACCGCTCCCCCACCTCGGCCTCGTTGACGTCGATGCCCACGGTGGTGAGGTTCTCGCCGAACTGCCCGTCGCGGATGTCGCGGCCAAGCTCCCGCGCCCAGTAGTCGAGATCCTCGCGGGCGAACGCGTAGACGGCCTGGTCGGGCCCGCCATGGTGCACGGTGTCCGACACCTGGTCGCCCTCGAGGCCCAGGGTGGCCACCCGAACTGGTCCGAGGACCGAGCGCTTCTCGATCGACGACTGCCCGATCTCGGCCCACTCCCGCGGCTTTGGCTGGCCGACGTTGACGGACTGCAGGACTGGCATGGCCCGATCCTCTCAACTCCCAGCCTCCGTGGCGAACGAAAAAAGAAATTGGACGAGGGCTGTCGTATCCGCCCCCTGCCGTTCGTGGTGGGGGTGACAGAGCAAGATGGGCGCCTGACACCAGGCCGCCCCCACAACAGGAGGAACGAGATGTCCCAATACATGCTTTCCGTCCATGACGTCCAGGACGGTCCGCAACCGTCCGAGGAGGAACTGTCCAAGATCTATGCGGACGTCGATGCGTTCAACCAGGAGGTCCGGGACGCTGGCGCCTGGGTCTTCGCCGGCGGTCTGGAACCGGTCTCGAGTGCCACGCTCGTCGACGGGACCGGGACCGAACCGGTGGTGACCGACGGCCCGTTCGCGGAGTCCAAGGAGTACCTCGGTGGCTTCTGGGTCATCGAGGCGGCCGACCTCGACGAGGCGCTCGACTGGGCCAGGCGTGGCTCCGCGGCGTGTCGGGGCCCGGTCGAGGTTCGTCCCTTCCAGGCCGAGCCCGCCTGACCTGCATGCCTGCAGTCCCCAACCCAGCCGAGCCCGGCCCGGACGCCGAACAGCAGATCTCCAGCCAGATCGAGAAGGTCGTCCGGGCCGAGCACGGCCGGGTCGTCGCCGGCCTGATCCGTCGCTTCGGCGACCTTGACGTCGCCGAGGACGCCCTGTCGGAGGCACTCGTCGCGGCCCTGGAGAAATGGCCGGTCGACGGGTTACCGCCCAACCCGGCTGCCTGGCTCACCAAGGTGGCCGGCAACAAGGCGATCGACCGGATCCGCCGGGAGAAGCTGAGGGACAGCAAGTACGCCGAGGCCGCCATGCTCACCGACGACACCCCGCACGAGCCCACGGGACCGGTCGAGGACGACCGGCTCAGGCTGATCTTCACCTGCTGCCACCCTGCCCTCGCCGCGCCGGCCCGCGTGGCGCTGACGCTGCGCCTGCTCGGCGGCCTGACGGTCGCGGAGATCGCGCAGGCGTTCCTGGTCCCGGAGACGACCATGGCCCAGCGGATCACCCGGGCCAAGTCCAAGATCAAGCAGGCCCACATCCCCTACCGGGTCCCGCGCCCCGACGATCTGGCCGAACGCCTCGACGCGGTGCTGGCGGTGCTCTACCTGATCTTCAACGAGGGCTACCTGTCCTCCGGAGCCGAGGAACCGATCCGCGGCGAGCTGTGTGAGGAGGCGGTCCGGCTCACCCGCCAGCTTCAGGACGTCAGTGTCGAGATCGGGTCACCCCCCGAGGTCGACGGGCTGCTGGCGTTGATGCTGTTGCTGGAGGCCCGTCGTACGGCCCGGGTCGCCGACGGCAGCCTGGTGACCTTGCCCGACCAGGACCGCTCGCTGTGGGACGCCGAGCTCATCGACGAGGGGCACACCCTCGTCCGTCGATGCCTGGCCATCAACCGTCCCGGGCCCTATCAGCTCCAGGCTGCGATCAACGCCGTCCACACCGATGCCCTCGACGCCTCGATGACCGACTGGTCCCAGGTCGTCGCGCTCTACGACCAGCTGATGTGGGTCTCCCCCACCCCCATCGTGGCCCTCAACCGCGCGGTCGCGCTGGCCGAGCTGGACGGTCCCCACGTGGCCCTTGCCATCGTGGACGGGCTGGACCTCGCGAACTACCACCCCTGGCACGCGACCCGAGCGGACCTGCTCCGCAGGCTCGAGAGGTACGACGACGCGCGCGCGGCCTACCGCCGGGCCATTGAGCTGACCGACAACGAGGCCGAACGCACCTGGCTGACCCGCCGCCTCGCGGAGCTGAGCTGACCTCATCTCCGCCTGCTCACCGGGCCGAGCCGCTGGCAGAACGGCGTGCCAGCGGGACGGCTGCGCACACCAGGGCCGCGGTCATCGCGAAGGCTGTGGAGTGGCCGGCCGACGCGACGACCACGCCGATGCCGGCCGCGCCGACACCCCAGCCGAGGTCGTAGGCAACGTTCCAGGCAGCGCTGACGGCGCCGTACTCGGAGCGCGGCACCCGCTCCAGCATCGCGTTCAGCGTCGCCGACTGCGCCGCGCCGAAGCCGACTCCGAAGACCGCCATCCCGATCAGGACTGCGATGGTGCTGCCGGTCAGCGCGGCCAACGCCAGGCCGGCAGCGGTGACCACCACCGACGGGATCAGCAGGCGGCTCGCCCCGTGCCGATCGGCGTGGCGCCCGGCCAGCCAGCGGGCCAGGGTGGCTGTCGCCGCCTGCAGGAAGAGCCCGACCACCACGACGTTGCCGTCCGCAACGGCGCCGGGAAGGAACGCCACGACGACTCCGGAGGCGACCGCGGTGACGGCGAAGATCAACATCGGCCGGGTCAAGGCAGGGTTTCGGAGCCCGGCCACGATCCCCTCGGAATCGGCGGCCTCGGAAGCATCGTCCGGTAGCCCGCACAGCAGCGGGACCGCGACCAGCGAGACGAGCGCGCCGGCGACGAACACCCAGGAGTACCCGACGGCCGAGACCAGCCAGACGCCGAGCGGCAGGGCGACGACGGCCGGGAGCATCGTCACGACGCCCATCACGCCGAGCCCCTCGCCCCGCCGTTCGGCCGGGATCGTCTCGGCCATCAGCGCACCGACGGTGACCACCACGATCGCGAAGCCGAAACCGCGGACCACGCAGACGCCCATCAACGGCACCAGTCCCGACGCCACCGGCAGCAGGAGCGCCGGTGCTCCGAGCAGCACCAGCCCGGCCATCAGCAGCCGGCGGTAGCCGATCCTCGAGGCGAGGCGAGGCGTGGCCAGTTCCGCGGCCACCGCGGCGAACATCAGCACCGCCGTCGAGAGGCCGGCCCCGAGGCCGCCGATGCCACGCTCCGTCGACCAGAGCGGGACGACCGACAGCAGCAGGTAGAAGCTGCTCATCGCGGCGAAGTCGGCGAGGAGGAGGCGGACGACCGGGCCGGTGAGCAGGCGCGGCCGTGGTGCGGTCAGGTCGATGTGGCTGCTCGGGGTCATCGTCAACGTGGTCATGGGACAACCCTCGTCGCAACAGTGGCCTACGGTAAGGTCCAGTTTCGTGGCCGTGGAGTGGACCGGTTTGAGTCCAGAGTTGCTGGTTCCGCTTGACCGCGACCTCTCCGAAGGCCTGCGCAGCCAGCTCGAGCGCGGACTCCGCGACGCGATCCGAGGCGGACGGCTCCGCGCCGGCGAGCGACTTCCCTCCACGCGTGAGCTGGCCGGCGCCCTGGGAGTCTCGCGCGGCCTCGTCGTGGACTGCTTCGACCAGCTGCAGGCCGAGGGGTACCTCGTCGCGCGAGCGGGCTCCGCGACCCGGGTGGCCTCGACGGCGCAGACTCCCCCACCAGGTCCGACCCGACCCACCCCGGAGCCCGAGCCGAGGCTGGCGGTCGACTTCCGGCCGGCGGTGCCGGACCTGGCCAGCTTCCCGCGTGCGGACTGGGTGTGGGCGGTCCGCGAGACCTGCCGCGAGGCGCCGACCGCTTCGTTCGGCTACGACGACCCGTCCGGGAACGAGGACTTGCGGACCGTCCTCGCCAGCTACCTCGGCAGGGTGCGTGGCGCGGCCGCCGACCCCGGCCGGATCGTCGTCTGCTCGGGCTTCGCGCAGGGTCTCAACCTCGCGCTCGCCGCACTGGCCGCGCGCGGCGTCCAGCGGGTCGGCTTCGAGGATCCCGGCTACGACGAGACCAGCTCCATCGCTGCGGGTTGGGCGGGTGTCGAACCGGTGCCGGTCCCGGTCGACGAGCAGGGTGTGCGGATCGACGCTCTCGAGGCCGCCGGCCTGTCCGCCGTCGTGCTGACGCCGGCGCATCAATGGCCGACAGGCGTCGTCCTGTCGCCGCAACGCAGGCATGCGCTCGTTGACTGGGCGGTCCGGAAGGGCGGCTGGGTCGTCGAGGACGACTACGACGCGGAGTTCCGCTACGACAAGGAGCCGGTCGGCGCCCTGCAGGGTCTCGCCCCGGACCGGGTGATCTCGATCGGCACCGTCAGCAAGTCGCTGGCGCCGACGCTTCGGCTCGGATGGATGCTGTGCCCCTCGGACGTCGTCGAGTCGATCGCCGACCTGAAGCTTCGCGCCGACCGGGGTTCACCGGGACTCGAGCAGCTCGTCCTGGCCAGGCTGATCGAGTCGGGCCGCTTCGACCGTCACCTGCGCCGGATGCGCAAGGTGTACGCCGGGAAGCGGGACGCCCTCGTCGACGCCCTGGCCGAGCACGCGCCATCCGTGACCCTGAGCGGGCTCGCCGCGGGGTTCCACGCCGTGGCCCACCTGCCCGCCGGAGCCAGCGAGACCGAGGTGGTCTCGTCGGCGAGGAAGCGATCCATCGGTCTCTACGGGATGAGCGCGAACCGGGCCGACAAGACGACAGACCCACCCCAGCTCGTGCTGGGCTTCGGCAACCTCTCCGAGCGATCGATCCGCGAAGGCATCGCGGCCGTGGCCGACCTGTTGGACCCTGGACTGGCACACTGAGCCGCATGTCGTTCGTCTCCGCCGAGCAGCTCCTCACCTTCGGGCTGGCCGCGTTCATCCTGATCGTGATCCCGGGCCCCAGCGTGGTGTTCGTGATCGGGCGCGCGCTGTCCTACGGCCAGCACGTCGCCGTCGCCAGCGTGGTCGGAAACACCGCGGGACTCCTCATTGCCATGACCCTGGTCTCGATCGGCCTCGGCGTCGTGGTGGCGGAGTCGATCGTGGTGTTCACCGTGCTGAAGTTCGTCGGCGCCGCCTACCTCGTGTGGCTCGGAGTGCAGGCGATCCGTCGCCGCTCCGGGCTGCACGTCGCCGACGCGGTGGCACCGCCGGCGCTGCCGTGGGCCACCGCGTTCCGGCAGGGCGTGATCGTCGGCCTCAGCAACCCGAAGGGCTTCATGATCTTCGCCGCGCTGCTCCCACAGTTCGTCGTCCGCAGCCAGGGGAGCGTCACTGCCCAGCTGTTCGTGCTGGGTCTGCTCGCGATCGTGATCGGCTTCGCCTCCGACTTGATGTGGGCCCTCGCCGCCAGCAAGCTGCGTGAGTGGTTCAACGCCTCGGCCCGACGCGGGCGCGCCATCGGCGTCGTCGGCGGCCTCTCGATGATCGGGCTCGGACTCGGCGTCGCCTCCACCGGCCGCCCGGAATAGGTCAGCGCTTCCTGTTCGCCGGGGTCGACAGCATCCGCAGCACGGCCCGCTCGAGCGCCGCCTGCCGTTCGTCCGGGTCCCGCACCCTTCGCCGCAGAGCAGCCTCGATCGTGACCCCGTCCTCGTAGAGGTCGATCACCCGCGGGTCGACGTACGACGACTTGGCCATGGCGGGCGAGTTGCCGAGGTACTCCGACACCTCGACCATCGCGGCGCGCACGGCCCGGGCTCGCGACGTCTTCGTGTCACCCGGTTCGTCGCTGGCTGCGAGCGCCGCAGCGGCCAGCACCGTGGCGTGCCAGGTTCGGAAGTCCTTGGCCGTGATGTCCTCGCCGGTGGTGGTCCGCAGGTAGTCGTTGACCTGCGAGGAAACCAGATCGGTCCAGCGTCGGTCCTGTTTGAACGCGAGCAGGCGGTCGCTGCCGCCGCGCCGTCGCCGCATCGTCTCGACCGCTGCGACCGCCAGCGGGTCGTCGATCTCGATCAGGTGCTGGACGCCGGACTTGCCGACGAAGTCGAAGACCAGGGCGTTGCCCCGGCGCGACACGTGCCGGCGCTCGAGTGTGGTCAGCCCGAACGCACCGGTCTCGGCGTAGGCGTCGTTGCCGATCCGGAAGTAGCCGAGGTCGAGGAGTCGAACGGCGGTCGCGGCGGCTCGGTCCAGGGTCATGCCGTCCTGGTTGAGGTGTTCGATCACCCCGAGGCGGGCCGCCGGCAGGCGCCGGGCCGCCTGGGCGACCCGGTCGAACTTCAGCTCGTCGCGCTTGGCCCGCCAGACCGGGTGGTAGAGGTACTGCCGCCGGCCCGCCTCGTCGATGCCCATTGCCTGGATGTGGCCGTTGGGCCGCGGGCAGATCCAGACGTGCTCCCATGCGGGCGGGATCACCAGCGCCTTGATCCGCGCGACCTCGTCGGCGCCGAGCCGGTCGCCCTGCTCGTCGAGGTAGACGAACCCCTTGCCGGCGCGCCGCCGGGTCCAGCCCGGATCGTTGGGTGAGACCGTGCGAAGCCGCGCCATGGCGTCAGATTAGGGGGCATCGGGCGGCCACAGTCCACCCATCGGGGTGCGGGGCCGAATAGACGTCCGGCCCTCGGGCGACTTTGTCGAAGTAGAGCGAGAGGGCGTGCGGCCTGAAGGGCGGTCAGTCCTGGACGGCCTTGGCGATCGCGATGCACATGGTCATCCACTCCTGATCACTCGCCGTCAGGCCCGCGCGACGATCGCGCGCCGCATCCTGGAGGGTCCACATCGCGTTCTCGACCATCCGGACGACGACCCAGTCGCGAGCCCGGTCCTCGTCGAGGCCGGCCGCGTCGACCAGCGTGTGGAATCTGCGCCGGATCCCGCCGCGCACGTCACCCGAGTACTCCTCGAAGCGGTTCCACAGCATGGGGGCGGGCTCGTAGTGCGGATCGCCGCTCATCGGCTTCGGGTCGATCACCAGCCAGGGCTCTCGGTCACCGGCCAGCACGTTCTCGTAGTGCAGGTCGCCGTGGATCATCGTGCCGATGCTGGCCGGGTCGGCGACGAAGTCCGCGGACAGACTGATCGCCTGCTCCACGAGCCGGCGCGGGATCGGCGCGCTGGCCGGCAGCTCCGCGAGGTCGGCCGCCCAGCGTTCGACGTACGACGTGACCGTGCGGAGCTGTGGCAGCGCCGCAACATGGAGCTTGGCGTAGAGCCCGGCCACGATCTCGCACGCCTCGAGCTCCGCCACGCCGGTGAGGTCCTCGGGATGGAGCCGCTCGAGCAACATGGCGCTGCGATGCGGATCTGCTCGCAGCAGCTGCGCGGCTCCGTTCCCGTGCCAGTGCTGGAGGGCCAGGTGCTCGTGCTCGGACTCGTCGTCGGGGAAGGCGACCTTGAGCATCGCGGGCCGCCCCGACGCCGTGCGCACCGGCAGCACCAGCGCGCAGTACCCGTGCTTCGCGTCGCCGTCGACGGTGAGCTCCCACTCGGCCAGAAGGTCTCGAGCAAGCGCGGGAAGCCGCTCGACGAAGGCGCCCCAGTCGGGTCCGCGGTCGGCGAAGGCCAGTACGCCGGCGGGGATCGTCAGGGCGGGCGCGGGCACCTCGCGATCGTAGCCAGCCGCTACGTCGGAACCCCGTCAGAATCCCGCGAGCAGGTCCTCCACTCCCGCGCGGAAATGCGGGCAGGTGCTCACGTCGTGCGCCCGGCACTCCAGCGCGTGGACGGTCATCTCCCGGGAGCGCCGCATCTCCTCCATCCTCCGGTCGAGGTCGGCGACGTGAGTGGCCAGCACCTCGCGGCGGGCTCGGGAACCGGAGTCGAGCAGGGAGCCGATCTGCTCGAGCGTCATCCCCGCCGCCTTGCTCCGCTGGATGACCGCGATCCGCACCATGTCGTGCGGCGCGATAGCGACGACGGCCCGCGGAGTCGCGTTCGGGCGCGAGCAGCCCCTTGTCCTCCCAGTGTCTGAGCACATGGGTCCCGACCCCGAACCTGTCCGCGACCTGCCCGACCGACCAGAGGGTTGACTTCATGTTGACATGAAGTCACACAGTAGGCCACACAACCAAATCCAGGAGGACACATGTACGACGTCATCGTGGTCGGCGGCGGCCCAGCGGGCCTGCAGGCGGCCCTCACCCTGGGCCGGATGCACAAGTCCGCCCTCTTGATCGACTCCGGCCAGTACCGCAACGAAGCGGCCCATCGGATGCACAACTTCGCGACCCACGACGGAACTCCCCCGGCAGACTTTCGGGCCGCCGCGCGGAAGGAGATCGCCGCCTACGAGACGGTCGAGATCAGGGACGCCGTGGCGCTCACGATCGACCCACTCGACGGCAAGTTCGCGGTGACGCTGGACGACGGCGAGCAGGTCGAGGCCTCCCGGATCGTGCTCGCCACCGGCGTCCGCGACGTACTGCCTGCCATCCCGGGACTCGAAGCACTGTGGGGGACCGTCGTCGCGCACTGTCCGTTCTGCCACGGCCACGAGCTGAGCGGCCGCACGGTGGCCGTGCAGGGTGGGCCGAGCGCGGCCAGAGTCGCGCTGATGCTGTCCGGCATCGCCGACCGAGTCATCGTGATGGCAGACGGCTTCGAGCTCGATGATCCGAGCGGGAAGGCGCTCCGCACCGCGGGTATTGAAGTGCGGGCCGGAAGGATCGGCTCACTCGTGCCGAGCGGGCAGGGTGCCCGAGTCGTCCTGGACGACGGGTCCCACGAGGACGTCGACGGCTTCTTCGTGGCCTCCGCCTTCACCCAGTCCGCACCCTTCGCGGACGACCTGGGGCTGACGATCCTGCCGAGCGGGTGCATCGAGGTCGACGAGCTCGGCCACACCAGCCTGCCGATGGTGTACGCCGCCGGCGACCTGGCACACGTGGCCGGCCTGCCGATGCCGCTGGCCTCCGTGCTCAGCGCCGCGGCCGCCGGCCAGGTCGCTGCTGCAGCGTGCGTCCATGACCTGGTGCTCGGCGAGCTCGGCACCAGCAGGCTGAGCGGGCCGACTGGAGGACGTCGGCCCGAACGGCCGACGCCCTCCAGCGGTTACCCGGTGCGTGCACTCACCGCCCCGACACGAACCGGGTGTACTGGCGCGCCACCTCCCTGGCTGTGACCGCCCGGTCGAGGAACATCAGGCTGTCCATCCGGCAGTTGCACGGGTTGTTCTCTCTGGTGTTCTGCGGGAAGGAGCCACCGATCTTGATGCCCCTTGGCAACGTGTCGCTCGCGCCGGTGCCGTCGACCTGCCACGGGTCACCCGGAACCGTGTAGAAGCCTTCGAGCGGCCGGCCGTTGCGATAGAGAGCCATAGCGCCGGTCGTGTAGTCGAACGTCGCCGCCAGGTGGACCCACTTGCCCTGCGGGAGCAGGGCCTGCCAGTCCTGCGACGCAGCGAACGTCTGCGAGGCACCGCCGTCGATCCGGCGGCCGAGCGCCACGAGGCGGAGCTCGCCGTTGACCTGGATCAGCTCCAGCAGAGCCCGCACCGAGTGGCCATCGGAGTCGCCGCTCAGCACGCCGGCGAGCCCGATGGCGCCGTACCTGTCGGCCGGGTCGGGGGTGTTGGAGTTGAGGCTGGGGTTGGTGCCGTCCATCTTGACCCAGCCCATCACCGTTGCCTGTTCGACTCCGGCGAACGCGTCGAGCGTCTCGACGCCCGCCTCGTCCCACACCCCTGCCTTCCAGTCGTCGTTGCCCATGACGGTCGGCTCGACCTGCTTGGTCTGGAGGGCGTTGTTGCTGCCCCTGTAGGCGCCGTCGTCGACCACCATCTCCTTGCCGCCGTTGACCAGCTTGAGCAGCGTGTCGGAGAGGCCCTGGTCCAGCTCGACGGTGTCGTCCTGGGCGAACGGGTGCTCGAAGTCGTAGTACGCCACCAGGTTCGGCTTCAGCGACGTCACGACCTCGTCCACGTACGGACCGGTCCTGGTCCCCACGACCTTCCAGACCTTCCCGTTCGCCTTGGCGAGCAGATAGAGGTTCTTCTGCAGGTCCGTGCCGAACCGGAGGTCGACCCGGGCGTCCTCGGCGAAGTCGGTCATCCTGAGCTTGCGGCCCTGGGTGTCGAAGAGCTGCATCTCGTGGATGGTCGCCTCCGTGTCCGTCTCCTGCCGCATCTCGCTGGCGTTGGTCCAGAACACCCGACCGTCGACCAGGTCACCGAACACGTACTTCCCGAACAACCCGGGCAGGTCGCCGCGGTAGACCTGACCGCCGCTGATGCCGTGGCCGCTGTCGGCGTTGCACGGCCAGCCGGGTGGCGGGTCGTGGTCGTACGCCGCGACCGGGTAGACGTAGCCGAACTCCTCGTCGTTCTCCGGCAAGGTGTACAGGTGGCACTCGTCGGTCGAGTCGTAGACGAACCGCCCCTCGCGCTCGCTCCAGCCGAAGTTGTCCCCGGCGCGCACCTCGTAGACCGACTCGATGGCGTGCTGACCGATGTGGCCGAGGTACATCCGGTGCGTGCCCCCGGAGTCCCACGTGAACCGGTGCGGGTCGCGCATGCCGAGCGCGTAGATCTCGCCGATCGCGCCCGGCTCGTCGACGAAGGGGTTCGAGGCGGGGATGCCGTACTCCGCGTTCGGGCCGTTCGTCCCGTTGGGATCGATCCGAAGGATCTTGCCGTACGGCGTGCCCATCTCCTGCGGCACGTCGGTCCCCACTCCTTTCCCGCCATCACCGACGGCCAGGTACAGCAGTCCGTAGTCCTCGTCCAGCCTTCCCGCGGTCGGGTTGAAGGAGATCTGCTGGATGCCGTGGATCTGTGAGCCGAACCCGAGCCGCAGGATCTCGCGGCTCGTGCCGACGAACGTGTTCGCGTCCGGGTTGTCGGCGGTCCACTCGGTGACGACGCCGTGGATGAACGGGTTCGGCTGCGGCGGGTACGTCGTGGGCTTGGTGCCGACCGCCCCGAACTGCTCGGTGTGGACGGTGTAGAACTTGCCGGTCCGCTCGAACTTCGGATCGAAGGTCACGAACCCGAAGCCGCTTCCCATGCCGCGCCCGGAGTAGAAGTCGGGGAACTGGGCCCTGACGTCGAGGTAGAGGTGCCGCTGGTTGCCGTCGAGCAGGTACAGCGGGCCGTTCAGGTCGGGCACGTACTTGCGACCGCTGCCGTCGGGTACCTCACCGATGAAGTTGATGCGTGCGTGCCGCATCAGTCGCTTGTCCGTGGGCGCCGGGAACGGGTCCGTCTTCGGGAACTGGTGGTACTCCTTGAGCACCAGCCCCAGCCCGGACTTCACCGGGTCGTTGGGTATCGGGTCGTCGATCGGGGTGCCGTCGGCTGCGCTCCGAGCCGACGACGTGGGCGCGAACAACGCCGCGACCAACGCCACGGTCAGCGCCGCGGTGGGCGCCGATGCCCACCAGTGTGGCTTTCTCATGAGGGACTCCCTGTCTCCCCGCAGCAATGCTGGGGTTCTAGTGGCGGACCGGCGTCCCGGCGATCACGAGGTCGCGGGCCCGGCCGTAGTTGTCGAACGATCCGAAGGCGACACGTCCACCCGAGAAGGTCGTGTCGGTGGCAGTCATCAGCGGCTCACTGGCCCCGTCGACGTACACCGCGATCCGGCCGGTGGGCGCCCAGTACGCCACGCGCACGTCGTGCCAGTCGGTGTCGGTGATCGCGGGAGGCGCCCCCACGGTCCCCGTCCACTGGTCGTCGATCCGCACGCGGTCCGCGTCGTTGACCACGAAGATCCCGTTGTGCGGGTAGATCGTGTTGTCCTGCGAGAGGTGCGCGTAGTAGAAGCGGGTCGGCGACTGGTAGTTCCAGATCAGGACGACGTCCCGGTCGTTGCGGGTGACCGGCTCGTCGATCCGCACCTCGGCCCGGTAGACGAGGGACGTGAACGGGCTGCCCTTGGTGACCACGGCGTACTCGAACGGGCGACGCGGCCCGGGCGGCGCCTCGCCGCGCTCGGTCATGATCACCTGGCCCCGCTCGAAGGCCCACTTGCTGTCCGTCAGCGGGTCGAAGTCCCGCAGCGAGGCCATCGGCCGGACCACGGCAAAGCCGCTTTGGTCACCGGCCGAGCCCAGCCGCATCGACTGCTCGGAGCGCAGGTCGGTACTCGGCGCGGCCCCGCTTGGCGCCGTGACCGCCAGACAGGCTGCGCCGAGCGCGAGTGCCGCCAGTGCGCCGGCGGCACGTCTGCGGTGTGTTCGATTTCGGTTCATGTGCGTTCCTTTCCGAGTGAAGGGATGCTGCGTGAGGTTTCGAGGGCTCTAGGTAGCGGTCAGAAACGGCTCCACGAGTTCGACGTACCGCCGGGCCAGGGTCGCGATCACCTCGGCGCCGGGCGCGGCCCAGATGTCCGCGTTGAAGATCTCGACCTCCACGTCGCCGACGTAGCCCGCTGCGCCCACCGCCGTGGTGAGCGAGGCGAAGTCGATGTGGCCGTCGCCGACCATGCCGCGGGAGAGCAGGGCGTCGGGGGGAAGCGGGGTGACCCAGTCGCCGATCTGGTACGACGCGATCCGGTCTCCGGCGCGGGCGATCTGCTCCAGCACGCCGGGCTCCCACCACACGTGGAAGGTGTCGACGACCACCCCGACCTGGGAGGCCGGGAACTGCTCGGCGATGTCCAGCGCCTGACTCAGGGTGGAGACGACACCGCGGTCGGCGGCGAAGATCGGGTGCATCGGCTCGATACCGAGCCGCACCCCGCGCTCTGCGGCGTAGGCAGTGATCCCGGCCATCGCCTCGATGGCTCGGGCCCGGGCGCCCGGGAGGTCGCGGTCGTCTTCGGGCAGGCCGCCCGGCACCAGCACGAGCGTCGCCGCACCCAGCTCGGCCGCCTCGTCGATGGCGCGGAGGTTCTCCTCGTGCGCTTCCTTGCGGGCCCTCTCGTCGGAGGCGGTGAAGAACCCGCCGCGGCAGAGGGAGGACACCCGCAGGCCGGAGTCCGAGAGCCACGAGGACGCGGTCGCGAGCCCGACCTCGGCGACCGGCTCACGCCAGACGCCGATCGAACCGAGCCCGGCGGCGACACATCCGTCGATGGCCTCGCGCAGCGTCCAGGTCGCGGTGGTGCGCTGGTTCAGCGACAGCCGGGCCAGGCGTGGATCGTCCGGCGCCGGGGTCGGCGACCCGCTGCGGCAACCCGGAGGGAACGTCGCATCGCTCATCGGGCCGCGCCTGCCACCTGGAGCCACTGCTGCATCCGCCCGGAAGCCAGGTCGGGGTCACGGAGCAGGCCGGCGTCGTTGGCGAGCTCGAAGAGCCGGCCGAGGTGGACGGCGCTGCGGGCGGACTGCAGACCGCCCACCATCGTGAAGCCGCGCTGGTGGCCGTTCAGCCAGGCCAGGAAGGCGATTCCGGTCTTGTAGTGGAACGTGGGCGCCTCGAAGATGTGCCGGGACAGCGGGAGTGTCGGTGCCATCGCGTCGTCGTACGCCGCCAGGTCGTCGTCGTCCAGCGCCGCCAAAGCGGCGGACGCCGCGGGGGCGACGGCTGCGAACGCTCCGAGGAGCCCGTCGGAGTGATGGATGCCGTCACCACGGATCAGCTCGGGGTAGTTGAAGTCGTCGCCGGTGTAGAGGCGTACGCCCTCCGGCAGCTCGGCGCGCAGGCCAGTCTCGTGCTCTGCCGACAGCAGTGACACCTTGACGCCGTCCACCTGGGCGGCGTGCTCGCGGACCAGGCCCAGGAAGGTGGCTGTCGCCCGGTCGACGTCGGCGCTCCCCCAGTAGCCGCGCAGCTGCGGGTCGAACACGTCGCCCAGCCAATGCAGGATCACGGGGCTCGAGACCTGTTCGAGGATGCGTCCGTAGACCTTGAGGTAGTCCTCGGCGCTGCCGGCGACCGCGGCCAGCTGTCGGGAGCCCATCAGGATGACCTGGGACCCGGTCGACTCGACGAACGCGACCTGCTCGGCGTACGCGTCGATCACCTCGTCGAGGGTGTCCAGCGTCGTCCGGTGGTCGGTCCCCGCGCCGGAGGCGATCCTGGCCCCTTGCTCCGCGGCCTGCGCCGCACTCCGGCGCACGAGCTCCTGGACGGCGGGCCAGTCCAGGCCCATGTTGCGTTGTGCGGTGTCCATCGCCTCGGCGACCCCGAAGCCGTAGCGGAACAGCTCGCGACGGAAACCCAGGGTGGCGTCCCAGTCGACGGCGGCCGGCGCGCCGGGCACGTTGTCCGCGAACGGGTCGGCGGCGACGTGTGCGGCCGCGAGCACCTCCCGGCTGCGGTAGCCACCCGGATGGTCGACCCAGGCGCCGGGCTCGGCCAGCGCGACGGAGCGCCAGGTGCCGTCCGGGTTGGGCAGCTCGATCGCGGTCATCGCGTCCGACTCTTCAACACGACCCGTCGCCCTTCGTTCGACGAGGCAAGCCCGGCCTCGACCAGCTCGAGGCCACGCACTGCCGACATGAAGTCGTAGGGATGTGGCCGGCCGGCGTCCACGTCCGTGAGGAACTGCTCCCACTGCAGGCGGAAGCCGTTGTCGAACTCCTGGTTGTCCGGGATCTCGTCCCACTGGCTGCGGAAGTCCTGGTCGGTGGGCAGGTCGGGGTTCCAGACGGGCTTGGGGGTGCGCACCCGCGGCTGGATCCGGCAGCCGAACAACCCGGCGACGGCGGACCCGTGGGTGCCGTCGACCTGGAACTCGACGAGCTCCTTGCGGTCGACGCGCACGGCCCACGAGGAGTTCATCTGCACGATCGTGTCGCCGATCTCGAAGATGGCGTACGCCGCGTCGTCGGCGGTGGCGGCGTACGGTCTGCCCTGCTCGTCCCACCGCTCGGGGATGTGGGTGACGGCCTTGGCGATGACCGAGTCGACCCGGCCGAAGAGGTGCTCGAAGACGTAGTTCCAGTGGCAGAACATGTCGAGGACCACCCCGCCGCCATCGGCCGCGCGGTAGTTCCAGCTTGGCCGCTGGGCGGGGATGAGGTCACCCTCGAAGACCCAGTAGCCGAACTCGCCGCGCACCGAGAGGATCCGGCCGAAGAACCCGGAGTCGATGAGCCGCTTCAGCTTCACCAGCCCCGGCAGGTAGATCTTGTCGTGCACGACTCCGTTGATGGCACCCGCGGCCGCGCCGGCCTCGGCGATCTCCAGGCCTTCCTCGACCGACTCGGCGAGCGGCTTCTCGGTGTAGATGTGCTTCCCGGCGGCGATGGCCTTCAGGATCGCCTTCTTCCGCTCCGGGGTGACCTGGGCATCGAAGTAGACCGATGCGGTGTCGTCTGCCAGCGCCTGGTCGAGGTCCGTGGTGAACTCTGCGATTCCGTGTCGCTCGGCGAGCTCGGCGAGCTTGTCGCGGTTGCGACCCACGAGGATCGGCTCCACCTGAATCCGGTCGCCGTTCGGGAGTTCGACGCCCCCGGCCTCGCGGATCGCCAGGATCGACCGAACCAGGTGCTGGCGGTATCCCATCCGCCCGGTCACGCCGTTCATCACGATGCGTTGCGTGCGAACACTCATTTCTGCGTCCTTCTCCGAGATCGTTCGTCAGGTCGTGGGTGTCGTGGACTGTTCGGCACCGGGGCGCCTGCCGGGGCGGCTGCCGGGGCGGCTGTCGGGCGGCCGCCCAGGTAGAGCTCGGCGAGCTGCGGGTCCGCCAGCAGCTCGGGTGCCGGGCCGGTGATGTGCACGCGCCCGAGGTCCAGCACGCAGCCGATGTCGGCGGTCTCCAGGGCCCGCCGGGCGTTCTGCTCCACGAGGAGTACGGCGATCCCGGCGTCGCGCATCCGCACGATTTGCTCGAACACCTTGCTGGTCGTCTTCGGGTCCAGGCCCATGCTCGGCTCGTCGAGCAGCACCACCTTGGGGCTGACCATCAGCGAGCGCGCGAACTCGACCTGCTTCTGCTCTCCGCCGGAGAGCGCGCCGGCGAGGGCTCGCCATCGCTCCGCCACGACCGGGAAGAGGGTCGTCACGAACTCGGTCCGCTCGGCTGTCTGTGCCTTGTCCCGGACGGTGTAGGCCCCGAGGGCGATGTTCTCCGCGACGGTCATCTCCTTGAACACCGAGTGACCCTGGAGCACGTGGGAGAGGCCACTGCGGAGCATGTCCTGCGGGCTGCTCCGGGTGACGTCCTTCCCGTCGACGCGGATCACCCCGGACCTCGGGGTGAGCATGCCGCTGGCGACCTTGAGAACGGTGGACTTGCCGGCGCCGTTCGGTCCGACCAGACACACGATGGTCGACGGCGGCACCTTCACGGTGAGCCCGCGGAGCACCAGTGCGGCGCGCCCGTAGCCGGCCTCGATGTCGTCGAGCTCGAGGAGGTACTCGGGTCCGGAGTCAGTGGATCCGGGAACGGTGTCAGACGCCAAGGTAGGCCTCCAGGACTCGCGGGTCGCCCTGCACAGTGGCAGGCGACCCTTCGGCGATCGGGCGACCGCGGTCGAAGACCACGACGTGGTCGCTGAGACTCATCACCATCTCCATGTTGTGCTCGACGATGATGAACGTCCGGCCCTCGTCGTTGAGCTCCCGGACCAGGGTGCCGATGCGGCCGATCAGGGCGGGGTTCACGCCACCAGCGGGCTCGTCGAGCATGATCGTCTCCGGTTCGACCATGAGCACGCCGGCAAGCTCGAGCAGCTTCTGCTGGCCGTAGGAGATGTCCCGAGCCTCGGACCGCTCGAGGTGCTCGATGCCGACCCGGCGCAGCAGTTCTCGGGCGCGTTCGATGTCCCCGGCGTTCCGGGCACTGGCCAGGCGTTGCAGCATCCCCACCGGACGCACGCCCACGAGCATGTTCTCCAGCACGGTCATCCGGGGGAAGATCCGGCAGAGCTGGAAGCTGCGGCCGATGCCCGCGCGGGCGATTCGGTGCGGTGCCTTGTTGGTGATGTCCTTGCCTGCGTAGCTCACCCGCCCCGCGTCGGGCTTGATCATTCCGGTGACGCAGTTGAAGAACGTCGTCTTTCCGGACCCGTTGGGACCGATGAGCGCGTTGATCTTGCCGTGCTGGAAGGTCACCGTCGCTCCGTCGACGGCCGTCACACCGCCGAACGTCTTGGTGAGGCCCACCGTCTCGAGGGTCCGCCGGCCCACCAGGTGCTCGGTCTGCTTGTCGGTCAGGGTCATCGATGGACCTTCTTCTTCTCGAGCCGGTCACCGTCATCGTCGTCGTCCCCGTCGCTGTCACCCTCGTCGGCGGGCTGAGTCCCAGCAGCGGTCTCTCGCTCCTGGTCCTGCAGCTGCTCCGCCGTCAGCTCGCGGATCGACGCCGCCTGCGGCCGGAACCGGTTCACGAGCTGATCGAGCGCCGGGAGGACGCCATCGGGCATGAACAGCACGACGAGGCCGAGGAGCAGTCCGAGCGCGACCAGGTGGAGCTGGGTGTCGCCGTACTGCGCCTTGAAGAACTCCAGCGCGTAGCCCACGACGACGGCGCCGAGCACGGGGCCGAAGAGACTGCGGATGCCACCGAGCAGGGACATCAGCACCATGTAGGAGCCGATCAGGATCGAGAACTGGAAGATCGGGTCGAGGTGGCCGAACCACAGGGCGTACATGCCGCCTGCGAGGGCGGTGAAGAACGCGGAGATGACGAACACGGTCAGCTTGTAGGCGAAGGTCGGGACGCCGAGTGCCTGCGCCTTGTCCTCGTCCTCGCGGATCGCCTTGAGCCCGGTCCCGAACCGGGAGCGGTCGATCAGCCACCACACCAGGAGGGCGACCACGACCAGGCCGACGTGCAGATAGAAGAACCGCTCATGCTGCTCGGGACGGAGGACGTCCTCCCCGAACGGCCGCGGCACCCGGAGCCCGTTGGATCCGCCGGTCACCGACGCCCAGCTCTGCGAGACCAGCAGCATGATCAGCACGAGGGCGATCGAGACGATCACGAACGATGCCCCGCGCACCCGCAGCGACGCGATGCCGATCGGGACCGCGAGGACGGCGATGATCACGCCGGCGAGGGCCAGCGCCAGCCACGGGTTCAGGTCCTGCCTCGTGATGAGCAGAGCGGTCGTGTAGCCGCCGAGCCCGGAGTACGCCGCGTGGCCCAGCGAGATGTAGCCGGTGAAGCCGCCGACGAAGTTCCACGAGACGGCCAGTGCCGCGTAGCTGGCGATGACGACGCCGACCGACAGGATGAAGGGGTCGGCTGCGAGCCGCGGGAAAGCAGCACCAGGACGGCCCCCACCACCAGGACGACGGTCTTGGTCCCGAGGAGCGCGAGGTCGAAGGCGGTGCGGCGCTCGGAGGTCCGCTCAGAAACGCTGGGCAAGGCGGCCTCCGAAGAATCCCTGCGGGCGGACCATCAAGGTCGCGAACAGCGCAAGGTAGAAGACGGTCTGCGCCCAGGTCGTCCCCATCGGGATCTGCAGCAGACTCTGGGAGATCCCAAGCAGCAGGGCGGCGATCGCCGCGCCGGGGATGCTCCCGAGTCCGCCGATGACGATGATCGCCATCAGCGGACCGATCCAGTGCCAGTGCAACGAGGGGTAGATCGTGGAGTCCAGCGACAGGGCTGTGCCGCCGATCGCAGCGGTCGCCAGGCCCAGCCCGAAGCCGAAGCCCGCGATCCGGTCGGTGTTGATGCCAAGCAGTCCGGCCGCCTCGGGATGCTGGATGGTGGCCCGCAGGGCCTGTCCGAAGCTCGTGAACTTCAGCAGCGCGTAGAGCGCCAGCAACGAGAGCGCAGCCAGACCGAACGCGATCAGCTTGACCGTCGCGATGTGCGCGCCGAAGAAGTCGAGACTGCTTCCCGAGTAGCCGAGCTGGATGCGTCGCTGGGTGCCGCTGAAGATGTAGCCGAGGCCACCCTCGATGACCAGAGCGATCGCGAACGTCAGCAGCACCGACATCATCGTCAGCGTCGCCGGACGCAGGCGCGCCAGCAGCATCCGCTGCATGACCACGCCGACCACGAAGAACAGCGGCACGGTGATCAGCAAGGAGACCAGCGGGTCGATCCCGGTCTCCCTGTGGAAGTACCACGCGAGGTACGCCGCGAGGATCAGGAAGGCGGAATGGGCGATCATCACCACCCGCATCACCCCGAAGTAGAGCGTCAGGCCGGCCGCCAGGAGAGCGTAGAGCCCGCCCAGCAGCAGGCCCAGCACGACGCTCTGGAGAAGCAGGGACCCAGACATCAACCGATCACCAGGCCGGCTTCGGGTACACGTACTCGGCCTCGGCCTGGTCCTCCGGCATCACGATGCGGATCTTGCCGTCCACGTACTGCTGGATCATGTGGGCACCCTGCGGTCGGCCGGCCTCGTCCCAGTTCAGCGGACCCACGACGGTGTCGACCGTGGCCTCCCGCAGGTAGTCGATCAGCTTCTGCTGGCACTCCGGCGAGGGATCGGCACAATCGGCTTCCTCCACCGCAGCGGCGACCACTTCGCCCGTCGTCCAGGCATTGGCCTCGTCCTCAGACGGCGGGACGTCGTTCAGCTCGGTGTAGAACTTCACGAACTCCTTGTTCTCCGGGTACGTCGCCTCGGGGGTGTAGCCGGTCGGCGACACGATGCCCTCGGTCTTTGACCCGATGGCGGCGGGGAACTCCGGGTTGGTGGGCGCCGTCGAGAAGGCCGCGAGCTTGGGCTGGTAGTTGAGCTGCTGCAGCGCGACGATCAGGTTCACCGCATCCTGGTACTGCGTGCCGCCCACGAGGATCTCGGCCTTGGAGTCGGCAACCTTGGCGGCAACGCTGCCGAAGTCGGTCGTGTCTGGCGGGTACACCTCGTCGGCGACCGTTCTTGATTCCGGCTGCCTCCAGCTTCTCCTTCAGCCCGTACGCCGTGCCCTGGGCGAACGGGTCGTCCATGGTGGCGTACGCCGCGGTCTTGGGTCGCGTCGCCTCGGGCATCCCGATGATCTGCTCGGCGAGCAGGTTGTAGTGGTCGTCGGCTATTGCGGGTGCCGCGTAGAAGAGGTTGTCGAAGCCTGCGGTGAAGACTTCCTCGGCCGCGCCTGCGGGCTCCACGAAGAGGAAACCGTAGTCCTTGGCCACCTGGGCGGCGGGGATCACGAGCCGCGTCGAGAAGGGGCCGAAGACGAGGTCGACCTTCTCCTGGTTGATCAGCTTCTCGTAGTCCGACGCGACCCGGTCGGCGCTCGACTGGTCATCGAGGATCTCGAGCCTGACCTGCTTGCCCAGCAGGCCGCCGTTCTCGTTGACGTACTTCGCCCACGCCTCGTAGCCACGCTGCACGCCCTTGCCGGGCTCGCTGAAGTCACCGGTCAGGGGGAGCGAGATGCCGATGACGATCTCGTTGTCGTTCGCGTTGTCGTCGTCGGCCTGCCCGAGCCCACAGGCACCGAGGCTCGAGGCGAGGACCAGGCATCCGGCGGCTGCAAGGGTGCGGCGGCTGGCCTTCGTGGAACCGATCATCGCTGCGTTGCTCCTTGTCTGATGAAAGCGCTTACGTAAGCGGTTACGCTAACCTACGACGCGATTTAGGATGTGGCAAGGGTCAGGGACTGACGGAGGATCGATGAGGCACCAGCGCACCCAGCCGCGGCTGATCGACGTCGCCGAGCGTGCCTCCGTGTCGATCGCCACCGCCTCCCGCGCGCTCTCGGGCACGGCCGGTGTCAGCGAACAGGTCGCCTCCCGAGTGCGGGAGGCAGCCCTGGATCTGGGGTACGTCGCCAACGCCCATGCCCGCTCCCTCGCCGGTGGTGACTCCCGGACGGTGGGGCTGATCGTCCACGAGATCGGTGACCCCTATTTCACCGAGATCGCCAGCGGTGTCCTGCGGGTGGCCACCGGGCTGGGACTCACCGTGCAGATCTGCCACACCGGCCGCGATCCGGAGAACGAGCTACGGCAGATCCGCAGCCTGGTCACCAACCGGGTGGGCGCGATCCTGGTCGCCGGGTCCGGCTTCGTGGACGCCGCCGTCGAGGCTCCGGCCAAGCGGGAGCTGCAGCGGTACGCCTCGTCGGGAGGTCGCGTCGCGGTGATCGGCCGGCACCACCTCGGCACCGACGCCGTACTCCCCGACAATGTCGAGGGCGGCCGCGCTGTCGCCGAGCACGTGCTGTCGCTGGGGCACCGGCGCATCGCCATCGCGTCCGGATCCACCGCGCTGTCAACCGTGGCCGATCGCCTCGAGGGGATCAAGAGCGCTCTCGAGGGCGCGCGCGTGCGGTTCAAGGACGTGCCGGTCCTCGAGGCCGCGTTCACGCGCGTCGGAGGTCGCGAGTGCGCGCGCACGGTGTTGGCCGACCACCCGGACGTCACCGCGATCATGGCTCTGAACGACGACATGGCGATCGGCTGCCTCTCCGAGCTCAGGTCCGCCGGGGTCGCGGTCCCAGGCCAGATCTCGGTGTCGGGCTTCGACGACGTGGCCATCGCCAGTGACGTCTCCCCCGGGCTGACCACGGTCCGGTTGCCGATGGGCGAGATGGGCGAGCGCGCCCTCGCCCTTGCCCTGAAGGAGCCCGGCAGCAGGCCGCGCAAGCAGCGGATGCCGTCCGAGCTCGTCGTGCGCGACTCGACGGGACCTGCTCGTTGATGTGGCTGGCTACTTCTTGGTCTTCTCGCCGGGAGCAGAAGTCGACAACGCAGCGATGAAGGCCTCCTGCGGCACCTCGACGCGGCCGACCATCTTCATCCGCTTCTTGCCCTCCTTCTGCTTCTCGAGCAGCTTGCGCTTGCGGGTGATGTCACCGCCGTAGCACTTGGCGAGCACGTCCTTGCGGATCGCGCGGATGGTCTCGCGGGCGATCACCCGGGCGCCGATCGCCGCCTGGATCGGCACCTCGAACTGCTGGCGCGGGATCAGGTCCTTGAGCTTCCCGGCGAGCATCACGCCGTACGTGTAGGCCGCGTCGCGGTGCACGATCGCGCTGAACGCGTCGACGGTGGCGCCCTGGAGCAGGACGTCGACCTTCACCAGGTCGGACGCCTGGTCGCCGGTGGGTTCGTAGTCGAGGGAGGCGTAGCCCTTGGTGCGTGACTTCAGGGCGTCGAAGAAGTCGAACACGATCTCGGCGAGCGGCAGGGTGTAGCGCATCTCGACCCGGTCCTCGGAGAGGTAGTCCATGCCGAGCAGGCTGCCGCGCTTGGCCTGGCACAGCTCCATGATCGTGCCGATGTAGTCGGCGGGCGCCAGGATCGTGGCCTTGACGACGGGCTCGCGCACCTCGGCGACCTTGCCCTCGGGGTACTCGCTGGGGTTGGTGACCTCGTGGACGGTTCCGTCGTCCATGGTCACCTGGTAGACCACGTTGGGAGCCGTCGAGATCAGGTCGAGGTCGAACTCGCGCTCCAGGCGCTCGCGGACGATCTCCATGTGCAGCAGGCCGAGGAAGCCGCAGCGGAAGCCGAAGCCCAGCGCCGTGGAGGTCTCGGGCTCGTAGGCGAGGGCCGCGTCGTTGAGCTGGAGGCGCTCGAGTGCGTCGCGCAGGGTCGGGTAGTCGTCGCCGTCGATCGGGTAGAGCCCGGCGAACACCATCGGGTTCGGGTGCTTGTAGCCCCCGAGCGCCGTCTTGGCGCCGTGGTGCTGGCTGGTGACGGTGTCGCCGACCCTGGACTGGCGGACGTCCTTCACGCCGGTGATGAGGTAGCCGACCTCGCCCACGCCGAGGTCGCTCGACTTCATCGGCTCGGGGCTGATCACGCCGACCTCGAGCATCTCGTGGACGACGCCGTTGGACATCATCTTGATCCGGTCGCGGTGGGTGAGCTTGCCGTCGACCACGCGGACGTAGGTCACCACGCCGCGGTAGGTGTCGTAGACGGAGTCGAAGATCAGCGCCCGCGGCGGGGCGTCGGCGTCACCGACGGGAGCCGGAGTCTGCTTGACGATCTCGTTGAGCAGCGCTTCGACGCCGGCGCCGGTCTTCGCCGAGGTCCTCAGGACGTCCGAGGGGTCGCAGCCGATGATGCCGGCGAGCTCCGCGGCGTACTTCTCGGGCTGCGCGGACGGCAGGTCGATCTTGTTGAGCACCGGGATGACGTGCAGCTCAGCGCCGAGCGCGAGGTAGAGGTTCGCCAGCGTCTGGGCCTCGATGCCCTGCGCGGCGTCGACGAGGAGCACTGCCGCCTCGCAGGCCTCGAGCGACCGCGACACCTCGTAGGTGAAGTCGACGTGGCCAGGGGTGTCGATCATGTTCAGGACGTACATGCCGGGCTCGGCGCCCTGCTCGTTGTCTGCCGGCACCGTCCACGGCAGCCGGACCGCCTGGCTCTTGATGGTGATGCCGCGCTCGCGCTCGATGTCCATCCGGTCGAGGTACTGCGCCCTGGCCATCCGCTCGGTGACGACCCCGGTCAGCTGGAGCATCCGGTCGGCAAGGGTCGACTTGCCGTGGTCGATGTGCGCGATGATGCAGAAGTTCCTGATGATCGCGGGATCGGTGTGGCCGGGCTGCGGTGGCGCGGCGGGCGCAGGCGAGTTGGGCACAGACTACTTTCGGTACGTCGTCGGAGCCGCCCATTCTTCCATGCCCGAGTCGCGCTGGCCCGATGCCATCGGCGAGGATGCCGCGACATGACGACGTACCCCGTTCCGTCCGGCAAGACGGCGCGCAGGCTGGAGTGGCAGTTCCTGCCGCCCCACATCCGCGCACTCATCGAGGAGCGATGCGGGTCCAAGGTGGCCTCCGCGGTCTCGCAGGGTGCCGGTTTCACGCCGGGCTTCGCGTCGGTGCTGACCTGCGACGACGGCTCCCGCCACTTCGTCAAGGCCGCCTCGGTGAAGGCTCAGCGGCTGTTCGCCGACTCCTACCGCGAGGAGGCGCGCAAGCTGGTCGCGCTACCGGAGGCGGTCCCGGCCCCACGCTTGTTGTGGTCGCGCGACGAAGACTGGGTGGTGCTGGGTCTGGAGTACGTCGACGGCCGGAACCCGAGGCGGCCCTGGCGCCCCGCCGATCTCGACCGCTGTCTCGACGCGCTCGACGACCTTGCCCCGATCCTGACGCCACCCCCCGCAGCGCTGCGCCTCGACTCCTTCGCAGACGAGTTCGGCGAGGTGGCTGGCTACTGGGACCACGTGCGGACCACCCAGCCCGCCCTGCCCCACCTCGAGGAGGCTGCGGCACTCGCGGCCGGCTTCGAGGACGTCACAGGTGGCAACACCTTGGTCCACACCGACCTCCGTGACGACAACTTCATCATCGACCGGGCCGGCAAGGTCTGGATGTGCGACTGGAACTGGCCGGTGGTCGGTGCCGCCTGGCTCGACTCGCTGTTCGTGCTCGTCGGGCCGCGCGGGGACGGACTCGACGTGGAGGCCGCGATCGCGCGGCGACCGCTGCTGCGCGGCGTACCGGCCGACCACATCGATCGGGTCCTGGCCCTGCTGGTCGGCTTCTTCTTCCGGCAGCGCGACGAGCCGGTCCCGCCGAGCTCGCCGCACCTTCGCGACCACCAGTCGTGGCAAGGCGACGTCTGCTGGGCCTGGCTGTGCGAACGCCGGGGTTGGGCCTGAGCCGGGCCGAACCGATCTGACCATTGATTTGGGCTGCATCTGGGGCCGCTGATAAGGTTTCCTGTCGCGTGTCTGGTGTCTACCCGCCCAGGAAGAGACGCCGACCCGCACCACCAACTTCGTGACATCCAGCCCAACCACACCAGGAACGCAGAGGCGCAGCAACGTGGCGAACATCAAGTCCCAGATCAAGCGCAACCGGCAGAACGAGGCTGCGCACGAGCGCAACAAGGCCGTGAAGACCGGACTCAAGTCGGCCGTTCGCAGGTTCCGCGAGCTTGCCGAGGGCGACGACAAGGACGCCGCGATCGCCGCCGGTCGCGATGCCGCCAAGAAGCTCGACCAGGCCGCGTCCAAGGGTGTCATCCACAAGAACCAGGCAGCGAACCGGAAGTCGGCGATCGCCAAGAAGTCCGCGTCCCTCTGAGCTTTCGCGCACGAACGCTGCATCCAGGCGCTGACCCTCCGGGGTCGGCGCCTGTTGCATGTGATCAGCGCGGGGTGCGCAGACTCGTGATCGTGAGCACCAGCCGCTCGAGCGCGTAGGCGGCGTCGGTCGCCGCCCCCTTGATGTCCGCATCCGCCTGGGCGACGGCGCGGATCGCGGCACCTGCCCCTGCCTCCGACCAGCCCCGGGACTGATCGCGCAGGGTGCGCAGCTTCCACGGCGGCACCCCGACCACCCCGGCGAGATCGTTGTCGCGCATCCCGCGCGGTGCGGAGATGAGCCTGGCCAGCCCGCGGGCGCCCCCGGCGAACGCGGACGTCACGAGCACCGGCGGGGTGCCCCCGTCCAGAGCCCAGCGCAGCTCCTCGAGCGCTGCGGATGCGCGGCCGGAGAACGCGTGGTCGGCGACGGCGAACGACTTGGCCTCGGCTCGCCCTCCGAAGTAGCGCTTGACCTTCTCGAGGTTGAGCAGATCGCCCGGAAAGTCGTTGCTCAGCTGTTGTGCTGCCGCCGACAGTGACCGGAGGTCCTGCCCGACTGCCTCGACGAGGAAGGCTGCGGCGTCGCGGTCGATCCTCGAGCCGTGTCCGGCCGCCTCGGACGTGACGAAGCCTGCGAGCTCACTCATCTTGAGTGGCTGGGACTTCACCTCCGTGACCGGGGACAGCTTGCGCAGCTTGGTCAGCACCCCCGAGCCCTTCTGGCCTCCGGAGTGGGCAAGCACGAGGGCGACGTCCTCGACCGGCGCGGAGCAGTAGTCGAGCAGCCCGGCGACGGACTCATCGGGCAGGTTCTCCAGCGCTCGCACCACAACGCAACGCGTGGAGGAGAACAGCGACGGGGCGGCCATCTCCCCCAGTGTGGCGAGAGTGAGGTCGCCGGCACCCGCCTCGGAGAACTCCGCCTCGCTGTCGTGGCTGCGGACCGCCAGCCGGACCGCGGAGATGGTGCGCTCGTTGAGGAACTCCTCCGGCCCCGTGATGAGCGTGACCCGGCCGAGAACGTCGGCTGGACTGGGTTTGCGGGGCTGACCTGCCATGGTGCGCACAGCCTGCCACAGCGTCCCGACAGCTCGTCTGGCTCCTACGGCAGACCGGCATCCCCGCGGGTCGCCACGCGCAGCCCGCCCTCGTCGTCGGCGATGACGACGATGTCCCCGTCGAGGTCGGTCCGGAGCACGTCGAGACCGGCAGCCTCGAGTGGCGCAAGGAGCTCCGAAGACGGATGCCCGTAGTCGTTGTCGGCGCCCACCGAGACGATCGCCAACCTGGCCCCGAGTCCGAGCAGCCAGGACTGCTCCTGGAAGCGGCTGCCGTGATGGGGCACCTTCAGCACGTCGACGGCCAGTGCCGGCCACGCCCGCGCCAACGCCCGCTGGGCCTCTGGTTCGACGTCGCCGGCGAGCAGCAGGCGCAGTCCTCGGACTTCGACCAACAGGACGAGGCTGGCGTTGTTGGGACCAGTCCCGTCGCCCTCGCCGAAGCCGTGTGACAGCATCTCGGGCACCGGCCCGAGCACCTGCACGGTCAGCTGTCCGACACGTCTGGTCTCGCCGTACGCCGGCACCCGCACGGTGGTCCCTTCGGTCTCGACCAGGACCTCGCGCACATTCGCGGCCGGGTCCGCCAGGGCCGTCACGTCGACCTCCGCGACCTCCCGACCCTCGAGTACGCCGGACAGTCCGTCGACGTGGTCGGCGTGGAAATGGGTGAGCACCACCAACGGCACGGCTTCCACGTCGAGCCGGTCGAGGCATGCGTCCATGCGATCAGGGTCCGGGCCTGCGTCGACCACGACGGCCTGCTTCGAGCCGGCGTTGAGCACCAGCCCGTCGCCTTGCCCCACGTCGCAGGCCACCAGCACCCAGTCCTCAGGGGGCCACCCGGGCGTGGGCACGGGCACCAGCACCACGACCGCGAGGACGGCACCGCAACCAGCTCCGGTGTGCGGTCGCCGCAGCACCCACGGGAGCACCCACGCCAACAGCAGGCACCCGGCCGACAACAGGGCGAGGGCCAGCGGCCCGGTGCCCCAGCCGATGGCAGCCGTCGGCAGGTCGGCGCCGCGTTCGGCAACTGCGATGATCCAGGCCGCGCACCATGAGGCACCCCACCCGAGGACCCGGCCGAGCGGCGGCAGGACCAGGCCCACAACCCCGCCCAGCAGCCCCAGGATGGTGGCCGGGCCGACCGCCGGCGCGGCGAGCAGGTTGGCGGCCACGGCCACCAGGCTGACCTGGCCGGAGATGGCGGCCACGACGGGAGTGCAGGCGATCTGCGCCGCCGTCGGGACCGCGATCACCTCGGCGACGGGTCGTGGCAGCCAAGCGGTCATGGCGTCTCGCCAGCCCGGCGCGAGGAACAGGATCCCGGCCGTCGCCAGAACGGACAGCACGAACCCCACGGAGATCGCGAGCCACGGGTCGACGAGCAACAGGACGAGGACCGCGACGCCAAGTGCCCGGGTGCCGCGCTGCCGCCCGTTGGAGCCCAGGGCGATCAGCCCGACCGAACCCATCGCCGCGGCCCGGAGCACGCTGGGCTCGGTGCGCGCGATCACGACGAAGGCCGCGATGCCCAACACCCCGACCAGCAGTTGCCAGCGACCGCGTACGCCGCACCAGCGGCCAACGGTGAGCACGAAGCCGGCGACCAGCGTCAGGTTCGTGCCGGACACCGCGAGCAGATGGGTGAGCCCGGTCGCCTGGAAGTCGTCGGTCACCTCCTGCGGCATCCCAGCGTCATCGCCGTCCACAAGGGCGGGCACGAGAGTCTGGCCGTCGCGCGGCCCTGCCCGCGCGGCCTCGCGGATCGACCCGCGAATGGCCGCAGACGCCCGCCAGGCCGGCCCGGGCCCGGACGCCACGACGGGTGGTCCCCGCACCGTCAGCACCCCGGCGAGCTGGTCGTCCTCTGCAGGCGCCAGCCGACCCATCGCGTCCAGGCTGCTGCCGAGCGGCACGTCGGCCCACTCCGGTTCGCCCAGCACCAGGACCGGCACCCGCGAGTCGTGCACCAAGCCACGACCGCTGATCCGGTCGATGCGCCCGCGGAACACGACGTACGACGAGAAGCGACCGTCGCGCAGCACCGGATCCGACGTGACTGTGAGCTCCGCGTGCACGACCGCTGACTTGTCCGCGAGCTCCGTCACCGGGCTGGCCCGAACGGCGTCCGTGCGCAGAGCCGCCCCTGCCGCCACGCCGCCGCCCACCAGCAGGCAGGCCACCGCCACCCGGATGGGACGACCGCGCGCGGCGGCGGCGGCCAGCCCGAGCACCGCCGTCGCTGCCAGGCCGATCGCGACCCGGCCAGGGAGACACAGCGCGACCAGACCTCCAGCCCAAGCTGCGGCCGCGAGCAGCGGCATCCGCAGGTCCGCCGGGCCCTGGCCGGCCGTGTCGTCGAGGGCAGGCACGGGCTCAGATCGTGACGTACGGCGCGAGGTCCGCCAGCGTGGCATCACCGATCCCGTCCACGGCGAGAAGCTCGTCGACGCTCGTGAAGCCGCCGTTGGACGTGCGCCAGTCGATGATGGCAAGGGCGGTGACGGGTCCCACGCCAGGCAGTTCCTCGAGCTGCTCCTGGGTGGCGGTGTTGATGTTGACCAAGGTCGAGGTCGAGGTGGTCGCAGACGGTGCTGCCGAGGCGGCCACCCCGGGCGCCATCGGCACCCCCACCACGATCTGCTCGCCGTCCACCAGCAACCTGGCCTGGTTGAGGGTGCCGAGGTCGACACTCCTCTTCGCCCCACCCGCCGCCTCGATCGCATCCACTACGCGCGATCCGGTCGCGAGCACCACAATGCCGGGTTCTCGGACCGCACCCACGACGTCGACCACGACCGTCGTGGCGGGAGCACCGATCGCCGCGTCTCCGCTCGGCGCCGAGCTGGTCCCTGCGGTGGGCGCCGGAGTCTCGAGGCCAGCCACCGTCGGGCCGCCCGGCGTCGCGGCTGGGACCGGCTCGCCGGTCGAACCGCTCCGGATCGCCCACCAGGCCGCCAGCGCGAGGCCCACGGCAACCACCAACACCACGATCGTCAGCTGGGCAGGGGTGAGCCGGACCCGTCCGCGCATCGTGTCCGGCATCCGTTCGGCCAGCAGCCGGGCCACTCCCGGATCGGCCTGGCGCGACGCGTGCCGCCCGGGCTGGGGCAGCGCAGGAGCTTCGGGCTGCTCCGCGTGGTCAGCTCCACCGAGACCGGGCGTCGGCACGTGGGTGTGGGTGTCCGAGGCCACCGACAGCGGCCGGACCCGGGTGTGCGTCTCGTCTGCCTGGGCTGGCGGCTCCTCGTGTGTGTCAGAGACGGTGCGGACGCCCGCAAGCTCCGCGCTCAGCATCGAAAGCCGCCGACTGACGGCATCGGGCTCTGGCGTGGCGGTACGGCGGCCGGGCATACCCCGAACCTAGGCAGCCTGGCCGGGCCTGCCCATCACCAAAATCTGGGCCTGTGGAGAACCGCTCAGGGGAGCGGCGCGACGCACACCGCGACCATGCCGGGGCCGACGTGCGCGCCGATCACCGCACCCAGCTCCGCGCACTGGATCTCGCGGCCCTCGAGGTTGTCGGCCAGGCGTTCGGCCACGACGGCCGTCAGCGCGTCGGCCCGCTCCGGGTTGGCCAGATGGGCAACCCCGACACTGACCCGACGGTCCCCCGCAGACTCGACCGCCAGGTCCGCGAGCCTGCCCAGCGCCTTGCTGGAGGTCCGGACCTTCTCGATGGAGTCGATCCGGCCGTCGTCGATCCGCAACAGCGGCTTGACCGCCAGCGCGCTTCCGAAGATCGCGGCAGCCGCGCCGACCCGCCCGCCACGACGCAGGTACTCGAGCGTGTCGACGTAGAACAGCGAGGTAGCCGAAGAGGCCCGCAGGCGAGCGGCCTCGGCTGCCTCTTCGAGCCGAGGCGCCGGCCTCGACCGCGTCGGCGGCCGTCAGGACGGCGTACCCGGTGGCGAACCCGACCTGGCGGCTGTCCACGGCCAGGACCGGGATCGGGGCGTCCTTCGCGGCGAGGAGGGCGGACTCGAAGGTGCCCGACATCTCGGCCGAGAGGTGGATGGACACGACGGCTTCGGCCCCGCGCCTTGGCAGCGGCACGGTACGCCTCGAGCATCGCAGCCGGCGTCGGTCGTGAGGTGCTCACCGGTGTCCAGGCACGCAGCGCCGCTGCCACCTTCTCCGGCGTGGCCTCCTCGCTGCCCTCGTCGTACGACGCCGCGCCGATCACCACCTGCAACGGCACCACCGTGATCCCGCGCGCCTGCGCCACCTCGGGAGGAAGGGACGCGGTCGAGTCCGTCACGATGGCGATGCGGGGCACACGCGAAGGCTACCTGCGCCGGGTTGCGGTTGGGCCCTAGGCTGCGGGCATGGACGGGGATGGGGAATTCGGCTGGTTCGCCGCAGAGTTTTCCCCATCCCGCGGCCTACTCCGAGGCGACCTTCGCCGACGCAGAACCGACGGGGCCCGAGCTGGCCGACCTCCGCAGGTACGGCAGGCGCGTGGTACGGCGCTTCGTGGCCACAGGCTCGCGCAGACGAACGGCCGACGTTCGCCCGAATCATCGAGGCGCACCTGGGGACCTCCACGCGCGGGCTGCCGCTGGTGGAGGAACGCTGGCCGGCGTACGAACACGTGAATGTCCAGGCTGCGCTGGATGTCTGGCTCGCGGACGACGCGAGGTCATGCGAGACCATCGGCATGACCAACTACCGCCACCGGGGGCCGTTCGGCCTGAGCGACCTGCTCGGGCCCGACAACGACATGCACCACGGACCGCGACCGGGGAACCTGTCGACGGTCAGCCTGCCGTCCGGCCCCGCCGGGAAGACCACCGAATGTCTGCGAGCTGCCGTCTTTCTGGTCACCGAGGGCGAGGATCGGGTCGCGCTGCTCTATCGCGGGTCGGATCCCGAGAGCGACATGATGGGGGTCACTGTCGAGGCGGTGGCGACCCGGCCGGGCTTCGCCGCCGAGGTCACCGAAAGGCTTCGGGTCCTGGCCCTGGAACACAACGTCTATCGCGGCCACGTCGTCTCCTTCGGTGGGTCGATGTTCGGGGAGCGCGGCTCTCTCCTCCGCTTCCACGACCGACCCCGAATGGACGCCAGCGCGCTGATCCTGCCCGCCAACACCTTCGAGGACGTACGTCGCCAGGTGGTCGGCGTGGCCCGCAACAGGGACCGGCTGCGCGCGTCGGGGCAGCATCTCAAGCGTGGGCTGCTGCTCTATGGCCCACCTGGGGTCGGCAAGACGCACACCGTCCGCTATCTCCTGGGTGAGCTGGCGGACACGACGATCGTCGAGCTCACGGGCGACACCCTGGGGGCGATCAAGCAGGCCTGTTCGATCGCCAGGGCGCTCCAGCCCGCCATGATCGTGGTCGAGGACGTCGACCTGATCGCGGAGCAGCGCGACCACTACGGCGGCGACACCCCGCTGATGTTCACGCTGCTCAACGAGATGGACGGTCTGGACGAGGATGCCGACGTGGTCTTCCTCTTGACCACGAACCGGGCCGACCTGCTGGAGCCGGCGCTGGCCTCGCGTCCCGGGCGAGTGGACCAGGCGGTGCACATCGACCTGCCGGATCGGGAGTCCCGTCAGCGACTGGTCGAGCTCTACCGCGGCGGGCTCGATCTCGACACCAGCAGGCTCGACAGCGTGCTCGACCGGACCGAGGGGGTGACCGCGTCCTTCCTCAAGGAGCTCCTGCGCCGGGCCGCTGTCGTGGCGGCGGACCGGGACGGCCTCGAGGACCCGACCTCGATCGTGCAGGTGAGCGCCGACGACCTCGACCGCGCGCTCGAGGACCTCCTGGACACCCGCAACCAGATGACCCGGGCCGTGCTCGGCTACCGCGACGACGCCCCGCAGGGAGTCCGGCAACTAGTCACCCGGCAACGATGTTGACCAGCTTCGGCGCGCGGACGATGACCTTGCGGATCGCCTTGCCGTCCAGCGCCCGCACCACAGCGGGGTCGGCGAGCGCAGCGGCCTCCAGGTCGGCCTCGGAGATGTCCGGGGGCACCTCCAGCCGCGCCCGGACCTTGCCCTGGATCTGCACGACCGCTGTCACCGCGTCCTCGACCAGCAGCGCTTCGTCGACGTCGGGCCACCCGGCACGGGCCACGGTCGGCTCGTGACCCAGCCGCGCCCACATCTCCTCCGCGGTGTACGGCGCCACCAGGGACAGCAGGATCGCGACCGTCTCCGCGGCTTCGCGCACCGCAGGATCGGCCCCACCGCATCCGGAGTCGATCGCCTTCCGGGTGGCGTTCACCAGCTCCATGATCCGGGCGACCATCACGTTGAACCGGTGGGAGTCGATCAGCTCCGAGGCATCGTGCACGGTCCGGTGGGTCACCTTGCGCAGCGACACGTCGCCGGCGTCGGCGGGGGTTCCGACCGGTGACCCGACGTCACCGCTGAGCCGCCAGGCCCGCTGCAGGAACCTCAGCGAACCGGACGGGGACATGTCGGCCCAGTCGATGTCGTCCTCGGGCGGTCCGGCGAAGACCATGGTGAGCCGCACCGCGTCCACGCCGTACAGGTCGATCATGTCGCCCAGGTTCACGCCGTTGCCCAGCGACTTGCTCATCGCCTTGCCCTGGTTGATCACCTGTCCCTGGTTGAGCAGCGCGGTGAACGGCTCGACGAAGTCGATCATGCCCATGTCGTGCATGACCTTGGTGAAGAAGCGGCTGTACAGCAGGTGCAGGATCGCGTGCTCGACACCGCCGACGTACTGGGCGGCCGGCATCCACTCACGCACGGCCTCCTCGTCGAACGGGCCGTGTTCGTAGTCCGGCGAGCAGTAGCGCAGGAAGTACCACGACGAGTCGACGAACGTGTCCATCGTGTCGGTGTCGCGCTTTCCTGGGCCGCCACAGTTGGGGCACTCGACGTTGACCCAGTCCTCGGCCGCGGCCAGCGGCGAGACGCCCTTCGGCTTCAGCTCGGCGCCGTGCAGCTGGGGCAGCTCCACCGGCAGCTCGTCGTACGGCACACCGACCTCGCCGCACGCGTCGCAGTGGACGATCGGGATCGGGGCACCCCAATAGCGCTGACGGGACAGCAGCCAGTCGCGCAACCGGAAGTTGACGGTGCCCCTGCCCAGACCCTTCGCCGTCAGCCATTCGATGATCGTCGACTTCGCGTCGGCCACGTCCAGGCCGTCCAGCGAGATCTCGTCGTTGGCCGAGTTGATCGCCGGTCCTGCCCCGGTGTAGGCCTCACCCTCGAAGTCGGCCGGCGGCTGCACGGTCCGCACGATCGGCAGGTCGAACGTCTCGGCGAACTCCCAGTCCCTCTGGTCCTGCCCCGGCACGGCCATGATCGCCCCGGTGCCGTAGTCGGCCAGCACGTAGTCGGACGCATAGACCGGCATCTGCCAGCCGGTGACCGGGTTGGTCGCGTGCACGCCCAGGAAGACCCCGGTCTTGGGCCGGTCGGTCGCCAGCCGTTCGATGTCGGTGGCCTTCCGCACTTCTTCGACGTACGCCGCCAGGGCCGGTCGCAGCTCGTCGGTGACCAGTTCGTCGGCCAGCTTGGCGTCGGCGGCCACCACGAAGAACGTGGCGCCGAACAGCGTGTCCGGCCGGGTCGTGTACACCGCGACCGGCTCCGCCCGTCCCTCGATCGCGAAGTCGACGTGCGCACCCTCGGACCGGCCGATCCAGTTGCGCTGCATGGCCAGCACCCGCTCGGGCCAGGTGTCGGCCAGCGGCTCCATGTCGTCGAGCAGGCGCTGGGCGTAGTCGGTGACCTTGAAGTACCACTGCGTCAGCTCGCGCTTGGTCACCTCGGCCCCGCAGCGCTCGCACCTGCCGGCCACCACCTGCTCGTTGGCCAACACCGTCTGGTCGTTGGGGCACCAGTTGACCGGCGACGCCTTGCGGTAGGCCAGCCCGCGCTCGCGGAACTTCAGGAACAGCCACTGCGTCCATGAGTAGTAGTCGGGATCGGACGTGTGCAGGCGGCGGGACCAGTCGAAGCTCACGGCGTAACGCCGGAAGGACTCGGCCTGGATCTCGATGTTCTTGTAGGTCCAGTCGGCCGGGTTGGCGTCGTTGCGGATCGCTGCGTTCTCCGCCGGCAGGCCGAAGGAGTCCCACCCGATGGGGTTCAGGACGTCGTACCCTCGCTGCCACCAGTAGCGCGCGATCACGTCGTGCAGCGCCATCACCTCGGCGTGCCCCATGTGCAGGTCGCCGCTGGGGTAGGGGAACATCGTGAGCGCGTAGCGCTTCTCGGCTCCGGGAGCGGCAGAGCCCGCGCGGAAGAAGTCGAGGCCGTCCCACACCTTGCGCCACTTCTCCTGTGTGGCACTGATGTCGTACGAGTTGGCGTCGTACGTCGTGTCCCCCGGGGCCTGCGTCATCCGTCTCGTCTCCTCAAGATCCAGCAAATCTCTGCACAAAAAAACCCCTCGGGCAGAGGGGTTGCCGCGTGATCGCCTGGATCAACGCGGCTGAAGAAGGAGCAGCGACTGCGTGTTCATGGCTCCATGCTACCGCCGACCTTCGCTTCGAGTGGAACCCCTATATTCGCGGGCATGACAGTTACCGACATGTTTCGCATCGACGGCAAGGTCGCCATCGTCACCGGCGCGTCCAGCGGACTCGGGGTGGGGTTCGCGCAGGCGCTCGCCGAGGCCGGAGCCGATGTCGTCCTCGGTGCCCGGCGGGTGGAGCGGCTCGCCGAGACCGCGGCCCTGGTCGAGGGCCTCGGCCGACGAGCACTGCCCGTGGCCACCGACGTGGCCGATCCCGACCAGTGCCAGGCCCTCGTCGACGCCGCGATGGCGGAGTTCGGTCAGGTGGACGTGCTGGTCAACAACGCCGGCGTCGGCACCGCCGTCCCGGCGACTCATGAGACTCCCGAGCAGTTCCGCTCGGTGATCGACGTCAACCTCAACGGCTGCTACTGGATGGCCCAGGCCTGCGGCAGGGTCATGCAGCCGGGGTCGAGCATCGTCAACATCTCGTCGGTGCTGGGGCTCACCACCGGCGGGCTCCCCCAGGCGGCGTACTCGGCGTCCAAGGCTGGCCTGATCGGTTTGACGCGGGACCTGGCCCAGCAGTGGACCGGGCGGAAGGGGATCCGGGTCAACGCGCTCGCCCCGGGGTTCTTCGAGTCGGAGATGACCGACAGCTACCCGCCGGGCTACCTGGACCTGGTCCTGCAGCGGGTGCCGGTCGGACGCACGGGCCACGCGCAAGAGCTCGCCGCGGCCTTGATCTTCCTCGCGTCCGATGCCGGTGCCTACGTGACAGGGCAGACCATTGCCATCGACGGAGGCATGACGATCACCTGACGGCCCAGACCAGCAGGGCGAGCAGTGCCAGCGTCGGGATGGCCCCCTGGACCACAGCACCGCGAAGCTTGGATACGTCGCTGCTGACCAACACCAGCGCCGCGGCGACCATGCTGGCGCAGGCGAACCCCACCAGGGCGACACCGGCGTTGCGGTGTGGGCCGACGAGGCCGATCCCTGCGGCGATCTCGACTGCCAGGAAGAGGTTGTAGAAGCCCTGGTTGTAGGCCAGCGGCTTCATCACCGCGGCCTGCTCGGCGCTCATCCCGAAGGCCCTCAGCGTGCTCGGCTTCTCCCACTGCACCGACTCGATGACGAAGATGTAGACGTGGACCAGGGCGGCCAACGCAGCCAGAACGAGCGCGACGGTCAGCATGTCCGGAGCCTAGCTGCAAAGGCCGCTTTCACCAGGTCCGGGCGGGTCGGGCGTCCGGCGCCGCCCAGACCTGGTGCAGTCCTGCTCAGTTAAGCGGGCACCCCAGGTTGTTGTCGGCGTCCAGTCGGCTCGCCAGGGCCAACATAGTGGCACGGTCACCGCTGGCGAAGGCTGCGTTCACGGTCGGGACCAAGGCCGGTCGGCCGTCGAGTCCGCCACTGTCGCGCCGCCAGGGGTAGCCGACTCCGTCATGGGCCGCGTTGAGCCAGGCCGCCACGGCGGCACGCGCCAGGATGCTGGCTGCGCCATCGGCACCGGGTCCGCCCCCGCCGGCGAGTGCCTCGAGCAGCGTCCGGTCAGCAACATTGGCCCGGGCCTCCGTGTACAGATCCTTGACGAGCGCGGACGGGCTCGTCTCCTCCCAGTTGTCGGTGTGGGTCTTCCAGTAGCCCGGAGTGCAGCCCTCGTGACCGATGGGGACGGCATTGGCTGCCGGAGCAACCACGAACCCAACCGCCATCAGGCACAAACACGCGAGTAGACGCACGAAGTTTCGCATAGTTCACCCCACGAATCGGGGGCCCCCGATGGGCCCCACGGCAACAGGGTCCGCGCTGATCGGACCGGCGGAAAGGGCACGTTCAGGTCATCCGCAGCCTCGGGTGACCACTGGGGGTCATCACGGACATCACGGACAGAAGCCATGTCCCCGTCCTGGAATGCGTCCGCGCCCGACCGGACAGCACGGCCGGAGCTGACCACAAGCCGATCGATCCGCATGCCAGGACAAACTTGCTCCCGCACGAGTCGGCCCTCGCCGTCCGGCGTGGCCATTGCCCAGGTCCGCACCCAGGGCCACACTGGGAGACGGCCGAACGGAGGGAAACCGTGGCCGATCCGCAGGCGCAGTCGTCACCGCACTCCGATGGCTCCTTCGAGCAGCACCGGGAGCTGCGCGACGCCCGCGAGCAGCTGGGGGCCAGCCGGGAGATCCTGGTGGCGCTCGGACGGGCCGGGGCCAACCCGGGCGAGATCCTCGACACCGTGGTGGAACGGGCGGCGCGACTCTGCGGGGCCCAGGTGTGCCAGCTCTATCTCCGCGACGGCGAGCTGTTCCGGCTCTCACGGATCTCGGGCGACTTCCCGGACGAGTATCGAAATCTCCTGCGGGACCAACCGATCGCCATGAACCGTTCCTCACTGGTCGGGCGGGTTGCCCTGGACCGTCGGTCCCAGCAGATTGCCGACGTCCTCAGCGACGCTGACTACGGCCGCCAGGACCTGCAGCGGGTAACCGGCTTTCGAACCATCTTCAACGCGCCGATGATCCTCGAGGACGAGGTCGTCGGTGTGCTCTCCATGTGGCGCACGGATGTCGCCCCCTTCGACGACAGCGAGCGTGCGTTGCTCGAGGAGTTCGCGGTTGAGGGCGCGATCGTCCTTCGCCAGGTCGACCTGCTGCAGGACCTCGAGTCACGGGGTGCCGAGCTGGCCAGCAAGGTCGCCCAGCTAGAGGCGCTGCGGGAGGTAGGTGAAGCCGTCAACTCGAGTCTCGACCTCGACGAGGTGCTCGACCGGATCGTCAGCAATGCCGTCAGGCTGACGGGCACCGACGGCGGTTCGATCATGGAGTACGTCGAGGGCGACGGATCGTTCCACGTCCGCACCGCGTACGGCAGCAGTGCCGAGCTGCTGAACCAGCTGCGGGCGATCACGATTCGACGCGACTCGACGCTCGTGGGCCGGACCGTCCTGGGTCGACGACCGATCGAGGTGCCCGACCTGGGCAGCGTCGAGCTCGACCCGCACCTCGACGTCCTGTTCCGTGACGGTTGGCGTTCGTTGCTTGCCGCCCCGATGTTGCGCGGCGATCAGCCGGTGGGGGTTCTCGTCATCCGGCGCCGGACGACAGGGGCATTCACCGCCGACGTGGTCGAATTGCTCGAGACGCTCGCCAGTCAGTCGGCGCTGGCCATCCTCAACGCCCGCCTGTTCGGCGAGCTGGAGTCGAAAACCCGCGAGCTCGAGGTCGCCAGCCATCACAAGTCCGAGTTCCTGGCCAGCATGTCCCACGAGCTGCGGACTCCGCTCAACGCCGTCATCGGCTTCTCCGAAGTACTCATCGACCGGATGTTCGGCGAGCTCAATGAGCGCCAGGAGGAATACCTCCATGACATCCGGAACTCCGGCCAGCACCTCCTCGAGCTGCTCAACGAGATCCTCGACCTGTCGAAGGTCGAGGCCGGCCAGATGGTGCTGGAGCCGACGATGTTCTCGGTCCCGGCCGCCCTCGAGTACGGGCTCTCACTGGTCCGCGAACGCGCGTCGAACCACGGCATCACCCTCACCCTCGACGTCGCTGACGACGTCGGAGTCATCGAAGCCGACGAGCTCAGGTTCAAGCAGGTCGTCCTCAACCTCGTGTCCAACGCGGTGAAGTTCACCCCAGACGGGGGAAGCGTCTCAGTCCAGGCCTGGATGGTTGGCAACGAGCTCGACGTCATCGTCACTGACACCGGGGCCGGCGTCCTGCCGGAGGATCGGGAGCGGATCTTCGAGTCGTTCCAGCAGGGTGCCCGCGGAGCACCGAAGGAAGAGGGCACCGGTCTCGGGCTCACCCTGTGCCGACGGATCGTCGAGCTGTTCGGCGGGCGGCTGTGGCTCGACTCCGAGGTGGGCTCCGGAAGCACCTTCGGGTTCGCCATTCCGCTCCGCACGCTGGCCCGAGAGGCCGAATCCAGCCCCCAAACGGATCTGGACGGTGCCGCCGTGCTGATCGTCGACGACGACCCCGCCTCTCTGGAGCTGATGACCGCGTACCTTTCCGGCCTCGCCACCCGCGTGATCCGCGCGCACGACGGGATCGAGGCCCTCGAACAGGTACGACGCCACCAGCCATCTGCGATGGTGCTGGACATCCGGCTCCCGAAGAAGGACGGCTGGGACGTGTTGGCGGAACTGAAGGCAGACCCCAGCACCGCGCACATCCCGGTGGTGGTGGCCTCCATCGTTGACGACCGAACGCGGGGGCTGGCCTTGGGCGCAGCGGCGTACCTCCTCAAGCCGGTCCGGCGCGACCAGCTCGTCCAGGCTCTTCAGCAGGTCGGCGCTTTGCCGGCCACGGACGCCGACTTGGAGGTCCCGTGAGCGCGCCAGTGATCCTCGTCGTGGAGGACAATCCCCTGAACCTCAAGCTGGTGCGTGACGTGCTCGAGTTCGCCGGCTACGAGGTGATGGACGCGGGGACGGGCGAGGAAGGGCTTCAAGTGGCCGGCCGGCGTCGTCCGGACCTGGTGCTGATGGACCTCCAGCTACCCGGGATCGACGGGACGGAGACCTTGCGTCGACTTCGGGCCGACATCCTCGACGCGCAGGTTCCGGTCGTCGCAGTGACTGCCCTCGCGATGGCAGAGGATCGCGCGGCTGCAGCAGACGCCGGGTTCGACGGCTATGTGGAGAAGCCCATCAGCGTTCGCTCTCTTCCCGGCCTCGTCGCCACGTTCCTGGAGAAGGGCCGGACACCGTGACCAGCAAGCCGGTGACTGTGCTCGCAGTCGACGACCAGCCGACAAATCTCAAGCTGCTCGAAGCCGTGCTCATGCCGCGGGGCTACCGGGTGATCACCGCGGCGTCGGGCGAGGACTGCCTGGCCGTTCTACGGACCGAGCCCGTCGACCTGGTACTCCTCGACATCCTGATGCCCGGGATAGACGGATACGAGGTGTGCCGGCGGATCCGCGCCGACGAGGCCACTGCCTTCCTGCCGGTGGTGATGATCACGGCAAGCGGTCCTCAACAGCGGGTCACCGCCCTCGAGGCCGGCGCGGACGACTTCGTCACCAAGCCGTTCGATCAGAGCGAGCTGCTTGCGCGGGTGGCGTCGCTGGCGCGGATCAAGCGCTATCACGACACAATCCGGTTACAAGCCGAGGAGCTTGCCGCCTGGAACACCGAGCTGGAGAACCGCGTGGAGGTCCAGGTGGAGGAGCTGGAGCGGACCAAGCGGCTGCGGCGTTTCCTCTCGCCCCAGCTGGCCGACCTCGTGATCGGCAACGAGAGCCTGCTGATGAGCCACCGGCGCGAGATCGTCGTGGCGTTCTGCGACTTGAGGAACTTCACACCGTTCGCGGAGACCAGCGAGCCGGAAGAGGTCATGGGCGTGCTCGCCGAGTATCACCGGGCCATTGGCGCGCTCGTCCACGCCCACGAAGGCACCCTCGAGCGGTTCACGGGTGACGGGATCATGGTGTTCTTCAACGATCCGGTCCCGTGCGACGACGCCGCGGAACGCGCCGTACGGATGGCGCTGGGGATCCGGGACACCGTGCGGGAGCAGGCGTCCCGATGGCGGCGCGCGGGCCATGACCTCGCGCTCGGGATCGGGATCGCGCAGGGCTTCGCGACCCTGGGCAGGATCGGTTTCGAGGGTCGCTTCGACTACGCCGCCATCGGGAGCGTCACCAACCTGGCCGCCCGACTGTGTGCGGAGGCCGGTCCATGGCAGGTGCTGGTCACTGACCGGGTGCTGGCGGCGACCGAGCACGTGTCGAGCTCCGAGCTCGTCGGTGACCTCAACCCCAAAGGGTTCAGCCGCACCGTGCGGGTGCACAACGTCAGCGCAATCGACCAGAAGAAGGTGAGCACATGACGCAGACCTCCGACCGCACGGTGCCGGCACCGCGACGAGCGTTGTCCGACCTCGACGAGTCCGCGCGCTACCAGGCGTACGACGACCTGCAACGAGCCATGCCTGCCGTGTGGGAGTCGATGCGGCTGGATCTCGAGGACGAGTCCGTTGTCGTGGTGCCGTCGATCAGCCTCGAACGCACCACCGCCGCGAGCGGCACCGTCATGCAGGCCATGGAGGAGCGTGGCCTGTTCCTCCTGTTGCTGCTTCGCCAGCCACGTCTGCGGATGATCTACGTGACGTCGATGCCGATCTCCGAGGCGATCGTGGAGTACTACCTCGGCCTCCTGCCCGGAGTCATCCCCAGTCACGCCCGCTCCCGGCTGACCCTCGTTCCCGTGGGCGACGCGTCCCCCTCGTCTCTCAGCGCGAAGATCCTGGCTCGGCCCCGGCTGCTCCGCACGATCCGGTCACTGATCGCGAATCCTTCCCGAAGCCACCTCATCCCCTACAACACGACCGCGCTCGAACGCGACGTCGCAATCAGCCTCGGCATCCCCATGTACGGCGCTGACCCCCGACTGGCCGACCTCGGCAGCAAGACCGGATGCCGCCGGACGTTCGAGGAGCTCGCGGTCCCCTGCCCGGTCGGCGCCGAGGACCTCCACACCGTCGACGACATGGTGGCAGCCGTGCAAGGGATGCGCACGAGACGACCGACGCTGGCCCAGGTCATCGTCAAGCTCAACGAGGGCGTCTCGGGCTCAGGGAACGCCCTGGTCGACCTGCACGACCTGCCCGCGTCCGGAGCGCCCGACGAGGCGGCCGCGATCAAGGACCGACTCCTCGCGATGCGGCTGGAGGCCGAGAATCTCGATCTGGGTGTTTACCTCGCGGCGTTCGAGAAGGGCGGCGGCATCATCGAGGAACGGATCACCGGGACCGCCCTCACCAGTCCGAGCGTCCAGATGCGCGCGCTTCCCGACGGCACCGTCGAGCTGCTGTCCACCCACGATCAACTGCTCGGCGGCGCGAGCGGGCAGAAGTACCTCGGTTGTGTGTTCCCGGCTGATCCCGAGTACGCGGTCGCGATCAGTGAGCCGGCGATGGTGATCGGGCGACACCTCGCCAGACTCGGCGTGCTCGGTCGATTCGCGGTGGACTTCGTCGTGGTTCGCGACGAGGCCGGCGTCTGGACGCCGTACGCCATCGAGCTGAACCTGCGCAAGGGCGGCACCACCCATCCGTTCCTGACCCTGCAGTTCCTCACCAACGGGACCTACGACGGGGAGCGGGGGATCTACCTCACGGCGGGCGGCAACCCGAAGTACCTCGTCGCGACCGACCACTTCGAGGACGACCGGCTCAAAGCGCTGACGGTCACCGACCTGTTCGACATCGTGGCCACGCAGGGTCTGCACTTCGACCAGTCCCGCGAGACGGGCGTGGTCTTCCACATGATCAGCTGCCTGACCGAGTGCGGCCGAGTCGGACTGACGGCGGTGGGTGACTCCCCCGAGCGTGCGTGGGAGATCTACCAGGAAGCGCAGGCAGTGTTGCTGCGCGAGGCACAGCGGGCCCTGGACGAGGCACCCGTGGTCGGCTGAGGATGGAGCTGGAGACCGACGACCTTGTCTGGTACGTGGCCTACGGCTCGAACCTCTCGGCCGCGCGGTTCGGTTGCTACCTCGCCGGAGGGCGGCCACCTGGCGCACAGCGCACCTACACCGGAAGCAGGGACCGTACGGCGCCTCGTCGTGACGTCGGAGTCAGCTTGCCAGGTGGACTCGTGTTCGCACGTCGCTCGACCGTCTGGGGAGGAGGGCTCGCCTTCTACGACCCGGCGGCCGAAGACAACCTGGCGGCGCGTGCCTACCTGGTGACGTTCGGCCAGTTCAGTGACGTGGTGGCCCAGGAGGCCAGGCAGCCAATCGCCGAAAACCTCGTGCTCAGCGGGACCGAACGGCGATGGCCGTCTCCCTCTGGTGTCTACGAGACGGTGGTACACGTCGACGACCACGAGGGGTTCCCGATGCTGTCGATCACGTCGCTGCAGGATCTCGTGCCCACACCCCCATCGGCGCCCTACCTCCGCACGATCCTCGCGGGCCTCGGCGAGGCGTTCGGGTGGGACCTCGACGATCGGATCGACTACCTGCTAAGGGCTCGCGGCGTCGCGCCCGCGTGGACCAGGGACGCGTTGAGCAGCCTGTGTTGACCGTCACGTGACTCGGAACACGACGCCAGGACTTGCATCGGAACAGCCAAATCCGTGAGTCTGGTAGGAATTAATTGTTTCCGCGACGCCAATAACGGCGACCCGGCCTTGGACGGTCGGAGCAACGGAAACCCGCCGGCAGTTTGCTCCGGCAAGGGCGACTTACGCAGCGCCACCCATTCCCGAACAAACCTCCTGTACCCGATCCGAGAGGTACTTTTCGTGTCCCTGCTTCCCTTGTCCCGTGAGTCCACCCCTGCACCAGCAGGCGTGCAGACCGGGCGGGTCGGCTCGTCCGAAGACGTGCTCACTCCCCGCCGAGGACTCCGTCGGCACCTGCGTCGCGAGATCGTCGCGGTCATCGACCCCGTCTGGGCCGCGCCCGGCGACGACGTCAACGAATCTGTTCGCGCACCTGACCGGGTGATCGCGGAGGCCGCCGAGCGCCTGACCAACTTCCTCCAGCCCGGCGAGATCGTGGCCGGTACGCCGGACGGGCGGCTCACGCTCCGGCTTCGCCACGAGGACCGTGGCGCCCGCCCCCTGCGCCTGCAGGAGATGGCGTACCACGCCATCGAGGTCTTCGAGTCCCTCGACTACCGGGCCGGAATCATCGACCTCGGCGTCGGCTGGGCACGCGTGACCCGCAAGCAGGATCCCGAGCAGGCCGAGCGGCACGCCGCCAATGCGGCCCGCGAGTCGGTCCAGCAGCGCGACCTGCAGCCGCGCGAGAACGGCCGGAAACAACGTGGCCGACAGCCGTACATCAATCTCTGGAGCTCCGGCAACCAGGTCCTGCTGGCCACCGTCGGCAGCATCGTGCTGCCGTTCCTGGCCATGATCGGCCTCTACACGGTCGGCCTCGACATCTCCTCCGCGCTCTACTGGGTGCTCGTCGGATCGCTGAGCGTGACGGCCCTGACGATCTGGGCCGAGTGCGTCCATGCCTTCGAGCCGCCGGTCCTTCCCGAGCCCACCGACGAGCCTGCCCCGCGGGCGACCGCCGTCATCGCGGCGTACCTCCCGAACGAGGCCGACACCGTGGTGGACACCCTGCGCGCGTTCGCGGCCCACGAGTACTCCGGCGGCCTCCAGACCGTGCTCGCCTACAACACCCCGGTGCCGCTTCCCGTCGAGGAAGAACTCGAGCGCCTGGCCGCCGAGCACGCCGACCTGACGGTGATCAAGGTCCGCGACAGCACCTCCAAGGCCCAGAACGTGAACGCCGCCCTGCGCGTCGCCGAGGGCGAGTTCGTCGGCATCTTCGACGCCGACCACCACCCGATGGCAGGCGCGTTCGACCGAGCCTGGCGCTGGATCGCCGACGGCGCCGACGTCGTGCAGGGCCACTGCGTGATCCGCAACGGCGACGACTCCGCGTTGGCGAAGCTGATCGCCGTCGAGTTCGAGCAGATCTACGCGGTTGCCCATCCCGGCCGCGCCGCCCTTCACGGGTTCGGCATCTTCGGCGGCTCCAACGGCTATTGGCGCGCCTCGGTGCTCGAGCAGATCCGCCTGCGTGGCTCCTACCTCACCGAGGACATCGAGGCATCGATGCGGGTGCTGTCCGCAGGCGGACGCATCGTCAACGACCCGGGGCTGATCAGCCGCGAGCTGGCACCCGACACGCTCGGTGCGCTGTGGAAGCAGCGGATGCGCTGGGCACAGGGCTGGTTCCAGGTCTCCTGCCTGCACCTGTGGCCGATCCTTCGCTCGTCCGCGCTCACCCTGCGCCAGAAGGTCGGCGCGACCTACCTGCTGGGCTGGCGCGAGCTCTACCCGTGGGTGTCCCTGCTGGCCTGGCCGCTGCTCGGCTTCCTGGCCTGGCGTGACGGTGGCCTGGACTTCTCCTCGCCGATGTTCCTGGTCATCAGCCTCTTCGTGACCGTCTCCGGGCCGCTGCAGACCGCGGTTGCCTGGCGGCTGGCCACCCCAGAGATCCGACAGCACCCCTGGTGGTTCGTCGGTGCCGGCCTGACCAACCTGTTCGCCTACAACGAGCTGAAGAACCTCGTGAACCGGGTGGCCCACCTCAAGCAGCTGCGCGGAGAGCACCAATGGGTGGTCACCCCGCGGACCGCGCAGAGCACCGCCACCAGCACCCTGCCCGACATCACCCGCGAGCCCACGGAGGTGGCCGCATGACCACGCTCACTCCGAACGTCCCTGAACAAACCTCGACCGACCCGCGACCCTCGCCCCAGTTCCCGGTGGGCTGGCTGCGCGGGCTCGCCGCCTTGACCGTGCTCACCTTCCACGCCTACCAACACAACCGGACCGGCGCCGAGAGCGCCTGGCCGTGGTCGGGTGCTGCGCACCAGATGATGCGCGGCACCGACCTGTTCGTCGAAATGTTCTTCGTTCTGTCCGGCTTCGTCCTGTGGCTGACGGTCGCCCGCGCCACCCTCGACGGCCGCACAGGACGACCAGGCTGGGTGCTGCTGTTCCGGCGGATGGCACGGCTGCTGCCGCTCTACTACACGATCGTCATCGTGGTCTGGGCGGTCACGAACCCGTCGTTGCCGGGGCACTGGCAGGACCTGCTCCTGCACCTGAGCTTCACCCACGTCTACAGCGACCAGTACATCTTCTGGGACGTCGGCCCCGCTTGGTCGCTCGCTGTCGAGTTCCACTTCTACGTGCTGATGGCGCTGTCGGTGCCGCTGGTGCACGCCGCGGTTCGACGTACGACGACCCGGCTGGCCAGGCTCGGCGTGGCCCTCGTACTGCCCACGCTCCTGATGCTCATCGGCGTCACGTACCTGCTCTGGGCCACCGTCGTCGCTCACCCCAGCGAGACCGACTGGTCCGTGTGGTTCTCCCCGATGTCGCGTGCCGCCGACTTCGGGATCGGCGCGGCGCTGGCCGTGATCAGTGCCGCCGGCGTCCGCCTCGGGCGCGGGGCGCGCCTGGCGGCAGGCCTGGTCGGCATCGCCGCGCTGGCCGTGCTGGTCATGAACCGCCCCGACTCGGCCTTCGGCGCCTGGTGGGCCCCCGCCTACGCGCTGGCGATCGCGGTTGGCCTGTCCGGGATCGTGCTGCACGACGGACCGTGGCCGGCTGCGTTCAGCTGGCGCCCACTCGCCTGGATCGGTGGGCTCGGCTACGGCATCTACCTGATTCACGAGCCAGTCATGCGGATCCTGGACCATGTCGGCGCACTGCCCGACGCGCGCCCGGGCCCGTTCTTCCTCATCACCGCGGTTCTCGTCGGCGTCGTCGCAGCGGCCCTGGCCTGGGTGAGCTCGAACACCGTCGAGGCGGCAGGGCTCAAGGTCCTCGCGACCATCCAGCGAGACGGGACGCCGCGCGACTACTACGCGCACCTCGACCAAGCCGAGCGCAGGCCAGACCCGGCGCGCACCTGACTCAGGGACCGCCCTTCGAGACGGCTGCTAGCGCAACCTCCTCAGGGACCGCTCACGCGGGCTGGGCACTCCTGTCCAGCCCGCGGAGCAGTCCCTCGAGGACCGCGACCGCGCGCGGGATGTCCGGAGTTCGGTCGGCGATGATGTCGGAGTAGAGAAAGCCCTCGCTGACCCGCACGATCGCATACGCGAGCGTCGGGGTGTCCAGCTCGGTCGTGAAGTGCCCGCGCTGGGTCTCGAGGTCGACCATCCGCTCGAGGGCGGCGGACATGCCGTGCTGGACGACGCTGCGCGAGCCGGTCAGGATCCGCAGCGCAGCCTCGGCGTCGTGCTCCAGGAAGGTGTGCAGGGCCTGGTCGGCGTCGACCGCGCGCAGGATCGACCCGATCAGCCCGACCATCCTGGGCACCCCGCGCAGGTGGGCGGTCTCGGTCGCAGCGGCGGCGAGCGCCAGCCGCGCCCGCCACCAGATCACTTCGTCGAGCAGCCGCTCTCGGTTGCCGGCGTGCCGGTAGAGCGTGGCCCGGCCGACGCCGAGAGTCCTGGCCAGCGACTGCATGTCGAGGCGCTGGCCCGACAGGTACGTCGCGGCTGCGGCCTCGAACACCTCGGCGGGAATCGAGGCTGGCGGGCCCGTGCCCTCGGGAACGATCTCCTCGGCATCGGTGCCGGTTCGAGTCATCGTCACACGGCGGCCTTCGCGAGGCTCGCGAGCTCGGCGAGCTCGTCGGCCAGGTAGTCGGCCAGCTTGTCGATGTCCGGAACGAGCTCGCGGCAGGCGATCAGCCCGAAGTGCAGCTCCCCGTGGTAGCCGACCAGAGTGATGTTGAGTCCCTGCCCGTCGGTGACCACGGAGGTCGGGTAGTTCGCCAACAACCTCGCGCCACCCATGTAGACCGGGATGTTGGGGCCGGGCACGTTCGAGATGGTGACATTGAACGGCGGCAGCCTGTGCAGCAGACCGGTTGCCCACATCACTCGCGCCGCGCGTGCGGTCAACGCGGGAGGCGCGAAGTCGGTGATGTCGTCGACGAGGCCCTGCGGGATCGTCGCCTGCTGCGACTTCGCGATCTTCGTGGCCTCGTGGACCAGCTGCAGTCGCTCGGCGGGGTCGGCGACGTCTGTGGGCAGCTTCGCCAGCATTGCCGACACCCGGTTGCCGAGCTGTCCCTTGGTGGTCTCGTCGCGGACCGACACCGGGATCATCGAGACCAGCGGTGCCTCGGGCAGCGCGTCGTGGTCGATCAGCCAGCGGCGCAGGGCCCCGGCGCACATCGCCATCACCACATCGTTGACGGAGACGCCGAACGCGTTCTTGACCGCCTTGACGGTGGCCAGGTCGACGCTCTGGAAGGCGAGCCGCCGGTGCTGGGTGATCGGCTTGTTGAACGGCGTCGCGGGCGCGATGCCGACGGGACTGGAGATCACGCCGCCGTCGCCGCGGTTCAGCCCGAGCAGGCCGCCGACGATCGGGCTGACGGCGGGAGCGAGCGTCGGCACGGCCTTGATCAGCTGTCCGGCGATCTGCACGCTCTGGATCGGCCGCCAGGCGAGCCGGGCGGCGGCGCGAGCGGCCAGCACGGCAGCGTGCGGAGGCTTCTCCGGGTTGAAGTCGTCGTGAGTGGGCAGCTCGCGACCCTCCGGCGACAGGTCGAGCAGCACCGTGAGGAGCTCGGCACCCGAGGCCCCGTCGATGGCTGAGTGGTGCACCTTCGTGAAGACCGCGCACCGGCCCTTCGCCAAGCCCGTGATGAGGTACATCTCCCACAGTGGCCGGCGCCGGTCGAGCGGGCGCGCGTGCAGCCGGCTCACCTGCTCGGTCAGCTGCGCCATGTTGCCCGGCCGCGGCAGCGCGATCTCGCGGACGTGGTACTCGATGTCGAAGTCGGGATCGTCGATCCAGTACGGCTGGTCCAGGCCGAGCGGCACGTCCAGCAGTCGGCGCCGCATCACCGGCACGAGCGGGAGGCGCTGGGTCATCAGCTCCGTGAGCCTCGCCAGGTCGAGCTTCTGCGGTGCGTCGCTCGGGTCGAGGATGGCGACCCCGCCGACGTGTCCGGTCGTCGTGATGGTTTCCATGGCCAAGAAGGCCGCGTCAAGTCCGGTGAGCTGTTTCATGAGGTTTCCTTGAGATATCTGGTCAGGTCAGGGTGCGGTGGGAGACGTCGAGCGGGCGAGCCACGCGTCGACATGCTCGACAAAGATGTCGGGGACCTCGAGCTGAGGCGTGTGCCCGACGTCGGGGAGGAAGACGGCCTCCCAGGACGGGTTCGCGCGCGCGGCGATGTGCGCGGCGGCGACCGGCACGAGCCGGTCGGCTTCACCGTTGATCAAGAGCACGGGTACGTCGATGCCGTTCATCATGGCGGCGTACCCCTCGCGGCGCAGCAGCACCCGCATCAGCGACCTCGCAGCCGCCATGAACGCGACTTCCACGCCCGGCATCGAGTCGCGGGCTCGCACGAGGTCCTCGGCGGCGGCGAGCATCTCCGGGTTGGCCCGCGACGGGTCGGCGAAGCAGAGATTGATGATCCGCTGCACGGACTGGGCCGGCGACAACCGCGACCGCATCCTGCGCATCGTCAGTTCGCCGATGCCGGGAAGCGCGTAGATGAGGAACTGTCCGGCGACCTTGGGATCCGGCCGGCGGCTGGGTGCCGGCATCGCGGGATCGACGAGTACGACGGCCGGCAACCGTGTCCGGGTTTCGATGCGTCTGCAGCACGGACACCATGCCGCCCATCGAGTTGCCGACCAACACGACCGGGCCACCGACGACCTCACGGATGAAACGGTCGAGCAGTCGCTGGTTCTCGTGGACGGTGGCGTTGCGCTTGGTGCCGGCGGTCATGCCGATAACCGTGCAGGTCGACGGAGACCGCTCGCCGGTTCGCGCTGAGGGCAGGAGCCACGAGCGCCCAGTTGAGGTGCGAGCCGCCGAGACCGTGGACGAACACGATTGGCGGAAGGTCCGAAGGTGTCCCGAAGTCGACCCAGTGCACCGGGCCGTCGAGGTCCGTGACGTAGCTGCGGCCGCCCCAGGGAGCCGCGAACGACCACGGGGCTTCGCTCGTCGTGGTCATGACTCCTCCTGGAAGAACGGACGTAGCAGGGTCGGGGCCCGGAAGGGCCGCCAGCCGCGCAGGGGCAGGGCGAGCCGGTCGGCCAGCAGCCACATGACAGCGGCGTCCGCGCCTGCACCGAGGTGCCCCGACCACACGCCCACGTTTTCGTGGATCGCCGTCGTCGGCTCCTTGCAGGTGCGCCAGTCGACGATCCCGTCGGTCTGGGAGTAGATCGCGGTGGACGGCACCATGATGGGCAGGGACAGCTGCTCGCGCCGGAACATGTTGGACCGCACGTGGCGGCTGGACTGGCGACGGTAGGCGGCATCGGCGCGGCTCTGGTTCGCGCTGCTCAGGGCGAACGGGCTGACCAGCGTGATCACCTGCCGGACCAGGTCCGGGTGCTGGCGGGCGAGCTCACGCGCGTAGATGCCGCCGAGGCTCCAGCCCACCACCGACACCGGGCCGCCCGTCTCCTCGGCCATCTCGGCCAGGAGTCGAGGCATCCCCTCCATGATCGCCTTCGTGGGACCGACGTTGCGGCCCAGACGCCAGGCGCGCACGTCGTACCCCTTGGATTTCAGGAAGCGCCGGATCAGCCGCGTGCTTCCGTCGCCGGCGAGGAGGCCCGGCAGCACGAGGACACCGTGTCCGTCGCCGCGCGGGGCCAGGGCCAGCAGGGGCAGGCCAAGGGGAAGGGTCGCCAGCGTGAACGCGCCACGCAGCGGCTCGGTCAGGTACAGCGCCGCGGACGGGATCCGTCCGGCGGCCGGCGGCTCCGGTTCGTAGCCGTCCTCGAGGGCCGAGACAACGTGCATTTGCGTCCCATCGGTCAGGCCCGGGGCCAAGGACTGGCCAACGGGGGTGATACAGATCTACAGTTTGTCTCACCATAGTAAGGACCCGGTGGACGGGCGACAAACTGAGAAGGGCCAAAACAGCTGTGAGCTTCAACCTAGCAACGATCCTGCACGAATCGGCACTGGCAGCACCGGACTCCACGGTGATGCGGTTCAACGGCGAGACCACGTCGTACGGCGAGCTCGACGACCTGTCCGGCCGGTTCGCCGCCGGCCTGCTCGCCAGCGGGCGGGAGCCCGGTGACGTGGTCGCGATCCACCTGCCGAACATTCCCCAGTTCCTGGTTGCCTATTTCGGCGTCCTGAAGGCCGGGATGGTGGCCCTGCCACTGAACCCGCTCCTGACGACGCCCGAGCTCGTCTACCACCTCACCGACTCGAACGCCCGGTCGATGGTCACGTTCGAGGGCTTCCTCGCCGCGTCGGCGCCTGCCGCGTCGCAGGCGGGCATCCCGGCGTACGTCGTCGGCGCGACCGTGCCCGACGGGCTGCACCGCTTCGAAGAACTGGTCTCGGCCGCACCGCTCAGCGAGCCGGGCGGCGACCTGCATCCGACGGAAGCCGACAGCACCGCAGTCCTCATCTACACCAGCGGGACGACGGGCAAGCCCAAGGGCGCCGAGCTGACGCACTTCCAGCTCTACATGAACTGCGATGTGGGCGGCAGCCTCTTCGGCGCCCGCAGCGACGACGTCACCCTCGCCGTCCTGCCCTTCTTCCACGTCTTCGGGCTGTCCTCGGTCATCGGCGTCTCGTTGCGCCACGGCGGCTCGCTGGCGATCCTTCCGAGGTTCGACCCGAAGGTCGTGCTGGACACGCTCGAGGTCGACCGGGTGACGGTGGTCGGCGGCGTTCCCACGATGCTGCACGCGCTGGCGGAGGCCGACATCTCGGGCCGGGACCTTTCCGCGCTGCGGGTTTGCGTCTCCGGAGGTGCGTCCCTGCCGGGCGAGGTGATGCGAAAGTTCGAGGAAAAGTACGGCATCGTCGTGCTCGAGGGCTATGGGCTCTCCGAGACGGCGGCCACCACCTCGTTCAACCGCAGCGCCGAGGAGCGCAAGCTGTACTCGATCGGCAAGCCGATCTGGGGCGTGCAGATGCGGATCGTCGACTCCGACGAGCAGCCGCTTCCCCCGGGCAAGGACAACGTCGGCGAGATCGTGGTGCGCGGCCACAACATCATGAAGGGCTACCTCGGGCAGCCGGAGTTGACCGCCGAGGCGATGAAGGGTGGCTGGTTCCACACCGGCGACCTCGGCTACGTCGACGAGGACGGCTTCTACTTCGTCGTGGACCGCAGCAAGGACCTGGTCATCCGCGGTGGCTACAACGTCTACCCGCGCGAGATCGAGGAGGTCCTCTTCGAGCACCCGGCGATCCTCGAGGCGGCCGTGATCGGCAAGCCGGACGACCGGCTGGGCGAGGAGGTCGTGGCCGTCGTCGTACTTCGCGAGGGCCAGACCCTGACCGCTGACGAGGTCATCGCCTACTGCAAGGAGCGGCTCGCGGCGTACAAGTACCCACGCGAGATCCGGTTCATGGACGACCTGCCCAAGGGACCGACCGGCAAGATCCTCAAGGCCGAGCTGCGCAAGTAGCAGGTCGCACGTGCAGGACGGTCCCGCTCGGGACCGTCCTGCACGTGGTTCAGCCCGAACCGACGGTGACGTTCTCGCAGTCGGCGTCGACGGTGTCGAGCACATCAGCCAGCACCGTGTCGACACCCGGGCCGCAGTGGATGATGTTGCGGCTGTCGCCCTCGGCGTAGAACGTGTCGTCATCGTCACCGCCGAACACCCGAGCGGCACTGGCGGCGATGAAGAAGACGTCCATGCCAGGCCCGCCCGAGAGACGCGAATCGCCGCCGGTAGCCGACAGACGGTCCCGGCCACGACCGCCGGTACATAGCCGATGACTCATCGCCCTCGACGACGAGGTCGTCGTCACCGTCAGCGCCGGACGCCTGCTGGAAGCCCACCCCGCGCAGGACGACTCGGTCGTCGCCGGTGCCCGCGTTGATGAACGACAGTCCGCCATTCGCGATGATCACGTCGGCGCCGGCACCGCCGCGAGCCTGATCGGGACCCTCCGGGCCCCGCGGGTACAGGTAGTCCCGCCCAGCGTTCCCCCGGAGGCTGTCCGCACCCAACCCGCCTCTGAGTATGTCGGACCCGCTACCGCCGATCAGGGTGTCTTCGCCGGGCCACCCCTGATGATGTCGTTGCCGTGCTTTCCGGTGACGTAATCGTTGCCGGCCAGGGCCTCGATGGTGTCGGCGTCACCGGTGCCGACCAGGACGTCAGGCCCCGGCGTACCCGTGATCGTGGCGGCGTACGCCCAGGAGACCGTCATGGCCACCCCGCACACCGCTGCGCTCACGACCACCGCCAAACCTCGGTAACGTCCGGTCATGCGGCGTCCTTGTCATTCCTCCGGGTAGCGCGGGACGGCTTCTGGGTCCCGGCCCACGGCCACGACCCGGTCTTGGCGCATGATACGCGCCTGGTAGTCGCGCGACAGGCCGGACTCCTGCGGAGCCGCCAGCAGCAGGTACCAGTAGTCATGGTCGTCGACCTGTTGTCGGTCGGCGACTTCCACGACCTCCCAGTGTTCGATGGCCCACGCTTCCGCATCATCCAGGCTGCCTGCAGTGTGCAGCAGGTGGAGATGGCGGTCGTAGACGTACCACGGCAGGTTCGAGGATTCCTCACCGGTCGCTTCAGGTTGTGCAACGCTCATCAGGACGCTTCCTCGCATGGCGTGGTTCTAGGCCGTCATCATGGCACCTCCAGCAGGTCCGGGAGACGACTTCTGAACATTGCTGCGGCAACGGTTTGATCGCGCTGTTCGTTGCTGGCCAGCAAGGCTGCCCACTGACATGATCGGATCGAGAGAGGGAGCCACCATGTCCGACAAGCAGAACATCGAGAGCCCACACGAACGACGCCCCTTCGCCGGTCACGGCCACATGGATGTGGTCACCCTCGGCGACTTCACCCTCGGCCGTGGCGTCTTCGAGCCAGGCTGGCGCTGGTCGAACGACGTCAAGCCCATCGCCGGCACCGACTCCTGTCTGACCCACCACACCGGCATCTGCCTGTCCGGGCAGATGACCGTCCGGTTCGACGACGGCAACGAGTTGACCGTCGGTCCCGGCGACGTCGTGGACCTCGATCCCGGGCACGACGCCTGGGTCGTGGGCGACGAGCCCTGCGTGCTGCTCGACACCGGGATCAAGGCTTACGCAAAGCCCGCGTGACCGCAGTGATGGCCGCGCGCATGCGCGGGTGGGAGGTCACCGGCGACTTCGGTGGGCCGGACCTGCTTCGACTGGTGGAGCGCCCAGTGCCGGTTCCTTCGCCAGACGAGGTGCTGATGAAGGTGCGGGTGTGCGGCGTGTGCCGTACGGACCTGCACCTCGCGGAGGGCGACCTGCCGCCGAAGGCGCCGGGCGTGGTGCCGGGCCACGAGGCGGTCGGCGAGGTGGTCGTCGGTCGGCGCGTCGGTCTCGCGGTTCAGGACGGGCGACAGGATCGGGCTGGCCTGGCTGCGGAGCACCTGCGGGCAGTGCCGATCGTGCCGGAGCGGTGCCGAGAACCTCTGCCGGCGCTCGACGTACACCGGGTGGGACGCAGACGGTGGTTTCGCCGAGTACGTCGTCGTACCGGCCGGGTACGGCTACCGGATCCCCGAAGGCATTCCCGACGCCGAGGCCGCGCCGCTGCTGTGTGCCGGGATCATCGGCTATCGGGCCTTGCGACGCGCGCAGTTGCCGCCCGGTGGACGGCTGGGGATCTATGGCTTTGGTGCCAGTGCACACATCACTGCACAGATAGCGATCGCGCAAGGTGCGGAGGTACACGTGCTCACACGCGGGGCCGCGGCCCAACGCCTGGCGCTCGAGTTGGGCGCCGCGTCGGCCGGCGACGCGTACGACGCGCCCCCAGTCGCCCTGGATGCCGCCATCCTGTTCGCCCCCGTTGGTGACCTCGTGCCCGTTGCCCTGGCAGCCCTGGAGCAGGGAGGCACGCTCGCCGTGGCGGGCATCCATCTCACCGACATCCCGACGCTGAGCTACGAGCGGCACCTCTTCCGCGAACGGACGCTGACCAGCGTCACCGCGAACACGCGGGCCGACGGCGAGCAGCTGTTCCGGCTCGCCGCCACCCTCGGGGTCCGGCCGCGCATCGTGTCGTACCCATTCGAGGCTGCTGACCAGGCACTCGCCGACCTGCGTGCCGGCGCTTTCACAGGGGCCGCGGTGGTCGCGATCTAACCGCAGCCGAGGCCCTGTGCTCGGCGATCAGGCGCGGTCGCCGAGCGCGACGATGTGCTCTGGCAGCCGCTCGTTGTCGCCGTACATGAAGTGGTTCTGCATCCGCTCCGAGAACCTGCTGGCCTCCGTGGTGAGCCCGACTTCTTCAGCCACCTGACGGACCAGCATCGGCGAGGCCCCACAGCACACGCCCAGGTAGTTGATCCCGAGGTCTGCTGCCTCACGGGCGAACGCACCGACCTCGTATCGGTTGGCGTACAACGGGTCCAGCGCTGTGGGGAAGGTCCGCCCGTGCGGCGAGGGCACGCTCGCGCGGTCGTCGCTGAGGTTGAAGAACGTCGGCTCGGAGGGGGTCGTCCGGTACGGGATGGGGAGGGCGCCGACGTGGCACGAGACCGCCTCTCGGATCTGGCGCAGCCACGGCATCATGGTCTGCGGTCCGCGGAAGCAGTTCATCCCCACCACGTCGGCACCGCCTTGCTCCAGCATCTTGCAGGTGTCGACGATGCCGACACCGTCGCTCATCTCGTTCATCGCCATCGGTGCGATGGTGAGGACGACCGGCAGCCCGCTCGACTTGGCCACCTCCAGCGCCGCGATGGCCTCGCCGGCGTAGTAGAACGTCTCGCCGATGATCAGGTCAGCGCCTTCGTCGACAGCCCAGCCGACCATCTCCTCGAACATGCCCCTGACCTCGGCCTGTCGGGCCTTGTCTTCGGGATCCCAGATGTTCGTGTTGGAGATGTTGCCTGCCATCAGGTCAGTGGGTCGTGAGTCGGCAACTTCCCGGGCGATCTGCAACGCCGCCCGGTTCAGCGGCTCCAGCAGGTCTTCCTTGCCGATCACGCGCATCTTCTCGCGATGCCCGTTGTAGGTGAAGGCCTCGACGATGTCCGAGCCTGCGCGCTGATAGTCGACGTGCAGCGTCTTGAGCGCGTCTGGAAACTCCAGTGCGACCTCGGGCACGAACTCTCCGGCGCTGAGATAGCCGCGCCTCTCGAGCTCGAACAAGAATCCCTCGGCGCAGATCACCGGGCCTGCATCGAGGCGTTGGCTGAGCTGTGAGCGGTCGGTCATGGGTTGCTCCTCTTGGTGATCTGACGGGCCTCGGACTTGCACCGACTTCCCGGTTCCGCATCGCTTTCCGAGAGTGTAGAACCACGCTTTCCCCGCCATCAACGGAGCCCGACAACACGGCGCAGACAAGGGTTTTCGGTGCTCAACCAGTGTCGGTGGTCGCGGCTAGCGTTGGGGTATGACGACGACACCGGGACCTGGACGCGGGCGACTTCCGCACCCCGGTCCCGTTGCGTCGCAACCGGCTGCACTGGTTCGCCGGCCGGGCCCACGAGGTCCTCGACGAGATCGGCCAACCCTCGACCTGGGCGATGACCTCACACGAGCGCGGCGAGACGATCGCCGAACTGCTGGCGCTCCGATCCCGGATCGACGCCCACCTGTACACGGTCGTGGCCGACACCGACCGCGACGACGTCGCGACTACGGCCGGCGCCACCACAACCGCAGCCTGGGTGCAAGCCGCCTCGGGGATCACCCGCGCCGAGGCCACCCGCCTGGTGCGCCAGTCCCGGGCCATCGAGCCCCACCCGCCGACCCACACGGCCCTGGCCGAGGGAGCGATCCACACCGAACAAGCCACCGTCATCGTGGCCGCCGTCGACGCACTCCCAACAGAGGTGGCCGACCGCACCCCGGACGCCGAAACCCACCTGCTGGCGCTGGCAGAACAACACGACGCCCGCGCCCTCCGCGCCCTCGGCCGGCATCTGCTCGAAGTGGTCGCCCCCGACCAGGCCGACGCGTTGATCGCCCGACACCTCGAACGCGAGGAGACCGAGGCCCGCAAAACCTGCCACCTCAAAACCTGGTCCGATGGCCACGGCTCGACCTACGGCCGGTTCAAGATCCCCGACCTGACCGGCGCGATCCTGACCACCGCACTCGAGGCCTACGCGAACCCCAACCGGCCCGACCCGATCACCCGACAAGACGTGCCGCCGGCCCAGGTGTACGGGCAGGCGTTCTGCGAACTGCTCGAACACCTCCCCCCCGACCGGCTCCCCCAGTCCGGGGGAATCAACGCCACGGTGCTGGTCACGATGACCCTCGACACCCTCCTCGGCGGACTACGCGCCGCCAGCATCCTGGGCACCGACACCCTGCTCTCCCCCGGCCAAGCCCGCCACCTGGCCGCCGCAGCCGGCGTCATCCCCGCCGTCCTGGACGGCCAGTCCCAGCTCCTCGACCTCGGCCGACGACGCACCTTCACCCAACCCCAACGGATCGCGATGGCCCTCCGACAAGGCGGGCTGTGCAACATCCAGGGCTGCGAACGCCCCGCCACCTGGTGCGACGCCAACCACCGACAACCCTGGGCCAACGGCGGCCGCACCACCATCGACGACGGCGAACTCATCTGCCCCCGCCACCACACCCTGGTCCACCAAGGCCACCACTACCCAAGACGCACATAGCCCCGACGCAGTGAGCACCGAAGTTGCGACCAGCTCCTCGCGAGTTTGCCCGAGGGTTACACGCCTTCTCGGTGACTGCTGGGTTCCAGGTCAACGGTGTTGATGCCGGGTGTCTGGTCGGCGAGGGTGAACTCGACGAACTCGACGTCGTCCCCGATGTGGGCGTTGTGACCGGGTCGAATGTAGTAGGCGTCGCCGGCCGAGATGACCTCGGTCTGGCCGTCGGCGTACCGCATCGTCGCGGTGCCCTTCAGGCAGTAGCCCCAGTGCGGCTCTTGGCAGGCACCGCCGGGCAGGTCGGCGAACCACTCGGCGGTGTCGAGGCCGGCGGTCCAGCGCTCGAGGGCGATGGTCATGCCGCCCGCCTCGGCGCGGTGCTGCTGGCCGGCTCCGTCGATGTCGACGGCCAGTTCGGTGTTGTCGCGGGTGAAGGTTCCCATGGCGTTTGCTCCTGGGTCGGGGACCGACCTTTTCGGTCCGTACGCCGAACGTAGAAGTTGAACTCGGGTGCAATGTCAAGACCTTGACCTTGCACCCGAGTGCAGGGTCTACCGTGGTCGTGTGCGGATCTCCGAACTCGCCCAATCCGCCGGAGTCCCGGCGTCCACGGTGCGCTACTACGAGCGGGTCGGCCTGATGGCCCTCCCGGCTCGCACCTCCTCCGGCTACCGCGACTACGGGGAGGACGCGGCCGTCCAACTGCTCTTCATCACCAGAGCGCGGAGGATGGGACTCAGCTGCGAGCAGATCACCTCCTTGATCCCCATCTGGGCCGGCACGAACTGCGGTGCCGCCCAGGACCGGGTCAGCCGGCTGATCGAGGAGAAGCAAGCGGAGATCGCGGAGCGGGTGGCAGAGCTCGAGCAGTTCGCCGCGCAGCTCGACACAGTTCGAGCCGCGCTCGACGCGGAGTCCACGCCGCAGGCATGCCGTGCCGATCTCACCTGCTGCGTCCCGCAGGCCGCAGGCGTGCCGGTTGCGATCGAGCTCAGGCCACGGCACTGATCGCGCCTACGCGGGGGGCCGGCCGTAGACTGACGGCCACAAGTGTGCGCGTCGTCGCCCACGGGTGCCGACGGTGCTCATCGACCAGTGGCTGTCTCGGGGCCAGGCGGCAGAGGCGGAAACGGGTATGGCGAGTACGAAGCCGATAGCGTCAGCTCATGGGGCTCTGCCCGCCGAGCTGACCAGCTTCGTGGGGCGGCGACGCGAGCTGACCGAGACCCGGCGGCTGCTGGCCAGCAGCCGGCTGTTGACGCTCACCGGGGTCGGTGGGGTCGGGAAGACCCGGCTGGCGATGCGAATGGCCGCTGAGGTCCGCCGCACGTTTCCCGACGGGGTGTGGTTCGTCGAGCTCGCCTCGCTCCGAGACCCTCAGCTGTTGCCGCACACCGTGGCCAACGCCCTCGAGCTGCGCCAGGTCTCGGCCGACCCCACCGCCGACCTCGCGGCGTTCCTGGAGCAACGGCGGCTCCTGGTCGTGCTCGACAACTGTGAGCACCTCACCGATGCATGCGCTGTCCTGGTCAGCAAGCTCCTGGCCGCCGCCCCGGACCTGCGCATCCTCGCTACCAGCCGGCACGTGCTCGGCGTCGAGGGCGAGCAGATCCTCTCGGTGCCTCCCCTGTCCACTCCGGACCCGGACAGGGAGGTGCTGGCCGGCGATGCCACGCACTACGAGTCCGTCACGCTCTTCCTGGACCGCGCGGCCGCGGTTGCGCCGGGATTCGAGATCGCCGACAGCAACCGGGCGGCGGTCATCGAGATCTGCCGAAGGCTCGACGGCATACCCCTGGCGATCGAGCTCGCGGCGGTATGGCTGCGCGTCCTGTCACCAGCGCAGATCCTCGACCGGCTCGAAGACCGCTTCCGGCTGCTCACCAGCAGCAGGCGCACCGGTCCGGCCCACCAGCAGGCGCTGGAAGCCACCGTCGGTTGGAGCTTCGACCTGTGCTCGCCCGCCGAGCAGCTGATGTGGGCCCGGCTCTCGGTCTTCTCGGGGGGATTCGACCTCGAGGCCGCTGAGGAGGTCTGCTGCGGGGACGGGATCCCCCGCGAGGACGTCCTGAACCTGATCGCCAGCCTGGTCAACAAGTCGATCGTCGTACGCCATCACGCGACCGAACACATGACCGCCTGGTACCGCATGCTTGAGAGCATCAGGCAGTACGGCGCCGAGCGGCTCGCCGACCAGGACCAGGTACGGGCACTTCAGGTCCGGCACCGGGACCACTACCGGTCCGTGGCGAAGCGCTTCGAAGCCGAGGGCTTCGGTCCGCAGCAGGCCGACTGGTTCATCCGCCTCCGGCGCGAGTCCGGCAACCTCCGGGCGGCGCTGGAGTTCTGCCTTTCGGAGAGAGGTGAAGCGGCGGCGGCGCTCGACATCGCCGCACCCATCTGGAACTTCTGGTTCGCAGGCTTTCTCCGCGAGGGCTATCGCTACCTGATCCGGGCGCTCGACCTGGCCACCGAACCAACAAGCGGACGAGCGTACGGACTGTGGGCTGCCAGCTACCTGGCCATGTTCGCGACCGAGTTCAAGCAGAACGCCGCGATGCTGGCCGAATGCACCGCGATCGCGGAGGGCCTCGATGACGACCTGCTGCAGGCGCGAATCAAGGAGTGCCGGGGACACGCCACGCTCTACCAGGGTGACCTGCCGGGCGCCATCGAGCTGCTGGAGCAGGCCCGCAGGCAGTTCCGGACGCTCGGGGACGCGCTCGGCGAGTTCGACACGTTGATCCTGCTCACCGCGGGCACCTTCTTCCTCGACGACCCGAGGGCCGACGAGTTCAGCCGGCAGGCACTCGCGCTGGCGGAGCACCACGGTGCGCAGTCATCGATGGCCTACGCGTACTGGAGCGTCGGCATCGCGCAGTGGCGTGCCGGCGACTACGGTCAGGCGACCCGATCGCTGCGGAAGTCAGTCAGGCTGTTCCAGCCGATGAACGATCTGACCGGCATCAGTTTCGGCGTCCAGGCGCTCTCCTGGTGTGCCGCCTTCGCCGAGCCAGGCGAACGGGCGGCTCGGCTGCTCGGCGCGGCACAGGCCGTCTGGCGGACGAGCGGGGCGAAGGTCGACGAGACGAACGCCTACAGCGTGTTCGACCAACGGTCGGAGGACGCGCTGCGCGAGGCGCTGGGCTCCGACATTCGCGAGTCAGAGGCGTTCGAGACCGCCTTCGCGGAGGGTGCGGCGTACTCCTTCGACCAGGCCGTTGCGCTGGCCCTGGGCGAGTACGACAAGGATCCCGCAGAGCCCGGCCGGACCGGCGCCGTCAGCCAGCTGCCGGGGAACCCCGGAGGGCTGACCCGGCGCGAGCTGGAGATCGCGGAGCTGCTCGCCGAGGGGCTCAGCAACAAGGACATCGCGACCCGGCTCGTCATCTCCCAGCGCACGGCCGAGACCCACGTCGACCGCATCCTGAGCAAGCTCGGGTTCACGTCCCGCCTCCAGGTCGCCAGCTGGGTGGCCGAGCAGCAGGCTCGCTGACCACGTAGCCCACCAACCTACGTAGACATCTGCGTATCCCTTCGGATGCCAGGCGTGGGCGCGACAGGCAGAGTTGGGCAACGCCGTCCCCCACCATCCGAGGCCCACTTTGTCCACCCGACCGCTGCTGCTCGGCTATATCCGCGCCGACGTCCTGACGAGCGGCAGCGACCTCCCCGCTGTGGAAGCCGACCTCGAGGCATTCGCCAACCGCGAGGAGTTCAGCCTCGGGACCATCTACGTGGAAAAGGGCAGCCCACCCGGCGCATTCCACGCGTTGCTCGACGAGGTACGCGGAAACGAAACCGCGTGGGGCGTTGTCGTCCCAGACCTGCGCCACGTGACCGACGAGGAACGTCTGGTCCTGAGGACGCACCAGGCGCAGTGCGTCAACACGGCCGTGTTCGTGGCCAACTTCTCACCCCGATCCGGCGGACCTGGCGCGGCGTCCCCCCTGCAGCGCCAGGTCCGCCATTCCACTTCGGTGAAGCAGGAAGCAGGCTAGTGTCCACTAGGGGCCGACCACGCGGAGGCAGGCGCCGGAGATGAGCTCGCGCACCTGCTCCAGCGTCATTGGACCGCCAGGTCGGTACCACCGCCACACGCTGACGACCATCGAGAGCACCACTGTTGCCATCGCGTGGGCGTCGCGCTTCGGGAAGTCCTTCGCCGCCATCCCCCGCTCCAGCAGGGCGGTCCACTCCATCTCGATGTCGCGCACCAGACCGCGGGCCCGCTGCCGCTCGGCCTCCTCCTTCTCGGAGGGGCGAGGTGTGGCGAGCAGGTCCATGTGGCTCTGCAGGATCCGCATCTGCAGGACCTCGCGCGGGCTCACGTCGTACGCCGCGGCGATAGCGGCTTCGAGAGCCTTGTCGGCGGGCGTGACGTCAGCGGTGACCTCGCGGAAGCGCTCGAGCGAGCGGCTGAGCTCAAGGCTCATGATCGTGAGTAGACAGTGTGCCTTGGACTCGAAGTAGTGATAGAGCGCGGTCTGGCCGATGCCGACCTCGTCGGCGACCTTTGCCCACTTGGTGTGCTCGTAGCCGTCCTTGCCGAACGTCTTGACCGCCGCGGAAAGAATCAGCGCCCGCTTGGAGCGAGGACCTTCCGTCTCGGGCAACGTCTGCACCATCGTGGGCCACCCCGTTCCGAGTCCTGCGCACGGCCCGGGTCGGGTCGTGTGCGCGCCCATGCTAGCAAGATGAGATGAACTCATGTCACTCCAACCCGCGCGCGAGCCGACGACTGCACTCGACAAACCCCGCCAACTTGAACTAAATTCAGTTTTATGACCGAGACCGCTCTCTCTCACTACTACGAGGCCATCGACGAGGACCGCATCGAGGACGCCCTGGACCTGCTCGACCCGGACGTCCAGTTCGTGATGGTGCTGCCGTCCGGGACGCGCCGGGGCCGTGGTCGCGATGCGATGCGGACCTACCTCTCGGGGCGAGGCGTTCCAGACCGGGCACATGTGGTCCTGCGGCAGTCGCGCGACGACGACGTCGAGTTCGTCTACGGCAAGGTGACGGACGGTCCGACGACGACGGGTCGGTTCCTGTCCGGAGTCCGGCTGGGAGCCGACGGCCGGATCGCCACCTACGAGGTCACCTTCGACACCGAGCACGTGCTGGTGGAGAACTGATGACCGCGACGCCGTTCCTCGAGAAGTGGTTCGAGATCATGGACTCCCAGGAGCCCGAACGGGTTCTTGCGATGATCACCGATGACTTCGTGATGTCCGTGCAGTTCTCGAAGGGCCAGGGTCAGTCCGCGGAGTTCGTCGGCGACCGGGCGGGACTCGAGGTCTACCTCGAACAGCGCGAGAAAAGCGTCCTGGTCCACCACATCACCCAGGGCGCGCGCGTCGGCGACGTCGAGCTGGTGCTGGGCCGGACGACCCGTGACGGCGCCTTCGAGGCGTCCTTCAACGCCTCCGCCCTGATCGACCCGGCCACGGACGGGTGCCGGCGACTGCTGATCGGCCGGACCCCACTGGTGGAGTTCCCAACGGAGCCTCACCGCGCGGTGTAGCCGCCGTCGGCGTACACCTCCGAGCCGGTCATGAACGTGGAGTCGTCACTGATCAGGAAGGCGATGACTGCCGCGATCTCGTCCCCCCGTCCGAGCCGGCCGAGCGGGGTGCCGGCCAGCATCGCCTCATGCCGCGGTGTCCCCTGATACCTCTCGAGCAGCTGGGCGGTCCCGATGAAACCCGGGTGCAGGGAGTTGACCCGCACGCCGGCAGTCGCCCAGTGCAGCGCTGCGTTCTTGGACAGCGTGCGCACAGCACCCTTGGCTGCGTGGTACGCCGCACTGTTGCCCAGGCCGCCCACGGTGCCAAGGATCGAGGACAGGTTGACGATCGAGCCGCCTCCGGAGGCCGCGATGAGCGGCCCGAGGTGCTTCATCCCGAGCCACACCCCAGTGGAGCCGACGGACATCACGGCGTCCCAGCGCTCGACCGTCTCGTCCTCGACGGTCGCCAGGCTGCCGATCGCCGCGTTGTTGACCAGCCCGTCGAGACGGCCATACTCCCGGAGAATGGCCTCGGCCACCTCGACCCATTGCGACTCGTCGGCGACGTCGAGCCTCGCCGCGAGGTGCCGTCCGGGCGTTCCCGCGAGATCCTCCGCGAGCGTCTTGCACGCCTGTTCGTCGAGGTCGGTGAGCACGAGGTGGGCACCCTCCTCTGCGAGTCGCATGGCCGTCGCCCGGCCAAGCCCGCCCGTGGCTCCGCTGAGGAGCACGACCTTGTCCTTGATGCGTTCTGAAACGGTTGTCATGGCGTCCTCTTTCCCGTGTCAGCCGAGGCTGACGAGCGTCTTTCCAGTGGTGTGACCGGCGAGCATCTCCGCCAGCGCCTGGGGTGCGGACTCGAGCCCTTCGAACACGGTCTCCCGGTGGACCAGGTCCCCGGTGCGCAGCCAGCCGGCGACCTGGCGCTGCATCTCCGGCAGAAGATGCAGGTTGCTGCTGCCCCGGAAGCCGCGCAGCGTCAGGTCCTTCGAGACCGCCAGGAACAGGTTGCGCGGGCCCATCGGGGCGGACTCGTACTCCGAGATCGACCCGCACAGCGCGACGCGACCAGCGCGGTTGAGATGGTCCAGAGCAGCTTCGAGATGACAGCCACCGACCGAGTCGAAGTACACGTCGATGCCGTCGGGAGCGATCCTGTGGAGGTTGGCGACCAGGTCCCCGTCCCGGTGGTCGAACGCGTCGACACCCACGACCTCGCGCAGCCAGGTCACCTTGTCGTCAGTGCCGGCGCTGGCGATCACCCGGTTCCCGCTGAGCTTGGCGATCTGCACCGCCAGGCTGCCCACAGCCCCCGCGGCCGCGGAGACCCAGATCGTCTCGCCGCCCCGGAGGGCGTCGACGACGTGCAGCCCGGCGTACGCCGTGAGTCCCATCGCGCCCAGCGGCCCGAGGTGCCACTGCGGCTCGGCCTCGGTCACGTCGAGCCGGGTCAGGGTCCCCACGCCGCCGAGCTGCGCCGTGGCGGGGTCGACGACCGCATAGTCCCGCCACCCCAATGCGTGCGAGACGGTGTCGCCAGGGCGGAAGCCGTCCGCGCGCGACTCCAACACCTCACCGACCGCCATGATCCCGTCCATGGCCTGCCCCAGGGGGAAGGCCACGAAGTAGCCGGCCGGAGCATTGGTCCGCAGGCGCAGTCGGAGGCCGGGATCGACCGAGGTCCACGTGTTGCGCACCAGCACCTGTCCCGGCCCGGGATCGGGCACGGGGACCTCGACCATCTCGAAGTCGTCGGCCGAAACGCCGCCCGCCGGGTAGCGCCGCACTCGCACCTCTCGTCCAGTTCGAGTCATCCGCACTACCCCTTCGCCCGTCCACGAAGTGAACTCAGTTCAATTCAATTTACGGGAAATGGGTCGCGACCACAAGGTTGCCGGCTCAACCGAGAGGATCTAGGTATCTGAGTACGTAGAAATGACGATGCGGAACGGGCCTCCCGGGCGCACGATCGACCCACGATCCACCCGGAACCGGAGGTCAGCGTCGTGAGCCACGTTCTCCCGCAGAACCAGAGGTACCTTCGCGACGCCTTCGGCTCGCCGATTACTGACGGCTCCTGCGTCCTCGACCAGGACCGCAAGGTCGGCTACGTCCGGCTGGAACCGGGTCCTTCTGCCGCGGTCCGGAGTCGGCGTACTGGGACGGCTGGTTCAACGTCACTCCGACCCGTGACGGAGACCCCGTGCGGGGCAAGGCCACGTACGGCTCACTCGTCCAGGTCCTGAGCGGCGGTGCGTCATGACGTGGCACACCGAGATCATCCCCAAGGACGCCCTCAGCGTTGCTCTCGGCACCATCCGGCGCGCTGGTGGGATCGTGACCAGCAGTCGTCCCTGTCCATCTGGCTGCTGCGTGACCTACGTGACTCCCGATGAGCGGAGTCCGGCGGCGAGTGACAAGGGATGACTGCTCCCCAAACAAGTGGACGCGAAGCAGCCCATTGTCGTTGGATGTCAGTTGGAAGAGGTCTTGCCGGCCGCGATCATCGTTGCCCGGATCGGGACCCGGACTGTGCCGTCGGCCTCGGCGTACCTGCTCAGCAGCACGTGCGAGTCCTCGAGGATCCGGTCGTAGGTGGCAGGGTCGAGCCGGTCGGCCAGCGGAGTAGCGCGGATCTCGGTGTGCACGACGGCATCCGTCGACGGGAACCGTGCGACGCCCAGGCTGGTGCGGGTCTCGAGCACTTCTAGCCCGGCCGCGGCGGTCAGCTCGGTCAACGAGGACAGGTCACCTTGCGACCAGTAGGTGCCCAGCAGAATGCGCGCCTCCTGCCCCGCGTGTCTACCGACCACGTCCATGAAGGGGCCGTAGGCAGGCTGCTCGGGAAGGGCGGCATAGGTCTGGATTGCCACTACCCCGCCCGGGCGGACCACCCGTGCCATCTCGCGAACGGCGCGGCCGGGCTCGGGGAAGAAGAACAGCGCCGACTGGCACAGCGCGGCGTCGAAGGAGTCGGTGTCGAACGGAAGGTCCTCGGCGTCACCCTGGAACCACTCGAGGTCGGGCCTGCTCGCGCGTGCGACCTCGAGCATCGCCGGGTTGAGGTCGACCCCCACGACTTGCCCGTCTGGCCCCACCGTGTCGAAGGCGGTCCGTGCGACGACCCCGGTGCCACAAGCCACGTCGAGGACGCGTTGGCCCGATGCGACGCGGGCGCAGCTGACGAGCTGCGGAGCCCATTGCCCGAACAACGCCGGCACGAACAGGTCGTCGTACGCCTTTGCCTGTTCCAACGTGAGCTGGAATGTTTCCGTCATGGTCCACCTCCTGGTCTGTTGACGATCAGCGTCGACCCATCGGGCCGGTTCAACATCGGTCAACCGGCCTATTCCGTTTCCTCTTCTGTGGGGATGATGAGCGAGTGGGTCACTCCGAGCAGCTCGAGGCCGCCCGTTCCTCCGCGGCCAGTGGCCGGTGGGAGCAGGCACGCGTGGAGTACGCCGCCGCCGCCAGTACAGGCGGGACCGCCGAGGCGTACGACGGGCTCGGCCGCGTCTGCTGGTGGCTCGGGGACGTCCGCTCGGCAATCCGGCACCGGGAACGCGCCTTCACGTGCTACCAGGACGAAGGTCGCACCGACGACGCGGCGATGGTCGCGGTCGACCTTGGCATCTGGTACCTCACCAATCTCGACAACGACGCCGCGGCGCAGGGGTGGCTCGCCCGTGCGACACGCTGTGCCGAGGCCACCCGCAACGATGCCGTCAGGGGCTGGGTGCTCCTCGTCAACGCCTACGTGAGTGGCGACCCCCACCTGCTGAAGGCCGGCATCGAAGGGGCCCATTCCCTCGCACGGATCGCCGGGGACACAGCTCTGGAGACGATGGCCCTGGCCGATCTCGGACTGCTGCTCGTCACCGCCGGTGACGTGGACCGGGGAATGAAGCTGCTCGACGAGGCTATGGCTACCACGCTGGGCGGGCATGGCGACCGCCTCGAGGTGGTGGTTTGGTCGAGCTGCAACATGCTTGCCGCGTGCAGCCTGGTCGACGACCTCCGCCGGGCAGTCCAATGGTGCAGCGCGGCGGACACCTTCATGCAGACCTACGGCTGCCCCTTCCTCCAGGCCCGGTGCCGAGCCCACTACGGCCGGGTTCTGATCTCGTCTGGCGACTGGGCGCTGGCCGAGGCTGAGCTGCACCGTGCGCTCGCCATGGCCGAGGAGGTCGGCAGCGGCCCGCGGGCCGATGCACGCGCCGGGCTCGCCGAGCTCCGGCTCCGACAGGGACGAGCGGAGGAGGCCGCGGAGCTCCTCGCCGATCTCGGCGGCAGGTCGGCGACCGTCACGGTCACGCAGGCGGGGGTCGACCTTGCGCTCGGACGCCCGGCTGCTGCCCTGTCAGCGCTGCGGGCCCAGCTCGGCCTCCTCGATCCGCAGGACCCCGATGTGGTCCCCGTGACGGCAGCGCTCGCGGAGGCCTATCTTGCCGCGGGTGACCTCGACGACGCCAAAGAGATCCTTCTGCCTCGCTCCGGAGTCTGGGACGTCACCGCCTACCCCCGAACAGCCGCGATGCTGCGACGAGCGACTGGATTGCTGGCGGCCGCTCAGGGTGATCACGAGCGGGGCAGGCGACTGCTCGCCGATGCCCTTGCCGCGTTCACTCGCTTCGACCTCCCCTTCGAGGCTGCGCTGACCAGGCTCGACCTCGCCAACGCCACTCGGCACGACGACGTTGAGGCCGCCGTCGCCCACGCGAGGTACGCGCTGCGAGGCTTTCAGAAACTGGGTGCGGCGGGTGAGGCGGCCAAGGCCCGTGCAGTGTTGCGGTCTCTCGGTGTGGCCCCGGGACCCGGTCCCAGGGACCCGAACGTCCTGACCCAACGCGAACGACAGGTTCTCACTCTCGTCGCCACCGGCCTGAGCAACCCGGAGATCGCGGGCCGCCTGTTCCTCAGCCCGAGGACCGTCGCACACCACGTCAGCAGCATCCTGTCCAAGCTCGGGTTGCGCTCACGGTCAGAAGCAGCCGCCTACGCGGTCTCCCACCTCGTGATCGACTGATGGCGGGAGGAGATCTCAGGTTCCGCGGGGCCACTGGGAGCAGGTGACGTCGTAGGCCCTGTTGGGGAAGAACCTGCGCCACTCGTCCTGGGTGAGGTTGCGGCCGGCGGTCTCGCAGGCTCGCTCGACCCAGGTGCTGGTTCGAGTGTCGATCGTCCAGGTCCTGCCGTCGGTGGCGGCGGCGAGAAGGCCGGTGCCGTCGGGGAGGTAGGAGATGGAGACGCTGGTCCGGTCCGGCAGCGGCACGCTGGCCTGGTACTCGCCGGTCCGACCGTCCCACAGCCTGATTCGATCGGATTGGACCGCGGCGAACTGACTGCCGTCCGGGGCGTAGGACACCTTGCCATCCCACGGGAACCGCGAGCCGGCGCCGACCCATTCCAGAGTGTCGACGTCCAGCAGCCTCAGGTAGTCGTCCGGATCGGGTGCGGCCATGAGGGAGCCGTCCGGGGAGAACGAGCCGATCTGGCGCTCGGCCGACAGAGTGCCCGCAGGTGCGGTGCTCAGGATCTTCCCGCGCTCGGGGTCGACCCGGACCAAGGAGGCGTCCTGCCGGAAGGCGATCACCGATCCGTCCTGTGGGTGCGCGGCCAGCCCGGTCACCTGTCCCCCGATGACGACTGCGTTGTACGCGTCCTTCATCGTCGTCCTGTCGAGGGTGACCAGGACGCCGTCATCGGCTTCGACGTAGATCTTGTCGCTGCTCGGGTCGAACACCGCTCGGAGGCTGGGCCCTGCCCGGAAAGCCCTGCTGGCGACGAGTTGTCCTGTGGAGGCGTCCCAGAGTTTCAGGAGTCCGTCGTGGCCACTGGAAAGTAGCCACCGCGAGTCGGGCGACCACACGAAGTCGCGGTCGTCGAAGCGGGCGCTCGAGCGCGCTGGCCCCCTGCCTGTTGTGGCGTCGACGAACCAGACCCGGCCGAGCCGGGCCCGGGCCAGGGTGTGCCCGTCGGGTGCGGGGAGCGAGAGCGTGTACGGCGCGGGTCCGGGTTTCGTGGACCGACCGGCGGCGAGCAGGTCGCTGGCCCCGGTCAGGTCCCAGGCCAGGATCCGGCCGTCGCCGGACGAGGTGTACGCCGCCCGGTCATCGTGGCCGAACGCGGCGCCCCACAGCGGGAGGTTGTGCTCCTCGAACCGGCTCAGCAGGGCCCCGGAGAACGTGTCCCAGACGATGGCGGTGAGATCGTCGGACGCAGAGAGGAGCAGGTCGCCGCGGTGGGAGTACTCGAGGTCCTTGACGTCTGCTGAGTGGCCGCGGAGGGCGGGTCCGTCAGCCTTCAGTGTGGTTGTGTCGAAGCGGAGGACCTGGTTCTCGGTGGCGATGGCAAGGGTCGCCCCGTCCGGGCTGATCTCGGCGGCGTTGGCGCCGGAGCGCCGGACGAGCCGGGAGCCGGTCGACCGGATCAGCTCGCCGGTGTCCACCCCGTAGACGCGCAACGACCGGCGGCCCGGCATCGCGGCGTACAGGTGGCGTCCGTCTGGACTGAGCGTCGCGGCGGCATAGATCGGCACGGCAGCGCTCATGAGGGGCTTCGACGGGTGCCTCAGGTCCCACACCATCGCCGCGGCTCGTGCGTCCCAGACGCCACGGGTCGAGTCGAAACGGTGCACGACGGCAGCTATCCGCCTGCCGTTCCGGCTGAAGACCAGGGAGTACTCCACGGCGCTGTCCGGCCTCAGTCCACCCAGCTGGCGCTCTGCAGCCCGGCGGCTTGGCAGGTCATAGAGCCGGATCGGCCAACCGTCGATCCTGGGGGGTCCCGACGAGGTCCACTGGTTGACGGCCATCGCCATCACCTTGCCGTCGGGGGAGAACGTGACGGCGCTGGCAGCGGTGTCGTCATCGAAGGCCACAGGCTCAAGCGTGGTGGCGTCGAAGAGCTGGACGCCTTCGCCTTCGCCGGGCAGGCTTGCGGCCAGGAGGGCGCCGTCGGGGCTGGCCGCGAAGGACACCACCGACCCGCCGGCCTCGCGGACGGCCACCAGCGATGGGGTCCTGGTCAGCGCCACTCCCAGGTTGTCCCAGGCCTCCGCGGAGCTGTCGGCCTGCAGTGCTGAGACGGCGAGCAGCAGCCCTGTTGCCACGTCCTCTTGCACCAGTGAAGCCGCGGTTGCCCGCCTGGCGTCGGCCAGGCCGGCAGCGGCTTCGGCACGGTCCCGGTCCCGGTCCGCCCGGTCTGCGCTCTGGACCGCGACGACGCCGGCGACCAGGGTCAGCACGAGCAGCACTCCCACACCGACCAGGGCACCGCGCAACCGACGGTTGACCCGGCGCTCTTGGGCGATCCGGGTCTCGGCCGCGCGCTGCTCGGTCTCCGACAACGCCACCGACGCGGCGAGGAACACGGTCTCGGTGTTGTCGAGGTCAGGCATCGAGCGATCTCGCCACTCAAGGATGCGGCCGAGCCGGGCTCCCCGGTAGAGTTCGCTGTCCGGCCGACCCATGGCGTCCCAGGCGTCGGCGGCACCTGCCAGGTGCCGGAACAGGCGTTGCCCGTCGACGTCGTCGTCGAGCCAGCCCCGCAGCCGCGGCCAGACCCGCACCAGAGCCTCGTGGGCGATCTGGACGGTTTCCCCGTCGATGCTGACCAGCCGCGCGTCGACCAGCCGCTCGACGAGCCGGGCGTGCGCGTCGTCGACCGCGATCTTGGCGCGCGGCACGCGAGCCCGGACCGGGTCGCCGTCCTCGGTGGGCATGACCAGGCGGAGCAGCAGGCTGCGCAGTTGGGTGCGTTGAGCCTGGTCCATCGCGTCGTACAGCTTCTCCGCCGACTGGGACACGGCGTGCCGGATCCCACCGCTGGTTCGGTAGCCGTCGACGGTCAGGGTCGGACCCTCGCGGTGTTCCCAGGTCTCTCGCAGGACGTGGGAAAGCATCGGCAGCGCCGCCGGTTCACCCTCGACCTCACGAACCAGCAGGTCGATCAGGCCTGGCTCGAGGCGCAGCCCGGCCCGACGAGCCGGACCCTCGATCGCACTGCGCAGGTCCGGCTCGGCCATCGGACCGAGCAGGTACAGGCCGTCCTCCAGGACCCGGGCGATGTCCGAGTACGGCGCCAGGTCGCCCAGGTGGTCTGCCCGCAGCGAGAGCACAAGCGCGCCGCCTGCACCAACGTGTGCGGCCAGCGCGGAGAAGTACCGCTCACGCTCACCGGGAGTCGTACAGACGGTGACCGCCTCCTCAGCCTGGTCGACTACCAGGGTCTGCCGGCCCCGCCCCTTCAACCCGGCGAGCGAGTCCATCGGGTGCGCGCCCGGCGTGGTCACCAGGACCGGTGTCCCCAGGCGAAGTAGGGACGCGACAACTCCGGCGCGTACGAGTGAGGACTTGCCGATCCCCGAGGGCCCGACGACCGCGAGGACGCGACCGTCGCGCAGCCGCCTCAGGCACGCTGCGATGTCGTCCTCCCGCCCGAAGAACGACTCGGAGTCAGCGGCGTCGTAGGGCAGCAACCCACGATAGGGACAGCTGGCGCTGACCTCGCGGCCCACCGGCGGGGACAGCGACGGGTCCTGCCGCAACAGCTGCTGCTCGAGCTCCACGAGCGCCCGGGCGGGATCCAGGCCGAGCTCGTCCACCAGCATCGCCCGTGCCCGCCTCACAGCACCGAGCGCCTCCCCCTGCCGACCCGCCTGATGCAGGGCCGTGGCAAGCAGCACCCATCGCCGCTCCCGCAACGGCGCCTGGGCGACCAGCGCCCGTGCCTGCTCGAGTACCGCCGGCGCACGGCCGGAGCGGGTGTCGGCCTCCACCCGCAGCTCCTCGGCGTCCATCCGCAGGCCCTCGAGCCGCGTGGCCTCCACTCGGCCCGGCTCCCACTCGTCCAGGTCCGCCAGTGCCTGGCCCCGCCACAGGTCCAGGGCCTCGGCCACCAAATACGATGAGCGCTCCGGGTCGCCGCCGGCCAGCGCCTCTCGGCCCCGCTCCAGCAGCCGCTCGAAAAGACGGTGGTCCAGCTCCTCCTCTGTCAACGTCAGGCGATAGCCGGCCGGCCCCGACTCGATCGCGGCCGCCCCCAGCATCTTCCGCAGACGCACCACGCACCCCTGGACGACCTTCGTCCATGTCGCTGGCCACGACTCACCCCACAGTGCCTGGGCCATGGACTCGGCGGTGATCGGATCGCCGGCTCGCACGACCAGCGCCGAGAGGACCACGCGATCCCTCGGGCTCAACCCGTCCTTGTGGCCGTCGACCTCCAGCGGGCCGAGAACGGCGATACCCATGGTTTGACTGTCGACCTCATCCCGTTACCCGTCAACGGGGCCGTTACCAGGCTGACACCGCCCCGACGCCGGCCCAACACCGCGATGCCGCACAACTGGGTCGTCGAGCCACCCAGTCAGAGGAGCCCACCATGATCCGACGTCATCGTGCCGGCCGCGTGCCGGCCGCGCTCGCAGCAAGCGCGCTGCTGCTCGCCGCCTGCAGTTCCGACCCGGCGCCCCCCGACGCCGCGCCCGCCGGCGAGACGGCCTCGCCATCGCCGACGCCCCCCCGCCCCTCCGGATCGACGCCAGGGAAAGAGCCCACTTTCAACCCCACCCCGGGTGAAGTGATGACCCTGCCCTTCGGCGCCAACGGCTGGGCGACCATGCGGGAGGGACGCTACGCCGTGCACGTGACCCCGACGTTGGGCTACCAGGTCGACGTACCCGACAAGTGGCGCGCATTGAGTGGCAGGTTCCTCAACACACCCGTTGCTTCCGCAAGCGTCTTCCACGTCGCGCCAGCCTTGGCGAACCACACCCGGCTGCCTGCTCATCCGTGCCGTGACCACGCCACCAGGCTCGTCGGTCCCACGGTGAGCGATCTTGCCCGGGCGCTGAGGCGACAGGCCGTTCTCAGGGTCACGAAGCCTCGGCCGGTCACCCTGGGCGGCAGCCAGGGCTTGTATGTCAAGGTCACCGTCCCGGAGAACATCGACCCCAGCACGTGCGTCGACGGGAGCGTCTCGCTCTTCGAGGGCGGGGACGCCTCCGAGGACGACGGGTGGGTGGGCAACGAGGGGTTCGTCGGCCATTGGTGGATCCTCGACGTCCGCGGCAAACGGATCGTGGTCATGCCCCAGTGCGACACCAGCTGCCCTGCGCGAGACGTGGACACCCTCACCACGATGGCCGAGTCCATCACCTTCACGCGCGGACAGGCTGCGGACCAGGCCGCCGCCATCCCGTCGTCTGTCTACGCCGTGCCCGGCCACGGAGGTCTCCCCCTCGAGAAGGATCTCGCCATCGGCCGGGCCTCGGTCGCGATCGCGAACTCCAGCGGCGCGTTCGTCATCAGCGCCGCCGACGGCGGCTACCACCGACTCGCCCTGCCCGGGTACGACGCCCGGCTCTACGGCCAGCAGCGGCCCGGCCTGGCGCTGTCGGCCGACGGCTGGAAGCTCGCTTACGCCTGGCACGGGCCCACCAGACTGCTGAACCCGGGAAAGTTCTACGACGGTCTCATCCAGGCGACGTTCCGCCTGGTCGACCTGCGCACCGGCCGGATCTCCCCGATCGAGCCCCACGTCCCCGGGCTGCGCTCCCCGCTCGCCTGGCTCGCCTGGAACCCGCGCTGGTCGCCGGACAGCCGCTTCGTCGTCTCGGACCTCACGCTCACCTTCGGTGATGACAAGGGGATCAAGACCGACTGGTACGAGCACAACTCCGAGAGCGAGTCGTCGGCCCAGCGACTGGACGCCTCAAAGAAGCGGACCTGGACCGCACCGGGCAGGTTTGAGCACACGGGCATCGACAAGCCGTACGGCTCCGTGCCGATCGTCAACTCCTCCGGAGGGGGCGCCGCCGTCGACGACGACGGGAAGCTGCACACGTGGCGGCCCGACGGCACCCGCCGCGACGTCACCCGCGGGTACGCTGCCTGGTCAGCCGGGCGGTTCTCGGCCGACGGCCGCTGGCTGCTCCTCCAGCCCAGCGGGCTCGGCGACTCGCTGCTCGCCCTGGACCAGGCCACATCCACAACGATCGGGCTCCCGCTCCTGGACGCTGCGGAATGGCCCGACGGAGCGGCCATCGATCTTCTGGGCTGGGTCGACGCCGATCACGCCATGGCCATCCTGCGCCCAAGAGCTGGCGCGCAGGGCGCCGCGCCGGACGCCGACCTCGTCCTCATCACACTCGACCTCGCAGGCGCGTCCGCCGATTTCGCAGTTGTCGGAAAGGTCAGCGACAGTGGCTCCAGGAACGCCTTCAGCTTCGCGACTGACCTGGCCTCGGTCCAGTCGCCAACACGCGAACTCGCCCCGCCGTCGTTCCGCCAGTGAGCCGAGCTGCATTTCGCAGTCTCAGTCTTTGTGACCGACTGATGGGGGTTGTCGCCGGCCGGCAGCGATCCCCCCGTCGACCATGAGGTTCGTTCCGGTGACGTAGCGGGCCTCGTCCGAGGCGAGGTACAGGACCGCGTGCGCGACCTCGAGGGGAGCTCCGCGCCGTCCCAGCGGGATGCTCCGGACGTAGGCGTCCCAGTCGGTGTCGGCGAAGTCCTGACTGTCGGTGATCGCGGTGTCGATGCTGCCGGGACATACTGCGTTGACGTTGATGCCACGGTCGGCGAGCTCCAGAGCTGCCACCCGGGTCAGCGCCGAAACAGCGGCCTTCGACGCGACGTACGCACCCAAGCCTTCGGTGGGAAGCACCCCGTTCAGGGACGAGATGTTGACGATCGATCCGTCATCGGCCATGTCACGGCCGGCCATCCGGATGCCGAGAAACGTCCCGGTGAGGTTGAGTTCCACGATCCTGCGGAAGTCCTCAAGGGAGGTGTCGACGAGAGGACTCCTCAGCGCTGCCCCGGCGCAGTTGACGAGGGTCGTCAGCTGGTCGCCGGCGTCCCGGAGCAGGGCCGCCACTGCCGACCAACCCGCCTCGTCGGTGACGTCCAGCTGGACGAACCGGGCGCGTTCCCCGAGTTCTTGGGCCAACGACTCGCCGCGATCGCGGTCGATGTCGGTCAGGTACACGGTGGCGCCGTTCTCGTGCAGGAGCTCGCTGATCGCCCACCCGAGTCCGCCCGTCGCGCCGGTCACCAACGCACACTTTCCAGTCATCCGGGCACCGCCCGTGGTCACACCGTCCCCGCTCACGAGACCGTGAACCTTCCGCCGTTGCTGAGCAGCACGGCACCCACCACGTTGGAGGCTCCCGGGGAGGCGAGGTAGCAGATGCTGTCGGCGATCTCCTCGGGCGCGGCGTAGTCGCGGACACCCGGCGCCGTCATGGCCTGCCTGAGTCCTGCTGGCGTACGCCCGGCCATCGGTGTGTCCACCGGTCCCGGCGCGACGATGTTGACCCGCACACCGAACGCCGAGAGCTCCTTGGCCGCCGCTTGGCTGAGGGCCTGCGCCCCTGCTTTCGATGCGGCGTACGGGCCGTAGCCGGTCAGCGTGTCGAAGGCAGCGGAGGAGCTCACCGTGACGATTGACCCCGAGCGCTGGGGAACCATCGCGCGAGCGGCCGCGCGAAGGACGTTGAACGTCCCGTCGAGGTTGACCGCCATCAGCCGGCGCCAGGCCTGGTCGGTGACGAGTCGCAGGACGTCGACCGGTTCCTGTGTCTCTCTGGACCTGGCGATGGCGGCCTTCGACTCGGGGTCATCGACGCCGGCGGCGTGGACGACCACGTCGACACGTCCGTGCTCGGCCATCGCCCGGTCAACGGCGCCGTCGACCTGGGCCGCGTCGGATACGTCGACCCGGTGCGACCGCGCGGACGGACAGGTTCGTACGACGTCTGCCGCTCCCGTCTCGTTGACGTCGGCCACGACGACCAAGGCGCATCCCTCCGCGTCGAGCCGCCGGACAACGGCGGCGCCTATTCCGGAGGCTCCACCGGTGACCAGCGCGACCTTTCCGGCGAAGCGTTGGCTGTCTGGGGTCATCGGACGGCTCCTCTTGTTGGTGGGTCGTGAAGCTCGCGTACGAGGACGCGGGTGGTGGGCTCATGTTGGAGCAAGTTGCGCACTCGCTCCCGGAGGCGCTGCTCGGGCACGGTGAGGCGCACAGTCTCGGCGGCCACGTAGTCGGCCCAGGAGCGGACCGGGAAGCTCTCGACGTAGGCATCCGGCTCGGTCGGGTCGACGAGCAGTTCCCACCCACCCGCACCGAGGCGGAGCCTCGACAGTCGCAGGGCCTCGACGGCAACGATGAACGCCGGTATCCGTTCTGCCAGGGGCAGGTAGGTGATGTCCACGCGGATCGCCGCTGTTGGTTCGACGCCGACGCGGAGGGTCGGCTCATGGGTGGCGGCTGGATCTGGCTCGATCCCTTGGCTGGGATACAAGCCGTGGCGGAGGAAGCCGAGGGCGGCGAGAGTCATGAGCGCGGCGGCGGCACCCAACGCCCACTGGATCCCGGCGAGGTCGGCGGCGGCTCCCCAGAGAAGCGCACCGACTGCCTGGCATCCCTGGAAGGCGAACAGGATGAGCGCAATGATCCGGGGCCGGACCCAGTCGGGAAGCGCTTGATGGGCTGCGGTCATCCAGGTGGTCTGCACGCCGACCCACGACGCCCCACCGAGGACCAGCAGGCCGGCGACGACCCAGACGTCGGATGTGACGGCCAGACCGAGCAGCATGGCCGCGAACATCACCGAGCCGACGAAGCCGAACCCGTTGACGGTCAGCCGAGCTCGGAGCGGCGAGAGCACGGCGGTGCCGGCGACGGCGCCGACACCGACCATCCCGAACAGCAGGCCGAACCCGTTCGCCGCCAATCCGAGACGCTGGTGCACGACCAGGGGCAGCAGCCCCCAGAGTGCCGCCGACGGGAGGCCGAACAGGCACAGCCGCAGGAGCAGCCGCCGCGTCCACGGCGAGTGCCTGGTGAACCTGAGCCCGCCCTGGATCGACTGCACCAGGGTCTCGCGGGTCGAGGTCTCCAATGGTTGACGTGGCGCGACGCCCACGAAGCAGACGGCGCACAACGCGAAGACGACTGCGCTGACGACGAAGGTCGCCGGAGCGCCCAGCAGGGACAGGCCGAGACCTCCGGCGATCGGCCCGATCGCTCGCGCGAGGTTGAACGTGGCCCCGTCCACGAGGGCAGCGGAACCCACGGCTCTCCGGTCGACCAGACGGGGTATCTGGGACTGCCAGGCGATGGCCAGGGCGACCAGGCCGCTTCCGATCCCGACCACCGTGAGCAGGAGCAACCACAGGCTGCCGGGACGCGCGGACGCCAGCAACGCAGCGCAGCAGCTCGCGACTGCGGACAGCGCCGTCGCGGATGCCATCATCCGGACCGGGGAGATCCGCCCGGCCACGGCGCCGATGGGGATGCAGAGCAGGAAGAACGGAACGCTCATCGCGGCGGGTGCGGCGGCGACCTCGGTCGCTGATCGGCCAGCCTCCGTCAGGATCCACTGGGCCGCGACCACGTGCATCCAGACCGCCACCGCGTTGGCCAGCTGGAGCATGACGAGCACGCGGAAGCGGACGAAGCGCAGAGCCAGCAAAGGCGAAAGAGAGCCGCCGGGAGTGGTCACCTGCGCCCTGCCCACGCTGCCCTCGTCCCCGCGTCCGCCCGGGCGGGCGAACTGCGGGAACGAGGGCCGTGGCATGTCGACTTGTCTGGTTGGCGTGTCTATGGGGAGACGAAGTCGCCGACGCTGACGAACTCGCCGTTCTTGACCTCGACGCGCATCACCTCGTGCGTGCCGAGGTGACCGTCCGTGAACGACATGGGCGGCGCGATGCCGGTCTCGACGTCGGACGCTTCCCCGATGGCCTTGGTGATGCTTTCACTGTTGACGTCACCCTCGATGGTCTTGACGATCTCGGCGAACGCCTTGGCCCAGGCGAAGTTGGCGATCGAGTAGAAGTCCGGCTCCTGCTTGGGTGCGTACTTCTTCATCGCGTCGCGGTACTCCGCCACGGCTGGATCGTCCGACGTCGGGGGAAGCGTCAGGGAGACCGCTCGGAACCCTTCAGCGTTCTTGCCAGCCAGCTCGACCAGTGCCCCGGTCGCCGGAGGCGCGTAGGCGTAGACCGGTGCGTCGAGCCCCTGCAAGGCGGCCTCGTTGAGGTAGGCAGCCGCTTCGGGAACCGGCAGGACCAGGAAGACCGCGTCCGGCTTCTTCTTCTTGACCGCGGAGACGTACGGACCGAAGTCGGTGCTGCCGAACTTCACGACCACCCGGTCTGCGGTGCCGCCGCCGTCCTCGATGGTCTTGGTCGCGGCGTCGTCGACCGTAGCGAAGGCTTCGGGGTCGTCGCGCACGATCACGATCTTCTTGGCGCCCTCCTCGAGCGCCCAGGAGACCGCGACGCTGGCCTGGTCCTCGTAGAGGGCCTGGGTGCCGAACAAGCCGTCCTGTGCCGGCTCGTACCACGCCGTCGAACCGCCGTAGGTTCCGAAGATCGGGACCTTGGACTGCTCGAGGACGAACGGGAAGGTTGCCTCGGTCGGGGCTGTGCCGTTGGCGGTCACGATGGCCTGGACGCCATCACGCAGGACCATCTGGCGCGCGACCTGCAGCGTCTGCTGCGGGTCGAAGGCGGTGTCCTCCGTGATGAAGTCGACCTTGCGACCGTTGATGCCACCGTTGTCGTTGAGCATGTCGAAGTACGCGCTGGCGCCGGCTTCCGACGGGACGCCGCTGGCGGCGACCGGGCCGGAGAGGGGGTACCAGGCACCGATCTTGAGGTCGCCGCTTCCCCCACCGGAGCCACCGGCACCGGCGCATCCCGCCAGCACGACGGATGCCGCCGCGACCACGGCCGCGAGTCGAATCCTACGCATCAGAGCCTCCAAACTGAGTTGAGTTCACTTCAGTTAGTCTAGGCACGAGAAGCTTGTGATGGCAACCACACAGGATGTTTTTCTTTCGAGAGATCGAACGTCGGACCCGGGGGTCACACGAGGGAGAAGACGGCGCCTTCGGGGTCGGCGACGACCTGCGCCTGCCCCCGGTCCACGAGTACGTCGAGGTGCGCGATCGTCTCGCAGGTTGCGATCATCTTGTTGAAGTCGTCCAGCTCGTCGTACCCACGGCGCCTGCGGGTCCACGTCAACTGCTGGGCAACTCTCGACGCCGTGGTGGCGCCGGTCGCGTCGAGGACCCGCGAGGTCTCCCCCAGCCGCACCTCATGGTGCTCCAGAAGTTCCGTGGCCCGGGCGTGGGCACTGGGCCCAGGTGCTCCATGGGCCGGCAACAAGCGCGCGTCGGGTCGCTGCAACATGGCCTCCAGCGAGGAGAGGTAGCGGGCCAAGGGCAGGTCCCACTCGCCGAGCTCGAACCCGATGGACGGTGAGATCGTGGGCAGCAGGTGGTCACCCGCGAAGAGGATCCCGCCGTCGAGGTCGTGGTAGACGAGATGGCCCTTGGTGTGGCCAGGTGTCGCCACAGCCTCGAGCACGCGCGAACCCACGGAGTACTCGCCGGGGTCGAGCCAGACGTCCGGCTTCTCCCATCCGTCGGCGTCGAACTCCTCCCCCTCCACCATGGCTTCGACCACCTCGGCGAGCTCGGCGTCGCCGGACCTCCGCAACTGGCGCAGCGAGGTCACCGGGACGTTGCTCGCCATCTCGAGGAGCTGATGCAGCCCAGGAGCCTCGTCGCGACCCAGGTGGACCCGCGTGCCGAACCGGCGGCGCAGCTCGACGGCAAGCGTGTAGTGGTCGCGGTGGATGTGGGTGACGTAGACGTCGTGGACCGACGAGACGTCATGACCGACGCCCGCCAACGCCGATCTGAGCTCGTCGAGGCCGGTCGGGGTGCGCCAGCCGCCGTCGACCAGGGCCAGCCCGTCACCGGTTTCCATGGCATAGACGTTGATGGCGTGGAGGCCGTCGCCGGGCATGCTCAGGGGGACCCGGAACACGCCGTCAGCGACTTCGTACGCTCCCGGCTCGGCCCACTCCGCCATCAGGCGTCCTGCCGCTCACTCACGCTTGGGTCGACCAGGGTCTTCTCGTCGCCGGTGAAGATCATCCGGCGCCCGCGCATGGAGCCCACGTGTGCGACTGCTGCCTTCCACTCCTCACTCGCGAGCGCAGCATCGAGCGCTTCTCGTGAGTCGAAGCTCAGGATCGACAGGCCGTCCCAACCGGCCGACTTCTCGTCGCTGCCGTCGGCGAGGTCGGTGTGCAGCCAGCGACGAAGACCGGGCAATGGGTAGGTCACCTCGGCGTGCTCGCCTCGCCACCATTCGATGAACTGCTCGTGCGTCCAGTCCTGGGGACGGGCTGCGAGAACGATCAAGTTGTACATGGGAAATCTCCCTTTGGGGTCTAGGGTCCGACGGTTCGCAGGCAGCTGTCCGTGATGAGGTCGCGGACCTGGTCGAGAGGCATCCGTCCGCCCGGGCGGTACCAGCGCCACACGCTGACCACCATCGCGAGCACGACCGTTGCCAAGGCCTGTCCGTCCCGCTTCGGGAAGGTCCCGGCCGCCATCCCCCGTTCGAGCAGCGCGGTCCACTCCTGCTCGATCCCGCGCACATGCTCCCGGGCCGTCTGTCGCTCGGCCTCCTCCTTCTCGGACGGGCGAGGAGTGGCGAGGAGGTCCATGTGGTTCTGCAGGATGCGCATCTGCAGGACCTCGCGCGGGCTCACGTCGTACGCCGCGGCGATGGCCACCTCCAACGCCTTGTCGGCCTGCGTGACGCCGGCCGTGACCTCACGGAAGCGCGCCAGCGAGCGGCTGAGCTCGAGGCTCATGATGGTGAGCAGGCAGTGCGCCTTGGACTCGAAGTAGTGGTAGAGGGCCGTCTGCCCGATTCCGACCTCGTCGGCGATCTTCGCCCACTTGGTGTGCTCGTAGCCGTCGTGACCGAAGCTTTCGATCGCTGCGGCGAGAATCACCGCTCGTTTGGAGCGGGGGCCATCCGGCTCCACCACCGCTTGCACCATCTCGCCACCCCGTTCTCGCGTCACCGCCTCTTGGTCGGTCACCCCAGCATAGCAAACTGACTTGAACTCAGGTCAATTCCGCTGGAGAAGGCGGGCCGCGAGCCTCACCGCATCCGGCCGCGACAACTTCCCGACCCGGTTCTGTGGCAGGTCGGGCACCACGAAGACGAACTCCGGCCACTTGGACTTCGGGACCCCGCTCTCGTCCAGGAAGCCGGTGACGGCCTCGAGCGTCAGCTCGGGGTCCGTCGTGACGACCAGCGCTGCCGGCCTCTCTCCGAGCATCTCGTCGGGTACCGGCACGACGCACACCTGCGAGATGGACGGGATGCGAGCCACCGCCGCCTCGACCTCGTTGATGTCGATGTTGCGCCCGCCGCGGATGATGATCTGCTTCTCCCGGCCGAGGACACTCATCGTGCCGTCACCGTCGAGCCGGACGAGGTCGCCCGTCGGCAGGAACCCGTCGTCGGTCAGCCCCGGTGGAGTTGGCCGGCCGTTGCGGGCGTAGCCGACGAAGAGGCTCGGCCCGCGAACCTGGGCTGCGCCCACGCTTCCCACCGGAAGCGGGCGGCCATCGCCGTCGACCGCGCGCACCTCGGTGCCGGGGAACGGGCGGCCGTCCGTCCCGAGACGGGTCTGCGCGTCATCCTCAGGTCGAGTGGTGGTGTGGCCCAGGCACTCGGACATGCCGAAGACGCGGATGATTCTCGTGCCGAGGGTCTCCTCGGCACGACCGAGGGCGCCCGCGTTCATCGGGCCGCCACCGACGGTCATCGCGATGACTCCGGACAGCTTGCCCTCTGCGGACGGCCGGATCGACAGCTGCAACGCCATCGTCGGCACCAGCATCGTCCAACGTACGTCGTGCGTCGCCATTGCCTCGAGCGCGAGGTCCGGCTGCCACGACTCGATGCACACCATCGGGCCGCCGAGCATGGCCGGGAGGTACATCCCGAAGCAGAATGCGGCCACCGACGACAGCGGGACGAAGGCACCGACGGCGTCGCCCGGCTGCAGACCGATCGCGTCGATGGTCGAGCGACCGGCGTACCGGATCGCGGCCTCCGACTGCACCACGCACTTGGGCCGACCGGTCGAGCCGGAGGTCATCGCGACGGCGGCGCCACCCGCCCAGCGGCCGACATCGCTGACCGATCCAGCTGACGAGGCCAGTGTCCAGCCGTCGAGGGCAGCCTGCCGGTCCGCGAAGGCATCGTCTGGCACCGCCCACTGCTGGAGTACGTCGGGGGCCGCGAAGAGTGCGTCCGGCTGGATGTCCTCCACCGCGAGCTCGAACTCGGCCGCAACGGCGTGGCTGCTGAACACCGCGACCATCCCGCCGCGCAGACCGACGGCCAGCGCAGCCGCCAGGGTCCGCCAGGTGTTGTCGGCCTGCACCAGAACCGTGGGAGACCCGCCCAGCGCAGCTTCGAGGAGAGCGGCCAGGTCGCGTGCAGCCTGCATGACCTCGCCGACGGTGTGCGCACCGGACGCATCGACGACCGCCACCTCGTCGGGAGCGCGTTCGGCCCGCTCGGCGTACTCCTGGGCAAGAACCCGCATGTCTCCTCCTAGAGATCAGTGTTGACGATGCGCCCGGCAACGGACAGTGGCACCGAGACTCGGCCGGGTACGACGACCGCTCGGCCGTGGATCTCGCCGCGCCTCAGCCGTGCGTAGAGCTCGGGCGCGTCGGCGAGGTCTCCGGTCTCGGACTCGGCGACCAGGGCGCCTCGAGCCGCCATCGCGACGACCGCCTCGAGGTCGGTCCGGGTCCCCCAGAACGGCGCGGAGAGCTGCCACGCTCGTGGCAGGCCACCCGCTTTGGACGCGACCAGCTCTCCCCCGGCGCTGCCGACCACCACCAGGCGACCGCCAGGTGCCAGAAGGCCGCCGGCGATGTTCAGCGTCGCAGCCGACCCGACGAAGTCGAGCACGAGGTCGATCCCACCTTCGGCATCGACCTCGCTCCCGTCGAGGGCAGCGTCAACCAGTGCGAGGTCGGAGACCACGACGTCGGCGCCGTGCGCCAAGGCCAGAGTCCGTGCAGACTCACGCGGGTCTACGGCCACGACCGTTGCGGACGAGAGCGAGCGGAGCACCTGGATCGCGAGGTGCCCGAGCCCGCCGACCCCGACCACCAGCGCGACCGACTCGCCGGCTACTGCGTCGAGGTTCGCGGCGACCGCGTGGTACGCCGTCAGGCCGGCGTCGGTGAGCGGGGCGAGCTCTCTTGCTCGCCAAGCCGTTCGCCTTCACCAGGAACCGTTCGGACGGGACCAGCATGAACTCGGCCAGCCCCCCGTCGTACCCCAGGCCGGGGCCGATCGGACCGGTGAGCCGAAGGCAGGCGTTCTCGCGGCCGTGCGTGCACCGCCGGCAGCGGCCACAGGACCAGACGCCGTGCACCGCGACTCGCTCGTCCAGCCAGTCGCCGGACACACCGGCCCCGACGTCCTCGACCGTGCCGGCCACCTCGTGGCCGAGGGTGAACGGCAACGTGTAGGGGAGCCTGCCGCTGTCCATCACGTGCAGGTCCGAGCGGCAGAGGCCGGCGGCATCGACGCGCAGCAACAGCTCCCCCGGTCCCGGCTCGGGGACCGGCACGCGCACCAGCTCCGGCTCCTGGCCCCACTCGAGGAGGCGCAGCGCCTGCATGGTCGAGGGGATCGTCATCGGGCGGTCCACCCGCCGTCGACGACGAGCGCATGCCCGGTCACGTAGCTCGAGGCGCGGCGACGCCAGGAACAGCAGCGCACCGTCGACCTCGCCGGGCTCGCCGCCCCGGCCGAGCATCGTGTTGCGGCGCACCCAGCCGGCCGACTTGTCGTTGGTGAACAGGCCGTCGGTCATCTCGGTGTCGAACCAGCCGGGGACGATCGAGTTCACGCGGATGCCACCCCGGCCCCACTGGCCGGCGAGCTCGCGGGTCAGTCCGATGGTGCCGGCCTTGGAGGCGGCATAGCTCGCGCCGCCAATCGGAGCGGTGGAGACCAGACCGATCACCGAGGAGATGTTGACGATCGACAGCGACCCACCCTCGGCCACCGTCGCGGCGACCCGAGTGGCCAGGTGGAAGCCCGAGGCCAGGTTGAGGTCGAGCAGCCCGGCGAATCCTTCGACGGTCTCCTCCTCGGCGTCCGGCGGGCCCGGCTTGCCGGCGTTGTTGACCAGTACGTCGATGTGGCCGGTGATGCCGACCGCAATCTCGACGAGCCGGCGGCGATCGTCCTCGGACGTCACGTCGCAGGCGACCGGCACGACCCTGCCCTGACCGGGTCCCGTCCCGTCGAGCTCCTTGGCGAGCACCTCGAGACGGTCGAGTCGCCGGGCCGCGGCAACGACCGTGGCGCCGGCGTCGACCAGTGTCCGCGCGAAACCCTCGCCAAGTCCGGACGAGGCTCCGGTCACGATCGCGACCCTGCCGCGCAGGTCGAACAGGTCCTGCACCCTCGAACTGTTGCTCATCTCCGACTCCGATCAGTAGACCGCGGTCCGGCCGCCGTCGACCGGGATGACCGCTCCGGTCGTGTAGCCGGAGCCGTCGCCGGCGAGGTGGACCACCATCCCGACGACCTCGTCGGGACGCCCGAGCCGGCCGGCGGGGAGGCGGTCGACGATCTTCCCGACGAACTCCTCGTCCCAGCCCTCTGCCATGTCGGTCGCGAAGGCTCCCGGCATCACGCAGTTGACCCGCACGTTGGGGGCGTACTCCTGGGCGAACGCCATCGTCAGGGCGTTGAGGCCGTTCTTGGAGGCGGCGTACATCGCTTCGGGCGGGCTCGGCCGCACTGCTCCGATGCTGGAGATGTTGACGATCGACCCACCTCCGGCCGCAGCCATCCGGGCACCGGCAACGGCCATCAGCCGGAACGGGCCCTTGAGGTTGACCTCGATGGTCTTGTCGAACAACGACTCCGAGACGCTCTCCAGGTTGGGAGAAAGTGGCGCGATCCCTGCGTTGTTGACCACGATGTCGAGACGCCCGAGCTGTGCGTAGATCTGCTCGATCGCCGGCTCGATGGTGTCCCAGCGCCCGACGTGCAGGGCGAGCGGGACCGCGGCGACCCCGGTCGCCTTGGTGATCGCCTCGGCGGCCTCCTGGCACGACTCGGCCTTGCGGCTGGAGACCACGACCGTGGCCCCTGCCTCGGCGAGGCCGAGGGCGATGGCGTATCCGAGTCCCCTGGTCGCTCCCGTGACCAGGGCGACCTTTCCGTCGAGTCTCGTCATGACCTTGCTCCTGAAGTGGCTCCTGTGAACGTGGCGGCGTCGGCCGGCTTGCGATACGGCGCCAGCTCGAGGTTGCCGATGGTGCGCAGGTGCACCTCGTTGGGTCCGTCCGCGATCTGCAGGGCGCGGGTGATCGCGAACAGCCTGGCCAGCACGGTGTCCTCGCTGACGCCGGCGGCGCCGTACGTCTGGACTGCGCGGTTGACCACGGTGTGCGCCACCTCCATGGCTGCGACCTTGATCGCGGCCACGTCGGAGCGCGCCGAGGCGTTGCCCTGGGTGTCCATCAGCCAGGAGGCCCGCAGGGTGAGGAGCCGGGCCTGGTCGATCTCCATCCGGCTGCGGGCCACCCATTCGCGTACGACGCCCTGGTCGGCGAGCGGGCCGCCGAAGGCCGTTGCGATCAACGGCCCGGCGGCACATCATCGACAGGGCACGTTCGGCGAACCCGATCGCCCGCATCGCGTAGTGCATCCGTCCCGGGCCGAGCCTGCCCTGGGCGATCGTGAACCCGTCGCCCTCGGCGCCCAGCATGTTCGTGGCCGGCACGCGCACGTCGGTGAACTGCGACCTCGCCATGACCGAGCCGGTCCTGGTAACCGAACATCGTGAGGTCGCGCAGCACCTCGATGCCTGGTGCGTCAGCGGGGACGAGGATCATGCTCTGCTGCCGGTAGGTCGGCCCGTCGGGATCGGACTTGCCCATGAAGATGACCAGCTTGCAGTCCGGGTCGAGGATCCCCGACGTGTACCACTTGCGGCCGTTGAGGACGTACTCGTCGCCTTCGCGGCGGATGGTCGCGGTGATGTTGCGGGCGTCGGAGCTGGCCACGGCCGGCTCGGTCATCGCGAACGCCGACCGGATCTGGCAGTCGAGCAGAGGATGCAGCCACTGCTCCTGCTGTTCCGGCGTGCCGTACATCGCCAGGATCTCCATGTTGCCGGTGTCGGGGGCGGAGCAGTTCAGCGCCTCGGGACCGATGATCGACCGGCCGGCCAGCTCCATCAGGGGGGCGTACTCGAGGTTGGTCAGCCCGGCCCCCCAGGAGCCGTGGGTCATGAACAGGTTCCAGAGCCCGAGCTCGCGCGCCCTGGTCTGGAGGTCGCGCATCACCTGGGGCTGCTCGTGCGGGTTGCTGGCCGCCGCCACCTGTGCGTCGTAGACCGCCTCAGCGGGATAGACGTGCTCGTCCATGAACACCTGCAGGCGGGCCAGCAGGTCGCGGGTCCGCGCGGTTGGCTCGAAGTCCACGGCAGTCCTCTCGTCGTCGGTGTCGTCGGGTTCAGAACGGGATCGACAGTCCGGTGGCGATGAGCCGCTGGATGGTGTCGGGCAGGCGTTCCTGGTCGGGGTCGTGGTGGCGGCCTTCGAGGTGCCGGCGCAGGTTGTGGCCCATGATCGCGGCCATCTTGTAGCGGCCGAGGGCGTCGAACCAGGCGAGGTCGTCGACCGGCCGGCCGTCCGCGGCGTACCGCTCGACCAGTTCGTCGGCGGTGGGCAGCCCGTCGACCTCGCGGCCGACGCCGGGGAAGTTGGAGCCGTCCGCGAAGACGAGGAACCAGCCGAGTTCGACGCGTGGGTCACCGACGCTCCAGATCTCCCAGTCGATGAGGGCAGCCGGCTCGGTCCCGTCGCAGATCAGGTTGCCCAGCCGGTAGTCGCCGTGCACCAGCGTTGGCTCGACGGCTGGTGGAACGGACGCGGCCAGCCGTCGGTGCAGCTGGTCCGCGTCCGGCACGAGGTGCGGCGGAACCGCCGCCATGGTGCGAGCCCAGCGGTCCAGCTCGTCGCGAGGGGACAGCGCCGCCGCGTCGACCGGCACCTTGTCCAGAGGTACGTCGTGCAGGGCCGGCAGGATCTCGGCGGCCCGGAGCATCCTCGCCGCGGCAAGGGACGGCTGCGACCGCGGGGTCGTCGAGCACTGGTTCGAGGGACTCCCCCTCGACCAGCTGCATCGCGAACCAGGCCGGCTCGGCGTCGTCGGTGGCGACCACAGCGGGCACGGGTACGCCGGTGGGGGCGAGCGCCGCGATCATCCGTGCCTGGCGCAGCATGTCGTGCCGGCCGATCGCCTTCTGGTTCTCGGGGACCGACTTGACGACGAGCGGGCCCTCCCCGGTCTCGACGCGGTAGGTCAGGCCGGAGTGGCCGCCGGGCATCCGGGTGAGCGCGCCGACCTCCAGGCCGGGTCGCTCCCGGCGCAGGGAGCTGGCGACCCGGTGGGCGAGATCCTGCTCGAAGCTGGTCGTCGTCATGCCCGTGGCTCCCTGGGCAGGCCGAGCACGCGCTCGGCGAGGATGTTGTGCTGGATCTCGTCGGTGCCGCCGGCGATCCGGTAGCCCGGTGCGCCGAGCAGATGCTCGGTCCACGCCCACGTGCCCCATCGCCCGCTGTCGGCAGCCAGCTCGGGACCGAGCAGCATCCGGGCCACCTCCGAGGTCCGGGCCATGGTGTCGGTCGCGAGCAGCTTGCCGACCGAGGCCTCGGGACCTGGGTCGTTGCCGGACACGACGGCGGCCGCGACCCGCATCCCGGTCAGCCGCTGGACATAGCTGCGGGTCACGAGGTCGGCGACCCGGTCCCGCTCGATCTCGGTCAGCGGGCGGCCGAGGTGCCGGGCGAGCTCGACGGCACGGTCGGCGTTGGCGAGCCCGAGGTTGCCTGAGTCGAGCCGTTCCGCAGCCAGCACGGTGAGTGCGACCTTCCAGCCCTGCCCGACCGGGCCGAGCCTCAGGTCGTCCGAGAGCTCGACGCCGTCGAGGTACACCTCGTTGAACGAGCTGCCGCCGGTCATCTGCCGGATCGGTCGCACTGTCACGCCGGGCGCGTCCATCGGGACCAGGAAGGCGGTGAGTCCCGCGTGCTTGGGCGCGGTCGAGTCGGTACGCGTGACCGCGATGCCGACGTCGGCCACCAGCGCGCCCGACGTCCACACCTTGTGGCCGTCCAGCACCCAGTGGTCGTCACGCTCGACGGCGCGGGTGCGGACGGCGGCGAGGTCGGAGCCGGCCTCGGTCTCGGAGAAGAGCTGGCAGGCGATCAGGTCGGTGCGGAGCATCGCGCTCACGTAGCGGTCGCGCTGCTCGGCGGTCCCCCACTGGGCGATGGCCGGCGCCACCAGCTGCTGGGTCACCGAGAACATCTCGGTACGCCGGGGCACGTCGAACGCCTCTTCCTCGTGCCGGAAGGCCAGTGCGTAGGACATCGGCAGGCCGCGGCCGCCGTACTCCTCGGACCAGGTCAGCGCACCCCAGCCCGCGTCGTACTTCGCCTGCTCGTAGGCACGGATCCGGTTCGTCTCCGCGCGCTCCTCCTCGACGGTCCAGTTCTCGAACACGGCGACCGAGTCCGGACCGACGCCCCACTGCGCTGCCGAGCGGACCTCGGCAACCGACGACAGCCACTGCCTGGCGTCGCGGGCGAACTCCTCGAGCGACCGGGCTTCGAGTGACTGGGCTTCGTTGGAGGTCATGGTGGTCCTCTCAGACAGCGAGCACGGTGCAGGCACTGATGCCCGGTGCTCCGTAGACATGGGTGAAGCCAACGCGCGGGTCGGAGACCTGCCGGTCCCCCGCCTCGCCGCGCAGCTGGGTGACGATCTCGTGGACCTGGCGCAGGCCCGAGGCGCCGATGGGCTCGCCGTTCGCGATGCAGCCGCCGTCGGTGTTGACCGGCAGCCTGCCGCCGATCTCCGTGGCACCGGCGGCCACCATCGCCTCCTGCTCGCCGTGCTCGCAGAAGCCGCACTCGGCCAGGTGCATGATCTCCGCGCCGCTCTCGGTGTCCTGCAGCTGGGCGACGTCGACATCAGCGGGCGTGACCCCGGCTGCCGCGAACGCGGCGGATGCAGCGTCGGCGCTGACGCTCGACGGCACGCCGATGCCCTGGATCGAGGGGCTGAAGACCTCGAACGAGCCGAAGCGCCGCGTGCGGGTGGCCGCGCCCAGGAGCCGGACGGCGCGACCCAGACGGGCCGCGACGGCGTCGCTGGTGACGACGATCGCGGCGCCGCCCTCGCCGGGCGAGCAGAACATGAAGCGGGTCAGCGGGTCGTTCACCATGTCCGACGCCGCGATCTCGTCGGCCGAGATCGCCTCGCGGCGCCAGGCGTTGGGGTTGCGCGCACCGTTGCGATAGGCCTTCTCGGCCACGAGCGCCAGCGTCCTCGCGCTGATGCCGTGCTCCCGCATGTACCTGGCGATCTTGATGCCGAAGAACTGCGTGGTGACCATGAGGCCCGCCTCGCCGTACCCCGCCGGAACACCCCAGTCCTCCGGGCGCGGGTCGAACGCACCACGCGGATGCTTGTCGAAGCCGACGGCCAGCGCGATCTCTGCGGTACCTGATCGGATCGCGTTCACCGCCGACATCAGCGCGCTGCCACCGGTGGCGCACCCGTTCTTCACGTTCGTGAACGGGATTCCGGTCAGCCCGAGCTCGGCAACGAGGGTGTCGGCCAGACCCGAGCCGTCGCTTCCGCCGAACGCCACCTGGACATCAGCCCAGACGAGTCCAGCGTCGAGCAGCGCCGCGTCGATCGCGTCGAGCGCGAGCTCGCGGCCGGTCCGGCCGGGCTGCCGGCCGAACTTCGACAGCCCGGCTCCGACGATCGAGACTCCGGTGCTCATTGGCCTTCCCTTACTGCATCAGCGCGAACCAGCGCCTCGTCGGTGGCGAACCGGGGAACCGGCTCGACCGACACGAGGGTGACCTGGGCCTTGCCGTCGAGCTCGGCGAAGTCGGTGCAGTCCAGCACCGCCTCCACCTTGACCCCCTCGGGCAGTTCGACGTAGCCGACCGCGAAGGGCACGAACCCGCCCTCCGGCACGACGTACGGCGGCGACTTCGGCGCGAACCTCTGCACCGTGAAGCCCCACACCGTGCCGTGGCCGCTCAGCTCCAGGGCCGTCATCGACTGACGGCCGCAGCTCTGGCAGCCACGGGCGGGAGGGAAGGCGACCGTGCCGCAGTCGCGGCAACGGCTGCCGGTCAGCGACCGACCCATTTGGGCTCACGCTTCTCCAGGAACGCGTTGACACCCTCGCGGGCATCCTCGGACTGGAGCGCGTTGCCCACCGCGAGGTGCTCCATCACCATCAGGGACTGGATGTCGGCGTCGAGTCCGCGGTCGATGGTCATCTTGGTGAGTCGCATCGCGAACGGGCTCTTGTCGATGATCGGCGCGATGAAGTCCTTGACCAGCTGGTCGAGCTCCTCGGCCGGCGCCGACGCGTTGATGAGGTCGAAGTCGACTGCCTCCCTGCCGGAGAGCAGCTTGCCGGTGAGCATCAGCTCCTTGGTCTTGCGGATGCCGATCATCCGGGGCAGCCGGTAGATCGGGCCGGCTCCGCCGAACAGGGCGCGACGGATGTGGAAGTCGCCGATCTGGGCGTCGTCCGCGGACACCGCGAAGTCGCAGGAGATCATCAGCTCGAAGCCGCCGGCGGTGACGTAGCCCTCGAGCACGGCGACCGAGGGCGTGTTCATCGAGTAGAGGCGGTCGCACACCTTGGCCGACAGGACCGCGACCTCCATCGCCGTGGTGGTGCCCACGTAGTTGGCGAGGAGCTCGTCGAGGTCGAAGCCGGAGCAGAAGGTGTTCTCCCGTCCGCGGAGGATGAGGACCTTGAGCTCGGGGTCGCTGTCGACCTCGACGATGATCTCGTCGAGCCGGTGCAGCAGCTCGACGGTGACGGCGTTCTTCTTGTGCGGCCGGTTCAGCCACACTCGCGCGATGTCGCCGTCCTTCTCGAGTACGACGTGGTCGGTCTCAACCATGGACTGTTCCTCTCTAGTTGAACTGAATCCACTTCAGTTTGTGGCTGTCGGCTGCTAAAGTCAAGCCCTGACTTGAAGTGAGTTTAGTTTAGTCTTGGGTCAGTGGCGACCGTCAGCCCGGAAGGAGCACTGCGCATGCCCGAACCAGCGTCATCAACCCCGGAGGCCGTCGATCTCCTCGTCCTGGGAGGCGGGATGGCCGGTCTCACCGCAGCCGCCCGGGCTGCCCACGACGAGGCCCGAGTTCTCGTGGTCGAGGTCGCGAGCGACCTGGGCGGTTCGGTTCGCTTCGCGGGCTACGCCTGGACGGCGCCCTCTCATGACGTCATCGACCAGGTCGTGCCCGAAGGTGATCCGGAGCTCCGCCACGCCCTCGTCGACCGCTTCCCTGACGGCATCGAGTGGATCCGCTCCCTCGGCGTACATCGTCGGGGATGCCCAGCCCATCCTCGGGTTCGGCAGAGGCCATGCGTTCGACACCAACCAGTACGTCGACACGTGCCGCCGCCTCGTGCTCGAACGCGGTGAGATCCTCACCTCCACGCGCACCCTGGGTCTCCTGCGCGACGGTGCTGGCGTGACCGGTGCCCGGCTCGAGCTCCCTGACGGGAGTATCCGCGAGGTCCGGGCCGGCGCGACCGTGATCGCCACCGGCGGCTTCCAGGCCGACCCGGAGCTGCGGGCCGCCCACGTGCACCCGAACGCCGCCGCCATCCCGCTGCGCTCCAACCCGAACAGCCGGGGCGACGGGCTGCGCCTGGCCCGGGAGGTCGGAGCCGCGACCGGCGCCGACAACGCGGGCTTCTACGGACACCTCGTCCCGAGCGGCATCCCCTTCGCCGACTCCGGAGACTTCGTCGGGCTCTCCCTCTACTACAGCGAGCACGCGCTGCTGTTCAACCTCGACAACGAGCGCTTCGTCGACGAGTCCGTCGGCGACCACCTGACCACGATGGCCCTGCTGGAACAGCCCGAGGCGCGTGGCCTGCTGATCGCAGACGCCCGGGTGCATCGCGACTGGATAGTGGCGGCGTACGTCGAGGGTGCCGAGAGCAGCGACAAGTTCGCCGTCGCCAGCCGGCGCGGTGGCCGGTGCGGGGTCGCCGAGAGTCTGGAGGAGCTCGCCCTTCTTCCCGAGGAGTGGGGGTACGACGGTCAGGCGATCGCCGACGCGGTCGCGGCGTACAACGTGACGGTGCGCTCAGACAGCGACCCCTCCCCCGGGCGAAAGCTCGATCGGCTTCCGCTCGACGAGCCGCCGTACTACGTGATCGAGACCGTCCCTGCCATCACGTTCCCGTTCTACGGCATCCGGATCGACAGCAGTGCCCGCGTGCTGGACGAGACCGGGGAGCCGATCCCCGGCTTGCTCGCGGCCGGCTCCGACACCGGCGGTCTCTACGTGCGTGCCTACGCCGGCGGCATCGCCAGCGCGCTGGTTTTCGGCCTCACCGCAGCAAGGACCGCGATGCGCCATCCGGTCGCGCTCTTGACGTCCCCACCTAGCCGAGCCACCCACCAGAAGGAGAACCACGTGAACCTCACCCAGCGCACCGCCATCGTGACCGGAGGAGCTCGCGGCATCGGCGCCGCAGTGAGCAGACGACTGGCCGCCGACGGCTACCAGGTCGCCGTGCTCGACCTCGACGAGTCCGCCTGCGCCGCCACAGTGGCCGCGGTCGAGGAACTGGGCAGCAAGGCCATCGCCGTCGGGGCCGACGTCGCCGACGAGGCGGCGGTGCAGTCGGCTGTCGACCGCGTCGCTTCCGACCTCGGCGCACCGACCGTGCTGGTCAACAACGCCGGCATCACGCGCGACAACCTGCTGTTCAAGATGTCCACCGTGGACTGGGACTCGGTGATCAATGTCCACCTCCGTGGCGCCTTCCTGATGAGCCGCGCAACCCAGCAGCACATGACCGAGGCCGGCTGGGGTCGCATCGTGAACCTCTCGAGCATCTCGGCCCTGGGAAACCGCGGCCAGGCGAACTACGCCGCAGCCAAGGCCGGGCTGCAGGGCTTCACGAAGACCTTGGCGATCGAGCTCGGGCGCTTCGGCGTCACGGTCAACGCGATCGCTCCCGGGCTTCATCGCCACCGAGATGACCGCCGCCACCGCCGAGCGGCTCGGCATGCCGTTCGAGGAGTTCAAGGCTGCCAACGCCAAGCAGATCCCTGTCGGTCGGGTCGGTGAGCCCGACGACATCGCCAACGCCGTCTCGTTCTTCGCAGGTGAGGATGCCGGCTTCGTCTCCGGCCAGGTGCTGTACGTCGCTGGCGGGCCGACAACTAGGCAGGCTCCGGCTTCTCGAGGCGGATCTCGCGGCGGTCTCAGTTGGAGCCCTTCATGGACTTGCGAACCGCTTCGCCGACCTTGATCCCGAGCTTGACGCCAGTTCCTGCCGGGACGAAGTCGAGGGCCGCCCAGAGTGCTGCCTCTGCGGCGTCCTTGGGCCCCGAGCCTCCCAGCCAGCGCACCACGCGATCCCACAGGGTGCCCGCCTGCTCCTCGACGACTCTCTCGGCATCGGCTTCCCCCATGCCGCCAGCGACCAGCGCATCCTGGATCTGTTTCAACGTTGAGAGGAGTTCCTCGTCCCCCTCGCGCACGAGCTGCTCGATGCGTTCGTTTGCGCGGCGCTGCTCGTCTCGGAAGTTGCCCACGAGCGCGGTCAGGGCTTTGAGTTCGTCGAGCACGTCCGAGAGCTCGGCCTCCTTCCGTGCGAACTCCTCGAGCACCCGGGTGAAGAACGACCCGCCTGCCTTGATCAGGTCAACGTGCGAACGTACGGTTCGCCGTCGTCGTCACTTCGATAGAACATGACCCAGCCGACTTCACGGTCCAGGACGTTGACCAGGTCACGCTCGACTCCAAGGTCCTCGAGGCAGTCCTGGACGAAGTCCCGCTCTCGGATTCTCGTCCATCCCAAGGCTTGCGTTGACTGCGGCCCGGAGAGCGAAGCTCATCAGGAAGAACACGGGGAGCGCGACGGTGTCTCCCAATAGACGTGATCGCTCTTGACTCAGGGTGCTGGTGATGGCGCTGCCGACCTGTCCCCGCGACTCAGTGAACTCGTCCTGCGTTGCAGGTACCTCTACGCCTACGTCAAGCTCCGCGAGAAGCTCGACCAGGCTCTCGCGGAGGTCGTCGAAACTACTGGGATCCTGCGGCCACGCCATCTGCTCGTACGTCATGCCGAGCTGGGCGGCGGTCAGCGACGTCTCCGTCAAGCGTCCGATCATCGGCTCCTCCCAGAGTCGATCGCGAACTCACCAGGTCGTGCGCAGCGCTGTTCCACGAGCATCGCACTTGCGCCGCGTCAGGCGGAAGACGGCGCAGCCCAATGGCCAGGTGCTGGACGTCGCTCGGGGCCGACAAACTAGGCGAAACCCGGCAGCGGCGGGGTGGTCCTGTCCAACTGGCGCCGAGCAGGGATACCGTCACGGAGGCGTCCCTACCGGATGAAGGAGAGCCGATGGTAAAGCCCACGCTTCTCGCGGTCGACGACGACGCCGCGGTCGCCGGGGCCATCGTGCGGGACCTCCGCCGCCGCTACGGCGCCGACTACCGCGTGCTGCGCGCCACCTCCGGGCGCGAGGCCCTGGAACTCATGGCCGATCTAGCCCTCAAAGACCGGCCGGTGGCCGCGGTCGTCACCGACCAGCGGATGCCCCAGATGACCGGCATCGAGGTGCTGCAGGAAGTGCGGCGGCAGTCGCCGGACTCGAAGTTGCTGCTCCTGACGGCGTACGCCGACACCGACGTGGCGATCCAGGCGATCAACGACATCGCGCTCGACTACTACCTGATGAAGCCGTGGGACCCCCCGGAGGAGCGCCTCTACCCGGTGCTTGACGACCTCCTGGACGACTGGCGCCAGGCGCACCCCGACCGGGCGTCAGAGGTGCGGGTGCTGGGGCACCGCTGGTCAGAGGGGACGCATGAGGTAAAGACCTTCCTCACGCACAACCACGTGCCCTACCGCTGGCTCGAGGTCGACCAGAGCGAGGAGGCGGAGCGGTTGCTCGAGCTGTCGGGGGCCGCTGTCGACGATCTGCCCCTCGTCGCGCTCCCCGACGGGGAGGCACTACGTTCGCCCACCACGGTCGAGCTCGCCGAAGCGCTCGGGCTGCGCACGCGCGCCGACCAGCCTCTCTACGATCTCTGCATTGTGGGCGCGGGCCCGGCCGGGCTTGCCGCCGCCGTGTACGCGGCCTCAGAGGGGTTGCGGACCGTGGTCGTCGAGCGGGACGCGCCGGGCGGACAGGCCGGCCAGAGCGCCTCGATCGAGAACTATCTCGGCTTCCCCAAGGGGCTGTCTGGCGCCGACCTCACCCACCGTGCGGTCGCGCAGGCGGCCAGATTCGGGGCGGAGATGGTGCTCGCCCGCGACGTCACTGGATTCGAGACCCGGGGACCCGTCCGCGCCGTCGTGCTCGACGGCTCGGCGGCCATCGAGGCGCGCGCGGTCCTGGTCGCGACCGGCGTCTCCTACCGACGGCTCGAGGCGCCGGGGCTCGACGGGATCGGGTTCCGCGGCGTCTACTACGGCGCCAGCGCCAGCGAGGCGGTTCAGTGTCTGGGCGAAGACGTCTACGTCGTGGGTGCGGCCAACTCGGCCGGGCAGGCCGCGCTGAATTTGGCCAAGTACGCCAACCGGGTGGTCCTGCTCGTCCGGGCCGCGAGCCTGGAGGCGTCGATGTCGCAGTACCTTGTCGGCCGCATCCGGTCCGCCCCGAACATCGACGTGCTTCTGCAGACCCAGGTGGTCGGCGCACGCGGCGACACCCACCTCGAGGCGCTCACTCTCGCCGACCGGGCCTCCGGCACCGAGGAGGAGGTGGTGGCGAACTGGCTGTTCGTGTTCATCGGCGCGGCTCCCCGCACGGATTGGCTCGGGACGGAGGTAGCCCGTGACGCTCGCGGCTTCGTGCTCACCGGCCCAGAGCTGTCGGTCGACCCCAAGACCCCTTGGCCCCTGACCCGCGCGCCGTTCGCCCTCGAGACCAGCGTCCCCGGGGTCTTTGCTGCCGGCGACGTCCGGCTCGACAGCATGAAGCGCGTCGCCTCCGCCGTCGGCGAAGGCGCCATGGCCGTCTACCTCACCCACCGCTATCTGGCGACCGTCTGATGCTGTACGACGACCTCCGCGCCATCGCGCTGTTCGACGGGTTGACCGACGAGCAGGTCGCCGAGCTAGCGGCCGACGGGGAGGAACTGTTCGTCGAGGAGGGCGAGCGCCTCTTCGACGAGGGGCGGCCGGCCGACCACTGGTGGTTGCTGCTCGACGGCAACATCGATCTCTTGCGACGGATCGGCCAAGAGGAGACGGTCCTCGCTACCATGCGGGTCCGAGGTCAGTGGGCGGGTGGCTTCCGCGCCTGGGACGAGCACGGCGTCTACATGGGCACCGGGCGAACCACGCGGGCCTGCCGGGTGTTCCGGATCACCGCAGACCGGCTCGGCGTGCACGCCAATGCCTGGTTCCCGTTCGCCGTCCACCTGCTGAAGGGGCTGATCGGGACTGCGCGCCGGATCGAGTCCAACGCTCGTCAGCGCGAGGCCTTGGTGGCCCTCGGCACCTTGGCCGCCGGGCTCGCCCACGAGATCAACAACCCGGCGTCGGCCGCGGTCAGGGCTGTCGACGCGCTCCAGGAGAGCTGCGACGACCTGCTGGGCGCGCTCCAACGGCTCGCCGCCGAGTCGCTCACTTCCGCGCAGTTCGTTGCCCTGAATGAGCTACGGCTTGGGTTCGAGGGGGCACCGGTACCGACGGGCGTTGCGCTGGCCGAGCGCGAGGACGCGCTGTCGGACTGGCTTGCGGACCACCGGATCGACCGGGACTGGTTGATCGCCCCTGCGTTGGCAGCCGCCGGCGTCGATGTCGGCTGGTGCGATCGGGCCGCGGCGGTGGTCGATGGCCCGGCGTTGCAGGCGGCGTTGGAGTGGGTGGTCAGCGTGGTCACGACGACCACGCTGATCGCCGAGGCGCGGGACTCCACCCGCCGCATCTCCGAGCTCGTCGCCGCTGTGCGGTCCTACTCGCAGCTGGACCGCGGGACCGTCCAGCGCGTCGACGTGACCGAGGGGTTGGAGAGCACCCTGGTGATGCTGAGGCACAAGCTCGAGCCCGGCGTCGTCGTCCGGCGTAGCTATGCCGAGCGCCTGCCCTTGGTCGAGGCCTCGGCAGGCGAGCTGAACCAGGTATGGACCAACCTCATCGACAACGCCGTAGACGCGATGGGCGGCAGTGGAGAGCTCCGGGTCACGACGTACGCCGATGACCACGGTCTCGTCGTCGAGATCGGGGACAACGGCCCCGGCATGACGAAGGAGGTCGCGGCCCACGCGTTCGAGCCGTTCTTCACCACGAAGGAGGTGGGCAGGGGCACCGGGCTCGGTCTCGACATCTCCCGCCGGATAGTGGTCGAACGGCACGGCGGGGAGATCACCGTCGACTCACGACCCGGGGACACAGTCGTCCGCGTTCGGCTGCCGCTGCGCGGCGAAAGAGGATGAACTTCGCAGTCTGGTCATCAGCCGTGCGGCGGGCTCACTCCTTGGGTACGGGGACCTCGCTCACCGGGGTGATCGTGCTCGTGCACCGCTTGAAGCCGGGCCACAGGAACTTGTGGATGGCGTTCACGTCATCGGCTTCGACGACCAGGAACAGAGTGTGCTGGGCGTTCGCGCCGTAGCGCCCGACCAGGCGGACCCCAGGGACGGTGTCGTCGTACAGCGAGTTGGACCCGCCCTCGTCCCTAGGGCATAACTCGGGGGTGTGGACCTGCGTGATGTGGAAGAGCACTGCGCCGTCTCCTGTCGTCGTCAACGTCCTGGAGAGACATCGTTGACCTCTTGGCGAGGTTTGTCACCCGCGGTCGGCCAGGCATCTTCCTTCGAGCTGTCCCGCCGCTCAGTCAACCTAGCTGGCCCGATGCCACACGATCCCAAATGCGTCGGTGAGAGTGTCGGAGCCCGCGTCGTACTCATAGCTGATGGTGAAGCGTGACCTGAACGGGTTTCCTCCTGGCAGGCAGACGACGGCCCCGACCATGACGAGGTCGTTGCCGTCCACGAAGCCGGGGCCGGAGACCCGGGCAGGGTTGCCGTCGCACGCGTTGGTGGCGGATTCGTCGAAGTAGATCATCGAATAGACCCGGTTCCCGGAGCCCATGATGTCCAATGTTTGGTTGCTGCCGTCACTGTCAACTGACGTCCACGTGCCCGCCAGTGGTCCGCTGGCGGCCGAAGCGGTCGGTGCGAGAACGGCGCTGGCGAACCCGAGGATCACAGTGAGCGTTATCGAGAGAGCTGCCCTTTTCATGAGGTCTCTGCCTTCCTCCAGTTCGAACTGACTTCCCAAAGCGTCTACCCGGCGGCATACGTCCGCTATGGCCTACCTGAGCCAGCCGCGCTGCTCATGAAGTCTGGGGTCATCGGCCTGCTGTGACGGAGCATGCCAAGTCGGTCGCAGCGCGTTGAGCGTCAGGTGTGCTGTGGACAATTGGGCCCATGGTCGAAGTTGACTCCGAACGATTCGAGGCGATGGTCAGCGAGGCGCTCGACGGGTTGCCGGTGGAACTCGGGGAGCTCATGAGCAACGTTGCCGTCACCGTGGAACACGACGCGGGGCCGGCGGGCCTGCTGGGGCTCTATCAGGGAATTCCGCTGACCCGCCGCACGTCGAGCTACGCAGGTGCCCTACCCGACCGGATCACGATCTACCGCCGCGCCATCTGCGCAATCTCTCGCAGCGACCCAGAGGTCGTGGAGCAGGTTCGTCGAACGGTGGTCCACGAGGTCGGTCACCACTTCGGCATCAACGATGCGCGACTGCGCGAGCTGGGTTGGTGACGAGGCGGACAGAGCCGCCGGGGGTCGCTCCAGCAGCAAAGGTCGCCACTGGTTACGCCGCGTCTCCTACCGGTCCTGCGCCCTTCGATGCAGCGCAGGTTGCACAAACCATGCCCAACCCAGCAATACCAGCAGGGTCGCGGAGGTCGCCCAGGCCCAGGGAGCCGGAAAGACAAAATCAATGACCAAGAGCGTTCCTGCCGCGATCGCGACGGCAACAGCGAGGCTTCCCGACAGCGCGTATCGATTCGCCCGCTTCAGCAGGCGCTCCTTCTCCTGTGCACGGAACAGCACCCGGTGCTGTGCCGCCGGCGTGCCCAACAGGGCGACCGCAAACGCCGAGGCGACGAGCGTGACGTAGAAGGTGTCGCGTTGGAATGAATTGACATCGGCAAACCTGGAGGAAAACGGCACCGCGAGCAGGAACGCAAGAAGCACCTGCACCCCTGGCAGCAGAACCCTCAACCCGTTGAGCAGTTCGCTCAACTCACGGTCGAGACGTTCCTTCTTGGTTTCCTCAGGAGTCTCAGGCGAGCTCTTAGATTCTGCAGCCACATCTGCCCCCACTGGTCTCGACTCGAACGAAGTCTGTCACCTGAATGCATCGGGGACTCCGAAACCACAGAACGGCATCGTCTGTCGGACAAAGGTGCCCTGTCGGACAACGGGTTGCCGGTGGAACTCGGGGAGCCCACCTGTCCGCCACGGATGGCCACCGCGACGGCCTATTCCCTTGAGGATTCTCTATGCACACAAGGGTTTGCGGTGCTCAACCAGTGTCGGTGGTCGCGGCTAGCGTTTGGGGTATGACGACGACACCGGACCTGGACGCGGGCGACTTCCGCACCCCGGTCCCGTTGCGTCGCAACCGGCTGCACTCGTTCGCCGGCCGCACCCACGAGGTCCTCGACGAGATCGGCCAACCCTCAACGTGGGCGATGACCCCACACGAGCGCGGCGAGACGATCGCCGAACTCTTGGCGCTGCGATCCCGGATCGACGCCCACCTCTTCGCAGTCGTGGCCGACGCCGACCGCGACGACGTCGCGGCTACGGCCGGCGCCACCACCACCGCAGCCTGGGTGCGCGCAATCTCGGGTATCACCCGCGCCGAGGCCACCCGCCTGGTCCGCCAGTCCCGGGCCATCGAGCCCCACCCGCCGACACACACCGCCCTGGCCGAGGGCGCGATCCACACCGAACAAGCCACCGTCATCGTGGCCGCCGTCGACGCGCTCCCCACGGAGCTGGCCGACCGCGCCCCGGACGCCGAAACCCACCTCCTGGTCGCTGGCAGAACAGCACGACGCCCGCGCCCTCCACACCCTGGGCAGGCACCTGCTCGAAGTCCTCGCCCCCGACCAGGCAGACGCGCTGATCGCCCGACACCTCGAACGCGAGGAGGCCGAGGCCCACAAAACCTGCCACCTCAAAACCTGGTCCGATGGCCACGGCTCGACCTACGGCCGGTTCAAGATCCCCGCCCTGACCGGCGCGATCCTGACCACCGCACTCGAGGCCTACGCCAACCCCAACCGGCCCGACCCGATCACCCGACAAGACGTGCCGCCGGCCCAGGTGTACGGGCAGGCGTTCTGCGAACTGCTCGAACACCTGCCCCCCGACCGGCTCCCCCAGTCCGGCGGAGTCAACGCCACGGTGCTGGTCACGATGACCCTCGACACCCTGCTCGGCGGACTACACGCCGCCAACATCCTGGGCACCGACACCCTGCTCTCCCCCAGCCAAGCCCGCCACCTGGCCGCCGCCGCCGGCATCATCCCCGCCGTCCTCGACGGCCCCTCCCAACTCCTCGACCTCGGCACGACGACGCACCTTCACCCAGCCCCAACGCATCGCCATGGCCCTCCGCCAAGGCGGACTGTGCAACATCCAGGGCTGCGAACGCCCCGCCACCTGGTGCGACGCAAACCACCGAAAACCCTGGAGCAAAGGCGGCCGCACCACCATCGACAACGGAGAACTCATCTGCCCCCGCCACCACACCCTGGTCCACCAAGGCCACCACTACCCAAGACGCACATAGGCCCTGTTCAGTCGCGGCCGACTCGGAGGCGCTTCCATCCCCATGCGATCAGCACGAACACGAGCAAAGCAGCTGGCAGCACCACGGCCGCTCCCCACGAGTCGCAGCTTTCGCTGTTGCCGAGCGTTTGGAGACCGACCGCGCTCGTGCACTCACCTGGGCCATCGGACGAGCTCGCGGCCAGCACCGGGAACGTCAGGACCAAGACGGCCACGGCGGCGACCGAGGCGACAATCCATCGCATGACCCAACTGTCCCACGCCCCGGACCAAGTCGGGGTCGAAGAACCCGACCATGCCGCGCCTAGGTCGCGTCCGTGCGTCCAAGTGGTGCCCAGTCGCGGCCCGCTGACTCCTTCTCGCTCGCGAGACGGTGCCCGCGGCGGTGCCTGCATCACGGCGCTTCGATCACCGCCATCGTGCACCGTGAGATGCACACGAGCTTGTCGTTGCCGTCGACGATCCGGACTTCCCAGACCTGGCTGCGACGGCCCAACGAGATCGGCCGGGCAGTGCCGGTGACCCAGCCGGAGGTGACCGGTCGCAGGTGGTTGGCGTTGATCTCCATGCCGACGCACGCCTTGCCAGGTCCGGCGACGAACGTGGCCGCGCAGCTGACCAAGGTCTCGGCGAGCAGCACCGAGGAGCCGCCGTGCAGGATCCCAAACGGCTGGCGCGTGCGGCTGTCGACTGGCATCCGACCGATCAAGTGGTCCGCGCCGAGCTCGGTGAGCTCGATGCCGAGGTGGCCTATTGCACAGCCTGCGCTCATCTCGTTTGCCTGGTCCAGGTCGGGACTGCCGCGCCAGATCGCATCGCTCAGCAGCCATGAATCTGCAGGCAGGCTTTGGACTGACGGAGTCGAGTAGGCGACGTGCTCGTCGTCCAGGCGTTTCACCGGGGGGTCGAGGTCGGCTTCAGGGGTTCGGCGCATGTTCTCCATGATTCCGACTCGACGGCACCGAGGCAGGCGTGGAACTACCCCACTTGGCAAGGACGATGAGGCAGGCAGAGGCGGCGCGGGCCAAGCCGGCACCAGGCCGGATCAGCTGCTCAGCCGAGTCTTCGGTCGAAGAACCGCACCGTGCGGTCCATCGCAGCATTGAACGACGGCCCGAAGGCGTGCGCGTCGTCGTACCACTGCAACTGGGCGCGCACACCCGCCTTGGTGAGCGCACGGTGGGTCGCGGTGGCCCAGCGTGGCGGACAGGTGTCGTCGAAGCGCCCGTGCACCATCAGCACCGGCTCGGTGATCCGGTCGAAGTAAGGGCGGGAGGAGTTCTCGCGCCAGAAGCGCGGGTTCTGCTCTGGCGTGCCGTGGCGACGCGCCAGCTCGTCCCGGAGGCCGGCGTCCTCCGGATCCGGTCGGATGAACTGGTCGTAGTTCTGCGCCTCCAGCGACGAGACCGAGGCCCACGGCGCGGCCGCCTGCACCAGACCCGGCTCGGCGATGAGCGCCTTCAGGATCACACCCCCGCCCATGGAGCGGCCGAACAGGGCCACCCGCTCGTCGTCGACCCTCACATCCGGCGAGTTGCGTAGTGCCTTGACCGCGTTGATCACGTCGGCGCTGTACCCCAGTCGCATCCGGACCTGGAAAAGCGGATCATCGTCCGACTCGGCGTGGTTGCGATAGTCCACGTGCAAGGCGACGTACCCACGGGAGGCCAGGTAGCCGCGCTCGCGGGTCATCCCTGTGCCGCGTACGTAGATTGCCGGGTCGATGTAGCCGTGCGCCAGCACCACTGCCGGAAACGGACCACGCCCGGTGGGCACGTTGAGGACCCCTGAGATTTTGTAGGACTCCTCGCCCCTTCGAGTGGTGGTGCGGCTTCGGTACGTCACGTCGTACGACGTGTACTCGGCCGTCTGCTCCCGGACAGTGCCCAGGCGCAGTCGGTCACCCCGATGCCGCTGCTCGGCCAGACCAAGCACGGAAACCGCCCGAACCTCGGGCTCGCTCTCCGTCGGTTCGCTCTCCGTCGGTTCACTCGCCTCCGGCTGGCTCGCCTCCGTCTCGGCGTCCGGGCTGGCACTGACGCTCGGCGAGCGCGAAGTGGATGCCGAGGGCTCGTCACCCGACTCGTCGGCGCTGCATCCGGCGAGGAGGACGGCGCCGGCTGCAAGCGCGATCTGGATCCGCCGCAATGCACGCATCGAGTGCTCCCAAGGTCGAACTGCGTCTCCGTGCCACCGTAGCCGCCGTACCCTGTGGGACATGGCCGGCAGCGCATTCGCGACTGCCGCCGTCGTCTTGACGGCGGCGGCGTCGTTGGTCTCTTGCGCTGAGTCCCCGACTCGATCGTCACCCTCAGCATCATCGTCACCGACCGCGTCACAAGTCGGGTCACCGACCGCGTCACCCAGCGGGTCACCGCCGTCCTCACCCACACCCGGGAACGACACCGTCGAGACCGTGGTCCCGCGGGTCACCGTGAGCGACGGGCGACCAAGACGGGCGAGGCTGAGCATCCCGGGCATCGGGCTCCACGACCTGGCAGTCGTCCCCTACCCCGGCAGGACCGACGACGCGCGCGGCACCCGGATTCAGGACGGCGGCGTGGCAGCAAGTCCGTACGGTCCCCAAGGAGGCGTCGGACCTGGCGGCGTCGGCAACTACCAGATCACGGCCCACCGGACGTCCTCGACGGAGGCCTTCCGGATGTTGCCCTCCCTACGCATCGGACAGCGGGCGGTGGTCGAGGCCGCCGGTGTCCGCTACGTCTACGAGATCCGCCGCACCCGCGAGACGTCGTTCCGGTCGCAGCGATCGCTCGCCGAGCAGCGTGCCGCGGTGCCGGGTCGTCCGGGCGCGCCGCCGAGCCGAGCGTTCCTCACGCTCTCCACGTGCGCGACGATGGAGGACCACGCGCAAGGCAACTACTGGGCCGACGAGTTCAAGAACCCCGAGCACCGCATCGACAAGATAGGCCTACTCGTCCGGACCGTCGCCGCCGGCTAGCCGTACTCCTCAAATGCGCGGCTCAGGGGATGGCGGTCGTGTTGAATGCGTACCTCGCCACCGAATCGGCGATGGCGTCGGCATTGACGTCGAGCGCGGTCGGGTTCGGGTTGGCGATCGTGTCGCACGCCTGGTGGTAGCAGACGTCGTAGGCCACCCCGGCCGTGCCGCCGAACAGAGCCTGTTCCTCGGGCGTCTTGATGCCTTCGGCGCCGGTGAAGATGCCCCCTGCGGGGATCCCGATGGCGATGAACGGACCGTAGTCGGAGCGACCGTCGAAGTCGGTGCCGACGTGGCCGAGGCCGCGACCGTCGAAGAAGGCAGCGAGCTGGGCCTCGATCTGCGCCGAGCCGGGCGGCCCGGCAGGCGAGCCCACCCCGTCGGAGTCGTCGCCGTCGTACAGCTTGTAGGCGTAGTTGGGCGACGCCACCATGTCGAAGTTGAGGTAGAGCTTGATCCGGTCCCGCTCGGCTGCAGACAGGCCCTCGACGTACTGGTCGGAACCGAGCAGCCCGATTTCCTCGGCCGCCCAGAATGCAAAACGGACCTTGTTGCGCACGGGGAAGTTCCGCATCTGCACGGCCGCCTCGAGGATGGCCGCGACGCCCGAGCCATTGTCGTTGATGCCCGGCCCGGCCGGGACGCTGTCGAGGTGGGCGCCGATCATCACGACGTTGCCTGGCCTGCCGGTTGGGGACTCCGCGATTACGTTGTGGTTGGTCCCCAGGGTGAGGGTCGAGTCGACCTTGAGCCGAACCACCGTTCCCGGTGTGGAGGCGAGCTCGTTGCCGACGGAGAAGTCGGCAAAGACCATGGGGATGCCAGCCCGCCACTCGCCAATGTCGAGCGGGAACGCATCCGTCCGTCCCGGCTGGCCCTCGTTGAAGATGATGATCCCGGACGCGCCGGCGAACCCGGCGTTGCGCACCTTGGCGGCGAACGCGCAGGTGCCGCGTTGAATCAACGCGATCCTGCCGGGGACAAAGCCGGCGAAGTCGGAGGCTTCGCACCCGCTGGTCGAGGTCGGAGTCGGAGTTGGGGGCAGCGTCAGGTCGACGCCCTGGACCTCCGCGGTCACATCGCCGGCCGGTGATGGCTGGAACGTGAAGAAGTCTTCGTTGGTGGCGTAGCTCTTGGGAGTCGGCGACACGACGTCCAACGTGGGCGGGCTGTTCTCCACCCAGTCCTCGACGAAATTGATCGCATCAAGCGTGACCTGGTAGCCGGCGTTGCGCAGCACTCTGGCGACGTAGTCGCGCGAAGCGGTGTAGCCCGGCGTCCCGGCGGCGCGGGTGCCGCCGTTGGCGTCGGCAATGGCCTGGAGCGCCTGCATTCGCTTCATGACGTTCGCACCGGTGACCCGGTTCACGAGCTTTGTTGAAAACACCTGGTCGGGCGGAGCTGAGGTGGCCGCTGGAGCAGGTCGCGCACCGAGTACGGCGACGGTCGCGGCAAGAGTGACGACACTGGCAACAGCAGCAGTACGACGATCAACTCGCATGGCTTCCTCAGGGACGGCTGGACGGATTGACCCGAGAGAGTGACGCTCTGCGTGAGAGTAGTACCACTTCCGGGTGCTGGAAATACCAGGAATGCGCCGCGTGCAGGCGGCGCAGCGCGTGCAAGAACTCGGCTACCGTGCAGAGCGGGACCGACCGAGGGAGGGCCGACGACTGTGTTGTCTGACATCGAGATCGCCAATGCCGCCACGCTGCGCCCGATCAGGGAGGTGGCAGACGAGACGCTCGGGATCGCGGAGCGGCACCTGGTGCCGTACGGCCACTACAAAGCCAAGGTCGATCCGACCTACCTGGCGACCCTCGCCGACCGGTCGCTCGGCCGACTCGTCCTCGTGACCGCGATGTCCCCGACTCCGCCCGGCGAGGGCAAGACCACGACCACCGTCGGCCTCACCGACGCCCTGCACGGGTTGGGACGCCGGACGCTCGCGTGCCTGCGCGAGCCGTCGATGGGCCCGGTGTTCGGCATGAAGGGCGGCGCGGCCGGTGGCGGCTACAGCCAGGTCGTGCCGATGACCGACATCAACCTGCACTTCACCGGTGACTTCGCCGCGATCGCCGCCGCGAACAACCTGCTGTCGGCACTGATCGACAACCACGTGCACCACGGCAACGAGCTCGACATCGACGTCCGGAGCGTCACCTGGAAGCGCGTGATCGACATGAATGACCGCGCGCTTCGCGAGGTCGTGGTCGGCATGGGCGGCCACGTGAACGGCTTCCCGCGCGAGGACGGGTTCGACATCGTCGTCGCCTCGGAGCTGATGGCGATCTTCTGCCTCACCGAGTCGTGGGCGGATCTGAAGCGCCGCATCGGTGACATCGTGATCGGCTACACGCGAGGGACGCAGCCGGTCACCGCGCGCGACCTCGGCGCCGACGGCGCGATGGCGGCCGTGCTCCGGGACGCGCTCGCGCCGAACCTGGTGCAGACCCTCGACGGTGCACCGGCGTTCGTGCACGGCGGCCCGTTCGCGAACATCGCGCACGGTTGCAGCTCGGTGATGGCAACCCGCGCCGGGCTGCGACTGGCCGACCTGGTGGTCACCGAGGCGGGATTCGGAGCGGACCTCGGGGCGGAGAAGTTCGTCGACATCAAGTGCCGCAAGTCCGGTCTGCGTCCCGACGTCGCGGTGGTCGTGGCGACGGTGCGAGCCCTGAAGTATCACGGCGGCGTGCCGCTGGCCGACCTCGGCACCGAAGACCTCGGCGCGATCGAGGCCGGGATGGTCAACCTGCGCAGGCACCTGAACAACATCCGCGAGGTGTACGGCATCCGGTGCGTCGTCGCCGTCAACCGCTTCCCGACCGACACCGACGTCGAGGTGGCGAAGGTCGTCGAGCTGGTCGCGTCCGAGGGCGTTCGGGCGTTCCCGGCGACGCACTTCGCCGACGGCGGGGTGGGCGCGCAGGACCTCGCAAAGGGAGTGCTCCAGGCGCTCGACGAGCCCTCGCCGTACTCCTTCTCGTTCACCTACGACGACGACCTGTCCCTCACCGCGAAGGTCGAGGCCATCGCGACCCGGCTGTACGGCGCCGGGCTGGTGACGTGGGACGCCAAGGCCCGACGGCGGCTGCTGCGCGTCGAACGGGACGGGTACGGTTCCCTGCCCGTGTGCGTGGCGAAGACCCAGTACTCCTTCTCGACGGACCCGGCCTCGCTCGGCGCCCCGTCCGGGCACGAGCTTCACGTCCGCGAGGTCCGGTTGTCCGCGGGCGCGGGCTTCGTCGTCGTGGTTTGCGGCGACATGATGACCATGCCCGGGCTGCCCGGCGATCCGTCCGCGTCGCGCATCGACTTGGCCGACGACGGGACCATCCTCGGCCTGTCCTAGGCTCCTACTCCCTAGTCAGGCCACGAACAGGATGACCACGTCCGCCACGCACACCGGCCGGTCGGCGGCGTCGCAGCGCACCGAGACGCGCACGGTCAGCTGGGTCGCACCGTCACGTGGCTCGACGCCGACGATCTCGGCCGAAGCCTGCACGCTCGACCCCACCGGGACCGGCGCGGGGAACCTGACCTTCTCCAGTCCGTAGTTCACCGCCATCGAGACTCCGGTGACCTCGAGGAGCTGATCGAGGAAGAACGGCACCAGGGAGAGCGTGAGGTAGCCGTGCGCGATCGTGGCGCCGAACGGGCCGTGCTTCGCGCGTTCCTCGTCGACGTGGATCCACTGATGGTCGTGGGTGAGGTCGGCGAAGCCGTTCACCTGCGGCTGGGTGACCGGCGCCCAGGCTGTGGGTCCGAGCTGAGCGCCGACGGAGCGGTCGAGCTCGGAGTAGGCCAGGGTGCGGGCAGCGGTGATGGTCTCAGGCATCAGCAGTGATCCTTTCGGGGGTTGCGGGTACGGCGCCCTGGCGGAGCCGGCGCTTGGCGATCGCCCACCGGTGGGTCTCGGACGGGCCGTCGTAGATGCGGAACGGCCGCACCTCGCGGTAGTACTGCGAGAGCAGGACATCTCCCGAGATGCCCAAAGCTCCGCAGATCTGCAGCGACCGGTCGACGACACGTCCGACCGCCTCCGCGACGAACGTCTTGGCGATCGAGCTCGACTGGGCCGCACTGCGGCCCTCGTCCAGCTCCGCGCAGGCCTGCCAGATCAGCAGTCGGGACGCGGCGACGTCGATCTCCGAGTCCGCGATCATCGCCTGCACCATGCCGAGGTCACCCTGCCTCGAGCCGAACATCCGACGCTCCGTCGCGCGGGTCACCGCGATCTCCTGGGCGCGTCGGGCGATGCCGAGCCAGCGCATGCAGTGGGTGAGACGCGCCGGGGCCAGCCGGACCTGGGCGTACTCGAAGCCCTTGTCGACCTCCCCGAGCACCGACTCCTGCGTGACGAACACGTCCTCGAACTCGAGCTCGCAGTGCCCTCCGAAGAACGCCTCGTCGAGCGTGTCGATGTGGCGCGTGATCCGGAGACCGGGTGTGCCGGCGTCGACGAGGAACATCGTCGCGCCGCCGCGGTCGCCCGGGCGTCCAGACGTGCGGGCCATGCAGATCGTGTACGCCGCCCCGTCCGCGCCGGTGATGAACCACTTGCGGCCGTTGATCAGCCAGCCGCCGTCCGTGGACGTGGCGACGGTCGACAGCGCCGCCGGGTCGGACCCCGCCCCCGGTGCCGGCTCGGTCATCGCGAAGCACGACCTGACCGCTCCCTCCGCCAGCGGCTTGAGATACCGAAGCTTCTGCTCTGCAGTTGCGACCGCCTCGAGGAGGTGCATGTTGCCCTCGTCCGGTGCTGCGATGTTGAGAGCGAGCGGTCCGAACAGCGACCAGCCGGCCTCCTCGAAGACCACAGCGCGGGCGCGCATGTCGAGGCCGTGCCCGCCGTACTCGAGCGAGACGTGAGGAGCGAACACGCCGGCCTCGCGCGCGGCCTGCTGCAGGTGTTGGCGCAGCGGCTCGCCGCCCGCGCTGGCGACACCGGAGAGCCGCTCTTCCTCTGGCACGGCGACCGCGCGAACGAACGCCGCGGTTCGCGCCGCGAGGTCGGCGACGTGCGGGTCGGGGGTCAGGTCGATCGTCATGGGTGAGTCCTTCGGGGTGGGAGTTGTCCCAGGGTCTCGGCGAGGCCGAGCGCCCGGTCCGCGATGCGAGCGACCTGGCTGCCGCGGGCAGTCATCCGGTCGTCGGAGCTCTCGCCGCGAAGGTGCCGCACGTAGAGCTGCTGCATGATGACCGCGGTCTTCCAGCAGCCGAAGGCCTCGTACCAGGCGACGTCTCCGCGGGTCAGGTCCTTCCCGGTCCTCAAGGCATAGTGCTCGACGACCTCGTCGCGCCCCGGCAGTCCGACGTTCTCCACGCCCGGGACACCGTCGGCCGGCGTCGCCCCGTCGGGCCAGTAGTTCAGCAGCGTCCCGAGGTCGGTCAGGGGGTCGCCGAGCGTCGCCATGTCCCAGTCGAAGACCGAGGTGACTACGTCCGGCGAGCCGGGTGCGAACTGGCAGTTGTCGACCTTGAAGTCGTTGTGCACCAGGGCTGGGCGCCCAGATGTGGGGAGGTGTCGGGCGAGCAGCTCGCCGACCCGGTCCATCGTGCCGCGGCCCTCGATCGCGACCGCCTCCCAGCGACGCTGCCACCCGCCGAGCTGGCGCTCCAGATATCCCGTGGGGCGGCCGAGGTCGCCGAGGCCGCAGGCTGCCGGATCGACCAGATGCAGATCCGCCAGCGCGTCCACCACTGCGAAGCCGATGCGACGACCCGGGTCCTCGCCCACCGACAGCTGCTCCGGGACCCGGTCCCACACGACGACCCCCGACCGGTACTCGGAGACCAGGAAGTGTGCGCCGATGATCGACTCGTCGGCGCAGTAGTGCAGGCCCAGCGGGGCCCGCGGGTACGCCGCATGCAGCCGCGACAACACGGTGTGCTCCCGGCGCATGTCGTGGGCACCGGTTGCGATCACGCCGAACGGCGGCCGGCGGACGACGACGGCGTCCGCACCGAACCGGACCAGGTAGGTGAGGTTGGCCGAGCCGTTGGGGAACTGCAGGACCGAGAACGGGCCCGATGCCTGTGGCAGATGACGGCGGAGGTACGCCTCGAGGGATGCCCAGTCCAGCTCTTCGCCGGGCCGGACTTCGGCAACCTCCGGCCCGGCCACAGATCTCACGCGGGCACCTCGTCCCGCACGTAGGAGCCCGGCGCCGGCACCAGCACCGGATGCGCGGCGTCACCCAGAGTCTGCGGGGCAGCGACGAGGCGACCGGACCTGGCCACGTTCCAGTCGGCCCATTGCTCCCACCACGACCCCGAGCGCTTCTCGGCGGCGTCCAGCCACTGGTCGGCGGACTGACCAGCGTCCGCCGCACCCGCGAAGTAGGTCGCACGAGGGTTGCCGGGCGGGTTGACGAGGCTGGCGATGTGCCCGGCGTTGCTGAGCACGAACGTGGTCTCCCCACCGAGAAGCTGCACCGTCCGGTAGGTCCCGCGCCACGGCGTCAGATGGTCGTTCACGGCCCCGGCCACGAAGGCGGGCACCGTGATGCTGGCCAGGTCGATCGGGCTGCCGAGGCACGTCATCCCGCCCGGCGTGACGAGGGGGTTGCGCTCGAAGATGTCGAGGAACTGCCCGTGCAATGCCCCCGGCACGTTCGTGCCGTCCGCGTTCCAGGACAGGATGTCGAACTCCGGCGGGTCGAGGCCCATCAGGTAGTTGTTGACCCAGTAGTTCCACACGAGATCGTCGGGCCGCATCCAGCTGAACACCGAGCCCATGTTGGCCGCGGTGATGACCCCCGCCCGCCGGGAGTTCCACCGCGCCAGGGCAAGCAGCCGCGCGGAGCTGAACGCACCGATCGGCGCCGTCAGGCCGAAGTCGAGCAGGGTCACGGCGAACGCCACGCTGTGCACGGGAGACTCGCCGTTCGCAGCCAGGTGGCTGAGCACGCCGGCGGTCATGATCCCGCCGGCACAGAAGCTGATCACGTTCACGTCTTCCGCGTTCGTCAGGTCGCGGACCTCGCGGATTGCGGCGTCGATCCGCGCGGCGTACGTGTCGAGGTCCCAGTCGGACTGCCCCGACGAGGGGTTTCGCCAGCTGAGCATGAACGTCTGCAGACCGCGGCTGGTCGCGTACTCCACGAAGCTCCGCCCCGGCGCCAGGTCGAGGAAGTAGTACCGGCCGATCGGAGGGGGTACGACGAGGACCGGCCGTTCGTACACCTCCTCGGTTGTCGGGGAGTACTGGATCAGCTCGGCGACCTCGTCGCGGCTCACGACTCCCCCGGGCGTGACCGCCAGCTGCTCGCCGACCCGCAGGGCCCCGCGCTTCACCATCGACGGCATTCCGCCGTTGGTCACCAGGTCGGTCACCCAGTTGCGGGTCCCGCGGACCAGGCTCGTGCCGCCTGTTTCCAGCAGGCGTTTGACCGCCGCAGGGTTTCCGGCGAGGAAGTTGGTCGGCGCGGCCGCGCTGGTGAGGATGCCCAGCAGGAACCGCGCCGTGGCCGCGCGACGCCAGTCGTCCTCCTCCAGGCTGTCGACGACTACGTCGACGGACCGACACCAGGCCAGGTAGGACTGCAGCAGCCGGCGGAAGTAGATGTTGTCGCTCCAGGTGGCGTCCTTGAACCGGTTGTCACCTCTTTCCGGCGCGAGCTCGGAGCGGCCCAGGCCGATCCGGACGAGCTCCGCACTCAGTGAGACCCCGGCACGGGCTGCGGCGCTGCCGCCGATCAGGATCCTGCCCAGTGATCCGGTCCCACCGGTTTCCGCGTGACTTTCCTCTGCCATGGCCCCTCCGCCTACGTGATTCATCATGAGAAGTTCTTGGCTCGCCGCTGACGGGCGAGACCTGGTCTGCCCTCAGATCCCAAGCAGGTCAGCGATGCGGGCGCGGTGGACCCGCGCCGACCCGAACACGGCTTCGTCGCCGAGTGCCCGCCGTACGAAGAAGTGGGCGGCGTGCTCCCAGGTGAAGCCGACACCGCCATGCAGCTGGACGGTCTCGTGCGCCGCCCGGATGACAGCGTCGGTGCAGGTCGCACCCGCCACCGCCGCCGCCAGACCTGCGGAGGCGGGGTCCTGGTCCCATGCGGCCGCGGCGTAGCGAGCCGCGGACCGCGACCGCTCTAGGTCGACCAACAGGTCGGCGAGACGATGCTTGACGATCTGGAAGGAGCGCAAGTGGACGTCCGAACTGGTGCCGCTGCTCGACGTACGTGCGGGTCATCTCGAGCATCGTGGCCAGCATCCCGACCTGTTCGGCTGCCAGCGCGACCCCGGCGAGAGTGGTGAGGTCCGACACCACGGCGGGCAGGCCTTCGGGACCGGCGACCAGGTGCGCGGGCGCTGCGTCGAGGTCGATGCGAGCCTGTCTGCGGGTCAGGTCCAGGACCTCGAGAGCGGTGCGCCGGGAGACGTCGTTCATCGCGGAGATCGACGACGTACAGAGACTGCTCCCCCGCCTCCGTCGCTGCGGCCACGACGAGAAGCGTGGCCGTCTCGCCGTGCAGGGCGCGACCCACACGTCCAGTCACCGTGTGTGAAGAACCATCTGTCGACGCCGTCAGCTCGGCTGTCGGAGTGCTCGCCCAGCGCCACCGTGGCAACCAGCCGACCATCCAGCACCCCGCTGACGATCTCGTCGGGAACGGCGCCGTCCGGCGCCGCGAGGACGGCTCGCACACCGAGTACGGCGGACGCCAGCAACGGTTCGGGCAGCAGGGCCCGCCCGGCTTCCTCGAGTACGACGGCCAGCACGCTCAGGCCGAACCCGAGCCCTCCACGGTCTTCAGGGACGGCCAACGAGCTCACGCTCATCTCGTCGTTGAGCATCGACCACAGCTCTGCCGAGTAGCCCTCCGGGCTGTCGGCGGACTGGCGGACCTGATCGTGCGACGCGTGGGTCTGCAGGAGGTCGCGCATCACCTTGCGCAGGTCCTCGTGCTCGGCGACCGGAGCAAGGACGGAGGCATCGGCCTCGGGCCACGGTTGGACGCTCACAGCTCCTCCTCCACCAGGGTCTCCTGGGTCTGTCCGAAGTACGCCTCCTCGGCCGTGGCGGCGAACCCGTCGACGCTCGAGCTTCCTCGCGCGACCACCTCGCCCTGGCGCAGGACCACCACCTCCGAGCAGGTCTTCAGCGCACGGTTCAGGGACTGGTCGAGAATCACCGTGGTGATTCCCTCCCGGGCCAGCGTGTTGATCTGGGAGAAGACCTCGTTGACCATCACCGGTGAGAGTCCGAGCGCGGGCTCGTCCAGGATCAGCACCTCGGGCTCGGCCATCAGCGCCCGGGCGATTGCCACCAGCTGCTGCTCGCCCCCGGACAGTGCGCCTGCCGAGATGTCCATCCGGGTCCCGACGCGTTCGGGCAGCCATTCGGTCAGCTCTGCCAGCCGGCGCCGCATCCTGGCGCGTCCGATGCCACTGGCGTAGGCCGCCACCTCGAGGTTCTCTCGTACCGAAAGGGTCTTGAACAGCGCCCGCCCTTCCGGGACGAGGCTGATGCGGGCTTGCGACGTACGCGAGCCTGCACTGGGCTTGAGGGATCCGTGCAGGATCCGTCCGAGCGTGCTCTTGCCGGCCCCGTTGGTCCCGACCACACCGAGAACCGTGCCCTTGGCCACCGAGAGCGCGATGTCCTCGAGTGCGCGCACGCCGCCGTAGTGGTGGGAAACCGACTCCAGGGAGATGACGGTGGTGTCGGCCCTTCCGCTTCGACCGGCCGGCGCCTCGAGGTCCACCTCGCCGAGGTACGAGCTACGCACGGTCGGGTCATCCAGGATCGTCTCGGGTGTCCCCTCGGCGATGAGCTGGCCGAAGTCGAAGGCGACCACGCGGTCCGCGACGGCGAAGAGGTCGTCGAGGACATGGTCGATGATGACCACGCAGACGCCGTCCGTCCGTAGCCGCCTGATGTGCCCTGCGAGGACCGAGCGCTCCTCGGAGTCGAGGCCGCCGAACGGCTCGTCGAGGATCAGCAGGCGCGGAGACTCGGCGATGGCACGGGCGAGGTCGATCCGCTTCTGGGGTCCGAAGGACAGGTCCGCGGGCCGCCGATGGCCGAGGCCCGCCAGCCCGACAGACGCGAGGAGCCGGTGCACCCGGCGCCGGTCGGCTGTCGTGGCCCAACGATTGACCACGAGCACGTTCTCGGCCACCGACAGCTCGGGGAACAGCTCGGCATGCTGGAATGTACGGCCCAGCCCACGCGACCGTCGCCTGGTCGGCCGTACCTTGCGAAGCTCCTTGCCGTCGAAGTTGATGCTGCCCTCGACGGTTGCCCCTCCGGCGATTCCGGAGAGCGCGTTGACGAAGGTCGTCTTGCCCGCGCCGTTGGGACCGATGACGGCGACCACCTCGCCGGGGGTGAGGGTCATCGCGACTCCCTGGACCGCCCTCAGCCCGCCGAAGCGGACTCCGAGACCCTCGACGGTCATGAGGGTGCCCTCGTCGGTGTCGGTGGGTGTCGGCTTCGGCGCAGCCTTGGCGGCTGCGTACGCCGTCTCCTTGCTCCGCTCCATCCGCTCGGTCCAGCCCGTCCAGCGGTCCACCCGACCGACGACCGCAGGCACGACGCCCTCGGGCAGGAAGATCAGGGACAGGATCAGCAGTCCACCGAGCAGGTAGGGCTGGTCGATCGAGAGCGACGACGCCACGCTCGGCGCGGACGCCAGGAACGCGCCGCCGAGCACCGCACCGATCAGGCTGCCGGTGCCGCCGAGCACACTTGCCGCGATCAGGTTGACTGCGAGCACCAGGGAGAAGGTCTCGGGGCTGACAAAGCCGGAGACCAGGCCGAGCATGACTCCGGCCAGTCCGGCCACTCCCCCGCTCGCGGCGAAGCCGATCGCCGACTGGGCCTCCGGCGAGATGCCGATGGTTCGGGCGACCACGGGGTGGGTCTTGGCCGCGACCAGCCGCAGGCGGATTGAGGACCTGCGGACGGCTTCGGCGGCGGCCAGGCAGAGGCCAAGCGTCCCGATCACGATATAGATCGCCTCGGACGACGACGGGAAGATGTCCCCGAGCGGCGTCGACACGATGTTGACCGGGACCCCTTGGTCGCCGTTTGTCACGCCCTGCCAGACGTTGATGATCTCGAGGCAGACCAACGTGAAAGCCAGCGTCAGCAGAGCGACGTACAGCACGGAGAACCGCGAGCCAACGAAGCCGAGGAAGGCTCCGATGAGCGCACACGCGGTGACGGTGAGAGCGATCGTCAACTGGAGCGACCACCCGTGTCCGGAACCGTAGGCCATGGCGTAGGCGCCGATCGCGACCAGCGCGGGATGGCCGATCGACCAGATCCCCGTCCAGGACGCCAGCAGGCTCAGCGACAGCACCATCAACGCATAGACGGCGCCGAGTCCTACCGTGAACTCCGTGTAGAGCGGGATCGCGCCGGACCGCAGGAGGAGGATGGCCAGCACCGCGGCAAGTGGCCCCGACAGCAGTCGCACCCACGGCCAGATCCGGTGCCAGGCCGACGATGTGGTCGGGCGGACCTTGGGAAGGACCGGCGAAGAGGTTCGCAGGGTGTCTTCTCCTTGCGGGTTCACTGTCGTGTCGCTTTTCTGGGAGATGTCGAGGTTCATGGGTCACACCCTCACGAAGGCTTGGCGGCCGAACATGCCCTGCGGACGGACGAGCAGCACGAGCACGGCAACAGAGAACACGAACGTGTCGCGGAAGCTTGCGGAGATGTACACGGCCGCCAGGTTGTCCAGCACCCCGATGACGAGACCGCCCACGACGGCACCGGTCATGCTGGTGAGCCCCCCGAGCAGGATCCCGGCAAACGCCCGGAACAGAACAGGAGCGAGCACGACCGGCGTGAGGCCGGCGTTGGGGGCGTAGAGCACGACGCCGAGGGTGGCGAGGCCGACCCCCAGTGCCCAGGCGATCCGGGCGATCTTCTGGGAGTTGATGCCGAGCACCCCTGCGGTCTCCGAGGACTCGGCTACGGCTCGCATGGCTGACCCGAGCGACGTACGACGGAACAGGAAGGCGACTCCGGCCATCGCGGCCACTGCGACCACGATGATGATGAGGTCCTGGATGTTGATCCGTGACCCACCCACCTGCAGCGTGCCCTCAGCCAGCCGAGGGAAGGCCCGGGGCTGCTCCCCCCAGTGACGCCCGACGAAGTGCTCGACACTGATGGCCACGCCCATCGTGACCACGAGGGCCGCGAACAGCCTGCCCTCCCCCAAAGGGCGGATCAGCACCTCCCTGACGACCAACCCGAAGGCGGAGGCGAAGAACACGGCCACGACCAGCGCCAGGGCGAGGGCCAGCCCCGCGTCGTATGCGCTCAGCGCGACGTAGCTGGCCGTCGTCGCCATCGCTGCCATCGCGAAGTTCATGACATCCGTGGACTGGAAGATGATCACCAGTCCCAGGCCCACCAGCCCGTAGACGGCTCCGTTCGCTACGCCACTCAGCACGGTGATGAACAACTCGTCCACGTGCCCTCCTCGGTGTTGCGGAACCGACCGGTTCCTGAACTGACTTAGGTTCAATTTAGGCCAGATTGCCGGTGGCGGCAACCCCCGGATCTCGACATCTCCGAGAACTTGAACTAAATTCAGTTCTGTAACCGACGACAACCCGGAGTTGGAGTTCTCTCATGCCTGAAGCGTTCATCGTCGAAGCCGTCCGCTCCCCCGTTGGCCGTCGCGGCGGTGGTCTGAGCGCCGTCCATCCCAACGATCTGGGGGCGCACGTACTCCGAGCGCTCCTCGACCGTGTCGACGTGGATCCAGCGGCCGTCGACGACGTCATCTTCGGCTGTGTGGACCAAATCGGAGCCCAGGCTGGCAACATCGCCCGGAACTCGTGGCTTGCCGCCGGGCTCCCCGAGACCGTGCCGGGCACGACCCTGGACCGGCAGTGTGGTTCGGCGCAGCAGGCCGTGCATTTCGCTGCCCAGGCGGTGATGTCCGGGAGCCAGGACCTGGTGATCGCGGGCGGGGTCGAGGTGATGAGCTCGGTGCCCATCGCGAGCGCCGCGCTAGTCGGTCAGCGCGAAGGCATGGGCTTCCCGTACGGCGGTGACGGCTGGGCTCAGCGCTTCGGAGACCAGGAGATCTCCCAGTTCCGCGGCGCCGAGCTGATCGCTGAGAAGTGGGGCATCACCCGCGACGCCATGGAGGAGTTCGCAGTCGAGAGCCACCGGCGAGCACTCGCCGCTGCGGACGCCGGGTGGTTCGCCGACGAGATCGCGCCGTACGCCGGAGTGGTGGCCGACGAGGGTCCCCGGCCCGACAGCACGAGAGAGAGGTTGGCCCAGCTCAAGCCTCTGCGCGAAGGCGGTCGCATCACGGCTGCAGTCTCGAGCCAGATCTCCGATGGGGCGGCAGCACTGCTTGTTGCCTCAGAGGCCGCCGTCCGCGCACACGGGCTCACGCCAGTTGCGCGGGTGCACGCGATGGGTGTCGTCGGATCCGACCCGGTACTCATGTTGACCGGACCTATCCCCGCGACGGACCTGGTGCTTCGCCGGGCGGGTCTCACCATGGACGACATCGACCTGTTCGAGGTCAACGAGGCGTTCGCGTCCGTCGTACTCGCATGGCAGAACGAAACGGCGGCGGCACCCGAGCGGACGAACGCGCTTGGTGGGGCGATCGCACTCGGTCATCCGCTCGGCGCCACTGGCGCGCGGATGATGACCACGATGATCCATCACCTGCGCCGCACCGACGCTCGTTACGGCCTCCAGACGATGTGCGAGGGCGGCGGCATGGCCAACGCCACCATCATCGAGCGTTTGTGATGTCCGAAAACGTGATCTACCGACAGGTCGGCGGCGTCGGCCGGATCGAGCTGAACCGGCCCGCTGTGTCGAACGCAGTCGACCTGCCGACGGCTCACGAGCTCGAGTCGATCATCGAGCGAGCAGCATCGGACGTCTCAGTGCGCGCCGTCCTCATGACCGGCGCCGGCAAGCGGTTCTGCGCCGGAGGCGACGTCGCCACCATGGTCGCAGCACCGGATCGGGCGGCCTATGTCCTGGCCCTGGCCCGCGCCCTGGATGGTGCCCTGCAGAAGCTGGCGGCGCTCGACAAACCCACGGTCGCTGCGGTGCAAGGTGCGGTGGCCGGCGCCGGACTGGCAGTCATGCTCAGCTGCGACGTCATCGTTGCGGCGCAGTCCACGAGATTCGTGACCGCCTATTCCGGGGTCGGGCTGACGCCGGACTGCGGAGTCTCCTACCTCCTGCCGCGCGCCATCGGTCAGCAGCGGGCCCTCGCCCTGGCGCTCACGAACCGTGCCCTGTCCGCGCGTGAAGCGCTGGAATGGGGTCTGGTCACGGAGGTCGTCGACGATGCTGGGGTCGCAGAGCGCGCGGCTGCTGTGGCAGCCGAGCTCGCCGCGGGTCCGTCCTTCGCACTCGGGCAAGCCAAGCGACTGATCCGCTCCTCGTGGGAGATGTCGCGCGCCGAGGTCGGCGCCGACGAAGCCAGGACCATCTCCGATGCAGTGAGCACCGAAGATGCGTCCAGGCTCCTCGCGAGTCGGCTCCGCTCTCGATGAGAAAGGTGGTCTGTCAGGCGGCGACGCCGAAGCCGCCGGTCCAGGAGACCTTCTCGGTGACGGCGAGAGTCAGCTGCAGGAAGCCGACGGCCTCGAGCTCACGGGCCCGGGAGAGGGCGCCGGCGTCGAGGGCGCGCAATCCGCCGGCGGCAACGACGCCGGCCAGCAGGGTCTTGGCATCCCCGTCGTCGCCAGCGATGAGGACGGTGGTCGGCACGGGGCCGACGGTGCCGGACGCCAGGGTGGCCGCGAAGGTGGTGTTGAACGCCTTCAGGACGCGCGACTGGGGAAGAGCGGCGGCGATCTCGGCAGCGGCCGAGCCGTCGGCCGGGACGGTCAGGGAGTCGAAGGTCTCGAAGTCCAGTGGGTTGGTGATGTCGACGACCACCTTGCCGGCGAACTGGTCGGCGCGCTGGGCGATGACGTCGGCCACCGCCGGGTAGGGGACGGCGAGAACGACGATGTCACCGGTCGCCGGCTTGTCGGCGTCGGACTGGTCGAGGACCTCGACGGTATTGCCGCCCTTGGTGACGATGCTGGAGATGGCCTGGCCCATGTTGCCCTTGCCGATGATGCTGACGTGCGTCATGAAATGCTCCTTGATCGATTTGGTTGTTGCTACAACTATTACTGTACACCAAGAAAGTTGTTGCGACAACTATTTCCTGAGAGGATGGGGTCGTGGACACGAACTGGCTCGACGATCAGGAGATGGCGGCGTGGGTGCGCCTGGCCGCAGTGCTGGAACTGCTGCCTGGCGTCCTCGACTCCCAGCTGCGACGCGACGCCGAGCTGACACACTTCGAGTACTTCGTCATCGCCATGCTGTCGGAGGCACCGGAACGGACCCTGCGGATGACAACGCTGGCGATGCAGACCAACGCGACGCTACCGCGGCTCTCGCACGTGGTACGCCGACTCGAGGACCGCGGCCTGGTCGAACGCTTTCCTTGTCCACAAGACGCCAGGGCCACCAACGCCCGCCTCACGCCTGCCGGCTGGAGCAAGGTGGTCGAGGCTGCGCCGGGGCACGTCGCCAACGTTCGGGAGCACGTCATCGACGCCCTGACTCCCGGCCAGGTCCAGCAGCTTGCCGGCATCGCCGACGCCCTCCTGGGCAGACTCGACCCGGACGGCACGATGACCGCGACCTTCAACCGCTATCCGGTCAGCGGGGAGGATTAGGAGCGGACTCTGACCGCAGCGCGTTAACCAACGCCTTCCTCGTCACGCTCCATTGGTGGCTCCACGACTGGACCGGGGCGAGAGTCCTCTCGAGGACCTCGAGCTGGGAGTCCATGGCGGACAGCTCGGCCCGCAACGCAGCGATGCTGAGGCGTTTGGCGTGGAGCTCTTTGGCCAGGACGTCCAGCTCGTCGGAGATTGACGGGACCTCCTCGACGAGCTGCTCGAGGGTGGTCAGCAACCGGGTGACGGTGGCAGAGACCGGAGCAGGGAGAACTCCCATCGCACCGCTCCCCGCCGAGGCAACGAGGTCGGTCAGGACACGCGCCTGCTCGACCAGGAGGTCAGCCGTCGCTTGGACCAGTCCGTGCCCTGATGGCGTTCTCTTGCTCGCGCGAGTCATGGCCCTAGGCTCGCCTCGCCGCACCGCACGGCACAAGGGGTTGGCGGGCATCGATGTACGCCGAGTGGTCGCCGCTCGTTCAGGGCCGTCGAATCCGCCTCGCCGCCTGCCGTTCACCAGTTGCTGAGCGGTTCGAGCTCGTCGATCAGAATCAGCATGCGTGAGCTCACAACTGGTGAACTCCGACCAAGACCATTCTCTTCCGAAGAAGGAACGACGCAGCCTCGGGATCGAAGAGAGGGAACAGGTGCCGTGTCCGGCGCCTGCTGCAATGGTGGGAGCAATGCCGCGCCGAACAATCTGATCGGCAGACGCCGTCGCCCGAGGAGGGATGCATGTCTCGTGAGGAATTCGTCCAGCGGATGAACGATGCGACGCTCGGAGCGTTCGACATCGCCTCGACGTACCTGGGAGTGAAGCTGGGGTTCTACCAGTCGCTTGCTGACGACGGGCCCGCCACGGCTGCCGAGCTGGCGGGACGGACCGGCACCAACGAGCGAATGGTGCGCGAGTGGCTCGAGCAGCAGGGCGCCACCGAGCTGCTGGCGGCGACGAACGACGGCGGCGAGTGGCGGTTCGCCCTGCCGCCGAGCCACGTCGCCGTGCTACTCGACCCAGACGCCCTGGACGGCGTGGCCGGCACCGTCCACTCCCTGGTCGCCGATCTCGCGCAGGTGCCGCGGCTGGTGGAGTCGTTCCGCACCGGCGTGGGCATCCCGTACGCCGACTACGGCCCGGACGAGTCCGAGGGCCAGGCGCGCGGCACCAGACCGGTCTACCGGGCCGAGATCGAGAGCTGGCTGGCCGCCGTTCCCGACCTGGCAGACCGGCTCGCATCCGGCAGCGCGCGGGTGCTGGAAATCGGCTGCGGCATCGGCTGGTCGAGCGTCAGCATCGCGCAGGCCTACCCAGGTGTGAGGGTGGACGGTGTCGATCTCGACCCCGGCTCGATCGAGGCGGCCAGACGGGTCGCGGAGGCCGAGGGCGTGGCGGACCGGGTGCGTTTCGAGGTCCGCGACGCCGCCACCCTGGCCGGAGCGGGCTACGACCTCGCGACGATGTTCGAGATGCTGCATGACCTGGCCCGGCCGGTGGAGGTACTCCGCGCCGCCCGGGAGGCGCTGAGCCCGGACGGCGTCGTCCTGGTCGCTGACGAGCCGTGCGGTGACGCCTTCGCGGGGCCGGCCGACGAGCAGGAACGGCGCCATTACGGCTACAGCGTGCTGCACTGCCTCCCCGCGAGCATGACCGAACCGGGCTCCGCCGCCACCGGCACCCTGATCCGCCCCGACATCGTCCGGCGGTACGCACGCGACGCGGGATTCTCCGCCGTCGAGGTGCTGCCGGTCGAGAGCGTGGCCTTCCGGCTCTACCTGCTGCGGCCGTGACCGACCGCCCTCATCGACGGCATCAGAGCACCCCGCTTGATCAGTGCGCCGGGGCGGACGGCTCCGGCTCTGCCTGCGCGGCCGCCAGCCGGCTGAGGACCGCTTTGATGAGGCGGACCGTATCGGCTTCGTCGTGCCCGAAACTGCGGAGATAGGCCGTCATCCCGTGGCGGGCCATCTCCAGCTCGACGTCTGTGAGATGGATGGTGTTCATGCCTCCAGCGTAGGTCGGACCCTGCCTGGCGGCGAGTCCGAGCAGAAATGAGTTGCGGACCGGTATCCGCATTCCGGCGGTGTCCAATAGCGTGGTGTCGCCCATTGGCCCCTCAGATCGGAGTAGCACATGGAGATCGTGCATTCTGCCATCGCGATCCTGGCCGCGATCCTGCTCATCATCGGGTTCAAGGTCGACCCGGTGATCTCCCTGCTGCTCGCGTGCGTGTATCTCGGGCTCGCCACCGGGCTGGGTGCCGAGGGCACGGTGGCGCAGATCACCGGGGGGTTCGGCGAGATCATGGCCGAGGTCGGCCTGCTCATCGGCTTCGGCGTGCTGATCGGAGCACTGCTACACGCGATGGGCACCTTCAACGACCTGGTGGAAATTCTCGCGCGCCGAGTGGGTCGCCGCCTGCCGTACGCGATGGCTGGCACGCTCTCCACGATTTTCCCGTCCATCTACGTCGACGTTCAGGTCGTCCTGGCGGCGCCGATGGCCAAGGAGTCGGCGCCGGCCGTCGACCGCCGCCACGGGCTGCCCTGGCTCGCCGGTGCCATGGCGATCGGCATCTTCGCCGGCTACGTCTTCGTGGTGCCCGGGCTGGCGGCGGTCGCCGTCGCCGGGCTCATGGAGGTGCCGCTGGGGATCTACCTGCTGTACGGACTGCCGATCGGGCTGACGACTGCACTGGTCACGACATTCCTGTTCCGGCTGCTGCTGGGCCGGGGCTTCTGGAACGACGAGACCGACTTCGACCCGGACGTGGTCTTCGAGGAGGGGCGTCCTCACGAGGAGACGGAGGACGTGCCGCGGGCCGAGGGCGCCGCGCGGCTGCCCCTGTGGGTGCGGCTGCTGCCGATCCTGGTGCCGCTGGTGTTGATCGCCACAGGGGCGATCACCGACGTGGCGGAGGCCTCGAACCCCGTTATCGCCTTCCTCGGTGACGCCAACATCGCACTCTTCGTGGGGCTGCTGATCGCCTTCGGCATGGTCCGGCCGTCACTGGGCCCGGACCAGGTCGGCACGGTCCTTACCGCCGGCTTCCACACGACAGGCGAGATCCTGCTCGTCACCGGCGTCGGCGGGTCGCTCGGTGCCGTCATCGCCGAGAGCGGCATGGCCGACACGCTCAAGGACCTGTTCTCCGCCGACGAGAGCGCGCCGGTGATCCTCAGCATCCTGCTCGCGTGGTTCATCGCCGCGGTGCTGCACTTCGCCATCGGGTCGGTGTCGGTCGGGGCCATCACCGCCGCGGGCATCATCTCGCCGATCGTCCCCTCGCTCGGGGTCGACCCCGTTGTCATGGCGCTGGCGATCGCCTCGGGCGCCATGTTCGCCCTCCACGTCAACAGCAACTTCTTCTGGATGTTCACCACACTCCTCGACCTCTCCACCAAGGGCAGCCTGAAGACCCTGACGATGGCGACCTCGCTCGGCGCCGTCGTCTCCCTACCGCTGGTCCTGGTCGCCAGCCTGGTGGCCGCGGCCACCTGAGCTCAGTCGCGGCAAGATTCCTGAATCGGCTGGGGAGCGCAGCGATCAGGCGTGGGCGACCGCCGTGGTCCACGCAGTCAGGTCGCGGTCAAGCAGGCTGGCCAACAGTTCGATGTCACGGCTGAAGAAGTCGTCCAGGACCATCCGGTACTGCGGATCCAGCGTTGGCCGAGACTCGGCTCGCCACATGGCCTGCTTGAACGCGCGTATCCCGGTCAGGTTGGTGGTGCGCGACCACTCGCGCAGTCGCCGCACGGACGGGGCAAGAGCAGCGGGGGGCCGGTGGGTGAGCCGCCGGAGCGCGGGATAGCGATGGGCCTTGTTGCTCCGGTTTGCGACGGTGAATGCGGGCATCGGGTTCGGGTCCAGCCCCAGATCAAGGGCAAGCCGCTGCCAGGTGCCGGCTGGGTCGTCGCGGAGGTCGTCGAGAAGGATGACGTGGACGCACTCCCGGGGCACCAGCTCGTACAGACGTTGCATCGCGGCGCCGACTCGCCCGATCCGGGGGTAGTCCACGAGTTTCGGATCCAGCGGGGTCGCCTGCGGAAGCTGGCCGCGCAGGCTCCGCAGCCATGCGGTGGCAAAGTCCGCCTCGTCTTCGTTGAGGGCTACCAGCTGGGTGCGGTGGTAGGACACCACGAGGTCGACCGGGTTGCGCAGGCAGACGATGAAACGTGGCTCCGCAACGTTCGCCACGATCTGACCAACCGCCCGCTCTGAGTACAGGTAGGTGGTCGAGGCATCCCCGCGATATGTCCTCGAGCCAGCAGCCGGCGAGGAGTAGAGGGACTCATAGGCTTCACGGGTGTCGAAACCGTAGTGGGCTCGCTGGCCCGGGAAGTCATCTGCCCAGTAGTACGGCTCCTTGGGTGTCGACCAGTACACGTCCTGGTGACTGCCCAGCCAGCCGGCGACCGTGGTCGTGCCGCACTTGGGAGCACCGATCAGGTACAGGTTCGCGACCGCCATCGATCCAGCTCCTTCTTTCGGCGTACCGGTGGTCTAACACCCGGACCCGCCGACTTTGGTGAATCGCCGATGGCCGCTTCAACACAGTCTGATGAACGGCCCGAGCGGGCGGCAGCCTTGCCGCCAAGCCCCGCAGGGGCATTCAGTCGCCGACGGCCTCGATGCCGCGGGTGACCAGACGTGGATCGGGAGAACCCACGATCGACTTGTCCTTTCCCGGGTACTCGAACCGCGACAGGAAGTACCGCATCGCTTCGAGGCGAGCTCGCTTCTTGTCGTTGCTCTTGATCGTCGTCCACGGCGCGTGGTCGGTGTCGGTCCGCAGCAGCATCTGCTCCTTGGCCTGCGTGTAGGCGTCCCACTTGTCCAGCGACTCAAGATCAATTGGTGAGAGCTTCCACTGACGGACCGGATCGACCTGGCGGATGATGAACCGCGTGCGCTGCTCGGACTGAGTGACCGAGAACCAGAGTTTCGTGACTGTGATGCCGCTGTCGACGAGCATCTTCTCGAACACCGTCACCTGGTCGAAGAACCGCTCGTACTCGTCGTCGGTGGCGAAGCCCATCACCCGTTCGACGCCGGCGCGGTTGTACCACGACCGGTCGAACAGCACCATCTCACCCGAGGTCGGCAGGTGGGACACGTAACGCTGGAAGTACCACTGGTTCTGTTCGCGATCGCTCGGCTTCGACAAGGCGACAGTATGCGCGTAGCGCGGGTTCAGGTGCTCCATGAACCGCTTGATCGTGCCGCCCTTGCCGGCGGCGTCGCGGCCCTCGAAGAGCAGTACGTGCTTGCCGTCGGTGTCCTTGGTCCAGTTCTGGAACTTGAGCAACTCGACCTGCAGGAGGTACTTCTGCTCGTCGTAGACGTCTCGGTCCAACCGTTCCTGGTACGGATAGTTCTCCCGCCAGGTGTCGACCGCCTGCCCCGACGCATCGATGAGAACGGGGTCATCGTCGTAGTCCTCCCCCACCGAATGACCGTCGATATGAAGCCTGTCTATGTACTCCCGGACATTCACGAGCATGGCGCGAACGCTATCCCGAGCAGGTGAACTTGGCGTGCCTGGATCTCGACTTGAGTACGGCTGTCGTTCACCTGGTGGTCACCAGACAATCCTGATGACGTCGCCCGGTCACCCGAGAGTCGGGTCAACGAAACCGCGCGAGAGGACCTGCCCCGAGATGCCTTCCCTCACCTCCCGACGTCTGTTCGCCATATCCGCCGTTGCGGCCTTGGCCACAGGTGGGCTCGTGCTTTCCGCACCCGGCGGGGCCCGGCCTTTCGACTCCGGCGGCGTGGGGTCGCAGCCGCGGTTCCTCGACCACACCGGCACCTTCTTCGTCCAGGAGAACCTGCGCGCGGGGGAGGACGCGCGGGCCACTTCCGCGGAGATCGTCGCGTTCGGGCAGCACGGCCGAACCGTGCTGTACACCGACGGGCTCGCTACCCGGCTCGGCTTCGTCGACTCGCACGACATCGCCGACCCGGCTCCCGCGGGAGCGTTGGACCTTCCCGGGGATCCCACGAGCGTGGCGGTCGTCGGGGGTTACGGGCTGGTCGCCGTGGTCACCAGCGAGGACCCGGACGGTGACGGTCCGCTCAACGAGTACGACGCGCCGTCCGGCGACCTGCTGGTCGTCGACCTGGGCACCCGCGACGTCGTCCGCACGATCGAGCTGGCCGGACAGCCGGACTCGGTGGCGGTCGCGCCGTCCGGCCGCTACGCGGCGATCGTCATCGAGAATGAGCGCGATGAAGAGGACAACGAAGGTCTGCTGCCGCAGCCCCCGGCTGGTCTGCTGCAGATCCTCGACCTTCGCGGTGGGCACGCCGGATGGACGCTGCGCGACGTAGCGCTGACCGGACTGGCAGACGTCGCGGCCGACGACCCGGAGCCGGAGTACGTCGACATCAACATGGCCGACAAGGCGGTGGTGTCACTCCAGGAGAACAACCACCTCGCTGTCGTCGACCTGCGCCGGGGCGAGGTCGTGCGCGACTTCCCCGCCGGCACCGTCGATGTGGAGGACGTGGACACCACCGAGGAGGAGATCGGTCCGCAGGGCAACGGGGTGATCTCGCTGGACGGCTCGCTCAGCGACCGGCGGCGTGAGCCCGACGCGGTGCAGTGGGTCGACCAGGACACGTTCGCCACCGCCAACGAGGGCGACTACACCGACGCCCACGGCGTCGAGGGCGGCTCACGCTCGTTCACACTGTTCAATTCCAGCGGGCGAATCGAATTTGAGGCGGGCAGCAGCCTGGAGCACCAGATCGTCCGCGCCGGGCACTATCCCGAGTCGCGCTCGGAGAACAAGGGCAGCGAGCCCGAGGGCCTGGAGGTCGGCCACTACCGCGGGCGCACCTACCTGTTCGTCGCCGCCGAACGCGCCAACGTCGTCGGCGTCTACGAGATGGTCCAGGGTCGACCGAAGTTCAGACAGCTCCTGCCGACCGGGATCGGGCCCGAGGGGCTGGCGTTCCGCAATGGCGTCCTGGCGGTGTCCTCGGAGGTGGACGGGCTCGACGAGGGCTACCTGGCCCGTCCCCTGATCACCTTCTTCGACATCCGGGGCGCGGCCCGTCCGACCTACCCCTACCTGGTGAGCCGCGAAGACCGCAGCGGCCTGCCCATCCCGTGGGTGGCACAGTCCGGGTTGTCGGGTGACCCGCGCCGGGCGGACACGATGTGGTCGGTCAGCGACTCCGTGCTGGGACAGGCCTACCTCTACCAGATCGACGTGTCGCAGCACCCGAACCGCATCGTGCGGCGTATCGCGGTCGGCGGTACGGACGTGGCCGACCAGCACTACGGCGACTACGACCTCGAGGGCGTGGCCGCCCGGCGCGAAGGCGGCTTCTGGCTGGCCAGTGAAGGCCGCGTCGACGAAGGGTCCTCACGTCCCAACTTGCTCGTGCGCACGAACCGTGCCGGCAACGTACTCGGCTCGGTCGAGCTTCCCCCGGACCTGACGGCCGGCGCCACCAGCTCGGGATTCGAGGGCGTCGCCGTGACGGGCAACCAGGCGCGCGGGAACGAAGTGGTCTACGTCGCCGTTCAGCGGGAGTGGACCGACGACCCCACCGGCCGTACGAAGATCGGCCGCTACGAGGTCGCGACCGGGGTGTGGACGTTCGCGTCGTACCCACTTGACGCCGTCGAGTCCCCCGACGGCGGCTGGGTCGGGCTGTCCGAGCTGACCCTGCTGCGCGGCGGCCGGCTCGCGGTCGTGGAGCGCGACAACCAGCTTGGCCTCGCGGCACGGATCAAGCGCGTCTACGCCATCGACCCCAGCTCCGTCGACTTTGTCGAGCACGGGAGCACGCTGCCGGTCCTGCACAAGACCCTGCTCCGCGACATCCTCCCCGACCTGGACGCCGCCAGCATCTCGCTGCCGGACAAGGTCGAGGGACTGGGGGTCACCCGCAACGGCCGGGTGTACGTCGTGACCGACAACGACGGCGTCGACGAGAACTATGGCGAAACGGTGTTCATCAGACTGCCCCGTTTCTAAGCCCACCGGGGCTCACCCGTGCGCGGAACGAGCGAAAGCAGGTCAAGTCAGGAACGTGTCGACCTCGGCCAGAGCCTCGTCCAGGATGGCTAGCCCGCTTGCGGCGTCGGCGTCGTTGATGTTGAGCGGTGGCGCGACGTGGATGCGGTTGCCCATGACGAGCCCGACCAGACCCCGGCTGAGGCACGCCTTGGCGAACGTGGCCATGGGTGCATTCGCGTCGCCAGTGGCACCCACCGGAACGAGCGGCTCCTTGGTCTGCCGGTCACGGACCAGCTCGAGGGTCCACAGCCCGCCGATGCCACGGACATCCCCGATGCAGGGGTGGTTCTCGGCAAGCTTCGTGAGTCCGGGCCCCAGGACGAGGGTGCCGAGCCGCGCGGCTGCCGCCACCGTTCCCTCGTCGTGCATGGCGCCGATGGCGCCCACCGCGGCGGCGCAGGCCAGCGGGTGCCCGCTGTAGGTCAGGCCCGCCATGTAGGGGCGGTGGGTGAACGTTTCGTAGATCGGGTCGCCGACCAGCACCCCGCCGAGGGGCACAGATCCGGAGTTCACGCCCTTCGCGAAGACCAGGAGGTCCGGGGCGACACCGTCGTGGTCGACGCCGAACCAGGTTCCGGTGCGGCCGAAGCCGACGAGCACCTCATCGGCGATGAAGACGATGCCATGACGGCTGCACAGCTCCCGGACACCCCGCAGGTAGCCGGTCGGCGGGACGATGACGCCCGAACTGCCGGTCACCGATTCCAGGACCAACGCAGAGATGGTCGACGGGCCTTCGAGAAGGATCACCTGCTCCAGATGCGCGAGCGCCCGCTCGCACTCCTCCTCGGACGTGCTCGACCCGAACGCAGAGCGGTACAGGAACGGGCCGAAGAAGTGGACGACGCCCACAGTCCCGGTGTCCGAAGCCAAGCGGCGCTGGTCGCCGGTGAGGTGGATCGAGGTCATCGTGGAGCCGTGGTACGAGCGGTAGGCAGCGAGCACCTTGGGCCGCCCGTTGTGCAGGTGGGCCATCCGTACGGCATGCTCGATCGCCTCCGAACCGCCGGTGGTGAAAAACACGTGCCCGAGGCCCTCCGGCGCGACCTCAACGATCACCCGCGCCGCTTCGCCGCGGACGTCCGAGGCATAACCGGGGGCCAGGGTGCACAGCCGGTCGGCCTGTTCCTTGATCGCCGCGACGATGCGCGGGTGCTGGTGACCGAGGTTGGCGAACACCAGTTGCGAGCTGAAGTCCAGGTAGCGGCGGCCGTCGACGTCGTTGACGTAGCTACCCGAGCCGCCGACGAAGGTCGGCACGTTGCGCGGCCCCTGCACCGACCAGGGGTGGAAGACCAACTCGTCGAGCTCCATCGCCAACCTTCCCACCTCATCGGATCAGTCGATCCCACTGTGCGGCGCGGACCGGGACGTCGCAAGTGCAAGCCCTGAACCCGCGTCGCTCGCCCTGCTTGTCCCGCTGGTCGACGCAGCCCGCCCCAACCCGATCCGCCGGTCGAATCCACCAGGTGCGTGGACGTTCAGGAAGCGCACGTCGGTCGCTCCGGAGTTGACGATCGCGTGAGCCGTGCCAGCGGGCACCAGCACGTATGTGCCCGGCCCCGCCTGCACGTCCCGGTCGTCGTCGCCGACGGTCAGAGACAGCGTGCCGTCGAGCACCAGGAAGGAGTCGTCCTCCACATCATGCCTGTGACTCTCGACCCCCTGCCCCGGCCTGAGCACGACGATGGCCAGGTTGAAGAAGGGCGTGTCCTCCGTGCGCGCGAGGAACTCGACGTTGCCGACCCGGTGTCCCTGCCCCGGTTCCACGACGACGACCTGCCGGCTCACCGGACACCTACCAACGCCGTCGCAGAGGTGGCGAGCCCGCCACCGAACACGTTCCGAGGGTCCACGGTCGTCTTCACCTGACGCAGTCGCTCCAGCGCGTCCGGCGTCCACGCTCTGCTCACCGCGGCCTCGCCGCCGTTGCCCGCGAAGTTGACCAACGACGTCCCCGTCGACCACGGCTCCAGCGCGTCGATCACCCGGCCCGTCGCCGCGTGGGCCGCGGCCATCATCGGTGGCGGAGCCGGTGCGACCACCACCAACGAGTACGCACCCTCACGGCCCGCCACCGCGTTCGGGACCGCCGCCGGACGGCTGAGCGCCCCACCCATCAGCCGCAGCTCGACCGCCGCCAGCGGAACGTCGGCGTCGGGCCCGGCCACCTCGAGCAACGTGTCGATCAGCTCGGCGGGCATCCCGTGCAGCAGCCCCCCTCTGGTGACGGCAGGCATTGGCTCCGGCGGGTCCATGTGGATGCCGTCCACAGCGGCGTACGACATCGGGCCGACGGAGTCCAGCACCGGCGTCGCGACCCTGCGCATCGGTGCGAGCAGTGCCTCACCCTGCTCGGGAGAGCCGGTGAAGCCGAAACGCAGGGCCAGGCTGACAACTCCACGCATCGGCGGCGGCACGGCCTCGATCGGAGGCAACCGCAGCAACGCGACCGAGGTGGTGACCTCCTCCGGCATCGTCGGTGCCCACGCCGCGAAAGCGTGCAGCACGTCTTCGATGGCGGGCGCCGAGAAGATCATGGCCCCGCCGAAGAACCGGGGCACCGGGACCAGGTCGAACTCGAGCGCCGAGACGATCCCGAAGCTGCCCTGACCACCCCGAACCGCCCAGAACAGCTCCGGGTCGCTCTCGGCGGTGACCGTCGTGACCGCTCCTCCGGCAGTCACGAGCTCGACCGAGCGGACGTGGTCGGCCGCGAAACCGTGGCGGCGGGCCAGGTGCCCCATCCCTCCGCCGAGGGTGTATCCGACGACGCCAACGCCCGAGGACGATCCGGACAGCGGTGCGAGCCCGTGGGGCACGGCGGCGTCGATCACCGTCCGCCAGCGAACGCCGGCCTCGACTTTCGCCACCCGGGCGGCCGGGTCGACGTGGACACCCTGCATGCCCCTCGTGGAGACGAACACCGTTCCGTCGGAGGGGGTGGCCGCTCCGTGCCCGGTGGCTTGGACGGCCACCGACAGTCCCTCGTCGTTCGCGTAGCGCACCGCCGCCGCCACGTCTCGGGCGCTGCGGGCCGCGACCACGACCGCAGGCCGATGGGTGACGGCCGTGTTGAATCCCGGCTGCCTCTGCGGCGGCGGCCGGGTCCTGGCCGTCGAAGACCGCCCCGGTCACCTGGCGTGCCAGCCGCTCGCGCATCTGTGAAGTGCCCATCTCGTTCCTCCTCGTCGCCCTCCGCACCGTGCGGATCGGCATGGCGTCGACTCTGGGACTAAGGGCTGACCCCAGACATGAGGAATTCGCGCAGTTCAGCCTCCGGCCGTGCTCACCGAGGGTCCATGGGGCTACCTGATCTCCAGCAGCCCACGCCGGTGGGCGACCGTGACCGCCTCGGTCCGGCTGGAGACGTTCAGCTTCGCCATCAGGTTGCTCAGGTGCACGCTGGCCGTCTTCTCGCTGATGAACAGGCGCTTCCCGATCTCGCGGTTGGTCAGCCCCTCCGCGACCAGCGCGAGGACCTCCTGCTCCCGTCCGGTCAGCACCGCGTCACCCGCAGTTGCCGGGCCGGCGAGCCGAGCCTGGCTCACCGTCGCCGCGACGGCTCGCTGGAGCGGCACCGCCTGCATCTGCTCCGCCGAGGCGGCGGCGGCCTGGACGTGGGTCCGGGCCGCGGCGCGGTCACCCGCGGCGATCAGCGCTTCGGCCAGCCGCCAGCGGCAGCGGGCCTGCTCGTAGACGTGACCGTAGCCGAAGGCGTCCAGCGCCAGCTGCCACTGCTCGACGGCCGGCTCGCCACGCAACCGGGCGTGCTCGGCCACGGCGCGGGCATGCCACGCGCGCCCCTCCGGTCCCAGGGTCCCCGGCCTCCCGTGCCCGCCCTCCACGATCCGCTCGACCCGTTCCAGCAAGGCCTCTCCCCGCCGTAGCGCCGCGGCCGCCCCGGCCTCGTCGCGCCGCTCGCGGCAGTACGACGCCTCGTCGGCCAGCGCGGCCAGCGCGAGCGCAGACAGCCACAGGCCGCCGTACATCCCCTCACCGGCCACCGTGTCCAGGTGGATCTGCGCGCGCTCCGCGATCGCGACCGCGGCCGCGAAGTCCCCCTCCCAGGCGAGGCGGTCGGCCTCGCAGCCACCGGCCACCAGCGCGACCTGCGGATCGGCGTCCCAGCTCTCGCCCAGCCCGGTCAACCATCGCTGTGCCTCGGGAAGACCCCTCGCGACGGCCGCATAACAACTCACGGCGGCCAGCCTCGCGGCCGCGACGTCCGGTGGCCGGCTCTCGGGCGCCTGGGCCGCCTGCAGGCTGCCGTCGAGCTCACCTGAGACATAGAGCGCGACCGCCTGCAGCAGTCTCAGCTCGACTCCCGGATCGCTCCATCGCAGACCGGTCTCGGTCACCCGGGTCATGGCCGCCCTCAGCACCGGCAGCGCCCCGCTGACGTCCCCGTTGTAGTAGTGCAGGGACGCCAGCGAGTAGTGCGCGCGCAGCTCCGCGGCCAGCTCCCCTTCCGCTCGCGCCAGGCGGAGGGCGGTGCCGAGCCCGCTGGCGGCGGCCTCTCGATCGCCGTCGATCTCGTCGAGGAACGCCGCCGTGGTGAGCGCGTCCACCTCGAGACCTGGCGCGCCCGCAGTCCGCGCCTCGACGAGCGCGCGCTCGGCCTGCACGCGCGCCTCGTCGGTACGACGGGCCGACAGCAGCGCCCTGGCCAGCACCACGTGGGCGAGCGCCGCGGAGCTCGCGTCGACGTCGGCCGCCTCGGCGAGACGAACGGCCTCCTCCGCGGGCCGGACCGTCTGGTCGCTGGCGTCGATCTCCACGAGCTGACGGACCAGCTCCGCGCGCGCCTGCACCCGTCCTGGTCCGTCCTCGTCGGCGTCGCAGAGCTGGATCGCCCGGCCGGCCCACTCGATGGCGCGGGACGGCTCGCCGGCGAGGCCGGCAGCGCGCGCCGCCCGCACCGCCACCCGGCCGTTCGACGCTCCGGCAAGCGAGGCCGCGCGGTCGACGTTCGGCCACTGCGCGAGGGCGCGTTCCAGGTGCGCCAGCGCCTCGCCCGGCGCCAGGACCCGCATCGCCTCCTCGGCGGCGCGGATGGACCACACCAGCACCTTCGGCGGATCCTGAGCCTCCGCGAAGTGGTGCGCCACCTCGGCAGGCGGCGCTGTGCCGGCGGTCCCCGCCTCGAGCGCAGCCGCATGCGCCGCATGCAGCCTCTCGCGCTCGCCGGGCAGCAGGTCGTCGTAGACGGCGCCGCGCAGGAGGTCGTGCGCGAAGGAGTAGCCTGCGCCGTCCGGCGTCAGCAGTCCCTCGGCCACAGCGACGCGCAGGGCCTTGTCCATGACCTCGTCAGCCAGCCCGACCACCTGGCGCAGCAGCCGGTCCGGCACGGGGTGCGCGACGACTGCGGCGGCGCGCACGACTGTCCGCGCATCGCCCGGGAGCCCGTCCAGCTTGCCGACGAGCAGGTCCGCCAGCGCGCGCGGTAGTCCCGCGTCCACCCCGCTGCTGGGTCCCACGCCAGCCGCCGCCAGGGTCTGCACGTAGTAGGGATTTCCTCCGGTAAGACGAAACACCTTGGCGGCGACCTCCGGATCGTGATCGCCGCCGTCGAGTCGCGCCAGGTACTCAGCGACCTCTGCCGCGTCGAACGGCACCAGGTCGAGACGTTGCACCGACGGCAACCGGCCCAGCTCGCTGAGCAGCCGGCGAACTCTGGGACGTGCCGCCAACCCGTCCGTACGGACCGTCGCCACCACGATCAGGTGCTCCGAGGCCATCCGGCTGAGCAGGAAGCGGAGGAAGTCCGCCGAGGACGCGTCCACCCACTGCAGGTCCTCGACGATGACCACCACCGGGCCACGGACGCGTCCAACGCCCGCGATCAGGGCCGCCACCGCGTCGAAGAGCTGGAGTCGTCGCGACTCGTCGACCGGGGCTTCGCCGGCCGCCTTCGGGTCGGTCAACGTGGCCACGACCGGATGCCTGTCGAGAACCGAGGCGACCTCCGGGTCGGCTCCGGCCACCGCCTGAAGGCCCCGGACCAGGTCGGTCATCGCCAAGTAGGGCAGGCCCGGATCGCCCAGGTCGACGCACTGCGCCCGTACGACCAGTGCCTCCGGACGCGGCAGACCCTCCAGCATCGCGCGCACCAGCCGGGACTTCCCTACTCCCGCCTCGCCAGCGACCAGGACACCACCAGGACTGCCGTCCCCGGCACGGCCCGCTGCGGCCCGCAGAGCCGACAGCTCACGCTCGCGACCGACGAGCGGCACGTCGCCCTGGGCAGCCACCACGGCGGAATCATCGCACCCACCACCGCCAGGTCGAAACCCAATCCCGGCCGTGTGGGCAATGAGCCTCTCGGTCAAGCTGCCTGCGTCATCGCGCCGCGTGCCAGCCTGCGTACAGGGCGGTCAGTGCCAAACCGATGTGCTCGCCGGCGTCGCCGGGCACGGCAGCCGGGATCTGGTCGAGTGCGGCGAGTCGGGAGGTGCCGTAGACGACTCCCCACACGATGGTGCAGCGGCGGAGCACGTCACCCTCGGTGACCCCAGGGGGCTGGCATGCCTCGACGGTGTCGTGGAGCAGATTCCAGTAGCGGATCGCGGCGGCCTGCAGCCAGGGATGCTCGCTCTTGTCGATGCCCAGCACGTGGTCGAGGTCGTGCACGTGCGGGTCGTGCTCCACCCAGTCCGCGTAGGCCTCGGCCAGGGCCCTGAGTCTCGCGATCGGCGACTCCCCGGCTGCTGCCACCCTGGCCTCGGCCGCTGCAGCCGCCCGGTCGAGGCCGACTCCGGCCACGGCGGCCAGGAACCGTCGCTTGGAGCCGAAGTGGACGTAGGGCGCCTGGTGACTGACCCCGACCCGGTCGGCGACGCGGCGCAGGCTGAGCTTTTCCGCCGGCGCCTCGCGCAGCATCTCCAGGGTGACCTCGACCAGGCGCAGACCCAGCGACTCCTCGGCAGGGCCCGTTTTTTCGACATTGACAGTGTCAACCACGTCTGGCAGTCTACGGGCATTGACAGTGTCAACCAAGGGAGATGAGGGGCATGGCTGAGCGGAACTTCATCGAGACTGCCGTGGGCCGTCTCGCGGTGACGACCGTAGGGACGGGTGCGCCGGTCGTCCTCTGGCACAGCTTGTTCGTCGACGAGCGGAGCTGGGAGCACGTGGCTGCGGAGCTGTCCCGGGACCGCCTGTTGATCCTGATCACTGGTCCTGGTCACGGCGAGAGCGGCGACCCCCACCGCCGCTACGACATCGTCGAGTGTGCCCGTGCCGCCGAGGAGGTGCTCGTTGCGCTGGGGGTCGCCGAGCCGGTGGACTGGGTCGGCAACGCGTGGGGCGGGCACGTCGGCGTGCGCCTCGCGACGGAGTACCCCGGCCGGGTCAGGTCGCTCGTCACCCTCGGGACCCCGTTCGAGGCACTCTCCGCTAAAGAGCGACTGCGGACTCGCTTCCTGCTCCTCGTCCACCGGCTGCTGGGTCCGACCAGATTCATCGTCGACGCTGTGGTCGAGACGCTGCTCTCTCCCGCAACTCGGGCGAGCAATCCGGAGGCCGTCGCCTATGTCCGCAGCTGCTTTGTCGAGGCAGACCCGGTTCGGTTCCGCAACGCCGTGGTCTGCATCTCGCTGCGCCGCGAGTCCATCAGTGCACTCCTGCCGGGCATCACCGTTCCCACCCTCACGATCACGGGCGAGCAGCACAGCGGCTGGACGCCGGCCCAGAATGCCGCCGCGATCACGACGATGCCCGATGGCCGTGCGGTCGTCGTCGCGGACGCGGCCTATCTGGTGCCGCTCGAGCAGCCCGACGCTGTGGTCGGGCTGGTCCGTGACTTCTGGGCATCGGCTGCGACCGACGTACCAGGAGCCCAGCGATGAGCGGCGAGCGCAGCGCGGCTCTCGCAGGGACGCGATATTCTGGGGCGCAGGCGGTGTGACTTCGACAGGGCAAGGGGGCGTGATGTGAGCACCGACGCCGGCTCGGAAGGTCTCGCGCAGGGAGAGCGGGCAGACGTTTCCGAGGAGGAAGTGCACCGGCTCGTCGAGCAGTTGCGTTCCGCGCCAGCCGAGCCGATCATCGCCGACGTGTTGTCGTCGTTGCTCAACGCCGCGGAGATCAAGCTCGGCCGACGGGACGCGCGGTTGTTCATCGATCTGTGCACGGTGATGTTGGAGTACGCCGAACGCTACGTGTCCGCGGAGCTTGGCAAGCAGGTCGAGAATGCGCTCGGGCAGCTCCGGCTTGCCCAGGTAAGCGCCGAGAACGAGATTGCGAAGAAGGGCGATCCCGAGCCGAACGATCTGGGTCGGCTCCCGGCACCGCCGACGACTGGTGCCCGACCAGACGCCTCCTCGAGCAGTGGCGGATCGACGGCACCGAGGTCGAAGCTCTGGGTGCCTGGACAATGAGGCGTGGGCAAGACGGCCATCGACCCCGAGCGGTCACCCGTGAGTTCGGGGGATCGCCATGACCGGCACGGGTGCGTAGCGCAGGATCTTCGAGGCCCGCGACCCCAGGAACACCGACGCCAGCGGTCCGTGGGAGCTGGAACCGACCACCAACAGGTCGCCTGGTGACCAGCGCGCCTTCCCCATCGCCTCGCGCCAGCCGTAGCCATCGCCGATCACAACCTCTGGCCGAGCCCGGGGCGCCCGCCACCCCGCCGACTTCTTCGAGCTGGTCGTCGATGACCTCGCGCGTCTGCCGCGACCACTCGTCGACCACCAGGTCCTCGCCGGCGCCAGCCAGGGTCGCGGCGAAGAGCATTTGCGGCCGCACCGAGAACGACGCGATCCGCAAGGAGCTTTCCGTGCGGGCGGAGTACTCGGCCGCCGCCCGGACGACGTCCCGGTCCTTCGGAGTGCCACCGAACGCGGCCGTGACGCGGCGAACCCGGCCGGCTGGGCCGGCCTCGAATCCCCGCGGTGCCAGGGCGACGGTCACTGGTGAGCTGTGCACGATGCGGTCCGTGACGCTGCCCAGGGCGACGCGACCCAGTCCGCCGCTGTCGGCCGATCCCAGGACCAGGACACTGGCCTCGTGGTTCTCGACGACCTCCAGCAACCCGGTCGGGATCGACGCGGATTGCTGCAGGACGAACCGTCGTCTTGACGTCGGCGGGCATCCACGCCCTGGCCCGCTCGAGCGACTGCTCACCGTGCTTCTTCAGGTAGGCGCGATAGTCAGCATCGACCCGCTCGGTGCTGGGCGGCCAGGCCGCCGCCACGACCACTGCGACCACGACGTCCTCGCCCGTGGACCGCGCCAGCATCGCCGCCAGCTCCAGCGCGGCATTGTCGCTCTCCCTCGGGGCGCACCCGGCGACGACGGTCACGAGCCCTCCACCCCAGCAGGCTGAACGCTGGTGGGCGATGACATGGGTCACCGGGACCGAGTACGTCGTGCGCGCTCGGTCGACCACGTCGTACCGCTGCCACACCGAGTCCTCCAGGGGCCGGGTTGCGATCACGATCTGGTCGGGCCTGAACGTCTCGACGGCGTTGTTCAGCGCGCGCAGCGGACGGTAGTCGCCGAGCTCCCCCTCGACGTCCAGCTCCTCCGACCGCAGCTGGCTCAGGGTGTAGTCCAGCCGCCCCTGCGCGGCCTCGACGGTCGCGTCCCACACCTTCAGGGGGCCGTTCACGGCCGCCTGCCCGGTCTCGACCGGGCTGGCGGGCACGCACACGAAGTAGGTCGCCGCTCCCTGCGCGTCGATGCGCCGCAACTCGTCGAGGAGCTCACCGGACGTGGCCGTCTCGTTCGCGAGCACCAGCACCCGGTGCGCGGTCCCGGACGGCAGTGGCGCGACCCCGCCCCGGCGCGCCAGGGCGAACTTGTTGACGGCGTACAGCACCAGCACCACGCCCCACGCCAGCAGACTGAGCATCAGCTGGGACCGCACGCTGGCGGTCAGTCCCCATCTGCACCAGCACGCCGACGATGCCGGCCAGGGTCAGGATCGACAGCACCGGGAAGAGCCACATCTTGACCTTCAGCGTCGAGTCGTCGGCGCGGTACCGCAGCACGATCTGGGAGATCGAGATGAGCAGGTAGACGAACAAGATGATGGCGCCCGAGGAGTTCAGCAGGAACAGGAACACTCCGTCCTCGTCGATGGCAGCCGCGATGACACACAGGAACCCGACCACCGACGAGGCCAGGATGGCCACCATCGGCACGCCACGGCTGTTCACCTGGACCAGCTGCGCCGGCGCCTCACGACGGGCGGCCAAAACGAACAGCATCCGCGAAGAGGTGTAGAGACCGGAGTTCAGGCAGGAGAGCACCGCGGTGAGGACGACCGCGTTCATGATGTCGTCGGCATACGGGATGCCCATCTCGGTGAACGCCGCCACGAACGGAGACCCGGCGAGCGACGCGTCAGTCCCAGGGCAGGATCACGGCGAGCAGGAACACCGAGCCCACGAAGAACAGACAGATCCGGGTGATGACCGAGTTGGCCGCCTTGGCGACCGCGCGCTCGGGGTTCTCCGACTCCGCGGCCGCGATGGTCGCCACCTCAGCACCCACCATCGAGAAGATCACGGTCACGACCCCCGCGGTGAGCGCGGTCGGGCCGTTCGGCAGGAAGCCGCCGTGGTCCCAGAGGTTGCTGAAGTCGAGACCCTTGTCCGGCCAGGCACCCAGCACGAACAGGCTTCCGCACGCGATGAAGAAGATGATCGCCGCGACCTTGATGCCGGCGAACCAGAACTCGAACTCACCGAACGACGACACCGAGAACAGGTTGGTGCCCGTCATCAACGTCATCAGGACCAAGGCCGACATCCACAGCGGGATATCCACCCAGTACTGGATGATCTTCGCGCCGGCGACCGCCTCGAACCCGACCACGATGACCCAGAAGTACCAGTACAGCCACGCCACCGAGAACCCTGCCCACCCGCCCAGGGCGTTGCGCGCGTAGTCGGCGAACGACCCGGTGGACGGGTTCGCCACGGCCATCTCGGCCAGCATCCGCATCACCATGATGATGAGGACGCCGGTCCCGGCGTAGGTGAGGAAGGTGCCGGGGCCGGCGGCACCGATCACCGCGCCGGAACCTACGAACAGCCCGGCGCCGATGACACCGCCCATCGCGATCATGGAAAGCTGCCGTTGGGTCAGGGTCTTCTTCAGCTCGGGTCCTGCGGACATGTGATTCTCCAAGGGAGTGTGGTCGGGTGCCCTGTCGCGAGCGGCACCGGCGTGATCGGTTCGGGCCGCGATGAGATGCAGGTCACGTCGTGCAATGAGGATGTATCCAGGGCCAGTTGTCGAAAGATCGTGGGAGCGGCACTTGCTTGGCCTGGCAATGGCATTTCTGCTGGTGGGCGCGACGGCTGACGTCGGTGCGGTGCGGTGTGGAGGGTTCACCTCCGAAGCCGGGCCATTGGTTGTCGGCCTCCGGCTTCGCGCCACCGAGACCTGGACCTGGGGCTGCTGGTGGGCCCCGCTCCTACCCGCGCTCTGCGTGAAGTTGTTCGACGCTAGAGCCGAGGCGCGCGCCGCGGCGACCGACAGACGTACGAATCGGCGCGGCTGTCCTGTGACAGATGTCTAAGCGAGTCCGAGTCGCCTACGTCTACTCGTGGTCGGACACGAACGGGGCCATCGTCAGGCCGAGATGCAGCACCAGCCGATGATCGCCACGGGAGAGGAGCAAGCCGGTGACCTGCTCGATCTTCTGGACGCGGTAGTACACCGTCTGCCGGTGGACGTGGAGCGCCGCCGCGGTCTCCTGCACGTTGCCGCCGGCTTCCAGGAAGGCGAGGGCCGTCTGTCTCAGGTCCGGGTCGTTCTGTTCGAGCAGGCGATGCACGGCAGGGTCGAGCACCGCGCTGGCCAAGGCCCTCTCGGGGCCGCAGGCAAGCAGTCGATAGACCCCGAGCTCCGGCCAGACCGCGATCGGTCGCAGTGACTCCACGGTCGCCGAAACCTGGGCGGCGAGCCGCGCCTCTAGCCAGCTGTCCCTGGCCTGGGCGAGGTCAGGACGAATGCCACCGATCCCGACGACCAGGCTCGGCTGCAACGCAGGCGGGAGGCGTTCGGCGTACAGGTCCCAGGCCCGTCGCGCGATGTCGCGGGCCGCTTCCAGCCCGCCGGTGCCGACTGGCACCAGGAGCGTGTGGTGCTCTCCGCCGCGGGCAGTCAGCACGGACCTGGGCAGCCGCCACATGTTCATCGGGATCGGCTGCACCGGGTCCGTCGTCGACCAGGCGCAGCTCGAGCGCGGTGACGGGGACCTGTCGTCCGACGATGCCGAGCTCGTTGATGCTCTCCGCGGCGCGGGCGGCCGCCTCCGGGTCGGTCGACAGGAGGTCCTCGACGGTGTAGGCGAGCTCCTCGCGGGAGCGAGCCTGTTGAGCCATCAGGGCGCCAGCCCGTTCGACCAGGGCCGCCGCGGCCGGCACCCGCTCCGCGTCGATCGTGGCATGTTCATCGAGGAGCCAGAGGTAGCCGTAGGTGACGCCGTGCCAACGGGCCGGCAGGCAGAGCCGACTCAGCACCTCGAGGTCGGGCGACGCCGGGGTGCGCACCGGAACGTCACTGGTCGCGATGCCGAACTGCTCGAACCAGTCCCGCACCTCGCGCGTCGAGTGTCGCCGCATGATCGACCGCAGCCGTACCTCGTCGACCTGCGCCTCGTGCGAGCAGAACGCCACCAGGTTGAAGTCGCGATCCTCGAGTGTCGCCGGGCGCTCCAGCAGACGGGACACCTCGTCCACCAGGTCTTGGAACTCCGGCCGCATCATCTCTCCTGGGTTCTCCGAACCTCGCAGCATCCTCGCAGGCACGTTGAGCAGATGTCCAAAGCCTCCTCGAAGCCGTGTGGCAACTGTCCGCTGCCGCAGGCCGAACGGCGCCGTAGGTTCGCCGCAACGTTCGCCACAACCCCAACCGCATCGGAGGAAGCACCCATGCTCGGTCCCGCGCTGCTCGCCGCTTCTCGCAGCGATCGCTTGCGAAACCTGATCACCAGCGCACCCGGGTCGCGACGACTGGTCGGGCGCTTCGTCGTGGGCGAGAGCCTCGCCGACGCCCTCGACGCGAGCCGCACGCTGGTCGAGCGAGGGGCTGACGGTGACCCTCGACCATCTCGGCGAGGACACCCTGGACGTGAGCCAGGCTGACGCGACGCGGGAGACCTACGTCGCGCTGCTGGGCCGGCTCGCCGATCTCGACCTGGCCGGGCCGGTCGAGGTGTCGCTCAAGCTCTCCGCGGTCGGGCAGGCGCTCCCCGGCGACGGTCATCAGATCGCCCTCGAGAACGCCCGCGCCATCTGTGCCGCAGCTCGGCAGGCTGGCACCACCGTGACCCTCGACATGGAGGACCACACGACTGTGGACTCCACCCTCTCGATCTTGGGCGAGCTGCGCGTCGACTTCCCCGGCACGGGCGCGGTGCTGCAGTCCTGCCTGCGTCGCACGGAGGCCGACTGCCGCGACCTGGCCCATGCCGGTTCCAGGGTGCGGCTGGTGAAGGGCGCCTACGCGGAACCGGCGTCCGTGGCCTACCCGGCCAAGGCCGACGTCGACCTCGCGTACGTCCGCTGCCTGAAGATCCTGATGGCCGGCGACGGCTACCCCATGGTGGCCAGCCACGATCCCCGCATGATCGAGCTTGCCGGAGTGCTGGCCGAGCGGCACGGCCGCTGCGCTCGGCAGCTTCGAGTACCAGATGCTGCACGGCATCCGCACCGGCGAGCAGCGCCGGCTGGCGGCCGGCGGTGCGCAGGTTCGGGTCTACGTGCCGTACGGCGCCGACTGGTACGGCTACTTCATGCGACGCCTGGCCGAGCGCCCGGCGAACGTCGGATTCCTGCTGCGCTCCCTCTTCACCCGCTGACGACCCAATACCCTCCGAAAGGACCTCCCATGGATGCCATCACCCAGGTGCCCGCGCCCACCAACGAGCCGATCCTCGACTTCGAGCCCGGAAGTGCGGCGCGCGTCCGGACTCGAGCTCGCGTTGAAGGAGCAGGCCTCCAGCCACGTCGAGCTGACCGCCACGATCGGCGGCGAGCAGCGCCACGCTGGTGGTGCCGAGATCGGTGTCGTGCAGCCGCACGACCACGGACAGCGCCTCGGCACCCTGCGCAACGCGACCCAGGACGACGCGCAGGGCAGCCATCGCGGCGGCGCGGGACGCCGCCCCCGGCTGGCGGGCGCTGAGCTTCGACGACCGGGCCGCGATCCTGCTCAAGGCCGCGGACCTGCTCTCCGGTCCGTGGCGTGACACGCTCAACGCGGCGACCATGCTCGGGCAGAGCAAGACGGCCATCCAGGCCGAGATCGACTCCGCGTGCGAGCTCATCGACTTCTGGCGCTTCAACGTGGCCTTCGCCCGGCAGATCCTGGCCGAGCAGCCGGTCGCCAACTCACCCGGTGTCTGGAACCGGCTCGACCACCGACCCGCTGGAGGGGTTCGTCTACGCGGTGACCCCGTTCAACTTCACCGCGATCGCGGGCAACCTGCCGACGGCTCCGGCCCTGATGGGCAACACCGTGGTGTGGAAGCCCTCGCCGACCCAGCAGCTCGCCGCGCACCACACGATGCGGCTTCTGGAGCAGGCCGGCCTGCCTCCCGGGGTCATCAACATGCTTCCCGGCGACGGGATCGCGGTCTCGGAGGTGGCCCTCGCCGACCCCGCGCTGGCGGGCATCCACTTCACCGGCTCCACGCCCACATTTCAGCGGCTGTGGCGCACCGTCGGCGAGAACGTCGCCGGCTACCGGTCCTATCCCCGGATCGTCGGCGAGACCGGCGGCAAGGACTTCGTGCTGGCGCACCCGTCCGCCGACCCGGCCGTCTTGCGGACGGCGCTGTTGCGCGGGGCATTCGAGTACCAGGGCCAGAAGTGCTCGGCCGCGTCTCGCGCGTACGTCGCCCGCAGCGTCTGGGACCAGATGCGCGACGAGCTGGTCAGCGAGACCGACGCGCTGGCGGTGGGCGATGTCTCCGACCTCCGCAACTTCATGGGAGCGGTGATCGACGAGCGTGCCTTCGCCAAGCACAAGGCCGCGATCGACCGGGCGCACGCCGACCCGACCATCACCGTGCTCGCGGGGGGGACCTATGACGACTCGGTCGGCTACTTCGTCCGGCCCACGATCCTGGAATGCTCGGACCCGGACAACGCGGTCTTCACGACTGAGTACTTCGGGCCGATCCTTGCCGTGCATGTCTACGAGGACGCCGACTTCGAGCGCGTGCTCGACCAGATGGAGTCGGCGTCGCCGTACGGCCTGACCGGCGCCGTCATCGCCCAGGACCGCGCCGCGATCGCCTATGCCACCGAGGCGCTGCGGTTCGCCGCCGGCAACTTCTACGTCAACGACAAGCCGACCGGCGCGGTCGTCGGCCAGCAGCCGTTCGGCGGTGCGCGTGGATCGGGCACGAACGACAAGGCGGGGTCGGCACAGAACCTGTTGCGCTGGACCTCCACCCGGGTCATCAAGGAGACCTTCGTGCCGGCGACCGACCATCGCTACCCGCACATGAAGTGACCGCGATGGACAGCTGTCACTGTGGAGAACGGTTCCAGCGATGTGCCGGGTGCGGGCTGATCCGCTGCCTGGGCTGCGACCCGTATCGCTCCGACGACTGCCGCTACGGCGGCTGAGCAGGTGAGCGACCAACAGGCGTCCGGCTCCCGCGGACCGTACGTCGTGATCGGCGAGACTCACGTGGCCCGCCGCGTGTGCGCTGCGCTGTTCCAGCGAGGATGCGAGGTGCTGCATCTCATCGCCCCCGGCGACGAGGAGCTGCGCGAGGCGATGATCAGGGAGCCCAGCGGCGTCGCCGTGCTGCTGCACGACGACGTCGCGGCGCTCCGCTACGCGCTGGCCGCCGCCCACATCGCACCGGCCGCGCCACTGGTGGTCACGATCTTCGACCAGACCGTGTCGGGGCAGCTGGCGCGGCTTCTGCCGCGCTGCCACGTCACCTCGGCCGCAGACCTGGCCGCGGCCACCCTGGTCGGCCCGTGCCTCGCGCCCGGAGCGCTCGCGATCCGACGTACCGGCGCCGGAGCCACGGCGCTGCACGCGGCCGACCACATGGTGGTCGAGCAGCCCTGGGCACTGGGACGGCAGGGCACGCTGGCACACCCGCATCGGCCGGGTGACCGGTCAGCTGCGCCCGCACGACCCGGGCACCCGCATCCTGCTCGCGGGGCTGGCCGGCATCCTGACCGTGCTGCTCGCCGACTGGGCCTGGCTGACCTTCGCGGCCGGGCACGGACCCGCGGACGCGTTCTTCGAGGCTGCTCGGGTGGTGGCCACAGTGGGTCCGGCGATGCCCGACCACGCTCCCGGGAGCTACCTCGTGGTGTCGGCGTTCGCCATGCTCGCCACCGTCGTACTCACCGCAGCCTTCACCGCCGGAGTCGTCGAGCGCGCACTCGGGCCGCGACTCGTCGGCCTGGTCGGCCCGCGTGCCCTTCCGCGGTCGGGTCATGTCGTCGTCGTCGGCCTGGGACAGGTCGGTCTCCGGTTGTGCCAGGAGCTGCAGCGGCTGGGGGTCGCCGTGGTCGGTGTCGAGCGTGACGCCGCGGCACCCGAACCTGCGGATCGCCCGGACCCTCGGCATTCCGGTCGTCGTCGCTCACGGAGGCGACCGCGCGGTCCTGGAACGCCTTCGACTGCACCGGGCCCTGGCTCTGGCGGCGGTGGGCTCGGACGACCTGGACAACGTCGCCGTCGCCGTGACCGCCCACGGCGTCGCGCCCGGAACCCGGGTCGTTCTCCGCGCCGGTGAGCACGAGGCCATTGCCGAGACGCGGTCGCTGCTGCCGCTCGGGACCACGCGGGACGTGACCGGCCTCAGCGCCACCTATGTCGTCGCGCGACTCCTGGGCACTGCCGCGACGGCCGTGGTCGGGCACGACGACCAGGCCTATGTCGACGTCCCGGGCAGAGGCTTCGTCTCGTGGCCGACCTCGCCACGCGAGCAGTGCGGACACGTCGAGTCGTGGCTGGGTGAGCTGGGGCCCGGACAACCTCCTGCCCGACTTGCACCCAGGCTGCTACCTGCTCGACGGTGACACCCGGACGACTCAACCAAGGCCGGGGGCGGCGAGCCTTGATGATGCTGGGTCAGGGTCAGGTCCCTGACTGGTCCTGCTGCACGGTCGGGTCCTGGTGCCTGGCCACGAGGCGGTCGAGCAGCAGCCGCAGGGGCGACCAGTTCTCCCGGCCGAGCCGGGTCACGGCGTACGCCGTCAGCAGCACCGGCGGGTCCGTGAGCTCGAGCACGCGAACGCCCTTGCGGGTTGCGCGTGGCAGTGGCAGCAGGCCGATCCCGTGACCCGCGACGATCAGATCCTCGACGAGGTCGAGACTGTCGATCCGATGGCTGATTCGTGGCGTGAAGCCCGCCAGCGACGCTAGCGTCCGTACGGCGTCCTCGTCCGAGGTGTTTCGCGAGTTCACGATCCAGATGCGGTCACGCCAATCGGCGAGGTCGGGGACCGCGGCGTCGGCGCGGGCATCGGCCGCCGGCACCCCGAGCCCCCACGGTGTCGTCCACAGCGGCACCGCTGCAAGCGTGCTGGCGGGCGAGGCGGGTGCGAGGTTGTAGTCGTAGGTGAGCGCGAGGTCGAGGTGGTCGTTGGCGAGCAGCTCGATGGCCTCGATCGGCTCGAACTCGTTGATCGCGACGTGCACGTTCGGGTGGCTGGCCCCGAGATCGGCGATGACCGGCAGCAGGGACCTGCGGATCGCCGTCGCGAACCCGCCGGTGCGCAGGGTGCCGGCAGGCTCGGCGTCCGGGTCGAGATCGAGTCGCGCGGCGTCCACTGCAGCGAGGATCGTCACGGCGTGGTCCGCCAGTCGCAGACCCGCAGGCGTGAGTCGAACCCGCCGTCCGTGCGGCTCGATCAGCGCGGCGTCGACCTCGCGAGCCAGAGCCGCGATCTGCTGGGACACCGTCGACGTGGTCAGGCCGTGGGTCTCCGCGACGGCACGCATGGAGCCGAGGCGGGAGAGCTCGAACAGCAGGTGCAGCCGGCGGACGTCCACGGTTACTATTGTTCATGATTCACGAACGATAAGTCCACGTTTCTCGCGTGGACACGGACGGTTTGGTGGCCTTCACTTGGATGCATGACCTCGACCGTGCTTTCCCCAACGACCAGTGCGAGCCGCGTCCGCTCAGGCGTCGCGATGGCCACGGGCTCGATCATGTGCGTCCAGCTGGGGCTGGCGGTCTCGGTCCCGCTGATCGATCGTCTCGGGGCCGACGGGACAGCCTGGCTGCGGCTGGGCTGGGCAGGGGTGTTCTTCCTAGCCATCGGCAGGCCGTGGCGCGTTCGTTACACCCGTTCCGCGATCGTCGCGAGCATCCTGCTCGGCATCGCCACCGCCTCGGTCACGTTGCTCTTCATGGAGGCCGTCGCCCGGCTGCCGCTCGGGATGGCCAGCGCGCTGGAATTTCTGGGCCCGCTCGGGGTCGCGGTCGCCAGCGGTCGTGGTGCCGCCCGCTTCGTCTGGCCGCTGTTCGCCGGTGCCGGTGTGCTGCTGCTCACGGAACCCTGGGCAGGTACGGCCGACCCGGTCGGCGTGGCCTTCGCGTTGGGGGCGGCCGCCTGCTGGGCGGCGTACATCCTGCTGACGCAGCGTGTGGGCGACGAGGCGAGCGGGCTCACCGGGCTCGCGATCTCGATGCCGGTCGCCGGCTTGGTCGCTTCCGTCGTGGTCGGGCCGTCCGTGCTCGACAAGATGACTCCCGAGCTCTGGCTGATCGGGATCGGCCTGGCCGTGATGCTGCCCGTCGTACCGTTCACCCTGGAGTTCCTCGCCCTGCGTCGCCTCAACACCGCGGCATTCGGCACCCTGATGAGCCTTGAACCGGCCGCCGCCCTGTTGGTCGGCCTGGTCATCCTCAGTCAGGTGCCCGGCCTGCTCGCGGTCATCGGCATCGGGTTCGTGGTCGTCGCCGGCATCGGCGCCCAGCGCACCGGTGGGCGCGAAGTTTCACACGTTGCTTGAGTGTGAGCGCCCGGGGAATCTCGCCCAGTGCTCGTACCCCCGCCATGCCGTCGAGAACAGGACCCTGCGTGCCTGTCCGCCCGGCGAAACGTCTGACCACGGGCCCGCAGTCACTGGTTCTCCCGCAGCCAGTTCTCGAGGGTGTCGCCCGTCCACTGCGGGTCCTCGAGATGGGGCAGGTGCCCGACGCCGGCACGGGCCAGGTACGTCCAGGTCGCTCGCCCTCGGGCAAACGCCTCAGCGTCGTCGGGGGGCACCAGTAGGTCGTCCTCACCCTGCAGCCACAGGGTCGGCTGCCTGATGTCTCCGAGGCGGTCCCGCCACTCGTGAGCCCGCACCAGGATGCCGATGGTGCCCAGGATCGCGTTCCACTGGACGCGTTGGGCGGCCCGGGCGTCAGGTCGGGCGGCGCGCAGGTGGGTTTCGGCCACAGACGCGGCCACCGCCTCCGGTGCAATTCGGCTCGTGTGGGGCGTTGCGTCCGCCAGCTGACGCCGCACGAGCGCTTCCGGCGAACTGCGCAGCGCCTGTCGAGCCACCAATCCTCGCACTCCGGGCGTGTGCAGCAGAGCCAGCTTGGCCATCAGCTTCGCGTCGCGCGGCAGACGTGTCTGGTGAGGCACCGGCGGGTCGAGCAGGACCAGCCGGTCCACAGCAGTCGGTGCCTGCAACGTATGGAGGACCGACAGCACGCCGCCCAGCGAATGTCCGACCAGGACCACCGGATCGTCCGACAGGCTCTCGGCGAACCTTGCGATCTGATCCACCAGGGCACGCACAGTCTCGGCGCCTCCCGCACCCGGGTCGCCGGCGGTCGAGCGACCGTGGCCGTAGAGGTCGACGGCCACCACTCGGTAGGAGCCAGCGAGTCGTGGGCCGACGGCACCGAAGTTCAGTGCCGATCCACCCAGACCATGGACACACACGAGCATCTGCGCTCCCGCGGGGCCTCCGAAGTCCAGGAAGTGAACCTGACCATCGAGGTCGACGTGCCGAGATACGGCCTGTGGCCAGTCAGACAGGGCGGTCACTGATGCCTCCGGGGGGTCGACAGGGCAACGCCCCGTCCACTGAGCAAGAAAATGTGATCGGCGACATCGTGTCTCCTCGGACTCCAACGCCCCTGGTGGGCGACAGGACCACCACAGCGCATCGGCAACTGTCCTGACAAGCCGGATCGGACCCAGCACCCGGGCGGCTTCCCCCCGCGCATGGTTCTTGGCCTCAGGTTGTCTGCTCGCCTGCGCCAGCAGTCGGCCAGCTCGGGCTTGCCCAGGCCGGTGAGCGCAAATCCCCATCAGCGGTGGAGTCGGGTGTGGGCGTCGCGGGGCCGATCGCTCATGATGAAAGGGTGCGGGACATGGGGCGGCGCAGGATCAGCGTCGAGCTGAAACGGCTGCGGAAGGACGGCTGGGTGACGGCAGCGTGGTCCCTGCGGATCACGCTCGCAGCCGTCGCGAGCTATCTCGTGGCGACGCTCGTGTTCCCCGGCCCGCCGCCGCTCCTGGCGCCGCTGACCGCGATGCTGGTCGTCCAGGTCACTCCGGTCTCGCTGCTGGCCAGCGGCCTCGACCGGGTGGTCGCCGTGGTGGCGGGGGTGGCCCTCGCGGTCGGGTTCGCGGCCGTTTTACCGCTGGAGTGGTGGAGCCTCGGCCTGCTGATCTTCATCTCCCTCGCGATCGGTCACCTACTACGGCTGGGCGACAACCTCCTCGAGGTCGCGATCAGTGCCATGCTCGTGCTCGGTGTCGGAGCCTTCAGCGCCGGGTCCGCGGCGTGGCAGCGGATCGCGGAGACCCTGGTCGGTGCGGCGGTGGGCGTCGCAGCCAATCTGCTGTTCCCGCCCAAGATCGCGAGTGCGGATGCCGCCAAGGCCATCGACGGCCTGGCGGACCTGATGAGCGGACTCCTCAACCGGGCCGCCGACGAGCTGACCGAGCTGGTGGAGCAGGGCCGAGACGTGGCCCCGGTGGCACGCGACTGGCTCGACGAGGCACGGCGCATCACCCACGAGGACATCCCCGAGGTCGCCTCGGCCCTCGGCCACGCCGAGCAGGGCCGGCGCCTCAACGTTCGCGCTGTCGGTACGCCGGACATGGGTCCAGGGCTGCGCCAGGGCTTCGAGGCGTTGGAGCATTCCGCGCTCGCCGTCCGGTCGATGTTCCGCACGGTGGTGGATGCGACCGACGAGCGGTCGGGACTCGACGTCAGCATCGCCGCCGACGTGCTCCTCGGCCTCGCCCAGACGTTCCGGGAGCTGGCGGCGGGCATCGACGCGTTCGGTGCGCTCGTCCGCAGCGAGGCAGGCGCGGCGACGCGGATGAGCTCTGATGACATGCGAGCGCTGCGGCAGGCACTGGACGGTATGCACGAGGCACGGGCCCGGCTCGACGACCTGCTGACCACGGCAAGCTCTCCAGAGCTTGTGGAGCTGCACGCGGTCGTCGTCACCACCGTCAAGCGACTGTTGGCAGAGACGGATCTCGAGCAGCGGGTACGTCGCCAGGTCCAGCTGGGCCGGACGACCCGGCCGCGGCCCACGTACCACCTCGGCAGACCGGCGGCGCAGCAGCCGACTCAGACCGCGGACGAGGTCATCGCGGACGCGAAAACCCAGCCGCTTCCACGGCAACGGCGCGACCGGTCGGACACCCCCGACCCCTGATCCCCGCACTCGGCTGGACGCATCACGACGGCGGCGAACGCCGGGACCGGCAATCGCCGCAGCCACGCGGATCGCCGGCACCCGCAGGCGGTCTGTCTGCCGCCCCCGCCCGATGCATGGGCAGGGAAGCCTGGGGTACCGGTGGCCGGAGGCTGGCGATGCCGACAACACGGTCGGACACGTCAACGCCGACAAGGTGATCTCTCACGGTGTCGAACGAGTAGCGGACGCGTCGGAGTCAGCGCAACGGAAAGGTACGCACCGTGGGAGATTTGCTATTTGACGGTAGCCAGCACGGCACACCCGTGGGTCACTACACATATCTGGTGCGAGATGACCATTGGGTCTGGTCCGAGGGAATTTATGAACTGCATGGCTACGCCCCATACACAGTGCCGGCGACCACGGCGCTCTTGCTGCAACACAAGCACCCCGACGACATGGCCCGGGCGTTCGAGGTATTGGAGAACGTAGTCCGCGACGGGCGGCCCTTCAGCTGTTACCACCGCATCATCGACGCCAACAAGCAGGTCAGGTCGGTGCTCTCGGTCGGTACAGGGGTTCGTGGCGACAACGGCGGGGTGGAGCAGGTTACTGGCTTCTTCGTGGACCTCACAGAGGTTCAACGCAACGAAACCCAGGCAGGAGTGGAGTCAGCGTTGGTCCGTATCGCCCAGACCCGGTCAGTGATCGACCAGGCCAAGGGGATGATCATGATCTCAACCGGATGCGACGCTGCGGATGCCTTCGACCTCCTACGAACGCACTCGTCGCGCAGCAACATCAAGCTCTACGAGCTGGCACATCAGTTGGTCAGGGCAGTCGAATCCAACAGCATGCCTACCGACACGGCCTCGCGCACGGCGGTGATGTCGTTTCTCAACGAACTCGCGATGCATTCACTTGTGCCCTGACATTTGCTGGACCTCGGCGCCCCCGGAGCGGTCGGGATCCGCCCTCTGTGCGACTCGAAATAGGGACCGAAAGCTATAGCCAACGGTGGACTTACGCTGTAAGTTTATGTTGTAAGGCCACGTCGTGGCACCCCTTGGTCTGGATGGCGCGGGTGGGACGCGCAAGGACCTAACCCCTTGTTCCTGCGGCTTCGTGCGCCCACTTTCAGTCGCGCCGCCGGGGCAGCACCGTTACGAAAGGCACAACCTATGAAAGACGCTCTTACCTCCGGGATGACGACGGTGGCGAACTTCGTCCCCAAGCTGGTCATCTTCCTGGTGATCCTGATCATCGGAATCTTCGTGGCCAAGGCCATCGGCAAAGCCCTCAGCGCGTTCCTGACCAAGGTCGGCTTCGACCACGCCGTGGAGCGTGGCGGGGTCAAGAAGGCGTTGGAGAACTCGAAACTCGACGCCAGCGACTTCGTCGGCAAGCTGATCTACTACACGTTGCTGCTCTTCGTCCTGCAGTTGGCGTTCGGCGTCTTCGGAGCCAACCCCATCAGCACGCTGCTGACTCAGATCATCACGTTCCTCCCGAGCCTGATCGTGGCCATCGTGATCATCGTTGTCGCCTCCGCGGTCGCCGCTGCCGTCAAGGTGCTCATCGAAGGCACCTTGGGCGGGCTCTCCTACGGCACGACCCTGGCCAATGCCGCCTCGATCTTCATCTTGTTCCTCGGTGTTGTCGCCGCGCTGAACCAGGTGGGCGTGGCCACCACCGTGACTACTCCGATCCTGATCATGATCCTGGCCACGGTTGGCGGTGTGATCGTGATCGGCGTCGGTGGCGGACTGATCAAGCCCATGCAGCACCGGTGGGAGGACTACTTGACCAAGGCCGAGGCGGAAGCCCCGCGAATTCGTGAGCAGGCAGCCAACGCGCCCAGCGTCAAGAGCCAGGCTCGGCAGGCGGCCGACCGGGCCCAAGAGAAGGCCGGCTCGGGTGGTCACCGCGATGGCTACCCCGACGACGGTGCCTACTCGATCGGCGACGCCCGACGGATGTGAGCGAGCCCAGTTCGGCTCGTTCCTCACCGCGGACGACGAATGTCCAGCATCCCCCGCACGTCTTCGGCGACCACTTGGCCGCCACAACTAAGGAGAAACAATGATCAGTACACAAGAAGCACAATCACTGCTCAGCAATGGCGGCCACGTCGTCGGCAGTGACGACAAGATCGGAAAGGTCGGTCAGGTGTACCTGGACGACCGGACGGGCGAGCCCGCATGGGTCACGGTCAAGACCGGGATGTTCGGTGGAGCGGAGTCCTTCGTCCCGCTCGCTGACGGCACGATGCACGGCGAGGACGTCCACGTCCCCTACGACAAGGCCAAGGTCAAGGACGCTCCCCGCGTAGAGGAGGACTCCGATGGTCACCTGAGCCGTGACGAAGAGGACGACCTGTATCGCTACTACGGCCTCGGCCACGGCAACGACCAGAGCGACGACTACGACGGGGAGGACGCCCGCTCCCAGTCCGATGGCGGCTTTGATCGCGAAGGAGCCGGTCACGACACCTCAGGTCCCGACACTGATTCGGCGATGACCCGCTCGGAGGAGCAGCTGAAGGTAGGCAAGGCGACCGAGACGATCGGCAGGGCCCGGCTGCGCAAGTACGTCGTGACCGAGCACGTCACCCAGACGGTTCCGGTCAGCCACGAGGAGATCCGCATCGAGCGTGAGCCGATCACCGACGCCAACCGAGGCGACGCCACCGCCGGCGGCGACATCACCGAGGAGGAGCACGAGGTCGAGCTCAAGGGCGAAAGGGTCGTGGTCGAGAAGGAGACCGTGCCGGTCGAACGGGTCCAGATGGGCACCGAGACCGTCACAGAGGACCAGCAGGTCTCCGAGGAAGTCCGCAAGGAAAACATCGAGGCCGACACCGGCGAGGTCACGCAGCACCCTTCCGACCAGCCTCAGCGGTGATGGCACGGTCAGCAGAGAGGAACCTGGATGACTGACAACGTCGCAGGCGCAAGCCGGCTCGAGCCAGACGCCCCGTTGAACCGTTCACGTGCGGTGGCGGGCGAGTCCCGCACGAGCGTGGTGGAACGGGAGAAGGAGAAGCATGGCGGTTTTAAGTTCGGCTGCGCGTTCTTCGGCTGGCTCTCCGCCACCGGCATGGCAGTGCTCCTCACCGCCCTCGTGGCAGCAGCCGGCACGGCGGTCGGGGTGGCCACGAACACGACGGTCTCCCAAGCCACCGACAAGGCGACCAAGTCCACGGACACCGTGGGCCTAGTCGGCGGGATCATCTTGCTGGTGATCCTGTTCGTCTCCTACTACGCCGGCGGGTACGTCGCCGGACGAATGGCCCGGTTCAACGGTCTCAAGCAGGGACTCGCCGTGTGGCTGTGGTCGCTGATCATCGCCATCGTGGTCGCCGTCATCGGCGCGGTGGCGGGGTCGCAGTACAACATCCTGGCCAAGCTGAACAGCTTCCCGCGCCTGCCCGTGAACGAGGGAACGCTCGGAACGGCGGGGACCATCGCGCTGGTTGCGGTGGTCGTCGCGAGCCTCGTCGGGGCCCTGCTCGGCGGTCTCGCCGGGATGCGCTTCCACCGCGCTGTCGACAAGACCGGCCTCGGACGTTGAACACGCAAGCGGGCTACCTCGGGGTGGCCCGCTTGCGCGCGTTCCCATCCGCCTTCGCCGTTCACAAACGGGGATGAGGGAGTCGGTCACCTCTGCGCCTCTGCATGCAGATCCGACGAGCCTGGCCGACCACGGTCTAGTCTCACCTTGATGAAAGGAGTGGCCATGTCGCCGTCGGACCACGTCCCCGATGCGGACGCCGCACTGGTTGCAGGCAGGCCGCTCCCGTCGACGCGTGTCCCACTCGACCGCGACCGCATCATCACCGCAGCCCTCGAGTTCATCGACGCCCACGGACTCCCCGGCCTGACCATGCGGCGCTTAGGGGATGCCCTCGACGTCGAGGCGATGTCGCTCTACCGGTACGTGCCCGGCAAGGAAGACCTCCTCGACGCCATCGTGGACACCTTAGTGCTGTCGATGGCCGAGGACCCTGAAGTCCTGGCGGCTCCCGAGAACGGCTGGCAGGACTTCCTTCAGCGCCTCGCCCACGGCGTGCGGCGGGTAGCACTGGAACACCCGAAGGCGTTCCCGCTTGTTGCCTCCCGGCCACCCGAGGCGCCCTGGCTCCGGCCGCCGCTGCGCAGCATCGACTGGGTGGAAGCATTCCTCGCGGGTCTGATCTCCGAAGGCTTCACCGACGAGTCAGCCGTCGGAGGCTACCGCGCTTTCACGAGCTTCCTACTCGGTCATCTTCTGCTCGAGGTCGCCACTCACGGTGCCGATGTCGGGCCCCTCGACATGCGCGAAGACGGCTCCCCCGATTCCGCCGGCCTCGAGAATGCCCCCAACGTGCAGCGGCTTCATTCCGCCCTCTCAGAGGATCACGCTGCGGTGGAGTTCGAGGAGGCGCTGGAGAACCTGCTCGACCGTATGGCGCTGATCAGAAGCGAGAAAACCACCAGCTGAACCCCACGAAACCGTCGCGCCTCGTCTCCCTGACCGGCTTTTCGAGGTGCTCGACTGTCCATGCGTTGGACGGCCATCTGCCCGCGCCCGGAGACCCGCCACGGCCACATTCAGTCGTTTAGGGGCGATGCCGACCTGTTGTCGCCACCTACCTCGTCACTTCTGCGATGTCAGGACGACCGATTCGACTCACAACACCAGGATCGCGATGACGATAACGACCAGGACGAGGGCAGCAATCGCGATTGTTCTCGTGTTCACCTGAGTCTCCTCTCCACGACATCAACGTCGGGGACGGTTCCAGCAAATAGCGACGCCAAGCCCGTACCCACCAAGCGGTAGGCACAATCCTGCGCATGATGAAGTGCCGCGCTGCTGCCCGTGCTCATGGTTGAAGTCCGCGGACTAGCCGCTGACCTGGGATTTTGGTGCTTGGGTGGAGCTGAGGGGACTCGAACCCCTGACCCCCTGCATGCCATGCAGGTGCGCTACCAGCTGCGCCACAGCCCCATCGCCCGATCCGGGGACCTGACAACTCGCGGAATCTTAGCCAACGCCGGGGTCGGATGCGAAATCGGGGTCCTGGGCGCTGAGGTTGTAGCCCGCGAGCCGCCAGGTGGGGTTGTCGCCCGCTTCGACCGGGTCGGCGACGACGACCACCCAGCCACAGTTGTCGAGCACTTTGAGGGTCCGGTCGATGTCTTCGGGCCAGTCGAGGAGGTCCATCACGGCGACCTTCAACGCGGCTCCGTGGGACACGACGACGGCGGTTTCGTCGTCGGCCAGCGAGTCCGCGACCTCGTCGATGGCCGGCCGGAACCGGGCCAGCAACTGTGCCGTGTTCTCGCCGCCGGACACGGCCTCGAAGCGGCCTTCACGGTAGGCGTCGTACTCGGCGGGGAAGCGCTGGGCGTACTCGGTGAGGGTCAGGCCGGTACGGTCCCCGAGGTCGTACTCGCGAAGCCGGGCGTCGTACGTCGGAGTCAGGCCGGTCGTCTCGGCGATCAGGACGGTGGTCTGCGCCGCGCGGGCGAGGTCGGAGCTCACGAGCCGGACCGGACGGTACGACGCCATCCACGGCGCCACCGCCTTGGCCTGCAGCTGACCGATCTCGTCGAGCGGGACGTCGAGGTGCCCCTGGCCGCGGCGCTCGGCGTTCCAGGCGGTCTGCCCGTGCCGAAGCAGGACGAGACGCTTCACCGCTCGTGGGACACGACGTCGTCGGGCAGGTCGATCACGGGGCAGTCTCGCCACAACCGCTCGAGGGAGTAGAACGTGCGCTCCTCCTCGTGCTGGACGTGTACGACGACGTCGCCGTAGTCGATGAGCACCCAGCGGCCGTCACGTTCACCCTCGCGCCGGATCGGTTTGGCGCCGAGCTCGCGAAGCTTCGCCTCGACCTCGTCGACGATCGACTTCACCTGGCGGTCGTTGGTCGCGCTGGCAAGCAGGAACGCATCGGTGATTGCCAGCTGCTCGGACACGTCGAACGCGATGATCTGCTGGGCCAGCTTGTCCGACGCGGCTCGCGCCGCGGCATGAACGAGCTCGATGGCGTGTTCGGTGGCACTCAATTGGGGTCCTTCGGAGCGAGGGTCTCGACAGGCTCGACCAACGACTCCGGGTAGAGGTCATGCTTGGCGATGTATTGGACGACCCCGTCGGGGACGAGGTACCAGACCGGCTCGCCGCGCTGCTTGCGTTCCCGGCAGTCGGTGGACGAGATCGCCAGCGCGGGGATCTCGACGATGGTGACCCGGTCCGACGGGATCCCTTTCAGGGTCGTGGTGTCCATGTCGTAGCCGGGCCGGGTGCAGCCGACGAAGTTGGCCAGGTCGAACAGGTCGTCGGCATCGCGCCAGGTGAAGATGTCGGCCAGGGCATCAGCGCCGGTGATGAAGTAGAGCTCGGCGCCTGGCTTCAACCCGGTCAGGTCGCGCAGCGTGTCGATGGTGTACGTCGGGCCGCCTCGGTCGATGTCGACCCGGGAGACGTTGAACCGGGGATTCGCGGCGGTCGCGATGACCGTCATCAGGTAGCGGTCCTCGGCAGGCGAGACCTGACGGCTGGACTTCTGCCAAGGATCGCCGGTGGGGACGAAGACGACCTCGTCGAGGTCGAACCACGCCTGGACCTCGCTGGCGGCGACGAGGTGGCCGTGGTGGATCGGGTCGAAGGTGCCGCCCATGACCCCGACCCGCGGGGTCCCCTGAGTGGGCACGGTCAGCTGTGCTCGCGTCCTGCGCCGAACATCAGAAGAGCCACTATGAGGGCCAGCAGGATGGCGAGACTGATGGCCCCGACGACGTACGGATTGACTGCGGCTTCGCCGCCCGACTCGGCTGCAGCGGTGATCACGTGGAGTGACATGGCGCGAACTCTACCGGCTCATTTGAACAGGATGTCGTACAGGCTGCCGCCAGCCGCCAGGATGAGGTAGAACCGGCCGACCCGGCCCACGAGCACCATCGGGATGAACACCGATCGGGGCATCCGCAGGCTGCCGGCGACCACCGCCAGCACGAGCAGCGGGGGTACGCCGAGGAACGCTGCAGCGAAGATGATCGAGCCGGCGTACCAGGGTCGCCCCTGGATCCGTAGCTGCCACTTCTCGTAGGAGAGCTTCCACTTGTCCTGGGCGAGCTTCTTCTTCACCCACGCGCTCTCCATGCTGCGCGAGGCGATCTCGTACCAGACGATCTTGCCGATCGTCTGGCCAACGCCCGACGCGATCGCCAGCGCGACCGACTGACCTGGGCCGACGCGCTGGGCGGCGACCAGCCCGCTGAGGTAGATCTCGATGTTGATCAGCGGGATCAGTGCCGACGCCAGGCCGATGCCGAACGTGGTCAGCACTTCGGTCATGCGGTGGCCTGCTGCGGAACGGGGATGCCCAGCTGCAGGAGCCACCGCAGCGAGACGCACTTGAGCACCAGGAGGGCCACCGCGATGATCAGGCCCAGCCACCACCAGCCGGTGACCAGCAGGAGGATGGCGAACAGCCCCGAGTTTGCGGCCTTCCCCACACGGGACCAGTTCCACAGCCAGATCCGCCGGTCGACGGCGTAGAAGTAGTTGGGGCTGCGGATCGGCCAGGCAACGAAGGCGAGAGAGAGGAACGCATCGATCACCATGAACTCGAACAGGTAGACCGAGACCGGGTACGCCATGATGGGCTCGAGCCAGACCAGACCGAGATAGAAGCCCGCACAGTTCAACCGGTCGCTCAACATGTCGATGACCGCACCGATCCGGGTCTCGCAGTTGCGCCAGCGCGCGACCTCGCCGTCGAGGGTGTCCCCGACCCAGTAGACGATGAGCCCGACCACCAGCAGGGTCTTGCTGCCCTGATAGGCGCCGGCGAGCGAGAAGCCGAGCGAGAGGCCGGTCCGGATGAACGTGACGAGGGTGGCGCTGGTGAGCAACCGTTCCATCCCTGGGTCCGCGTGAATGGCCCGGTCGGTCTTGCGCATGGCGCAGACGGTACCCGCTCAGCCGCCGCGGACCGCGAAGGCCAGACCGGCCAGCAAGATGCACACTTCCGCGAGCTACGTGGGGATCGTCAACGGACGTGACCGTCCCCGGTGAGGATGTACTTCGTGCTGGTCATCTCCGGCAGGCCCATCGGGCCGCGGGCATGCAGCTTCTGGGTGGAGATACCGATCTCGGCGCCGAAGCCGAACTCACCGCCGTCCGTGAACCGGGTGCTGGCATTGACGAGTACGGCGGCCGAGTCGACCTCTGCGGCGAACCTGCGCGCGGCGGCCTGGTCCTCGGTGACGATCGCGTCGGTGTGCTTGCTGGAGTAGGCGCGAATGTGCCGGATGGCGGCGTCGAGGTCGTCGACCACGGCCCCCGAGATGTCGAGACTGAGGTACTCCCTGGCGAAGTCGTCGTCGGTGGCGGCAACCACGCCGTCGTACTCGGCGAAATGCTGGTCGCCGTGGACGGTCACGTCGTGCTCGACGAGGGCGTCGATGACCGTCGGGAGGAAGCTGTCGGCGATGTCGCGGTGGACGAGTAGGCTCTCGGCCGCATTGCACACGCTGGTGCGATGGGTCTTGGCGTTGATCACGATCGCCAGGGCCTTGTCGAGGTCGGCGGCCTTGTCGACGTAGACGTGACAGTTGCCGACGCCGGTCTCGATCACCGGCACGGTCGACTCCTCGACGACGCTGCGGATGAGGCTGGCTCCACCGCGGGGGATGAGTACATCGACCAGGCCCCGGGCTCGCATCAGGGCCTTGGCTCCGTCGTGGCCCTCCCCCGGCACCAGCTGGACCGCATCCGGCGGCAGGCCGGCGTCCTCGATGGCGGTGCGGAGCGTGGCGACGATCGCCTGGTTGCTCTCGCGCGCGCTCGAGCTGCCCCGCAGCAGCGCCGCGTTGCCGGACTTGAGGCAGATGCCCGCGGCGTCGGCGGTCACGTTGGGCCGGGCCTCGTAGATGATGCCCACGACACCGAACGGCACCCTGACCTGGCGCAGCTCGAGGCCGTTCGCCAGCGTGCTTCCGCGCACCACCTCGCCAACCGGGTCGGGGAGCCCGGCCACGTCGCGCAGACCCTGGGCCATGGCCTCCACACGGGAGCCGTCGAGCCGGAGCCGGTCGATGATGTTGGCGGGGATCCCACTCGTCTCGGCTCGGTGGATGTCCTCCTCGTTGGCCTTCGTGATCGCGTCCGCGTTGTCGAGCAACCCGTCGGCCATCCGACGGAGCGCGGTGTCCTTCTGGGCGCGGGTCGCAAGTGCCAGCACCAGGCTGGCCTCCCGCGCGCGCTCAGCAGTGCTCAGTACCTCTGACTCCACACTCATGCCACGAGGGTAATCCGCCGCGGTCAAGTTCGGCTGGGGGCGATCAACTCGTTCCGCCCCGCGGACGTCGGCAGTCGATGTCGACTTTCCAAGCGAAAGGCAACCAACCCCTGTTCTCCTGCGTCATAGTCAGCAGGGCTGACCAGCCTTCTCGACGAGAGGATCCACCGTGCAACTTCTACACCCCCGGCGCATCGCGGGCCGGGCGCTCTGCCTCGCGGCCGCGCTCGCCCTCGCCGTGCCGGCGACCGCCGGCGTCAACGCCGGCGCGGCAACCCAACCGGGTTCCGCAGAGGCCGGGCCTCCGATCACACTCTGGGCGCCCACCAATCTGACGGTCCACAAATACGGCAGCCGAACCTATACAGACTTCGGGCTGCGGGTCATCGCTCACGACGAACCGTTCGAGCTCTGGTCGAAGCGCCCGTCGTACCACGACCTCATTGAGACCGAGTGGCGTTCCGCTGCCGGGACGGTGGCGCTTCCCGATGGATCGATGCGGGACTTCTCCGGGCTCAGCAAATTCCTGACGATCAAGATCCAGAAGGCCGGCAGCGATACCGTCAGGACGCTCTACCGCCCGGCCTGCCTCAGCGGCTGGTCCGAACGCGTCAATCCCGACGCCCCGCCCCGCTCGCCGTATCCCGGCGGATGCTGGACGAACCCCTACAGCCTTGGTTCCGTGCAGGGCGTTCAGGAGGGTTGGGCGACGAGCCCCCTGGCGCGGTACGGATCAATGCGCCTGGCCACGGGCCGTTACACCGTCACCGCGCGAATCGCGTGGGCATACGCGCGCGTGCTCGGGCTCTCGGAGGCGGACGCGACCCGCACCATCAAGCTGACCGTGCAGGAGGGCGACGACTGCCGGGGCTGCCGGGGCGAAGCCAAGGGAAGCGACCGCGTCGCTCAACCCGCAGCGCACGAGCCCACCTCGGCCTCCTCGGGGCGGGTTGCCGGCCCGGTGCCGGACCTTCGGTCGGTTCCCGCGTGGGGAATCAACGTGGCACCGAACGGGAACTACCTGCGCTTCGCGGCAACGGTCTGGAACGCCGGCAACAGCCCGCTGGTCGTCGACGGTTTCCGCCGCGCGCACGAGGACGAGATGGATGCCTACCAGTACTTCTTCGACTCCGAGGGCAACCAGACCGGCTACGAGCGGGTGGGGTCGATGCACTGGGATGCCCGGTCCACGCACCAGCACTGGCACTTCGAGGACTTCGCCCGCTACAGCCTGCTCGACGCCAGCAAGGTCGAGGCGGTCAGGTCGAAGAAGGAGGCGTTCTGCCTCGCGAACACCGATTCGGTCGACACGACGGTCCCCGACGCGAGCTGGAACCCGGAGAACACGGACCTGGAGACGTCGTGCGGCGAGTACTCGTCGCTGTCGATCCGCGAGGTTCTGGCATCGGGCTGGGGCGACACCTATGCCCAGTACCGCGCCGGGCAGTCCTTCGACCTGAGGGGGCTGCGGAACGGCACCTACTACATCGCCGTCATCGCCAACCCGATGGACCGGCTCGTGGAAGCCTCGACCACCAACAACGTGGCTCTGCGCAAGGTCTTCATCAGCGGCCAGCCCGGAAATCGCAAGGTGCGCGTGCCCCAGGTGGGCATCGTCGAGGAGCCGAACTACTTCGACTAAACCGCGAGGATCCACGCTTTACGCAGATCGCCCCGCCTCCGAACGGAGGCGGGGCGATCTCGCTGCAGGGATCAGCCCTTGCGTTGGTTGACCTGCTCGGTCAGCGCGGGCAGGACGGTGTGCAGGTCGCCGACGACGCCGAAGTCGGCGAGCTCGAAGATCGGGGCCTCGTCGTCCTTGTTGACCGCCACGATGGTCTTGGAGGTCTGCATGCCGGCGCGGTGCTGGATGGCACCGGAGATGCCGGTGGCGACGTAGAGCTGCGGCGAGACGGTCTTGCCGGTCTGGCCGATCTGGAACGTGTGCGGCTTCCAGCCGGAGTCGACCGCGGCCCGCGAGGCCCCGACCGCCCCGCCCAAGGCGTCGGCGAGAGCCTCGACCTCGTCGAAGTTGCCTCCGGTGCCGCGGCCACCGGCGACCACGATGGCGGCCTCGGTCAGCTCGGGGCGGCCGGTGGCCTGACGTGGCTGGCTGTTGACGATCTGCGCTCCCTTGGCGGCGTCCGAGACCGTGGCGGCGAACTCCTCGACCGTGCCCGCTCCGGCTGCCTCCTCCGGGGTGGCCGCGTTGGGCTTGACGGTGATGATCGGCGTGCCCTTGGTGACCTTCGCCTGCACCGTGTAGTTGCCGGCGAAGACGGACTGGGTGGTCACCGGCGCTCCGTCGTCGCCCGGCTGCACGTCGGTCGCGTCGGTGATGACACCCGACTCGATCTTGATGGCCAGGCGGCCGGCGATCTCCTTGCCGTCGAACGACGACGAGATCAGTACGGCGCCGGCGTTGAGTCTTCTCCACGAGCTGCTGCAGGGCCTCGGCCCTGGGGGCGACGAGGTAGCCCTTGATGTCGGTGTCGTCGACGACGTAGATCTTCTCCGCGCCGTACTTCTTCAGCGCGTCGGTCACCCCAGACGCCTGGTCGGAGGAGCCGATGAAGACCGCAGACGGCTCGCCGAGGCGGCGGGCGATCGTCAGCAGCTCGCTGGTGGTCTTGCGGACGTTGCCGTCGACATGGTCGACGAGGACGAGAATTTCAGACATGACCGCAACCCCTCAGATGAACTTCTTGGACACGAGGAAGTCGGCGAGCGCCTTGGCACCCGAGCCGCCCTCGTCGGTCACGATCTCGCCGGCAGTGCGCGGCGGGCGGGCCGTGGTCTCCTCGACCACGGACCAGGCCGCCGACAGGCCGACCTGGTCAGCCGAGATGCCGAGATCGCTCAGCGACAGGGTCTCCATCGGCTTCTTCTTCGCGGCCATGATGCCCTTGAACGACGGGTAGCGGGCCTCGCCCGTCTGGTCGGTCACCGACAGCACGATCGGCAGCGTCGCACCGATGACCTCGGTGGCAGAGTCGCCGTCACGCTTGATCCGGACCTGGTCGCCCTGGGTCTCCACGACCGAGGCGAGCGTGACCTGGGGAAGCCCGAGGCGCTCGGCGAGCATGGCGGGCACGACGCTCATGGAGCCGTCGGTCGACGCCATGCCGCAGACGATCAGGTCCGGGGTGCCGGTCTTCTTGATCGCCTCGGCGAGCACCAGCGAGGTTGCGGGCGCATCGGAGCCGGCGATGGCGTCGTCGAGGACGTGGACGCCCTTGTCGACCCCCATCTGCAGCGACTTGCGGACCGCGTCGACTGCCTTCTCCGGACCGAGGCAGAGCGCAGTGACCTCGGAACCCTCGTTCTTCTCGGCGATCTGAAGGGCCTGCTCCACGGCGTACTCGTCGAGCTCGCAGAGCAGCCCGTCGACGCCAACTCGGTCAACGGTGTTGTCCGACTCGAACCGCCGGTCGGCGGTCGCGTCGGGCACGTATTTCACGCAGACGACAATGTTCATGGCGATGTGGCCGGAAGGCCCCTCCTGTGCACTCGATGTGTGTGGTGAGGCTAACTGGTGTGGTGAGTGATCCGTAACCTGCACCCGGGGTGGGCTCCCTCACAAGTCGCGTACGTCACGTCGCCGGACGGCCGATCGGTGGCGGGTCAGGGCCGGATGAGGCGGTCCGCAATCCGCCCGATGACCAGCCACACGATCGCCGCGAGCCCCCAGTTGGCCAGCGCGTCCTTGGTTTCGGAGTTCTTGCCGACGAAGTCGAACAGCCCGTTCTCACGCGACAGGACCGAGAAGTCCAGCGTGCTGCCGGCGTCCACGACGAACTTGTAGAGCGCGTTGTCGGAGTTGGTCGCGGAGCCCCGAAGCGAGATCAGGAACGCACCCGCTGCGAGAATCAGCGCGAAGACGACACAGACGAGCCAGACGAGCTGAGCGATCCCGACCCGGATCCTGGCCGCGTCGACGCCCGCCATCCGGCCTCGCTTCGTTGGTTCGGCGGTCTTCGATTCGGTCTTCTCGGCCACGACCCGCTCACGCGCCCTTGAACTGCGCCTTGCCGGGCCCGCTCTGCACGAACGAGTCCATGCCGATGCCGCGGTCCTCGGTGGCGAACAGCGCGGCGAACTGCTGACGCTCGATGTCCAGGCCCGTTTCCAGGTCCACGTCGAGCCCCTTGTCGATGGCCTCCTTGGCCGCCCGGAGTGCGTACGACGGGCCACCTACGAACTGGCCGGCCCACTGCTGTGCCGCCTGGTAGACGGACTCTCCAGGCGCGAGCTTGTCGACCAGGCCGATGGCGAGCGCCTCGTCGGCCTTGACGAACCGCCCGGTGAAGACGATGTCCTTGGCCCTGCTCGGGCCGACCAGCCGAGTCAGACGCTGGGTGCCGCCTGCTCCGGGGATGACCCCGAGGAGGATCTCGGGCTGGCCCAGGGTCGCGTCGTCGGCGGCGATCCGGATGTCGGCACACATGGCCAGCTCGCAACCACCGCCGAGGGCGTAGCCGTTGATCGCCGCCACGACGGGCTTCGGGATCTTGGCCACCGACGCGAACGAAGAGCTCAGGGCACCGGAGCGTTTGACCATGTCGGTGTAGGACATCGTGGCCATCTCCTTGACGTCTGCCCCTGCGGCGAAGACGTGCTCGCCGCCGTACACGATCACGGCCCTGACGTCGTCGCGCGCGGTCGCCTCGGCGGCCGCGGACCGGATCTCCTCCTGCATCTGCACGTTCAGCGCATTCATCTTGGGCCGGTCCAGCCGGATCGTGCCGATGCCGTCAGCCACCTCGAGCCGTACGAACTCGCCCACCGCAGCACTCCATTCCTCGAGGACAGATCGGGCCCGAGCCTAGTGAGGCCCCGGCCCGATCCGACAGCGGGTGTGGATCAGAAGGTGATCCCGCGTGCCGCGAAGCGGGCCCGCACCACGTCAGCCGCGGCCTGCCCATCGCGGTCCAGAGCCGCCTGGTACGTCGTCTCGGCGGCGTCCTGGAACGAGGTGTCCGGAGCGTAGTCGAACTGGGAAAGGATGTAGGTGGTGTCCCAGTCCTCCGTCGTGAACCCGAGACCGACGTAGTCCTGCCGGATCTCCCACAGCGCCTGGCTCCAGATCTGGCCGTCGAAGTGCACCTGGTTGCGGCGGTCAGCGAGGGTGAGGTTGCGGTCGAAACGGCGGATGCAATGCGGGCGCGTCGGTGTAGGAGGTGGCGTCCCAGTCCATCGGGCACGCCTCCTCGGCTCCGGACCGGCCAGCCGTAGTCGTCGGCTGCGTCCAGGCCGACGGTCACGGCGAGGTAGTCGCCGAACGACTCCCCGATCGCGCCGGCGTCGATCGTGCTGCCGAAGCCATCGACCTGGTCGTGGTGCACGGCATGGCCGTACTCGTGGACGATCACTTCGGCGTCCTCTGCGTCGTCGACACCGCCCTTGCCGAGCCGGATGTAGTCGTGCTTGTCCCAGAAGTAGGAGTTGTCGACGCCGTACTGGTTGATCCGGACGTCGAACGAGCCGGTCCAGGATCGCCGGAAGGGTCGACCCGAAGCCGAGCGACTGGAGGTACTCCTGCGCCTGGTTGACCCAGAAGTAGCCCATCACCTGCTCGAACTGGTCCTGATCGCGGGTGTAGAAGAACTCGTTCGTGACGCTGTACGCGGGCTTGCCCGTCGTGGTGCGGACGTTCGCCCAGTCACCGGACAGTCGGCCGGAGCCATCCAGGTTGCGCAGCTCGACCTCGGCGTACTCGCTGGCCGGCACCGCTGACGCCGAGTCCTTCATGTCGGTCAGCGACTGGTCGCCGCTCGACTGGACCGGGTTGACCATGAACACCCGAGCCGAGCCGGTGGATGTCCCGCTGCCGGGCTTGGTGGCGTTCGTCGGGCCTGCGGCGACGAACGGCGCCGTCACGATCAGCACGGTCGCACCGAAAATGATGCCGGTCCTCATCTGTCCTCCTCGAAGGATCACCGGCCAGCCCGGGGATCCGCCACACATCCTCACCCGAAAGTGGCACTCTCCACCAGACCCAGATCCACGATCGGCAACAATGGCCGACGTGACCCCGGGGATCTGGACCCATGACGGCGAGACTGCCGAGGTCTGGCCGGGGCGCAACTACCCGCTCGGCTCGGTCTGGTCACCCGAGTCGACCAACTTCGCCGTCTATGCCCCGCGAGCCAGCTCGTTGCAGGTCTGTGTGTTCGACGACGACGGCGCCGAGACGGCGTACGACCTGACCGAGCAGTCGCTGGGCGTCTGGCACGGCGCCGCTCCAGGGCATCTCGGTCGGCACCCTCTACGGCTACCGGGCGGACGGCCCCTGGGCACCCGACCTGGGGCTGCGCTTCAACAAGCACAAGCTGCTGCTCGATCCCTACGCCCAGGCCGTGTCCGGCGACGTGATCACCAACCCGGCCATCTTCGGCCACGTCGACGGCAGTCCTGCAGAGATGAACGAGGTCGACTCCGCGCCGTACGTGCCACGCAGCGTCGTCGTCGACCCGTCCTTCGACTGGGGCGGCGACCGACCGATGTTCAGGCGGTGGCGGGACACCGTCATCTACGAGATGCACGTCAAGGGCATGACCATGCTGCACGACCGCGTGCCCGAGGAGCTCCGCGGCACGTACGCCGGGCTGGCCGCGCCCGCGGTCACCGACTACCTGCATGATCTCGGCATCACCGCGGTCGAGCTGCTGCCCATCCAGCAGTTCTTCTCCGAGCCGGCCCTCGCCGAGCGGGGCCTGGTGAACTACTGGGGCTACAACTCGCTCGGGTTCTTCGCGCCCCACAACGCCTACTCCCACGCTGGTGACCGCGGCCAGCAGGTCGCCGAGTTCAAGCAGATGGTCAAGTCGTTCCACGAGGCGGGCCTCGAGGTCATCCTCGACGTGGTCTACAACCACACAGCCGAGGCCGGGCCGCTCGGCCCGACCCTGAGCTTCCGTGGACTCGACGACCTCGGCTACTACCAGCGGGTCGTGGACGACAACGGCACTGCGGTGATCCCCGATGTCTACTGGGACGTCACCGGCTGCGGCAACACGGTCGACGCCACGCACACCCAGTCGCTGCGGATGATCCTCGACTCGCTGCGCTACTGGGTCAACGAGATGCACGTCGACGGCTTCCGGTTCGACCTCCTCTCCGCGTTGACCCGCACCAACCAGCGCGTCGACATGGGCAGCCATCTCCTCACCGCGATCGGGCAGGACCCGGTGCTGCGCCACGTCAAGCTGATCGCCGAGCCGTGGGACGCCTCCATGGACGGCTACAAGGTGGGCGACTTCCCGCCGCCCTGGGTGGAGTGGAACGACCAGTACCGCGACGCCGTGCGTGACTTCTGGCGCGGCCAGGGCGACATCCGCACGGTTGCCACCAGGCTGGCGGGCTCGTCGGACCTCTACGCCGACGACGGGCGGTCGCCGTACGCCTCGGTCAACTTCATCACCGCCCACGACGGGTTCACGCTGCGCGACCTGGTGTCCTACGAGAAGAAGCACAACGAAGCCAACGGCGAAGGCAACCGGGACGGCACCGACAACCACCGGTCCTGGAACTGCGGCGTCGAGGGTGAGACCAGGGATCCGGCGATCGTGGCGCTGCGACACCGGCAGGCGGCCAACCTGATGGCCACCCTCTGCTTCACCAACGGCGTGCCGATGATCACCGCCGGCGACGAACGGGGCCGCACCCAGCGCGGCAACAACAACGCCTACGGGCAGGACAACGAGATCTCGTGGATCGACTGGCGTCCCGACGACGCCTGGCTCGACGTCTACGAGATCACCAAGACCGCCCTACGCCTGCGGCGGGAGCATCCGGCCTTGCGCCAGCGGCACTGGTTCGAGGGGCGGCCGGCCATCCGCGGCGGGCCGAAGGACCTGATGTGGCTGCATCCCGCCGGCCGCGAGATGACGGCCGAGGACTGGGCGGACACGAGTCTGGACGTGCTCGGCATGTTCGTCTCCGGATCGCCGCTGCGTTCCCCCGGCCCGCGTGGCGAGCAGCAGGTCGACTCGTCGTTCATGATCTGGATCAGTGCCTCAGCGGAACAGATCGAGATCACGCTTCCCGAGAACCAGTGGGTGCGTTCGGGAGAGGTGGTGCTGTCGACTGACCCCGAGCACCCGATCGGGACGCCGGCGAAGGTCGGTGACACCCTGACCCTCGACGCTCGCACCGTCATCGTCTTCCGCGAGACCCAAGGCACTGTGACCAGACTGACAGAGTGCGCTGGGCCGGGTCAGGAGACCCGGCCCAGCAGACCGTCAGGGGGTGGTGAGATTGCCGGTGAACCGGGCGTAGCCCTGTCTGCTTGACCGTGCCGAAGTACTTGAACACGCCAACGGCATGCAAGGTGTCGCCGTCGATTGCGAAGCCGTGGACGCCCATCTTGCCGCCTGTCGCGTTCGGGTCCCAGTCAGTCAACGTCACCGTCGTCCACCCGCAGTGAGGCGAAGGAAACTCGCTTGAGTCTTGGTCGTCAGGTCTTGCGAGAAGTGTCCCCCGAGGAACAGCTCGCCGTTCGCGGAGGCCGCCAGCGCCTGGGTGTTGCCGCTCATCTTTCGCGACCAGACCGGAGTGTTGGAATCGAGGTCGTAGGCGAACACGGTGTTGTTCTCGGTGGTGAAGAAGAACCGCGAGCCGTCAGGAGTCACGTTCGACGGTGACCACGAATGCCACCGCCCACGCTCGGGTTGAACCCCGTCGCCAAACCGGTGGTCGCGTCGAGCTCGGCCGCCGAGTTGGGGCGCGACTGACCGCCGATCGTCACGAACGCTCCTCCGGCATAGACCTTGGTGCCGTCCGGCGAGACCACGACCTCGCGCACCGCGCCGCTGGGCAGCGGCTTGAACTGCGAGATGACGTTGCCGGTGTCGACGGTGACCGCGGACAGGCGCTTCTTGGTGGTCCCGTCGATCCCGCCGTAGCGGCCTGCCACGTAGAGGTTGTTGCCGAAGACGGCGAGGCTCTTGACGTCGGGAGTCGTCCCGATCGTGTCGGCGTCCCAGCCCGCGACGGCTGGGAAGGTGCCGTCGGCGTTCGGGTCGGTCATGTCGATCGCGGCGAGGTTGGCGTGGGGAGCGCCACCCGCCGTGGTGAACATGCCGCCGAGGAAGACCCGAGAGCCATCGTCTGATGCGGCCACGGCGTAGACGGGACCGTCTGTGCCCGGGTTGAAGTCGCGGTCGACCTCTCCGTCGGGAAGGATGGCAGCCACGTTCGCTCGTGGCTGTCCTCCGACCTTGGTGAAGCTACCGACGATGATGGTGCGGTCGCCGACCTGGGCGACCGCATAGACGCTTCCGCCGACCGCCTGATCGGTCACGAGAGGTGAGTTTGGCACGCTGGCTGATGCAGCCTGCGGCTGCACAACGGCGGCAGCGAGAGCAAGCGCCGCAACCGTGACCACAGCGCGCGAGAACTTTCTGGACATGAATAACCCCCAACAGGTCTGAATGAGAACGGCCGCCCCCCGGGGTCGGCATCGGACTAACCCTAGATTCCGCAGCGGTGCATGCCCACGGCCCGACCGGGTGGTTGGACACTGGGGTCGTGATCAGGCGGGCTAGGTCCTTGTGACTAGATGCGTACCGGGGCGGCTAGCGTGCTGCCATGAGGACCTGGTACGTCGCCGCCCGCCAGCACCCCTCAGGTGTCCTGCTGGTCGTCCAGCTGTGCGGGCTGCTCATCTACCCGTTCCTCGACGAGGAGCCGCTGGGCCGTGCAGTGCTCAGCACCCTCGGGCTGCTGGTCCTGGTCATTGCGGTGATGGCGGTCCGGATGACGCCGGCCCTCAACTGGGTCTCCGGGTTGCTCGGTGGCCCGGTCGTCGTCCTGACGATCGTCGAGGTGGCCGTGCCCGACAGCGACCAGGTGGCGCTGTGGTCGTCCCTGTTCCACGCCGCGTTCTACTTCTACACGGGCTACGCCCTGATCAAGTACATGTTCGGCGACGACATCGTGACCACCGACGAGCTCTTCGCCACCGGCGCCACGTTCACGGTCGTCGCGTGGGCGTTCGCCTACGTGTACGCCGCCACCCAGATCGTCTGGCCCGGGTCGTTCACGGCAGCGGTCGACCCCGAGTCCGCACGCACCTGGACCGACCTGTTGTTCCTGTCGGTCACCACGCTCACGAGCACCGGGCTGTCCGACATCGTGCCGATCCGGCCGCACGCGCGCTCGTTCGTCATGATCGAGCAGATCGCGGGGATGCTCTACATCGCCCTGGTGATCGCCCGCATGATCGCCTTGATGACCGCACGGCAGGTGCAGCGGCACAAGTGATTCCGTCCGCTTGCCGGCAGGCGTCACTTGGGCAGCGCTACGACACCCATCTCGGCCGGCGAGGACAGCAGGTCGTTGTTGGGCAGCACGCGGACGGTGTAGCCGAAGGGACCCGTCCGGTTCAGCTCGACCGAGCCCTCGTAGCGATAGCGCCCGTCGTCGTACGACTCGGTCACCTCGAGGTGGGCGATCTCGGTGTCGACCAGGTCGTCGTCGTGCGCGACCGTGCCGTGGACCAGCTGGACGTCGACGTCGTCCGGGCTCAGGGAGCCCAGCGAGACGAAGGCACGCACCGACATGGTCGAGCCGATCTCCGGTGTCGCCGCGACACCGTGCGACTCGACGTGCTCGACGTGCACCGAATGCCACCCGGCTCGCACCACGTGCTTCCACTTGGCGAGCTCGCGCGCACCGTCGAAGTCCGCGTTGACGGCGCGGCCCGAGATCGCGGCCGGGACGTAGAGCGTGTTGACGTAGTCCTCGACCATCCGTGAGGCCAGCACCTTCGGCCCAAGGGACTTGAGGGTGTGCCGCATCATCTCGATCCAGCGCGACGGGACGCCGTCGCCGTCGAGGTCGTAGAACCGGGGCGCGACCTCGTTCTCGATCAGGTCGTAGAGCGCGTTGGCCTCGATCTCGTCGCGGTGGTCGACGTCGTCGACGACGTCGGCGGACGGGATCGCCCAGCCGTTGTTGCCGTCGTACCACTCGTCCCACCAACCGTCGAGGATGGACAGGTTGAGTCCTCCGTTGAGGGCTGCCTTCATCCCCGAGGTGCCGCAGGCCTCGTAGGGCCGGAGCGGGTTGTTCAGCCAGACGTCACAGCCGGGATAGAGCGGCTGCGCCATCGCGATGTCGTAGTTGGGCAGGAACGCGATCCGGTGCCTGACCTCGGGGTCGTCGGCGAACTTCACGATCTCCTGGATCAGCTTCTTGCCGCCGTCGTCGGCCGGATGCGACTTGCCGGCGATGATCAGCTGGATCGGGCGCTCGGGGTGCAGCAGCAGCTCCTTGAGACGGGCCGGATCCCGCAGCATCAGCGTCAGTCTCTTGTACGACGGCACCCGCCGCGCGAACCCGATCGTCAGCACGTCGGGGTCGAGGGCGGTGTTGATCCAGCCGAGCTCGGCCGGGGCGGCGCCACGCTGCTGCCAGGACCCGCGGAGCCGCCGGCGGGCGTCTTCGACGAGCCGCTGGCGCAGGACGCGCTTGGTCGACCAGATGTCGCTGCCGGAGATCTTGTCGACGAGGTCGAAGACCTCCGCACCATCCGCCTCGATGTCGGCTCCGGCCGTGGCCGCCAGGTCGAACACCTCTCGCGCCACCCAGGACGGGGCGTGCACGCCGTTGGTGATCGAGCCGATCGGCACGTCGTCCTGGTCGAAGGACGACCACAACCCGTTGAACATCCCGCGGGAGACCTCACCGTGGAGCTTGGAGACACCGTTGGCGCGCTGCGCGAGCCGGAACCCCATCACGGCCATGTTGAACATGCCCGCGTCGCCGCCCTCGTAGTCCTCGGCACCGAGCGCGAGGATCTTGTCGGCCGGGACCCCTTGCGCGGGGCTGTTCCCGCCGAAGTACTGCGTGATCAGGTCGCGCGGGAACCTGTCGATGCCGGCCGGCACCGGGGTGTGCGTCGTGAACACGGTGCCGGCTCGAGACACCTCGAGCGCCGTGTCGAAGTCGAGGTGCGGGCCGGCCTCGTCGACGGTGAGCTCGCGGATCCGTTCGATGCCGAGGAAGCCGGCATGGCCCTCGTTGGTGTGGAACACCTCCGGCGCGGGCGTGCCGGTCAGCCGCGCGTAGACGCGCAGCGCGCGGACACCGCCGATGCCGAGCAGCAGCTCCTGGAGCAGCCGGTGTTCGCTGGTGCCGCCGTAGAGGCGGTCCGTGACGTCACGGAGCGGGCCGTCGTTCTCCTCCATGTCGGAGTCGAGCAGCAGCAGGGGCACCCGGCCGACCTGTGCGACCCAGATCCGCGCAACCAGCTCGCCGCCGCCGGGTACGGCGATCGCGACCCGGGCCGCGGTGCCGTCCTCTTCGCGGAGCAGCGAGATCGGAAGCCCGTCGGGGTCGAGGACCGGGTAGGTCTCCTGCTGCCAGCCCTCCCGGGAGAGTGACTGGCGGAAGTAGCCGTGCCGGTACAGCAGGCCGACCCCGACGATCGGCACGCCCAGGTCGGAGGCCGACTTCAGGTGGTCGCCGGCCAGGATGCCCAGGCCGCCGGAGTATTGAGGCAGCACGGAGGTGATGCCGAACTCGGGCGAGAAGTAGGCGATCGAAGCGGGTCGCTCCGACTCGGGCAGCCCCTGGAACCAGCGCTCCCCGGTCAGGTAGGCGTCGAGGTCGGCGGCGGCAACCTCGAGCCGCTCGAGAAACTCTGTGTCGCCCGCCAGCTCGGTCAGCCGCTGCTTGCGCACCGCACCGAGCAGGCGCACCGGGTCGTGGAAGGTCGCGTCCCACAGTTCGGGGTCGACGGCCTGGAAGACGTCCTGCGTCTCGGGGTGCCACGACCAGCGCAGATTGACCGCAAGGGGGCCGAGTGCCGCGAGGGCGTCGGGCAGGACGGGGTGGACGGTGAATCGTCGGATTGCTCGCACGACATGGGACGGTAGCGGACCGGGACTGGATCGTTCCAATTTTCGCGGTCAAGGTTTGGGACCAGCCACGCCCGGGCTTGCACGCGGCGTCTGGATTCGACACGGTGGGTCCATGGTCGGACGTATCCCCGTAATGGATGTCATGCCGCAGGTCGACCTCGGTCGGCAACCTGCGAAGGCGACGGTGCACGAGCCGTTTCCCGTCTCGGCAACGGTCTTCCGAGAAGGCCACGACATGCTCGCCGCCGAGGTGGTGCTGATCGGCCCCGACGGCGTACGCCGCCCGCCGGTCCGGATGTCGCGGTCCACCGACGGCTCACCCCGACATACCCGATCGGTACGTCGCGTGGGTGACCCCCGACCAAGAGGGGGCCTGGACCTTCGAGATCCAGGCCTGGTCCGACCCGCTCTCCACGTGGGCCCACGACGCGGGCATCAAGATCCCCGCCGGGATCGACGTCGAGCTGATGTTCACCGAAGTTCGGCTCCTGCTCGAGAAGGTGCGCGCGGAGCTGGATGCGGGCACGCCCGAGCACAAGACGGTCAACGCCGCCATCGACGCCGCCGCCGACGTCGACCGACCAGCCGGCGCCCGGCTTGCCGTCCTGGGATCCGACGAGCTCGAAGTCGTCCTCCGGGCCAACCCGATCCGTGACCTGGTCAGCATCGAGGGTCCGTTCCCGGCTTTCGCCGACCGCACCCGAGCGCTGTACGGCAGCTGGTACGAGTTCTTCCCGCGTTCGGAGGGAGCGACCCGGGACGCCAAGACCGGCAAGGTGACCTCGGGCAACTTCAACACCGCGGCCAAGCGTCTCGACGGAGTCGCCGAGATGGGCTTCGACGTCATCTACCTGCCGCCGATCCATCCGATCGGCGAGGTCAACCGCAAGGGTCCCAACAACACCCTCACCCCCGGTCCCGAGGACACCGGCTCGCCGTGGGCGATCGGCAGCAAGGACGGCGGGCACGACGCGATCCACCCCGACCTCGGCACGTTCGACGACTTCGACGCGTTCGTCGCCCGGGCTCGCGAGGTGGGCCTGGAGGTCGCCCTCGACCTGGCCCTCCAGTGCGCCCCCGACCACCCGTGGGTGACCGCTCACCCGGAGTGGTTCACGACGCGTGCCGACGGCACGATCGCCTATGCGGAGAACCCGCCCAAGAAGTACCAGGACATCTACCCGATGAACTTCGACAACGACCCCAAGGGGGTCTGCCGCGAGGTGCTGCGGGTCGTCCGGCTCTGGATGAGCCACGGGGTTCGGATCTTCCGGGTCGACAACCCGCACACCAAGCCGGTCAAGTTCTGGGAGTGGCTGCTCAAGGAGGTGCGCCGCACCGACCCCGACGTGATCTTCCTGTCCGAGGCGTTCACGCGGCCGGCGATGATGCACGGCCTCGGCGCCATCGGCTACCACCAGTCCTACACGTACTTCACCTGGCGCAACACCCGCGACGAGATCGGCACCTACCTCAAGGAGCTCAGCCAGCAGTCGGCCCACCTGATGCGGCCGAACCTGTTCGTCAACACCCCCGACATCCTGCCCGCGTTCCTTCAGTACGGCGGGCCGGCGGCGTTCAAGGTCCGGGCCGCGATCGCCGCGACCGCCTCTCCGAGCTGGGGTGTTTACGCCGGCTTCGAGCTGTACGAGCACGTGGCCGTCAAGCCCGGCAGCGAGGAGTACCTCGACTCGGAGAAGTACGAGATCCGGATCCGGGACTGGGCCGCGGCCGAGGCGGAGGGGCGCTCGCTCGCGCCGTACATCACTCGACTCAACGAGATCCGCCGGGAACACCGGAGTCTGCAGCTGCTGCGAAACATCCGCGTCCACAGCAGCGACGACGACTGCATCCTGGTCTACAGCAAGGCGTTCGCGGGGGCGCCCACCGGCCAGGCCGACGACATCGTGATCGTGGTCGTCAACGTCGACCCGCACGGCACTCGGGAGACGACGGTGCACCTCGACCTGCCGTCGCTCGGAATGGGCTGGGGAGACTCGTTCCAGGTGCATGACGAGATCACCGGGGAGTCGTGGACCTGGACGGCGCACAACTACGTACGGCTGGACCCGTCCCACGAACCCGCGCACATCCTGAGTGTCAGGAGACACCGTTGACCGACAAGCCGCTGGCCCCTCCCGCCCCGCACTGGTTCCAGACCGCGGTCTTCTACGAGGTGCTGGTGCGGTCCTTCATGGACTCCAACGCCGACGGCACGGGTGACTTCAAGGGCCTGATCGAGAAGCTGGACTACCTCGAGTGGCTGGGCGTCGACTGCCTGTGGGTGCCGCCGTTCATGACCTCGCCCCTGCGCGACGGCGGCTACGACGTGGCCGACTACACCAACCTGCAGCCGGAGGTCGGCACGGTCGAGGACTTCCACCACTTCCTGGACGAGGCCCACAAACGCCAGATCCGGGTGATCATCGACTTCGTCGCCAACCACACCTCCGACCAGCACCCATGGTTCCAGGCCTCGCGAAGCGATCCAGACGGTCCCTACGGCGACTTCTATGTCTGGTCGGACACCGACGACAAGTACCAGGACGCCCGGATCATCTTCGTCGACACCGAGCCGTCGAACTGGACCTGGGACCCAGTGCGCCAGCAGTACTTCTGGCACCGCTTCTTCAGCCACCAGCCCGATCTCAACTACGAGAACCCGAAGGTCCACGACGCGATCCTCGATGCCCTGAGCTTCTGGCTGGACATGGGGCTGGACGGGTTCCGGCTCGACGCCGTGCCCTACCTCTACGTCCGTGAGGGCACCAACGGCGAGAACCTTCCCGAGACCCATGAGTTCCTCCGCAAGGTCCGCCAGTACGTCGACGACAACTACCCGGGAAGGGTCCTGCTCGCGGAGGCCAACCAGTGGCCGTCCGACGTCGTGGACTACTTCGGCGGCCGCGAGGACGACGACGGCACGTGGGTCGGCGACGAGTGCCACATGTGCTTCCACTTCCCGGTGATGCCGCGCATCTTCATGGCCGTACGGCGCGAGTCGCGCTTCCCGATCTCGGAGATCATGGAGCAGACGCCCGACATCCCCGGCGGCTGCCAGTGGGGCATCTTCCTGCGCAACCACGACGAGCTCACGCTCGAGATGGTCGAGGACGAGGACCGCGACTACATGTGGGCCGAGTACGCCAAGGACCCGCGGATGAAGGCCAACATCGGCATCCGGCGGCGGCTCGCCCCGCTGCTCGACAACGACACGAACCAGATCGAGCTGTTCACCGCGCTGTTGCTGTCGCTCCCCGGGTCGCCGGTGCTCTACTACGGCGACGAGATCGGCATGGGCGACAACATCTGGCTCGGTGACCGCGACGGCGTCCGCACCCCGATGCAGTGGACCCCCGACCGCAACGCCGGCTTCTCGACAGCCACCCCGGGCAGGCTGGCACTGCCCACCAACCAGGACCCGGTCTATGGCTACCAGCGGGTCAACGTGGAGACCGAGCTGGAGAACGCGTCCTCGCTGTTGCACTGGACGCGCCGGATGATCCACGCCCGCAAGCAGCACCCGGCCTTCGGGCTCGGGTCGTTCTACGACCTCGGCGGCTCGAACCCGACCGTGCTGTCCTATGCCCGGGAGTACGACGACGACGTGATCGTCTGCGTCAACAACCTGTCCCGGTTCCCCCAGCCCGTCGAGCTCGACCTGCGCCGGTTCGAGGGCAGGGTGCCGGTCGAGCTGCTCGGCGGAGTCACCTTCCCGGGCATCGGAGAACTGCCCTACCTACTGACCCTCGGCGCCTACGGCTTCTACTGGTTCCGGCTCACGAACCCTGAAGAAGCCATTGATGGAGAGACCCTGTGACCTACGCCCCGCCAGAACCGCTCGCCACGTTCCTGACCCGCTCGCGCTGGTTCGGTGGCAAGGGCCGAGACTTCACGATCCCGGAGGTACGCCGGGTCGCCGAGGTCCCGGGTGGCAACGAGGACGGGCCACGGGCCGCGATCGACCTGGTGGTGGTCGACTACGGAGGTGGGGACTCGGATCTCTACCAGCTGCCGCTCGCGTTCTACCGCGAGTTTCAGGACCGGCTCGACCACGCGTTCATCGGTCATTGGGACGACCCCGACTTCGGGCCGTCGTACGTCTTCGACGCCGTGCACGACCGGGAGTCGATGTCGCTGTGGCTGCAGGCGTTCGACGCTGGCGAGAAGGCCGCCGACGGCAGACACCCCCTGACGTTCCACCGGCTGCCCGTCCACGACCTCGACCTCGAGGCCCACTCGACGCTGTTCTCGGGCGAGCAGTCGAACTCCTCGGTCGCGTTCGGCGAGGACTCCCTGATGAAGCTGTTCCGCCGCGTGACCCCGGGCGTCAACCCCGACATCCAGATCCACGACGTGCTGACCCGCGCCGGGTCCGACCACGTGGCCGAGCTCTACGGCTGGCTGGACACCCACGACGAGGAGACCGACTCGGTCGTCCAGCTCGCGATGCTGCAGCAGTTCCTGCGCACCGCCAGCGACGGCTTCGAGCTGGCGAAGGCCAGCGTCCGCAACCTGTACGCCGAGGGTGACCTGCACGCCGACGAGGTGGGTGGCGACTTCGCGGGAGAGTCGTCCCGACTCGGCACCGCGCTGGCAGAGACCCACGCGACGCTGGCCAAGTACTTTCCCACCGAGCGGCTTTCCGCCGAGCAGGTTGGCGACCTCGCCCAGGCGATGCGCGACCGGCTCGAGGCGGCAACCGAAGTCGTACCGGAGCTCGCGAAGAACGCCGACCACGTGCAGGCCACCTTCGATGCCTTGTCCGGGCTCGACGATGTCGAGGTGCAGCGCATCCACGGCGACCTGCACCTCGGGCAGACGCTGCGCACGGTGAAGGGCTGGAAGCTGGTCGACTTCGAGGGCGAGCCGGCCAAGCCGCTGGCCGACCGGTTGCAGCCGGACTCCGTGTGGCGAGACGTGGCCGGAATGCTTCGGTCGTTCGACTACGCGCCGCACGTCGTGGAACGGGCCGCCGTCGAGGGCGACGAGCAAGGCGTGGCCCAGCGCGCCTACCGGGGCAGCGAGTGGTCCGAACGCAACCGCACCGCGTTCGTCAGGGCCTACGCCGGCCGCGACCTCACAGCCGAGGAACAGACTCTGCTCGCCGCCTACGAGGCCGACAAGGCGGTCTACGAGGCCGTCTACGAGGCCCGCAACCGCCCAACCTGGCTGGCCATCCCGCTGGCCGCCATCGAACGATTGGCGAAGAGATGATCCGACCAAAGTGCCCGTGCGACGAGGAACTGGGACCTGTCGATCTGACCAGCCGACCGCGCCACGTGGATCGCGAACCTCGATCCCGACCCGGGCGCTACAACCCAGGGCACCCATGACGGGTCTTCGATCGATGATTCGGCCATCTGCACCTCCGCACATTCGCCTCGAGCACTCATGCCTGACGGACCCGGCGACGGTACCGCAATCCCGTGTTGGGCGATTTCGCCTGGGCCACCAAGCGCTGCGCGATCCCCCATTGACATCGTCGGCGGGAAGGTAATCTACAACCAAATGGTTGTAGATACTCTCGAGCGCTCGAAACAGACCGACCGGCTGTTCTTCGCGTCAGCGACGCAACACGGCGTGACATCGTGACGCAGACGCTCGACCGCGAGCGCTCCGTCAGCGAACTCGGCCGGCTGTATCCGATCAGCCTCACCGCGGTGCACAAGCACGTCGAGGTCCTCGTCGACGCCGGTCTGGTCTCCAAGCACCGCAGCGGACGGGAACAACTCGTGCGTGGAGAGGTCAACCGACTGCACCGCGAGCACGAACTTCTCGACGAACTCGAGACGCTGTGGCGGGCCCGCCTCGAACGCTTCGCGGACGTCCTCAACGAAACCACTGGAAAGGAAGACAAATGACGGTTTGGAATGTCGACAAGAACGCAGAGGCCAAGACGATGGTCATCACTGCGGAGTTCAAGACGTCCATCACCAATGTGTGGCAGCTGTGGGCCGATCCGCGCCTGCTGGAGCGGTGGTGGGGCCGCCAGGATTCCCGGCCACCTTCGAACATCACGACCTCACGCCGGGCGGCACGATCACCTACTTCATGTCGGGCGCCGACGGCGGCGACAGGTTCGATGGCACCTGGAGTGTGGTCGAGTCGACGCCCCGACCAGGCTCGTGGTCGAAGACGCCATCGTTGACGATGACGGAACGCCCAGCGACGGCAATTCCATGACTCGCATGGAGATCGACATCGAAGCGGCAGGCGACACGACCCGGATGGTCCTCACCACCCATTTCGACTCACTGGAAGGGATGGAGCAAGCGATCGCCATGGGCGTACTCGAAGGCATGAAGGCCTGCATGTCCCAGATCGACGCCGTGCTCGCCGAGGTCGCCGCCTAGGGGGATTGCTCCCAGCTGAAGAACTCGGCGTCCGGTGGCTCGGTGACGAGTAAATGAGTCGCCGGCCATCGTGCAGACTGTGGTGGTGCCTGATGTCGTCGTGATCGGTGCTGGCATGGCGGGGGCTGCGACGACGTGGGCGCTGGCTCGCCGCGGCAGGTCGGTGTTGCTCGTCGACCGCTTCGCTCGCGGTCATGATCGCGGCTCGTCGCACGGGGCGGAGCGGATCTTCCGGTTCGGGTACACCGACCCGGCCTACGTCCTTGGCGCAGGAGTCGTTGGCCGGCTGGCACGCGCTGCAGGCGCGGGCCGGTGGCCCCCTTGTTGCATGCGACCGGGGTCGTGGATCACGGCGATGACGCCGAGCTGGTTGCGGTGGAAGCGGCGTGCATGGCGGCAGGCGTGCGGGTCGAGATGCTGACGGCGCGTCGAGGCCGCGTCGCGTTGGCCCGGGATGCGCTTCGACGGGCCGGTCCTGCACCAGCCCGACGGTGGCCGGGTCGACGCTGATCGCACGCTCGACGCGTGTTGGGACCAAGCGGTCGCTGCCGGCGCGGAGATCCGCTTCGAGGCGCCGGTGAGGGCGGTCCGACGCGCGGGCTCCGGCGTCGAGGTGACCATCGGCGACGACGTGGTGGCTGCCCGGTCGCGGTGGTGGCGGCTGCGGGGTGGTCGGGCGGTCTGCTCGAACCGGATGTCGCCGCGAGGTCTGGTGCCTCCGATCACGGTGACCGCGGAGACGGTGGCGTTCTTCCAGCCGACGATGGGGCCGTGGCCGAGCTTCATCCAGCGAGGCGAGCCGTTGGCGTACGGGCTCGGCACCCGGACGGGCTCGTCAAGGCCGGCTTGCACGGCATCGGTCCGGCGATCGATCCGGACGACCGCCCGACGCAGGTCCCGGACGCCGTGCGGCGCTCGAGGCGTACGCCCGCGACTGGTTGCCCGGCGTCGAGCCGAACGCGTTGCGCAGCACCGTCTGCCTGTACGCGTCGAGCGCCACTGACGATTTCGTGCTGGACCGCGACGGCCCGATCGTGGTCGGCGTCGGGTTCGGCGGACATGGCTTCAAGTTCACGCCCGCGATCGGTGAGCGTCTCGCTGATCTCACCGACGAAGCGCTCGGTCTGCGGTCGGCCGGACCACGACCGTTCGCCGCCGGTCGCCTCGCCGGATCGTCGCTCAGCCCCACTCCTGGCGCTGACACCGACCTGCTCCGGGCTCTGCGCATCCCGACGCTGTCAGGTGCGGGTTCGGGATCGAACGAACCCACGGAGCGATTCTCGCCAAGCGGGCGTCGCAGTGCGGATCCCGATCGGCGCCGTTTCCGGACGCTCGACCCATCGACGGAGCGCCTCGACTTGAAGTCGGATCGACTTGTCGATGAGTTCGTCGGGCACGTCGTGGCCAGACTTCGATCGGGACCCTCGAGACGAACCAGCCACGGAAGCGTTCATATTCCGGCATGTTCGACGACATCGCAGCGTCGAACAGCATCATGTACAGGGTGTTGCCGACCTCGAACTCGACCGGTCCGTAGCCGCAGTCGTCGAAGTCGAACACCTTCACCGCGCGACGTGTGAACATCACGTTGGTGTGCGAGTAGTCGCCGTGGAGCAGTTGCTGTGGGCCCAACCCGATGGCATCGTTGAGCCGGCCAAAGCGGCAACAGCCGGCAAGTCGAGGGGACCGAGTTGGTCGAGTACGCGGTGCAGCCTGGCCAACGTCGACGCCATCCGCCGCACGTCGTGTTCGACCCGGATGTCTGGTCGTTCACCCGACACCATCGGGTACACCACGACCAGCCACTCATCGAGTTGTGCGACGAGGCCGTCGTCGGTAGTGATCGGTCCGACCACCAAGTCGTCGATGGCCGCGGCTGCCGCGGTGACTTCGAGTCGTTGCCGAAATGCGTGATCGACCAGGCGACTGTCCGTCAGCTTCACCACGACCGCATCACCCGCGAGCTCGGCGGCGAACACCTTCAACTGATAGCCGCCATGAAGCTCGCGCCCGCAGGTCAGACCGATCGACGACCACATCTCCGCCGACGGCAGCGTCGACGGCTCCGGATCGTCGAATGCCCGTCATCGGTCCAGCATGGCATCGACCTCGCAAACGAGCCTTGACAATATTTACTGTCAAGGGGTACCTTGGGCTCCGTGGACGATCTTCGAGTGCTCGCCGACGCTGCCGCCGTGGAGATGGCGCTCGATCTGATCCGGGCTTCGATCCTCGACGCACTGACTGAACCCGGGTCGGCTGCCACGGTCGCTGCGACGGTCGGGTCGACCCGTCAGAAGGTGAACTATCACTTGAAGGCCCTTGGAGGCCCACGGCCTGGTCGAGTTGGCCGAGGAACGCGGTGTGGGGCGGTATCACCGAACGCTTCGTGCGTCGTGCCGCGGGCGCCTGCCACCTCGTTGTTGCTCCCGACGTGTTGCAGAGCGTTGCCATCGATCCCAACGAGGTCGCCGATCGTCTCTCGGCTGCGTATCTGATCGTGGTGAACGCGTGGACCGTGTCCGAGGTCGGAAGCGATCGCCAGCAGCGCGGCGACGGGCACGCCCTCTGCCCACCCTGACCGTCGACACGGTGATCGGGTTCAGCTCGCCTCGAAGATCGTGCCGCATTCGCGACCGACCTGCAATCAGCGGTCGCCGTGCTGGTCGCCCGGGTACCACCACGACGACGGGCCACTGCACCGTCTGACCATCTCGTCCTATCCCCGACCCGAGGAGCCCTCATGACCAATCCCGAGCAAACCGACCAAACCAACCGTGTCGAACACCGGATGGAGCGCACCTTCGAGGTGGGCGCCACACCTGGAACAGGTGTGGGAGGCGATCGCAACCGCCGATGGCATCTCGGCCTGGATGGTGCCGGCCCGACTCGACCCGCAGATCGGTGGTGAGGTGTCGTTCGATCTCGGCGAGTTCACGTCGACCGGCGTCATCACCGACTACACACCGAACCACCGATTCGTCACGAGGAACCGTGGCCGATCGCCGACCGGGCGGAGAACCTCCCGGCCGAGATGGTCGAGTGGTTCAACGGGATCGGCGTGCCGCTGTCGCAGGTGTATGACGATCCGGCGTCGGTCACCCCGATCGCTACCGAGTTCCTCATCGAGTCAGCGTCCGGCGGCAGTTGCGTGATCCGCGTCGTTTCGAGCGCATACCGGAAACGGAGCGGATTGGGAGAACGAGTTCTTCACCGAAATGGTGGCCGGCTGGGTCGAGATCCTCGAATACTCCGTGGCGCACTTCAACAAGGCGACGCAGCGATGACGACCACCCCACACCCCACCCACCAAGGACCCGTCGCGTATTCCAACAAGGTGAGCACACGCGTACTTCTTTCGAACCGGTGCGGTCGCCGGCGTCATCGCGGCCGTGTGCACCACGGTGGTGGCAGCCATCGCCAGCGCTGCGGGTGTCAGTCTCGAAGTCAACGGCGAAGCCATTCCGCTCCC
>CAWJOJ010000030.1:0-180117 GCA_963844385.1 uncultured Actinomycetota bacterium | reverse complement strand
GCTTGCCGACCGAGTCGCGCAGCGCGTCCTCGCCGGCGCGGACGTAGTGGTTCAGGACGGTGGTGAGCTTGTCGCCGAGGTACTGGGCGACGACCTCCCATGGCTCGCCGAGCTCCTCGTGGAACCACTTGGTCGCGGCGTGGTGGCGGAGGTTGCGGTAGACGATCGTGCGGGGCCAGGCGTTGTCGGGGTCGTTCTCCTCGACCCACGCGCGGACGCGGTGCCAGCGCTCGTTGTGCATCTCGGGCTTCACCGGCAGGCCGGTCACGGTGTCGACGAAGAGCCACAGCTCGTCCTCGGGCGGCACGGGGTAGTTCCACCAGGCGAGGCTCTTGTCCTTCTCGCGAGCCGCGAGCGACTGCCCGGCGCTGGCGCTCGGCCTCCTGGGCGTTGATGACCTGCTGGAGCGACGCCTTGGCGGGCAGGCCGAGCAGCTCCTTGACGCGGGGGAGGAGCTCGTCGTGCATCAGCGACTTGGGGAGCGGCACCTCGTGGAGGGTGTGGTTCTTCACCGGGCCGCGGAAGCCCGGCCTGGCCGCGTGGCGTGATCCACGAGCCGTTGACGTGGACGTAGCCGCGGTCGAAGAAGACGTCGATCGCGCGCAGCGCGTTCTGCTCGCCGAGGCGCAGGCCGCCGAAGCCGGCGACGCGGATCTTCGTGCCGAACAGCGGGAGCCGGGTCATCAGCGGGTCGGTGCCGTCGGGGCCGCAGAGCTTGTCGGCGGCAGCGGCCATCGCCTTCACCTGACGGGTCTCGGGGCGCAGGCGCGGGTCGACGTACTGCGCCGTCGCTCCGTGCAGCACGTTGGCTCGCCCGATCTCCAGGCCGTCCAGCGGGTCGATCGCTGCGGTCGAGCCAGCCCAGCCGCCAGGCGAGCTTGCGCATCGCGGCCAGCTGGCCGCGCAGGTCCTCGCGGCCGCGCTGGGAGAAGAGCGTCTTCGACGCCCTTCTCCATCACCTTGCGGCTGTGCTCGACCCGCCACTTCGTCACCGGCACGTCGCCGATCGTCGGCAGGATGTGGGCGTTGAGCCGGGACTCGCGCCGCTCCATCGTCCGGGGCTGCTTGCCGCGCTCGATGCTGTCCTCGAGGTACTCCTCGCCGAGCATCCGGATCGTCCGGGAGGCGCGGACGTCGGCGCCGACGGGCGTCTCCGACTCGGTGTCGAGCGCGGCCTCGGCCTGGGCGAAGATCTTGCGCGCCTCGTCCTCGGAGTTGGCCCGTCGCAGCACCCGCTTCCACGGCTCGCCCTCGCCGGCCGGCGCCCGGAAGTACACCTGGTACTTGTTGCTGCCCGAGCCAGGGGCGTAGAGCCGCACCCGCCACGGCCACGTGTCGCGCCGCCGAGCGTGCGCGGCTTGCCCTGCGCGAGCAGCTTCGGTTGAGGGCGTGTGGCCACGAGACCGCCTCCTAGGCTGGTGCCACCGGGCCTCGGAGAAGCCCGGCGCAGATCCATCATGCATCACTCTCGTGCATCACTCAAGGAAAAATGATGCACGTGCCACTCGTTAGGAGTCACAGGAAATGGCCAACCGCCTCGCCAACGCGACAAGCCCATACCTGCTCCAACACGCGGAGAATCCGGTGGATTGGTGGGAGTGGGGGCCCGAAGCGTTCGCCGAGGCGAGGCGCCGTGATGCACCAATTCTGCTTGTCGGTCGGGTACGCCGCCTGCCACTGGTGCCACGTGATGGCGCATGAGTCGTTCGAGGACGCCGACGACCGCGGCCTATCTCAACGCGAACTTCGTCAGTGTCAAGGTCGACCGCGAGGAGCGGCCGGACGTCGACGCGGTCTACATGAACGCCACCCAGGCGATGACCGGCCACGGCGGCTGGCCGATGACGTGCGTGCTCGACCACGAAGGCTAGCCGTTCTTCGCCGGCACGTACTTCCCCGACCAGCCGCGGCACGGCCAGCCGTCCTTCATGCAGGTGCTCACCGCGATCACCGACGCGTGGCTCAACCGCGGCGACGACGTCGCCCAGGCCGCCGGCCAGATCCGCGCGCCACCTCCAGCAGGCGCTGACGATGCCGGCCGGTGAGCTCGGCGAGGCCGACCTCGAAACCGCAGTGGCGACCCTGGTCGCGGGAGTACGACGAGGAGCGGGCCGGGTTCGGCTCGGCGCCGAAGTTCCCGCCCTCGATGGTGCTGTCGTTCCTGCAGCTGAGGGCCGACCAGGACTCGCGCCGGATGCTCGACGCCACCTGCGAGGCGATGGCGCGCGGCGGGCTCTACGACCAGCTCGGCGGCGGCTTCGCGCGCTACTCGGTGGACCGAGGCTGGGTGGTGCCGCACTTCGAGAAGATGCTCTACGACAACGCCCAGCTCCTCGGCGTCTACGCCCGCTGGGGCGGGCCGCTGGGGGAGCGGGTGGCCCGGGAGACGGCCGACTTCCTGCTGCGCGAGCTCCGCACCGACGACGGCGGGTTCGCGTCCGCGCTCGACGCCGACACGGAGGGGGAGGAGGGCAGGTTCTACGTCTGGACCCCCGACGAGCTTCGCTCCGTGCTCGGTGCCGACGACGGCGGCTGGGCGACCGAGCTCTTCGAGGTGACCGGCACCTTCGAGCACGGCACCTCGACGCTCCAGCTGTTGCACGATCCCGACGACGAGGCGCGGTTCGGCGACGTACGGCGGCGGCTGCTGGCCGCCCGCGACCTGCGGACCCGACCCGCCCGCGACGACAAGATCGTGGCTGCCTGGAACGGGCTGGCCATCAGCGGACTGTGCGAGGCCGGCACGCTGCTGGGCGAGCCGGCGTACGTCGAGGCCGCGTCCCGGGCCGGTCGGTTGCTGGTCGACCTGCACCTGGTGAACGGACGACTGCGCCGGGTCTCGCGGGACCATCAGCTGGGTCGCCACGACGGGGTCCTGGAGGACTACGCCTGCGTGGCGGCCGGATTCCTGTCGTTGGCCCAGGCGACCGGCAACGCGGTCTGGCTCGAGCATGCCCGCGATCTCCTCGATGCCGGGCTCAACCACTTCCGGGCCGACGACGGCGGCTTCCACGACACCGGCAACCATGCCGAGGCCCTGATCGCGCGGCCCCGTGAGTTCTCCGACAACGCCAGCCCTTGCGGCCAGTCGGCGATGGTGCACGCGCTGATCACGTACGCGGCACTCACCGGAGAGGGCAGCTACCGAACGGCCGCCGAACAGACGCTGGCCGTCCTCGCCGGCCTCGCCCAACGCGCCCCGCGATTTGCCGGCTGGACTCTCGCGGCGGCCCAGGTCATGCAGGACGGTCCGGTTGAGATCGCCGTCGTCGGTCATCCCGGGGAGTCCCGGGACGCTCTCGAACGGGCGGCCCGTCGCCGCCGGGGTGCGGTGGTCGTGGTCGGTGAGCCGGGCCGGACCGACATCCCGCTGCTGTCTCGTCGAGACGAGGTCGGCGGCCGACCCGCGGCGTACATCTGCCGCAACCTGGTCTGCGAGCGACCGGTGACCGAACCGAGCCTTGTCTAGACGGAACCCTGCCGAGTGGCCGTTCTAGGAGAACTGCGCGAGCAACCGGGTGGCGAATGCGTCCCTGGGCAGGTCGCTGGTCACGAGGTCGAGGCCGGTGTGGAAGCCGTAGGCGAGCAGCGCCATGGCCGCCGTACCGATGAGCAGGCCTCGGTAGGGGCTCGGGTCGCGTTCGAGGGCGGCGCCCCGGAACCGTTCGAGCCAGTGGGTCAGGGCGGTGGCGACGACGGTCGCTACGACGTTCATGACGGCCGCGCCGATGATGGTCCCCATCAGGCCGAGTCTGGTGCTCAGCGCGGCGGCGGTCGCAGCAGCGACGGCACCGCCGATGACGGTGGGGAGGGACAGGTCGAAGTGCTTCTTATTGTCAGACATACGTTTGGTTTGACGAGTAGGGGTCGCGGAAGGTTGCACAACGTGACGGAGCGCACGCTCGCCGGGTCGGACGAGGCTTCAGGGATTCTCAGCGCAGGGAGTACGTCGCCAGCGAGACGCCGACATAGTGCACGACGAAGGCCAGGATCGTGAAGCTGTGGAAGATCTCGTGGAAGCCGAACCATTGCGGGAACGGGTCGGGCTTCTTCAGCGCGTAGACGACTCCGCCCAGCGTGTACAGCGTGCCGCCCAGGACCACCATCACGAGGACCGCCGTACCGACGCCGACGCCGAGTCGGTCCGCCCCGTGGGCGAAGGCGGGCAGGAAGAACACGGCCGCCCAGCCCATCGCGATGTAGATCGGTACGTACAGCCAGCGGGGGGCACCGAGCCAGAAGATCCGGAACAGTACGCCGAGGATGGCACCTGTCCACACCATCGTGAGCAGGATCACCTGTTCGCTGCCCTCGAGCATCATCACCGTGAACGGCGTGTAGGACCCGGCGATCAGCAGGAAGATGTTCGAGTGGTCGAACCGACGCAGCATCTGCCACGTCTTCGGTGACCACGTGCCGCAGTGGTAGATCGCGGACACGGTGAACAGCACCAGCGCACTGCCGATGAACAGTCCAGAGCCGACGCGGGTGGACGCGGTCGGGGAGAGCACGATCAGCACGATCCCGCCGACCAGGGTCAGGGGGGCGGTGACGAGGTGTTGCCAGCCTCGCAGCCTGGGTTTGACCTCCTGAACGACCTCGTGGACCCGCTCGGCCACCGAGTCCGCGGCGGAGCGCACGACATGGTTCATGCGGACCAAGTTACCGGACCGATGGAGATGACGAGGAATTACGGGACGACCCGCAGACGTGATGTTCGCCGCTAACATCAGAGGCGTGGCGGACTGGACGGCGAACCTGAAAAATCGGGTCAGACGTGTCCTATATCCGGCGTACGAGGCCCGCGTCGTCAAGTTCCTGCCCGAGGATCGGCTGCCACGCCATGTCGGCGTCATGCTCGACGGCAACCGCCGCTGGGCGAAGGCGGTGGGTCAGGACACCGCCCACGGCTACCGTGCCGGAGCAGCCAACATCGAGCCGTTGCTGGGCTGGTGTGAAGAGGTCGGCGTCAAGGTCGTCACCCTCTGGCTGCTCTCCACCGACAACCTCAACCGGCCGCCGGACCAGCTCGAGGGGCTGCTCGCGATCATCGAGGGCGTGGTGGACCGCCTGGCCGACGAGAAGCGGTGGCGGCTGCACCCGGTCGGCTCCCTCGACCTGCTTCCGGCGGCGACCGCCGCCCGGCTCAAGGCGGCCGAGGACGCTACGAGTGACATCGACGGGCTGCTCGTCAACATCGCGGTCGGCTACGGCGGCCGCCGCGAGATCGCCGACGCCGTACGCTCCCTGCTCCAGGCTCAGGCCGACAAGGGCATGACGATCGAGGAGCTCGCCGAGGTCATCGACGTCGAACACATCGCCGAGCACCTCTACACCAAGGGGCAGCCCGACCCCGACCTGGTCATCCGCACCTCCGGTGAACAACGTCTCGGCGGCTTCCTGCTCTGGCAGAGCGCGCACAGCGAGTTCTACTTCTGTGAAGCGCTGTGGCCCGACTTCCGCAAGGTCGACTTCCTCCGTGCGATCCGTGCCTACGCCGAACGTGAACGCCGCTACGGCGAGTGAGTCAGGGCGAGTCGTCGCATTTTCCTCGAGTCGTCGTAACTTACGACGACTCACCACGCCTGGACCCCGCGCGAGTCGTCGCAAATTCCGCGAGTCGTCGTAAGTTACGACGACTCGGCGTGGTCACCGACCATTCACCCATCGTTCGGGCGTGTCGGCCGGGAAGGGTTGAGCGGGCGGCGTACTTTCACGAATAACGGTGAGTGGGGAAGCTTGCCGTATCGGGAGGCCCGTTCGTGACAAGTCACGATTGCACCGCACGGCAACAGGCAGCAGGTTGTGCCTCGCCGTGCGTCGGGAGCCGGCACCCCGGCGCTCGGGCCACCACCAAGGGCGAAACCCGCCTGTGGTCCCGGTCCGTCTGCATGAGCTGAGGACCGGGCGCGGGTGCGCTTTCCGGTCGGGTGAGGGGTTAGGCCGTGGCCAGCAAGCGCACACCGTCATCATCGGGAGCAGCGGGTGGACAGGCAGGAGTCCGCACCTACGTTCTCGACACCAGCGTCCTGCTGGCGGACCCCGGGGCGCTACGCAGGTTCGATGAGCACGAGGTCGTCCTCCCGATCGTCGTCATCACCGAACTCGAGGGCAAGCGGCACCACCCGGAGCTTGGTTTCTTCGCCCGCACCGCGCTGCGATCCCTCGACGAGCTAAGGATCCTGCACGGTCGGCTCGACGAGCCGGTGCCGATCGGAGTCTCCGGCGGCTCGCTGCGCGTCGAGCTCAACCACACTGACGCCGAGTCGCTCCCGTCGGGCTTCCAGCTGGGAGACAACGACACCCGCATCCTGGCCGTGGCCCGCAACCTCGCCAACGACGGCCACGCGGTCACCCTCGTCTCCAAGGATCTGCCGCTGCGGATCAAGGCTGCCGCTGTTGGGCTCGACGCCCAGGAGTACCGCGCCGAGCTCGCCCACGAGTCCGAGTCCAGCTACTCGGGCATGGCCGAGCTCGAGGTCAGCTCCATCGACGTGGACGAGTTGTACGACGACGGGACGGTCGATCTGGAGGCTGCCCGCGCCCTGCCCTGCCACACGGGTCTGGTGCTCCTTTCCGACCGGGGTACGGCGCTGGGCCGAGTCGGCCCCGACAAGCAGGTCCATCTGGTCCGCGGCGACCGGGAGGCGTTCGGCATCCACGGTCGTTCCGCTGAGCAGCGGATCGCGTTGGAGATGCTGCTCGACCCCGAGGTCGGCATCGTGTCGCTCGGCGGCCGGGCCGGCACCGGCAAGTCAGCGATGGCCCTTTGCGCCGGCCTCGAGGCGGTCATGGAACGTCGCCAGCACAAGAAGGTCGTCGTCTTCCGGCCGCTGTTCGCCGTCGGCGGGCAGGAGCTCGGCTACCTGCCCGGCTCGGAGTCGGAGAAGATGTCGCCCTGGGGCCAGGCGGTGTTCGACACCCTGGGCGCGATCACCTCGCGCGACGTGATCGAGGAGATCCTCGACCGCGGCATGCTCGAGGTGATGCCGCTGACACACATCCGCGGTCGCTCTCTCCACGACTCGTTCGTGATCGTCGACGAAGCACAGTCGCTGGAGCGCAACGTGCTGCTCACGGTGCTGTCCCGGATCGGTGCCAACTCGAAGGTCGTGCTCACCCATGACGTCGCCCAGCGTGACAACCTTCGAGTGGGTCGTCATGACGGCGTGGTCGCGGTCGTCGACAAGCTGAAGGGGCACCCGTTGTTCGCGCACGTCACCCTGACCCGGTCCGAGCGGTCCCCGATCGCGGCCCTGGTCACCGAGATGCTGGAGCACGCCGCTTTGTAAAATCCTGTGTTAACGGTGGTGGTCCCTGAGGTCTCAGGAGCCACCTGTGACGGTTGAGGGACGGGTGTGATGAGGGTCGCACGCTGATTCGCGGCCTCGATTTTGTGGGTGCACACCGTCTCCGGCAGGGTGAGTCGTGATCGATTCGTGACCTTGGGGGGTTCTACAGGTCGCGTCACTGTTCCCGTGCCGTCTACCCGTGAGTCGAATCTTGCCTAAGCATCCGAAGCACCTTCCCCTGCACCGCACGCCCTCACGCCTCCTCTCCGCACCCACGAAGTTCCTGCGCAAGACGCTGATCCTGTCGTCGGTTGCCGTGGCCGCTACCGCAGTCTCCGTCTCCGGCGGTGTGCTGTCCCAGCCGGACCACGACGTCGACACGGTGTCCGCCTCGCTCGACACCGTGACCGACGTCCCCGCGCTGACCGACGACCAGCGGCGCGAGCGGATGGACTCCGAGGCCTCCCGTGACGACCGCCGCGAGGAACTCGATCCAGCCAAGGAGGCCGCGTTGTCCGCCGACAAGGGCAACGCAGTCACGGTGACCGAGGACACGAGCGACGACGACCCGCGCGAGATCGCCCAGGCGCTGCTCGGTGAGTTCGGCTTCAGCCAGAGCGAGTTCGGCTGCCTCGACTCGCTGTGGACCCGCGAGAGCGGCTGGAGCGTCAACGCCGACAACCCGTCCTCGTCCGCCTACGGCATCCCGCAGGCACTGCCCGGCGAGAAGATGTCATCCGCCGGATCCGACTGGGCCACCAACCCCGCGACCCAGATCCGCTGGGGTCTCGGCTACATCCAGGACCGCTACGGCAGCCCCTGCGGCGCCTGGGACCACTCGGAGTCCTACGGGTGGTACTGACACCCGCTGCGAAGCGCCGCCAGGACTAGGACGCGGGTCAGGACAGTCCAACCAGTCGCGCGCTCTCGTCGTACAGGCGTTGGCCGACAGCCTCGTCACGCGCCAGCGCGGACGGCTTCCTCACCCGGTCCTGGTCGTAGTAGCCGCCGGTGCGTCCCTCCACCTCCGGGCTCGTGGCGAGGTAGGTGATCCGCCGGCCGCCCTCCTCGGGTGAGATCATCCTGAACCGCTTCGCGACCGCCAGGAACGGCCGGGCGTACGCCGGCGCACCGCTCCAGATGTCGGTGGCGACCGTACCGGGATGCAGCGCGTTGACGGTGACGCCGCTGGCCTCGAGCTCGTTCGCCAGGTGCCGCGCGTAGAGCACGTTGGCGAGCTTGGACCGGCTGTAGGCGTTCATGATCTGGTAGCCGCGTTCGAAGCCCAGGTCGTCGAAGTCCATCGTGCCGCGGTAGTGGGCGACCGATGACGTGAACACGACCCGGGCCGGGGCGCTGTGGATCAGCAGGTCCTTCAGGAGCTCGGTGAGCAGGAACCCGCCGAGGTGGTTGACCGCGAAGGTCGACTCGATGCCGTCGGTGGTCAGGGTCCGCTTGGCGTGCACGGTGCCGGCGTTGTTGACGAGTACGTCGAGCCGATCGAGACGCTCCAGCACCTGCTCGGACAGGGCGCGGACCTCAGCCTGCGAGCCGAAGTCGCAGATCATCGAGTCGATCGCGGCACCCGGCACTGCGGCGCGGACCTGCGCCACCGCGGCGGCGGTCTTGTCCGGATTGCGTCCGACCATCACCACGTGTCCGCCGCCCTCGGCGATCTGGCGCGAGGCCTGGAGACCGATCCCGCCGCTGGCACCGGTGATCAGGAACGTCTTCACGGATGGGTCATGCCTTCCAGGTCGAGTGCCTCGTCGAGCTGTGCCTCGGTGAGGGTGCCGTCGGACACCAGACCCATCGCGATCACGGTCTCCCGGATCGTGGCTCCGTCCGCGAGCGCCTGCTTGGCGACCTTGGCGGCGGTCTCGTAGCCGATGTACTTGTTCAGCGGGGTGACCACGCTGGGGGAGGACTCGGCGTACTTCCGCATCCGGTCCGCGTCGGCGGTGATCCCGTCGATGCAGCGTTCGGCCAGCAGCACACTGCTGGTGGACAGCAGCCGGATGGACTCCAGCACGTCGCGGGCGATCACCGGCAACATCACGTTGAGCTCGAAGTTGCCGGCCGCGCCCGCCGTGGTGACGGTGACGTCGTTGCCGATCACCTGCGCGCACACCATCAAGCGTGGCTTCCGGGAGGACCGGGTTGACCTTCCCGGGCATGATGCTGGACCCGGGCTGGAGGTCGGGCAGGTGGATCTCGGCCAGCCCGGTGGTCGGGCCGCTGGACATCCAGCGCAGGTCGTTGCAGATCTTGGTGAGGCCGACCGCGATGGTCCGGAGCACGCCGCTGAGCTCGACGAGCGAGTCGCGGGTGCCCTGAGCCTCGAAGTGGTTGCGCGCCTCCGCGAACTCCTCCGCGGTCAGCTCGTTGAGGACCTCGATCACCTTCGGGGCGAAGCCGGCCGGTGTGTTGATCCCGGTGCCGACCGCAGTGCCGCCGAGCGGGAGCTCGCCGGACCCTGGGAAGGACGCTGTCGAGCCGCTCGATCGCGAGCCGGACCGTCGCGGCGTACCCGCCGAACTCCTGGCCGAGCATCACCGGCGTCGCGTCCATGAGGTGGGTGCGGCCCGACTTCACCAGGTCGGCGAACTCGGTCGCCTTGCGCTCCAGGGAGGCCGCGAGAGTGCCGAGCGCCGGCTTCAGCTGTTGGGTCGTCGCGAGCACGGCCGCGACATGGATGGACGTCGGGAAGGTGTCGTTGGACGACTGGCTGGCGTTGACGTGGTCGTTGGGATGTACGTCGACCCCGGACCGCGCGGCGATCGACGCGATCACCTCGTTGGCGTTCATGTTGCTGCTCGTGCCCGACCCGGTCTGGAAGACGTCGATCGGGAAGTGGTCGTCGTAGTCACCCGAGGAGACCAGCGATGCCGCAGCAGCGATGCCCTCGGCCTGCTCGGGAGTGATCACCCCGAGCTCGCCGTTGACCCTCGCTGCTGCCGTCTTGATCAGGCCCAGCGCGTGGATGTGTCCGGGCTCGAGGGGGGTGCCGCTGATCGGGAAGTTCTCGACTGCGCGTTGGGTCTGGGCCCGCCACATCGCGTCGGCGGGCACCTTGACCTCTCCCATGGAGTCACGTTCGATACGGAAGTCGTTCATTGTGACGACGTTACTAGTGCCGGTCACGGCACTCGCGCGACGTACAACCAGTAATGCTCGGCTCGGTCCTGCAGCTCCACGTCGCAGGACCGGGCCCGGACGTTGCCGAACACGTTTCGCATCGCAGTCTCGAGCTCCGGCGCGTCGTCGGCCGACCAGACCACCAGCGCACCGCCCTCGGCGATCGCGTGCTTGCACGTCTCGAGGAAGGGCTCGCGGTAGATGGCCGCGTTCGCGTCGTACACCAGGTAGCCGGGGCCGTTGTCGACGTCGAGCAACACCAGGTCGTACGACGACTCGGCAGTCTCGGCCAGCGCCGTCGCCACGTCGGCGACTGTGACCGTCAGCCGATCGTCGGCCAGCATCTGGGGGCCGTGGCTGACGGTGCCGTCGCGCATCCAGTCGACGACGGCCTGCTCGATCTCCACGACGGTGCACTGCTCGACGCGGGAGTCGGCAAGCACTTCGTGCATCGTGAAGCCGAGCCCCAGTCCGCCGACCAGGACCCGCGCCGGATCCTCCAGGACGCTCAGCGCCTGATGGGCCAGGGCTCGCTCCGTGGAGGTCTCCATCGTGTCCATCACGAAGATCCCGTTCACCCGGAGCTCCAGGGCGGTCGGGTCTCGGCGCTCGCGCAGCACGATCTCGCCACGTTCGGACTCGGCGCGGGCGATCTCGGCATAGTCCACGTCGATCACCGCAGGGTGCAGTCGACGACGGTGATGCCGTTGCCTGCGGCGGGACCGTCCATGGCGGCGAGGGCAGCACCAGCGCCCTCGAGCCCGATGACGTCCCCGACCAGGAGGTCGGGGCGGAGAGCGCCGGACGTCACCATCGCCAGCATCGGAGGGTACTCGTGGGCCGCCATCCCGTGCGAGCCGTAGACCTCGAGCTCCTGCGACACGACCAGGTCCATGGGGATCGGAGGTGTCGAGGACTCGCCGATGAGCAGGCCCACCTGAACGTGCCGGCCGCGGCGACGTAGACAGCGGACCGAGGTCACCGCGATCTGCGGGGACCCGAGCGCGTCGACCGAGACTCTCGCCCCGCCGTCCGTGAGGTCGCGGATCGTGGCGGCCGGATCCGGATCCGACCCCGCATCCACGACCGCCTCCGCGCCGAGCTGGCGGGCCCGGTCGAGAGCCTTCTCGGCGATGTCGACGGCGACCACCCTGGCTCCGAGTGCCGACGCGATCATCACGGCCGACAGGCCGACTCCACCGCAGCCGTGGACGGCCACCCAGTCACCGGCCCCGACCCGGCCATGGACCGTGAGCGCCCGGAAGGCCGTGGCGAAGCGACATCCGAGTGACGCGGCGGCGACGAAGTCGACGGTCGGCCGGCAGCGCGACGAGGTTCGTGTCCGCCGCGTGCACCGCGACCCGCTCGGCAAACGAGCCAAAGCCGGTGAACCCCGGCTGGGTCTGGTCCGGGCACACCTGCGCGTCACCGGCGAGGCAGTAGCCGCACCTGCCGCAGCCGCACACGAACGGCATCGTGACCCGATCGCCGGCTCGCCAACGGGTGACCAGGGCCCGACCTCGGCGACCACCCCGGCCAGCTCGTGACCCGGGACGTGCGGCAGCTGGACCGGGTCGTGTCCCTTCCACGCATGCCAGTCCGAGCGGCACACTCCGGTGGCATGGACGGTGAGGACGGCCCCGTCGTCCGGGCAGATCGGATCGGCCACGTCGGCCAGCACCGGAGTCGCGCCGTACTCCGTGTAGACGACTGCCTTCACGAGGGCTTCTCGGCGCTGCGCACCCGGATTCCGGAGATCGGGACCGTGACGGCGCCCGACGGATCGGTGAAGAAGTCGTTGCCCTTGTCGTCGACCACGATGAACGCAGGGAAGTCCTCCACGTCGATCTTCCACACCGCCTCCATGCCCAGCTCTTCGTACTCGAGCACCGACACCGACTTGATGCAGTCCTGGGCCAGCCGGGCTGCGGGACCGCCGATCGAGCCGAGGTAGAAGCCGCCGTGGGCGTGACAGGCCTCGGTGACCTGCCGGGACCGGTTGCCCTTCGCCAGCATCACCATCGAGCCGCCGGCGGCCTGGAACTGGGCGACGTAGGAGTCCATCCGGCCGGCCGTCGTCGGGCCGAACGACCCCGACGCATAGCCCGCGGGTGTCTTGGCCGGGCCCGCGTAGTAGACGGCGTGGTCCTTGAGGTACTGCGGCATCGGCTCGCCGGCGTCGAGCCGTTCCTTGATCTTGGCGTGGGCGATGTCGCGGGCGACCACCAGCGGACCGGTGAGCGACAGCCGGGTCTTCACGGGGTGCCGGGACAGCTCGGCGAGGATCTCGGTCATCGGCTGCGTGAGATCGATCTTCACCACGTCGTCGGACTCCAGATGATCGTCAGTGGTGTCCGGCAGGTACTTCACCGGATCGGTCTCGAGCTGCTCGAGGAACACCCCGTCGGCCGTGATCTTGCCGAGCGCCTGCCGGTCGGCCGAGCACGACACCGCGATCGCGACTGGGCACGAAGCCCCATGGCGGGGCAACCGGACCACGCGGACGTCGTGGCAGAAGTACTTGCCGCCGAACTGCGCGCCGATCCCGAACGACTGCGTCAGCTTGAAGACCTCCTCCTCCAGCTCGACGTCACGGAAACCGTGCGCCGACATCGAGCCCGAGGTCGGCAGGTTGTCCAGGTAGTGCGCCGACGCGTACTTCGCGGTCTTCAGCGCGAACTCCGCGCTGGTGCCGCCGATCACGATCGCCAGGTGGTACGGCGGGCACGCGGCCGTGCCCAGCGAGCGGATCTTCTCGTCGAGGAACGTCAGCATCCGCTGGGGGTTCAAGACTGCCTTGGTCTCCTGGAACAGGAACGACTTGTTCGCCGACCCGCCGCCCTTTGCCATGAACAGGAACTTGTACTCCGGCTTCTTCCCGTCCTGGGCGGGCGCGGAGTAGAGCTCGATCTGCGCCGGCAGGTTGGTGCCGGTGTTCTTCTCCTCCCACATGTTCAGCGGTGCGAGCTGGGAGTAGCGCAGGTTGAGCTTCGTGTAGGCGTCGTACACGCCCCTGCTGATCGCCTCGGCGTCGTCGGAGCCGGTGAGGACGCCTTCGGACTTCTTGCCCATCACGATCGCGGTGCCGGTGTCCTGGCACATCGGCAGCACGCCACCCGCAGAGATGTTCACGTTCTTGAGCAGGTCGAGGGCCACGAACCTGTCGTTCCCACTCGACTCCGGGTCGTCGATGATCTTCCGCAGCTGCGCCAGGTGCGCGGGTCGCAGGTAGTGGCTGATGTCGTGCATCGCCTCGGCGGTCAGGGTCGCGATCGCCTCGGGCGAGACCTTCAGGAACGTGCGCCCGTCGGCCTCGAAGGTGGACACCCCCTCGGTGGAGACCAGCCGGTACGGGGTCGCGTCGGGGCCGGTCGGCAGCAGGTCGGAGTAGCGGAATTCCGGTTCGATGCTCACCCAGCGAAGGTTAGTCCAGCGGGACTACCCTGACGCCATGGGACAGCTCGACAAGCCCGATCCGCAGCAGCTCCGGATCTCCGACGACGACCGGCACAAGGTCGCCGACATCCTCCGGAATGCGGCCGGCGACGGTCGCATCGACTTCGACGAGCTCGACGAACGGCTCGAGGCGACGTACGCCGCCAAGACGTACGCCGACCTGGTGCCGATCACCCTCGACCTGCCGACCGGCTCCCTGGCCGCTGCCGGTGACGCCGTCCACCCCCGCCACCGCCGGTGCCACAGCCAGCCCAGTCGTGGCCGGCCCCGACAGCTCGAGTCATGTCGCCATCCTCGGGGGCTTCGATCGCGCCGGTCATTGGATCGTGCCGCGCGCAGATGTCGGTGTTCGCGATGATGGGCGGCGCCAACCTCGACATGCGGGAGGCTCAGTTCGCCGACCGGGAGGTCGTGATCACGGTCAACGCGTTCATGGGCGGAGCCGAGATCATCGTCAACCCGCACACCAACGTGGTGATCGAGGGCACCGGGATCATGGGCGGCTACTCCGGACCCTCGGGCAGGGTGCCCGCCGAGCTCGACGCCAACTCCGTGACGGTCCGGGTCCGGGGGATCGCGATCTGGGGCGGCGTCTCGGTCTCCCGCAAGCGGCCGCCGGGCGAGCCCCGCAAGTTCCTCAGGCGCGCCTGAAATGCCGAGTCGGCGCCTGGGGAGGCCCCCAAGCGCCGACTCGGCGTGAAATCAGGCAGTAACAGTCTTGCCCGAGGCGTCCGACTTGTGGATGCGCCCTGCCTTGGACTCGTCCACCGTGAGGTTCTCACCCGTGGACGGGTCGAACAGGTGCATCTTCGCCGCGTTGACCCAGATCTCGGCCTCGTCGCCCGCGCTGATCTGGCTGGCGCCGTCGAGCGAGACCACCAGCTGGGTGCGCAGGGACTCGCCGTCGAGGTCGCGCTCCAGCTGCTGGAGCTGTTCCTGGACCTCCGGCGGCGCCTCGAACGGGATGTAGGCGTAGGCCTCGTTGCCCAGCCACTCCACGACGTCGATCGTCGCCCGGAAGGTGTGACCCTCCTTGTCGGAACTCACCACCGAGGCGTCCTCGAAGTGCTCCGGCCGGACACCGGCGATCAGCAGGCCGCGACCTTTCGCCTTCTCCGCCTTCTCGGCAGGGATCTGGACGGTGCCGAACGGTAGCTTCACCGCGTTGCCCTCGATCGTCGCGGGCATGAAGTTCATCGGCGGAGAGCCGATGAACCCCGCGACGAACAGGTTGCCCGGGTTTTCGTAGAGCTCCCGTGGGGTGGCGAGCTGTTCCAGAATCCCACGCCGCAGCACCGCGACCCGGTCGCCGAGGGTCATCGCCTCGGTCTGGTCGTGGGTGACGTAGACGGTCGTGATGCCGAGCCGCTTCTGAAGCCTCGCGATCTCAGTGCGCATCTGGCCACGCAGCTTGGCGTCGAGGTTCGACAAGGGCTCGTCGAACAGGAACGCGTCGGCGTCCCGAACGATCGCGCGCCCCATCGCCACCCGCTGGCGCTGTCCACCGGACAGGTTGCCCGGCTTTCGCTGGAGGTGTTCGTTGAGCTCGAGCGTCTCTGACGCCTTCCGGACCTTCTCGTCGATCTCGGAGTCCTGGGGAGCCCCCGCCAGCCGCAACGGGAACGCGATGTTCTCGTAGACGGACAGGTGCGGGTACAGCGCGTAGTTCTGGAAGACCATCGCCAGGTTGCGGTCGCGCGGGGCCAGGTCGTTGACCTTCTTCCCGCCGATCAGCATGTCACCGGACGTGATGTCCTCCAGACCGACGATCATCCGCAGCAGGGTGGACTTCCCGCAGCCCGACGGACCGACGAGGATCATGAACTCGCCGTCGGCCACGTCGACGCTGACGTTGTTCACTGCCGCGAACCCGTCGCCGTACTCCTTCACGATGTTCTGCATGTCAATGGCAGCCATGAGCAATCAACCCTTCACTGCGCCGGCGGTCAGACCGGCGACGATCTTTCTCTGGAACAACAGGACGATGACGACCACCGGCACGGTCACGATGACCGCGGCGGTTGCCAGCTGGGAGAACGGCGGGTTGAACGGATCCGGCCCGACGAAGAACGACATCTGGGCCGGCACGGTCCGCGAGCCCGTCGTGGAAGTCAGCGAGATCGCCAGCACGAACTCGTTCCACGCGAAGAAGAAGGTCAGGATCGCCGCGGTGAAGACGCCGGGCGCCGCGAGCGGCACGATCACCTTCCGGAAGGCCTGCCATGACGTGGCGCCGTCGACCTGGGCCGCCTGTTCCATCTCCCACGGGATCTCCCGGAAGAAGGCGGACAAGGTCCAGATCGCCAGCGGCAACGTGAACGACATGTAGGGGATGATCAGGCCGGGCCAGGTGTCGAACAGGGCGAACGTGCGCCACATGTCGAACAGCGGACCGACCAGGGAGACGACCGGGAACATTGCGATCGCCAGCGCCAGGGACAGCACCATCCGTTTGCCCTTGAACTCCAGACGGGCGATGGCGTACGCCGCCAGGGTCGCGAAGATCACCGAGAGGAGCGTGGCGATCAGCGAGATGGCGAACGAGTTGCGCAACGCCAGCAGGAAGTCATGACCTGCAGGTGTGTCGAAGTCGAGCAGCACCTTGTAGTTGTCCAGCGTGGCGTCCTTCGGCAGGAACTGCGAGCTCCCGGCCGTGGTCTCGGCGAGCGACTTGAACGACAGGGACACGATCCACGCCACCGGCAGCAGGCACCAGACCAGGATCAGGACGAACCCTACGTAGGTGCCCCACGAGTTCTTGTTCTTCATCAGCCTTCACCCCTTGCCTGCGCCAGGTCGACCTTGAACATCTTGACGATGAGCCATGCGAGCAGCAGCACCGACAGGAACAGCAGCACCGACAACGCCGAGCCCATCCCGAGCTGCATCTGTTCGATGACCTGCCGGTACGTGAGGAACGAGATCGACTCGGTCAACTCCGCGCCCTTGGTCATCATGAAGATGTTGTCGAAGATCCGGTAGGCGTCGAGGGCGCGGAAGAGGACCGCCACCATGATCGCGGCCCGCATGTTCGGCAGGATCACCTTCCACAGGCGCTGCCACCAGGTAGCGCCGTCGACCTGGGCCGCCTCCAGCATGTCGTTGGAGACCTGCGACAGGCCCGCCAGCAGCAGCAGCGCCATGAACGGCGTGGTCTTCCAGATCTCCGAGACCATGATCGCGAAGATGGCATGCGGGAAGTCTCCGAACCAGTTCGTGTCCTCTGCGATGAACGGCAGCCAGCCGAACCAGCCGTTCACGAACCCGTTGGTGAGCGAGAACGCGAACTGCCAGGCGAACGCGGAGACGACGGTGATGATCCCGTAGGGGATCAGGATCGATGCCCGCATCACGCCACGGGCGAAGATGATCTTGTGCATCACCATCGCGAACGCGAAGCCGATGACCAGCTCGACGGCGACCGTGACGATCATGATCAGCACGGTGACCACGGTGACGCGCCAGAAGAGTCCGTCCGAGAGGACCGTGACGTAGTTGCTGACGCCCGCGAACTCCCTGTCGTCCGGTGCCGTCAACCGGTAGCGGAAGAGTGACAGGTAGAGCGCCTGCAGCATCGGCCAAGCAGTGACGAGCAGCATCAGGATGACTGCCGGCGCGACCAGCTTCTGCCCGAGCCTGTTCTCGGCGACCGACCGGTCACTGGCCGGGGCCGGCGCCTTCTTCGTAGCGGGGGTTGCAGTTGTCGTGGTCATAGCAGCCTCTCCCCATGGAGGATTTCGTCGATGAACGTCGCCGACTCCTCCGGTGTGTTCTCATCGACCGAGCTGGGTGAATGCCAGGTGCTCTGGATGGAACTTGAGATGTCACTCCAGTAGGGGGTGGCCGTACGCGGAGCGGCGGCGTCGACGCTGTCCTGGAAGAGCTGGAGCAGATCCGCTGGGTACTTCTCCTTCAGCGCCGGGTAGTCGTAGCCAGCGGCACTCGCCGGCATGTTGCCGGTGAGCTCAGCGTTCACACCCTGGTTCTCGGGGCTGACCAGGCACTCTGCCGCTTCCAGAGCCAGGTCCTTCTCGTCGGAGTACTCGCTCACCCCGATCCCGATGCCGCCGTACGGCGGGCGAGCTTCTTCGCCCTCGACGGTCTGCGGGTACATCGTGTAGCCGATGTCCTCGGTGACGGCCTTGTCGTCGGGGTAGTTGGTGAAGATGTAGGTCCAGTTGACCAGGAACGACCCGGTGTCGCCTCCGAACGTGGTGCCCGCCGTGCCCTCGTTGGAGACCGAGAGGTCGGCAGGAGCGGCCTCGGACGACGCCAGCTTCTCGATGATCCGCGCGGCTTCCTTGCCCGCCTCGGAGTTGATGGTGATGTCGGCGTCGGCGCCCTTGTCGGCGTTCTCGACGATGGTGCCGCCTGCTCCGGAGATGAGGGCGTTGATCCAGACCACGTAGCCCTCGTACTTGTTGGCCTGGACGCCGATCTGCCCGCCGTTCTCGCTGGCAGCATCGATGATCTGGTCCCACGTGACCGGCTGGCCCATGTCGATGCCTGCCTTCTCGACGAAGGACTTGCGGTACCAGAGCACCTGCGTGTTCGACCAGAACGGGAACACGGCGAGCTGGTCGTCCCAGGTGGCTGCGGCGACCGCTCCCTCGAATGACTGCTCGGTCAGGGATTGTTCGACGTCGTCCGGGATGTCGGCCAGGAAACCGGCGTCCGCGAACTCGGCCGTGAACGGCGGGTCGAGACTCATCAGGTCGATGTCCGGGTCTTCTGCCGCGATCCGGCGGGCAAGCTGGATGCGCTGCTGGTTGGCATCCTGCGGAAGAACCTGAACCGCGATCTCGTACTTGCCCTCGGACGCTTTGGTGCAGTTCTTGGCTATCGCGGCCTGGCCGCCGGCGTCCGGGTTGATGTACCAGACGAGCTCCGGTGTCCCGGAGTCGCCCGAAGCCGAACAGGCGGCCAACAGTCCCGAGGCCAACGTCAGCGCCGAAAAGGCCGCCACGCGCTTGCGCGTCGACCGGCGGGTCCGCGATCTGTCATGCGACGGATGCGTCATGCGCCCCTCCCTCATATGTGGTCTAGGTCACGTCTAGTCCTGTTGAGCGGAAACCGCAACTATCTCTGGACCAGCATGGACACGCGTTCGGCTGTCCGCTAGGTCGTCGACGCGCGACTCAACATAGCGGGCGTTCGACACGTGAGCGGCGACGACACACCTGTCCGACGATCAGCGAAAACTGAGGTTCTTTGCCGCGATCATCCGCAATTGGCCGGCTCGCTCTTTCGATTGAGCACACCTATCGAGTACCCCGGGTGCGGACAATGCACGCGCACGGGTCGGAAATGACCCCAGCGAGCCATGGCTACCGGGGATAGGTGAACGCCACACTCAATAGTCCTGGCCGCCCGGAAAGGACCAACCGAGGTTTCCGGCACTGCTAGGCGGGGGCGGGGTTGAGATGGGACTTCGAGGCGAGCAACCGGGCCGTTCAGGTCCGGTTGGCGGTCCGGCGTATCACGTCCGTGATCGGTTCGAAGAGCGCGGCCGGGATGTCGTGGCCCATGCCGGGCAGCAGCACGAGCTCGCTGCGGGGGATCGCGCGGGCGGTGGCGCGGCCGCCGGAGACGTGCACCATCCGGTCCTTCAGGCCGTGGATGACGGCGGCCGGGACGGTCACCCGCCGCAGGGCGGCTGTGCGGTTGGGCTGGGTCAGCACGGCGAGCATCTGGCGCATCACCCCGGACGCACTGAACCCGCGGTCCCACGTGACTCCGGCCCGGTCGATCACGAGGTCGCGGGGCTCAGGGTAGCCGGGCGAGCTGATCCGCTGCCAGAAGGCTGCCGAGGTCGCGAGGTAGGCCTCCCGGCCGCCTCTTCGCTGAGCCAGCATCGCGGGCGCCAGCTTGGGGTCCTGCCAGCCGACCCGTCGGTGGCCCGTGGTGGACATGATCGACACCAGCGAGAGCAGCCGATCGGGATGCTCGACGGCGAGCGTCTGAGCGATCATGCCGCCCATCGAGATCCCGCACACGTGCGCCTTGTGTATGCCCAGCCGGTCGAGGACGGCGAGGCCGTCAGCGCCCATCCGGGACAGGGAGTACGGCGCCCGGACCGGTCGCCCCACGAACGCCTTGACCACATCGCCGCGCGTCACGCGCTCGTGCTTCAGCTTGGTCGAGCGGCCGGTGTCGCGGTTGTCGTAGCGGATGGCGTAGAAGCCCTTGGTCGCCAGCAGCGTGCAGAACTCCGGATCCCACCACGTCATCGGGCCGCCGAGCCCCATGATCAGCAGCAGCGGGTCTCCGTCTGGGCTGCCGAACGTCTGGAAACAGATCTCGACGCCGTCTTCGACGGTGACGAACTGCTCGTCGGACACGGCGACCTGGGACGGTATCTGCGATGACGAAGTCATACTCCTAGTGAACACGATTAGACATCGGAGATGCCGAGATGCCTCCATTTTCAGCTGTTTGGGCCTAGCGTCATGAGCGTGAAGAAGCCGACCGCGCCCTTCTTGCTGCCTGCGGGCTTCGAGCCGCCGGCAGCTTCGGCGTTGCTGCGCGAGTTGAGCTGGGTGTCCGAGGCGGGCCGGGCCACGGTGCGCTACGCCTCCAGCGGAGTCCGATGCGGGGTGTCCAGCGATGGCCTCGACGAGCCCGTGCTGCTGATCCCGGGCCTGATGGCCGGCGACCGAACCCTGACCGCGCTGGCACTGCAGCTTCGCCGGGCGGGCTTTCGGACCTACCGGTCCGCGATCTACGCAAACGTCTCGTGTACTGCCCGAACCGCAGGTCTGATCGAGACCCGGCTCGAGTCGATCGCGGAGCGGCGCGGGACCCGGGTGCGGATCGTCGGTCACAGTCTCGGCGGCATGCTGGCTCGCGCGGTCGCCGTACGCCGTCCGGACCTGGTCTCCGGCATCGTGACGATGGGCAGCCCGGTGCTCGCGCCCGGCGCCCACCACGCCGTACTCGCGTCGAACCTCGAGATGCTGGTCCTGCTCAGCAGGTACGGCGTGCCGCAGGTGATGTCTGCCGACTGTGTCGCCGGTGCCTGCGCCCGCGAGAGCTTCGACGACGTGCGGGCAGCGCTGCCGCCGGACGTCGAGTTCACCGCGATCTATTCACGCCAGGACGGGATCGTGGACTGGCGCGCCTGCCTGGACCCGGAGGCAGAGTCCGTGGAGGTGCCGAGCTCGCACATCGGCATGGCCTTCGACCCGCGAACGGGTGACGCGGTGATCGCCGCCATCCTTCGCCAGATCGCTGTCGGTGCGCTTCCGCTCGACGAGGTCGGCTGAACCTGGGGGACTTATCCCACCGCGCGCTAGTCGAAGTCGATCGCGGCGTAGGCCTTCAGCTTGGAGAGCCGGTGCTCGGAGGTGATCGAGCGGATGGTGCCGCTGCGTGATCGCATGACGAGTGAATGCGTGGTCGCGCCGCCACCGCGGTAGCGCACGCCGCGCATCAGTTCGCCGTCGGTGATGCCGGTCGCGACGAAGAAGCAGTCGTCGCCGGTGACGAGGTCGTTGGTGAAGAGCACGAAGTCCGGGTCGAGGTTGTGGCCCGCGTCGAGGGCACGCTGCCGCTCCTCGTCGTCCTTCGGCCAGAGCCTGCCCTGAATGGTGCCGCCGAGGCATTTCATCGCGCAGGCCGCGATGATGCCCTCGGGAGTCCCGCCCACGCCCAGCAGCAGGTCGATGCCGGTGTCGGGACGAGCGGCCATGATCGCGCCGGCGACGTCGCCGTCGAGGATGTACTTGATCCGGGCACCGGTCTTGCGGATCTCCGGCAGCGATCTCCGCGTGCCGGGGCCGGTCGAGAAGGACGACGGTGACGTCCTCGGGGTGTGATCCCTTGGCCTTGGCCACCCTCTGGATGTTCTCGCCGACCGGCAACCGGATGTCGACCACCTCGGCCGCCTCCGGGCCGGTCGCCAGCTTCTCCATGTAGAACACGGCGGACGGGTCGTACATCGAACCCCGCGGTGACACGGCCAGCACCGAGATGGCGTTGTTCATGCCCTTTGCGGTCAGGGTGGTGCCGTCGATCGGGTCGACCGCGACGTCACACTCCGGGCCGGTGCCGTCGCCGACCTTCTCCCCGTTGAACAGCATGGGTGCGTCGTCCTTCTCGCCCTCGCCGATCACCACGGTGCCGTTCATGCCGATGCTGGCGATCATGACGCGCATCGCGTTGACCGCGACCTCGTCGGCGTCGTTCTTGTCGCCCCGGCCGACCCAGCGTCCGGCCGCCATGGCAGCGGCCTCCGTGACGCGGACGAGCTCGAGGGCGAGGTTGCGGTCGGGCGACTCAGGCGCGGGTGAGAGAGGCATGACGTGAGCGTAACCGAGGTTTTACCTAGTAGGCAGGCGTCTCTCGCTCACGTTCCCCCAGCGCATCCGCAGAACGTAGACGACCCGCGTCGCGGCGTACCAACGGCCGGTTGGGAGAATGCTCATCGTGAGTGAGCAGGCTGGGCGCTACCAGCGTTCGTTTTCGGGCCTGATCGGCGCCCTGGTCGTCACCCTCGTCGCGATCACGGCCTTCGTTGTGTTCCGCGCGATCAACCGAGACGACCTCGAGGTGCGGCCCGAACCAGTCGACTACCTCGGGTCGGTGAAGTACATCCGGGAGACGGGCGGCAACGTGGTCTATCCGCGCACGCTGCCCTCCGGCTGGGTCGCGACCAGCGCCGACTACAGCCCGGGGAGGAACCCCGAGTGGGACCTGGGAGTGCTCACGACGCAGGACAAGTTCGTCGGGCTGCACCTCGAGGACGCCTCCGTCGAGGAACTGGTCGGTGACTACGTCGACGAGAACGCGATCGAGGGCGACCCGATCCAGCTGACGAGCGAGGTTGCCACCACCTGGCGCTCCTTCACCGACTCTGGCGGCGACTATGCCCTGGCCGCGGAGATCGGCGACCTGACCCTGGTGGTCTTCGGCAGTGCCGACCCCTCCGAAATCCGCGACTACACCGCTTCCCTGCTCATCACCAAGTAGCCGAGTCGTCGCATCTTCCGCGAGTCGTCGTAACTTACGACGACTCGGCACCCAGTCGGGCCCGGTGAGTCGTCGTAAGTTACGACGACTCGATGATTTTGCGACGACTCGGCATGTCACAGGTGGCGGGCGGGCGGTGTCTTGATGGTGAACGGGCCGAAAGACCTGGGCCCCGAGCCGATGGAGGCAGAGATGACTACCAAGGAGTACGCCGACACCGCGAGCCGGCGGTCTGCAGTCCGGGTTCCGCTGGACGAGCCGAAGGGCGCGTTCGGAAGGTTGGTCGAACTGGTACACCAAGCGCACCTACGGAGACGTGCTCGACAACGCTCTGGCCCTGCTGCACCACCCACCTGTGCTGAGGGCGGTGCTGGGCTTCGAGAAGAAGGTGGCCAAGTGGGACCGGCTCGACCCCGACCTGAAGAACCTGGCGCAGATGGCCAGTGCCGGGAGCATCGGGTGCAGCTGGTGCCTGGACTTCGGCTACTACGCAGCCCACTCGAAGGGCGATGACGTCAGCAAGCTGCGCGAGGTTCCACGCTGGCGCGAGTCGGACGCGTTCACCAACCTCGAAAGGCAGGTCCTGGAGTACTCGGAGGCGATGACCGCGACGCCTCCGCAGGTGACCGACGAGATGGCGGAGGGGCTGCGCACCCAGCTCGGCAATGATGGCTTCGTGGAACTCACCATGATGGTGGCCGTGGAGAACGAGCGCTCCCGATTCAACGCCGCGCTCGGCCTGACCAGCCAGGGTTCTCCGACCGGTGTGAGCTCGCCCCGTGATCGACGCCACCGCCAGCTTCGCCGAGCACCGGGGACTCCTGTTCACCGTTGCGTACGAGATGCTGGGCAGCACAGCGGATGCGGAGGACGTCGTCCAGGAGACCTGGCTCCGCTGGGATGACGTGGACCACGACGATGTACGCGATCCACGGGCCTACCTGGTCCGGATCGTCACCCGCCTCTCCCTCAACCGGCTGCGCTCGCTGAAACGACAACGCGAGACCTACGTGGGCCCGTGGCTACCCGAGCCGCTCGTCACCGTGGCGGATGTCGCCGACGACGTCGAGCTGGCCGACTCGGTGTCGTTCGCGATGCTCGTCGTACTCGAGACCCTGACGCCGCTGGAGCGGGCTGTCTTCGTGCTGCGCGAGGTCTTCGGCTACGGGTACGACGAGATCGCCGCCGCGACCGACCGCTCCTCATCGGCGGTGCGCCAGCTCGCGCACCGGGCTCGAGAGCACGTCCTGGAACGGCGTCCGCGCGTCGAGCCCGCGGCCGACTCGAGGGAGGTCGCCGAACGCTTCTTCGCGGCGGCAACGACCGGCGACGTCCAAGGGCTGATGGATGTCATGTCGCCCGACGTCGTGCTGCTCACGGACGGTGGCGGGAAGGTCCAGGCGGCCCTTCGCCCGATCCTGGGCGCCGACAAGGCGGCCCGGTTCCTCCAAGGTGTCCTTCCCGAGGGAGCGACGCTGACCTACGAGTGGACAGTGGCCAACGGCTCGCCGGCCGTGCTGGTGAGCATCGACGGTCAGCTCGACACCCTCGCGAGTGTGCTCGTGATCGACAGTCGGGTTGCGGAGATCTATGTGGTGCGCAACCCCGACAAGCTGCCGACCAGCCCAGAGCCGTGGCCGGTCACGTTGGGTCAGCCCTCCTCGGACTGACCCTCGCCGATGGCGGCGTCGAGGCGTTTGCGGGCGCCGTCGAGCCAGTCCTGGCACACCTTGGCCAGCTTCTCGCCCCGTTCCCACAGGGCGAGGGACTCCTCGAGGGAGGTCCCGCCCTGTTCGAGCAGGCGGACGACCTCGATCAGCTCCTCCCGGGCGGCTTCGTAGCTCGGCGTTTCGGAGGCCGGTGTCTCAGGCATGCGGGTCCTCGTTGTCGATGAGTTCGGTGGTGGTCGTGGTGGCGTGGATCCTGCCGTCGGCCACGCGCATCGACACTGCCAGACCGGCGTCGACGCCCACGACCGAGGTGATGACGCGGCCGGCGTCGTCCTGGAGCACGGAGTAGCCCCGCTCGAGCGTCGCGAGCGGTGACATCGACCGGGCTCGGGCAAGCTGGTGGCCGATGTCGTCGGCGGCGCGGTCAAGTCGGTGCCCGACCGTCCTGCGCGCGCGTTCGACCAGCAGCCCGACCTCCGCGGCACGTTCGTCGAGGAGCGTGCGCGGGTCGGCCATCACCGGGCGCGACCGCATCGAGTCGAGGCCGGCCTGCTCCCTGTCGAGATAGCGGCCGATCGCGGCCCGGCCACGGTCCCGCATGGCCGTGACGCCGGCGGTCTCCTCTGCCATGTCGGGCACGATCCGCTTGGCGGCGTCAGTGGGCGTCGAGGCACGCCAGTCGGCGACGAGGTCGAGCAGGGGAGTGTCCGGCTCGTGCCCGATCGCCGACACGATGGGGGTCCGCGCCCGGTGCACCGCCCGGATCAGGGCCTCGTCGGAGAAGGCGAGCAAGTCCTCGACCGAGCCGCCGCCCCGCGCGATCACGATCACGTCCACCGACGGGTCGCGGTCGAGCCGTTCGAGGGCCTCGATCACCTCGCTGGCGGACCGCGGGCCCTGCATCGCGGCGTAGCGCACCTCGAACGCGACCGACGGCCATCGGCGCTTCGCGTTGTCGAGTACGTCGCGCTCGGCGGCCGAGCCGGGCGCGGTCACCAGCCCGACCCGGGACGGGAGGAACGGCAGCGCCTGCTTCAGCTCGGCGGCGAACAGTCCCTCGGCGGCGAGGAGCTGACGTCGTCGCTCCAGCCTGGCCAGCAGCTCCCCGAGGCCGACCATCCGGATCTCGCGCGCGAAGAGCGAGAGAGTCCCGCGGTTGGCGTAGAACGACGGCTTGGCCTGGATCACGACGCTCGCCCCCTCGACCACGGGTGGGTTGAGCGAGTCGAACGTCGTACGCGAACAGGTCACCGAGATGGAGATGTCGGCGACGGTGTCGCGCAGCGTCAGGAACACGGTGTTCATGCCCTGGCGCCGGTTGAGCTGGGCGATCTGGCCCTCGACCCACACCGGACCGAGCCGGTCGACCCAGCCGGCGATCGCGTTGGCGATCTGGCGGACGGGTGCCGGCGACTCGAGCGACGTCTCCAGTCGTGGGCTGGCCATGGTCGGTGAGCCTAGGCGACGGCGCGGACAGTGGCCGTCAGGACGGTAGGTCGACAGCGTGCGAGTTCGCTCGGAGGGCCGAGCGGGTTCCTGGCCGTAGCGTTGACTCCCGAGGGCCGAGCCGGTCTGATCGGGTCATGGGCGAACGACGAGTGATGGTCCAGTGCAGCGTCTCCATCGACGGATACTCCAGTGGACCCGAAGGCCCCGAGCACGACACCTGGCTCCACGAGCACGCGATGCGGCCGGCAACGGGCGAGTACTTCGAGGGCATCTGGCGCGGTTGCAGCACCGCCCTGATGGGCCGCAACAACTACGTCGGGTTCCACAGCGTGTGGCCGGGGATCACCGAGGACCCGGCGACCGATCCGCGCACCCGCGACCTCGGCCGTTGGTTGTGCTCGGTCGAGAAGGGCGTCGTGTCGACGACGCTCCCGGAGTCGGAGGCGACCTGGGAGAACACCCGGGTCTTCAGAGACGCCGGCGAGGCGTCGCCACGCTGAGAGCCGAGCCGGGGCGCGACATCCTGGTGCTCAACAGCGCAACGCTGATCCAGTCCCTGCTGGCCGCCGACCTGGTAGACGACCTGCGGCTGGCCGTCGTACCCGTGCTTCTCGGCGGCGGGTTGCGCCTGCTGCCGGACGGCGTGACCGGCGCCTGGGACCTGGTTTCGTCGACAACCCTGCCCGACGGCGCCCTGGGCGTTCACTACCCGGCACGGATCGCCCTGACCGTTCCGTCGGTGGCTCTCAGCGCGCGTGCCGCCACGGAGCGACAGGTGTGCGGTGATCGACCGCGATGTCATGCAGCGCGCACGCCTGCCGCGGCTCGCGCGGGCACAGCACGAAGGCCTCGGTGACAGTCGCCCGGTACAGGCGGTAGCGGGACGGCGCGGTGACGTCGGCGAGCTCGAGAGCAGTCGCGCCCCGGCTCGCGGGTCCCGGATAGATGCCCAGGCCACGGTCGAGGTCGCGGCCGGCCAGTTCGGTGGCCGTAGCCGAGAGGTACACCGCGCGGCCGTGGTAGGTGGGGACCTGGGAGTCGAAGATCACCATGCTCACCTGCGGACGTCGGGCGATGTTGCGCGAGTGCGCCGCATCGTCGGCCGACGTCCAGTAGAGCTCTGTGTAGTCCGCTGTCGCGAAGTACACGGGGGACACCCAGGGGGTGCCGTCGGCGTCGGCCGTGCCGAGCACGACGTACAGGTTGGCGTCGATGAGTGCGCGGGCGTGCGCGTCGAGGTCGTCCATCGGATCAGCCTTCCTTGACGATGCGGTAGCGCAGGTGGGTGGCCAGCGGAGATTCGACGGTGTCGACGAGCTCGAGCTGCACGTGACCCAGGTCGAGCGGCTGGAACATCGGCGTACCACTGCCGAACAGCACGGGCACCAGGTGGATCGAGATCTCGTCGACCAGGCCCGCGGCCAGGTACTGCCGGCCGAGGTCGGCGCCACCCATCACGGCCACGATCTTGTCACCGGCCGCCTCGCGGGCCTGCCGCAGCGCGCTCTCGATGCCGTCGGTGACGAACCGGTAGACGCCGCCTTCCGGGCTGTGTTTCGGGCTCGTCGTGGGTCACGACGAACACCGGACGGCGCGCGTCACCGCTTGGCCCGTTCGGCCCCCACCACGGCACGGAGGTGTCGTACGTGACCCGGCCGGCGATCACTGCGCCCAGGCTCTCGACGTTCCGCTCGAGGTAGTCGCGGTCGCTGGTCCACTCGACCAGTTGAGCCCACCTGGCCCCATTGGTTCCTCCGGCGTGCGGCCGGCTGCGGTCATGTAGCCGTCCAAGGACATGCTGGTGTCGAAACGACGGTGCTCATGAAGAGCCTCCTTCTGGTTGCGGGATGTGAGTACCCACTTTCGGCCGCGGCGGCGGCGTGGCATCGGGGTCCACCACTGATCCACTACGGAGCGGCCACCGACTTCGGCCATGCTGTTGTCATGGACCTGGCCGATGTCTCCTCACGCGAGGCGGAGGTGCTGGCGGCGCTTGGCGCGCACCTGTCCAACGCTCAGATCGCCGGTCAGCTGCACATCTCAATACGCACGGTCGAGAGTCATGTGTCCGCCCTGCTGCGCAAGCTGGATGTGTCGGACCGGCACGCCCTCGCGGCGATCGCCGTCGTCGAACTGCCTGATGCCGCCGAGCGGATCGCTCTCGCCCAGCCGCTTGCCGCCGAGCCCGGCTGGGCGGCAGCGCGTCTGGCCCGCGCGCGCGGCCGATTGGGCGACCCCAGCGCCCTGGCCGACGCCGTCGAGCGCTGGGAGCGCCTGGGTGCCCGCTTCGAACGAGAATGCACCGCGGCGCTCCTGTCGTGACCCGTGGGCGGGACCTCGAACCGTCTGGGATGATTGCTCGATCGGTTGCTCGCGGAAGGCTGGGATGGATCCTATCGAGGAAACTCGCCGCCGGTTGAACGCGGAGTTGCCACGCTTGATGGCCGCGCACGACGTTCCCGGGGCGTCAGTCGCGGTGCTCGTCGATGGGCAGACGATTGAGGCCTCGGCCGGTGTGGTGAACCTGCGCACCGGGGTCGAGGCCACACCCGATGCGTTGTTCATGATCCAGTCGATCACCAAGGTGTGGACCGCAACCTTGGTGATGCAGCTCGTGGATGAGGGCCTTGTCGAGCTGGACGTTCCGGTGCGGGTGTACCTGCCAGGTTTCCGAACCGACGACGAGCGGGCCAGCGTCAGATGTCACTGTCCGTCATCTGTTGACGCACACCGGCGGGTTCGAAGGTGACATCTGGGCGGCGACCACCTCCGGCGACGATGCGCTGCAACGGTTCGTCGACGACCTCGTCGCCCGCGCGCCTCAGCACTCTCGCCCCGGAGAGTTGTTTTCGTACTGCAGCGCCGGCTACGGGGTGCTCGGCCGGTTGGTGGAGGTGCTGCGGCAGACGACGTACGCCGGGGCCCTGCGCCACTACCTGGCCGGCCCGCTGGGGATCCAGGAGCTCGCCTTCTGCGCTGACGAGGCGCTCCTGTTCCGTACCGCGATCGGCCACGGCCGGCCAAGCCCGGAGGCGCCTCAGCGACCGCTGAAGGCCTGGGCCGTGATGCCACCTTCCAACCCGGCCGCCGGCAACCAACTGGCGATGTCGGCCCGTGGGCTGATCGCGTTCGCCCGGATGCACCTCGCCGACGGGCTCGCCCCGGACGGCACTCGGCTCCTATCGAAGGCCAGCGCGAGGGCGATGCGGGAGCGACAGATCGACCATCCGGCCGCGATCGGTGCCCCCAAGGGGCAGGGTCTGGGCTGGATGCTGTCCGCGTCGACCCGGGTGGTCGAGCACGGCGGGGACACGATCGGCGTGGCCTCGATGCTGCGAATGGTGCCTGAGTCGGGCGTGGCTAGTCGCGGTCCTGACCAACGGCGGGGCCGTCTGGGCCGCTCATCGACGAACTGCATCGACCCCCTGCTCGGCGACTTGGCCGCGATCCCACCCGCTCTACCCTTGCCGGCCCCCGACGCCGGTGCCCGAGTGGCCCGAGCACCAGCGGTATCTCGGCCGCTACCAGACCCGTCCAACCGTCCACGAAGTGACGCTCGACGAGGCTGGTCGGCTCTGGCTCACCTCGTCCTCGCGCAACGAAGCGCTGAACCTGGCAGAAACCGCCGGCGTACCGAGCAACCCGGAACGGCACGAACTCCGACCGGTCGGTGGCGATATCTTCGTCCTCACCGACCCTTCCGGCGTCGCCGTACGAGCCGTTGAGTTTCTTGGCCGTGACGCCACCGGCCGCGCACGACTCCTCCACGCCGGACGCGCCGCCCACGAACCGGATGATCGGCCGAGTGGATGAGGCTGTCGCCGACCGCACGCTCGGCCAGACTCCGCAGAGCCCACGACACCCGCTTCGACCTCCGCCGACACAGCCACGGCGACTGGCGCTTCCACCGACGCAGATAGGCACTTGGGCTTCGCCCGTCGTGCACGCAGAATCGTCGACAGGCAGGTTGCGGGCCTGCCTGCGGCGGAAGATGCCAACCGTGATCCTCCCGAAAGTCCGGGACCCTCGATTCGTTACGTTCCGCCGTGGCGGGACTCTCACGGATTCGGATCACCAGGTCCTCGCACTCTGGGCCGCCACGTGCGCGGAGCACGTCCTGGACCTCTTCGAGTCGGTTCAACCCGACGACCCACGACCGCGTCAGGCGATCCAGCACGCCCGCGCCTGGGCGCGTGGCGAGATCAACATGATGGACGCTCGAGCAGCGGGAGGCCACGCGATGGGCGCTGCCCGAGACCTGCGCGGGGCCGCACGTCTTGCCGCGTACGCCGCTGGCCAAGCCGGGGTCGTCGCCCATATTGCCGCGCACGAGCTTGGCGCGGCCGCCTATGCGATCAAGGCCGCCCGTGCTGCTGCACCGGTAGGCGAGTCCGAGGCTGTAGGGCGACTTGAATGCAAGTGGCAGCGTGATCAGCTGCCGGAGGCAGTTCGCGAGCTCGTGCTTGATGACCAGAGGTTGCGAACGACATCTGCTGGTCGGTGTTCGAAGGCTGAGCGCCATACGACTGTGCGGAATGGGTGTCGCTGGTTCGTCCACCTAGACTCGTCGGCATGACCACGCAGCTCGGTACGCCCTCCGTCCTGTCGCCCGACGAGGCCAAGGCAGTCCTCCTGGCGGCCCCGCGCGGCTACTGCGCGGGGGTGGACCGCGCGGTGATCACCGTGGAGAAGGCGCTCGACCTCTACGGCGCCCCGGTCTACGTCCGCAAGCAGATCGTCCACAACAAGCACGTCGTGGCCGACCTCGAGAGCCGGGGCGCGGTCTTCGTCGAGGAGCTGGACGAGGTCCCGGAGGGCCAGACCGTCGTGTTCTCCGCACACGGCGTCTCGCCGGAGGTCCACCGGGAGGCAGCGGAACGGGAGCTGAAGACGATCGACGCCACCTGCCCGCTCGTCACCAAGGTCCACCACGAGGCCAAGCGGTTCGCTTCCGACGACTACGACATCCTCCTGATCGGCCACGAGGGCCACGAGGAGGTCGAGGGTACGGCGGGCGAGGCGCCCGAACACATCCAGCTCGTCCAGAGCCCCGACGACGTCGCCGGCATCGTGGTCCGCGACCCGGCCAAGGTGGCCTGGCTCTCGCAGACGACGCTGTCGGTCGACGAGACCATGGCGACGGTGAACGCGATCCGCGAACGCTTCCCGCTGCTGCTCGACCCGCCCAGCGACGACATCTGCTACGCCACCCAGAACCGCCAGCTCGCGGTCAAGGAGATCGCCCACGATGCCGACCTCGTGATCGTCGTCGGGTCGGGCAACTCCTCGAACTCCGTTCGACTCGTCGAGGTGGCGCTCGAGGCGGGTGCGAAGTCGTCGTACCGCGTGGACGATGCCTCGGAGATCGAAGAGGCCTGGCTCGACGGCGTCCAGAAAGTCTCGGTCACGTCGGGTGCCTCGGTGCCGGAGGACCTGGTCGACGGCGTACTCACGTTCCTGGCGGAACGAGGCTATCCGGACGCGAAGGCCGTGCACTCGGCCGAGGAGTCGCTGATCTTCGCACTTCCCCCGGAGCTCCGCCGTGACCTGCGTACGGCCCAGCAGGCCGCCCAGAGCTGATGGCGCGCTATCTCGACATCCACCCCGACAACCCCCAGCAGCGATTGCTCGACCAGGTCGTCGATGTCCTGCGTGACGACGGGTTGATCGCCTACCCGACCGACTCCGGCTACGCCCTCGGCTGCCAGCTCGGCAATCGCGAAGGGCGCGACCGGATCCTGCGCATCCGCGATCTCGACGACAGGCACCACTTCACGCTGGTGTGCAAGGACTTCTCCCAGCTGGGCCACTTCGTGCACGTCGACAACGCCGCGTTCCGGGCGATCAAGTCCGTCACGCCGGGCCCGTACACGTTCATCCTGCCGGCTACCGGCGACGTGCCGCGGCGCTTGATGCACCCCAAGAAGCGCACCCTGGGCGTCCGGATCCCGGACCACACGGTCGCCCGCTCGATCGTCGAGGCCCTGGGCGAGCCGCTGCTGACCTCGACCCTGATCCTGCCCGGCGAGAGCGAGCCTCGTACGTCGGGCTGGGAGCTCAAGGAGGAGCTTGATCACCTGGTCGAGATCGTCATCGACGCGGGTGAGACCCCGGCCGAACCGACCACGGTCGTCGACTGGTCGGAGGGTGCTCCCGAGATCCTGCGCTACGGCGCCGGAGACCCCGCCCGGTTCGAGGTCGGGGCGCCGGGCGCCCCAGTCCTCGCGAGGAACCGCTGACGCAGGGCCAGGGTGCCCAGGCACAGGGCGTAGCCGACCACGAGCGGGCCGGCGTGGGACGCCAGGCCCGACACCACGGCCTGGACCACATTGTCGCCTCCGTGTGCGACGGCCGCTGGCGCGACGGTGCCGAGAAGGACGAAGACCGACACCATCAGCAGCGGCGGGAGCACGCCAACCGTGAAGAAGTCGCTGGGGCGGACCGCCAGAGCCAGACCCAGGCACAACACGACGAAGCAGAGGTCGAAGAACAGGCTCAGCTGTTCGCCCACGGTGAGGTCGATCACGACCACTGTGAGCGCGACCGCGAGGCCGAGAGCGATCACCTGCCGTCCCGGCTCGTTGCCCTCCTCCCAGAGGGTCCGTGCGTGGCTCACGAGATCACCGTAGGGAATTCCTCACGCCCCGTGCGCACGGCGCGCCGCATCGAGGTCTCGGGGCTTGTCGAGGTCGGCCACTGGATCGAGTCCCTCCGGAGGGTCGACGGGCGGGTCGATCCTCCGGGCTGCCGCATCGACCTGACGGGGAGCCGGAAGCTCGTCGTCGGTGACACCGAGCTCGGCGAACTTCCGAGCGCTGACCAGCACCCGGCTCTCGAGCGAGCCGACAGCCTGGTTGTAGTGGCCGACCGCGGCGTTGAGGGAGCGCCCGACCGCGTCGACGTGGATGCTGACCCTGGACAGGCGTTCGTGGAGCTCCCGCCCCAACTCGTGGATCTGGCGGGCCCGGTCGGCCAGGGTCTCGTGCTGCCAGCCATGGGCCACGGTCTTGAGCAGCGCGATCAGGGTCGTCGGCGTCGCCAGCACGACCCGGCGCTCAGCGGCGTACTCGATCAGCGCCGGGTCTGCCTCGAGCGCCGCGCACAGGAACGACTCACCCGGAACGAAGAGCACGACGAACTCCGGACTCTCCGGCAGCGCGCGCCAGTAGCGTTTCGCGCCCAACGTTTCGATGTGCGTGCGGAACTGGCGCGCGTGCCGGGCCAGATGGGCGTCGCGGACGTGGTCGTCGTCGGTGCCGGTCGCGTCGAGAAACGCATCCAGCGGCACCTTCGAGTCCACGACCAGGCTCTTGTCGCCGGCCAGCCGCACCACCAGATCCGGCCGCAGCGAGCCATCGGCGAGCTGGACCTGTTCGTCGAAGTCGCAGCGGTTCACCAGGCCCGCGAGCTCGACCGCACGCCTCAGATGGAGCTCGCCCCAGCGGCCGCGGACCTGCGGCTTGCGGAGCGCGGTCGACAGGCTGGCGGTCTCGCGGCGCAAGGTCTCCGTCGTGGCGCGCATGTCCTGGACCTGCTGGCCGAACTGGCCCTGCCAGGTCGCACGCTGGTGGTCGAGCTCGCGCATCTGGTCGGTGAGCCGGTCGAGCCCCTGCATCACCTCCGCTTGGTCGACCATGCCCTGCCCCACCGACTCCGTGTAGGACGACCGCGAACGGGTCCAGAGGAGCCCGAGCAGCGCACCGAGAGCGAGCCCGATCAGCAGCATGAGGATCTCCATGTCAACGAGCATGAACCAAGGCACCGACAGACGGGCGCAGGTCGCGACCTGAACGCGCCCAAAGTCGCGCTCCAGGACGACGCAAGTTGACTTCAAGGCGACTTGAACTTGCACGATGGATGTCATGACCCAGAATCCGCAGAGCCCGACTGTCCTCGTGACCGGAGCAACGGGCGGCGTTGGCCGTCATGTGGTCGATGGCCTGATCGACAGGGGCGTCTCTGTCCGGGCGCTCGTCCGCGACGTCGCAACCGCGTCCTTGCCAGCTGGCGTCGACCTCGTGGCAGGCGATCTGGCCGATCCGGCGAGCCTCGATGGTGCTCTGGAAGGCACAGACGCCGTCTTTCTGCTGTGGCCGTTCTTCTCCGCCGAGGGAGTGGCCCCTGTGGTGGACGCGATCATCTCGCGCCCGCGCCGGGTCGTGTACCTCTCCGCGCAGGCAGCCGCCGACGACGCCGAGTCCTTCTGGGCGCTCGTCGAGCGCGCGCTCGACGACTCGGGGGTTCCGTCGACCTTCCTGCGACCGACCGGGTTCGCGAAGAACACCCTCGGCTGGGCGGACCAGGTCCGCTCCGGGGTGGTCACGGCGCCCTTCGGCGACGCGGCGCGGTCACTCATCGACGAACGCGACATCGCGGCTGTCGCCGTACTGGCCCTGACCGAGGACGGCCACGCCGGCCAGACGCATGTCCTCAGTGGCCCTGCCACGGTGACCCAGCGGGAGCAGGTCGACAGCATCGGTACGGCGATCGGGCGGCCCGTGCGATGGGTGGAGCAGGACCCGAAGGAGGCCCGCCCGGGGATGCTCGAGTTCTTCGGGGACGAGGCCTTCGTGGACAACGCAATGCGCACGTGGTCGGAGTTCGTCACGCGACCGGAGCTGGTGACCTCGACCGTCGAGGACCTCACGGGCGCGCCCGCCCGGAGCTACCAGCAGTGGGCCGACGACCACGCGGACGCCTTCCGCTGAGGGATCCCGGGCTCAGCTCAGGTCGACGATTACCGGCGCGTGGTCCGAGGCGCCCTTTCCGGCCCGTTCGTCGCGGTCGATGAAGGCCCCCGTGACCCGAGCAGCGAAGGACGGCGAGCCCAGGACGAAGTCGATCCGCATCCCGCGATTGCGCTCGAAGCGCTGCCGGTAGTAGTCCCAGTACGTGTAGACCTCCGGGCCTGGCGCGTGCGGCCGCACCACGTCGACGTACCCGGCATCGAGGAAGCGCCGAAACGCCTCGCGCTCGGGCGGGGTCACGTGGGTGTCCTTGGCGAAGGCGGCCATGTCGAACACGTCCTCGTCCTGGGGGGCGATGTTCCAGTCGCCGACCAGCGCGGTGTCGTCACCGAGCCAGGCCGTAGCGGCGTCGCGCAACCGGGTCAGCCAGTCGAGCTTGTAGACGTAGTGCGGGTCGTCGACCTTGCGGCCGTTGGGCACGTAGAGCGACCAGATGCGTACGCCGCCGCAGACGGCGCCAAGCGCACGGGACTCGGCGGCGACGGGGTCACCCCAGCCGGGCATCCCGTCGAAGCCGACCTGCACGTCGTCGATCCCGACCCGGCTGATGACGGCGACGCCGTTCCACTGGTTGGTCCCGGCGGCGGCGACGTCGTACCCAAGCGACTGCAGTCCCATCAGCGGCAACTGGTCCTCGCGGGCCTTCGTCTCCTGGAGCGCGAGGACGTCCAGATCGTGTCGCTGGAGCAGTGCTTCGACCCGGTCGATGCGAGAGCGGAGTGAGTTCACGTTCCAGGTGGCGATGCGCACCACCCAACCCTAGTAGCGTGCGGGACATGACTTCGAAGGAAACCCCCCCGTGGCTCCAGCCGGAGGTTGCCGAGTACGTCGCCGAGCGGACCACTCAGCCCGACGTGGTGCTCGAGCGGCTGATCGACCGAACTCGCGCCGAGACCGGAGGCGCCGCCAACATGCAGGTCTCGGCCGCCCAAGGCGCCCTGCTGACCCTGCTGACCCGTGCGGTCGGCGCCAAGCGGGCGCTGGAGATCGGCACGTTCACCGGGTACTCGTCGATCTGCATCGCGCGCGGCGTCGGGGAAGACGGCTCCGTGATGTGCCTCGACGTCAGCGAGGAGTACACCGGCGTCGCCCGCGAGGCGTGGGACGAGGCGGGCCTCGCCGACCGGATCGAGCTTCGGATCGCTCCGGCGCTCGACACGCTGGCGGAGCTGACCCCGGACCCCCCGTTCGACCTCGTCTTCATCGATGCCGACAAACCGAACTACCCGAACTACTTCGAGGCGGTCCTGCCGCTGATGCGCCCCGGCGGGCTGCTCCTGGTCGACAACACCCTGTGGTCCGGCGAGGTCGTACGCCCAGCTGAGGAGGGTTCGACGACGGCGGTCATCCAGGCGTTCAACGACCTCGTCGCGAGCGATCCGCGGGTCGAGAGCTACATCCTGCCGATCAGCGACGGGATGACCCTGGCCAGCGTGCGCTGACCAGGACGACGATGAGCACTCCGGGAGCGAAGGTCGCGGCAGCACTGGTCCACACCTACACCGCGGTGGGGTCGGTGCTGGCGCTGCTGATGGTGCACTACTCCTACGAGGGCCAGGTCGAGACGGTGCTCTGGCTGTTCCTCGCCGCGATGGTGGTGGACGGGACGGACGGCTTCCTGGCCCGCCACTTCAAGGTGAAGACGGTGATGCCGGGCTTCGACGGGGAGCTGCTGGACAACATCGTCGACTACATCACCTACGCGTTCGCCCCGATGGTGCTGCTCTGGGCGAACGGGTACCTCCCCTCGGGCTGGTTGGGGGGAGTGTGCGCCGCCGTACCCCTGCTCGCGTCGTGCTACCAGTTCTGCCGCTCGGATGCGAAGACCGAAGACCACTTCTTCCTTGGCTTCCCGAGCTACTGGAACATCGTTGCGTTCTACGTCGTCGTGGTCGGCTTCGGTACGACGACCACGGCAGTCGTCCTCGGGGTGTTCGCGGTGCTTGTCTTCGTGCCGGTGAAGTATGTCTATCCGTCCCGGACGCTCCATCTCTGGTATCTCAACATGACCATGGCGACCCTGTGGCTCGGTGCGTACGCCCTGGTCACGGCCGAGCTTCCCGGGGCGCCCGGGTGGCTGATCGCCGTCTCGCTGATCTACCCCGTCTACTACACCGCGGAGAGCCTGTGGCTGACCGCGGCCACTGCGGCCGCCCGTTCGCCGCTCAGGAGGTCCGCGGCGTCCCGGTCCGCCAGCACGCCGCAGGTCCCGGACCCGTCAGACGTCGGGTCAACCGAGCTCCCATGAGCTGATCGGCCTCTGGACAACGGCTCATCCCTGGGCAATCGTGAGGTCCCATGCGCACCCTTCTAGGAGCCCTCACCGCGATCCTCCTGCTGACGATGTGTTCCGCCCTGCCTCCCGTTGCGCAGGCCGGCCCACCCGACCGGCCTCATCACCTGCATTGGAAGAGCGTCGATGTCCGTACGGATCAGCAGTTCCGAGGTCTGGACGCCATCGACTCCCGGCACGCATGGGTGGGCGGCAGCGACGGCGGCGTGTGGAAGACCCGCAACGGCGGCCGCACCTGGAAGAACGTCAGCCCTCGAAACACGAAGGGGCTACTCTTCCGCGACGTCGAGGCCACCGACTTCCGGCACGTCCAGGTCCTCGCGATCGGCGAGGGCGACGCGAGCCGGATCTACCGGACCCGCAACGGCGGCAGGTCCTGGAAGCTGACGTTCGTCAACCACGCTCCCAAGGCCTTCTACGACTGCATGGCCATGTGGCCGGGAGGCAAGCATGGGCTCGCGATGAGCGACCCGGTCAACGGGAAGTTCCGGATCATCGCCACCCACAACCGCGGCGCGTCGTGGCACGTCGTCGACTCGAAGGGGATGCCGGCGGCCAAGCCGGGCGAGTTCGGTTTCGCCGCCAGCGGCACCTGCCTGGTGACCGCCGGGGCCCGCCAGGCGTGGCTGGCGTCGGGTGGCGGCGCTGCGCGCATCTTCCACACCCGGGACCGTGGGCGGACCTGGACGGTCCGGGCCTCCACGATCCCGGCCTCCGATGCGGGAGGCGTGTTCTCGCTCTCGTTCCGCAACCCGCGCCGCGGACTGGCGGTCGGCGGCGACTTCCAGGCGCCGGACAACGGCGTCGACATGTCGGCGTTCACCCGCAACAGTGGTCGCAGCTGGATTCATGGAGGCGATCTGGGCGGCTACCGCTCCGGCGTCGACTGGCGGTACGGCGCGCGGGGGATGGCGATCGCTGTCGGCCCCAGCGGGACCGATGTGACGAGGGACGGCGGCCGGACCTGGCGGACCTTCAGCAGGCGGAACTTCGACGCCGTGCAGTGCACACGAGACGGGGCCTGCTGGGCCAGCGGCCCGGAGGGCGCGGTCGCCCGCCTCGTTCGGTAGTCAACGATTCGGGGCGTTGCCCGGCGCGCCCGTAGACTCCGGGCCCGTGGCACTCACCATCGGAATCGTCGGACTCCCCAACGCCGGCAAGTCGACGCTCTTCAACGCCCTGACCAAGAACGACGTGCTCGCGGCGAACTACCCGTTCGCGACCATCGAGCCGAACGTCGGGGTGGTCGGCGTACCCGATGACCGCCTGCCGCGGCTCGCCGAGGTCTTCAACAGCGCCCGGATCCTGCCGGCGACAGTCGAGTTCGTCGACATCGCGGGCATCGTGCGCGGCGCGTCGGAGGGCGAGGGCCTCGGCAACAAGTTCCTCTCCCACATCCGTGAGTCGGCCGCGATCTGCGAGGTGACCCGGGTCTTCCGCGACGAGGACGTCACCCACGTGGACGGCGAGGTCAACCCGGCCGGCGACATCTCCACGATCTCGACCGAGCTGATCCTGGCTGACCTGCAGACCGTCGAGAAGGCGATCCCGCGGCTGGAGAAGGAGGCTCGCAGCAACAAGTCGCTCGCCGCCAACCTCGCCGCGGCCAAGGAGGCCCTCGGTGCCCTGGAATCCGGTACGCCGATCATCGCGACCAAGATCGACCGCTCGCTGATCCGCGAGCTGTCCCTGCTCACCGCCAAGCCGTTCATCTTCGTCTTCAACTGTGACGCCGACGAGCTGGGCGACGAGGAGCTCAAGGACCGGATGCGCGAGCTCGTGGCGCCGTCCGAGGCGATCTTCCTCGACGCCAAGTTCGAGTCCGAGCTCGTCGAGCTCGGCGACGACGACGAGGCCCGCGAGATGCTGCACGAGATGGGCGTCGACGAGCCCGGGCTCGACGTACTCGCCCGGGTCGGCTTCGACACCCTCGGCCTCCAGACGTACCTGACCGCCGGCCCCAAGGAGTCCCGCGCCTGGACGATCCCGAAGGGCGCGACCGCTCCCGAGGCCGCCGGCGTCATCCACACCGACTTCCAGCGCGGGTTCATCAAGGCCGAGGTGGTCTCGTTCGACGACCTGATGAAGCTCGGTTCCATGCAGAAGGCCAAGGAGGCCGGCAGGGTGCGCATGGAGGGCAAGGACTACGTGATGGCCGACGGCGACGTGGTCGAGTTCCGCTTCAACGTCTAGATCGAAGAAGTAGCCGCCGCCCGGAAGGCGGCAGAACCGGATGGCCGCAGAGCATGCCACCTGCGGCGTTCCGGGCTGCGGAGCACGCTTTCGCTGGGCGCGGGTCATGGGCGAAGATCGGTGCCATGGCCTTTCTTCTTCAGCTCCCCGTAGCTACCGCGACCCGGGACCAGTTCAACGAGCTCGACGCCAACGTGGGGCAGTCCATGATGGAGGCCGGAGGTCCGCCTGCGGGTCTGATGTCACACGTGGTCTACCCCGAGGGCGACGGGTTCGTCATCGCCGAGGTGTGGCGCGCCGAAGCCGAGGGGCAGCACTACATCGACGACGTTCTGAGGCCCCTGCTTGCCGAGTTGGCGCTCACGGGCCAGATCACCGAAGTCCGCCCGGTCTGGTCTTTCGCGCGGCCGTGAATTCCCCTGCGTCGGTGCACCCGCAAGGGCTTCGTCTCGGGCCGGGTTGCCACAGTGTCAATCCCTACTTCGTGGTCGACGGGGTGAGTGAGTTCATCGCCTTCTTGACCGAGGTGTTCGACGGGCGTGAAGACACGACCTCCAAGGAAGTGCTGCCCGACGGCAGGATCGACCATGCGGATGTGATCATCGGCGACTCGCTGGTCATGATGAGCGAAGGGTCCGAGCCGAGGCCAGCGGTGGCGTTCGTCTACGTCCCCGATGTCGACGATGTCTACCAGCGGGCCGTCTCCCGGGGTTGCGAGCCGCGACTCGAGCCCGCCGTGCAGACATGGGGAGACCGAGTTGGTGGATTCACCGACCGCTGGGACAACCTATGGTGGGTCGCCACGCCGGGCACCGCGTGACGTTGTTCAACGTCCAGATCGAGAGAATGTTCGGCAGTGCAATCCAAGAGGTTGAGCGCACCTTCCGCTGTTCGTACGCGAGCACGAGTAGCCCCTCGAGGACACGGCACAGCGCGACAGGCGGGGTTCCGGAATCAAGCAGGTCGAGGAAGTCGCTGCCGAGGTTGATCGCGTAAGGTCCTCAGCGGCTGGCACTGTTCGACCACAGATGCCGATCTCGCCTTGCCAGTCGATCATGCTGATCTCCACCGAAGTAGTCACCGCTGTGTAGTCGGCCGACCTCCTTCGCTGCTACGTGCACCGAAGCTTCCCCGGACAGGATCAGGTGGAACGCGCAATGCACCGAGACCCTCGGTCGGCTACGACGATGCCCGGCATGGTGCTCGGTCTCCCGGCCCAGTTTCGAGCAGTCGTCTTCAGATGTCGCTTCTCGACTCCCGCGAACAGATCTACCTCGTGGAGCATTTGCTCTGTGGTTGCGGTGTCGTCCATGACTCTCGCCTCCTCGGCGATGTCTACCTGCGCTCGTCAAGCGGGGCCGGGTCATCCGCGACGCGCTCCTTGAACCTGCCGCGACACAGATGAGCGCGAGCAGTGCTGACGTCACCCAATCTGGGTTGTTGCACCCGCCGTTGCGCCTGGACGAACCAGGGCCCACCGGGCCGGCGCGACGCAAGGCTCAGGGAGCGACCGGACCCACCGAACCCGACCTGCCCACCGCGGTTCCCCACCCGCGTGCGGTGGCGATCACGACGACCCGGACCCGAGCGCCGGCGAGGTCGGAGGTGAGGTGGAGATGACGGCCGCCCGCGCCGGCGATCCGATCGGCGCCGGCGTACCACCGGTAGCCGAAACTGAGGCCGGAGGTCGGCAGCCAGGTCCCGGGCTGGGCGGTGAGGGTGCGCCCGACCGCCGGTGTGCCGGTGATGGTCGGCGCGGAGATCGAGGCGATCGCGGGTACGCCGGTGACGAGGCTGGCGGGCAGCGACGAGGTCAGGCCCCGGGTGACAGCGATCGGGTCCGCCTCCCAGACCCGCGCGCTGGTCTGGGTCGGCGAGTCGGCGTCGTGAAACATCGGGGTCGGGGCGCCGCTACAGCGTTGGGCGACCAGAACGACGTAGCGTGCCGTGCTCAGGCCGCCGATCGCGAACTCGCCGCTCGCGTCGGTGAGTGCCGTGCGGATCGCGAGTGAACCGTCGGCCGCGCGTGCCTGTACGGCGCAGCGGCCGACGGCGGCGCCGGTGTCGTCCACCAGCCGTCCGGTGATGACGCCTCCTGGATCCAGCGTGGCGGCAACCCCCGCGATGATGTTGCCGTCGACCGTGATCGGAGTCGCGCCGGCGATGCCGAGGCCGTCGTTTCGGTTGCGCCACCACTCGGCGGCCAGCGACGACGAGGCGGGCTCCCGGTGGAAGCCGACGTAGAAGGTGCCGGCCGGCAGCTCGCGGAAGCGGTAGGCGCCGTAGGCGTCCGTGGTCCGGCTGTCAGCGAGCCGCCCTGCAGCGGTGAAGAGGTCGACCCGGACGGGCTTGGTCACAGGGCTCACCCGGCCCCGGATCTCGCCGGCACGACCCGTGACGATGTCGATCCCCGTCGTCGTCTCCCCGGCCACCACCTCAAATGGGATGCCGCCCTGGGGCGTCGGGCTGTCGCCGCGACAGGTGCGGGGGAAGGCTGGCACGAACTCGGGATCCATGTGCTCGGCGCAGACGACGTAGGTCCCGGTCGGGAGCGACCCGATCTCGTAGGTCCAGTTGGCGCCGATGCCGCTCGGCCCCGCGTCGCCCGACGACTCTGCTTCCCAGGTGTTGCCGACCTGGCGCCAGGCGGTGACGCTCGGGTAGCCCTGGGCACCGAGGTACATGTCGGGCAGGGTTCCGGTGACGAAGCCGGCCGGTCCCGGCGCGAGGTTGACCCCGGCGCGAGGTTGACCCGCAGCCAGCACGATGTCGGTGGCGTCGGCCGGCTGGGAACCCTGCCTCCAGCAGGTGCGGACGACGTCGTACCCGGCGGCGCACACTCGGTAGGTCCCGGCGTCGAGGCCGGTGATCCGGTAGCTGCCGTCCGTTGCCGACAGCGGCCCCGCCGCTGATGGGAACCCAGCGCTCGCCGCTCCACTGGTGCGGGGTCACGTAAACGTCGTACGTCGACGCAGGCGGTCGGGTGACGGTGCCGGCGATGTTGGCCCGGCGGGCGAGCCGGAAGGTGAGTACGCCTGTGCTGCCCGGAGGCACCGTCAGGTCGTGCGCCTCGCCGAGCGTCGCGACGTCGTCCCAGCACTCCGGGAGGAATTCGCGCGGGACGTCGAGCAAGCAGATCCGGTAGAGACCGGGGTCGAGGTCCGGCACCACGAACGTGCCGTCGGACATGCTCTGGGTGCCGCCGCCGTGCCAGGTCCAGGTCCCGTTCGGCATCCGGCGGTAAGGCGCGACGTATGCCGACACACCGGCCCCGTCGGGCGCGAGGATCCGGCCGCGCAGGCGCGACTCCCGGGGAAGCGAGGGGGTGATCGTCGTCGTACCGCCCTCGGTGACGACGATGTCGGTCGCGCCGAACACCTCGAGGGCTCCCTGCCAGCAGCCTTGCCCGACCACTTCGGCGTTCTCGTACGTGAGCGCCCTGAAACACGCCCGGTACGTGCCGGCGGGCAGGGTGATCGCGAAGTCGCCCACGGGGAGCCCGGTGTCCCACGAGGTGATCGTGCGAGGGGGAATCGCGTGTGTCCAGGTCTCGGGTCCGTCGGCTTTGTAGATGTCGACCTGGAAGTACTCGAACCGCATCCCGTCGTGGCCGGTGAGCGTTCCGCTCAAAGTGCCGCCGGCAGCATGGGCCGGTGCACTGGCGAGGAGCGACATGAGGAGTGCCAGCACGAGGGCGACGCCCGAGATCGACGCTCCGGCCAGGTGACGGCGGGGCATCGCGACAGCCTACGCCGCAATCTCGCCGCATAGACCTGGATCTTCGATCCGGCGCCGGTCCGGGCCAGGGCTCACCGTGCCTTTGCGACGCAGAACTCGTTGCCTTCGGGGTCGGCCATGACCGTCCACGTGTATCCGTACTCGTCCAGGTCAGCGACCCGAGTGGCGCCCAGCCCAACGAGACGGGCGACCTCGGCTTCGGGATCGGGGGCCATGAGATCGAGATGCAGCCGGTTCTTGGCGGTCTTCGGCTCGGGCACCCTGGCGAAGATCCAGGTCGAATCGTTGACACCCTCCACGGGCCCCCAGCCCACCTTGTCCCGGCGTCCGGCAAAGCCGATCGCGGCGAAGCCGCTGGACGCTTCGGGGTCGAGCGGTCGGCCGAGGGCGGCCGACCAGAACCGGCCGACCGTGAGGGCGTCGGCACAGTCGAGAGTCACAGAGGCGATCGTGATGGTCATGTTGAACTCCAGGTTGATCCGGAACCAGAGCCGGGTGGCCCGACACTCCGTCGGTCTCGTCAGGTTTGCAACGCCTCACGCTACCGCCCGCTCATCGGGCACGTGAGCGTGTTGGGTCACCCGGCGCGCGGACAAAGCCGGTTAGAGTGCCGAGGACCGGACTTATCGGGGTCCGGCTTTCGACGAGGGAGTCTCTTCATGAAGCGTCCGCTCAGGACCGCCTCAGCGCTCACCGCCCTGGCGTTGACCGCAGCCATGCTTTCGCTCGTCGGGTTGTCGGCCGACGCCGCACCGAACGATGCGACCTTCCGGCAACTCACGAACTTCAAGCCGACCGGGTCCAAGGTCCGGGTCGACCCAAGCCAGCTACTCCGCCGTCACGGTCGACACCGGCGCCGTGCGGTCCGACGTTGAGGAACGCGCCAAAGGTCGGAGCGGCGAGCTCGACGACCTTCAAGGTGCCCACGCCGACCGGCGGCATCGAGCGCTTCGCCGTGCAGCGCACCCAGCTGATGGAGGCGAAGCTCGCCGCAGCGCATCCCGAGATCCAGACCTGGTCAGGTGTCTCGCTCGACCACCGTGGCACGACGATTGCCCTGGACGTCACACCGATGGGCTTCCACGCTCGGTGCGCGGGCCCAACGGCCAGTTTGCGTGGTACGTCGACCCGGCGTACAACGAGACGGGGCACCACCGAGCACCTGGTCTACTACGGCCAGCAGTCTGCCGAAGACCACCGATTCCCCGGTCGAGCGCGAGCTCCCGCAGCTGAAACGGGCCGTCGACCGGCAGCGCACGTTGTCGGGGGCGGCGTCGAGGCCGACGGTGACGCAGCGGGTCTACCGGCTCGCGCTGATCAGCTGACCCGACGTACGCCGAGTACTTCGGCACCGCGAACGTCCTGGCCGAGAAGGTCACCTTGATGAACCGCGTCAACCAGCTCTACAACGACGACGCGGCGATCAAGATGATCCTGGTCAACGGCACCGACAAGCTGAACTTCGACACCATCGAGAAGGCGACGGGACCGGACGGTCCGTGCGGTGCGCACTCCTGCTACACCCTGGACCCGGACTCCCCGGACTACGTCGAGGGCCAGCTCTCCTACTGCGACGTCGGCACTCTGCAGCGCAACCAGATCGTCCTCGGTCAGCTGATCGGGGCCGCCAACTACGACCTCGGCCACATCGCGCTCGGCACCAACGGCGGTGGCATCGCTGGCCTCGGCGTCGTCGGCAGCGTCGAGAAGGCGAGGGGCTGCACCGGTATCCCGGACCCGTCGGTGACTTCTTCGCGGTCGACTACGTCGCTCACGAGATCGGCCACCAGTTCGGGGGCAACCACACGTTCAACGGCAACCAGTGGAACTGCTCGGGCGGCAACCGGAACCAGGGCACGTCGGTCGAGCCGGGTCGGGCACGTCGATCAGGCGTATGCCGGGATCTGCCGTCAGGACAACTTGCAGCCCCACAGCGACCCGTACTTCTCCCAGCGCTCGATCGCCGAGTTCACCAGATACACAACCGGCACTGCTCTGAACCCGGTCGAGGTCCAGGACGTCTCACTGACGGGATTCGACAACGCCGGTGACTCGGTCACCATCGACTACCCAGGATCGACGGCCGACCCGGTCACGTTGACGCGGGGCTCGACGTACACCGCCGCCAACATCGAGGCCGCGGTCGAGGAGCTCACCGGAGAGGACGTCACCGTCGGGAAGTGGGGCTACGACCCGTACGCCGGGATCTACTCCGACCCCGTTGTCTACCCCGCACCTCTGGGGAACCCGGATGACACCGGCTTCCAGGTGATGTTCGCCGGCAGATCCGGAGCCCGTACACCGCGGACAGCGACCGCAGGGACATGCGCGCCCTGATCGTCACGCCATCCGCCGGTGTCACCGCGAACGTCGGACAGACCGCCAAGGGTGGCCCGGCCGACAACGCGGGCGACTCGCACCGCACCGGAAACCACGCCCCGGTGGTCAAGGCGCCCCGCAACCGCACGTTGCCGCTGCGGACGCCGTTCATGCTGCGCGGGTCCGCGACCGACGCCGACGGGGACAAGCTCACCTACCTGTGGGAGCAGAACGACATCGGCGGTAGCGAGGGGACGGCCCTGGTCGACAACAGGAAGAAGAACGGGCCGCTGTTCCGGGTGTTCGGCTTCTACGCCGACGTCTCGGACGAGGACGCCTCCCAGAGCCCCGCGCCCGGCGAGAACATCGCCGGCACCAGCCCAGCGCGGACGTTCCCCGACATGACTCAGATCCGAAATGGAAACACCAACGCCAAGTCCGGCAGGTGCCCGGCGGCGCCGCCGAACGACCCGGACGAGTACGTCGTCGTGCCGGTCTGGATTGTGAACTGCTACTCCGAGTTCCTCCCGGTCAAGGGGTACGTCGGCAGACCGGGCTCGAAGACCCCCGCGATGCACTTCCGGCTGACCGCCCGCGACGCAGTTCCCGGCGGGGGCGGCGTCGGCCACGACGACGTGAGGCTCCGGATCGACGACACGGCGGGGCCGTTCCTCGTCCGCTCGTTCGAGAACGGCGGCTCGGTCAAACGTGGCGACAGGAAGGCGATCACCTGGAAGGTCAACGGCACCCGGAAGCTCGCCGGCAAGGTCAAGATCGTCCTGTCGACCGACAACGGCAAGACCTGGAAGCGGGTCCTGGCCAGGAAGACCACCAACGACGGCAGGGCCGTCGTGAGGTTCCCCCGGGTCAAGTCCGCCCACGCCTGGATCAAGATCAGGGCAGTCCGCAACTACTTCTTCGACCTGAACGACAGCTCGTTCAGGATTAAGTAGCGAGCGAAAGGACGCCGACCCCGTCCACGCACGCGTAACCGAAGGCAAGGGCGCAACCCAAGCGGGTTGGCTTGAACCGCAACCAAGCAGGGTTGAAGAAACTTTCGAAAATACTTCTCCACACCCCCCGTTTCCGCCCCGATTCCGGGGCCTGATGTCGGTGGCGTCCTGCTTGGATTGATGCATGTTGGAGACGATGTTGAACGGCAACCCGGTCGAGGTTTCGGGCCTCGACGCGGAGTGGCTGCTCGACCTCGCCGCCGAAACCGAAGTCCGGGAACGCCAGGCCGGCCGAGCCAAACTGCGGGTCGCGGCCCAGTGGTGTGTGCTGCACCCGGCCACCGAAGAGACCGGGTTCGTGACCTGGTCCGACAACGGCCTGCCGGGCCTCGACGCGACCGACGAAGCACTGGGCGGGGAGGGGACACCGCTGGTCGCGGCGTTCACGCCCGAACCGTTCGCCGCCGCGCTCGGGGTCTCCACCCTGACCGGGCTGCAGTTGTTGGCCGACGCCCTGGACCTGACCCACCGGCTCCCCCGGATCTGGGCCGCCGTCGAAGCGCTGAGGGTGGCGCCGTGGAAGGCCCGCAAGATCGCCCAGGCCACCCACCACCTCTCCCAGGCCGCTGCCGCGTCCGTGGACGCCGCAGTTGGCGGACCGGATCGGGTCGTGTGGGTGGCGGGCGATCGAGACCGCGGTCGCCCAGGCCATCGCCAGCTACGACCCGCACCTGTTGGAGACCCGGGAGAAGCAGGGCCGGGACGCCTGGGGTGTGCGGCTCTTTCACCGCGGGGTCTGCACCGACGGTGGCGACGACTGGGTCGGCACCTCCCATCTGGAGGTCACCGGCGACACCCTCGACCTCACCGTGTTTCACGACCTGGTCTGTGACCAGGCCGCCCAGCTCAAAGCCCTCGGCGACACCGACACCCTCGAGATCCGCAAGGCCAAGGCCGTCGGGGTGATCGCCAACCGCCAAGCCGCCCTCGACCTCGGCACCCTCCTCGGACCCGACGACCAGTCACCTGCCGGACCGGCCCACGCCGTGCCGCCTGCGGCCAAGACCAAGCTCTACCTCCACCTGTCACTCACCGACCTGCTCGGCTCGAACCGACGACCAGCGACGGGACTGGATTCGGGACCGTCGAGAAGTTCGGGCCGGCCACCATCGCCCGGATCAAGGACTGGGCCGGCCGGTCCCGGGTCACCATCCAACCCGTCCTCGACATGGGGCGTACCGACGCCATCGACGCGCACGACCCGCCCGCCTGGATGCGGGAGTTGGTCATCCTGCGCGACCAGCACTGCGTCTTCCCGTGGTGCAATCGGGACGCCAGAGCCTGCGATCTGGACCACATCACCCCCTACGAAGAGAACGGTCCACCGGGGCAGACCCGGCCCGAAAGCCTCGCCGCCCTCTGCCGAAGACATCACCGCGCGAAGACCTTCCGCCGATGGCGCTACCACCGCACCCCGGCCGGCAGCTATCAGTGGACCGGACCCCACGGCCAGACCTACCTCGTCACCCCGGACCGGCACCATCCCCATCCCGCCGAACTGAGTCACGGACGCGCGCCCTCGGAGCGGCCGGTGCGGGGCGGCGCGGCGTGCCGCGTCGGCGAAGCGTGAAAGCGACGCGTGGCGGGACGCCTCGAAGCAACCGCGACGGACCCCGCCGACGGTGACGCGTCCCGACGCGGGGAGCCCAGCGCAGCCGACGTGGTACGCCGCACAGCCCTGGACCAACCGCAACGGCCCGCGACGATCGCGACCAAGCAGCCACCCAGGTACGCGACCCCTGGACCAACCGCACCCAGCACCAGGTCCGAGGTGGTCCTCCCAAAGGGTCGACCCCGCCGCGGTCTCGTCAACCAGATCGGAGGCCACCACGTCTCCCTCGCGGTGAAACGGCTGAATGGCCGGTCCGGGGCTTCGCGGAGTGACGCGTCCCGACGCGGGAAGCCAGCGCACCCGACGAACAACTCCGCACGGCCCCGAACCGACCGCACGCGTCGCCGGGTGACTGCTCCCGAGATCACCACAGCGGGGCCTGCTCCGCGCCTCAGGCCATCGACACAGCGCGCCCCCGCGTACTGGCGATGAACGCCAGCACGAGAGCGGCCGAACTCACGACGAGGCCGATGATCGCCCCTTCGAGGTCCGCAACGAGCGCGATGACGGCGGCGGCGACGTTGACTCCGGCAACGGCGAGCGCGGCGGGGACTCCCCACGCAGTGTTGCGGGCAAGTCCGAACACGGCCACGAAACCGGCCAGGCCAAGGACCAGGACCGCGATGGAGAGAGCGACTTCAGGCTTTGGGTCTGAGCTGAAGGGGTAGCCGACGTTCATCAGTGACATCAGGGCGAGCGGGACGATCGCGAGGATACGGACGAGCTTCATTGTGGTCTCCTAGTCGTGGTAGTCCGGTCGGCTTGGTGCCGGACCTGTCAACGACCCGATCGTTGGCCACTGACGCGTCCCGCGGACAGGGTCTGCGCGGCCCGAAATTTCCCGCGTACGGCGGGACATCGTCCCGGCGTCACGACCTCGGCGGAGGCTGCTGACCTGGTCGGAGCCGTCCGACGCCGAGACCAGCGGCGCGACCGAGCGCGATGGCGTCCTCACGGGTGGCCACGCCCAGCTTGCCGAGCATGTCGGAGATGCGGTTGCGGATCGTCTTCGGAGCCAGGTAGAGACGCGCGGCCACCTGCGAGGTCGGCAGGCCGTCGACCATGAGCTCGAGGATCTCCAGGTCGCGGGCGTCGAGCGCGGCAAGGGCGTCGGTCCGCGGAGCCGATGCGGCGGCTGCGACCACGAAGCCGCTGACGCTGCGTCCCACCACCATCGAGCCGCCCGCCGCGGAGTGGACCGCCGCCAGGACGTCCTCGGGGTCGGCGTCCTTGAGCAGGTAGCCGTCCAGACCACTCGCGAGGCTCTGGATCACGGTCGACTCGTCGGCATGCATCGTCAGGATCAGAACGCGCAGCGCCGGCCACGACTGCTTGAGCTCCATGCCCAGTGCGATGCCGTCCCCGTCGGGCAGCTGAAGGTCGAGAACCGCCACGGCCGGCTCGATCTGTCCGACGAGGTCACGCGCCTCGGCGACTGAGCGAGCCGTTCCGACGACCGACAGCTGGGGATCTGAGCCGATCAGCGCTGACAGCCCAGCGAGCACGATCGGGTGGTCGTCGACGACCAGGACGTTGATCATCGCGGCACCTGGCCGTCGGCGGCCGCAGGCAGTTCCAGGTGCAGATGCGTCCCGTGTGGCAGGGCGCCGGCGACCTCGAGGCAGCCGCCGAGGGAGCGGGCACGCAGCGCCAGGGAGGAGAGTCCTACGCCCGGTACGACCGGTCCGCCGCGCCCGTCGTCCACGACGTCGACCCGGACCACGCCAGCGTCGAGGTGCACGCGTACGTCGATCGACGAAGCCGCTGCGTGGCGCAGAGCGTTGGTCACGCCTTCGGCGACGGAGCGATAGACGGCGACCATCACGGCAGGGGCCACCGCGACCTCCATCGCGAACTCGAGGCTCACGCGAGGGCCCTCGGCCGCGTCCCCGAAGGACTGGACCAGGCTCCGAAGCGCGGACTCGAGGTCGCCATCGTCAAGCATCGAGGGGGTGATCCCGGCGACGATGCGGCGCAGATCGGTGCGGCTGGCGGCAAGGTCGCCGGCGAGATCGGTGAGCAGGACAGCGGACTCCGGGGACGCGGCCGTGCGCAGCGCGGCTTGCACGCGCATGCTCATGCCGGCCAGCACCGGTCCCAGGCCGTCATGCAGGTCTCCGAGAACACGCTTTCTCTCTGCGTCGCGCTCGCGCGCAACGTCTCGACGTGCGTGCTCGGCTTCGACTGCGAGCCCGACCGCGCGCGCGACCAGCGCGACCGTGGGCAACAACTGCGCGACCACCTTCTCCTGGCGTGGCTCCGGCCCCTCCGGGTCGCCGGCCTCGACCGCGAGGTAGCCGACGCGGTCACCTCCGACGTCGAGCGGATGGACTGTCCAGTGCCCGGCGACCGCGGGAGCCTCGTCGCCGAGGACGATCAGCGCCTCCGCACTGCCGCTCGCCGCGGCCACCATGCGAGCCGCCTTGCCCAGGAGGTCGCGCGGCTCGGTCCCTGCATGCAGGTCGGCGGTGATCAGGGCGACGTCGTCCGGTGAGATCAGGCCGGTGCCGTAGCGACTCGCGAGCAACCCGCGGCGTACCCACAGGGCGGCTGGCACCGCCATGGCGGCAGTGACGAGCGCCGTGAACGCCGCGGAGGTGTTCGCCGAAGCCACGTTGGCCCAGGAGGTGCCCAGCCCGGCGAGCAGCGCGGTCAGTCCCGCCGCCGCGACCACCGCCACCACGAGGAGAAGGTCGAGGAGATGCTCGGCCAGCGGCCGGAAGTCCTCACCGAGTCGGAGTCGTACGACGGCAACGGCGGTCAGCGCGAAGACCGAGATAGTGACTGCGTAACCAAGGTCGGTGGGCAGCGCCAGCCAGGCGCCGACGAGCATTGCACCAGCCGCCCCGAGCACGACCAGCACCCACGCGAGCCGGCGCCTTGCCGTACGAGGGTCGGTCCGTGCCGCGAGCGCGACCGCCAGCCAGACTCCGGCACAACCCGCCGCGGCCACCGACCAGCCTGCGACCCGGACGCTGCCCGCGAACAAGCCTGCCTCTGCGAGCGCGGCAGTGATCGCCCCCGCGGCTGCGACCGCGACGCACACGCGTGCGAACGGGAGATTCGAGGGGCGGCGGAACGTCCACGGCAACGCAACTGCCACCACCGCGGCCTGCAGGGCGGCCAGCTCGGAGACGGCGCGTGGAATGTCCAGCCTCGTCGGAAGCCCGCCGTACCGGACCTCGGCCCACGCGACGACGAGTGCCGGCATGAGCGCGAGGCCGACGAGCAGGCGGCCGGTGCTCGACCGCGGGCGCCGGTCGAGGACGATGCCGCCGGCGACCCCGAACACCGGCCAACCGGCGAGCAGCGCCAGGTGGTGGTTGGATGTGGCTCCGTCGGCTGCGGCGACTGCAACGAGACCTGCGCCCACGGAGAAGCAGGCCGCAGCAAGGAGAACTTCGACGGTGAGGCCCCGCAGCGGGACGCCACGGTCGGACCAGGTCTGCGCCACACTCGAAGCATGGAGCACGACACGCCGGACGGATAGACCGTCGTACGACATCGGGACACCCTCGGGAAACAGCGGGACGCTTTCGGGACACCTGGGTGCTGGTGGCCGGGACACCGGGTCCGCGACGGTTTGCAGCAAGGGCCCGCACCTGCCGGGTCGATCAGACAATTGGAGGCGAGTCATGTCCACATCAACCGTTGCACCCAGGTCGGTCACGCTGCCTTCTGCACGCGTGCTCGTCGGAGCCGTATACGCGATCTGTGTGCTTGGGCTCATCGCCGTGTTCGTCGGCGAGATCGTCTTCACCGACAAGGATCCGCAACGCAGCGAGGGTCCCATCGAGTCGATAGTCGCGGTCGGCATCGTTGGCACCTCAGCACTCCTCATCGTCGTCGGTCTCGGCCTTTGGCTGGTCCGCTCACCCGAGCGAGCGAGGGCGGGTGCCGTCGTGCTCGGCGCCCTGTCCGTCCTGACCGTCATCGTGTTCTGGTCCGGCGCGCCCGGCATCTTCGGCGCCGGTGCGGCCTGGCTTGCCGGCCTGACCCGCGGAGGCCAGCCCCTCGGCGGAGCCGCCCGTGCCGCGGGTCTCGTCGGAGTGTTCATCGCACTTCTCAACGTGGTCCTCTCGGTGGGCGGTGTCCTGCTCGCTGGCATCTCCTGAGCGTCTGCAACACGTCGGCAACGGTCGCTGGTCACCGACCCGGGCTGCCACACCCGTTACTTTGGTGACGTGGGGGTCATCGAAACCGCAGGGCTGACCAAGCAGTACTCCCGCGTGACCGCGCTCGACCAGCTCGACGTCAGCGTCGGTGAGGGCGTCACCGGCCTGGTGGGCGCAAACGGCGCGGGGAAGTCGACTCTGATCAAGATCCTCCTCGGGCTGCTTCCGGCCACCAGCGGGTCCGCCCAGGTCCTCGGCTACGACGTGGCCAGCGACGGCGGGCGGATCCGCTCGCTGGTGGGGTACCTGCCCGAGCACGACTGCCTGCCGGCCGATGTGTCCGCCAGCGACCTGGTCGTCCACATGGGCCAGATGTCCGGGCTGCCCTACCCGGCAGCCCGCGAGCGCGCCTCCGACGTGCTGCGGCACGTGGGGCTGGCCGAGGAGCGGTACCGCCCGATCGGCGGGTATTCCCAAGGCATGAAGCAGCGCGCGAAGCTCGCGCAGGCACTCGTCCACGACCCGCGGCTCGTCCTGCTCGACGAGCCGACGAACGGGCTCGACCCGTCATCGCGCGACGACATGCTCGCGCTCGTACGCCGGATCGGCACCGAGTTCGGCATCGCGGTCCTGGTGACCTCACATCTGCTCGGCGAGCTGGAACGGATCAGCGACCACGTGGTGGTGCTCGACAACGGGAAGCTGCTCCGCTCCTCGGCCACCACGGACTTCATGCACACGACCGGCAACCTGCTGATCGAGGTGCAGGGCAGGTCCGACGCCGCCCAGATGCTCGGCCAGGCTCTGGTCGACGCGGGGCTCCGCGCGTGGCCGGCGGGCCAGCTGATCGAGGTCGAGGTTCGTGACGAGACCACGCCCGACGTCGTACGCGACCTGGTCGTCGACCTCGGGCTCGGCCTGGTCCGGATGCAGGAGCGCCACCACCGCATCGAGGACGTCTTCCGGGAAGGCGGTGCAGGCAGTGTCCAGCCCGTCTGAGCCTCGGCAAACTCGACCACCGAAAACCCCGGGCACCGGCGCACCCGCCGGAGTGATCCACGACATCGGCTACCGGCCGTACGCCGGTCCTCGCCTCGGTGACGGAGCCGTCGCCTGGTCGTTCTTCGTCACCGGCTTGCGCAACTGCTATGGCCTGGGACGCTCAGCCCGCTCGAAAGTCCTGCCGATGGGGCTGCTCAGCGTGATGCTGCTGCCCGCGCTGATCCTGGTGGGCGTCCTGGTGCAGGCCAAGGACGTCCTGGGGCTCGACGAGCAACTCGTCCCCTACTCCATCTACCCGACCACGACGCAACTGCTCATCTCGGTGTTCGTTGCCTCCCAGGCCCCTGCGCTGATCTCCCGCGATCTCCGGTTCGGCACGATCACGCTGTACCTCGCCCGTCCGACCCGGCGAGCGACGTACGTGCTGGTGCGGATGGCCTCGCTGACGGCGGCGACCTTCATCCTGATCGCTGCACCGCTCCTGCTGCTGTACGTCGGTGGGTTGCTCGCGGAGCTGCCCGCCGGTCGGGAGACCGGGCTGTTCCTGGGCGCCCTTGCGGGGGCGATGATGCTGGCTGCCTGCCTGGCGTGCCTGTCAGCACTGGTCTCTGCCCTGACCATTCGCCGCGGGCTTGCCGTGACCGCCGTCATCGTGGTGCTGTTGGTCAGCTACACCGTCGTGTCGACCATCCAGGGGATCTCTCTGGAGACCGGCCATGAGACCGTCGGCGAGGTCGCCGGGGTGTTCTCGCCGTACACGCTGGTCGACGGCGTGCAGGTCTTCCTCTTCGACTCTCCCACTGCCACCGCGACCCCGCCCGATAGCGACGCGATGGGGATGTTTTACCTGGTCGCCGTCGTGTTGACGGTCCTGGGCTCCGTCGGGGCGATGCTCGCCCGCTACCGGAGGATCTCAGGATGAGCACCCTCCAGCTCGACCACGTTTCCCGGTGGTACCGCAACGTCGTCGCCGTCAACGACGTGACCATGACGATCGGTCCCGGCGTCACGGGCCTGCTCGGGCCCAACGGCGCCGGCAAGTCCACGCTGATCGCGCTCATGTCCGGGTTCCTGGCGCCGTCGACGGGAACGGTCACCCTGGACGGCGAGCCCGTGTGGCGCAACGAGGAGGTCTACCGGAAGATCGGCCTGGTCCCCGAGCGCGAGGCGCTCTTCGAGTACCTCACCGGACGCCAGTTCGTCGTCGCCAACGCCGAGCTGCACGGCCTGTCCGACCCTGGCGCGGCGGCCCAGCGAGCCATCGCACTGGTCGAGATGACCGACTCCCAGGACCGCGCGATCTCGACGTACTCCAAAGGGATGCGGCAACGGATCAAGATGGCCTCGTCCCTGGTGCACGACCCTTCGGTGCTGCTGCTCGACGAGCCGTTCAACGGGATGGACCCGCGGCAGCGCATCCATCTGATGGAGCTGCTCCGCACCATGGGCGCCGAGGGCCGCACGGTGCTGTTCAGCTCGCACATCCTGGAGGAGGTCGAGCAGGTGGCCCGCCAGATCGAGGTGGTGGTCACGGGCAGGCACGCAGCATCCGGTGACTTCGGCGCCATCCGACGGTTGATGACCGACCGGCCCAACCGCTTCGTGCTCCGCACCGCCGACGACCGGAAGCTCGCCTCGGTTCTCCTGACCCACCCGTCGGTGCGCGGCGCCCGGCTGAGGTCCGAAGGCGGCATCGAACTCGAGGCGTCCGACTTCGGCCGCTTCAGCGAGGCCCTGCCGCAACTGGCCCGCGAGCACGGCATCCGGCTCCTGGAGGTCACCCCGACCGACGAGTCGCTGGAAAGCGTCTTCGCCTACCTGGTGTCGGCATGACAACTAGCGATGTCCGGGCCGATCTCCGGGACGATTGTTCGGCTCGGCGTCCGCAGCGTGTTCGGCCGCCGGCGCGGGATCCTGTTGTTCCTCCTGCCGTTGGTGCTGATCGGGTTGGCCGTCCTGGTGCGCGCGCTCGTGGGCGAGGATCAGACCGCTGCCGAGAACACCCTCGATGCCTTGGGACTCGCCGTCATCGTCCCGCTCATCGCGCTCCTTGCGACGACGGGGCTGCTCGCCCCAGAGATCGACGACGGCTCGATCTCGTACCTCCTGGCCAAGCCGATCTCCCGGCATACGATCGTGGTCAGCAAGCTCGCCGTGGCCACCGTCTGCGTCCTGGTGTTCGCCGCATTGCCCATGCTGGCCGCGGGACTGGTCCTGCGGGCAGGCGCTCCCGAACTGGGTGTCGGGTTCGCCGTCGGTTCGCTGGTGGGGGGCACGACGTACTGCGTGCTCTTCGCGCTCCTGTCAGTGCTGACCCGCCACGCCGTGGTGCTGGGCCTCGTGTACCTCCTGATCTGGGAGGGACTGCTGGGTGGTCTCCTCGACGGCGTCCGGTGGCTGAGCCTGACCCGGTGGGCACGGGCGATCAGCGAGCAAGTGGCTGACGTCGGCGGTACCAAGGACCTCAGCGTGACGTACGCCGTCGTCGCCGCCGCGGTCGTCATCGTCGTGGGCACCTGGCTCACCGGCAGACGGCTGCGCGCCTTCAGCCTGACCGGCGACGAGTAGCTTCCTCACCGTGGCGGAGCTCGGTGAAGCCCGGCCCGGGGCGTTGTGCCCGACGCACCTATCCGCGAACATCGGACCATGGAGAGCAGCGTCTACGAGGCAGCCGGCGGAGCCCCCGCGTTCCTTGCCCTGGCGCACGCCTGGCACCGGCGCTGCCTGGAGGACCCGGTCCTCAATCACCCGTTCTCGCATCCGGGACACCCACAGCATCTCGAGCGGCTGGCGGCGTACTGGGGCGAGGCGTTGGGCGGCCCTCCCGACTACACCGGCGCGATGGGCGACCACAGCTACGTGCTGCGACTGCACTCCGGCAACGGCGAGCACGAGGACATGGACGGACGTGCCCAGGGCTGTTTCGCCCTGGCCCTGGACGACGCCGCCCTGCCGGACGACGAGCGGCTTCGCTCGACCCTGAAGGACTACTTCCGTTGGGCGACGTCCGGCATGGCCGCCTATCCGGACGACCCGGACGACGTGCCGGCCGGGCTGCACCTGCCGCACTGGTCGTGGGACGGGCCGGTGGATGGAGTGTGAGGCCTCAACCGGCTGTGATGAGGATGACGGCGGCGGCCACCGACCCGACCAGCGCGGAGCCGTAGCAGAGCACGGCGAGGGTCCGTTTCGCCTTGACCTGGAGACCGTCGTACAAGGTGTAGCGGAAGCGGTGAGCGCTGTGCACCAGCATCGCCACGAACATCCCGAAGAGCACGAGGCGGGTCAGCGGGTGGCCGACCACGGCGGCCAGGTGGTCGTGGTCCGGCGCAGACACCCAGCCAAGCGGGAACGCGAACCCGAACAGCACCGCGAGGATCGGCAGGATGATCGCAGCCAGGACGCCGCCTCCGCTGAACGTCAGCCACACGAGCGGCTCGATGCGACGCTTCATGGGTGGAGATGGCGGGACGTAGACGTAGCGGAGGGTGTTGCTCATCGCGTCACCAACCAGTAGACGAAGGCGGAGACCACCGCGAGGCCGACGTACTGCGAGGCGATGATCGGCGCGGCTGGCACCGGCCGGCCGCGAAGGCGTACGTCCATCGCCTGTGGGGTCAGGCTGAACCACGTGACTACGTGCAGTACGACGAATGCCAGCGCCACAACGTTGAGCACGACCACCCAGGGCGACGAGGCCCAGTCGAGGAAGTCGTCGTAGGCGGTCTCGCCGCGGCCGACCGCGTTCACCAGCAGCAGCAGGAAGACGACCCACCAGGCGACGAAGATGCTGCTCAGCTCGCGCATCACGAACACGAAGTAGGAGCGCCTCTTGGTCCACCAGAACGTCGAGATGGGCCGGCGGTAGGTCCGTACGTCGCTCATTGCGCCCCCCGCGGGAGCAGGAACGCCTTCACCGACTGTTTCGCCGCCTTCAGCTTGTAGCGCTGGATCGCGCCCGCGGGATCCACGTGCTTCGGGCACACCTTGGTGCACTCGCCGACGAACGTGCATCCCCACACGCCCTCGTGCTCGATGAGGACGTCGAGGCGTTCGCGCGCTCCGTGGTCACGGGAGTCGAGGTCGTACCGCTCGGCCAGGGCGATGGCCGCCGGGCCGATGAAGTCGGGGTCGAGTCCGTAGACGGGGCAGGCGGCATAGCAGAGCATGCAGTTGATGCACATGCTGAACTGCTTGTAGGCATCCAGCTCCTCGGGCGTCTGGAGATACTCGCCGTCGATCTCCGTCACGTCGTCGTCGCGGATGATCCACGGCTTGACGCGCGGGAGCTTCTGCATGAAGTCGTCGATGTCGACGACGAGGTCGCGGACCACCGGGAAGTTGGTCAGCGGCTCGACCCGGACCGGACCGGGCGCATAGTCGGTCAGGAACGTCGCGCAGGACAGCTTGGGCTCACCCTCGACGTTCATGCCACAGCTGCCGCAGATGCCCATCCGGCACGACCAGCGGAAGGACAAGGTGGGGTCCACCACGTCCTTGACGTGGTTGAGGCCGTCGAGGACCGTCCACTCCTTGCGCAGTGGTACGTCGTACTCCTGCCACGACGGCTCCGTGTCGGTCTCGGGCCGGTATCTCGTGACCCGGAGCCTGATGCTGTCCTCCATGGCTACCTTCCGTAGACCCGTTCGCCCGGCGGCCACCGGGTGATTGTCACCGGCAGTGGCTCGACTCGCGGTGTTCCGTCCGCGTTGCGATGCACCAGCTGGTGGGTGAGGAACTTGTCGTCGTCGCGATCGGGGAAGTCGGTGCGCTGGTGCGCGCCGCGGGACTCTTCGCGCTGGAGTCCGGACTGGAGCATGCACTCGCCGATGTCGAGCATGTTGGCCAGCTCGAGAGCCGCCGTGAGCTCGGTGTTGAACGACCTGCTGGTGTCCGCGACCCCGACATTCGCTGCCCGTTCCTGCAGTTCCGCGAGAGTCTCGGTGCCCTTGGCCATGGCCGGTCCGGTGCGGTAGATGCCGGCGACGTCCTCCATCACGGCCTGCATCTCGTCGCGGAGCGTCGATACGCTCTCGGAGCCTGCGCCCTTGCCGAGGAGGTCGCGCTCGAGGCGGCGTACCTCGTCGGCCACCTGCGCCTTGATCGAAGCCGGGACCGGGCCGGCGCTCGAGGCGTACTCCGCCGCCGCCCGCCCGGACCGGGCGCCGAACACCAGGCACTCGGGCAACGAGTTCGATCCGAGCCGGTTGGCGCCGTTGATGCTGACGCAGGCGGTCTCGCCGGCGGCGTACAGCCCTGCCAGCGGGGTGGCCCCGTTGATGTCGGTGTGGACGCCGCCCATCATGTAGTGCACGACCGGACGGACGGGGATCAGCTCGGTCACCGGGTCGATGCGCTCGTACTTCAGGCACAGCTCGCGCACGAACGGGAGCTTGGTGTCGATGAGCTCCTGACCGAGGTGCCGCAGGTCGAGATGGACGATCGGGCCGTAGGGCGAGTCCGTCGTCCGGCCCTTCTCCACCTCGTGCTCGAACGCCTGTGACAACCGGTCGCGCGGGCCGAGCTCCATGCTCCTGAGCTCCGGGGTTTGCGTGGGTTTCCCGAGGTCGTAGTCCTGCAGGTAGCGGTAGCCGTCCTTGTTCAGCAGCCAGCCGCCCTCGGCCCGGGTCGCCTCGGTGATCAGGATCCCGCTGAACGGGAGGCCGGTGGGGTGGTACTGCACGAACTCCATGTCCTTCAACGGCGCCCCCGCACGATAGGCAAGAGACATCCCGTCGCCGGTGTTGATGTTGGCGTTGGTGGTGAACTTGAAGACCTTGCCGCAGCCTCCCGTGGCCAGGATCACCGACTTCGCGGTGACCGCCTGGATCTTGCCGCTCATCAGGCCCACTGCCACGACGCCGTGGACCCGGCCGTCGTCGACCAGGAGCTTGGTGACGAACACCTCGTCGTACCGCGTGACCTCGTTGTACTTCAGCGTCGTCTGGAACAACGCATGCAGCATGTGGAAGCCGGTCTTGTCGGCAGCGAACCAGGTGCGCTTCTTCTTCATGCCGCCGAATGCGCGGACCGCGACATGGCCGTCCGGCTGCCGGCTCCACGGGCAGCCCCAGTGCTCGAGCTGCAGCAGCTCCTTCGGCGCCTCCTGGACGAAGGCCTCGATGGCGTCCTGGTCGCCGAGCCAGTCGCTGCCCGAGATGGTGTCGTAGATGTGCTCCTCGACCGAGTCGTCCTCGGCGATCACGCCCGCCGCGCCCCCTTCGGCGGAGACCGTGTGGCTGCGCATCGGGTAGACCTTGGACACCACCGCCACGTCGAGCCGCGGGTTGGTCTCTGCGATCGCGATCGCGGCCCGCAGGCCGGCGCCGCCGCCGCCCACGATGAGTACGTCGTGGGCGGCGCGTATCAGGCCGTCTTCGCTCACCCCGTCACTCACCCCGCAGCTCCTCGTCGACCAGCACCTTGCCGTGGTGGTCGACGACCATGCGGTGAACGCTGCCGTCGTGGAACTCTTCCTTGGTGCTCCGGCATCCGCAGGCGAACCGCGAGTCCTGGGTGACCAGCCCCTGCTGGTCCTCGGTCACGAAGCTTTCTCCGTCGCGGCGTTGCCCACAGGGTGCGGGCGCCGCTTCGAAGCGACTGATCGTTGAAGTCATGGCCAACCTCCGAGTCCTGTGTCCAGCCTGTCCCGTCCCACCCGTCTTGTGAAGTCCCCAGTCTCGTGAAGTCCCCCGTGCAGTCCCGTGTGGACGGGGCGTCATCAGGCCTCACGTAGGGTCGAGACGATCTCGCTCGTCACGTTCGTGACGGGCGTCGACCAGCTACGAAGGAACATCACTGATGGCAATGTGGGACCAGCTCAAGCAGCGCAGCCAAGGCATGTCCGAACAGCTCAAGCTGAAGTCGGGCCAGTTCAAGAACAAGGACTTCGCGAAGGCGTCGATGGCGATGTGCGCCCTGATCGCCGCCGCGGATGGCTCCGTCGACGCCCAGGAACGCAGCAAGGTGATCGGCCTGATCACGTCCAACGACGTCCTTTCGATCTTCGACGCCAACGACCTCCGCAACGACTTCGACCACTTCTGCAACAAGCTCGTGTCGGACTTCGACTTCGGGAAGCTCGAGGCCGTCCAGGCGATCGGCCGGCTGAAGAAGAAGGAAGACCAAGCCCGCGCAGTGATCCAGATCGGGATCATCATCGGCGGAGCCGACGGCAACTTCGACGAGAACGAGAAGAAGGCCGTCCGGGACGCCTGCTTCGCCGTCGGGATCAGCCCGGCCGAGTTCGACCTCGTCTGAGCCTGATGACAGGGGGTGGGGTCATGGATGATCGCGACCTGAGCCATCTGCGGCGCTGCGTCGAACTGGCGGGTGAGGCACTCGAGGCCGGTGACGAGCCCTTCGGTTCGGTTCTCGTGTCGGGCAGTGGCGAGCCGCTCGCCGAGGACCGCAACCGCGAGACCACGTCGGGAGACCCGACGGCGCACCCGGAGATCGCGCTCGCGCGCTGGGCGGCCGCACATCTGCTTCCCGAAGAGCGCGCCGAGGCGACGGTCTACACGTCGGGCGAGCACTGTGCGATGTGCGCGGCCGCCCACGGCTGGGTCGGCCTCGGGCGCATCGTCTACGTGCACTCCTCGGCACAGCTGGCCGAGTGGCGGTACGGCGGGGAGGCCCCGGCCGGTCCGGTGGCCAGCCTCACCATCCAGCAGGTCGCACCCCTGGTGCGGGTCGAAGGACCGGTCCCCGAACTGGTCGACGAGATGCGGGCGCTGCACCAGCGGCACGCCGCGCAGCGAAGGAGCTGACCCGGCCCGCTTTCACACAAAGGAGCGTCAGCGACGACTGTGAAAACGAGCCGGGTCGGCGACCAGAGCCTAGGAATTGCTTCTCCACAACTGCCCACATAGGCCCAGATTCGGGGACGGATTGTCGGCGGCGTCTGCTTGGCTGTACACATGATCGAAACCGATGCGATGGGTGCTCCGATCGAGGTCCGCGACCTCGACGCGGAGTGGCTGCTCGCGTTGGCCTGCGAGGCCGCAACCGAGTGCTGGAAGGCCGAACGCCGCCGCCTGCGCCTGGCGGCGCAATGGTGTGTGCTGCACCCGGCCACCGAAGAGACCGGGTTCGTGACCTGGTGCGACAAAGGACTGCCCGGCCTCGACGCGTCAGACCAAGCCCTGGGTGGGGAGGGGACGCCGCTGGTGGCGGCGTTCACCCCGGAACCGTTCGCTGCCGCCCTCGGAGTCTCGACCCTGTCTGGGCTCCAGCTGTTGGCCGATGCGCTGGACCTCCAACATCGACTCCCCCGGATCTGGGCGGCCGTTGAGGCGCTGAGGGTGGCGCCGTGGAAGGCCCGCAAGATTGCTCAGGCCACCCACCACCTGTCCAAAGCCGCGGCTGCGTCCGTCGACTCCCAGCTCGCGGACCGGATCGGGTCGTGTGGGTGGCGGGCGATCGAGACCGCGGTCGCCCAGGCCATCGCCACCTACGACTCGCACCTGCTCGAGGCCCGGGAGAAGCAGGGCCGAGACGCCTGGCGGGTTCGGCTCTACCACCGCGGGATCGGCACCGACGGTGGCGACGACTGGGCCGGCACTTCCCACCTCGAGGTCACCGGCGACACTCTTGACCTCACCTGCTTTCACGACCTGGTCTGTGACCAGGCCGCCCAACTGAAAGCCCTCGGCGACACCGACACCCTCGACGTCCGCAAAGCCAAGGCCGTCGGCGTGATCGCCAACCGCCAAGCCGCCCTCGACCTGGGCACCCTCCTCGACGGCACATCGGGAGTCGAGACCGTCCAGACGGTCAACCAGCAGTCAGTCGCGAAGACCAAGCTCTACCTACACCTCACCCTGACCGACTTGCTCGGCCCCGACAGTGGCGACGGCACCACCAGCGCTGGATTCGGGACGGTGGAGAGGTTCGGGCCGGCAACCATCGCCCGGATCAAGGACTGGGCAGGCCGGTCCCGGGTCACCATCCAACCCGTCCTCGACATGGGTCGCACCGACGCTGTCGACGCGCACGACCCACCCGCCTGGATGAGAGAACTGGTGATCCTGCGCGACCGGCACTGCGTGTTCCCGTGGTGCAACCGGGACGCGAGAGCCTGCGACGTGGACCACATCACCGCCTACGACGAGACCGGTCCACCGGGGCAGACCCGGCCCGACGCCCTCGCTGCCCTGTGTCGAAGGCACCACCGGGCGAAGACCTTCCGGCGATGGTGCTACCACCGCACCCCGTCCGGCGACTATCAGTGGACCGGACCCCAGGGCCAGACCTACCTGGTCACTCCGACCGGCACCGTCTCGGTCCCGCCCGTCTAGGCACGCTCGACCCTGGGGCGCCTGATCACCCGGCCACCACCCCGGGTGATCGAGCGTGCCCACGACCGTCTGGTGCCCACCGGAACCAACGCCCACTCGGAAACGGCCTGTCGACGATCGGCCGACCCCACGCAGCCGGCGACTCCGGTTGAGCTCAAATGGTTCCGGCGGCGATCACGGGCGGCGGAGTATGCGGTGCCGCAACGGATTTCGCGGCGATGACGTCGTGGAGGATGTTAATCCGGCGCTGGAGGTATCGAGTCTGCGACGCGAACCAGCAGGGTGCCAGGAACCAGGACATGAACGAGCCAACGCGCGTGGGAGAACCGACCGCGGCATGCGCGGAATTCACCCGACCGGCCGTCTTGGCGAGGCCAACGAAGTTGTAGATCGGGATCAGCTGAGACCACCAAGCGCCGTCAGCAGGAACGTCTGAGTTGAGAATGGCTGAGAGCTCGCGATTGATCCGCGAATACCAGACGAAGTAGTAGACGCCGAATGTGATCCCTACCAGCCACCAGAGGCCCCAGGCCCCTTGTTTGCGCACAACCACGGTCGTTCTCACTTTCATTGTCGGACTGGGCGGAACGATCAATTGATCGTTCACGGTGCTCCCGAAGAGCCTCGGCGGGACCTGGATCTGCGCCCGGGCCCGACGTCGCGAGGTTACGGGTCCGTCGTCCGGCGCGGGCCTGAATCCCCGAACCGGTTCGGAACCGAGTCCTCCCGACCTCAGTTGGCGAGCAGAGACTCGAACAGCTCGACGTACTGGATGAGGTGGCGGTCACCCAGGAACAGGTCGCGCACCCGCGCCCGGGCGGCTGTTCCGAGACGCTCAGCGAGGTCGTCATCGCGGAGCAGCCCGTTGAGCTTGGTCCCGAACGCCGCGAGGTCGGCCGGGTCGTCGAGGAGCAGGCCGCTGTCTCCGTCGACGATCTGGTCCTGGATCCCGCCGACTCGCGACGCGATCACCGGCCGGCCCTTCCACATCGGCTCGGTCACCGTGAGCCCGAAGCCTTCCACCAGGCTCTTCTGTACGACGATGGCGGCTCGGCGTTGCAGCGCGTTGACCAGATGGGCGTTCTCGTCGATGTCGTCCATCGGCAGGCTGCACAGGTGCAGCCGGTGCCGCGCCTCACTGGGTTGCTCTCGCCAGATGGCAAGGCACTCCTGGAGGACCTCGGCTCCTTCGGGATCATCGCTGACGCCGGAGACGTCTGGGCCCACAAGCATCAGGTGGACGTCCTCGGGCAGCCTGGAAAGGTGTCCGGCGAACCCGGACAGGACACCGGCCATGTCCTTGAGCCGGTCCCATCGACTGACCTGAAGCACGATCCTGGCGCCGTCGGGGACCTGCTCACCGGAGAGCATCAGGTCGGTGTGGCGGCGAACGGTGCCCGGTGACCCATCGCGACGTACGAACGCCAGGCTGTCGTGATCCTGCGGGATCCGCACGATCCCCGCTTGCCGGAGTGCGGCACGCACCTCGCCCTCGGTCAGGTCCCGGTTCTTGGTGCTGAAGGGATCGAGCGACGGAGGGATGACCCAGAGCCGGGAGGCGTCGACCCAGTCCGGCGCATACACCTGCCGGGAGAAGATCACCGCCTCGGCGGGCTCGACGTACGGACGCAGGAACTCCCACGCACCGTCGGTCAGCTCGGTGGGAGTGTCCCGGCCCACGTGGCAGCGCCACACCACGTGCGCGCCGGTGTCGAGCAGCCCCGCGACGAGCCCGGCCGTCTGCGGGTCGTGCAGGATGACGATGTCTCCGGCCCGGATCAGCTCCCGCAGGTTCGCAAGGTTGTCGGCGAGGACCCGCTCGTAGATCTTCCGCTGCTCATCGCCGAGGCGACCGGCGTCACCGGCGGAGCCGTGCAGGTGGTTGTGGATCCGCTTGGTGAGCCCGAAGAAGTCGGGAGTCCCGTCGAGCACGAGCCAGCGGGTGTCGATCCGTGCGCCCCGGCTGTAGGCGAGGAGCGCCTGCAGCATCTCCGCCACCCCACCGCCCGTGGCGGTTGCGTTGACGTTCCACACCGTCCGGCCCTGGAGGAGCGAGCGCGCGCGCATCGCGTACTCGGGGAGCCGAGCGGCTCGAGGCGCACCCAGCAGCGGAGCCAGCCGGTCGAGGGGGATGCTGTCGATGTCGACTTCGCGCATGGTGCGATGCTCGCACGCCGACGACGCTCACGCCGAGGGGTGCCGATGCCGCGCAATCTTGCAGGCCAGGGCGTACCTGCCGTCGTCGACGCCGATCTGGAGGCTGCCGGAGACGGTGCCGTCGAGCCCGGTCTTCAGGACCGTGAATCCCGGCGCGCCGTCGACCGCGTTCACGAGCGGGATGATGCCGACTCCGACGTCGTTGTCGCCGATGTCGTCCTCCTCGATCACCTTGACCTCGATGCTGTCGACGTACGGCGTGATGGGCTGCGCGATCTTGTCGCCGACCTGCCGCACCGCGTCGTCCTCGAAGTCCCCGATCACGGAGTTCGGAATGTCTGCGACCAGGTCGCCGTCCGCCCGGATCTCGAGAGCGATGTCGTCGGCGCCCCAGCCGGAGGTCTCCACCTGGCAGGTGAGTGACGTGTCGACGGACGGGCGGGCGATCAGCAGGCTGAGCGTCGTACTCAGCACGATGTCGAACGAGACTGCCCGCGCCGTTCCGGACGTGCGCTGGACGAGTACGACGAAATGCTCGTTGTCGCCGGCTTCCCAGGTGATCGACTGCGGGCTGCTGGTCGGACCGGACTCGTCGACCAGCGTGGCCGGCGGGTTCACCCCGTCCCACCTCCCGAGGAACACCCGCACCGAGGTGGTCTGGGTTCCCCCTCCAATGAGCATGGACCGGGTTGAACACACCGACCGAGAACTCTGCGGGATTCGGAAGCGCTATCCGGGGCGTCTGGACCAGGAACCACTTGCTGTCGGAGTCGTCCCATTCGGCGTCGTTGGTGTCGGAGTTGAAGAACTGAGCCGGGAAACGCTCGTTCCGGATCAACTCGGGGATCAGCACGATCGCGTCGTCGAGCGTCCGGCCCTCGTGGCGGTGGGTGTCGAGGGAGTAGCTCCCCTCGCTGCGCCGGTTCTTCAGGAACACCTTGATGAAGAATGGCGCAGCCAGCACGAAGCGGGTTCCGCGTTCGGGGTCGACGATCTCGCGGTACGGCGGCTGCGGGGTGCTGAAGTCGTCTCCGAGGTAGATCTCGAACCCCATGTCCCCGCCGAGCTCGGTGAACCGCACGTCGTAAGTTCCGAGCCTGTTGAAGCGGTACCACTTGACCATGCCGTCGATCAACGAGTCGCTGACGCTGAAGTCGACGACATCGGGAGTCACGAAGGCGGTTGCGGGCGTGCAGTTCGGCGTCCGGAAGTTGATGTCGGCGAACAGCGGTTGATGGTCGCTCAGGAACGGCAGCGCGCCCTGGGGGTCGGCGAGCTCACGGTCGACTCGCAGGTGCTGGACGGCGAGCTGCGACGTGGCCGACGTGAACAGGTAGTCGAGCCGCTGCCGGACCGGTGGATAGATGACGTCCGCCGTGAAACCTGGGTCGGTGCGGCCGCTACCCCCACCGGGGCACTGGTCGCGTCCCCATCGGTCGACCATCTGGTCGAACATGGGAGCCCCGGACTCCCCGAAAAGGTTGGTCCACTCGGGGTCCGCTTCGGGCGGATCGGGGTGCGCCTCCGGGTCCAGGGCACCGTGTCCCACGATGTTCAGGTCGCCGAGGAAGAACACCTCCTCCGAGAATGGGGGCGTCTCGCCGATGCAGCGCTCGACGAAGTCGGCCACCGTCTGGATCTGCTTCCGCCGGTCACCGACGTTCTCCCCGACGGCTTCGGTGTCGGCCTGGGTGTGGCTGATGAAGACGTGCCGGTCACTGGCTCCGGGCGGCTTGAGCCGGGCGTAGAGAACGCCCTTGGCTGCGAACTTGTCGGCGTCCGACGAGTCCTCGTACATGAAGAAGCGCACGACCGGGATCCCGTTGGGGTAGGCGAACGGGCCCAACAGGGCGATGACCTCTGGAGGGGTCGGCACGGTGACGAACGGAAACCTGCTCGCGAGAAACAGCCCGCTGTCCTCGAGCTTGAGCATCGCCGCGCCGGTCAGGTCGGTCAGTGCTCCGAAGGTGAGCTCCCAGACCTTCTCGAGGACGTCGTCGGAGAGGCCGGGCGACACGATCCGCGTGTGGAACGTGTCGGCCTTCGAGACCTGGAACGGGAACTCGCCGGACAGCTCGTCGCTGAGGATGCTCCGAGACGGCTCGTCGAAGATCTCGTTGAGGCAGACCACGTCGATCTCTTCCGGGCTGTCGATGATCGCGCGCGAGATCAGCGCGGCCCGCAACGGGGCGGTGTACACGGGCGGGATCGACGGAGGGAAGCCCATCTCCATCAGCGCGGAGCGCATCTGCGTGTTGTAGGTGAGGATCCGCATCGAGTCGCTCATCAGCCGACGCCTCCCAGCGAGTCGAAGAGTGGGTCGAGCAGGTGGGGTGGGCTGCCGCGCAGACGGGCGGTGACCGTGTACCCGGCACCGTCGGGCTCCAGGAGACGCAACTCGTTGGCCACCACGTCGGCGATCACCAGGTTGTCGCCCAAGGAGGTGACGAAGGCTGGTGAGACCCAGGTGCCGTCGGCCAGGTCGACAGTCACCGACGGCGCGCCGGTGTCATCGAGGACCAGCAGCCTGGCATTGCCGACGTCGATCACGGCGACACCGTCCTGGTGTGCCGCGAGACCGTAGGGGAGTGGTGGGTTGGCGGCCGCCGGCAGCGCGATCACCTTCCAGCCGCTGCCGTCGGGTGCATCGATCCGGGTCAGCCGGTTGGCACCCGGGTCGCTGACCCAGATCCGGTCCGCGCTGTCGACGGCCACCCCGCGGGGGTCGGCGAAGCCGCCTTCGGAGGGGGTCAGCCCACGGTGTCCGTACGTCGTCCAGCCCGAGCCGGTGAGGTCGTCGATGAAGACGAGTCGGCCATTGCCCGAGTCCAGGACGACCAGCGGGCCGGACCCGAGGAAATCGGTCGCAGCAGGTCGGATGAACTCGCCGTCGCCGCTGCCCTGCGAGCCGAACCGAGTCCACCCCGCGCCCGGCTCGGCCAGCGCAACCTCGTGCAGGTCGGGCTCGGCGACGAGGACTCCCCATTGCGCGTTGACAGAGGGTCCGCACGGCCCGGCCAACACGGTGTCGCCGACCGACTCCAGCGACGCCTCGTCGAGGTCGTCGATCCGCAGCACCCGGCCTCCGAGAAGCTCGGTGAACACGAACTGGGTCATCTCGCACCTCCACTAGAGAGGAGTCTGGACCCGCCCGGGCAATTCCGCATAGGTGGTCTGGTTAGGGTGGGCGCCGTGAACCAACTGGCCGGAAAGACGGTCGCGATCGTCGGCGGCACCGGGCCGCAGGGACGTGGTCTGGCCCGTCGCTTCGCGTCGGCAGGCATCCGTGTCGTCGTCGGCAGCAGGACGGCGGAGAAGGCGGTCGCCATCGCGACCGAGCTCGCCGCTGCCACCGGCGGCTCGGTGACCGGCGCCGCCAACGCGAGGGCTGCTGCCGCCGGTGACATCGTCCTGGTCGCCGTCCCGTGGGACGGGCACGCCCAGCTGCTCAAGGAGCTCGCGCCCTCCCTGGCCGGTAAGGTCGTCGTGGACTGCGTGAATCCGCTCGGCTTCGACAAGCAGGGCGCCTACGCCCTCCACGTCGAGGAGGGCTCCGCGGCCCAGCAGGCCGCGTCGATCCTCCCCGACAGCACGGTGGTCGGGGCCTTCCACAACGTGAGCGCCGTACTCCTCGAGGACCCCACCGTGGAGCGGATGGACACCGACGTCCTCGTGTTGGGCGACGATCGTGAGTCCACCGACCTGGTCCAGGAGCTGGCTTCCGCGATCCCCGGAGTCAGAGGTGTGTACGGCGGCCGGCTGCGCAACGCGCACCAGGTCGAGGCATTCACCGCGAACCTGATCAGCATCAACCGGCGCTACAAAGCCCACTCCGGGCTGAAGGTGACGGACATCTGACCCCCCTCGGTGGTCGAGCCGTTTCGGCGGTCGAGCTTGGCACAGGAGAAACGTATGGGATACGAGTTCGACCGGATGACAGCCGTGACCCCGACCGAGGGCGGGTACGCGGCCGAGCTCGACGCCGGCTGGGTGGTCGGCGGCGGCGTGAACGGCGGCTACCTGCTGGCGATCCTCGGCAACGCGATCCGCGCGACGCTCGACGGCAAGCCTGACCCGTTCAGCCTCAGCGCGTACTACGTCGGTGCCAGCACGCCCGGGCCGGCCCAGGTGACCACGAACGTGATCCGTGACGGCGGGAGCGTCGCGACGGTCGGCGCCGAGCTGAGCCAGGCCGGGCAGCGGCGGATCACCGCGCTCGCGTCGTACGGCGACCTCGGCGCGTTGTCCGACGATGTCCGCACCACGGCAGTCCCGCCCGACCTGCCGTCGATCGACAGCTGCATCCCCACAAGCCTCGCACCCGACGACGTGAAGCGGATGGCGCCGCTGCTGGAGCGGTTCGACCTGCGTCTCGACCCCGACTGTGTCGGCTGGTCGGTTGGTGCACCGAGCGGCAGGGGGCTGATCCAGGGCTGGATCCGGCTCGCGGACGGCCGAGACCCCGACTCGATCTCGCTGCTGATGTTCTGCGACGCCTTGCCACCGGTGACGTACGACCTCGGACTGTTCGGCTGGGCACCCACTCTCGAACTGACCTGTCACGTCCGGGCGAACCCGGCGCCGGGCTGGCTGAAGGTCAGGCACGCCACCAACAACCTGGCGGGCGGAATGTTCGAGGAGGACTGCGAGGTCTGGGACTCGGCGGGTCGCCTCGTCGCGCAGAGCCGCCAGCTCGCCCGCGTCCCGCGCTGACGACCGAGAAGGGGCCGGTGGCGAAGCGCCACCGACCCCTTCCCTGATGTTGCTGCTATTCGACCTACGGGAAGCCGACCGCAGTCTCACACGACACGCGCGTGTCGGTGCCAGCGCCACCGTTGCAGGTGTCGTTGCCGGCCCCTCCGTTGATGGCGTCGTTGCCGGCCAGTCCGCTGAGCGAGTCGTTTCCGCTCCCGCCGGCCAGCGCGTTCGGACCAGCGTTGCCCGTGACCGTGTCCGCCTGGTTGGACCCGTTCACGTTCTCGAACAGGAGCAGGGTGTCACTGCCCTCACCCGTCGCCGTACCGGTCGACAGGTTGACCGTCACCGCCGCCGGGGAGAGGCCGTAGGCGACTGTGTCCACGCCCTCGTTCCCGTTGATGGTGTCGTTGCCGGCGCGGCCACGCAGGAGATCGTTGCCGATGTTCCCGCGGAGGTCGTCGTTGCCGGCGCCTCCGTCGACCGTGTCCGCACCCACGCCCGCGACGAGGGTGTTTGGCCCCGCGTCGCCCGTGAGCGTGTCGACGAAGATGGAGCCGACGAGGTTCTCGACGAACACGTAGCTGTCGATCCCACCGCCGCCGGACGAGGTGCCCGTGGCCAGGCTGGCCACGACGCCCGCCTGGAGCGTTGAGATAGGTGACCTGGTCGATTCCGGCCTCGCCGCGGAGCTGGTCGTTGCCATCCCCGCCATCGAGGAGGTCGTTGCCGAACCAGCCGTCGATGAAGTCGTTGCCGGGACCGCCGATGATGTGGTCGCCCAGGTCGTCGTTGCTGCCGCCGCCCGGGTTGCCGACCAGCGTGTCGTCGCCACCGCTGCCGTCGATCGTGTCCGCGCCCGACCCGCCGAGCACGAAGTCCTGACCGCCACCGCTGTTGATGGTGTCGTTGCCACCGTCGCCACAGATCCGGTCGTTGCTCTGGACCGTGTTGATGGTGTCGTTGCCGTCACCGGCGACGATCACGTCGACACCCGCGGTGCCGTTGATGACCTCACCGAGGTTGGTGCCGACCCTCGTGGCAGCCACGCCGCCACAGGTCGGCGGCGGGCCGTTCTCGATGTGCAGGTTGAGCAGCCCGTTCGAGGCCGCGAACCCGTCCACCTTGATCCGGTACGTCGTACCGCCGTTGACGGGGAACGTGACCAGGCTCCGGGTACCGGTGCCGGCGTCGTCGTCCGACGCGATGGTCGTCAGTGCACCGATCGAGGCTCCGGTGTAGACGGCCAGCGTGGTGTCGAACGTGGTGACGTTCGTGCCGTTGTCCTCGGTCGAGATGGTCGCCGTACCTGTTGCCGCCGGCGTCCAGTTCCACCAGACCCCGTTGTCGATGCTGAACGGCCCCGGCTCGCCCGGCTCGGTGTCCGAGCAGACGTTGAAGTCGAAGTCGTTGAAACCACCGGCCGCCGGGGTTGCGGGCAGCGTCTCCGCGTTGGCGAAGTCGTTGTTGTTGACCAGCCCGGTCGCCGCGTCGAGGACGTTGATCCGCTTCCTCGTCGCGCCGTTGTCGGTGATGTTGACCCCGGTGGCGTCGAGGCGGGCTGACGACCGCGGCGTTGGTGATCGGGTACGCCGTTGCCGTCGACGCACTCGCGCATGCAGCGCCCAGGCGCCGGCGACGTGCGGAGCCGACATCGAGGTGCCGCTCTTGGAGTCGGCGGTGTGTCGGGCCCGGCGGGACTGGCAGCGTCGATGCTGACGCCCGGTGCCCACCAGTCGATGGTCGACGCCGGAGTTGGTGAACCCAGCGACGTTGTCGGCGTCGTCGGTCGCGCTGATCGAGAGCACGCTCGACAGGCACGCCGGGTAGCTGGCGCCGACCAGGTTGCTGTTGCCGGCCGCAGCGATGACCGCCACGCCCGCCGCCTGCAGCTGGGCTGACGATGTTCTGGGTCGCCTGGAAGTTGGCGTTGTTGGCGTCGCAGTCTGGAGTTCTGGGCGAACCCGTCGATGCCGATGCTCATGTTGACCGACACGACCGCGGTGGCCCGCGTTGCGCAGGTTGAGGACGTGCTGCAGCGAGAGGTTGATGTCGCCGAGAAGGCACCCCACGTGCCGCCGACCGTCCGAACCCATCTGGATGGCGATGATCCGCGCGCCGTCGGCCACGCCCTCGTGACCACCGGTGAGTAGTTCGAGCCGGCCGCGATGCTGGCGACGTGCGTGCCGTGCTCGCAGTGGCGGCGACGGTGTGTACGTGCAGTTGTCCGCCGCGTTGCCGCCGATCTGCGACGTCAGTCCGTTGGGGCAGTCGGATCCGGCCGAGAAGCAGGCCTGGTCGACGATCTTGCCGGTGAAGGCGTTGTGCTGGTTGTCGACGCCGGAGTCGAGGATCGCGACCTCGTAGAAGCCGGCGCTGCCCTCGAAGTTGTTGCCGCGGACGCCGGCAGTGTTGAGCAGGTCGGAGTCGATGACACCGGTCGAGACGTCGAGCGACAACTGGGCCATGCCGTCGAGGCTCACCGCGGCGACCGCGTCGTTCGCGAGCAGCGCGTCGAGCCCGGCCCGGTTCACCTTGTAGGTCGCCGTCGGCTGGACCTGGAGGCGAGACACCAGCTTCGCGCCGGTCCCGGCCAGTGAGGAGTCGAGTGCGTTGAGCGACGAGCGGATCGCGCGGTGCTGCGCCGAAACGCCGCTGGCCGACAGGTTGCTCTCCAGCGCGACCGGCACCTTGGTGTTGACGTTGACGCGAGCCGTGCCCTTCGCGGCGATCGCCCGGCGGATCTCGGCGACGTCATCGGGAGCGGTCGAGGCCTGTCCCAGCTTTGTGTAGCGGCCCGAGGTCCTGGTCGGACAGAGCTGGACGAGGCCCCCGGAACATCCGAGCTGTGCTTGCCTCCGATGGCTTCCCGAGGGTCGGATCGGCCGGCTTGGCCTTGTCGTTGGTGGCGGCCTTGGCGGCGCCGGCGGCACCGTCTGCACCGTGGTAGCCGACGTACCCGCCGAACTCAGCGGCTGATCCCGCCTGCGAGTTGAACGTCGACTTCTGGTCAGGGTCGGCGGCGTTGGATGTGGGTGCCGAGATGACCCCAACAAGCGCGAGCGTGAGTGCGGTCATCACCCCCGCTCCAGTCGCGATCCGCTGTCCCCTTCGGGTATTGAGTCGCATTGCGACCCCCTTCGGTTGGGAATCGGGCATGGGTCTGGTGACAGACCGTGCGGGTAAGAGCAGCAACTTAGTCTGGGAATACGACAATTTGGGACCTGGCCGAAGTGGTCTAGGCGACTGGGGGATGGCCATGGACGGGCGAGGTCGAGAAGTTTTACTCTCCGGCCGCCCCGGGCGTCAGTGGAACTGCCCGCGGTTCAGGGCGTACACCCACCGTCGGTATGGGTGCTCGGTGACCGACCAGAAGGTGTCCATGGAGGGCCAGTAGGTGATGTCCTCCGGCCCGAACGGCAGAGCCATGCGACGAACCCGGAATGCGCCGGGCCTGCCGACGTACAGGGCACCGAGGCCGTAGGGAGTCCGGCTCGACGTGAGGTACCAGGTGCCGTCCACCACTGCGGCGCCCTGCATGCCGCGCTCGCCGCGGTCCAGCAGCAGCGGCCGCGAGAACCCGTCGGCTCCGGAGTGAAGGTGGAATGTCTCCGGGTCGAGCGGAAAGCTCGCCAGCCGGGTCGTCTGCTGCCGCAGTCCGTACTCGCCGGCCACGAGCAGAGGCTGGGGACCGGACCGGTCCAGGGACAGGAACGAGTAGCGCATCCGTGGGAACCCCTCGTCGCTGTAGGCCCGGTAGGAGAACCGGACCGGGAGGAGGTAGCGATACCCGTACGTCGCCAGCCGGCTCGCGCCGTGGCCGATCCTGTCGGCGTCCGGATCGAGGATCTCGTCGGGCACCCGCACGATGTCGTCGAGGCGGCAGGTGAACAGCCCCCTCGCCGTACCGGCGACGTGGAGGTAGGGCCCGCACCACACGATCCCGCCGGCGTGCACGTTCAGCGGCTCGAGGTCGATGCGCCCGTCGCGGAGGACCGGCTGGACCAGCAGGACGTGGCGGTAGCGCAGCGTGTGCAGGTCGACGAAGCTGATCCGCGAACCCTTCTTGATCCCGTCGACCTTCCTTCGAGTACCAGCTGGTGGCGATCACCTTGCGGCCGCCGATGTCCTCGGTGTCGCTCGCGTCCGCGCTGGTGGTGATCCCCTGCGGCCACCAGCGTCTGGTCGCGACGTCGTCCCGGTCCCACTTGAAGCCGTGGTCGACCGCGAAGCCCGGCACCCAGGTGCTCCGGCCCTGCCGGTCGAGGTTCTCGAGTACGCCGTCCACACCGGCCCGGCCACCCACGAGATCGGCCAGCGCATCGATCTCGTCGACGTTCTCGTCGGTGCGCTGGAGGTGAACGCCCCGCGCGAACTGCAACGCCATCTGGACACCGTATTCGGTGGCTGATCGAGTCCCATCACGCTTAGTGTCCCGTTTCGTGAAACGAGTCGTCGGAGCCGCGATCGTGCGGCACGGGTGCGTGCTCGCGGCTCGTCGTACGGCGCCGGCCGCGGCTGCCGGCCGCTGGGAGTTTCCCGGCGGCAAGGTCGAGTCCGGGGAGACCGCGGCGGCGGCGCTGGTGCGCGAGCTCGACGAGGAGCTGGGCTGCGCTGTGGAGGTCACGGGTTGGCTGACCGGCTCCGTGCAGTTCGGGGAGAACAGCGGCGATCCCCATGCGCTCACGGTGGCCGTCGCGCGACTGGTCGATGACGTTGAGCCGGTGCCCGTGGAGCACGACGAGCTCCGATGGCTGGCTCCTGAGGAGCTCGGCGACGTGGACTGGCTCGAACCGGATCGGCCGTTCCTCAGCGAGCTCCGCGAGCTGATGCTCGATGGTGAACGTCTGGAGGGCGGCAATGTCGGTGGCGCGGTCCGGATCGGCGCCACCGTCCGACGGCCCGTCGGACCGTGGTCACCGGCCGTCCATGCCCTGCTCGAGCACCTCAACGGGACCGGGTTGGTCGGCGTCCCTCGGGTGCACGGGCACGACGCGCGTGGGCGCGAGATCCTGGACTTCCTCGCGGGTGAGGTTCCCGAAGACGACCCGACCCCGATATCGCCGGACCGCCTCATGGCGGTCGGGCAGTGGACCCGTGCCTTCCATGACGCGGTGGCAGGCTTCCAGCACGACGGGCCGTGGCGCTTCCTCGTGGCGGACGAACCGACGCTGGTCGCGCACAACGACATCGCGCCCTACAACATCGCCTTCGACGGCGGGCGAGTCGTCGGGGTCTTCGACTGGGACACGGCCGGGCCGTCGACTCCGCTGCTGGAGCTTGCCCATGTGGCCTGGAACTGTATGCCGATGTGGAGTGATCTCCCGCCCGAGCTGGTCGCAGAGCGGCTCGAGATCCTGGCTGCGGCCTATGGCGGGCTGTCGGCGCGGGAGATCCTGCACGCCGTCGTGCCGCGCACGCAGCTGGCCGCCGACGCGATCCGGGCCGGCATCGAGCGCGGGGACCCCGGCATGCTGAACCTTGCTGCCATCGGTGAGCCGGCTCGTACCGAGCGCGCGCTGGTCGACCTGAGCCGACGCGTCCCGGCGGTCGACGCGATCCTGCGGTAGTCCGAGGTCGAAGGCACCCCGACTGGCCGATCGCGTGCTTTCGGCCTCGGACTACCTGATTACATTGGCTGCATGATTCCAGAGCGTCGCCTTCTCCTCGTCCATGCCCACCCAGACGACGAGACGATCGGGACGGGCGCAACGATGGCCAAGTACGTCGCCGAGGGGGCCGGCGTCACGTTGGTCACCTGCACCGCGGGTGAGATGGGCGAGATCCTGGTCCCCGACCTCGAGCACCTGGCGGCCGACCGGGACGACGGCCTCGGCGACCACCGTCAGACCGAGCTCGCCGCCGCGATGAAGGTGCTCGGGGTCACCGACTACCGGTTCCTGGGCGGCCCCGGCGCCTACCGGGACTCGGGCATGAAATGGCATGACGACGGTCACGCGGTCGCCGCCGACGACGTTCACGAGAACGCCTTCTGGCACGCCGACCTGACCGAGGCCGCCGACCATCTCGTCAAAGTCATCCGGGAGGTGCGGCCCCAGGTCCTTGCCACCTACGACCAGTTCGGCGGGTACGGCCACCCGGACCACATCCAGGCACACCGGGTCGCGATGTACGCCGTCCAGCTCGCGGCCGTTCCGTCGTACCGGCTCGAGCTCGGCGATCCCTGGGACATCGCCAAGGTCTACTGGAGCGCGATGTCGGAGAGCCGGATGCGGGCCAGCCTGCGAGAGCTTCGGGACGCGGGCGACACCACGACATTCGAGGGGATGGATCCCGACGGCCCGCTGCCCTACTTCGTCTCGCCAGACCAATTCCTCGCGGCCGGCGTCGACGGCACCGCCTACCTCGAGCAGAAGATGGACGCGATGAAGGCGCACGCCACCCAGATCACCGTCGATGGACCGTTCTTCGCGCTGTCCAACAAGAAGGGCAACTCCATCTGGGGCACCGAGTTCTACCGCATCGTCAAGGGCACGCCGGGTCCGGCGGGCGCCGACGGACTCGAGGCCGACCTCTTCGCCGGACTCTAGATGCGCGTGCTGGCGGCGCTCCCGCTGGCGGCGATCGGCGCGTGGACGGCATTGTGCGCCGTCGCCTTGAACAGCGACGCCCCCTGGCTGGCACTCGGAATCGCGGCACCGGCCGCCGCGACTTACGCGCTGCCCGGCGGTTGGCCGAGGTTCGGCTTCATCGCCGGTTGGCTGGCTGTCCTGACCATCGCGCTGCTCGGACGGCCCGAGGGGGACTGGGTGATCGCCGCCGACTGGCACGGCTACACCCTGCTCGGAGCAGGCCTGGTCTTCCTGACGTACGCCGTCGGCACGATCCCGCGCCGCGCACAGAAGCCGGGGAATCTACCGTCGACTCCTTAGGATGACGAGCGTGAAGTCTGGGCCCGCAAAGGGCGAGAACAGCGGTGGCAGGGTCGTCCTGATGACGATCCTGGGCCTCGTCCTTCTCTTCGGCGGGACCTACGTCGCGGCGTACTTCCTGGCCGGTGACAAGTTGCCACGGGGGACGACCATCGCGGGAGTGGGCATCGGCGGACGCTCGCCCGCGGCGGCCGTGTCTGCGCTGCAGGAAGGACTCGAGGGGCAGGCCACGCCGATCTCGGTCACGGTCGGTTCGAAGACGACTCAGGTCAACCCCTCCGAAGCCGGGCTCGCGGTCGACTACGAGTCGTCCGTCGAGGCGGCCGGCGGCGGCCGGAGCTGGGCGCCTGAGCGGCTCTGGGACTACTACACCGGCGGTGACGACGTGGATCCCGTGGTGACCGTCGACGACGGCCGCATGACCGCGGTCCTGGACAAGCTGGCGGCCGCATCCGGAACCGCGCCGGTCAACGGGGCAGTCAGGTTCGTCAACGGCAACGTGCGGACCACCCCTGCGACCGACGGGGAGGCCATCGACCCTGACGCGGCGCGGGAGGCACTCACCGCGGCGTACCTCTCCGACACGCCGGAAGTCGAACTCGACCTCGACCCGACGGACGCCGACATCGACCAGGACGACGTCCAGGCCGCACTCAACGACTTCGCCAACCCCGCCGTGTCGGGACCGGTCACCCTCGTGTTCGACAAGTCACCGGTCAAGCTGCAGCCTGCGGACTACAGCCGCGTGCTGAGGATGAAGGCCGAGGGCGGTGTACTCGTGCCGGATCTCGACGAAAAGGGGCTGGCGAAGATCGTCGGCAAGCACGTCGGCAAACGTGGGGCTCCGGTCGATGCGACCGTGAGACTGGTCGACGGCAAGCCTGAGGTGGTGCCCGCCAAGCCGGGCGTGCGGTACGACGCGGAAGACATCTCGGACGCGTTCCTCGACGTCGTCGTCAAGAAGCCCGGCGACCGCGAGCTCAAGGTCAAGGCCTCCACCGTCGAGGCCGAGTTCACCACGGCGGATGCGCGAGCGCTCGGCATCAAGCGTCGGGTCTCGACCTTCACGACCTACTTCCCCTACGCCGAATACCGCAACACCAACATCGGCCGTGCCGCCGAGCTGGTCGACGGGACCGTCCTCAAGCCGGGCGAGACGTTCTCGCTGAACGAGACGGTGGGGGAGCGGACGGTTGCGAACGGGTTCACCGAGGGTTTCATCATCAGCGACGGCATCTTCAAGGAGGACCTCGGTGGCGGGGTCTCCCAGATGGCCACCACGACGTTCAACGCCGCCTTCTTCGCCGGGCTCAGGGACGTCGAGCACAAGCCGCACTCGTTCTACATCGACCGTTACCCTGCTGGTCGCGAGGCCACCGTGGCCTGGGGATCGGTCGACCTGCAGTTCGAGAACGACACCCCCTACGGCGTGCTGATCTCGGCCCAGGTGACTCCGTCGACCCCATCGACGCAGGGCGTCGTCACGGTCTCGATGTACTCGACGAAGTACTGGGACATCACCACTTCTGAGTCGGAGCGCTACAACTACCGGTCTCCGGACACGCGCACCCTGACCACTGAGGACTGCTACCCGAACACCGGCTACTCCGGTTTCGACATCGACGTGACGCGCTTCTTCCGCAAACCCGGCCAGAGCGCACTGCACCACAAGGAGGTCATGCACACGAGCTACACGGCGTCCGACACGGTCATCTGCAAGGAGCCGGAGGATCCGCCGCGTCCCTAGACCACGCGCACCTGTCTGCGCACTACCGCCCAGAACAGGTAGCCGTCGTCGTTGAGCGGGACCTCGTCGGGCTGGGTGCGCTTGGTCGAGTCGGTGGCCCGGGTGCGGAGCTCGACGACGCCGGACTTCTCCGGCGTCCAGTCCCACTCGAAGCTGACCATGCCCGAAAGCTCGTTGGGGCCGACCAGCTTGGCCGGCTGCCAGGCGCCGCCGTCGACGCTGACGTCGACGCTGTCGATCCAGGCCTCGCCGGACCAGGCGCGTCCCGTCAGCGTGATCGTCTCGCCCCGGGTCACGGTCGCCTCGGGTGGGAGATCGAGCATCGACTTGACGGGCATCCGTCCCAGATCGCCGGCCGGCCCGTCGTACGACTTGCCGTGCATGCGGTACCACTTGGTGTTCCAGGGCGAGGTCACCGTCTCGGTCTGCACTTCGAGCGAGCCGACCCACTTGATGCTGGCGATGCCGACCCAGCCGGGCACGACGAGGCGGACGGGGTGACCGTGCTCGGGCGGCAGCGGCTCACCGTTCATCTCCCAGGCGAGAAGCACGTCGTCGAGGGCCTTCGCGAGGGGCAGCGGACGCCGGACCCGGCCGTAGTCGACGTCGTCGCAGGTGTACGGCGCGTCGAGGCCCACGGCCATCACCTGGACCGCGTCCGCACGGAGCCCGGCGTCGGCGAGGAGCGCGCTGAGCGGGCACACCGGTCCAGGTCGCCATGCCGATCGCGCCGAGGCCCCATTGGGTGCCGGGCAGCCTGTTGCCCTGTTGGGACTCGAAGAGTCGTCGGCCGTTTCCGGTGCACTCCAGGGCCCGGTCGTAGGTCGTCGTACCCAACCGCCGGAGGTCGTCGAGGCTGTAGGTCCGCTCGCGCTCGACACCGTCCCCATGGACGCTCAGACGCCAGGTGTCGGCGTCGATGACAGGCGCGGCGGAGTGGTTGCGCACGAAGAACCGGTCGTTGGGCGTATGGAACGGAACGGGGTCTCCGCCGTGCCAGTCCATCTCCACGTCGAGTCCGTGGTGGATGAACCATCCGCCCGTGGGGTCGACGGGGTTTCCGTCTCGATCACGAAGCATGTGTTAACTATACAAACGCGATCGGGTTTCGGCTCAATTGACGAGCGGTACGTTGGCATCGATTGGAAGGGAGCACAGGTGTTGGAGTGCCGTGGGCTGTTCGACGTGCCGGACAACGTCGCCTACTTCAATGTTTCGAACATGGCGCCCCACCTGCATTCGGTCCGTCAGGCGGGGAATGCGGCCCTTGACCGACGCGGGAGGCCATGGACGATCGAGCCAGCGGACTGGTTCTCGGACGTGGAACGACTGCGATCACTCTTCGGCACGATCATCGGCGCCGACGCCGAGGGCGTCGCGTTGATTCCTGCGACCTCCTATGGGTTCGCCGTCGCTGCCCGAAACCTGACCGCCGAGCCAGGTCAGCGGATCCTGGTCCTGGCCGACGAGTATCCGTCGGGGATCTACACGTGGCGGCAGCTAGCGCGATCCACGGGCGCAGACATTCTCACGGTGACACGAGAGGGTCACCGGAGCTGGACCGACGCCATCCTCGACTGCTTGGACGAGAGGGTCGCGATCGTCAGCGTGCCCAACGTCCATTGGACCGACGGAGCGCTCATCGAACTCGACAAGGTCGCGTCGCGAGCCCACGAACTTGACGCTCGTCTGGTGGTGGACGCGAGCCAGTCCGTGGGGGCGATGCCGCTCGATGTGGGTGTGCTGGAGCCGGACTTCCTGATCACCGTCGGTTACAAGTGGTTGCTCGGGCCGTTTGGCCTTGGTTACCTTTACGTCGCCGAGCAGCATCGCGACGGCCAGGCCATCGAGCACAATTGGATCCTGCGTGCCGATTCCGAAGACTTCAGCCGCTTGATCGACTACCGCGACGAACTGCAGCCGGGCGCGCGTCGGTTCGACGTCGGCCAGCGCACGAACTTCGAGTTGACCCCCATGGCCATTGCTGGGCTCGAGCAACTTCTCGAATGGGGAATCGAGCGGATAGCTGCCACCCTGCGCCAGCGAACAGACGAGCTGGCCGCGCGAGCGCGAGGGCTTGGGCTCGCCCCACTGCCTGACGACCAGCGCGGTCCGCATCTGCTTGGGATCGAGCTCCCCGAAGCCACCAGATCGAGGGTGCTCGCAGCGCTCGCCGACCAGGGCTGCTACGCGGCCATTCGTGGGCGCGCGCTGCGGATAGCCCCACACCTGCACGTCACCGACCGTGACGTCGACAGGTTCCTGACCGCGCTCGAAGAGGCGATTGCGGACTGAACTCACGGAGCGGCAGGCCGCTCCAACGCGGTGTCCTTGACGCTGAGTGCGCCGTACCCGCCTTGTTCAGCGTCAGTAAGCCCGCGGCACAGCGGGGCGCTCAGGGTGCGAGCCGGTGCAGGTCACGGGGGAACAGGGTGACCTCGCGGATGTTGTGCGCCTCCACGAGCCGGGCGACCCAGCGCTCCAGGCCGATCGCGAATCCGCCATGGGGCGGGATGCCGCGGCGGAACGCGTCGACGTACGACGCGTAGGGCGCCAGCGGGTAGCCACGTGCCTCGAGCGTTGCCACGTAGTCGTCGTAGCGATGCAGGCGCTGGGCGCCGCTGACCAGCTCGAGTCCCCGGAAGATCAGGTCGAACGACCGTGACCAGTGCGGCTCTGCCGGGTCGGGGTGGCTGTAGAACGCCCGGTTGGCGGTCGGATAGCCCTCGACGACGACGAAGTCGCTGCCGTGCGTCGCCTTTGCCCACTCGCCGAGTGCTCGTTCGTGGGCCGGCGCCAGGTCGGGCTCGTCGGCAGGCGCGCCGGCGATCTCGAGAGCGTCGCGGAAGTGCAGGATCGGGAACTCGTCGGGTACGGCGGGCACGTCGATGCCCAGCCGCTCGACCGCGCCACCGGCCCGCTCATGGATGCTCGTGACCATCCCCGCGATCACGTCGCGCAGGCAGGCGATCACCTCACGGTGGTCCTCGATGAACCCGAGTTCGACGTCGAGGCTCACATACTCGGCGAGGTGCCGGACCGTGTCGTGCGGCTCGGCCCGGAACACCGGGCCGACCTCGTAGACCCGCTCGAAGATCCCGACCAGCACCTGCTTGTAGAACTGCGGGCTCTGGGCGAGGTACGCCGGCCGGCCGAAGTAGTCGACCTCGAACACGTTCGAGCCGGACTCGGTGGCCGACTCGACCAGCTTGGGGGAGTGCACCTCGGTGAAACCCGTTGCGTCGAGCGACGACCGGAAGCCGTGCAGGCTGGCGGCCGCGAGCTCCCACTTCGCCCGTTGCGCAGGGTGCCGCCAGGTCGTGGCGGCGTGGTCGAGCAGGGTGGGCAGGCTGACGTCGAGGCGCGGCCGCCAGAGCTCGACGGCGGGAGTGTCGGCCGGCTCGCCGAGCAGCCGGATCGCCGGGTCCGTCACCTCGATGCCGCCGGGAGCCTGGGGGTTCGCGGTCGCCGTCCCGATCACCTCGACGGTGGTCTCCTCTGATGGCACGGCGATGCCGTTCTTGACCACGACCTGGGCGAGCCCGGTGCGGTCCCGGAGGACCAGGAACGTCACCGCGGAGAGCTCGCGGCGGCGGTGGACCCAGCCCTTCAGCCGGACAGTCGATCCCGGTCTGGCATGGGGCAGGTCGGCGGACATTGTGCGCGGTTCGTCGGTCGAGCGCGGTTCGTTGGTCGAGCTTGTCGAGACCTCAGTCATGGCAGTCACCTCCAGTTGGCTACGAAGCCCTGGAGGTGTGGGCGGGGGCAAGGTCGCGGTGCCACCACACCTTCGTCGAGCCCGACATTGCAGTTGGCTCGACCTCTCGTCGGTACGCCGGACGCGCGGATGGTCGTCGTACACAGGGTTCGTCAGGCCCCACGACCGTCACCGTCAAGGGTAGGCAACGGACGGAGTAGGGCAAAGCCGATTACGGAGCAGGTCAGCGCGGTTCGGCGAGATAGCGGTAGGCGTGGTGGGTCGTGAAGCCGAGGCGTTCGTAGAGCGAGATGGCCGCGGCGTTCTGGCCGAGCACCTGGAGGTACGCCGTGGTGGCTCCACGCTCGGCACCCCATTCGAGCAGGGCAGCCATCACCGCAAGCCCGAGTCCCTGTCGGCGGTGGTCGGGTCTGACCTCGAGGCTGCGGAAGCCGACCCAGCCGTCGTCGTATGCCGCCACCCCCGAAGCGGCGTCACCGATCGAGGCGAGGGCCAGGTCGCCGTCCTCCTGAACCAGTGCGGGTGGAGACGGTCGAGATGAAGATTGCGCCAGCCTGCGCAGGGCCCGGTGTGCCTTCGATACCCCAGCGATCTGGAACTGCGTGTCCGCGTCCGGGCTCTCCGGCACCCAGCCCCGGTCGAGAAAGAGCCGGCATTCCGCGGAGTCCGCGACCACGGCTGCGATCGGCCGCCGATCCCGGGCGTGGTAGTACGCCGAGACCACGGACACCGGGTCTTCCAGGCCGGAGTCGCCGATGGCCAGCACCGAGTTGGCGCGGCGGGCGGTCGAGGTCTGCGACGTCCGCAGGATCCAGTCTTCGAGGGGAGCGGTGACCAGGTCCGGCCAGAGCGCCAGGGCCCGACGCTGTACCTCGCCCGGGCTGGCCCGATGTCGCACCGATGGCCGGGGCGGCACCGGCTTTCCGGACACGATGTCGGCGATCACGATGGACTGGCCGTCGACCACGCAGACCCCGTCGGCCCAGGCGGTGCACACACCCAGGACGTCGGTCATGGCCGGCCCACCACTGGGCCCGGTCTGGCCGCGCAGCACCCGTCGTACGACAACTCGCTGGCCCACTACATGGGGCCCGAGCAGATGGTGGCCAGCCCGCCTGCCCACGCTGTGGGAGCCGGTGTCGGGATCCATGCCGGGGATACTAGGCTGTCCTCGTTACAGCAACGCCCAGGAGGATCTCTTGACCTACGTCATCGCTCAGCCGTGCGTCGATCTCAAGGATCGTGCCTGCGTCGACGAATGTCCGGTCGACTGCATCTACGAAGGCAAGCGGATGCTCTACATCCACCCCGACGAGTGCGTCGACTGTGGTGCCTGTGAGCCGGTCTGCCCGGTCGAGGCCATCTTCTACGAGGACGACACGCCGGAGCAGTGGAAGGACTACTACACCGCGAACGTCGCGTTCTTCGAAGACCTCGGCTCACCCGGTGGTGCGGCGAAGATGGGTGTGATCGACAAGGACCACGCGCTCATCGAGGCGCTGCCCCCGCAGCCCCAGGAGTGACCTTCGCCCGCGTTTCCGGTCGCCTCCCGGACTTTCCGTGGGACAACCTGACGACGTACGCCGAGCGGGCGCGCGGCCATGACGACGGGATCGTCGACCTGTCCATGGGCACACCGGTCGACCCGACTCCCGAGATCGTCCAGGACGCCCTGCGCTCTGCCGCGGACGCACCCGGCTACCCGTTGACCATCGGCCGGGTCGAGACCCGGCAGGCCGCGATCGACTGGTTGGCCCGCCGGTTCGGGGTGCGCGACCTGGGCCTTGACGCCGTCCTTCCGGTGATCGGCTCCAAGGAGCTCATCGGCTCGATGGCCGTCCATCTCGGGGTCGGGCCCGGCGACCTGATCGTCTACCCGGAGCTGGCCTATCCCACCTACGAGGTCGGCGTTGCCTTGGCGGGTGCGCGGGGCTTCGCCGCGGACTCGCTGACAGCGATCGGTCCGGAGGTGCCCAAGCTGCTGTGGATCAACTCGCCGTCGAACCCGACCGGTCGGGTGCTTCCGGTCGACCATCTCAAGAAGGTCGTCGACTGGTGTCGCCAGCGCGGCACGATCCTGGTGTCCGACGAGTGCTACCTCGAGTGCGCCTGGGAGGCGGCGCCGGTCTCGGTGCTGCACCCGGATGTCTGTGGCGGTTCGTTCGAGGGCATCCTGGCGGTGCACTCGCTCTCGAAGCGGTCCAACCTGGCCGGCTACCGCTGTGCGTTCGTCGCCGGCGACACCGCGCTGGTGAAGGAGCTGCTGGCAGTGCGCAAGAACCTCGGCCTGCAGATGCCCGCTCCCCAGCAGGCCGCCATGGTGGCCGCTCTCGACGACGACCGGCACGTCACCGAGCAGCACGCCCGATATGCCGCCCGTCGTACCAAGCTCAAGACTGCCTTCGAAGCTGCCGGCTTCCGGATCGACCATTCCGAGGCGTCGCTCTATCTCTGGGCGACCCGCGGGCAGGACTGCTGGGAGACCGTCTCCTGGCTAGCCGACCGCGGCATCCTGGTCGCGCCCGGCTCGTTTTATGGTGCAGCGGGCCGAGACCACGTCCGGATCGCCTTCACCGCCACCGACGAGCGCGTCGGCGCCGCTTCTGAACGGCTGTCCACTCGCTCCTAGCGCGCGTAGCTGGCCATCGTGAGCTCGGGGCGACCGGCATGGCGGTCGACATCCAAATCCTGCGGACCGGGCATCGGCTGGGCGTTCGGCGCGGCTGCCGCATAGGCGTGCGCCCTTGGCGCCGGCGCGGCGCTGAAGACCCGCACGGCCGAGATGCTCTGCATCCTGATCACCGACTGCTCGAGGCCCTCGGCCGCCAACACCAGGCCGTGGCCGTCGGTCGCGGCGACTCGGCCGTCCAGCCACTGGCCCTCGACCAGCACCTGGACCGTCAGACCCTGGTCCTTGGCGCGGTTCAGTGCGGTGCCGATCGTGTACAACGTGGAATCGCTCATGATGTTCGCTTCCCCCATGGATCCTCGCCCCCCGAGGATCCCCCAAGGCGATGGTCGCACGTCAATCGACTCTTGGTGGCTGGATCGGACGAGTTTGTCCAATTGCGTTAAGGGACGTCCACGTGGACGTGGTCGCGGTGTTCGAGGACGGCGACGGTCGCGTCCGACTTCCCGGACGTGTCACCTGGGTCGTAGTCGCGCCATCCTGACTCCGAGGTGCGACCTGAGGTCCAGATCCGGTCGTCGAAGATGACGTGCGCGACCCGGAGCCGGTCGGCCTGGGCGACCAGGTAGGCGGCGATCGCCCAGCCCTGGCGCTTGTTGTCCGGGTTGATCGGGCGGACGAAGATGTCGATGGCCCGACCCTTGTAGTGCGCCGATCCCTCCGAGTGGCCGCTGCTCACGCCGCCCGGAGCGAACCCACCCAGCGACAGTCCACCGAACGCGGCGTCGAGATCGCGTCGTACGGCGGCAGCGTCGGACGTCAGTCCGGCCCGTCCGAGCTTCGTCGGCCCGTCGCCACCGGGGTCGTCCACGACGCACGTGAACCGGCCCGGTGAGTAGCCCGTCAGGGCCGAAGCCAGGGCCTGGGCGTCCGCGGCGTGGTCTTGGTAGGCCTCCGGGTACCCCGATCGCTGGACCTCCTGGGCCGCGTCCGTAATCCGCATTTCTTCGTAGCCGTCGACCTCGACCAGAGCGTCGTAGAACGCGTTGATGGAGTAGTAAGGGTCCAGGATCTCGTCGGGACTGCCCCAGCCCTGCGAGGGCCGCTGCTGGAAGATGCCGAGCGAGTCGCGGTCGCCAGTCTCGATGTTGGTGATCTTGCTTTCCTGGTACGCCGTGGCCAGCGCGATGCTCACCGCGCGCGCCGGAAGCCCCCGGCGTACGCCGATCGCGGCGATCAGGGCTGCGTTCTCGGACTGTTCGGTGCTCAGCGTCACCTCGTGCCCGCCCACGGATGCGGTGCAGCCCTCCGGGTCTGGCAGGGGGCCCGCGCCGTTCCAGACGGCCACCCCGATCGCTCCGATGACCGTGAGCAAGGCCAGTCCGAGGAGCGCAATCTTCGCCCCCCGGCGCATCAGTGCTCCATCAGTTGCTGTGCAGGGCGGGGTTGAGCTCGATGCCCTTCCCGGCTGCCCGGCCCTTCCACGGCACCGCCTCGATGGCCCCTGAGACCGAGTTGCGGCGGAACAAGACATTGCTGGCGCCGGAGAGTTCGAGCGCCTTGACGACCTTTCCGTCGTCGAGTGTGACCTTCGTTCCGGAGGTGACGTAGCAGCCGGCCTCGACGACGCAGTCGTCGCCGAGCGAGATGCCGATGCCGGCGTTGGCGCCGAGCAGGCAGCCCTCGCCGATCGCGATGACCTGCTGGCCGCCGCCGGACAGGGTGCCCATGATCGACGCTCCACCGCCGACGTCGGATCCACTTCCGACGAGGACGCCAGCCGAGATCCGGCCCTCCACCATCGACGCGCCGAGGGTGCCGGCGTTGTAGTTCACGAAGCCCTCGTGCATCACGGTCGTGCCCGACGCCAGGTGTGCCCCGAGCCGGACCCGGTCCGCGTCGGCAATCCGCACTCCCGACGGCACGACGTAGTCGACCATCCGAGGGAACTTGTCCACGCCGTACACCGTGACGTGGTTGCCCCCCTTCTGCATCCGAGCCCGCGTGAGCTCGAACCCCTCCACTGCGCACGGCCCGGCGTTGGTCCACACCACGTTGGTCAGCAGGCCGAAGACGCCGTCCATGTTGATCGTGTGGGGGACGACAAGCCGCGCGGACAGCAGATGCAGCCGCAGCCAGACGTCCTCGGTGGACGCCGGCGCACTCTGGAGATCGGCGATCTCGACCAGCCGTACCTCACGTCGTACGCCGCGAGCGTGATCGCTGGCGGCGAGCGCCTTCAGCGCCGACTCGGCCTGGGGGTCGTCGGGCGCGGACCCCAACGCGGGATGCGGGAACCAGACGTCGAGGACGGTCTTGTTCGAGTCGATCGTGGCGAGGCCGAAGCCCCATGCTGACGACGGAGCCGGGGACTGGGCTGACGACGTGGGCGATGAGCCGGATGCGGAAGTCACCCCCCAACCCTACGGACGCGGGAATGAATTGGTTGAACCGGCGGCTCGACCGGTACCGTTGGGGCCACAGGCGTTCGAGCCGTCATCAGCGGCGAGCCTCCGGAAGAACGCTTCGTCGGTCGAGCCTGTCAGACCCTCAAGCTCATTAGAACCGGACGGGTAGGCCCGTAACAGCCGTCATGAAGCGGTCGACCAGCAATGGCCGGCAAGCGAGGTGGTACCGCGGCGAAACTGTCGTCCTCGTGGTCTCGACAAGCTCGACAAGCTCGACCAACGAAGACCCGACGACGTACCGCAGGAGACCCGCCCATGACCTATCCGAAGGTCACCACGAACCAGGACGCCGATCAGCCGAGCGTGCCGTCGAGCCCGAGGTTCCCCGAGATCGAGGAGCGGGTGCTGGCGTACTGGAAGGTCGACGACACCTTCCGGGCGTCTGTCGAGCAACGCGAAGCGGGCCCCAACGGCCAGAACGAGTTCGTCTTCTACGACGGTCCGCCGTTCGCCAACGGCCTGCCGCACTACGGCCACCTGCTGACCGGCTACGTCAAGGACCTGATCCCGCGCTTCCAGACCATGCGCGGCAAGCGGGTGGAGCGCCGCTTCGGCTGGGACACCCACGGCCTGCCCGCCGAGCTCGAGGCGATGCGCCAGCTCGGGATGAAGACGACTGACGAGATCTTCGAGCTCGGCATCGAGAAGTTCAACGCCGAGTGCCGCAAGTCGGTGTTCGAGTACACCCAGGAGTGGCGCGACTACGTCACCCGCCAAGCCCGCTGGGTCGACTTCGACAACGACTACAAGACCCTCGACACCGACTACATGGAGTCGGTGATGTGGGCGTTCAAGCAGCTCCACGACAAGGGCCTGGCCTACGAGGGCTTCCGCGTGCTGCCCTACTGCTGGAACGACGAGACCCCGCTCTCCAACCACGAGCTTCGGATGGACGACGACGTCTACCAGATGCGTCAGGACCCGTCCGTCACCGTCGGCCTGCGGCTGACCGACGGACCCGCGGCCGGCGCGCTGGCGCTGGTGTGGACGACGACGCCGTGGACCTTCGCCGCCAACCTGGGAATCATGGTCGGCCCGGACATCGACTACGTCGTGGTCGAGGCTCCGCACCCGGGCGACAAGGAATCCAGTGAGCGCTACGTGATCGGCGCGGCGCGGCTTTCGGCGTACGCACGCGAGCTCGGGGAGGAGCCCGTCGTGGTCGAGCGGCTGACGGGCGCCGACCTGGTCGGCAGCGCGTACACGCCGCCGTTCACCTACTACGTCGGCCACGAGAACGCTCATCGCGTGTTCGCGGCCGAGTTCGTCACCACCGAGGACGGAACCGGGTTGGTGCACACCGCCGGTGCCTTCGGCGAGGTCGACAAGATCGTCACCGACCGCGAGGGCATCGAGCCCGTGATCCCGGTCGGTAAGGACGGGAAGTTCATCCACCCCGTCGACGAGTACGCCGGGATGCACGTCTTCGACGCCAACCTCGCCATCATCGACCACCTCAGGGCGGCCACCCGTGGTGGGGCTGAGACCGGGAGCGTCACTCCTGGAACGGTGCTGCTGCGCCGGGAGACCTACGAGCACTCCTATCCGCACTGCTGGCGGTGCCGCGAACCCCTGATCTACATGGCGGTCTCGTCGTGGTTCGTGCAGACCACCAAGATCCGCGACCGGATGCTCGAGCTCAACCAGGAGATCCGCTGGGTGCCCGAGCACGTCAAGGACGGCCAGTTCGGCAAGTGGCTGGAGAACACTCGGGACTGGTCGATCTCGCGCAACCGGTTCTGGGGATCGCCGATCCCGGTCTGGAAGAGCGACGACGCGGCGTACCCGCGGATCGATGTCTACGGCTCGCTCGAGGAGCTGAAGAACGACTTCGGCGTGGAGGTCACCGACCTGCACCGCCCGTTCATCGACGAGCTGACCCGCCCCAACCCGGACGACCCGCGGCCGGTGGGCGAGGGCAAGTCGACGATGCGCCGGGTGACCGACGTCCTCGACTGCTGGTTCGAGTCCGGCTCGATGTCGTTCGCGCAGGTCCACTATCCGTTCGAGAACGCCGACTGGTTCGACGACCACTTCCCGGGTGACTTCATCGTCGAGTACATCGGTCAGACCCGCGGCTGGTTCTACACCATGCACGTGATCGCTTCCGGCATCTTCGAGCGGCCGGCGTTCGAGACCTGCCTCAGCCACGGCATCGTGCTCGGCTCAGACGGCAACAAGATGTCGAAGTCGCTGCGCAACTACCCCAACGTCTACGAGGTGTTCGACCGCGACGGCGCCGACGCGATGCGCTGGTTCCTGATGTCGTCGCCGATCCTGCGCGGCGGCAACCTGATCGTCACCGAGCAGGGCATCCGCGACTCGGTGCGGCAGGTGCTGATCCCGCTGTGGAACAGCTGGTACTTCTTCTCGCTCTACGCCAACACAGTCGGCGCTGACGGGTACGACGCCAAGTGGTCGACCTCTTCGCAGGACCCGCTGGACCGTTATCTGCTGGCCAAGTGCCGGCAGTACGTCGAGGAGATGACCGAGCAGCTCGACAACTACGAGGTCGCCAACGCCTGTGACTCCACGCGGGCGTTCCTCGACGTGCTGACCAACTGGTACATCCGGCGGTCCCGCGAACGGTTCTGGGCCACCGACTCAGCCGGGGCCGACCCGGTGGTTGAGGGGGGCCTCGAAACCACCCAGGCCTTCGACACGCTCTACACCGTGCTCGAGGTGGTCTGCAGGGTGACTGCGCCGCTTCTGCCGCTGACCACTGAGGAGGTCTGGCGTGGGCTGACCGGTGGCCGCTCGGTCCACCTGACCGACTGGCCAGCGGCGTCCGAGCTGCCGGGTGACTCCGCAGCGGACCAGGCGCTGCTGGCCGCCATGGATGTCGTGCGTGATGCCTGTTCGGCCGGCTCGGCCCTGCGGAAGGCGGCGAACCTTCGGAACCGGCTGCCGCTGTCCGAGCTCACTGTGGTCGTCGCCGACGCAGCGGCCCTCGCGGGCTTCGAGGGCATCATCGCCGACGAGCTGAACCTGAAGTCGGTCCGGCTGCTCGACGCAGAGCACCCGGAGTCGGCGTCGTACGGCGTCTCGCAGCGGCTCACCGTCAACGCTCGGGTAGCCGGGCCGCGGCTCGGCAAGGACGTCCAGCTGGCGATCAAGGGTTCGAAGTCCGGTGACTGGTCGGTCGGCGAGGACGGCGGCGTCACCTCGGGAGGCCTCGCGCTGGAGGAGGGTGAGTACTCCCTGGAGACAGTGGCCGCCGGGCCGGACGGCTCGGCGACCGGGATGCTGCCGCGCGGCGGGTTCGTCGTACTCAACACCGAGGTGACGCCCGAGCTCGAGGCCGAGGGCCTGGCAAGAGACCTGGTCCGCCAGGTCCAGCAGGCCCGCCGCGAAGCCGGGCTGCACGTGTCCGACCGGATCTCGCTGACGATCGCCGGTCCGGAGTCCGTCCTGGCCGCCGCTCGCACCCACGAGGCGTTGATCGCGGCCGAGACTCTCGCCACCAGCCTCACCCTCGCCGACGCCCCCGACCTTTCCGTCACCGTCGAGTCGTCGCATCCTCACGGCTGACCCCCCTCTGTTGGCTGAACCAGCCGAGTCGTCGCATCTTCACGCCGAACGGCGTGAAGATGCGACGACTCGGCGAAGATGCGACGACTCGGCGAGATGCGACGACTCGGCAGGGCTGACAGGATGAACGGCATGAGTCTGGATTCCGCCACGATCAACCTGACCACCGACGCGGTAACGCTGACCGAAGCACTGGTCAACCTGGAGTCGGTGAGCAGGAACGAGCGCGCCATCGCCGACGCGATCGAGACAGCACTCAGCCCGTTGGCGCATCTCGAACTGACCCACGCGGGACACGCCCCCACTCAACCCTACCCCCCCCCACGTCACCTGGTCGGTGAGCAGAACGAGCGGCCATCGCCGACGCGATCGAGGCAGCACTCAGCCCGTTGGCGCACCTCGAACTGACCCGACGCGGGAACACTGTCATCGCCCGGACTCAGCTCGGCCGGCCGGAACGCGTGGTGATCGCCGGCCACATCGACACCGTCCCGCTCAACGACAACCTGCCCGCCAGGAACGACGGCACCTACCTGCACGGCCTCGGTACCTGCGACATGAAGGGTGGATGCGCGGTGGCGCTGAAGCTCGCAGCAGACGTCACGACACCCAATCGCGACATCACCTTCATCTTCTACGACTGCGAGGAGATCGAGGCCGACCTCAACGGCTTGTCCCGCCTCACCTTGAGCGACCCGGAGCTGATGAAGGGGGACTTCGCGATCCTGATGGAGCCGTCCGACGCGGTCATCGAGGCGGGCTGCCAAGGCACGATGCGGGCCGACGTCCGCACCACCGGAGAACGGGCGCACGCCGCGCGCAGCTGGAAGGGCGTGAACGCCATCCACAAGGCGGCGCCGATCCTGGCCAGGCTCAACGAGTACGACGGGCGCAGGCCGGTGATCGACGGGCTGGAGTACCGCGAGAGCCTGAGCGCGGTCTTCATCAGCGGCGGCGTCGCCGGCAACGTCCTGCCCGACGAGTGCGTGGTCACGGTCAACTACCGGTTCGCCCCCGACCGCGACGAGAAGGAGGCGGAGGAGTTCCTGCGTGAGTTCTTCGAGGGGTACGAGCTGACCGTCACCGACTCTGCACCCGGCGCGATGCCCGGGCTCGACAAGCCTGCCGCCAAGGCATTCCTGGAGGCCGTCGGCGGCACGGCGAACCCCAAGTTCGGCTGGACCGACGTCGCCCGCTTCACCGGCCTCGGCGTGCCGGCTGTCAACTTCGGACCGGGTGATCCGATGCTTGCGCACAAGCAGGAGGAGTACGTTCCGATCGAGCACATCGAGCGCTGTGAGCGCCAGCTCAAGGAGTGGCTGGCGGCAGATGCGGGGGCACAGACGTGATCGAAGGAGAGAAGCACAAGGGCCCCGTCACGATGCGGCGGGACCAGATCGACGAGGGCACCACCGACCAGCGACTGCTCGACTCGCGCGGCCCCACCGACTGGGTGCACCTGGACCCGTGGCGGGTGATGCGGATCCAGGCCGAGTTCGTGGAGGGGTTCGGTGCACTGGCCGAGCTGGGTCCCGCGATCGGCGTCTTCGGCTCCGCCCGCACCAAGCGCGACGACCCGTTCTACGCCAAGGGTGAGGAGCTCGGCGGCAAGCTGGCCGATGCCGGGTTCGCGGTCATCACCGGCGGGGGTCCGGGCGCGATGGAGGCCGCCAACAAGGGCGCCAGCCAGGCCGGGGGTGTGAGCGTCGGCCTCGGCATCGAGCTGCCGTTCGAGACCGGCCTGAACCAGTGGGTCGACATCGGCATCAACTTCCGCTACTTCTTCGCCCGCAAGACCATGTTCGTCAAGTACGCCGAGGGGTTCGCGGTCCTGCCCGGTGGCCTCGGCACCTTTGACGAGCTGTTCGAGGCGCTGACCCTGGTCCAGACGCAGAAGGTCACCTCGTTCCCGGTCGCGCTGATCGGAGTCGACTACTGGAGCGGTCTGCTGGCCTGGATGCGGGACACCGTGCTGGCTGACGGCAAGATCTCGAAGGCCGATCTCGAACTGCTGACCGTGACCGACGACACCGACGAGGTGGTGGAGATGATGGTCGCGGCGCGGGCCGGCCTTGGCCCCACCGCCGTACACCCCAGGCAACCGGAGTAAGTCGATGATGTGGTTCTTCGCGATCCTGATCGTGCTCGCCATGGGCGGCGTCGCCGCGGTGGCGGCCGGCTACGGCCGCCCCATGGCTGAGGTGTACGACGACCGGCCGGACGCCCTCGTTCGGGCCGGACAACGGCTGGATGCGGACGACCTTCGCGCGGTGAAGTTCTCCACGGCGCTGGTCGGCTACCGGATGTCCGAGGTGGACGCCTTGCTGCGACGGCTGGCCACCGAGCTGGAGGCCGAAAGCGCCCGAGACGCCGATGCTGATCGCAGGGCGACGAGACCCGACGATGCGAACTAGTGCAAACTTCCCGACGTGTCCATGGCTCCGATCGTCTACATCCTGACCTGCCTTGCTGTGCTGGACGTCGTGCTGACCCGGGCCCGGCTCGCGAACGAGAAGAACGGTGCCGGCACCTTTCGGATCGGACGGGGGCTGGTCAAAGCGCACACAGTCGCCGGAGTGCTGGCCCATGTCGGACTGGTCCTCGGCGTCTGCATATTCACCAGTGCCTACCTGACCTCCGCGGTGTGACCATCGGCGCCCACCCGAGCCGGCACCGGATGCGGGTCAGGACACCCCGCCAGCTCCTGAGCGCGCTCGGCGGCTCGCGCTAGCGGCCGGCGAACTTCGGCTTCTCCTTGGCGATGAAGGCCGCCACGGCATTGCGATGGTCCTGGGTGGCTCCGGTCTTCGCCATCATCCGCGACTCGGTTGCGAGGGCGTCCTCGAAGCTGTGCCCGGCCGCGTACTCCACCGACTGCCGGATCGAGCCGTAGGAAACCGTCGGCCCGTTTGCCAACCGGTTCGCGAGCTCGGCAGACGGTCGCCTCGAAGTCGTCGGCGGGTACGACGGTCGTGGCGATGCCGAGGGCCAACGCGTCCGCGGCCGAGACGGTGGTCGGGAAGTACAGCATCTCGATCGCCTTGGCCCGGCCGACCAGTCGCTGCAGCGTCCACGAGGAACCCGTGTCGCAGGACAGGGCGACGCCGGTGAAGGCAAGGTTGAAGCTGGCGGTGTCCACGAGGATCCGGAAGTCGCAGGCGAACGCGAGCGACGCCCCGGCGCCGGCGGCGACCCCGTTCAGGGCGGCGATGACGGGCTTCGGCATCGTCGCCAAGGTGGTCACGATCGGGTTGTAGTGGCTGTCGACCGTGGACGACAGCGCCCCCTCGGGATCGTCCGACAGGAGCGCGATGTGCTCCTTGAGATCCTGGCCGACGCAGAAGGCCCGGCCCGTGCCGGTCAGCACGACGCACCTCACGTCCGGGTCCGATGCGGCCTGGCGGACGGCCGCCAGCAATGCCTCCTTCGTCGCGATGTCGAGGCTGTTCATCGCCTCGGGTCGGTTGAGGGTGATGGTGGCCCTGCCATCGTTGACGTCGTAGGACACCGGCTGATCGATCATGGCTGCCTCTCGGGACGGGTGGGATCAGGGTAGTGGTCGGATGCACGGCCGGATGAGGGATAATGGTCACTGCGTCCTGCGCCGACCGGCGCGTGAAAACGAAGGAAGAGGTGCGCGTATGGCGGCGATGAAGCCGCGGACGGGCGACGGCCTGCTGGAAGTCACCAAGGAAGGACGCGGGATCGTGATGCGCGTCCCGCTCGAAGGCGGTGGCCGTCTGGTCGTAGAGCTCAACGCCGAAGAGGCACGCGCACTGGGCGACGCTCTCAAGGATGTCGTCGGCTGACGCCTGTGGCCATCTCGGAGACGCGCACCCCCACTCTGCCTCGTCAGGTTTCCCCACCAGAGTTCGCACTCAGCGCGCTGCTGCCGCATGCCCTCCGGGGCGTGGAGGTCGTGGCCGTGCCGGTGCTTCCCGGCGACAAACCGGACGAGCCGCTGACCCTCGGGCCGGGCGCCGAGGAGCTCCTCGACGCGCTCGGTCTCGACGGCTTCGCGCTGCTCGAGCACCACGAGGCCACCGGCAAGGCCGGTGAGGTGGTGACCCATCCGGTGCTCGCCCACGATGACCTGAGCCTGCTGGTCTTCGTCGGCGTGGGGGAGCAGTCCGATGCGGATCTGCGCCGGGCCGGCGCCGCGCTGGCGCGGGCCGTGGTCGGCAAGGGAAGCGTGGCGACAACGGTCGCATCCGTGGCCGACGACGACGGTTTCGAGGCATTCGTGGTGGGGGCGATGCTCGGCTCGTTCGGGTTCCACTGGGGCCTTGACGGCCCCAAGCAGCAGCCGGTGGCCCGCGTCGTACTCGCGTGCGCGGAGCCGGCTCGACAAGACGCCCTCTCCAGAGCGCTCGCGATCGGCGGCGCCGGCTGGCGGGCGCGAGTCCTCGCAACCGTGCCGTCCAACGTCAAGAACCCGCAGTGGATGGCCGACCAGGCCGAGCTGGTCGCAGAGGCCGCCGGGCTCGGGTTCCGCGTCTGGGACGAGAAGGAGCTCGCCAAGGGCGGCTTCGGCGGCATCGTCGGAGTCGGCCAGGCGTCGGCCACCCCGCCGCGCCTGATCCAGATCGACTACAACCCCCCGCACGCCAACAAGAAGACTCCGCACGTCGTACTCGTCGGCAAGGGCATCACGTTCGACTCCGGCGGACTGTCGATCAAGCCCGGCGAGTCGATGGTCAACATGAAGCGCGACATGACCGGTGGTGCCGTCGTGATCGCGACCCTGGGTGCGCTGGCCGAGGTCGGCTGCAAGGTGCGGGTCACCGGACTTGTCGCGGCGGCGGAGAACGCGATCAGCGGCCACGCGCTTGCGCCCTGGAGACGTGATCCGCCAGTTCGGCGGCCGCACCACCGAGGTCACCAACACCGACGCCGAAGGACGCCTGGTGCTCGCCGATGCGATGGCGTACGCCGTTGCCGAGCTCGCTCCCGACGCCTTGGTCGACGTCGCCACCCTGACCGGCGCGATGAAGGTCGCCCTCGGCATTCGCACCGGCGGCTACTTCGCCAACGACGAGGGCCTCGCTGCGTCGATCGCTGCTGCCGGCGACGCCGCCGGCGAGCCGCTGTGGCGGATGCCGCTCGCCGTCGAGTACGAGGAGACGCTGACCTCGAAGGTGGCCGACGCCGACAACTGCGCCGGCACGCCAGGGGCGATCACAGCGGCCCTGTTCCTCCAGCACTTCGCCGGAGACGTGCCCTGGGCGCATCTCGACGTCGCGCCGGTTGGTGACTCGCCGACCGAGAACTTCGAGTGGACGACCGGGCCCACCGGATACGGCGCCCGGGCCCTGTTGGCCTGGCTCCGTCGGGATGCTCCGCTCGAAGGTGTGGGCTGATGCTGGGCCTGACCGTCCGCTGGTCACTCGCGTCCGCACCGGCCGGCGTCGAGGATCAGCTGGCGTCGTACGTCGCCGACACCTCGTATGCCCGGTTCACCGGGATGACCGGGCTGCGTTTCAAGACCTGGCGGGTCCGCCCCGGTGAATGGTTCGAGGGCTGCTACGTGTTCGCCACCGACGAGGCACGCGTCGAGTTCCAGAAGAACTTCATCGAAGGGGCCGCCGACTCCCCAGGATCACAGATCATCGGCTCGCCCCCGATCCTGATCGAGGAGTGCGACGTGGTGGCCGTCGCCGAGGGCTGGGACGGCTTCGCCGCCGCCCCCAGCTACCAGGACCCGAGCTAGTCCTCCTCGGGCGTCCATTCCTTCTTCGCGACCAGCAGGCCGTCCCCGACGGGCAGCAGCACCGGAACCAGGCCGTCGGCCTCGGCGACCTCGCGGCCGAGGGAGCGGATCTCCACGGTCTCCTCGTCGCGCTGCGCCGGATCGGCGACCCGGTCGTGCCACAGGGCGTTGTCGAAGGCCACGATGCCGCCGGGACGCAGCAGGCGGAGGGCTTCCTTGAGGTAGGCGGAGTATTCGCGCTTGTCGCCGTCGCAGAAGACGAGGTCGTAGTGGCCATCGGTGAGCCTCGGCAACACCTCGAGCGCGGCGCCGGAGATGGTGCGGGCGCGCTGGGCGGGAACGCCGGCCTCGGTGAAGGTCTGCTTGGCGAGCCGCTGGTGCTCGGTCTCGATGTCCACGGTGGTGAGGATGCCGTCGGGACGCATGCCGCGGAGCAGCCACAGCCCGGAAACGCCGGTGCCGGTGCCGATCTCGACGACCGCGCGGGCCTCGAGGACCGAGGCCAGGAAGCGCAGCGCGGAGCCGACGCCGTTGCCGATCGGTACGACGCCGACCTCCGCGGCTCTGGCGCGCGCGGCCGTCAGCACCTCGTCTTCGGCGATGAACTCCTCGGCGTAGGACCAGCTTGCTGGCTTGAGCTGCGTGGTGATGGGAGCCTCCGGTTGACGACTGGTCGGTGAACGTGAGTGACGATACAACGTCCCCGTCGGAGGGACGACGGAACAGACCGGGGGGCAACTTCGTTGTTCAACTAGGATCGTGTGTTCTCACAGGGTTCTCTCAGAACCGGTCCCTAACCTGAGAGGTCAGACGCTGTTCCACACCAAACCGCAGGAGCCCCACATGGAGAGCATGTCGACGGAGGTCCCGACCTGGGACGAGATCGTCGAACAGCACTCCGACCGCGTCTACCGGCTTGCCTACCGCCTGACCGGCAACCGGCCCGATGCTGAAGACCTGACCCAGGAGGTGTTCGTCCGCGTGTTCCGGTCGCTGTCGACGTACACCCCGGGCACCTTCGAGGGCTGGCTGCACCGGATCACGACCAACCTCTTCCTCGACCAGGCTCGCCGCAAGCAGCGGATCCGTTTCGACGCGTTGTCCGACGAGCGCGAGGGTCGGCTGCCGAGTGCCGAACTCTCGCCTGCCGACCATCTGGCCGACCGGACGTTCGACGACGACATTGAACGGGCGCTTGCGCTTCTTCCTCCCGACTTCCGCGCCGCCGTCGTCCTGTGCGACGTCGAAGGCCTCACCTACGAGGAGATCGCGGAGATCCTGGGCGCCAAGCTCGGCACGGTCCGCTCCCGCATCCACCGTGGCCGCGCGATGCTCCGCGACGCCCTGGCCCACCGGGCCCCTGGTGATGGCCGGACCCGTTACTCCGGACCGCGGGTCCCTGTTCCTGCCCGCCTGAAGGCCCCCCGACTGTCCCGGGTGCCGACGCCATGATGCATCTCGGTCACCGCGTAGGTGCCCTCGTCGACGGCCAGATGTCGCCGGCCGAGGAGGAGCGGGCCTGGGCGCACGTCCACGTCTGTCCGACGTGTCGGGTCGCGGTTGAGCGCGAGGGCTGGGTCAAGCGCCAGCTCGCCTCCCTCTCGCTCGCTGACGCGGACCCCGCTCCCGAGAGGCTCAAGGGCTCGCTGTGCCGCCCGGGCGCGTTCGCCTCCTATCCCGACCACGTGAGCGACTTCGTCCACAACGCCGGCCAGCACGACGAGCGAAGCCGCCGGTTCGCCGGACTCGCCGCTCTCGGTGCCGGGTCGGTCGGCGCCGCGATGTTCGGGGTGCTGGCGCTCAGCGCGGCACCCGCTGAGGCACCGAGCCGTGGCCCGGTCACCAGCCTGACCAGGCCGACGCCTGCCACCCCCGGCGCGCTGACGCGCGGCAACGGTGGTGCGTCCGACGCCACCAACCCGGTGGCACCCGCGTGGATCAGGATGGGGCTGTGAACGACCCCGTTGACCATCCGGTCGACGACTCGAGTGACCACCCGGTTGACGACTCGGTTGAGCAGTCTGCCAGTCAGGGCGAGGACGACGAGCAACCAGACTGGGAGCCCACGCAGCCAATCGGACCGCAGTTGCCGCAGGGCCAGCCTGAGTCGCGGCTCACGCCGCCGTACGCCGGTCCCGCGTATGCGCCCACGCCGAACCCCGCAGGCTCGGGCAGCTACCCGACGTCCGGTGGGACCAGCCGGTTCGAACAACAGCCCTACGGACAGCAGCCCTTCGCCTACGCCCCTGACAACCAGGGCGCGGCGGGCTATCCCATGGCCGGTCAGCCGCCCGGCGCGAAGTCACAGCATCCGCCCAAGGGCCCCAAAGGCCGGGTTTCGGGCTGGATCTGGCCGGTGGTGGCCGTTCTCGCGCTCGTGGTGGGCCTCGCCGGCGGCGTGGTCGGCGGCCTGGTCGGAGCGTCCTGGCGTGAGGCGAACGACGACGGTAGGTCGAGCAACGGCATCGACGGCGTCGAGACCGTGTCCGTTCCACCGATCCAGGCAGGGAACGAGTCGGTCGCCTCGGTTGCCAAGGCGCTGCTGCCCAGCACGGTCCAGGTCCTGGCGGACTACGAGGGCGAACACCTCGGGTCCACCGGGTCTGGCTGGGTGTTCGACAGGCAGGGCCACATCATCACCAACAACCATGTGGTTGCCGGTGCGGCGGACGGCGGCGACATCGAGGTCGTCGACCACAGCGGTCGGCCGCAGAAGGCCCGCCTCATCGGCACCAGCACCGTCTACGACATCGCGGTGCTCTACGTGCCGCAGGCCAAGAAGCTCAAACCGGTGTCGCTGGGCTCATCCGAGGCGATGAACGTCGGCGACCCGGTCGTCGCGATCGGCTCCCCGCTTGGTCTCAACGAGACGGTCACGTCCGGGATCATCAGTGCGTTGAACCGGCCCGTCACCACCGGCGAGAGCAGCGACGACGCGTCGTACATCAATGCGGTGCAGACCGACGCCGCCATCAACCCGGGCAACTCGGGTGGCCCGCTGGTGAGCATGCAGGGCCAGATCATCGGAGTGAACTCGGCGATCGCCACGACCGGAGGCAGCACCCTCGGTGGCGAGGCCGGAAACATCGGCGTCGGCTTCGCGATCCCGATCGAGCAGGTGATGACCACGGCTGACCAGATCCTGCGGACCGGCAAGGCTCGATATCCCGTCATCGGCGCCCAGGTGGTGACCGGCGGAGACCGTGACGGAGCCGGCGCGGTCATCGACTCGGTGGTCGCGGACACTCCGGCCGACGATGCGGGCCTCGAGGAGGGGGACGTGGTCACCGCGGTGGACGATCAGACCATCACCGACGGTCGTTCGTTGATCGTGCAGATCCGAACGCACGTGCCCGGGGACACGATCACCCTCACCGTCCGGCGCGACGGCAAGGTGAGGCAGGTCGAAGTAACCCTCGCTGGCGAGGACGGCTGATCGGAGGGTCAGTCCGGCCGCTCAGACCTCGGGCCGGCTGTCGCCTTCGACGTAGGGGTGTTCGGCGACGAAGGCCTGGGTCTCCTTGTAGAGCCGCTCGATGTAGGCCTCGAGCTGACTCGACTCGACCCGCCATTGACCGCGCCCGCCGATCTTGATCGCCATCAGATCGCCGCGGCGCACAAGTGCGTAGACCTGGGCGCTGGAGGTGTTGAGAACCTCGGCCACGTCGGCCAGAGTTAGGAATCGGGTCGAACCGGACATGCGCCAACTCTGCCATGAACGCGTCAGCGTTCGCGCGACGGATCTCCGAGGCTGTGGACAGGGGGCCCGGCCTTGCCGTCCTGTGGACGGCAATGTGACCGATTCCACGAGACCTTGCATGATGTAGCCCGTGAGCACGACTCTCCAGACCCCCCAGACCCCTGCCGCCGTGCGCGCGGCCAGACCCGGCTGGCGTGATCCGCGACTGTGGATCGGGGTCGCAATCGTGGCCGCGTCGGTTCTGGTCGGCGCCAAGGTCCTCGGCGACGCGGACGATTCCGTCGCTGTGTGGTCGGTGTCGGCCGACATGGGTGCCGGTGACACGGTGGGCGATGCCGACGTGGTCGCCCGCAACGTGCGCTTCGTCCAGGCATCCGACGCCGATCGCTACGTCGCCGCCGACGAGCCTTTGCCCGACGACGCGACGCTGACCCGCGACATCGGCGCGGGCGAGCTGCTGCCGCGATCGGCGATCGGGACGAGTTCTGAGACCACCCTGAAGACGCTGACGTTCGAGTTCGAGGGCGCCGGCGTCCCCGCCGGGCTGACCCAGGGCGACCGGGTCGATGTCTATGTCACCTCGGTCGCGAAGGACGAGGCGGGCAAGGTGACCAGCCTCGACCCCGTTGCCCAGATGGCCTTGACCGGGCTGGTCGTCACCGACCTCTCGAGCGCCCAGGACAGCCTGGCCGGGACCGGTGGCCGTGAGGTCACGGTCGGGATCCCAGCCGACGCCGATGCCGATGCGCTCGTCACGGTCGTCCAGGCGGCCAAGACCGACAACATCTATCTCGTGAAGCAGGGCTGAGCCAGACCATGACGAACGTCTGTGTCCTCATGGTGGCCTCGGGGGCAGCCTGGGAGTCAACGGCACTCGGCCTGCTCACCGGTCGGCGGGGCGTGGTCGTCCTCAAACGCTGCGTGGACGTCGACGACCTGCTGGCCACGGCCACGGCCGGTCAGGCGGACGTCGCCGTCCTTGCCCTCGATGCGCACGGCCTCGACGCGGCCGCCGTCGAACACCTGCGGCGGCATCGGGTGCGGCCGGTGGCAATCACCGCCGATCCCACCGGTGACCCGGCCCGGTCCCGGGCGGCTCGAATCGGGGTGGCGACGCTCGTGGGGGAGCGAGACCTCGAAGCGCTCCCCGATGCGGTGCTCGACGCAGACGCACCGGAAACCGGGACCCCGGACCAGGTCGCGGTGGCCCGGGAGGGCCCCGTCGCGCCTTCCGAGCTGTCGGCCCCGGTAGCTGGCCCGACAGCTGGCACGGCTGCCGGCACGCTGGCCGGCACAAGCGGCCGGGTCGTCGCGGTGTGGGGACCCGCCGGCGCCCCGGGTCGTACGACGGTCGCGCTGGCGCTCGGTGCCGAACTGGCCCGTCGGGACGCCCCCACCCTCGTCATCGATGCCGACCCCTACGGCGGGGCGGTCGCCCAGCAGCTGGGGGTGATGGACGAGGTGTCCGGCCTGCTCTCCGCGGCTCGGCTGTCCGGCAGCGGCGATCTCGAGCGCCTGTTTCCGACCGTCCAGAGGGCAGTGTCGGGACGGCTGAACGTGATCACCGGCCTGCCACGAGCCGATCGCTGGGTCGAGATCCGCGCCGGCTCGGTCGAGCACATCCTCGAGGTCGGGCGGACCAGCGGGCACGTCATCGTCGACACCGGGTTCTCGCTCGAGGACGATCCCGGCCTGGAGTTCGGGTCGCTGCCGAGGCGCAACGCGATGACCCTGGCGGCGCTCGGCGCGGCCGACGAGATCGTCGTGGTCGGCAGCGCCGACCCCGTCGGGCTGTCGCGGCTGGCCCGTGGGCTCGTCGAACTCCGTGAGCACACCGATGGGCGCGCCCGTGCGGGTCGTCGTGAACCGGATGCGGTCCACCCTGGGCTGGACGGAGTCCGACATCAGCGGAATGGTCGAGGGCTTCTCCCGCGTCCTCGGAATCCACTACCTGCCGGACGACCAGGCCGCCGTCGACCGCGCCTTGATCGCCGGCCACACGCTGGTCGAGGCCGGCGACTCGGCGCTGCTGCGCGCCGTCGAGGAGCTGGCCAGCCAGGTTGTGCCGGGACTCTCCCCGGTTGCGCATGCCGGCCGCGGATTCAGGAGGCGAACAGCAGGTAGAGCCCTGAGACAGTGAAGCCGACCATCACGATGAGCAACGGCAGCTGACCCGTGAGCTGGTGCCGCCTCGGCAGCAGCTCGACGGCCCGGTCGTGGGCCGCGACCACGCCCAGGACGTGCCCCGTCACGACCGCCACCACCTTGGTCGTGGCGAGCAGGGTCGGGTGGTAGGACAGCCAGGCGTTCACCGTCCAGGTGCCGGTGCCGAGGTAGTCGTCGCCGCGGCTGAACGGGTCGCTCATCTGGATCAGCGTGCGCTGGCCCTCCTCGAGCAGGTAGCTCAGGTAGTGGGCGGTGATGTAGCCCACGATGATCGGGGCCATCGAGTGCGCGAACAACGACGGAAGCGCCGTACGACGCTGGCCCTCGGCGACGCCCGTGGTGGCCGTGGCGGTCGAGAACAGGACCCCGACCGCCACACAGAAGCCGAGCAGCAACACGTTGTTCTGCACATGCGGTGACACGGCGGAGTCCTGGATGTGGCGCACCCACACACTGGAGTCCCTGAAGGAGTCGAAGGCGGTGCTGCCGAACATCACGGCGACCACGGCGACCAGGCCCGGGCGCGGCACCACCTGCGCCAGGTTGGCCATCGGGGAACGGATCACCAGCTCGTCGCCCCGCTGGGAGCGACCCCAGATCGAGAGGTGACCGACGAGCGTGGAGTAGACCTCGAACGGGTCGGCCTTCTCGTAGAAGCTGTTGCCGAACAGGGCGCCGCCGATCAGCATGGCGGCGACGTAGGCGGCAAACCACAGCCGGACTGGTCCGAGCTGGGTCGAGAACGGGTAGACCAGCTCGAACCACACGAACGCGTAGAGGCCAAGGGCGGCCGGCCAGTTGCCGAGCCGCTCGGGATAGCGGAAGAGGCCAACGTCTGGGTCGCTGCCCGAAACCTTGGCGAAGAGCAGGTTGATCGTGCGGACCGGGCTGACCGCCTTGTAGAACGGCCCGAACAGCAGGGACAGCGGCACGATGCCGACCCACAGCACGACGTAGAACATCCCGAAGAACGGGTTGATCAGCACGTCCTTGCCGAATATCGCTGACATCAGGGCCCAGGCGAAGACGGCGATGCCGAACAGCCGCAGCGCGACCCGGAAGGCCGTGGACCGGGCCAGCCTCGACACCCAGACCGGGGCGGGTCGCCCGGTGGCGGCGTTGAAGCGAGGAGTGCGCCAGGCGACGGCAAGGACCGTGAACGAGACGGTCAGCGCGGCGACCGCTCCGGCGATGGCGAGCTCGGGTGGGATCGGGAGATCCTGGGCGCCGCCGATGCCATGCGCCAGGATGTCGCGATCGGTCACCTCACTTGACCTCGAGCTGGACGATCACCTTGTCGAGGGTGTGCGACTCGACCTCGACCACTCCGGGCCGGTCCAGATTGGTGAGAGTCAGGGTGGTCGTGCCGGCGTCGTACTCGAACTCCTGCTCCGGATCGGAGTGCACGTGGATCTCGCCGGCCTCGTCGGCGGTGACGACCAGGTGGACCGGCTCGCCTCGGTCCACGTCGACCCGCTCGCCACTCGGGGTGACCGTGTCGCCCTCGACGGTGACCTCGATGGTCGTGCCCTCCGACGGTTCGGATTCGGCGGTCGCAGGAGCGGTGTTGGTGGGCTCGGACGCTGTCGGTTCGGTGGATGCAGACCCGGTGGGTGTGGGCCCGGTGTCGCCGTTGCCGTCGCCGTCGTCGCCGCCGCACGCGGCCAGGGCGAAGGACAGGACGAGGGCGAGCACGACGGCCGGGACGAGAGCCAGGACAGCCTGGGTAGCGGCCGGCTTGCCTGGAGAGTTCAACTTGCACTCCTGTCGGGTCATTGAGGTTCCTCTGTCAGAATCCCATGGGGGCAAGGGCGATGGGACAGCCGGTCCTGAGGGCCGGCCGAGAATTGGCGAAGAAGGGGCGTGTGCATGATCGAGCGACTGCGGCGGCGCGACTTGGCTCTGCTGGCCACGGAGTCCGCGAACTCGCCCATGCACAACTCCACCGTGGAGATCTTCGACCCGGGCAAGTCTGGGTTCGACTACGACACCCTGGTGGCGCTGATCGCCGATCGGATCGCCTTCGTGCCGCGCTACCGGCAGCAGCTCCAGTACGTGCCCGCGCGCCTCGCCAATCCTGTGTGGGTGGACGACCCCGACTTCGATCTCGCCTTCCACGTACGACGGTCCGCGCTGCCCAAGCCGGGCTCGATGCACCAGCTGCGCGACCTCGTGGGCCGGATCGTGTCGCGACCCCTGGACCGCAACCGGCCGCTGTGGGAGGTCTACTTCATCGAGGGTCTGACCGACGGCCGGATCGCGCTGCTGTCCAAGTCGCACGGGATCCTCGTCGACGGTGTCGAGACCGTCGATCTGGGCCAGGTGCTGCTCGACGTCAGCCCCGACCAGAAGGAGTTCGACCGCGACGACTGGCAGCCGAGCAGCACGCCGTCGGCAGCCACCCTGGTCGCCGGAGCGGTGCGCGACACGCTGGACCATCCGATCAGCGCGCTGACGACAGCCGCAACCAACGTCGAGTCGGCGCTCAGGAACCTGTCGTCGAACCCGTTGTTCGCGCCGTTGCCGAAGCTGTCGCCCCGGCGTCCGGCCTCGGAGTCGCCGCTCAACAAGGAGCTGTCCGAACAACGCCGGTTCGTCGCCGTCCACACCGACCTCGAGGACTACCGCAAGGTCCGCGGCGAGCACGGCGGCACCGTCAACGACGTCATCCTGGCCACCGTCACCGGGGCCCTGCGCTCGTGGCTGATGACGCGCGGAGAGTCGATGGGAGGCAAGCGGTCGCTCCGGGCGCTGGTCCCGATGTCGGTGATCGACGACGAGCTCGAGGCGACCTCGCTCGGCACCCAGATCGCCGGCCACTTCGTCGAGCTGCCGATCGGTGAGGCCAGCCCGGTCATCCGCCTGCACCAGGTTTCCTACGCGTTCAAGATGCACAGCGACACCCGTCGCACGGTGGCGGCCAACCGGTTGGCCGGGATCGCGGGCTTCGCGCCGACGACGTTCCATGCGCTGGGTTCCTGGGTCGCGTTCACCGAGCAGCGAAAGGGCTACCACCTCTCGATCACCAACGTGCCCGGCCCACAGTTCCCGCTCTACGCCGCCGGCGCCGAGATGCTCGAGACCTACCCGATCCAGCCGTTGCTGCCCGGTCAGGCGCTCGCCATCGGCGTCACGTCGTACGACGGCGGCGTCTACTACGGCGTCACCGCCGACCGCGACGCCCTGCCCGACATCGAGGTCTTCGGCCAGTGCCTCACCGAGGCCCTCGACGAGCTCGTCGACTCCGCCAGCAGCACCCGGCAACGAGCCCCCCGAGGGCGCAAGAAGGCCGAGAAGAAGCAGTGAGTGTCCGCGTCTACCTCCCCACCACGCTGCCGGCGCTCGCCGACCACGTCGCCGACGGGGCGATCCCAGCGACGGACGAGGTGTTCACCGCCCCGGATGACAGCGAAGAGTCCGAGTACGCCGCGCTGATGGCCGCCGCCGACGCTTCGGCCGAGATGCTCACCGGACTGCCCGAGGCTCAACGCCGCCGGGTGGTGGTGGTGGCCGAGGTGTCGGGCCTGGGTGAAGCCGTGCCGATGAGCCGGGTGGTTGCCGCCCACGTCGACACCGAGGCCGATGCCGACCCCGACAGCTGACCTCGCATGGTTCGCCACCCAGGAGATCCGCGACCTCGTCGACCCGGCTTGAGTTGACGCAGAAATCGCCTCGACCCGGCTCTTGTTGACGAGCCGGTGTCAACACGAGCCGGGTCGACGTGTTTTCGATGTCAAGACGAGCCGGGTCGGCGGACACATTTGAGAGGTTGGGGAGACTCTGACACGATCCGACCTATGGACGCGATCACCTTTCCTCCGGCACCCGTCAACGAGCCGAACCTGACCTACGCGCCTGGCAGCCCCGAACGGTCGGCGCTGGTCGCGGAGCTCGACCGGATGGAACGCAAGGAGTACACGCTCCGGGCGCACATCAACGGCCGCAAGAAGTCCGGCGGCGGCGCCGAGATCGAAGTGGTCCAGCCCCACGACCACAAGCACGTGCTCGGCGTCATGAAGGACGCCACGCAGGCCGATGCCAAGGCGGCGGTCAAGGCGGCGACCGAGGCGGCACCGGACTGGCGGGCACTGCCGTTCGACGACAGGTGCTCGATCATCCTCAAGGCCGCCGACCTGCTGGCCGGCCCGTGGCGCCAGCGCATCAACGCCGCGACCATGCTCGGCCAGTCCAAGACCGCGTTCCAGGCCGAGATCGACTCGGCGTGCGAGCTGATCGACTTCTGGCGCTTCAACGTCCACTACGCAAAGCAGATCCTCACCGACCAGCCGATGGCGAACAGTCCCGGGCATCTGGAACCGCACCGACCACCGCCCGCTCGAGGGCTTCGTCTATGCGATCACGCCGTTCAACTTCACGGCGATCGCCGGCAACCTGCCGACGGCGCCGGCGCTGATGGGCAACACGGTCGTCTGGAAGCCGTCGCCGACCCAGCAGCTCGCCGCGTCGTTGACGATGGAGCTGCTCGAGGAGGCGGGCATGCCGCCGGGCGTCATCAACATGCTTCCCGGCCACGGCCGGGAGGTGTCCGAGGTGACGCTCGCGCACCCCGACCTCGCCGGCATCCACTTCACCGGCTCGACCCCAGTGTTCCAGCACCTGTGGTCGACGGTCGGCGCCAACATCGCGTCCTACCGCTCCTACCCGCGCATCGTCGGAGAGACCGGCGGCAAGGACTTCATCGTCGCCCACCCGTCGGCCGACCCCGACGTGGTCCGGACGGCCATGGTGCGGGGGGCGTTCGAGTTCCAGGGCCAGAAGTGCTCGGCCGCTTCGCGGGCGTACGTCGCCAGGTCGGTCTGGAACAAGCTGAAGGACCAGTTCCTCGCCGAGGTGGACGACATCCAGGTGGGAGACGTCACCGACTTCGCCAACTTCATGGGCGCAGTGATCGACGACCGGGCGTTTGCCAAGCACAAGGCGGCGATCACCCGGGCCAAGCGGAACAAGCACCTGACGGTCGCCGCGGGCGGCCAGATCGACGACTCGATCGGCTACTTCGTCCGCCCGACCGTGGTCACCTCGACGGACCCGACCGACCAGATGTTCTCCACCGAGTACTTCGGCCCGATCCTCGCCGTTTACGTCTACGAGGACCGGGACTTCGAGAAGGTCGTCGCCCAGATGGAGAGCTTCGCGCCGTACGCCCTGACCGGCGCGATCATCAGCCAGGACAGGGGTGCGATCGCCTGGGCCCGCGAGGCGCTGCGCTTCGCAGCCGGAAACTTCTACATCAACGACAAGCCGACCGGTGCCGTCGTCGGCCAGCAGCCGTTCGGCGGCGCCCGCGCGTCCGGCACCAACGACAAGGCGGGTGCCGCGGTGAACCTGCTGCGCTGGACGTCGCCGCGCTCCATCAAGGAGACGTTCGTGCCGCCGACGGACTACCGTTACCCCTACATGGACGCGAAGTGAGGATGGCTCCGTTGCACATGACTCCGTTGCATCTGGGTGGGCTGCACCCCTACGAGCAGGCGCTGGTGTTCGTGCTCGCGTTCGGGCCGTTCCTGGTGCTGGCGTTCGTGTTGTACCTCGCGCGCAGGCGCGACGCTCACGAGGACGCCGAGGTGGGCTCAGCCGGCTAGGAGCTCATCACCCGGCGAGCCACTTGCGGCCGGTCTCGTTCTCCTTCTTCAGGCCCGCCGTCATCAGGTCCACCAACAGGCCCTCGATCTTTCCTCCGACCAGGGGCACGCTGACCGTGATCGCCAGGTCGACGGTCTCGACGGCGTCCGCGCCTACCTGCGCCACTCGGATCGTGCCCTGCATCTTTCCCGGCTTGCCGGGGATGGCGATCGCCAGGTCGGCGTCGGTGGCCGACGACCAGGTCTCCGTCGTGACGATGGTGGTCTCGTCCCCGACCAGCTTCCTGGCGAAGCCGGGCACTCCCTTGGTCGCCTGGACCTGTTCCATCTCCACGACCTTGCCGTCGCCCTGTGGGAAGACGTTGATCTTGCTGCGCAGCACGTGCTGCGCGTCGCACACCGCTTGCCGGAAGGCCGGGTCGCCGAGCATCTCGGCCACCTGGTCGACGGTGGCGCCCGGGTACGTGAGCTCGTAGGACAGCTTCTTCATGTGGGTCCCTTCGCGCTGGAGTTCTCCTCGGCGGTCATCATGCCCTGTTCTGTGGGCCGTCGTGGAAAAGTGGGCACCATGACTTCGCAAGACCAGCAAGACGAACAGTTCGTGTCCTTCGGCGAGCAGGGGGCCCAGCTCACCTACGGCTCCTACCTGCGCCTGCCGCAGCTCCTCGACTCCCAGCACCTGGAGTCTGATCCGCCGGCGCACGACGAGCTGCTGTTCATCACGATCCACCAGGTCTACGAGCTGTGGTTCCAGCAGCTCCTCCACGAGGTGACCGCGGCCCGGGACGCGATGATGGTCTCGACCAGCGACGAGCTGTGGTGGGCGCAGCACCTGCTCAACCGGGTGCACGTCATCGAGCGCGTGCTGGTCCACCAGATCGACATCCTGGAGACGATGACCCCCCAGGACTTCCTGGAGTTCCGGCAGCGGCTCGCTCCCGCCAGCGGCTTCCAGTCCGTGCAGTTCCGGGAGCTCGAGTTCCTGTCCGGCGCGAAGGACCCGTCGTACGTCGAACGCTTCCGCGGACTGACCGAGGCCGAGCAGGAGCGGCTCGCCCGGCGGCTGTCCGAACCGAGCCTGTGGGACGGGTTCGTCCACGCGCTGGACTCCCGGGGCCTGCCGACCGGGAGCGACGACGAGCTCCGCCAGTCCCTGCGGCAGGCGGCCCACGACCGGGCGACCCACGCCGACGTCTGGGCGCTCTCCGAGGCCATGCTCCAGCACGACGAGCTCGCTGCCAGCTGGCGGGCCCGCCACGTCGTCATGGTCGAGCGGATGATCGGAGCGAAGTCCGGCACGGGTGGCTCGAGCGGCGCGGCGTACCTCCGCGGCCGACTGCCGATGCAGTACTACCCGCTGCTCTGGGAGCTTCGCTCGGCCCTCTAGTTACCCCGGGGTTTCGACCCCGTGTTGTGGCGGTCACCCGGGCGGATCTAGGGTCGGATTGTGTCCTCCACCCTTGAAGACAGCAAGACCGATCTGATTGCCCGGGCCACCGATCTGGCCACCTCGCGCAAGGGGACCGGGGGACCGCCGCACGACACCGTCGGAGCGCTGCTGACGGCCTACTACCGTCACGTGGCTCCGGAGGACGTGGTCGACCGGAGTGAGATCGACCTCTACGGCGCCCTGGCCTCGCACTACAAGCTGGCCGACAGCCGCCCCCAGGGGACCGCCCAGGTCCGGGTGTTCACCCCGACTGTCTCCGCAAACGGCTGGTCGGCCGGAGGCCACTCGGTCGTGGAGGTCGTCACCGACGACATGCCCTTCCTGGTCGACTCGGTCACGATGGAGCTCGCCAACCAGCAGCGCAACGTGCACGTCGTCGTGCACCCCCAGTTCGAGGTCGAGCGGGACATCGCCGGCGAGCTGAAGGTGGTCCGCCCCAGTGACGAGGGGCAGCACGAGAGCGATCTCATGCGCGAGTCCTGGATGCACATCGAGATCGACCGGGTGCCGGAGGACGCCGAGTTCGCCGAGATCGAGACCGCGCTGCGCTCGGTCCTTCGTGACGTCCGCGAGGGCGTCGAGGACTGGCCGAAGATGCAGGCTCAGATCCTCGCCATCGTCGACGATCTGGACTCTGATCCGCCCCCGCTGGACGAGAGCGAGCTCAACCAGGGCAAGGAGCTGCTGCGCTGGCTGGCCAACGACCACTTCACGTTCCTCGGCTACCGCGAGTACAAGCTCGAGCAGGAGGGCGACGACGACTACCTCCGGGGGATCCCCGGCACCGGGCTCGGCATCCTCCGCGCCGACCAGGACATGACCACCGCGTTCGGCAAGCTGCCGCCGCTGGTGAAGGCCAAGGCGCGCGAGAAGACACTGTTGGTGCTCGCCAAGGCCAACTCGCGCGCGACCGTCCACCGGTCGGCGTACCTCGACTACGTCGGCGTGAAGCTGTTCGACGATGCGGGCGAGGTCGTCGGCGAACGCCGCTTCCTCGGCCTGTTCTCCAGCGCCGCGTACACCGAGTCACTGACCCGGATCCCGCTGCTGCGCGAGAAGGCGGCAGAGGTGCAGAGGCTCGTCGGGTTCGACCCCCGCAGCCACGCCGGCAAGGCCCTGATGGACGTGCTGGAGAACTACCCGCGCGACGAGCTGTTCCAGACCCCGGTGGCCGAGCTCGCGCCGATCGCCGAGGCTGTGATGTACACCCGCGAGCGGCGTCAGCTGCGGCTGTTCATCCGGCGCGACGCCTACGGCCGCTACCTCTCCTGCCTGGTCTACCTGCCCCGCGACCGCTACAACACCAGCGTCCGCGAGAAGATCGCCGCCATCCTCAAGAACCGCCTCGGTGGGGAGACCGTCGAGTACACCGCCCGTGTCAACGAGTCGACAACCGCACGCGTGCACTTCGTCGTACGCCCTCGCAAGGGCGAGCTGATCGGCGACGTCGACATCGAGGACCTCGAGCGCCGCCTCACCGACGCCGCCCGCTCGTGGCGCGAGGACTTCGCCACCGCCGTCATCAACGAGTACGGCGAGGAGGCCGGCTCGCGCCTCAGCCGCACCTATGCCAACTCGTTCCCGGAGGCGTACAAGGAGGACTTCGCGCCTCGCACCGGGGCGGTCGACCTCGGCCGGCTGGAGGGGACCAAGGGCGACGAGGGCATCGACCTGTCGCTCTACGAGCAGCTCGACGCGGCGCGTGGCGAGGCCAGGCTCAAGGTCTACCGGATCGGCAGCCCGCTGTCGCTCAGCGAGGTGCTGCCGATGCTCTCGTCGATGGGTGTCGAGGTCGTCGACGAGCGGCCGTACGCGCTCGAAGGCCTGCCCCGGCCCAGCCACATCTACGAGTTCGGGCTCCGCTACGGCCGCGCATTGCCCGCCGACTCGCGTGAGCTGTTCCAGGACGCCTTGCGGGCCATCTGGGACGGCCACAACGAGATCGACGGGTTCAACTCGCTGGTGTTGGCTGCCGGCCTGACCTGGCGCCAGGCGACGGTGCTGCGCGCCTACGCGAAGTACATGCGGCAGGGCGGCACGCCGTTCGCGCAGGACTACATCGAGGGTGCGCTGCGCAACAACGTCGACATCACCCGCCTGCTGGTGTCGCTGTTCGAGGCGCTCTTCAACCCGGGCAAGAACGACATGCCGGCGGACGCCGAGGCGCGGAGGGCACGGGTCAGCGAGCTGGAGGACCGCATCGCCCGGGCTCTGGACGACGTGGCCAGCCTCGACCACGACCGGATCCTGCGCTCCTACCTCACGATCATCAAGGCGACGCTGCGCACCAACTACTTCCAGTTCGCCGACACCGGCAGCGTGCACTCCTACATGTCGTTCAAGCTCGAGCCGTCGGCGATCCCCGACCTGCCCGAGCCCAGGCCGAAGTACGAGATCTTCGTCTACTCTCCGCGGGTCGAGGGCGTCCACCTGCGCTTCGGTTCCGTAGCCCGCGGTGGCCTGCGCTGGTCGGATCGACGCGACGACTTCCGGACCGAGGTGCTCGGACTGGTCAAGGCCCAGATGGTCAAGAACACCGTGATCGTGCCGGTCGGCGCCAAGGGTGGCTTCTTCTGCAAGCAGCTACCCGCCTCGTCCGACCGGGACGCGTGGCTGGCGGAGGGCATCACCTGCTACAAGACCTTCATCTCCGGGCTGCTCGACATCACCGACAACCTGGTCGACGGCGAGTCGGTCCCACCGCAGCGCGTCGTACGACATGACGGCGACGACTCCTATCTCGTCGTCGCCGCGGACAAGGGCACGGCGACCTTCTCCGACATCGCCAACGGGGTGGCCCAGGACTACGGCTTCTGGCTGGGAGACGCCTTCGCTTCGGGCGGTTCGGTCGGCTACGACCACAAGGCGATGGGCATCACGGCGCGCGGTGCCTGGGTCTCGGTGCAGCGGCACTTCCGTGAGCGTGGCATCGACTGCCAGGCCGAGGACTTCACCACGGTCGGCATCGGCGACATGTCCGGCGACGTCTTCGGCAACGGGATGCTCTGCTCCGAGCACACCCTGCTCGTGGCTGCCTTCGACCACCGCGACATCTTCCTCGACCCGACGCCCGACGCGGCAGCGTCGTACGCCGAGCGCAAGCGGCTCTTCGACCTGCCGAGGTCGTCGTGGCAGGACTACGACACCTCACTGATCTCCGAGGGGGGCGGCGTCTTCCCGCGTTCGCTGAAGAAGATCATGCTCAACAAGGAGATCCGGTCCTCCCTCGGTATCGAGGACGATGTGCAGAGCATGACCCCGGCCGAGCTGATGAAGGCGATTCTGCAGGCGCCGGTCGATCTGCTGTGGAACGGCGGCATCGGCACCTACGTCAAGGCCGTCGAGGAGACCCACGCTGACGCGGGCGACAAGGCCAACGACGTGATCCGGATCAACGGCCGCGACCTGCGCGCCAAGTGCGTCGGCGAGGGCGGCAACCTGGGTCTGACCCAGCTGGGCCGGATCGAGTACGCCGAGCGGGGTGGCCGGATCAACACCGACTTCATCGACAACTCTGCTGGGGTCGACACCTCCGACCACGAGGTCAACATCAAGATCCTCCTCGACCGGGTGGTGGCCGACGGCGACCTGACCGGCAAGCAGCGCAACCGTCTGCTGGCCTCGATGACCGACGAGGTCGCCGTCCTCGTGCTGCGCGACAACTACGAGCAGAACCTCGCCCTGGCCAACGCGGCGACCAACGCGGCACCCCTCCTGCATGTGCACGAGGACTGGATGAAGCAGCTCGAGCGCAAGGGTGTGCTCAACCGCGAGCTCGAGGCACTGCCGACCTCGCGCCAGGTGCGTCGCCGCCTCGAGCGGAACGAGGGGCTGACTGCTCCCGAGCTGTCGGTGCTGCTGGCATGGACCAAGATCGTGCTGGCCGACGAGCTGATCGCGTCCGACCTGCCCGACGATCCGTACCTTCGGGGCGACCTGTTCGCCTACTTCCCGGCCACCATGCGCCAGGACTACCGCACGCCGATGGAGGACCACCCCCTGCGCCGCGAGATCATCGTGACCCAGGTCGTCAACGACCTGGTCAACGGCGCCGGCATGACGTTCTGGCCGAGGCTGGCAGGGGAGACAGGTGCCAGTGCCGCCGAGCTCACTCGAGCCAACTTCGTGGCCCGCGAGATCTTCGGGTCGCTGTCTCTTCGTGACGAGCTTGCGACCTACGACAACAAGATCGACGCCAAGCTGCTGACCCGGATGCGGATCGAGATGCGCACCCTGGTCGAGCGGGCCAGCCGCTGGCTGGTCACCAACCGGCGGCCACCGCTGGACAGCGAGGGGACGGTCGACTTCTTCAGCGTCCGTGCGCAGAAGGTGATGGCCGAGCTGCCCACCCTGATGAGCGGGCGTGAGCAGCAGGCGTTCATTGCGCGTCGCGACGCGCTGGTGGCTGAAGGAGTTCCGGAGGACCTGGCCATCAGGGTCGGCGTACTGCAGCCGGCGTACACCACCCTCGGGATCGTGGAGACGTCCGAACGGGAGGGCCTCGACCCGTTCGAGGTCACCCGCGTCCACTTCGCCCTCGGTGAGCGGCTGGGCCTCTCCGCGTTGGTGGCCCGGATCCTTGCGCTGCCACGAGAGGACCGGTGGCAGACGATGGCCCGGGCCGCGTTGCGCGACGACCTGCACGCCGTACACGCTCAGCTGACGGCGCAGGTGTTGACCTCGACCTCGTCGGAGGATCCTGCACCTGCCCGGATCGCGTCGTGGGAGGACGCCGACGAGGTCGTCGTGACCCGAGCGGCCCAGACCCTCCAGGAGATCTGCGCCGAGGAGAACCCGGACCTGGCCCGGATGTCCGTGGGCCTGCGTGTCGTCCGTGGGCTGCTCGCCAGCGGCTGACCACTAGCCTGATCGCCCATGGGAGCTATCGAGGTCGACGACCTCCAGATGGCTTACGGGGAGCTTCGCGCAGTCGACGGGGTGAGCTTCGAGGTGGGCAGTGGGGAGTTCTTCGGAATTCTCGGCCCCAACGGAGCCGGCAAGACAACCACGCTGGAGATGATCGAAGGGCTCCGAAAGCCAGACTCGGGACGGATCCGGCTGCTGGGCGAGAAGCCCTGGCCGCGCAACGAGAAGTTGCTACCGCGGATCGGGGTGCAGTTGCAGGCGTCGGCGTTCTTCGACCGGCTGACCGCCCGCGAGCAGATCCACACGATCGCTGCGCTGTACGGCGTGGGAGGCGGGCCGGCCGACGACTGGCTGGAGAAGGTCGGAATGACCGACAAGGCGGACACCCGGACCGAGGACCTGTCGGGTGGGCAGACCCAGCGACTGTCGATCGCCTGTGCGCTGGTCCACGACCCAGAGGTCGTGTTCCTGGACGAGCCGACGGCCGCCCTGGACCCGCAGGCTCGTCGGAACCTGTGGGACCTGCTGTCGTCGCTCAACGACTCCGGCCGCACGGTCGTGCTCACCACGCACTACATGGACGAGGCCGAGACCCTGTGCGACCGGGTCGCGATCATGGACCACGGCAAGATCCTCAGGCTGGACAGTCCGGCAGCCCTGGTGCGAGGACTGGATGCGCCGATCCGGATCTCGGTCGGCGGCGGCCAGCTGTCGAGCGAGGATGCCCGCCAGCTGCCCGGCGTCGATGCGGCGCATGAGGAAGACGGTGGGCTCGTCCTCATCACCCGGCAGCCGTCGGACGTGCTGACCCGGCTGGCCGCCGACAATCGGCTTGACGGACTGCAAGTGAAGGCGGCAACACTCGAGGACGTGTTCCTCGACGTGACCGGGCGGGAATACCGAGCGTGAACTTCACCCCACGAAAATGCTCGCTTCGCTCCGCTTTCCGCAGGGACCCCGAATGAGGCCATTCCTCGCCATCGCCATCGCCATCCTGCGCGGCTTCATCCGGGACAAGGCGGCGGTGTTCTTCGCGATCATCTTCCCGCTGATGTTCCTGGTGCTGTTCGGCGCGATCTTCAACGACCCCAGCGCAGGCAAGATCGACCTCATCCAGGTCGGCGACGTGGCAGTGGTCGACGGGCTGCCCGAGGAGGCCCAGCAAGCCTGGGACGAGACCTTCGACGTCACCAAGGACGACGATCTCGATGCCGCCGTTGCTCAGGTCCGCAAGGGCGACGCGGACGTCGCAATCGAGCAGCGGGGCAAAACTCTGGTGGCGCACTACACCGCGACCGACCAGGTCAAGGCCGCGATGACCGCCGGCGCCCTGAATGCCTTCGTCGACGGCGCCAACGTCGCCGCGTCCGGCAACCCGCCGACGTACGCCCTGGACGTGCAACGGGTGGAGGACGAGTCGCTGAAGACCATCGACCTGCTGACTCCGGGCCTGTTGGGCTGGGCGATCGCGATGAGTGCCGCGTTCGGAGCCGCCGCGACCCTGCAAGGTTGGCGGCAGACCAAGCTGTTGAGACGGTTGCAGCTCTCGCCCGTGCCGACCGGCACGATCGTGGCGGCCCGGATTGTGGCCACCCTGGCGATCGCGCTCGTGCAGACCGCGATCTTCCTCGGTCTCGGCACCGCCGTGTTCGGACTGACCCTCACCGGCGCCTGGTTGATGGCGGTGCCGCTCGTGGCCTGCGGCACCCTGTGCTTCATGGCGCTTGGCCTGCTGGCCGGTGCGGTCACCAAGACCGTCGAGGGCGCGGTGAACATGGCGAACTTCCTGGTCCTGCCGATGGCGTTCCTGAGCGGGTCGTTCTTCCCTCTTGACGCTGCGCCACCGTGGCTTGAGGTCGTTTCGAAGGCGATGCCGTTGCGGCACCTCAACGACGCGATGCTCGATGTGATGGTGCGTGGCGAGGGCCCAGCAACGGCGCTCCTCCCGGGGGTCCTCCTGCTCACGATCGCGGCCGCGCTGACGTTCGTGGCGGCGCGGCTGTTCAAGTGGGACACCGCGTGAACGCGCCCCGCGAGCTGGCAGTTGTGGCCCCGCGAGCTGGCGGTTGTGGCCCCGCGAGCTGGCGGTTGTGGCCCTCTGACGTGTCGATTGTCGAACGCCTGGGGCCGGACGTGTCAGTTCGTGGGGCCAGACCTGTCAGCTGGTGGGGCCGGACGTGTCAGTTCGTGGGGCCAGATCAGCGGTCGCAGCCGAAGCGGCGCTCGACCGAGCGGCAGGTGTCCGTTCCACCGTCCATGCGACCGATGTCGAACCCGCGGCCGCCCAGGAACGTGTCGTTGCCGCCACGAGCATCGAGAACGTCGTTGCCGCCATGGCCTGAGAACCACACCAACTGCCGCGCAGAGACATGTTCGGCCCGGTCGCGGCCGATCACGGTGAACCTGCCACCGCCCAGGGGCAGACTTCGCATTTCGTCGTTGACCACGTCGAAATACGTCGACCCCACCCTGAACTCGCCGGTGCGGAAGTTGAGCACTGCCGGCGAGCCCGTGTGGTCGACGAACCCCAGGGTCGTGTCGGTCCCCGGACCGAGGTCGATCAGCCCGCCAGGCTCGAGCACGAGCTCATAGGCAACCCGGTCGTTTCCAGGCCCGCCGTAGACGATGTTGGGCTGGGCAGCGATGACCCGGTCGTCGCCGTAGCCGCCGCGCAAGGTGTCCTGGTGCCCGTCGTTGCCGGCCCAGAGGTCGTCGATCCCGGTGCCGCCGTCGATCAGATCGCTTGCGGTGGACGACCGCATCACGTCGTTGCCGGGGCCGCCGAACAGCCGATCGTTGTCGCCCGTCCCGGACGCCATGAACGGGTCGCCGTTGATGGCGTCGTTCCCGAAGCCGCCGTAGATCAGGTCATTGCCGTCCTGACCGCCGATGAAGTCGTGGCCGTCGCCTCCGCAGACCCGGTCGTCTCCTGAGAATCCGTCGACGTGGTCGTCCCCTTCAAGTGCCACGATCACGTCCGGGCCGTCGGTGCCCGTCAACGTGTCGTCACCAGCGGTGCCGACGATGGTGGCTTCGTGGCCGGCGCAAAGGATGACCGCCTGGGCATCGCTCGACGTCGCCGTCAGGCACGACATGACGATGGCCAAGACGCCGGCGCCGGCGATCGAACGGCTCGACATGTACGTGACAGTACCCGCGGCCGTCGCCTTCAGCCACCAACTGGCAGTTGTGGCCCCGCGAGCTGGCGGTTGTGGCCCCGCGACCGTCCGATTTCGATGGGGTGGCCGGCCAGACCTGTCGGCTCGTGGGGCCAGACCTGTCGGCTCGTGGGGCCGGACCTGTCAGTTCGTGGGGCCAGACCTGTCAGTTCGTGGGGCCAGACTTGTCAGTTCGTGAGGCTGGTCCAGGCCGAGACTGCGCGCCTTGGCGCCGGCCTCGGTCCGGTTGGTGACGCCGAGCTTGGCCATGATGTTGGAGACGTGGACGCTGGCCGTCTTCTCGGCGATGTACAGCTGCTCGCCGATCTCACGGTTGGTCCGCCCGCCTGCGACGAGCACCAGCACTTCGCGCTCACGGCCGGTGAGCCCGGCTTCGTAGTCCGGCTGGGTGCGGCCCAGACCCGGGAGCCTGAGACGTGTTCGCCTTGCCAGCGCCTCCATGGCGTCGGCGATCGGGACCGCTCCGATCGACCGCGCCCGGTCGTACGCCGGTGCGAGCTCGGCGACAGCCTCGGCGGGCTGGCCGCTCGCAACCAGGGCCTCGGCGAGCCGGAACCGGGCATTGAGCCAGGGTTCCTCGCGCCGCTGCCGTTGCATCGCGTCGACCGCAGTACGCCAGAGTGCGGGAGTGGCGGTCCCGCGAATGCGGGCCAGCTCGGCCTGCACCCCGATGATGGTGTCGTCGAGGGAGGTGCCGACAGGGCCGTCGGGACGCAGCGACGTCCGAAGCTCGACCAGCCGGTCGAGCAGGGCCTCGACCAGCTTCTCCGCGTGGGGGTCGCCCGCCGTGAGCGCCGCCTCGGCGTACGCCCGGGCTATCGTCGTGTGCACCCGGAAGAGGAGGGGGTCGCGAAGCGATCGCGTGACCGGATCGGCAACCTCGGCGACCCGATCGAGCTCGCCGGTCGCCATCAGGATCCGAAGCCGGGTGTCCACGATCGGCCCGACTGCCTGGGGGTCCCGGATCGCCGGAGCCAGCTCCTCGGCCCGGCGCACGTGCCGCTCGGCCTCGACGTGTCGCCCTTGCTGCACCCGGATGTTGGCCATCAGGTGGTTGAAGTACTGCCCGTTGACGCCCGGGACCGAGCCCGACCGCACCGTGCCGGCTCGACGGTCAGCTTCCTGCCAGCGGCCCTGGCGGAACAAGGAGTCGGTCAACTCCATACGCAGCCAGTCGACGACGACGCCGTGAAGCCTCTTCTCGCCGCAGTACGCGAGAGCGGTGAGGGCGGTCCGTTCGGCCTGCTCGACATCGTGGAGCGGGGTGTTCAGGCAGGACGTGAGGTTGATGTACGCCCGCAGCGTCTCGGGTCCCGCATCGATCGCGAGTCCGACCTCGATGGCCTCACGCAGTAGCGGTAGCCCCGCGTCCGGATCGTCGGCCATGGTCAGGGACGTCCCGAGGGAGTTGAGGGCGCGGCAGAGTTCGATCGGAGCCTCGATGACGCGCGCCACCTCCACTCCTTCGCGGCCCGGCGGGATTGCGTCGTCGTACCGCCCGAGCAGCATGAGGAGTCGCGACCGCCAGCCCAGCGCGTCGGCTCGCTCCCGGCTCGGTTCGTCGGGAAGCACGTCCAGGGACCGGTCGGATGCCGCCAACGCCTCGTCGCTCTGGCCGTGGAGCCACAGGCTTTCGCTGAGCTCTCCGTGCAACCCGCCGAGGGTGAGCGGCTCGCAGCCGGCTTCGGCTGCCGCGAGTGCACGACGCAGATGCGCCACCGCGGCACGGATGTCGCCCGCGTAGCGCGCCGAGTGCGCCGCCCGTCGCAGGAGCTCCCAGTACGGCGGCGACTCCGGCGAGGAAACTCGCTCCCGGAGCTCGGCCGCTCGCTCGAAATGCTGCTGAGCTTCGGGATAGGCGAACAGCTGCCACGCCCGATGCCCCGCCTTGACCAACGAGGTGAAGGCGAGCTCGAGGTCGTGGGCGGCGAATGCGTGGTGGGCGAGCTCGGCATGTACGCCGTCCGCACCATCGGCGGCGAGCGCGGGATCCTCGCTCAAGGCCTTCGCGAACGAACCGTGCAGTCGTGCGCGTTCCCCTGGCAGGAGCTGCTCATGCGCGGCCTCCTGCAAGAGCGCGTGCCGAAACCGGTAGCCGTCGCCGTCGGCAACGAGGGCCTGGTGCTCGACCGCTGTCCGCAACCCGCCGTAGAGCTCGTCGTCGGGCAGCTGGGCCACGCGTTCGAGGAGTCTGTGGTCGACGCGACGCCCAGCTGCGGCAGCGACGCGCAGCACCTCCTTGGCCTGCTCGGGCAGAGCATCGAGCCGGGCGCCCAGGATGTCGCGAAGCGTGGTGGGAACTCCCGGTTCGCCGAGCACGCCGGCGGCCATCAGCTCTTCGGCGAAGAAGGGGTTGCCCTCGGAACGCTCCACGATCGCGCCGACCTCAGCCTGGGACGGCGTCGAGCCGGTGATGGCCGTGATCAGCTCGACGACCTCGGCCTCGTTGAGAGGCTCGAGGTGGATGCGTTCCACGAGTGGCAACCGGCTGAGCTCGGCGAGAACTGGACGCAGGGCGTGAGACTTGCGCATTTCGTCGGACCGGTAGGTGCCGACAAGCACCACCCGGCTATGGCTCAGGTTGCGAGCGAGAAACGTGACGAGGTCCAGCGTCGACCGGTCGGCCCAGTGCAGGTCCTCGAGGACGAGCACAACTGCTGATTCTTCTGACAGCCGGCCGAGTAGTGCCAGTACGGCCTCGAAAAGGCCCGACTGACCCCAGGCCGACTCGACTTCGCTGAGGACGGTCTGGTCCGGCAGGAAGCGGGCCAGCTCCCTGCTGTACAGGCGGTTGGTCTCTTCGGGACCCAGGGACCTGCTGAGGTCGCGCAACACCCCCGCGAGCGGCGCGAACGGCATGACTGCTTGCCCGAGTTCGAGACATCCGCCGACCAGGACGCGGACGTCGTCGAGTCCCGAGACGAATTCAGTGACCAGCCGGGACTTCCCTACGCCCGCCTCGCCCCCGATGACCAGCACGGACGGTGTCCCCGCACCGCTCCGGTCGAAGGCCTGGCGGAGTTGGTCGAGTTGCGATTGCCGGCCGACGAGGGTAGACGAGCTGATGCTGTCCCGCATGTCGGCCAGTATTACAGCCACCTAGGGTCGCAGAGGGTCAGTGTGCGGCCGTGACGTGGAAGCGCTTGATGGTGGGCCAGGACAGGTCCTTGCGGGCCGTGCGGGCCCGCTTGACGCGTGCGGTGACCTGGTGGGCCAGCCGATCGGTCTGCGCCTCGCGGTGCAGGTCCTGGATGTGCTGCTTGGCGATCTCGGTGGTGAAGGTGGTGGTGTACATGGCCCGGCTCCTGATGATGGTGTTGGTTTCCCTGACACCTCCACAGTCGTGCTAAGGGGTACCCACCGGCATCGGGCAGATGCCCTGTTCATCGTCGTAGGCACGCCTTAGGCGCAGCTGGCTAAGGCCTAAGCCCGCCTCAGGCCTTAGACAGGGTCAGGCCTTGTTGGGGCCCATCACGCAGAACGCCACTCCGGCCGGGTCGACCAGCGCGCCCAGCCGGCCGTACGGCGTGTCCTCGACCGGCTGAGCCAGCGCGCCACCGTCGGCGACAGTCTGCTCGGCGATCGCGTCGGTGTCCTCCACCTCCACGTAGAACTGCCACCGCGACGGGGAGTCGCCGAGGAAGCCGCTCGCGTCCATGATCCCCGCCAGGGCGCCCTCGTCCCTGCCGAGCGTGGAGTAGCGAAACTCCGGCGTGTCGCTCATCGTGTGCGGGTCCCAGTCGAACACGTCACGATAGAACGCCACGGACTTGTCGTAGTCCGTGCTCAGCGTCTCGAACCAGGCCGGGGCTCCGATCTCGCCGATCGCGGCGATGCCTTGGTGCGACATCGGCTGCCACACACCGACCCCAGCGCCGGCTGGGTCGACGACGAACGCCATGATGCCCAGGTCGGCGACCGGCATCGCATCGGTAACGACCGTGCCGCCGCGGGCGACCGCCTTCTCGACGGTCTTCGCGGCGTCATCCGACTCCAGGTAGACGGACCACGCGTTGTGGCCCAGCGAGCCGTCGTTCTGCATCAAGCCGGCCACCGGAGCGCCGTTGTGCTCGAAGCCGCGATAGCCCCCCAGCTCTTCGACGGGGTCGGTGCAGGTCCAGCCGAACAGGCCGCCGTAGAACCTGGCAGCGGCGTCCGCATCTGAGGTGAGGAGCTCGATCCAGCAGGGTGCGCCGGGGATGTTGGACACGGTCATGGGGAGGCTCCTTCGTTGTTTGGCTCAATCGAGGAAATGCCGGGTGACCACTGGCGCGACCACTTTCGGCTTGATCATGTGGGTCTGGCCGGCCAGGGTCTCCAGCCGGCCGTTCGGGACAGCGTCGGCGATTCGCTGCTGCGCGTTGCGCATCCAATCGGGACTCTTGCCGCCCGCGATGACGAGCGTGCGGGGTCCAACCGCGTCGTACCGACCGTCAGGGAGAGGCCGGCCCTGCTGATTTGGTCCGACGATGGACAGGTCGTAGGGCAGGGTGTGCGCGACGTCGGTCAGCTTCCTCCAGACCGGCATCAGTCGCATCAGCGCGACGAACGGCGCTGGCATCCCGACCGTGCGCAGGAACGTCCTCACGGCGTCGCCGCGCCGGCCGTCGTCGACCATCGCCTGGACCCGTTCGGGCAGGTCGGCGTCGTTGGGGGGCCGACTGTCGTCGAGGATGAATGGAGCCTCGTACGCGCAGATACGGTCGATCGGGGCGCCTTGGCAGGCCGCCTCGAGGGCCAGGGCCGCACCCGACGAGGATCCGAAGACGTGTGCAGAGCCTGCTGTCGCCTCGATGACGGCGACGAGGTCCTCGACCTCACGCTGGATTTCGTACGGCGTCGCGCCAGGGCCGCTCTCTCCGCGGCCGCGACGGTCGTAGGCGTAGACGGTGAACTCGCCGGCGAGGGCGGCTGCGAGGCCGCGGGCCGGACCCATCGACCGCTGACACAGGGCGCCGTCGACGAGAACAACGTGCCGGCCCGGTTCCAGCGACCTCGTAGGCGATCTCGGTGCCGTCGGCCGACGTGGTGAACCGGGTCTGCGTGCTGGTCTTGGTGATCATTGCTGCCTCCTGGTTTGGGAACGGCTGTCACCGGTTCGTCGGACGGGCTCTAGATGTTTCGACAAGCCAAGTCAGGAAATCTCATCGGCCCTGGTCAGAAGGAGCGTCCGTTCGCTCTCATTGCGAGTCAGGCCCGCAGCGGTCCGAAACTGCGCAGCCGCCTCCGGATTGCGTCCGGCCCTCGCCAACAGGTCCCCGCGAACACTCGGCAGCAGGTGGGATCCGCTCAGTCCGGAGTCGTCCAATTGGTCGATTACGGCGAGCCCGGCGTCCGGCCCGAACGCGCGTCCGTGAGCCACCGCGCGGTTCACCTCCACGATCGGGCCCGGCGCGATCCGGGCCAGCGCGTCGTACAGGCCGGCGATGCGGCGCCAGTCGGTGTCCTCGGACCGGCGAGCCCGCGCGTGGCAGGCGGCGATGGCCGCCTGGACGACGTACGGCCCGACCGGAGTCCCCAGCGACTCCGCACGATCCAGCGCCGCGAGGCCGCGCCGGATCAGCAGCTGGTCCCACCGCCGCCGGTCCTGGACCTCCAACAGCACCGGCTCCCCAGTCGGCCCAAGACGCGCACGGGTTCGCGAGGCCTGGATCTCCAGCAGCGCCTGGAGCCCGTGCACTTCCGGCTCACTCGGCGCCAGAGCCGACAGCATCCGGGCAAGCCGCAGCGCCTCGAGGCACAGCTCCGGGCGCATCCAGTCATCGCCCGCGGTCGCGCTGTAGCCCTCGTTGAACACCAGGTAGATCACGGACATCACGTCGGCAAGTCGTTCGTCGCGGTCACGGCCGACCGGCAGGTCGAACGAGGCACCGGTCTCGGCGAGAGTCCGCTTGGCGCGGGAGATCCGCTGGCCGATGGTGGCCTCCTTGACCAGGAAGCCACGGGCGATCTCGGGAGTGGTCAGGCCGCCGACCAGCCGCAGCGTCAGCGCCGCCCGCGACACCGGCGGCAGCGCCGGATGGCAGGTGAGGAACATCAGGCGGAGCACGTCGTCCTCGATGTGGTCGACGGCAGTGTCGAGGTCGGGCACGTCGACCTCCTCGAGCCGGTGTCCGATTTCCGAGGTACGGCGGCGCAGGGTCTCCGCCCGCCGGAAGTGGTCGACGGCCCGGCGCTTCGCGACGGTCATCAGCCAGGCGCCCGGGTTCCGTGGTACGCCGGATTCCGGCCACTGCTCCAGCGCGGCGACCAGAGCGTCCTGCGCGAGATCCTCGGCAAGACCGAGGTCGTGAGTCATCCGGGTCAGACCGGCGACGAGCCGGGCCGACTCGTGGCGCCACACGGCCGTGACTGCTGACCTGGGGTCGTTGGGCGGGTCGCTCCCCACGCACCGATCGTAGGGGAGCGACCCGGAGCCTCAGGTCAGGGCCGATCAGTCGCCGGGGGGCGGCCCGACCTCGGGCTGGGCGATCCGGCGTACCTCGACCGAGCCCTCCCACGACGGCCAGTGCTCCTGGTGCAGCTCGATCACCCGCCGGGCGCCCTCGACGGCCTCGGCCTGGGAGCGCGCCTCGATGATCGAATAGCCACCCACCACCTCCTTGGCCTCGGCGTACGGCCCGTCGGTGGTGGTGGCGACGCCTCCTCTGAGCTGGATCTCGGTGCTCTGAGCAGTGGGATAGAGGCCGCCGGCGTCGATCATCGACCCGGCCGCGAACGCCTCACCCATCTCGCGACCCATTGCCTCGACGAGCGCGGGTGGCGGGTCGCCGACGTCCTCAGCCATCTTCACGAAAACCATGTAACGCATTTCCAGCTCCGTCCTCGAGGGATCCTGTCAACGGTTCGTCGAACACGGGCACGCCGTTTCGACCCGGGCATGCGACAGTTTCGTGGACGGAGCTGGCGTGGCGCCTCAGCGGGCGGGCGTCACGAACCCCTCGACGCTGCCGGTGCCGGTGAAGGTCAGCAGCCCGAGCTCCGGGTCCTCGAACTGTTCGACGATGGTGATGGTGCAGCTGATTGACGTTCCGCGCGGCTTGGTGGAGCTGCCCTTGGACACAGCGGGGTCAGTGAACTCGTCGAGCACTGTGCCGGTGCTGTCGGTGATGACGCCGTGGAACTCGCCGAACGACGTCGGGATGAGTTGGCTTGTGCTGTCGGCGTCGTGCCCGGGGGTGAACACCCCGTTGCCGTTGACCGTGACGGCGTACGTCATCCCGTTGTCGCAGACGAGCGGGATCGTCTCTCCCTTGGGATCGGCCGCAGCGGGTGCGGCGATTGAGAGGGCTGCGGCGACGCCCAGACCGGCGGCGACAGCGATCGACTTCTTCATGTGAGGTCCCTTCGTTCATGCGAGGTCCCCCCGAACGACTCATGTTCTCCCTGCGCACTTGGGAGCGCAATGACCCGTCTGGGCCACACCGCGACTCGGGCCGGGTGGTGCATTCGGCCCCACCCGGCCCTACCCGGACCGTTCGCGATCAATGGCCCCAGCCGCTCAAGACTCCTTGGCCGTGGTGCGCAGCATCGCGCGGCGGCTTCGGTATTCGTCCTCGTCGATTTCGCCGTCCGCGTACCGCTCGGCCAGTCGACGCTCACCGGCCCGCTGACCGGAGGACAGGGCGCGGCGGCGGCCGGTGACCACGAACAAGGTGATGATGCCGGCGATGAACAGGAACCAGAGGATGGGGAAGATCGGCCACCAGGGGCCCGGACCGTCCCAGTGGTCCGTGGTCATGGCGAGCTCGGTGATGATCATGGTGTGCTCCTTGAGTCGAAGGTTTGGACACCTCCATGCTGGGTCGAGCACACTCGCGCGGCATCCGTCCCGCAGCGTCATCGCCGTACGCAAACCTGCGTACGGCGGCCCCGAGCCAACCCCGATGACTGCCGCCGGTGACTCGCGTTCGGTCGGGTCGTTCAGGTCACCGAGTGAGCTTCGGATCCACCGCGTACACCAGCGAGACCGTGCCGGTCTTGCTGTAGACCCGGTGGTCCGTGAGGGTCAAGCCGGCCTGACTTGCGGGAGGGGGCAACAGCGGGACTCCCTCTCCGAGCAGGACCGGGATAACCGCCACCTCGACGGTGTCGACGAGGCCCATGCCGAGGAGACTCCGGAAGAGCCCACCACCGCCGAACAGCCAGATGTCCTTGCCCTCCTCACGCTTGAGTGCGCCGAGCGATGCCTCGAGGTCATCTCTCACGATCGTCACCCCAGGGTGATCCCGCTGCTCGAGCGTGCTCGACACCACCACGATCCTCATGCCCGAGAACGGCCCGCCCTTTCCCCGCATCCCAGCCAACGGCGCAAAGGTCTTTCGGCCCATCAGCAGCGTGTCGAACTCGCGCGTCAGCGCGTCGAAGTCGATCTCGGGATCCATCACGATCCAGTCCGACTCCCCGCCGGGGCCGGCGATGTAGCCGTCAAGGCTCATCGCCACCTGGTAGCGCACCCGTCGCATGGCAGCCTCCCTTCCCCAGCACGATAACTGAATCACCGTTAAGAAATCAACCGCGAAACTTAACGGCCAGTTACGATCAAGGCCATGAGCCCCCGACCCCGCCAGGTCAGTGACGAGGAGTTCCTGCAGGCCGCCTTTCGCGCCATCGCTCGCCTGGGACCGAGTCGGCTCACGTTGGCCGACGTGGGACAGGAAGCGGGCGTGTCGGCTGCGGCCGTCGTACACCGCTTCGGATCCAAGCGCGGCCTGCTGCTCGCCGCGGCTGCGGACGCCGCGAGCGGTACGACCTACATCTTCGACGGCCTGCGCGCCAGGCACCGATCCCCGGTGAGGGCGCTCCTCGGGCTGGCGGAGTGCATGGCGCTCCTGGGCACGACCCCGGAGGAGATCGCCAACACGTTGGCCTTCCTTCGCCTCGATCTGACCGAGCCAGACTTCCACAGTCACGCGCTCGAAGGCTCTCGGGCGATGCACGCCGGCATCCGTGAGCTCGTCGAGGACGCCGTGGCAGCCCACGAGTTGGTTCCCTGCCCGGCGAAGCGGCTGGCATCGGCGCTTCAGGCCACCATGAACGGCTCTCAGCTGAACTGGGCCGTGCATCGAGAGGGGGCCATGACGGCGTGGATTCGCCGCGACCTGGAGACGGTGCTCCAGCCCTACCGAGCCGTACGCCGGAAGGCCTAGCTGGCCTTCTTCTTGGCAGTCTTCTTCGCGGCGGTCTTCTTCGTAGCGGTCTTCTTCGCGGCCGCCTTCTTGGCCGGCTTCTTCGGCTCTTCCTTCTCGGTCTCCTCGCCGCGGGCGGTCTTGGCAGCGTCGACCGAACGCTGCAGGGCAGCCAGCAGGTCGACCACCTCTCCGGACGACTTGGCGGCTGTCTTGGTCTTCTTCACCTCGCCACCCTCGACCTTGGCCTTGACCAGCGCCTCCACTGCTTCGGCGTAGTCGTCCTTGAAGTCGTCGACGTCGAAGTCACCGGCCAGGGTCTCGACGAGCATGTGCGCCATCTTGACCTCGGCGTCCTTGATCTCGCCGGTCTCGATCTTGAAGTCGGGCTGCCGGACCTCGTCGGGCCACATCATGGTCTGCATCACGATCACGTCGTCGCGGACGCGGAGGACGGCGGTCGACGTACGTTGCCGCAGGGCGACGGTGACCACGGCCATCCGGTCGGCGTCGAGCAAAGCCTGCCGCAGCAGCGCGTAGGGCTTTGCGCCAGACTTCTCGGGCTCGAGGTAGTAGGACTTCTCGAACAGCATCGGGTCGATCTGGTTGCTGGGAACGAAGCTCTCCACCGCGATCTCCCGCGACGACGTCAGCGGGAGCTCCGCCATGTCATCGTCGGTGAGGATCACCATCTCGCCGTTCTCGGTCTCGTAGCCCTTGGCGATGTCGGCATAGGCCACTTCCTCGCCGTCGATGGCGCAGACGCGCTGGTACTTGATTCGGCCCCCGTCCTTGGCGTGCACCTGACGGAACGACACGTCGTGGCTCTCGGTCGCCGAGTACAGCTTGACCGGCACGCTGACCAGCCCGAAGGACACCGCGCCCTTCCAGATCGCGCGCATAGGCCATCCCTTCTCGTCGTTCGTCCGACCCCAAACCGCCTCGCGGTCGGACTTCATCGGTCCCAGTATCGGGCAGGACACCCCTGCGCGCATCCCGCCCAGCGGGGATGGTTGATTCGGGTGGTTGTACCCCAGTGAACGCTTTCGCCGGGCGCGGCCTGGCCGGCCACGCATAGCATCGCCGGGAACAGCAGCATCACAATCGGGGGGGACGATGCGCAAACTGTTGGCAGCGATCATGACCGGCGGCCTGGTAGCCACGTTGAGTGCGACCGGAAGTCCCGCGCACTCGGCGCCGATGGACGGCTGGGAGCTCAACTACGAAGCGGGCTTCTTGGACGTCTACACCAAGATGCATGGCGAGCTCGCCGGCCACGAGGGCAACTGGCACACGGCCTACCTCAACTTCGAGGGCGATGACGACTGGGTGACCGGAGCAATCGTGGACTGGACCTGCGCAGACGGGGTCGAGCCAAATGGCTACGGGTTCTCGTATCCGGAGACGTGCGAGAGGGAGGACACCTGGGAGTTCGAGGAACACGGCGGCCCGGGGCCGTACGCCAAGGCTTGGTGGTCGCCGAAACTGCGCACCATGACCGTCAAGGGCCCGGTCGACGTCTATCACTACGAAACCGGTGTCGAAAGCAGGGGCAGCATCAACGTCCGAGTGCACGCCTACGGCGACTACTCCGAAACGATCTGGGACCAGACGGACGACTACATTTACCTGAGCCGCAGCCGGACCGGCACCGTCGCTCGGGGGCGGATCCTGTTCACGGCTCTGAACGGACCCGGCTACCAGTCCGGTGCGTCGGACATCCTCGTGGACGACCTCTACACGCGGGTGCCCTGACCCTGCCTCAGATCGCCGGACCGTCAGTAGCGCTCGACCAGGTGCTCCCGGCCGGCCGGGGGATCGTACGGCTCGGGCCAGAAGTCGTGCACGGTGGCAATGCGACCGTCGTCGTCGAAGCCGAAGAACGTGATGCCCGGCATCGACTCGTCGCCCACCGTGAAGTCCAGGCGGCTGGCACCGCCGGCTTCGTCGGCCACGACCTGCCGGAGGTCGATGTGCCAGTCGCCCGGATAGTCCTGGTTGAACCGCAGGTAGGCGTCTCGCCCGACGACGCGTTCCCTTGTCTGCGCCATCTCATAGACGACGTCGGGTGAGAGCACGGCGGCGAAGGCATCCCAGTCGCGGGCCTCCGCGGCCTCCCAGTAGCGGCGGATGGTGGCTGCGTGATCACTCATGCGGACGAGGGTAGAGACGGTCACCGACACAGCACCGACACAGCACCGACAGAATGGGGGCATGCGTCCGATGCTCGCCACCCGCGGCAGCCACGTGCCGGCCGGCGGGGGGTGGTTCCACGAGGTCAAGTGGGACGGCATGCGCATCCTGTACGACGTCGAGCCGCACCGAGCGAGCCCTTCTCGATCGGGTGCTCGTCTGCTGAGCCGCAACGAGAACGACGTGTCGGTCTCGTTCCCCGAGCTACAGGGACTTGCGGACCGGGACCTGCTGCTCGACGGCGAGGTCGTCGCCTTCGACGAGACCGACGGTGGCCGACCCAGTTTCGCCCGGCTGGCCGAACGCATGCACGTCGCAAATGCCAGGCGGGCAGCGGCTCTCGTCGACATCACCCCGGTGACGTTCCTCGTGTTCGACCTGCTCCGGCTCGACGGTCGCGACCTCACCAGCCGGCCACTGTCGGAACGGCGTGAGCTGCTCGAGTCGCTCGGGCTCGCGGATGTCCACTGGCAGGTGCCGGCCGTGTACGACGACGGCGCGATGCTGATGCAGGCCACCGAGGAGCAGGGCCTCGAGGGCGTGGTCAGCAAGCGGCTCTCGTCGCGCTATGAGTTCGGCGTGCGCACGCGGCACTGGCTGAAGTTCCCGCACCGCCGCCAGACCAGCTGGGTGGTCGGCGGCTGGCGGCTGGAGACTGACTCGACCAATCGACTCGGGGCCGTGTTGGTCGGGGAGCCGACCCCCGACGGCGGCCTGCTTTATCGAGGCCGCGTCGGCAGCGGCATCACCGGCAAGGTCGGGGTGATGCTCAGGGAGCTCCTGGAGCCGCGCAGCCGAGGCACGAGCCCGTTCGCCGACGAGGTGCCACGGCTCGACGCCCTTGGCACCCGTTGGGTCGATCCGGTCCTCGTCATCGACGTCCAGTCCCTCGGCTTTTCCGGACAGGGCCGGCTCCGCCAGCCGTCGTATCGTGGCCTGCGAACCGACCTCACGCCCGACGACCTCAGGGAGCAAGCGTGATTGGGATCCTGCCGGTTTCCCTGCTCATCCTGAGCTCTGTGCTGACTCCGACCTTGCTCGATCCAGTTCCCGGAGCCGCCGCGCCCACCATCACCCTGGACGGCGTCAAGGTCCGCCTCCACGCCGGCACCACGCAGGTCGTCACCGTCAACCACACGAAGGGCTATCGCGCCCGCATCGTGCTCTGGCGCAAGTCCGACGAAGGCTGGGACCGCAAGCTCCAGGCCAGGGCCCGGACCGGCTACGGCGGTCTCGTCGTCGGCAGCAGGCGCAAACAGGGCACGGGCACCACCCCGCTGGGCACCTACGACCTCATCTACAGCTTCGGCACCCACCGGCGTCAGGCTGGCTGGGACCTGGGTCACCGGCGGATCCGCCGAGGGGACTACTGGGTCCAGGACAACCGGTCGGCGTACTACAACCGCTACCGCAACAAGGCAGCCGGCGGTTTCCGTTGGTGGCTGCCGAGCAGCAGCCCGAACTCGAGCGAGCGGCTGCGCGACTTCCGACACCAGTACGAGTACTCCATCGTGATCGGGTTCAACTACGACGAGCCGGTGCGCCATCGTGGCTCCGGAATCTTCCTGCACGTCAACGGCGACGGCGCGACCGCCGGATGCGTCAGCGCGCGGCGCTGGTTCCTGAAGTCGGTCCTGCACCGTCTCGAACCGTCCGCGGAGCCGGTCATCGCGATCGGGCGCTAGTCCTGGTCGCGTTGCAACGTGTGCCGGTGGTAGACCTTGTTCGCGATGCGCCATCCCAGCGGTCCGAGGACCAGGACGAACATGTCGGTGAACACAGCAGACTCGTGGTCGAGGGTCATCGTGGCGGTGGCGATCGAGCTCTGGACCTGAACGTGGTCAACGGTCCGCACGCAGCGCTCCTCGTTGGCGGCGGGTACCCCCTCAAACCTGGTGCAGTAGGTGCTCAGGTCCCAGGACGTGAACTGGCCGTCGCGCATTCCTTCGATGCGGGCAGTGGGGAGGAATGCCTCCCTGAAGTGACTTGGGTCCCCAGTTGCATGGCCGAGTGCGTAGAGCTTCAGCGGCACCAGGACCGCCTCGATGGCTGAGGTCATATCGTCTGTCCTGCTCGCGATCATCCCGCCGCCAGGCACAGGGCGGCGGTGTCCTCGTCGCCTGTCACCAGCCCGTCCGCGACGAGCCGCTCGATCTCGCGAGCGACGTGGCTCGTCGTCCCGGTTGCTGCGCTCAGCAGCCTCACGTCCTTGAGCAGGGCGCCGGTTGCGAATTCGGCGGACGCGAAACCGCGGTTGCCCTCGAGGCGATCCCGCTTGGCCTCGGTCAGACGTCCTAGTTGCCCGGCGGCCAGCACGTCCAGCGTGTCCGACAGGTCGAGACCCATGGCCCGCGAAGCCGCAATCGCATCGCGGATCGCTACCAGTGCGCTGGCAAGTGAGGAGTTGGCGACCAGCTTCAGTGCGGCGGCGCGGGCGGGGTCGCCCACGTGGCGGACCTCGCGCGCTACGACGTCGAGGACCTGGCGCGCGCCGTCGACGTCGCTGCGCGGGCCACCGGCCAGTACGACGAGGCGGCCCTCCTGCACAGCGGGGACAGAGCCCATGACGGGGGCGTGGACGTAGCGCGCGCCGGCTCCGCGAACCAGGCGTTCGAGGTCCACGGCCTCACCCGGACCGACGGTGCTGGTGTTGACGACCAGACTGCCCGGTTCCAGCGCCGGCCCGCAGTCGACGAGCACGTCCCGGCACGCGGCGAAGTCGTAGAGGCAGAGGAGGACGTGCGTGGCCCCGGCAACGGCGTCCCCGGGCTCGGTCAGGAGCTGGACGCCCGGCGGACCCGGGCGCCTGGTCCGGTTCCAGGCCCGCACCTGATGCCCGGAGTCCTGCAGGGCCGTCGCGATCGCGGCACCCATGCGTCCCAGTCCCAGTACGGCGGTCGTTGTGTTTGCTTCACTCACGCAGACCACCGTAGGAACCGCCGACTCGCGCCACAAGCGCATGAATCGGGACACTGCCATGCAAGATCGGCATAATGGCTTTGTGTCGCTCGCACCGTGGATCGCCTTCGTCGAGGTATGCCGGGCCGGGTCCCTGTCCGGCGCAGCCGCATCCCTCGGCTACTCCCAGTCGGCGGTGTCCCGGCAGGTGATGGCCCTGGAGCGGGAGATCGGCGTCGCGCTACTGGAGCGCCTGCCACGTGGCGTACGACCGACACCTGCAGGTGGCGCCTTCCTGCGGCATGCCGAGACTGTCGTCAGCGAGGTGGCCCGAGCGAAGGTGGCCGCGGGCATCGCTGCGTCGGAGCTCTACCTCTCGCTCGGAGCGGTCCCGTCGGCCATGGTCGCACTTGTTCCCAGAGCCCTGATCCTGGCCAAGGCGCAACTGCCCGCGCACCGGTGCACCCTGCGCGCCGGGCTCTCGGCAGACCTCGAGGAAGCCGTGTCAGCCGGGGTCCTCGACGTGGCGGTGGTGACCGACTACCCGCCCGGGTTGACCAGGAACAGGCACCTGCAGCGCACCATTCTGGTGAAGGACGAGATGTGCGTGGTCCTGCCCCTTGCGCATGTGCTCGCGACGCCTGACCGGGGGCGACTCGGATTGAACGAGCTCTCCGAGGAGATCTGGGCGGAGGACAACGCGGGGTCAGCCGCGGTGCTGGTCCAGGCCGCCGCGACCGCCGGTTTCACGCCCGCCATCGAGCTCGAGGCTGGTGACCTGCTCGGCAAGGTGGCCCTGGTTGCCGCGGGGCTCGGGGTGGCGCTCATCCCGTCCATGCTCGTCCCCGCGCTTCGAAAGGACGTCGCCGTACGACACCTCACCGATCCGCCCATGCGATCCGTGTACGCCGTCACGAGGCGCCATCAGCACGCGGCAACGCCAGGCGTCGAGATCCTCACGGGCGCGCTACGGCAGGCTGCGAACTGACCGCGAGCGCTAGCATCGCGTTCATGGCTGTGGGGAAATCGTGAGCGAGCTCCACGTCGAGGTCCCTGCAAGGTCAGGAAACCGCACGCTCAAGATCAGCAACCTGGAGAAGGTGCTCTATCCGCAGACCGGCACCACCAAGGGCGAGGTGCTGAACTACTACGCCAAGATCGCACCAGTGTTGCTGCCGCACCTCGAGGACCGGGCAGTCACCCGGATCAGGTGGCCGCACGGCGTACAGGACAAGTCGTTCTTCGAGAAGAACGTCCCTGCCGGCGTGCCGAAGTGGGTGCGTACGGCGAACGTCCCGACCACCGGGTCGCGGGCCACCAACAAGAACGCCGACCACATCGTCTTCCCGATCGTCGACGACCTGGCCACGCTCACCTATCTGGTCAACCTGGCCAGCCTCGAGCTGCACGTGCACCAATGGACGGTCACCAGGGCAGGCAAGCCGAAGAAGCCCAACCGGCTGGTGATCGACCTCGACCCCGGCGAGCCGGCCGGGCTCCACCAGTGCTGTCAGGTCGCGCTGTTGGTGCGCGACAAGCTCGCCGAGCGCGATCTCGACAGCTTCCCGGTCACCAGCGGCAGCAAGGGCCTGCACCTCTACGCAGGGCTGCCCGCGAAGCTCGACTCCGACGAGACGACCGGGCTCGCGAAGGAGGTCGCGGAGGAGCTCCAGGGCGAGCACCCCAAGCTGATCACCGCCACGATGACCAAGTCGAAGCGCTCCGGAAAGGTGTTCCTCGACTGGTCCCAGAACTCCGGCAGCAAGACCACGATCTCGCCGTACTCCCTGCGCGGCAAGGAGAAGCCCTACGTGGCGACCCCGTGCAGCTGGGCCGAGATCGAGGAGGGCGCCGAGGACGAGTTCGGCGTCGACCAGTTCCGGTTCGAGGAGGTTCTCGACCGCGTGGAGGACTCCGGAGACCTGTTCTCGATCACCTGAAACCGGTCCGGCCGGCGTCCGCAACAATGGGCCCCATGACCCATCCGAAGCCCGTCCAGACCTGGCTGACCGACATGGACGGTGTCCTCGTGCATGAGGAGGACCCGATCCCGGGCGCGTCCGACTTCCTCGAAGCGCTGAAGGCTTCCGGTCGGCGGTTCCTGGTGCTCACCAACAACTCGATCTTCACCCCGCGTGACCTGCGGGCCCGGCTGCTTCGCAGCGGTATCGACGTACCCGAGGAGGCGATCTGGACCTCTGCTCTGGCGACGGCGAACTTCCTCGACGACCAGCGACCCCGCGGGTCGGCGTATGTGGTGGGCGAAGCAGGGTTGACCACGGCCCTGCACGACATCGGCTACGTGATGACCGACCGCGATCCCGACTACGTGGTGCTGGGGGAGACCCGCACCTACTCGTTCGAGGCGATCACCCGGGCGATCCGCCTGATCGAGGGTGGGGCCCGCTTCCTCGCGACCAACCCCGACGCGAGCGGCCCCAGCATCCACGGCACCCTCCCCGCGACCGGTTCAGTGGCGGCCCTCATCCGTACGGCGACCGGCCGCCAGCCCTACTTCATCGGAAAACCCAACCCGCTGATGATGCGTTTCGCGCTGAACCGCCTCGAGGCGCACTCCGAGTCGACCGTGATGATCGGCGACCGGATGGACACCGACATCATCAGCGGCCTCGAGGCCGGCCTGCGCACGGTCCTGGTCAAGACGGGGTCGACCCGCCCGGACCAGATCGAGACGTTCCCCTACCGCCCCACCAAGGTCGTCGACTCGATCGCCGACCTCGTCGGCCTGGTCGGCCTGGCCGACGACGAAACCACGATCTAGGCTGGGCAGCAGGACACGCGGACCTGCGGGCGGTGGTGGGCACCCGGAAGACCCCGGTTCCTTCACCGAGCGGGACCGCTAGAGTCAGCAACCGTGAACGTCATCTTCGTCGAACCGTCCTTTCCCCAGAACCAGCGCCGTTTCGTCGAGGCCCTGGCCAGCGTCGGCGCCAACGTCATCGGAGTAGGTGAATCGTTCGAGTCCGACTTGGGCGACGACCTGCGCGGGCGGATGAGCGCCTACTACCGGGTCTCCAACGTCACCGACGTCGGGCAGCTCAACGCCGCGGCCGAATGGGCCCAGAGCATCGGGTGGATCGACAGGCTCGAGTCGACCATCGAGTCCCACCAGATGGCCGCCGCACAGGTTCGGGAGGCCCGCGGCATCCCGGGTGCCTCGGTCCGGACGACGTGGCTTTGCCGAGACAAGCCGTCGATGAAGGAGGTCCTGCGCCAGGCCGGGGTTCCCACTGCTGCGTCGACCGCCGCGGACACGGCCGACCAGGTTGTCGACTTCGCCAAGCGGATTGGTTTCCCGCTCATCCTCAAGCCGAGGGCCGGGGCAGGCGCGCAGGGCACCATCCGGGTGGACTCGATGTCCGAGCTCCAAGCGGCCCTGGCCGGGTTCGGCTCGTCTGACTCCATCGCGGTCGAGGAGTTCGTCGAGGGCCATGAGGGCTTCTACGACACGATCGCCGTCGACGGCCACATCGCCCACGACTGGGCGACCCACTACTACCCCAACGTCCTCGAGGCGATGCGGCATCGCTGGATCTCGCCGCAGTTCATCACGACCAACCGGATCAACGACTCGCCCTTCTACTCAGAGGTGCGCGAGCTGGGCGGTCGCGTGATCGAGGCGCTCGGCATCCCCACGTCGGCAACCCACATGGAGTGGTTCTACGGCCCCAAGGGGTTGCGCTTCTCCGAGATCGGCTGCCGTCCGCCCGGCGTCGGCGCGTGGGACCTCTACTCCGCGGCCAACGACGTCGACGTCTACCGCGAATGGGCGCACGCCATCGTGCACGGATCGCCGGAGCGAGGCCTGTCGCGGCAGTACTCCGCCGGCATCGTGGCCCTCCGTCCCGAACAGGACGGGCAGATCCGCGGCTACAGCGGCATCGACGACATCAACGGCCGCCACGGCGAGTGGATCATCGACGGCCATTTCCCCGACCCCGGCACGCCCACTCAGCCGGTCGAGGCCGGCTACATGGCGAACGCCTACGTCCGCATGCGCCACCCCGACTACGACACCCTTCGCGGGATGCTCGACGACGTCGGCAAGACGGTGCACGTGCACGCCGGATGACGACGATCCTCCTCGGACCCCAACGATTCCTAACCACCGCGGGGGCCGTCGTGCGTTCGCTCGGACGCGACGGCCATGTCGCTGCCGTGACCGCAGGCTGGCAGGACCGCGAGGGCGACGACGAGGAGCTCAACGAGGTGATGGACGACCGCAGCCGCAATCTCGGGCTCTACGCCCGTCTCACCGACGTGCTCGAGACGGACCCACATTTCGCCACCGAGGCACTGGCGCAGCGCGACGCGATGGACGAGCTCATGGGCATCTACTCGATGCGTCTCCAGCGCGCGCTCGACACCGTGTACGCCGTGCAGCGCCGGACCGTGCGCGAGGACATCGCCGACGCCGCCCTGTCCGACGGGATCCGGGCCGTCCGGGCCATCGACACCTGGTACCTCGGAGTGGTCGACCAGCTCTATGGGGAGCTCGAAGCGGCGGCGCCGGTCGCCGACAGCGAGCCCGTGCAACGGCACCGGGCAGAGGTCGCAGACATCATGGAATCTGCCGGTGCGCTGGCGATTGCTGGCGGTCACGTCGGCATCCTGCTGCGCTGCCTCAAGCTGTTCGCCGTACAACCTCCAGCGGACCTGCCCGTGGTCGCCTGGTCGGCGGGGGCGATGGCGTTGACGGACCGGGTCGTGCTCTACAACGACAACGGGCCACAGGGCAGGCAGGGCGCAGAGCTGTGGGACCGGGGCCTGGGACGTGCTCCGGGGATCGTGGCGATGCCGCACGCGCGCCGTCGGCTCCGCATGGACGACCCGATGATCCTGCGGGTGCTGGTGCGCCGCTTCGCGGACGCCAGCTGCCTCCTGCTCGACGACGGCAGCCGCGTCGACCTCGGCCAGGACGGTGCACTCCCGGATGGTGCCCGCGTGTTCAGCGACTACGGCACGGTCGGCACGGTGGGGGGCCTGCCGTGACCACCAGCCCGACCACTGGCCCGATCACTGGCTCGACACGCCCGATCACCGAGAAGAAGAAGCGTCGAAGGCTCGCCATCAACCGCCTGATCGACCGCAAGCCCATCGACGAGGCGATGATCGACCGGTTCCTCGAGCGCTACGGTGCGCCCATCGTCGAAGGCACCCGTACGACGTTCCTGTGGCGCGGCGAGGCAGACGAGGTCATGGTCCGCCATCGAGTGGTGGGCCTGGCCGACCCGCTCCGGCTGCGCCGGATCCGGGACACCGACCTCTGGTACGCGACGACCGAGATGCCCGAGGGCTCGCGGGTGGAGTACCAGTTCGAGATCGTCCACGGCGACCACCGCGCCGAGCACGTCAACGACCCGCTCAACCCCAAGGTCGCGCACGGACCCTTCGGGGCGAGCTCGGTGTGTGCCGCGACTGGGTACGCCGTCCCCGACTGGTGCCTGCCGGACCCCGAGGCCCGACCGGGCGAGATCGTCGAGCACACCATGGCCAGCAAGGCGTTCCGGCGTCAGGTGCCGTTCTACGTCTACCTGCCGGCGCGCTTCCGCAACGTCGTGCGGTATCCGTTGCTGATCGTCCACGACGGCAAGGACTACCTCGACTACACCGCCGCGAAGACCGTGCTGGACAACCTCATCCACCGCAACGAGATCGCCGAGATGGTCGTGGCGTTCGTGCCGCCCGGCAACCGGCTCGTCGAGTACGCCAACCACGCGCCGCATGCCAGGTTCGTGGCCCGGGAGCTCGCCCCGCACCTGGCCGAGACCTATCCGCTGGTCGAGGGGCCGGACGGGCGCACGCTGATGGGCTCGAGCTTCGGCGGGATCGCGTCGGTATCGACGGCGTCTCGATACCCCGGAGTGTTCGGTTCCCTGTTCCTGGAGTCGGCGTCCCTGGTGTTCACCGACATCGGCACCGACCACGGTGGCGGACCGGCCTTCGACCCGGTGGTCAAGTTCGTCAACGGCTTCCGGGCCAAGCCGAAGCGGATCGTCGAACGCATCTACATGACCTGCGGAATGTACGAGCCGTTGATCGTGCCCAACCGGTCGATGGTGACGACGTTTCGAGAAGCCGGTATGGACGTGCGGTACGTCGAGGCCCGCGACGGCCACAATTGGGAGAACTGGCGGGACCGACTCCGGGACGGCCTGACCTGGCTGCACCCCGGGGACCAGAAGTTCGTCTACGAGTGAGGGAGCGCAATGAGTGACATCAAGGCCACCGAGAGCTGGTACTCGGACCGGATGAAGACCGAGATCACCCTCACGCGGTGGGGCCATTACGGCGTACCGGTGCTGGTGTTCCCGACCGCCGGTGGCGACTCCGAGGAAGTCGAACGGCACCACCTGGTCACCCACCTCGGGCCGCTCGTCGACGCGGGCCGGATCAAGGTCTACTCGTGCGACAGCATCGCCGGCCGGGCGATGTCCTCGGACGCAGGCACGCCGGAATACCGGTGCTGGCTGTTCAACCAGTTCCAGCAGGCCGTGGCCAACGAGGTGGTGCCCGCGATCCATGCCGACTCCGGCGGGCCACAGGGCGTGATCGTCGCCGGTGCCTCGATCGGTGCGTTCAACGCGTTCGCGCTGATCTGCCGCTTCCCGCAGCTGTTCCGCGCGGCCGTGTGCATGAGCGGCACGTACGACATCGAACGGTTCGTCGGTGGCTTCACGCAGGACCTGTACTTCTCCTCGCCGGTTCACTTCCTTCCCGATCTCCACGGCCCGACCCTCGACATGCTTCGGCAGCGCTACGTCTACCTCGCGTCCGGCTCGGGCGCGTGGGAGGACATCGGCGAGTCGTGGAAGGCCGCCGGCATCCTCGGTGAGAAGGGCGTCCCCAACCGGGTCGACGACTGGGGCCCGGAGTTCGACCACGACTGGCCAACCTGGTGGAAGATGCTGCCGACGTACGTGGAACAGGCCCTGTGATCGGCCCGGTCAACAGCACCGTGAGCAGCAACGCCGCGGATACAGCGGCGACCGTGCAGGACCTCATGCCACAGGCGCGCGAGGACCTCGAGCGACTGGTCGCGATGCGGTCGGTGGCGGACCCGGGCATCGAGCCCGTCGAGGAGTGCGCGCGGGCGGCCGCCGAGGTGGAACGCCTGTTCCGGGAGGTTGGCGTGGACGGCGTCCATGCCGTCGAGACCGCCGACGGCAGCCTCGCGATCGTGGGGCACTCGCCGGGACCGGCCGGAACGCCGACCGTGCTCCTCTACTCGCACTACGACGTCCAGCCCGCCGGCGATCCCGCGGAGTGGGCATCCTCGCCGTGGGAGCTCACCGAGCGCGACGGGCGTTGGTACGGCCGCGGCGCCGCCGACTGCAAGGGCAACCTGGTGATGCTGCTGAGCGCGCTCCGGGCGTTGCCGCGGCCGTGGCCCGTGGGAGTACGGGTCGTCTGCGAGGGCTCGGAGGAGATGTCGACCGGCGGACTCGAGGCCCTCGTGCGTGCCGACCCCGATCTGTTCGCCGCCGACGTCATGCTGATCGCGGACGCCGGCAATGTCGAGCTCGGCCGACCGACCGTGACCACCAGCCTGCGCGGCACCGGGAGCGTCCTGGTCACCGTGCGCACGCTGGCCGGCCCGGTGCACTCGGGCATGTACGGCGGCGCCGCGCCCGACGCGCTGGCCGCCCTGATCTCGATGCTGGCGACTCTGCGCGACGCCGACGGCGGGACCACCATCACCGGGCTGGACGCGAGCGGCACCTGGTCGGGTGCGTCGTACCCGGCCGAGCGGTTCCGCGGTGACGCGGGCGTCCTCGACGGGGTGGACCTGCTCGGTGGCGGGTCGGTCGCCGATGTGCTGTGGGCACGCCCGGCGGTCAACGTGCTCGCGATCGACGCACCGCCCGTCGCCGGGGCGACCGCGGCGATCCAGCACACCGCCCGGGCACTGGTGAACCTTCGGGTGCCACCGGGGTACGACGCCGCAGCCGCTCAGGCCCTCCTCGTCGAGCACCTGCACGCCGCCGCGCCCTGGGGCGCCCAGGTGGAGATCGAGCGACGTTCGCTCGGCGAGCCGTTCGCCGCACGCACCGATGGACCCGGTCTGGCAACCCTTGCCGCCGCCATGGAGGAGGCGTTCGGAAAGCCGCTCAGCGCGGCCGGGCAGGGCGGTGCGATCCCGTTGTGCAATGCCCTCCAAGCTGCCCAGCCCGACGCCGAGATCCTCCTCATCGGCGTCGAGGAACCGGCCTGCCGCATCCACGCACCCGGTGAGAGCGTCGACCCCTCCGAGCTCGAGCGCACCGCCGTCGGGGTCGCCCTGTTCCTCGGCGCCCTCGCCTCACCTACCTCGCTGATCGTTCTCGTTGGTCGAGCTTGTCGAGCGTCGTATCGAGCTCAACCTTGTTGGTCGAGCTTGTCGAGACCAGCACGCCGCTCACGCAGCCGCAGGGTCTGTCCGGGTCGCAGCTGGGCGCACCGGTCCACGTGCTCATCGACGACGTAGGCGATCACGGGGTAGCCGCCGGTGACGGGGTGATCGGCCAGGAAGAGCACCGGCTTTCCCGACGGCGGGATCTGCAGGGCGCCGCGGACCATGCCCTCGCTCGGCAGCTCATCGGTGCGGGCCCGCTCGAGCGGCTCACCATCGAGCCGCACCCCCACCCGGTTGACGTCGCTGGTCACCTCGTAGGGCTGGCTCACGAGCGAGGCCCACGCCGCATCGGTGAACCAGTCCCGCCGAGGCCCGGGCATCACCAGCACGCTGAGGTCACCCGCCTCTGGGTCGGCCACCGGCGCGACGTCGACGCCAGGCGGCGCGAACTCCGGGGCTCCGATCGCGAGCACATCACCGGCAGAGACGGCTTCGGGCCCGAGACCGGACAGCACGTCGGTGGAGCGGGAGCCGAGCACCGGGTCGATCGCGAACCCGCCGCGCACGGCGACGTAGGTGCGAAGCCCACTCGACGGTGCGCCGAGGTGTAGCTCCTGACCGGCCCGCAAGGTGACCGGTGCGTTGTGCGGCCAGGGTCCGGCACATCGGGCACCGGTGGTCACGACCACCACGTCGTCCGCCGCTCTCAGCTGCAGCCCACCGAAGGTCACTTCGAGCACGGCCGCGTCGGCGCCGTTGCCGACCAGCCGGTTGGCCAGCCGGTACGACGTCCGGTCGCACGCGCCCGAGCAGCCAACGCCGAGCGCCGCCTGGCCGGGCCGACCGGCATCCTGCACGGTCGTCAAGGGCACCGGTGGCCAGCACGGTGACGGAGCGGCTCATGACCGGCCCTCGTCGACGAAGCGGACCCGGACCCCCGGGCGCAACAGGGAAGCCGGCTCACGTGACAGGTCGAAGGTGGCGAGCTCGGTCCGACCGATCAGCTGCCACCCGCCCGGAGACTCCCGGGGGTAGATGCCGCTGAACTCGGCGGCGAGGCCGACCGAACCGGGCGGCACCTTCTTGCGTGGGGAGGTCCTTCGTGGCACCTCCGACTTCCACGTCTTCGATGCGAGGTAGCCGAACCCGGGCATGAACCCGCAGAACGCGACCGTCCACTCCTCGGCCGTGTGTCGCCGCACGAGCTCGGCACTGTCGCAGCCCACCAGTTCCGCTGCCTCGTCGAGGTCCTCGCCGTCATAGCTGACCGGAATCTCCACCAGGTCTCCGGAGTCGAGGCGGTCCGGACGAGGCGTCGTACGCCGCACCGCTGCTGCCACGGATGACAGGGACGTGAGCGACGGGTCCGTCACCACCAGCAGTGTGCGCGCCGCGGGCACCACGTCGACGACACCGTGGGGGAGGTCGTCGATGAGTGCCGCATACAACCCGAGCACCTCGTCGAGGTCTCCGAGCTCGACGAGCAGGGCGGTGGACCCGCTGGGCAGCACTCGCATCAGGTGACGAACGGGGCGACCGTGACCCCAGCCGTGGCGAGCGCGGCCTTGACCGTGCGGGCGATCTCGACGGCACCGTCCGTGTCGCCGTGCACGCAGATCGAGCCCGCGGCCACGGTCAGCGGGCCGCCGTCGATGTCCGTGATGGGCTCACCTGTCGCCATCGAGACGCAGCGCCGGGTGATCTCGTCCACGTCGTGAAGCACCGCGCCCGGCAACCGACGCGAGACCAGGGTCCCCTCGGGCGTGTAGGCCCGGTCTGCGAAGGATTCGCGAACGGTGGTCAGCCCCGCTTCCTCAGCCTGGCGCAGGAAGACCGACCCCGGCAGCCCCAGCACCGGAAGCGTGGGGTCGTAGTCCACGAGCGCCTGGACCACGGCGGCCGCTTGCTCCTCGTGGTGCACGATCGTGTTGTAGAGGGCGCCGTGCGGCTTGACGTAGGAGACCCGGGATCCGGCAACGCGGGCGAACGCCTCCAGGGCTCCGACCTGGTAGATGACGTCCTGGGTCAGAGCGTCCGGCTCGATGTCGATGAAGCGCCGACCGAAACCGGGCAGGTCGCGATAGCCGACCTGCGCGCCGATCGCGACCCCGCGCTCGACCGCCCGATCGCAGACCCGACGCATGATCGACGCGTCGCTGGCGTGGAAGCCGCAGGCGACGTTCGCGCTGGTGACGATGTCGAGCAGCGCGTCGTCGTCCCCGAGTGTCCAGTGGCCGAAGCCTTCGCCGAGGTCGCTGTTGAGATCCATCGTGCGTCATGTCGTCATCATTCCCACCATCAGAACAGGTCCCTGAGTCCGGTCATGGACTCGTAGCCCAGGTAGATCGTCGCCACCCACGCCAGCGATGCCGATCGCAACCAGCCACATCGGGTATCGGTAGCCACCCATGAGGTCCCGTCGGCGGGCCGCGATCCACAGCACGATCCCCAGCCCGAAGGGCAGGATCAGCCCGTTGAAGGCGCCGGCGAAGATGAGCAGCTTGACGGGTGTCGTTGCCGTCACGAGGAAGATGGTCGTGGAGACCAGGATGAAGCCGCACACGACCCAGCGCTCCCAGTGCGACACCCACGGGCCCAGCACCTTGAGGAACGACGTGGAGGTGTACGACGCGCCGATGACCGAGGTGATCGCCGCGGACCAGATGATGACGCCGAACACGATCTTTCCGGTCTCGCCGAGCGCGTGCTCGAAGGCCGACGCGGCCGGGTTGAGTGCGTCGAGCTTCGCGCCGCCGGCCACCACACCCAGGACCGCCAGGAACAGCAGCACCCGCATGACACCGGTGATCGCCACGCCCGTGATCGAGCTTCGGGTGATCTGGGGGACGAAGCTCTCGCCCTTGATCCCGTTGTCCACCAGCCGGTGCGCGCCGGCGTACACGATGTAGCCGCCGACGGTGCCACCGATGAGCGTGGTGATCACCAGGAAGCTGACGGTGTCCGGCGCGACGGTCTGCACCAGCGCGTCGCCGACAGGGGGCTGGGTCTTGATGGCGACGAAGGTGGTCAGCCCGATCATCACCACGCCGAGGAGCACGACGACCCGATCCATGGCCACCCCCGCCTGGCGCACGAGGAAGATCCCGATGGCAACGGCGGCGGAGATGGCGGCACCGATACGTACGTCGAGTCCGAAGATCGCGTCGAGACCCAGCGCGCAGCCCGCGATGTTGCCGATGTTGAACACCAGGCCACCGAGCACGTCGAGCGCCGCGAGGACGTATCCGGAACCGGGGAACACGCTGTTCGCGAGGTCCTGTGCGCGGCGACCGGAGACCCCGATCACCCGCCAGACGTTCAGCTGGATCGCGATGTCGAACAGGATGGACGCCAGGATCGCGAAGGCGAAGGCGGCCATGAGCTCGTCGGTGAACGTCGTGGTCTGGGTGATGAAGCCCGGGCCGATCGCCGATGTCGCCATGAGGAACATGGCGCCGATGAACTTGTTGCGCCCGCTCAGCTTCGCGTCAGGGGGCGGTACGACGTCGCCGGCCCCTCCTCCCGACGCGGCGGGCGCCTCCTTGGTGAGGCGGTCGGACTTCGAAGGATCTGCTGGCGTCTGCGACATGCATGCGCTCCAGGTGTCGGGTGAGGAGGCGACCGCGACCGGGATCGGCGGCACTGTGCCTCGGATCACATCAACCTAGCGGATCGTTCAACAATCCCACAAGAGTTTTGTTCAACAATCTCTTGGCTTTTGGTCGGCGGCTGGGTAATGATGGGCGCATGGCGCGCGCTGAGAACCACGACGTCCCGACCGGCGATGAGCGGTCGGCGTGGCTGCGCAACGTCGCCGGGGACGTCTCGTCGTTCGACCGCAGCAGCACCGCAGAGCGAGTGGCCGACGTGCTCCGTCGACGCATCACCGAGGGCGACCTGCCACCGAGGTCACGACTTTCCGAGGAGCAGCTCATCGAGGTCCTGCATGTGTCCCGCAACACGCTGCGCGAAGCCTTCCGCCTGCTCACCCACGAGGGTCTGCTGGTGCACCGGCTTCATCGCGGGGTGTTCGTCCGCGAGCTCGACGAGGCTGACCTCGTCGACCTCTACCGGCTCCGGCGTGCGATCGAGTGCGACGTCGTCACGTCGCTCACGGACCTGGACCCCGACCTGCTCAAGGGTCTGTACGACGACGTCGAGGCAGGGGAGTCGGCAGGTCAGCGCGGGGACTGGGGGGCGGTCGGCACGGCCAACATGGAGTTCCACCGCCATCTGGTGGCCCTGGCCGGCAGCCCTCGTATCGACGAGGTGGCCGCGCGTCTGCTCGCCGAGCTGCGTCTGGCGTTCCACGCCGTATCGAGCCCCCAGCGCCTGCACGAACCTTATGTCGGTCGCAACCGCGCGCTGGTCGATCTTCTTGCCGCGGGGGAGTTCGAACGCGCGGCGAAGGAGCTGGAGGAGTACCTCGAAGGCTCTCTTGCCGAACTGCTCGACGCCGTCCGTCGCGCGCGGCGCGTGACGCGCGGGGCCCTTTCGAGCGCAACCTCATCCGAGGAGAAGTGATGAACGACAACCAGCTCCGCGCCGCCGCCTCCTCACCGGGCGAGGCCCGCAGCCGCTACCGGGACGGTCTGGCGGTGCCGACGACCGGGTGGGCCCCTGGGTACACGCAGGCGAACCTGGTCGCGCTGCCCAAGGAGTGGGCCTTCGACATGCTCTTGTTCGGCCAGCGAAACCCGCAGCCGGTTCCGCTGCTCGACGTGACAGAGCCAGGTGCTGTGTCCACGGTGCTGGCGCCGGATGCGGATCTGCGGACCGACCTGCCGCGGTACCGGGTGTGGCGAGACGGCGTTCTGGTCGACGAGCCCACCGACGTTGTCGACCAGTGGACCGACGACCTGGTGACGTTCCTGATCGGGTGCAGCTTCAGCTTCGAGACGGCGCTCCTGGACGCCGGGGTGCCCGTGCGCAACATCGAGCAGCAGCGCAACGTGTCGATGTACCGGACCAACGTCGAGTGCCGGCCGGCTGGGCGCCTGTCCGGTCCGCTGGTGGTGTCGATGCGGCCGATCCCGGCGTCGCAGGTCGTCACCGCGGTGCAGGTGACGGCGCGGATGCCGAACGTGCACGGGGCGCCCGTGCACGTGGGCTCGCCGGCGTCGCTCGGGATCGTGGATCTCGGTGTGCCGGACTTCGGTGACCCGGTCGAGGCCCAGGAGGGCGATGTGCCCGTGTTCTGGGCGTGCGGTGTGACGCCGCAGGCCGCCCTGATGGCCTCGAAGCCGCCGTTCGCGATCACCCACGCGCCGGGACACATGTTCGTCACCGACGTACCCGACGCCGCCTACCGTCAGCCCTGATTGCCCACCTCTGGGCGCTGGGCCGCGGGTGTCGACGCGCACTTGTCGACCAATTGGCGCGCTGTGACGCGGGTCGGTGGGTGTCGGGTGCAGTTGTCGACCAATTGGTGCGTTGTGAGGCGGGTCGGTGGGTGTCGGCGTGCAGTTGTCGACCAATTGGTGCGTTGTGAGGCGGGTCGGTGGGTGTCGAGGTGCAGTTGTCGACCAATTGGTGCGTTGTGAGGCGGGTCGGTGGGTGTCGAGGTGCAGTTGTCGACCAATTGGCGCGCTAGGACGCGCATCCGCCTAGGCCGTGGGGTGGTCGGTGTGCTCGCGATGCCGGTCCAGCCAGCGCATGACGGGCGTGGCGAGGACGCCGTGGACGACTACCGAGACCACGATCGCGAAGGTCAGCGTGGACCAGAGCAGGTCTGGCTGGTCGAAGTCCGTCTGCCCGGTCGCGTAGGCAAGGTAGTAGAGCGAACCGATGCCGCGGACCCCGAAGAACGCCGTGACCAGCCGTTCTCTCGGCCCGAGGGCGTGGTCGCCGGCCCGATCAGGCACCCTGCCGCTGGCAACAGCGAGCGACGCCCAGGCGGCGAGCGGCCGGACGAGGACGACGAGAGCGACGGCCACCCCGGCCGCCGCCCACGTCAGCTGGCCGAGCAGGCCGTGGGTCAGGGCGACGCCCAGCAGGAGCAGGACGACCAGCGTGAGAATGCGTTCGAGCCGCTGCACAACCTGGTGCATGAGCTCGTGGTACTCGTGGTCGCGCTCGGCCGAACGGATGGTGAGGGCACAGACGAACACGGCCACGAAGCCGTAGGTGTGGGCGACCTCGGCGACGCCGTACGCGAGCAGGACAGCGGCCACGGCGAGGAGAGGCTCGCTGTTCTCCGCCATCCGTAGCGACTGACCCCGGGGGGCGCGGAACGCGACCAGAGCCATCAGCCGACCCACCAGGATGCCGAGGACGACGCCGAAGAAGACCCTGCCCACGAGGTCCCACGCCAGCCACTCGACACCCCACTCGGCGACTGGTCCGACCGACGCGATCAGGATCGCGGCGTACACGAACGGAAAGGCGAGGCCGTCGTTGAGCCCGGCCTCGGAGGTGAGGGCGAACCGCACTTCGTCCCGCTCGTCGATCTCCTCGTCGTCACCAGTGGTCGGGCCTTCGACCTGGACGTCCGAGGCGAGCACGGGGTCTGTCGGCGCGAGCGCCGCGCCGAGCAGGAGGGCCGAGGCCGGCGCCAGGCCGATCACCCACCAGCCGAGCAGCGCGACGCCGGCGATGGTGAGCGGCATCGCGAGCGCGAGCAGCCGCCAGGTGGCATGCCAGGCGCCCCAGGTCTGCCGGTTCCTGAGATTGAAGGGGCGATCGAGAGCGAGGCCGACACCCATCAGGGCGATGATGACGGTCAGTTCGGTGACGTGCTCGATGAGCACGCGCTGGTCGACCGGGTTGAGAGCGAGATCGTCGGAGATCGGCAGCAGTCCGATGAGCGCACCGACCCCGAGAAGGACGGCGGGAGGGGACAGGGCAGCGCGGCTCAGGGCATAGGGCAGCACGACCGCGAGCAAGAGCGACCCGCCGGTGAGCAGGTAAGCCAGATCCGCGGTCACGGCCCCTCCTCGAAGGACACGGCGATTCGAGGACCCGATGTTGTCACGTCCTGAGGTGCCGGCGACATGGTGCGCTTCCCCATCCCTGATTCCGTTCACCCCCGCGGTCGTTTCCGAAGGGTGTGGCTGGGTACTGCGCCGACATGACGCAAGGAGATGCCGGATGAGCTCACAGGTCCGGATCATGAGGGCGCCCCCGACGGCGGTGTGGGAGGTTCTCGCCGACGGTTGGCTCTACCCTCTGTGGGTGGTCGGTGCCTCCCGCATCCGGGACGTGGATCCGTCTTGGCCTGAGCAGGGCTCGCAGATCGCGCACTCCGTCGGGGCCTGGCCGATGCTGATCGACGACACCACAGAGGTGACCGAATGTCGATCGGGTGAGCTGCTTGGACTTCGGGCTCGCGCTTGGCCGGCCGGTGAGGCCGCTGTGGAGATCCGGCTGACCGGGTTCGGTCCCGACACCGAGGTCACGATGACGGAGGACGCGGTGACCGGTCCCGCTGTCCTGGTGCCCAAGCCCGTGCGTGACGTGACCCTGAGCAAGCGCAACGCCGAGGCGCTGCGCCGGCTCGCCTACCTCGCCGAGCGCCGCGCGTTGCGCCCGTAATGCGGCCCGGCCCGCCATGAGCCCGCCATGAGTTCCGAGACGTACGACGCCGTGGTGATCGGTGCCGGACCCAACGGGCTGGTGGCCGCCAACCATCTCGCGGACGCCGGCTGGTCGGTGCTCGTCCTGGAGGCCCAGCGCAAGATCGGCGGTGCCGTGAGCAGCGCGGACGACGTTCATGACGGGTTCGTCCACGACACCTGCAGCTCGTTCTATCCCCTGGCAGCAGCCTCACCGACCATCCAGTCCTTCAACCTGGAACGACACGGTCTCAGGTGGCGGCACGCGCCGGCTGCGCTCGGCCATCCCCTTCCCGACGGAAGCTGGGCGATCCTGCACCGGGACCGCCAGATCACGGCGGGGCTCATGGACGACGCCCATCCCGGCGACGGGGCCGCCTGGCTGTCCCTGTGCGCGGACTGGGATCGGATCGGCGACCAGATCGTCGGCGCCCTCCTGTCCCCGTTCCCACCCGTGAAGGCGGGCCTGTCGGCACTTGCCCGGCTGCGGAGCGTCGGTGGGCTCGGCTTCGTACAGGCGTTGCTCACGCCGGCCAGCGACGTCGGGCGAGGGCGGTTCGGTGGGGTGTCGCCGCGGATCCTGATCGCGGGCAACGCCGGGCACTCGGACATCCCGCTCGATGCCCCTGGCTCGGGGCTGATGGGCATCTTGATGAGCATGCTCGGCCAGACCGTGGGCTTCCCGGTGCCGGAGGGCGGGGCGGGTGAACTGGCCCGGGCGCTGGCGGTCCGGTTCGAGTCACTGGGCGGCGAGATCCGTGCGTCCCACGAGGTCATCCGCATCGACGTGGACCGGGGGCGGGTGACCGGCGTTCGGACCCGGGAGGACTTGTTCCGGGTCGCCCGCGCTGTCGTGGCCGACGTCGTCGCCCCGAACCTGTTCGGGGGTCTCCTCGACCCGGACGACGTCCCGCTCCGAGTGGTGAAAGGAATGCGGTCGTTCAAGCTCGATCCCTCGACGGTCAAGGTCGACTGGGCGCTTGACGGGCCGGTCCCATGGGCCGCACCCCCGCCGTACGCCCCGGGACCGTCCATGTGGCGGACTCGGTCGAGGAGCTGACCGAAGCGCTCGGGCAGATCGCCGCGAATGCGATCCCCGCTCGCCCGTTCCTGCTCGCCGGTCAGATGACGACGGCGGATCCGACCCGCTCGCCCGAGGGCACCGAGTCGCTCTGGGCGTACACACACGTCCCCCAGCAGGCAGTGCGAGACGCGGGAGAGGACGGTGTCCGTGGCGTCTGGGACCGAGACGACTGCGAACGCTTCGCCGACCGTATCCAGGCCAGGTTCGAGACGCTCGCACCCGGGTTCGGCTCCCGTGTCCTGGCCCGACGGGTGCTCGGACCACGGGAGCTCGAGGCAGGTGACGCCAACCTGATCGGCGGGGCGATCAACGGCGGGACTGCCCAACTGCACCAACAGCTGATCTTCAGGCCGGTCCCGGGCCTGGGCCGCGCCGAGACGGGGATCAAGGGCCTCTACCTGGGCTCGGCGTCTGCGCACCCGGGTGGCGGCGTGCACGGAGCCGCCGGGATGAACGCCGCCCGAGCCGCCCTCGCGCACAGTCGAGTCAGACGGCTGCTGCCGGTCCGGGGCCGCTGACGGGGGTCCCGTGCGAACCTCCCTCCCGCCGGATTGGCCATCGCCGTTACCCTCGGCACCATGACGCAGGAACCCGCCCAAATGGACCCCGATGTCCCACCCAGCGGCACCGGTTGCGCGGAGTGCCTCGCGGCCGATGGGTGGTGGGTGCACCTGCGTCGTTGCGCTGCGTGCGGCCACGTCGGCTGTTGCGACAGCTCGCCCATGCAGCACGCGTCGGCCCACTTCCGCGAGACGGGGCATCGCTACGTGCAGAGCTTCGAGCCCGGCGAGGAATGGTACTGGGACTTCGTCGACCAGTCGTCCGCCGAAGGCCCACGGCTGGCGGACCCGACCAGCCGTCCCGCGGACCAGCCGACACCCGGACCATCTGGAAAGGTGCCGAGGGACTGGCTTCAGCGCATCCACTGACCTTCGTTGATCGGACGGGTCAGCGACTCGCCCGCTGCCTCGCGCGGTAGTTGCGCGTCTTGACCTTGTTGCCGCAGCCGTACTCGCACCAGTTCCTCGAGCGATTCTTCGAATGGTCGTAGAAGGCCCACTCGCAGTCGTCGTACGCGCAGATCTTCAGGCGCCACCAGATCCCGGCCGAGGCTGCGTCCTGGGCGGCCAGCCCGACCCTCGCGAGCGCACCGCGAACCCCCGGAGCCGTGACCCGCAGCGCGCGGGCCGTCAGCGGCCCAGTCCAGCCCGATCGGAAGCTCGCGCAACGCCTCCGCGAGCGAGGGCAGCGCGTCGACCGAACCGTCATGGTTCAGCTCGAGTGCGCGCCGTAGTCCCTGGCGCAGGCGGAGCGCCAGCGCCAGGTCGTCGTCGGTGGCCCGCGAGGCCCGGGGCAGCAGTCCCTCGCGCAGCAGATAGCGGCTCAGCTCGGCCTTGGTCGTGAGCTCGTCGGTCCCGGTCTCGTGATCGGTGGTGTTGACGAAGTCGCGGACCACTGCGATCGGGGCGGGTACGTCGGGCCTCGGCAGGTCGACCGATGTCATGGCACTCCCCTTTCGCGGAGACACCAGTGTAACCATTTTGCCGGTTGCACCGTGAGCGACACCGGCGTAACGTGAATGCTGGTGTTGAAGATCGACGATCGGAGTGCGTCATGAACCACTGGGGATACGTGATCGAGCAGCTGACCCGGGTCGACGAGCGGGCCGTCGAGCTGGAGCGACAACACCTCCAGCGGTCGCGGCGCCGTACGACGGCTCGCGCGGTGCCGACTCCGCCTGACGTGGTGCGCCAGCCGGAGAGGCCGGCGCCCGTCAGGTCAGAGACCGAAGGCGGCGACGCAGCAGCCTGACTCCAAGCGGCCGCCGGAAGCGAACGGTGACCGATGCATCGCCTGCCGATGTATGGTGGATTCGTGACCGAACAGTGGCTGCTCATCCTCGCCGGCCTCGCGCGCGGCGAGCTTCATGGCTACGGCATCGCCCAGGACGTTGAGGAGCTGTCCGACGGACGGGTGAGACTGACGGCGGGCACGCTTTACGGAGCACTGAACCGGATGGTGGACGAGGGCTGGGTCGCACCGTCGGGTGAGGAGGTGGTGGGCGGGCGCCGCCGGCGCTACTACCGCATCACGCCTGCTGGAGAGAAGGCGCTCGCTGCGGAGGTGGACCGGATGCGGTCGACCGCCGCTGCCGTGGGAGCCCGAATGGTGGCCGCCCGCAGGCGACCGAGGCCGGCATGAGGCGGCGGGTTCTGGGACTCTGCGTGCGCGCGTACCCGCGGTCTCGGCGCGAGCGGGACGGCGACTATCTACGAGACCTGGCCCTGGAGCTTTCTGAAGGCCACGGCGTACGTCGGGAGATCGGGTCCCCGCTGCGGAATGGGCTCGCCGATCGGGTCCGGCCCAGCCGCCGGTCGGCACGGCTGCGTCCCGGCACCGTCGCCGGTCTGGTCGCGGCTATCGTCTCCACGCTGGTGGCCGCGCGCGTTCGCGACGGCTGGGCGTGCAGGTCCAGCCGGGATGCTCGGGCAGCGCTCTCCGTGTGGCACTGCACCCTCGGATCGGCCCCGTGAGTCGAGTGAGTCGGGTCGCCGGATTGGTGAGCCTGGCCCTCTGCCTCGCGCTGATGGGAGCGTGCGGGCCGGACCGCACACCGGCCAGCACCAAGCCCAACGCGAAGGCCAGCACTGAGACGAACACGCAGCCCAGCACCAAGACGATCGAACGGCTACTGGAGGCCAAGCTGCCCGACGGCTCGAGCGGGACGCTGGTCGCGGCGCTCGACGGCGAGATGGTGGTCTGCCAGGGCTGGGGCCTGGCCGACCGCGAGGCCGAGGTTGCAGCGGACTGCGACACGGCCTACGACATCATGTCCATGACAAAGCAGTTCACCGCGGCCGCGATCCTGAAGCTTCAGATGCAGGGGAAGCTGGCGGTCACCGACCCGATCAGCAAGTACGTCGGAGAGGTCCCCGCCGACAAGCGCGCGATCACGGTTCAGCAACTGCTGACGCACACCTCGGGCCTGGTCGAAATCCTCGGCGGTGACTACGAACCACTGACTCGGGCCGGCATGGTGGCCGGCGCGATCGGCTCAGAGCTGCAGTCCGAACCTGGTGCCGAGCACCACTACTCGAACCTGGGTTACAGCCTGTTGGCCGCCATCATCGAAGAGGCTTCGGGCATGGGCTACGAGGAGTACCTCTCCGAGTACCTGTTCGCGCCGGTCGGGATGACCCAGACCGGATATGTGCTCCCGGCCTGGCGCCCTGAGCAGGTCGCCGTCGAGTACGACGCCGAGGGCGCCCCCCAGGGCAGGCCCTTCGACCATCCCTGGGATGACGACGGGCCCTACTGGAACCTTCGCGGGAACGGTGGCCTGCTCTCCACAGCCAGCGACATGTTCCGCTGGCACCGTGCGCTCGAGGGCGAGCAGGTGCTCGACGAGCAGGCGTTGGGGGAGCTGTTCGAGCCGAGGGTGCTCGAGGAGCCCGGCGGAGGCACCTACTACGGGTACGGATGGGTGGTTGCCGACTCCGACGACGGCGAGATCCTGTGGCACAACGGGGGCAACGGCTGGTCCTATGGCGAGATCGCCCGAGCCCCAGACGCGGGAGCGATGGTCTTCTGGGCCACGAACCATTACCGGAGCAAGACCGGGAACTGGGACTTCGAGAGCCTGGGGCAGGCCATCACCGGTGGCGTACTCAAACGCCTTCTCGAGACGAGGACCGATCTGCGCCCACCTGCTCCCGCGATCGCCGCGTCCACGTCCACGCCGCCCTCACGGGGCATGCCCCTGGCTCCTGTCTGGTGGGGCCGGCTGCCCAACCGCGACTGATCGCGGCGCAGCCGGGCTACCGCACCCCAGATATCGCGGGTCTAAGCGCGTAACTCTTCCAATTGGCGAGTTGGCGTGCGATTCTCACGCTGCCACTCTTCCGTCGCTAGGAGCAAGAACTTCCATGCGCAGAACCCTGCTCGCTCTCTCGTCCGTGTCCCTGCTAGGTCTGCTTCTCGTCGGATGTGGTGATGCGGAGACGTCGTCCGACGACCCCCCGGGTGGCAGCGAGCCGACCGGCGACACAGTCTGTGCCACCACTGATGCCGAAGGCGACCTGTTGGCTCAAATCTGCGACAAGGGCGTGCTCAGGGTGTCGACGGACGCGGCGTACCCACCGCAGTCGAAGTACATCCCCAAGGAGGACAAGTACGTAGGCTTCGACATCGACGTGGCCACCGAGGTCGCCAACCGGCTGGGCGTCGACATCGCATGGGAGACCCCGGCGTGGGAAGTCATCACGGCCGGAGGCTGGAACGGTCGCTGGGACATGAGCATCGGGTCGATGACCCCGACCAACGACCGGCAGAAGGTGCTCGACTTCACTGAGCCCTACTACTACGTGCCGGCCGTGGTCCTGGTGCACTCCGACAACACCTCCATCCAGGACCTGACCACCGACCTGGACGGCAAGAAGATCGGGGTGTGCAGCGGCTGCACCTACGAGCAGTTCCTCGACAAGTCGCTCGACATCGCGGGGTTCAAGTTCGACTTCGTCGTGGACGACGCCGTCATCAGTGGCTACGACACCGACACGACCGCGCTGCAGGACCTCGCACTCGGCGACGGCACCCGACTGGATGCTGCGATGACGTCGGCGACCGTCGCCAAGGGTTACGTCGACGAGGGCAACGACGTCAAGGTCGTCGGCGACCCGCTGTTCTACGAGCCGCTGAGCGTGGCGATAGACAAGGGCGCGGATGCCGACCCGGCCAGTCTCGTCGAGGCTACGGACAAGATCGTCGGCGACATGCACACGGACGGGACTCTGAGCGAGATGTCGAAGAAGTGGTTCGACAACCTCGACCTCACGGTCCAGCAGTGACCGAAGCCCCCGGCGACCGCTGGGAACGGATCGCGCTCGCCTCGGCTCGAATTCCCTTCGGGCTCAAGGTCGCCGCAGTCTGGGTCGTGCTGTTCGCAGGAGCCGGCGTCCTGTTCTATCTGGCCGACTACGACACCGAGTGGATGAAGGACAACTTCACCTTCATCGCAGGGGGTGTGCGGTTCACCTTGCAGATGGCGCTTGGCGGCATCGTCCTCGCCATCGTGCTCGCCACGCTCGGCTCGCTGGCCATCTTGTCGAGGAACCCGATCGCCCACGGTGTCGCCGGCTTCTACGTCTCGTTCTTCCGCGGCACGCCTTTGATCGTGCAGATGTTCCTCGTCTATCTCGCGATGCCGCAGGTCGCGCGCAACCTCGTGGCCCGATATCCGGGCCTGGGCACGAACTTCCAGGAGGCCCTGATCCTGGAGGCGGCAGCCGCAGGGACGATTGCCCTCGGCCTGAACTACGGCGCCTACATGACCGAGATCTTCCGGGCGGGGATCCAGTCGGTGAACCTCGGACAGGGAGAGGCCGCGGATGCCCTGGGGATGACCTACACCACCAAGATGCGACGCGTCGTCCTGCCACAGGCGCTCCGTGTGATCATCCCGCCGACCGGCAACGAGTTCATCGCGATGATGAAGGACACCGCCCTCGTGTCGTTCCTGGGCGTCGTGGCGGCTGACGCCGAGATCTTCCGGCGCAGCCAGCTGGTGGGCAAGGCGGACGTCAAGAACCTCGAGGCCTACGTCCTGGCCGCGCTCTTCTACTGGGCCCTGACGGTGGCCTTCTCGCTGCTCCAGAACCAGCTCGAGGCGCGGATGGCCACTGGCTACGTGCGTGAAGCGCGTCCCATGTGGCGTCACGGAGGGGGCGGAGCATGAGTATGACCGGTGGCGAGGTCGTGGTCCGGGTCTCCGGATTGCGCAAGGTTTACGGACACAACGAGGTGCTGCGTGGCATCGACCTCGAGCTGCACAAGGGGGAGGTCATCGTCATCTTCGGCCGGTCCGGATCCGGCAAGTCCACCCTGTTGCGCTGCGTCAACTTCCTCGAGGACCCCACCGACGGCACGATCGAGATCGCCGGCCAGCGTCTCGGCGGCGGCCACCGGACCCGCCGCAAGCGCGAGCAGATCAGGCGGGTGCGCATCCACACCGGCATGGTGTTCCAGCAGTTCAACCTGTTCCCCCACATGACCGCGCTGGAGAACGTCATGTCGGGCCCGTTGGGACTCGGCCGCGACGACCGCAAGCTGCTCGCCGCACCGGTTGACACCAAGACCGACATCCGCGGCGACAGCGGGCGCGCCCTGATCCGGCGCAGGGCCCTCGAGCTGCTGGACGACGTGGGGCTGGCCGACAAGGCCGACGAGCACCCGATCCGGCTGTCCGGCGGCCAGCAGCAGCGGGTGGCGATCGCCCGTGCGCTGGCCATGCAGCCGGAGGTGATGCTCTTCGACGAGCCGACCTCGGCGCTCGACCCCGAGCTGACCGGTGAGGTGCTGTCGGTGATGAAGCGGCTCGCCACCGAGATGCACATCCCGATGATGGTGGTCACGCACGAGATGGGCTTCGCCCGCGAGGTCGCCAGCCGGATGGCGTTCTTCCACGAAGGCGTCATCCTCGAAGAGGGCACGCCCACGGAGATGTTCACGCAGACCAAGAATGCCGAGACTCGAAGGTTCCTCGACGCGGTGCTGTGAGCGTGGCGCACCACCGCGATCGGTCCGGTTGCGACCTGGCTCTCACCCCTGCTGAAATGGCTTCATCATCGCGAGGTCGCTCCAGGCGAGAGCGGTGAACGGCCCGGAATGAGGTGCATGGACGTGAGTGCGACGCTGGACAATCTCGGGGCCATGACGCTGTTCGTCGAGGACCTGCAGAGCTCCAAGATGTTCTACCAGGACATCTTCGGCCTCCAGGTCATCCACGAGGACGAGGACTCAGCGGCGTTCGACTTCGGGAACACGATCCTGAACCTGTTCACCCTTCCCGTGGCACGTGAGCTCGTCCAGCCGGTAGCCATCGCCAGCCATGAGGCGGGCCCGCGCCTCCAGCTCACCATCTGGGTGGATGACGCGGACGCAGCGTGTGAGGACCTGAGAAGCCGTGGCGTGTCCCTCCTCAACGGCCCCGTGAACCGTCCGTGGGGACAGCGCAGCGCCACGTTCGCCGATCCTGCCGGCAACATCTGGGAGGTCGCGCAGGACCTGCCCAAGGCCGGCCGCCCATAGCGGAGTTGGACCGCTTCTAGAAGACGGCGCGAAGGGTCGCGGTCGCCGCTGCGGCCGCAATCAGGGCGATCGCGACGGGCACCCGAAGGAGCAGGAGCACGGCTGCTACGGCGAGGCCGGGAGCGCGCGCATCCAGGTGCAGCTCGCGGTCAGTGGCGAAGGTGCCGGTGACGATCAGGGCGGCGAGCAGCGCGGGCGTGAGCAGCGCGATGACGCCGGTGACCCGCGGAGGGGGCTCTCGGCCGCCCGCCGTCAGCGGACCGATCACCTTGGCCGCGATCGTGCCGAGGCCGAGCGCGAGGATCAACAGCCAGGTGCTCATCGGTTGTTGCCTCTGCTTCGCAGACCGAGGAGGGCTGCGAACGACGCAACGACCACCGGGACGCCAGCAGGGGTGGCCGGGGTCAGCGCGAGGGCGATCACCGACGCGAGCCCCGCCACGATCAATGGTCGCGGCTTCCCTCTCAGCTCGGGGAGGATCAAGCTCAGGTAGAACGCCGGGAAGAGCACGTCGAGCCCCCAACGGGCCGGATCGCCGACAGCATCGGCGCCCGCGACGCCCAGGATCGTCCCGCCGAGCCAGGCGACGTACTGCAAGGGTGCCGCACCCACGAGCGCATTGATGGAGAACCGGCCCTCCCCGCGGTGGGCGATCGCGAACGACGCGTCGGCCAGGGTGGCCCCGGTCGCGAGCCGGCGGGCCGGACCTCCGGACAGCGACGGTGCGATTGCGAAACCCATGGGGAGGAATCGCGCGTTGGCCAGCAGACCCGACGCACCGGCAAGCAGCGGTTCACCGCCGGCAGTCAGGACGCTGAGCGACGCGAACTGAGCCGTCCCGGACCACACGACGGCCGACATCACCACAGCCGCTACCGCGCCCATGACTGGTCCCGCCAGCAACCCGAAGGTGACCCCGACCGCCGCCGTGGGAACGACGATGGGCACCGACGCCCGGACGCCGTCGACCCAGGTTTCCTCCCCGGCGTTCATTGCTGGTCAGCGCTCGTGGCTGTGGTCCCCGTGCTCGCCGTGCTCGTGTTCTCCGGCCCCGGTGTGGCAGTGCTCGCCCTCGGCCTTCATCGAGGGCGGCACGTCGATGGACGGGTTCTGGTCGAAGAACCCGAACGGCTTGAGCCAGAACGCGATCGTGTCCGCCGGCATGATCGGCCAGTCCTCGATCCGGGTGACGTGATGGATGCCGAAGACGTACCAGAGCACCACGTCGGTGTTCTCGAGCGGCTCGTCGTCCGCGATCCACCGGGTCATGCCGTCGTCGTACGTCGACTGGGTCGGGTACGCGCCGCACGGCCAGCGTTCGTCGTCGTGCTGTCGCGTCACCCAGACCGTGTGGCCGATGACCGGCGCCCGGAGGTACTGCGGGGCGTCGGGCTCCATCATCGGCGGGATCGACGCGCTGGGGACCAGCTTGTACGCCGGGTTGGTCCCGACCGAGTTGGTGCGGTTCGGGTTGACCACCTTCCAGGACCGCTGAGTCGCCCAGTTGAAGTCGCGGGCCGACTCCGACTCGGAGGCGACCGGGGTGGCCTCGGTGACGACGGCGAGTCCATAGGGGTTGTCCTCGGAGACCGGCAACGCCTTCGAGTCCACCTCCATCACGGTGTTCTGGTCGCCGTCGACGTCCAGGTCCAGGCGGGCGACCAGGAAGTGCTGGTGGAACGGTGCGTAGGTCCTGTTGTCGACCACCGTGCCGGTCGGGGGAGGGGAGCCGCCCTCGGCGTACGGCGTGGTCACCATGAGTCCGGTCGCGCGCACCTCGCACTCGATGTTGCCGTCCTGGTAGAAGCGCCAGTAGACGAGGTACTCGTAGTTCGCGACGGTCGCGTGGCACGACACCACCATCCGCCGCATCCGCCGGACCTCGGCACCGAGCTTGTGGTCGACGTGCTTCCAGAGGACGGCGTTGTCCTCCTCGTGGAGGCAGATGGCGTTCTTGATCGTGTACGGCTCGCCCTTGGTGTCGTGCAGCGTGGCGTCCACGTAGCGGATCTCACCGAGGCAGTCGCACCCGAGCTCCAGCGACGTGGTCATGAAGCCGAGGCCCCATTCGCCGATGTCGAAGGCAGTACGCCGGTAGTGGTCGAACGAGGCATCGCGGTAGGGGACGACCATCTCGGTGAACGACATCCGGTAGGCGATCTCGCGCGTGGTCCCGTTGTCGTCGTACGCCACCTGGTAGATGACCGGACCCTCGCGGTAGTTGAAGCCCAGCCGCATCGTCCAGTTCTGCCACTTGAGCTCGGTGCCCTCGAGGGTGAACGAGACGCCGTCGGGCTGGGTGATGTGCAGCGGGGCGAGGTCGGTCCGCTGCTCTCCGTTCCACGCGCCGGGCACATACTCCGCGTCGACCTCGGGCTGGCCGTGGTCATGGTCGTTCTCGATCTCGAGGAGCTCCAGGGTGTTGACGTCGACGACCACCTTGAGCCCGGACACGGGGTGCGCGTAGAGGTTGCCCTCGGGGGTCTCGCGGTACCAGATGTCGCACCAGCCGAGCCGACGGTCGCGCCACTGCTCCGGCATCAGCGCCTTGCCGTAGGTCCACACCTCGATCGTCACCAGCGACATGTCGGTGATGCCGCGGGCCGCCAGGGCCTCGATCACGTCGGGGTGGGCGCGCATCGCCTCGTCGACCTCGTGGTACTCGTCCACGGTGAAGTGCGGCGTGACATCGGGAATGTGAGTCCAGGACACGACCTCGTCGCCGGTCAGGTCGACGACGCCCTCCCACGTCTGGTTGTCCTCGCGGTTCCAGAGCACTGCGAGCGCCGTACGGGTCACGGGGTCCCCGGTGCTCCAGGCCTTCACCTGCGCTTTGGGTGGTTCCTGGAGCTCGATGGAGGCGAACCGCCACGCTTCGGTCAGGGACTTGTCGCGGCGGAGGGCCGCTGCGGTCTGGCGGAACTCCGCCTCGTCGAGGGGTTCCAGCGGATGCTTCGCCATACGGCTACTCCTGCGTCGGTGGGAACGCTTCCAGCAATGTCGGTCAGCACTATGCCAGAGGGGCGGAGAGCCCGAACAGTCCCGAACATGCTGGTCTGGTTGGGCTGTCGACGGGACCCCCGACAACGCCCTAGATTGTCAGGCACGTAGCCGAGAACGCGTACGACGGAGGGCGAGCATGTCGGAGAAGAAGGTCATCCACAACATCATCAACGGCGAGGTCCAGGCATCGGCCTCGGGCGCCCTGATGGACATCATCAACCCCTCGACGGGGGAGGTCTACGCAACCGCTCCGAACTCGGACGCGCAACGACGTCGACCAGGCCTTCCAGGCCGCCGGCAAGGCGTTCGACAAGTGGCGCTGGTCGACACCGGGGGAGCGCCAGAGGGCGCTACTGAAGCTCGCCAACGTGATCGAGGAGAACGCCGAAGAGCTCGTCGCCGTCGAGAGCGAGAACACCGGCAAGCCGGTCTCCCTGACGATGTCGGAGGAGATCCCGCAGATGATCGAACAGATCCAGTTCTTCGCCGGCGCGGCCAGGGTGCTGGAGGGCAAGTCGTCGGGGGAGTACATGCGCGGGCACACGTCGTCGATCCGCCGCGAGCCGATCGGCCCGGTGGCACAGGTGGCGCCCTGGAACTACCCGATGATGATGTCGGTCTGGAAGTTCGCACCCGCGCTGGCAGCGGGGAACACGGTCGTGCTCAAGCCGTCGGACACGACGCCGGCCTCGTCGTACTGGATGGTGGAGAAGATGCAGGAGATCTTCCCTCCGGGCGTGTGCAACCTGGTCTGCGGCGACCGTGACACCGGAGCCGCCTTGACCGCCCACCCGATTCCGCAGCTCGTGTCGATCACCGGCTCGACCGGAGCCGGCATCGCGGTGGCGACCGCTGCCGCGAAGGATCTCAAGCGCGCCCACCTCGAGCTCGGCGGCAAGGCGCCGGTGGTGGTCTTCGACGACGCCGACATCGAGGCGGCGATCGAGGGCATCTCGGTCGCCGGCCTGTTCAACGGCGGACAGGACTGCACCGCCGCGACCCGGGTGATCGTGCAGCAAGGGATCTACGACGAGTTCGTGTCGGCTCTCACCGACGCCGCGCACAAGATCAAGACCGGCTACGACTCCGAGGACGAGGACATCCTCTACGGGCCGATCAACAACGCGAACCAGCTCGGCCACGTGTCCGGCCTCGTGGACCGGGCGCCGGACCACGCCCGGATCACCACCGGAGGACACCGGATCGGCGACCGCGGCTACTTCTACGAGCCGACGATCGTCGCGGACCTCGAGCAGAAGGACGAGCTGATCCAGACCGAGATCTTCGGACCGGTGATGACCGTGCAGAAGTTCACCGACGAGGAGCAGGCGCTGCAGTTCTCCAACGACAGCGAGTACGCCCTTGCCTCGTCGGTGTGGACCAGCAACATCAGCACGGCGTCACGGATGGCGGCGCGGCTCGACTTCGGATGTGTCTGGGTCAACACCCACATCCCGTTGATCGGGGAGATGCCGCACGGTGGCTTCAAGCACTCGGGCTACGGCAAGGACCTGTCGATGTACGGGCTCGAGGACTACACCCGGATCAAGCACGTGATGATCTACCACGGCTTCGAGGGCTGAGGACCAGCTCGCCAGCATCGGGGGTCGAAGGGGATCGGCCATGCAGGATGACCACGACCCGCACCATTCCGCCGAGGTCGACCACGGCGGCAAGGGACTGTCCGAGGGTGCTGTCGGCCTGTTCGGCGGCACCGTGCTCGGCATCTCGTCGGTCGCGCCGGCCTACGCGCTGACCGCGACCATCGGCATCCTCGTCGCCGAGGCGGGAAGCAAGATGCCGGTGATCATCATCGCGGGCTTCCTGCCGATGTTCCTCGCGGCCTACGCCTACCGGGAGTTCAACAAGGTCGCACCGGACTGCGGCACCTCGTTCACCTGGACGACCAAGGCCTTCGGCCCGTACGTCGGATGGCTGGGTGGCTGGGCGGCGATCCTCGCCACGATCATCGTGCTGTCGAACCTCGCGGGCGTCGCCGTTCAGTTCTTCTACCAGTTCCTCGGCGACCTGCTGGACACGGGCTCGATCAGCGACCTGTGGGAGAACCGTCTCATCAACGTCCTCACCTGCCTGGTCTTCATCGCGATCGCCACCTGGGTCGCCTACCGGGGCATCACCACCACGGAGCACGTTCAGATCGTGTTGGTGCTGTTCCAGCTGGTGGTGCTGGGCATCCTCGCGATCGCCGCCTTCGCCAAGGCCGGGGACTCCACGAGCGGGATCTCCTTCGACCTCGACTGGTTCAGCCCAGCCGGGCTGACCTTGTCAGCCTTCGTCGCCGGACTCTCCGGTTCGATCTTCGCGTTCTGGGGCTGGGATACCGCGCTCACCGTCAACGAGGAGTCGAAGGACTCCGACAAGACACCGGGCCGGGCCGCGCTGCTGTGCGTCGTCTCGATCCTGCTCACCTACCTGCTGGTGGCGGTGTCGCTCCAGATGTACGCGGGCGTGGGCACGGAAGGACTCGGACTGGGGAACGAGGACATCTCCGACAACGTCTTCGGAGCCCTCGCCCGGCCGGTGCTCGGGCAGCCTCTCGACCTGGTGCTGTTCCTCGCCGTGCTCGCCTCCAGCGCCGCGAGTCTGATCACGACGTTCCTTCCGACCTCGCGCACCATGCTCGCGATGGGCGTCTACCGTGCCTTCCCGCAGAAGTTCGCGACCGTCCACCCCGTGCACAAGACTCCGTCGTACGCCACCGTCGCTGCCGGAATCGGAGCCGCCGCTTTCTATTCCGTGCTCACCTTCGTCAGCGAGCGGGTCCTGACCGACACGATCTACTCCCTCGGCATCATGATCTGCTTCTACTACGGACTGACTGCCTTCGCGTGCATCTGGTACTTCCGCAACGAGCTCTTCAAGTCCTTCTCCAGCGTCGTCTTCAAGCTGGTCTTCCCCCTGCTGGGCGGTCTCGGTCTCACCTGGGTGTTCGCGGTGACGCTGCGCGACAGCGCCTCACCCGACTATGGGAGCGGCGCGGAGATCGGCGGCGTCGGCCTCGTGCTGATTCTGGGTCTCGGCCTGATCGTCCTCGGCATCGTGTTCATGCTGATCCAGCGTGCCAAGGACCCGGCGTACTTCCGCGGCGAGACCCTGGCGCAGGACACACCCGCGCTGATCCTCGACGAGCCCTGACCACGGTTCGAGGGCACGCCTCAGTCGACGTCGCGGGCGGTCAGGTCCTCCCAGGTCTCCCGTCGTACGACGAGGCGGGCCTGGCCGTCGCCGGCGAACACCACCGGGATCCGCCGGTTTCCGTTGTAGTTGTTGGACATCGTGAAGCAGTACGCCCCCGTTGCGGGTACGGCGAGCAGGTCGCCCACCTTGGGCGCCGACCAGGTCGATCCCGTCAATGAGGACGTCACCGCTCTCACAGTGCCGGCCGACGACGGTGACGTGCTCGGGGTCGGGGCCCTCGAAGCGACCCACGATGCCGGCCTCGAACCGCTGCTCGAACAGGGCGACCTCGAGGTTGTCGCCCATCCCGCCGTCCACGGCCACGAAGGTGAACTTGCCGCGCTTGACCGTCGTCACCCGGTAGATCGTGGTGGCTGACTCGCAGACCATGCTTCGTCCGGGCTCGATGATGATCTGGGCCTCCGCGGGCAGGTGCTCGCGGGCGGCACCCACCAGTGCGTCGAGGTAGTCGCCGATCGGCGGCACCTCGTCCGCCCAGGTGTAGCGCGAGCCCAGCCCACCGCCGAGGTCGTAGATCGGGAACTCTCCGAGCCGCGCCACGGGTGCCACGGACTCGGCGAACGGTTCGACGTCGAGGATCTGCGAGCCCACGTGCACGTGCAGGCCCTGCATCCGCAGCCGCTGGCTCTGCTCGATGCGCTTGATCAGCGGCTCCGCGTCGGCAGGGGTGAGCCCGAACTTCGAACCCTCGTGGCCGGTCAGCACATGGGCGTGCGTGTCGGCAGTGACGCCCGGGATGATCCGGACCAGGACGTCCTGGGTGCGGCCGTCCGGAACGATCGCCTCGAGCCGGTCGACGTCGTCGGCGTTGTCGACCACGACCAGGCCCACGCCGTGCTCGACCGCGATGGCGATCTCCTCGTCGCTCTTGGCGTTGCCGTGCAGCACGATCAGCGCGGGGTCGACCCCGGCCTTGACCGCGGTGAGGATCTCGCCACCACCGGCCACGTCGAGGCCGAGTCCTTCCTCGACCATCACCCGTTGGATGGCGGTGCACGGGAACGCCTTCGACGCGAAGACCGCGCGGGAGTTGGCCCAGCGCTTCGAGAGCTCGTCGACGTACTCGCGTGCCCGCGCCCGCAGCGCCTGTTCGGCGACGACCAGGACCGGCGTGCCGAACTCCTCGGCAAGCTCGTCGGCGCGGCAGCCGCCGACGACCAGGGTGCCGTCGGCATCGAGGGAGCTGCCTGCGGGGAAGAGCGTGAGCAGGTCGGCCATCACTCGGTCCGCGCCAGGACCTCGCGGACCACGTCCATGCTGGTGTCGGGGTGCAGGAAGGCGAACCTGCCGACGGTCTCGCCGTCCCACTTGCTCGGCGGGATGAACGCGATCTCGTCGTGGTGGAGCCGCTCTGCCCAGCTGTCGTAGTCCTCGCCCTTCCAGCCGACCCGGCGGAACAGCACCACCCCGAGGTCCGGCTCGCGGATCAGCTCGAGCTGGGGGGCGGTCCTGATCAGGTCTGCGGTCTCGCGAGCCAGGCGGGCGGCCACCTCGACCGCCTCCCGGTAGGCGTCGACGCCGTAGACCGCGAGCGAGAACCACAGCGGCAGGCCACGGGCTCGCCTGGTCAGGTGGTAGGCGTAGTCGGTCGGGTTCCATTCCCCGTCGGACACGTGGATGACGTCGAGGTACGACGCGTCCTGGGTGTGTACGGCGCGGGCCAGCTCGGGGTCCCGGTAGAGCACCGCGCAGCAGTCGAACGGCGTGAACAGCCACTTGTGCGGATCGAGGATGAACGAGTCGGCCTGCTCGAGACCGGCGTACTTCGGCTTCAGCGACTTCGCGAAGATCCCGGAGCCGCCGTACGCGCCGTCGACGTGGAACCACCATCCGCGTTCCTTGGCCAGCGCTCCGACACCGGCGAGGTCGTCGACGATGCCGGCGTTGGTGGTGCCGGAGGTGCACACCACGGCGGCGATGTCGGACAGGTCGGGGTCGGCTTCGATCGCCGCCCGCACCGTGTCGGCGGTGAGCCGGTGGTCGGGTGTCTCGACCACGAGCGCGTCCATCTCCAGCAGGCGCAGGGTGTTCACGATCGAGGAGTGCGCATCGGTGCCGACGACGACGCGCAGTCGCCGGCCCTCGGCGGCGGCGCCGAGGCGTTTCTTGGCGGTCTCGCGGGCGACGGCGAGTGTGGACAGGTTGCCGGCTGAGCCGCCGGACACGAAACACCCGCCCGCGGATTCGGGCAGCCCGGCTTCGTCGGCGATCAGCCGGAGCACGGTGTTCTCGGCCGCGATCGCGCCCGAGGCCTCGAGCCACGAGATGCCCTGGATCGAGGCACAGGACACGAGCATGTCGAACAGCAGGCTGGCCTTGGTCGGCGCCGCCGGGATGAACCCGAGGAACCTCGGACTGTCCGCGGAGATGATGCTGGGCGCGATCACCGAGGAGTAGACGCCGAGCACCTCGTCCGGGTGTCTCCCGTTGTCGCGGATGAGGCCATCCAGCCGCTCGTAGAGCTCCTCGGCCGGGAGGATGCCCCTGTCGAGCGGCACCGGGTTCATCCGCAGCCGGTTCTCGGCGTACGCCAAGACGCTGCGCACCATCTGCTCGGTTGTCTGGTCGATGTCATGCATGTGCCAACTCCTCCGCCCTGCCCCGGGGTACGACGACCACGGGCACAGGAGAGTGCCGCAGGATCTTGGTTGCGCGGGACCCCAGGAAAACCTGCGCAACCGGCCCGATTCCGCTCGATCCGACGACGAGCACGTCGCCGTGTTCCCACCCGATTTCGTCCACGGCCTCGGCCCAGGTCTCGCCGCGGCCGATCACGGTCTCGACCTTGCGCGGCGCCTGCGACAGCTCCTCGACCTGGGCCAGTGCCTCGTTCGCCATCGACTCCATCGTCGCGGTCCACTCGTCGAGCACGGGGCCCTCCGGGCCGGTGCCGAGCGTCGTCGTGTACGGACGGCCGCGACCAGACGGCGAACGACGCGATCCGGAAGGCGGCGCCGACACCGGCGGCGACCCTGGCCGCCGCCAGGACGAGGTCGTCTGCGCCTTCGGAGCCGCCGTACGCCGCCGTGACCCGAGCCACCTTGCTCGCCGGTCTGCATCGGAATCCCCGCGTGGCAAGGGCGATCGACACCGGCGAGCTGTGCACCAACCTGTCCGTCACGCTCCCGAGGGCGACATGCCCGAACAGGCCGGCCGACGAGGACCCGAGGACGATGAGGTTGGCCTCGTGCTCCTCGGCCAGCTTGAGCAGCCCGGCAGGGGCCGAGCGCGCGTCATGCCGCACGAACTGTGCCTCGACGTCGTCGGGCAGGTAGGCCCTGGCCCGCTCGAGGGCCGCGTCGGCAGCACTCGTCGAGGTAGTCGCGGTACTCCGCGTCGACCTTGGCCATGCCGGGGAACCACGGAGCGGGGACGACCGAGGCGACCACGAGGTCGTCGCCGGAGGACCGCGCGAACATGCTCGCCAGATGGAGCGCTGCCTTCCCGCGCTCGTCCGGTGCGTAACCCACGATCATCGTCATCGTTGGCGTCCCTTACTTGTCGTGGATCAGGCCGACGGGCTCGTGGCGCCCGAGTGCGAGCGCCACCGCTTGACCGGAGTCTGGCACTAGTGAGGTCGGCGTGGGAATAGCTACTTGTCCGTGTCGCCCGGAAGGGGCTCGCGGTCCGCAAGCAGCGGCCTGGACGGGTCCCACGTCGTCCCATCCCGCTCGTCGCGGCGCTTGCGGGCGATCGCGGACAACGCCTCGAGGACGACCCGGTTCCCGAGCGCGGCAGTAATGTCGGCGTGATCATAAGGCGGGCTGACCTCGACCACGTCCACGCCGACGACCGGTAGCTCCAGGCAGATCCGGCGCACCGCGTCGAGCAGTTCCCGCGCGGTCAGCCCGCCCGGCTCGGGTGTGCCCGTCCCCGGTGCGTGACCGGGGTCGCAGACGTCGATGTCGACGGAGAGGAAGACTCCGTCGCAGTCGTCCATGGCGATCACGAACGCCTCGGTCAGGCATTCCGTCAGCCCGCGGTGCACGATCTCGGTCATCTCGTAGGACCGCATCTTCTTGCCGGCCATCCAGTCCAGCGTCTCGGGCGGCGGCCAGTAGCCGCGCAGCCCGACCTGCAGGAAGCGGTCGCCGCGAAGGGCGCCCGACTCGATGAGCCGGCGCATCGGCTGTCCGTGCCCCCACAGCGAGCCGAACTCGATGTTGCCGGTGTCCGCGTGCGCGTCGAAGTGGATCATCGAGATCCGGCCGTGGCCGAGGACGTTCGCGACACCCTTCGCGTCGGGGAAGGTCACGGAGTGGTCGCCACCGAGGATGACCGGGATGGCCCCGGAACGGGTGACCTTCTCGACCGCGGCCTCGAGTGCGGGAAGGGCGACCTCGATGTCACCGGAGTACATCTCGACGTCGCCGGCGTCCACCACCGCGAGGTCGACCAGCCCGTCGGTGCGCAGCGCGAGGCTGGGCCTCGATCCGTCGTGCCCGAGGTAGTCGCGCATCCGGATGGCCATCGGGCCGAAGCGGGCACCGGAGCGGGAAGACGTCCCGCCGTCGAAGGGTGCTCCGAGGATCACGACCTGTGCGTCGGCGTACGTCGCCGGATCGTCGAGGTCGCACATCGGGACGCCGAGAAAGGTGAAGTCCGGGCCGAACTGCTGGCCATAGCGGGTCATTCCCGGAGTCTCGCACCGCCCCGAGGGATGTCAAGCATGCGCCTCCCGCGCGTTTGCCAGCCGGGCACCGATCGCGCCGAAGGCCCGCAGCGTGTCGATCAGGTATTCGCTGTTCTGCGCATCGGGCCACGACGAGAATTTCACGCCCACCGTCCGCGTGGTCCGGTTGACGTAGATCATCTGGCCGTGGATGCCGAGGCACACCAGAGCATCGCCGTCGGGGCCGGGCACGAACCAGAACTGGTTGCGATACCAGCCGCCCGTGAGCACGTCTTCGTTGTCGGTGTTCGCGAACGCCTGGCGTACGTCGGGGGACGGATGCCGCGAGTCGGCCAGCCAGGACTGTGGGACGACCTCGTGGCCGTCGACGAAGCCGTCGTCGAGCAGCAGTTGGCCGAACCTCGCCAGATCCCTCGCGGTTGCCGAGATGCCGCCGTCGTGGATGGCCGAGCCGACCGGGTCGCAGGTGACGTGAGCGTCGTGCTCGGCGCCCATCGGGACCCAGAGCAGGGTCGAGACGAGGTCGGCCATCCGGATGCCGCTCGCCCGTTCGAGCACCCAGCCGAGCATGTCGGTGTCGGCCGACCGGTAGGTGAAGTCGCCACCGTGGGCGCCGGCCGTGCCGAGCGTGGTCATGTAGTTGTACATGCCGACCGGGTCGCCCTCGGCCAGGGGTCGCCATCCCATCGAGCGTTCCATCACGCGGACCTCGGAGTCGGGTTCGAGGTAGGTCTCGCGGAAGGCCACGCCGGTGCGCATGTCGAGCAGGTTTCGGACCGTGGCTCCGTCGTATCCGGAGCCCGCGACCTCGGGGACATGCGTGCTGACCTGGTCCTCGGGATGGAGGAGCCCGCGCTCGGCGAGGATGCCGGCCACGCAGCCGACGATCGACTTGGTCACCGACATCAGCAGGTGGGGGGTCGCCGGCGTCATGGGGCCGAAGTAGTGCTCGTCGACGATCTGGCCGTCCTGGAGGACGAGCACCGCGTCGGTCCAGGTGTCGGTGAAAACCTCGAGCGCAGTGGCAGCGGAACCGTCCAGACGGGTCAGCGGGGTCGTCCTTCGCCGAACGGTCGATGGCCGTCGTGAGCCGGCGCGCCTGGAGACCGGCGTGGATCGGCTGGGTCGGGATGATCTCGCGCATGTGCTGGAACGCCCAGCGCACGTTGGGCGAGTCCTGCCAGGTCGCCAGGGTGACCAGGCGTGTCCGCGGCCGGCGGGAACCCGACCATGCGGTCGGTGACCGGTGCCGGGGCAGGGTCCATCAAGGGTTCTGCGCTCTGCATGCGGTCACGTTACCCGAGGGTCACGACTACGCTTCACCCCATGCTGATGCCGGGCGAACCGCTGCGACGGCCGGCCTCCGACCTCAGCGACCAACTGGCAGGACCCCCCTTTCAACAGGTGGGCTTTCTGGCATCTCAGCGAAGTCCTCCCGACGCACTCGGTCTCCCGCGGCGACGGTCCGGTCCGCTCGCTCCCTGACCGGACGTCGGACCACGACGTACCGGCCGTCGAGGTCACCCGCGTCGACGGCTCCAGGGCCACCGTTGCCGACGTCCTCGCCGACACGTTCACCGACGCCTACGCCGTTCTCCAGGACGGTTCCCTGGTCGCCGAGGCCTACCATCCGACCGGTGGACCGCACCGGACGCACGCGGTCTTGTCGATCACCAAGTCGGTCGTCGCGTGCGTCGCCGGGATCCTGGTCGACCGCGGGCTGCTCGACCCGTCCAAGGACGTCGTGGACTATGTCCCGGAGCTGGCCGAGAGCGGGTATGCCGGCGCGACCGCCCAGGACCTGCTCGACATGCGCAGTGGTGTGCGGTTCCGCGAGGACTACACCGACCCCGACGCCGAGGTGCGCCAGCTCGACCGGTGGATCGTCGGCGAGCCGGATCGCTCCGACGAGCAGGCGCGAGGGCTCTATCCGTTCCTCCAGACGCTGCGCGCGGAGGCTCCGCACGGCAGCCGGTTCCTCTACCGCTCCGCCGAGACCGACGTGCTCGGCTGGGTCTGCGAGCGGGCTGGAGGCGAACGAATGGCCGACCTGATCTCGACGCTGGTGTGGGCGCCGATGGGCGCCGAGCGGGATGCGGAGATTCTCTGCGACGGGCTGGGCACGGCCGTGCACGACGGCGGGCTCGCGGTGACGGCGCGGGACCTGCTGCGGTTCGGGCAGATGCTGCTGGACGGCGGGACGGTGCCGGACCAGGACGGTGGTGCGCGCACCGTCGTACCCCCCAAGTGGCTGCGCCGGGCCTGGGCCGTCGACTCCGACGGCCGCAACGCCTTCCTCGACTCGCCGGCGGAGCGGTCCTTCCCGGGCGGGTGGTACCGCAGCCAGTTCTGGTTCCGTCCCGGTGAGCACGGCGACGTCCTCCTCGGGCTGGGGATCCACGGACAGATGCTGCACGTGAGCCGCCGCACCCGCACCGTGTGCGTGAAGTTCTCGAGCTGGCCCGACCCCTCGAACCCGGCGTTCCTGCAGGACACGTTGCGCGCCTTCGACGCCGTGGGTGGCGCGATGCGGAACCGGGAGTCAACCGGCCAGACCCACCGGTTGCCCGGGGTCGTCTCGGGGCTCAAACGCGCCAGTCGAGGAGACAGTCGACGCGGACCCGGTTGACCTCTAGCCTGTGTCCTGATCGGGAGTCGGTCACGCCTCTGGAAGGAACTCCACCATGGTCCAGCAGCTCAACGGCATCTCCGAGATCCGGACGTTCTTCCGGACCAACACGCAACCGATCTACTTCGTTGGTCCGACCGCGTTCAACCTGCTCGGGATCGACCGTTGGGTTCGCAACTTCCAGTACGTCGTCTACTACGACTCGTGGGACGGCGCGCACCCCCGGGTGTTCGCTCCGTCGAACCAGCCCTACGTCGAGTTCGAGTCCAGCGAACAGATCAGCAACTACCTGCTGCGCGACCCGGAAGTCCAAGCCCACCTGAAGAAGCGCGGCGGCACACCGATGATCGTGATGGTCTTCTTCGACGAGGAGACCGAGGAGATCTGCGAGGAGCTCGGCTACAACCTGATCATGCCGTCCGACTCGTTGCGGCGCCGGCTCGACTCCAAGATCGTGACCACCCAGCTGGGGAACGAGGCAGGTGCCCCGTCGGTGCCCAACGTGCTCGGCACCGCGGATTCGTGGGCGGAGCTGCAGGAGCTTTCGGAGGGCAACGGCCTCGGCTCCGACCTGGTCGTGCAGACGCCGTACGGCGACTCCGGCAAGACCACGTTCTTCATCAAGGAGGAGGCCGACTGGGACAAGAACGCCGACGACATCATCGGCGAGCAGCTCAAGGTGATGAAGCGGATCGACAACAAGGCGGCGGCGGTCGAGGCCTGCATCACCAAGCACGGCACGATCGTGGGGCCGTTCATGACCGACCTGACCGGCTACCCCGAGCTCACGCCGTACAAGGGCGGCTGGTGCGGCAACGACCTGTTCCCCGAGGCGCTGTCCGCAGAACAGCGGGCCCTGGCGATCGGCCATGTCCGCAGGCTCGGTGACCGTCTCGCCAAGGAGGGCTACCAGGGCTTCCTCGAGATCGACGTCCTCGTGGACCTCGCGACCGACGAGGTCTATCTCGGTGAGCTCAACCCCCGCATCTCGGGGGCATCCTCGATGACCAACGTCACCGCCGGCGCGTACGCCGACGTGCCGCTGTTCCTGTTCCACCTGCTCGAGTTCATGGATGTCGAGTACACCGTCGACGTCGAGGAGATCAACGAGCGCTGGCGCGAGCTGGCCGCCGTCGACGTCTGGGCGCAGCTGATCATGAAGGAGCCGGACGACATCGTCGAGCGCATCCTCGAGGCGCCACGCACCGGCACCTGGCACCTCGACGAGGAGGGCGGCGCTGTCCTACGCCGGCAGCAGCTACGACTGGCATGACGTGACCCACGAGGACGAGGCATTCTTCCTGCGCGTGTACGCGCCCGGCGACTTCCGGTTCAAGGGCGCCGACCTCGGCATCCTCGTGACCAAGGGCCGGATGCAGACCGCCGAGGGCCTCACCAAGGCCGCCCGCACCTACATCGACGGCATCCGCGGCGAGTACGTCTCCGAACCGATCCCCGACACGCCGTCCCTGAGCCCCATCTCCTACGTGAAGTGAGCGTCGGCGGGTCGTGACCGCCGGGGCGGGGACGTCGATCCGTCACAATCATGCACCAGCACGACTTCTACGTCGCGTGCGGCGGATCCGAGGTCACGAACCATGCATCAGCACGGTTTGCGCGGGGTGCGGCCGAACCGTGTCGGAGCGACACCAAAGGCATGGTCGAGACAACTAGTGCGCAGACTACCGCGATTGGGTCTAGGTTGCCTTTCATCGTCGACGGAGAGGGAGTCAGATGACAGCGACGCTCGGCGAGCAGCTCACGCGCAGGAAGCCGCTGGCCCGCAAGACCGGCCCGCACGCCGGCCCGGACCTTGAACGCAGCCTCGGCACTTTCTCGCTGATGATGTTCGGCGTCGGCGCCACAGTCGGCACGGGAATCTTCTTCGTCCTCCAGGAGGCGGTGCCGGACGCCGGCCCGGCCGTCGTCGTGTCGTTCCTGGTTGCCGGCCTGGCCGCCGGCCTGTCGGCGCTCTGCTACGCCGAGCTCGCCAGTGCCATCCCCGTGAGCGGATCGACCTACTCCTACGCCTACCACGCGATGGGTGAGCTGGTGGCGATGATCATCGCCGCCTGTGTCCTCCTCGAGTACGGCGTCGCAGCGTCGGCCGTCGCGGTCGGCTGGAGCGGCTATTTCAACGAGCTCCTCGACAAGACCGTCGGGTTCACGATTCCTGACGCGCTTTCGTACTCCCCGATCCCGTTCGAAGAGAACGTCACTGGTTTCGTGAACCTGCCAGCGATCGTGCTGGTGTTCCTGTGCAGCTTGTTGCTGCTGCGCGGTGCCAGTGAGTCCGCGCGGGTCAACACGATCATGGTCCTGGTCAAGCTCAGCGTCCTCGTGATGTTCATCATCATCGGGCTGACCGCCTTCCAGTCCGACCGGTTCGACAACTTCTGGGGATCGGGGTCGGCCGGCATCAGCGCGGCTGCAGGCACGATCTTCTTCTCGTTCATCGGCCTTGACGCCGTGTCGACGGCCGGTGAGGAGGTCAGAGATCCGAAACGCGCGCTGCCGCGGGCGATCATCGGAGCGCTGATCATCGTGGTGTCCATCTACGTCCTCGTGGCGTTGGCGGGCGTCGGCTCCCAGCCGTTGGAGGAGTTCTCCAGCGACGAGCAGCAGAGCGCCGGTCTGTCGGTGATTCTGGAGAACATCACCGGCACGGCCATCCCTGGCACCATCCTCGCGGCCGGGGCCGTCATCTCGATCTTCTCCGTCACCCTGGTGACCCTCTACGGCCAGACCCGGATCCTGTTCGCGATGGGCCGCGACCGGATGCTGCCGGACAAGTTCGCCGAGGTGAACCCACGCACCCTGACGCCCACCTTCAACACCATCGTCGTCGGCGTCGTGGTCTCTCTGATCGCCGGCTTCGTCCCGTCGGACTACCTGTGGGACACCGTCTCGATCGGGACGTTGATGGCATTCTCCGTCGTCGCGATCGGCGTGCTCGTGCTCAGGCGGACCCAGCCGGACCTGGAGCGACCGTTCAAGGTGCCCGGGTACCCGGTCACGCCGGTCCTGACCGTCGCCGCCTGCGTCTACGTGCTGTCGGGACTGGCTCCGATCACCTGGGTGATCTTCGGCGTCTGGCTGCTCGTCGTCCTGGCGTTCTACTTCCTCTGGGGCCGACGGCACTCGCGGCTCAACGACCCCGTGGTGGAGGACAAAGAGCCTCTGAGCCGACACCAGGGTCAATCGACCCCGGCGGGCACCTTCTCGGGCGGGACGATGCTCGGTTCGCGGGGCGCCAGAGGTGACGGCTCCACGCGCAACAGGCGGGCCAGCCAGTCGGGCAACCACCAGTTCCACCGCCCGAAGAGGCTGACCAGGGCCGGCACCAGGAGCGCCCGCACGATGGTGGCGTCGATCAGGATCCCGACTCCGAGGGCTGTGCCGAGCACCTTGATGTCCGTCCCGGGTGCGGAGGCAAGCGCAGCGAAGGCGAAGAAGAGGATCAAGGCGGCCGACGTGACCAGCCGCCCGGTGCGGCCGAGCCCGGTGATGACCGCGGCCCCGGTGTCGCCCGTGGCGTCGTACTCCTCGCGCATCCGGGCCAGGATGAACACCTCGTAGTCCATCGAGAGCCCGAAGAGGAAGGCGAAGATCAACACCGGCAGCCAGAACGTGATCGCGCCGGTCGCCGACACGCTGAAGACCGCGTCGGAGCCGTGGCCCTGCTGCCAGAAGAAGACGATCGACCCGAACACCGCCGCAAGCGAGATCAGGTTGAGCAGCACGGCCTTGATCGGCAGCAGCACAGACCGGAACGTCCGGACGAGCAGCACGAAGGTGATCACCGAGATCAGCGCCAGCACGTACGGGAACTTGTCGTAGACGGCGCTGAAGTAGTCCTCGACGGTAGCGCCCGCTCCCGTCACTCCCACGTCGCCGCTGACGGCGGCCTCGACCGCTGTCCTGATGTCGTCGACGACGGCCGTGCCTGTGCTGTCGACGGTCTCCTCGACCGGGAGTCACGTCGACCACGGCAAGGTCGCCTTCGCTGCCGCCGACGACGGCGAGCTGCACTCCGTCGACTCCGCGGGCAGCTTCGGCCGCAGCCTCGGCCTCGTCGGTCGGCACGAGGATCTCCACGGGGGTGATCACTCCGGTCCCGACCCCGCCGTCGTCGAGGCGCTGCAGAGCCTCGTAGGCCGGACCGCTTCGCGCGAGTGAGTCGAGGCTGGACTGGCCGATCTTGAGATCGAAGACCGGGATGATGAGCAGGCCGAGGATGACCACGGCGGCACCTGCTGCTACGAATCGGCGCCGCACGATGGCTCGGGCCCAGGCGGACCAGCCCCGCGATGCCGTGCCCTCGTGGCGGATCCGCGGGTAGTCGATCCGCGGACCGATCTTCGACAGCAGCGCCGGGAGCAGGGTGAGGCAGACCGAGACGCTCACGAGCGGGATCAGCATGCCGCCGATTCCCATGCTCCGCAGGAACGGGACCGGGACGACGATGAGGGCCATCAGGCTGATCGCGACGGTGACTCCTGAGGCCAGGACGGCGTGCCCGGCGGTCTTCATCGCGACGACGACGGCCTCCTCGTTGTCCCGACCATGGGCTCGCTCCTCCCGCCATCGCGACACGATGAGCAGGGAGTAGTCGATCGCCACGCCGAGCCCGATCAGCGCGATCAGGAACTGGACCACGAAGCTGACGTCGCTGAACGTCGTCAAGCCGAGCACGAGCATGAAGGTCGTCAGGATCGACACCGCGGCAATGAGCATCGGGAGCAGCGCAAGGAAGGATGCGTACACGAAGATGAGGACCAGAAGTGCCCCGGCTGCACCGAACAGCGTCTCGACGAGGACGCTCGGGCCCTCCGTGTCCCCACCCTGCGACAGCATCCCGTAGGACGTCACCCCGGTCTCGAAGCCCTTGCTCTCGGCCGCTCTTTCCAGCGCAGGCTCGAGGTGTGCCTCGATGTAGGGCCCGAAGGTCACCGGGATCGGAGCCTGGATGAGTGCGAACGTCGTTCGCCCGTCGTCGGTGATGAACCCGTCGTCGCCCGTGCTCTCGAAGTCCACGACCCGCAACGTCAGGTTCGGCTGGGCCGACTTGGCGGCTGCCGACTCGGCGGCGGCGAAGACCTGGTCGACGGCATCCAGGTTGTCCTCGACGGTCTCGCCTTCGGGCACGGTCACGACCGCGACATAAGTGTCGAAGCTGCTGGCTCCGTAGTTGTCGATCAGCTGTTGCTCTGCGGTGTCGCCGGGCTGACCGGGAAGCGAGAAGTCGAGCGTCAGCCGGTCGCCGACCTGGCCAGCGGAGATCATCCCGCCGGCGAACAGCACCAGCCACACGAGGCTGACAACGAGACGATGGTGCATGACGAGTCGGGCTAGACGCTCCACGGGAAACTCCTGGTTCGGGTGAGATCTTGGGGTGCCGCGGGCACGGTGGCTTGTGGCCAGACCCGGTGTCCGGTCTTGCATCGAAGACCGGGTCTTGGGTACGTCAGGGGGTGTGCACGACGAGGGTGTGGCGACCGACGGGATGCATCGACCGTCTCCCCAATTTCGTCGTCCCGTGCGAAGGTACTCACAACGACGATGATCGTCAATATACTTAATGATCAATCTGGTGAAGTCATAGCGAACTCTGGTCACTCCTGAAAGAGTTCGAGCCGATCGCACCGCGTGCCCGGCGTCGTGAAGGAGGTGTGGCGGATGCCCAAGCCGCCGCCTGCTCTGAAGGAGTTCACCGGCTATCTGCTCCGGATCGCCTACGTGAAGGCAGTCGGCGCGGCCGACGACTGTTTCCCCGAGGACACCCATGTCCGCGAAGCGGCGGTCTTGTCGATCCTCGCCGAACACGGTGCCATGTCGCAGCGGACGATGGGCGAGGTCACCCATGTCAACCGCTCGCTGATCGTCAAGCTGGTGGACGGGTTGGAGACAAAGGGGTGGGTCGTGCGCGACCGCAATCCTGTCGACCGCCGGTCCTACGCCCTTCGGATCACTCCGGCAGGCGAGTCGGCGCTTGCGAAGCTCAACCACGATCTCGACAAGGCTGAGGCCGAGCTCACGGCCAACTTGAGCGGGCCGGAGGTCGAGCGGCTGAAGCGTCGGCTGCGCGGGCTGCTGGCCGACAACCCGTCCTTGGCCGTCACGTCCATGGTTGACCGCACGGGGTACTTGATCACCCACGCACACCACCAGCTACGAGGATGGGCCGAGATCGGGCTCGAGCCCCTTGGGCTGCGTCCGCGCGACTTCGGCGTACTGATGACGGTCGCCCGCGAGCAGCCGTGCTCGCAGGCCCACCTGGCCGCCGCGTTGGGAGTCACGGCACCCGGGGTGCTGGGGTTCATCGGCGATCTCGAGTCCAAGGGCTACGTCTCCCGGTCCCGCAATCCCGAGGACCGGCGCCAGCTCAACCTCACCCTGACCGAGCGCGGGCGGAGCTGTCTGGCGCAAGGCCTCGAGGTTGTCGAGGCAGTCCACGCCCGCACGGTTGCGCGGCTCGGGGAAAAGGGTGACGAAGAGCTGCGGAGGCTGCTGACGAAGCTCCTCTGGTCGGAGCGGGTGCCGGTCAACCCTGGAGTGCGGCCCAGTGCTATGACAACATAGTTGTCATGATTCGATGTGACACCGACTCTCTGGTCGCGGCTGGTCGCCTTGCGTTCGCCGACCTGGTGGCCGGGTTGGACGAGGTCCAGCTGGGCACCCCGACGCTGTGCGACGGCTGGGATGTCCGCACGTTGACGGCCCACATGCTGCTCCCGTTCGAGGTGACGTTTGCCAGATTCGCACTCGTCTCCCTGCGTCATCGAGGTGACACCGCGCGGACGGTCGACGCCCTCACCCGACGTATCGCCACCCGGCCTGTGGCGGAGCTCGTCACCGAGCTGCGGTCGCACGCCGGGACTCGTGTCGCTCCTCGCCGGGTCGGGCCCGAAGCACAGCTGGTCGAGACGGCGGTCCACCTGCGCGACGCGGCGCGACCCCTCGGACTGGACGCCGACGTCCCGCTCGAACACTGGAGTGCGGTCCTCGACTACCTGGTCTCCTCCAGCGTCGCCCCCGACGTGATGCCCCGCCGCCGACTCGAGGGCCTGGCGCTGCGGCCCACGCGACCTGGACTGGCGCCACGGCCAAGGCGAAGAACTCGTCGGGACGGCGGAGGCGATCGCGATGGCCCTGACCGGCAGGCAGGTTGCGCTCAAGGACCTCGAAGGTCCCGGACTGGCTGTTCTCGCCGAGCGCCTGTCGTGAGCGACCCTGCCCTGAGCGACCCTGCCCTGAGCGACCATGGTCGGGCTGCCTACGCGGTCCTGCGCCAGGTGCGGCCCCTGCACCTGCAGGCCGCCCGCGCAGTCACGACCACCTTGCAGGGCGAGCCGATCACCATGGGGATCCGGGCCGTCCTCGAACGGCTTGATGATCAGGGTCCCCAGACCGTCCCGCAGCTGGCAACGTGGCTCGACGTCACCCGTCAGGCGGTCCAACGCGTCGTCGACGACGCCCACGCCCTGGGCCACGTCGAGGTACGGGCCAACCCCGCGCACCGACGCTCTCACCTGATCGCCCTCACGCCCAGAGGGCGGGACGCGTTCCATCGTCTCCACGCGGACGAGCTCGCCACCCTCGAAATGGTCGCGGCGGAAATCGACCGGACCGACCTCCTCACGTGCGCAAAGGTCCTCGAGCACCTTGTCGACGCACTCGCCGCGCGGAACCGGCCGACCTGACCAAAGCCGTGCGGCGTCGAAAACGTGATCGGGCTTGTGTTCGACGCACAGGTCGCCGATTCCCTCCGAATTGGTTGTGAACCTTCGATCTCGGCAACCGTTTCGGAGGGAGCTGGGGCCGATCACGGGCAAACACGCGTGACGACCGCCGCTAGCATGGCCGGGCCAATGTCGGTGGCGGGCGATGGGATGTGGGACGAACGTGCGGGTGGCGATCATCGGCCTCGGCGCAATTGCCCAGAAGGCATACCTGCCCGTCCTGATGTCTCGCTCGGATGTCACTCCTGTGTTGGTCACGCGCAATCCGGAACGGTTGGCGTCGATCGGGGACGCCCACCGGGTGTCGGACCGGTTCGCATCCGTCGACTCAGCCATCGAATCGGGCCTGGACGCGGCGACGGTCCACACGCCGTCGGACACCCATCCCACCATCGTGGCGGACCTGCTCCGCGCCGGAGTACCGGTGCTCGTCGACAAGCCGCTGGCGACCGATCACGGGACCGCGGGCGAGCTGGCCGCGCTCGCCGCCGAGTTAGGCGTCTCGCTGATGGTGGGTTTCAACCGTCGGTACGCGCCGGCGTACCGGACCTTCACCGACTGGCCGGACCGCGATGTGGTCACGCTGCACAAGCACCGCGCGGCCGCTCCGGGACCTGCCCGGGCCATGGTGTTCGACGACTTCATCCACGTCATCGACACGTTGCGCTTCCTGGTCCCGTCCGCGATGACCGACCTGGTGATCTCCACCAGCACCACCGACAGTGGCAGCTGCCGCCGGCTCGCGATCCAGTTCACCGGGGCGGGCCGGCTTGCGGTCGGCGTGATGAGCTGGACGGCGGGGCTGACCCAAGAGGTGCTGGACGTAGTCGGCGACGGGCGTCGTCGGCAAGTCACCGACCTCTCCGACGTCGTCGACTTCCGCGACCAGGAGAGGCTAACCCGGCGCGACGCCTGGGCGCCGGTGACCCGACTGCGGGGGTTCGAGGCGATGTGCGACGAGTTCCTCGGCGCCGTCCGCGACGGCCGCTTGCTCGACGCAACCGATGCGCTGGCGACCCACGAGATTTGTGAGCGCCTGGTGCGCGCCGCCGAGGATCGCCTGTGACGATTGGCTACGCCTGAGCCTGTTGCTTGTGGGAGGGAATGAGTGGGACGACGTTATCAACAGGTTTAACCTTCTGCGGGTTTCGGATCGGCCTGCCGTGACATACCAGGTCGAACGCGACTTTCCACTGGAACCGCGTGGGCGACCAGTGGCCTTGGATGCGTCTTACCGCCGCCTTAGCAGCGCCTGCCAAGGTGCCCCGCCGACGAGCTGAGTCCCACTCGCAGTGTGAACTGCCGCGTTGACCGCCGAGAACCCCCGGCTGATGCCTTCGAGTACGACGTGCAGCCGATGCCCCTCGGGAAGCATCAGCCAGCCGTCCACGAACGGCTGGCTGATGTCGATGCGTCAACCGCTGGACTTCAGCATCCGCTCGGTGAGCTCCTGCACCTGACCGGCCTCGAACGCCCCCGGGCAGCCCAGCCTTCGGTGAAGTCCGCGATGGGTCGAATCACGTCCAGGCGCTGCCCACTGCCGGTGACCGGGGTGGCGTCGGTTGAGGAGGGCGAAATGAATCCGGCGACGTCCTCGGCGTTCTGGGTGTGCTCGATGTCTGCCATCCGCGCGGACCACGGTCGCACTCGTTTCCGGTGCTGGTTTGGCCGTCGTGGCCTACTCGGATCGCAGGGAGCGGGGTAGCCCGAAGTGCGGCAGCACGCTGGTCTCGAAGCGGGTCATGGCGCAGATCTTGGTGTCCCTCAGGGTCAGCACGATGAGGCCGTTGCCGTGGCTCACCCCGTCGGGTCCGCGCAGGTAGGCGCCGAACGCCGGCTGGCCGTTGGCGCAGGTCGGAACCAGGTGGAGGGTCCGGCCGCTGCCGAAGACGGCTGCAAAGAAGCCGGCGACGGCATCGAGGCCCTCATATTCGAACGGCAGCGGCGGCATCGAGATGAAGATGTCGTCGGTGAGCAGTGCGACGAGCCCGTCGACATCAGCCGAGCCATAGGCCTGGACGAATCGCTCGATGAGGGCCTGCTCCGCCGGCGTCGGCACGGGGGTAGGGTCGTGGCGCCGCTCCGCCAGGGTCGCTCGCGCCCGCTTGAGGGCACTGTTGACCGCACTGACCGTCGTCTCCAGCATCTCGGCCACGTCCTGGGCCGGGAAGCCGAGTACATCGCGCAGGATCAGCACCGCTACCTGCCGCGGCGGCAGAGCCTGCAATGCGGTGACGAACGCCAGCGACATCGACTCTGACTGCTCGTAGCGGGCCTCCGGGCCGAGCGGGATCGTCAGCCCGTCGAGGGCGACGTCCGGGTACGGCTCCAGCCATGGCACCTCGCCGAGCCGCGTGGGCTCCGGCGGTTGAACGCTTGGCACGTCCCACTCCTTCGCTGGGCGCCGGCTTTCGGCCCGGCGCGCGTTGAGGCACGAGTTGGTGGCGATCCGGTAGAGCCAGGTCCGCAGAGACGAGCGCCCCTCGTATCCGGCCAACCCAGTCCATGCCGCAAGTAGCGTCTCCTGCAGCACGTCCTCGGCGTCTTGGTACGACCCGAGCATCCGGTAGCAGTGCACGTGCAACTCGCGTCGGAACGGGTCGATCAGTTCCCGGAAGGCCACGCCGTCGCCGGCCTTCGCCCTCTCCAGCAGTGCAGTGGTCACGAGACGCCTCTTCGTCGAATTCATCTTCTCCCGATACTGACACCGCCGCAGCCGAAAACTGGGCGTTCGATCACCGCCCCCTTTCCCGACGGTCCGGTGTCTATCCCCATGACAGTCAATGAGGGAAGGCGGGAGCCATGGGCAAGATCGTGGTCAGCGAACAGATTTCGCTCGACGGGGTCGTCGACGACCCATCAGGAGTGGAGCGAACCAGGCGCGGCGGCTGGGTCAACGAGATGTCTCAGGCCGACCGCGAGACGTGGACCGAGCACGAGTTCGCCGAGTCGGTCACAGCCGAGGCGCTGCTGCTCGGCCGCCGCAGCGACGCTTGGTTCGCAGCACGTTGGCGCGAGCGCGCCGGTGAGTGGGCCGACCGGCTGAACACGATGCCGAAGTACGTCATCTCCTCAACGGTCGACGAGCCGCAGTGGGGGAATGCGACGGTTCTCGGCGGTGACGTCGTGGAGCTGGTCGCCAAGCTGCGCGCCGAGGCGGACGGCGAGATCGTCGTCTACGCCAGCGCCCTGCTGGTGCGGACGCTCATCGACCACGACCTGGTCGACGAACTCCGGCTGACCATCCACCCGTTTGTTGTCGGCGAAGGCCCACGGCTGTGGGGCGAGACGGCGGACCGCAAGACCTTCCGTCTCATCGACAGCCGGCTGCTGGGGAGCCTTCCCCACCTGATCTACGAAGCGGTCGCGGCATGACTGCCGTGACCACCGCTCCCCCCAAGACGGGGTTGATCCTGCTGCTGCTGTGCGCGGCGCAGTTCATGGTCGTCCTGGACATCGCGATCGTGAACGTCGCGTTGCCCTCGATCCAGGCCGACCTCGCCATGAGCCAGGACTCGCTGCAGTGGGTGGTGATCGCCTACGGGCTGATGCTCGGCGGCTTTCTGATGCTCGGCGGCCGGCTGGCCGACCTGCTCGGGCGCAAGCGCGTGCTGATCTCAGGCCTGGCGATCTTCACCGCGGCATCGCTGCTGGCGGGACTGGCCGAGAGCGCCGAGCTGCTGATCGCGTGCCGTGCGCTCCAGGGATTCGGTGCGGCGATGATTCCCCCGGCGGCGCTGTCGATCCTCGCGGTCACGTTCGAGGAGGGCGCCGC
>CAWJOJ010000029.1:0-286865 GCA_963844385.1 uncultured Actinomycetota bacterium | reverse complement strand
AGACCTGCTCCACGACGCTGCTGGGGTGCAGCGCTGCGGGGGACTGCCGGTCGTCGGCTCGGACCTTGACGATGAGGAGGGCGAGGTCGTCGGTCAGGTCGCCGCCGTGGAACGAGCGGGCGGCGTCCAGGAGCTCGGCCGCGACATCGTCCACAGGCCGGTCGGTGTAGCGGCTGAGGATGCTTGCCACTCGTTCGTTCCCGAACAGGTCCCTGTCCCGCCTGGCCTCGATCAGGCCGTCCGTGAAAGCGCACAGGAGGTCACCGGGCGTGAGGAGGATGCTGCTGTCATGCAGGTCGGGTTGGTCGAAGAGGCCAAGCGCCGTACCTAGTTGGCCCACCGGCTCGACGGCACCGCTGGCCCGCAACACGAGTGGCGGGCAGTGACCGGCCAGGCTGAGCGTGAGCCGGAGACCCTGGCCCTCTGGCCGGGCGATCGCGTAGACGAGGGTGCAGTGGCGTTCATCGTCGGTCGCAGCCAGAAGTCTTGTGTTGAGCAGCCGCAGGGTGTGGCTCGGTGAGTGGCGGGGATGTGCCAACGTACGCAGCGTGTACCTGGCGAGAGCGGTGACGGCTGCTGCCTCCGCGCCCTTCCCGCTCACATCGCCCAGCACGACTCCCCACGTTGTCGCGTCTAGAGCGAAGATGTCGAAGAAGTCGCCGCCGATCTCGCTGCCGTCGCCAGCCGGCCGGTAGCGGCTGGCCATCTCGGTCATCGGGATCTCCGGCAACTGACTGGGAACCATGCTGGCCTGCAGTGCTACGACGACCCTCGACTGCTGTTCGAGCAGGTGCTGGAGTCGCTCCTCGGCGTTGACCCGCTCGGTGAGGTCTCGCAGCACCACCAGCTCGCCCGCGGCCCGGCCTCGCCGGTCGGTCAATGGTTGGCGCAGGAGGTCGAAGGTTCGCCTGTTGGGGCCTTCACCCAGCGACAGCTCATCTGCGGAATAGGCTTCCTGGCTTGGCGCTCCCTGCGCGACAGGCGTAGTCGGGCGGGGGAGCAGCTGGTCCAGCGGCAGGCCGACGAGAGTGGGCCGCGACGTGCCGAGCACCAGGGCCGCGGCCGGGTTGACGTCCACAACCCGACCGAAAGCGTCCAGGACGAACACGGCGTCTTCCATGTTGTCGACGACCAGGCTGCGGGCCAGGGGAGCGAGGTCGACCAGGCGCTCGCGGTAGAGACCCCAGACCAGCACGCCACCGGTGACGACGAATGCGGAGGGCGTCAGGTCGACGCGCGCGAACCAGCCGACCTCGAAGTTGTGGAGAAGGTTGGCCGCCCACGGGAGGAGCGACGCGGCGACCAGTACGACCGCCATCTGCCAGTAGGTGCGGGAAAGCCGCACCATGCTCGCCACGAAAAGTCCCGTGGCCCCCAGAAGGATGATGTTGGCGTAGACAAGGTGCACCCAGAACGCGGGTCCCGTGCCCACGACCGGCAACTCTCCGGCCGGAACGGTGTCCGGGTAGAAGCGGACGAGGCGATGCGTACCTTCGTTCGCGAGCAGGGCGAGCAGCACAATTGGTTCGATCGCGAGGAACCCGACCAGGCGGCCGGTCACGAGTCGGCCGCGGCCGGTGTACTGAAGCACGAAGACCAGCCACGCAGGCGCCAACGCGCACACGCCGACGTACTTGGCATCTCCCCAGCGACCCTTGACCACGAGGTCGGTGACCGACAGTTCCACGGCGTAGGCCAGCCCCCACCACGCCACCGAGACCAACACGACGCACAGGCTCAGCCCAGTAGTGGTGCCGCGGCGCCAAGCGACGTACCCGGCAAGCCCCGCCAGGAGAAGGCCGGCAACAGCCATCAGAGTGGTGAGGAAGGTCAGCACACGCCGCCTCCGCCCTCAGCGGCGGCAAGTACGGCGGACACGCGCCTCATCTCTCCTCACCCGATTGGGGACGCTTGCCCGCACACAACCCAGCCAACTCCCCACAAAGTCCCCCGCGGACAAGAATCACCAGGAGTTAGAGCAAGGTGTACACCCACGACGGGGCCGCTGTACCGCATCGGCTGCCAAGTCTGGGGGTGGGATAGCCCAGCCGGGCCGGTTGGTTGCTGCCTGTTCGGAATCGATTTGACCCGTCTGGACTAGGCCACCTCAGTGGCCACGGAACGCCTCCTCGAGCCACCATGACCCGCGGTCGCGGGTGACCTTGGCATCGATCAGCAGTGGGGCGGAGCGCGGCCCGGCCAGCCAGGTCGCGACCGGTGACAGATCGTCGACGTGGCGGACGGTGATCGCCTCGAAGCCGTAGCCGCGACCGATCGAGGCGATGTCGGTTTCGGGGAACCTCACGGTGTCCAGCGGATGGCCGTCGGGGCCGAAGTGGTGCACCTCGGCCCCATAGGCGTCGTCGTTGTAGATCACCACCACCATCGGGAGACCGAGCCTTCGCACGGTGTCGAGCTCGGCGGCCGCCATCAGCGCTCCACCGTCGCCGAGCGCTGCGACCGGCAGCCGGTCGGGCTGTGCGAGCGCGGCGCCGATCGCGGTGGCCAGACCCAGGCCGATCGACTGGAAGGCCTGGGTGAAGCAGAAGCCACGTTGGTCGGGCACCGACAGGTACATGCTCGGGTAGCCCATGAAGTTGCCCGAGTCGACCGCGACCACTCGCTCTCGTGGCAGCAGGTCGTCTAAGACAATTGACAGGCTTCGAGGGTCGATGCGCTCACCGCTGCCGCCGTCCTCGTAGCCGACGTCGCGCCAGCGGATCTCCCGGGCGATGCGGTCGCGCAGCGCGTCGTTGCGGTAGCGGACGCCGGGGCCGCTGGAGCCGGCCAGGCCGAGCAACGAGTCCGCAGTCGCCGCGACGTCTCCGACGACGCCGATCTGGATGGCCTGGTGTGCGCCGAGGGCCTCGGGTGTGTCGTCGACCTGCACCACGGTCGCGTCGGCGGCAATCAGACGCCCATGCCGCATGGTCCACATGTTCAACGCGCACCCCCAGCCCACGATCAGGTCCGCGGCCCCGATCAGCTCGGCCGCGAGCGGCGAGGCGAAGCCACCGGAGACGTCGAGCGACCAGGGGTTTCCGACGAACAGCCCACGGGCTACCGCCGACGTGGCCAGCAGTGCGCCGTACCTCTCGGCGAGGTCCTCCAGCGGTGCGCGCGCGCTCCGGGCCCCGCGCCCGGCCACGAAGACCGGGCGCCGGGACCGCTCGAGAGCCTCCGCGAGCTCGGCCAGGGCTCCGGGATCGGGTAGCTGCGCATGAGGTGGCCGCGGGAACTCGGATCCCGGCTCCGCGGGTGTCGCCTCCGACTGCACCTGCAGCGGCAGGTTCAGCAGGACGGTACGCCGCTGGTGGCGGGCCACCGCTATCGCCTCGGTCGCCTCGGCGACCGCGCGCTCGCCGGACGTGACGCGGAGGGGCACGGCACCGACCGCTCGGGCCAGGGCGGCCTGGTCGACGTAGAAGTTCGAGCGCGGCTCGGTCACCTCGGCCGCCAGCACGAGCAGCGGGGTGCGGCTCTTGGCTGCCTCGGTGATGCCGGTCATCGCGTTGGTGAGTCCGCAGCCCTGGTGGACCGTCAACGCTGCCACCGAGTCCGCGGTCCGGGCGAAGGCGTCGGCCATCGTCGCGGCGCCTCCCTCGTGCCGGGCGGCGACGAAGCGGGCCCCCCGCGCGATCATCGCGTTGGTGACGTGGAAGTTGCCCGACCCCACGACGCCGAACACGTGGTCGACGCCAAGCGCGACCACGGTCGCGCCGACCGCCTCCGCGACGTTCACTACCGTTCGACCAGCGCGAGCACCCTTGCCGGCGCACCCGACCCGGTCACGATCGGCAGCGCACCGGCGATCACGAGAGCGCCGGTCGCCGGCAGCCGGGCCAGGTTCTGCAGCTGGGTGAGCCCGTACTTGCCGTTGCCCATCAGGAACGAGTGGCACGGGAACGCGGGATCGAAGGAGTGCGCGGCGCCCGCGTCGGTGCCGACGGTCTCGACCCCCACACCGGTCACCGGGGACTCTTCGGCCACCCAGCGCGCGCACTCCGGGCTCATGCCGGGCGTGTGCGGACCGTTCTCGTCGGCGTTGCTGAACGCCTCCTGGGACGCCGAGCGCGCGTCCCACCCGGTTCGGTACAGCAACCACCCGCCCTCGGGAAGCGGCCCGTTCTCGGCCTCCCATCCCTTGATGTGATCGACCTCCAGCAGGAAGTCCGAGTCCTGGTCGGCCTGCGCCGAGAAGTCCAGCACGGCCGCGGGGGCGATGAGCCGCCGCGCCGGGACCGAAGCCACGTCGTCCTTGCCAACGCCGGTGACCCAGTGGTTGGGCGCGTCGAAATGGGTGCCGGTGTGCTCACCGGTGCGGAAGTTGTTCCAGTACCACGCCGGTCCGCGGTCGTCGTACCGACTGATCTCCTCCAGCTCGAACCTGGCGGTCTGGCCGAACGGCTCGGGCAGCTGGATCACCGGGGTCTCGCTGGACAACGGTGCGGTGAGGTCGACGACCTCAATGGCTCCCGTTGCCAGACCGGCGGCGAGATCGGACAGGGTCGACATGCGTCCTCCTGGGGTGCTGGACGAGCAACCTGACGGCAGCCGGCTGCCTTGTCTCGGATCGTAGTCTCAGAAGCGGTCGGCAACGCGGGAGGTGAGCGTCGCCAGGCTTTGGGCGTGCACCTCGCCGCGGCCGCGGCGGTTCGACCCAACCCGCGCGATCGGGATCCGCAGGTCGACCTGGTGGTCAGCCGCGTGGACCTGGCGAGAGCCTGGACGCTCCTCTCCGAGGTGCATCAAGAGACGTCACCCTCCGGGACGGCACCACCACGACGAGCCGGCTGCAACTCTGACCCGAACACCAAGGCGGGCGCCTATCTGCGCTCGCTCACCGGTAGGGGCGATGCACCGTCTCGTGCTCGCTGGGCCCGGGGGACCAGTGCGCGATCCAGGGGCCGGTTCCCTCGGACTGGTCGAGGACGCCTTCCTCGAGCCAGGTGTAATCGCCGTCGAGCACCTGGCTCGCGATCCGACGGTCGGTGTCGTCGGTGTTGGCCCACAACCGCTCGAACAGGTGGTCCACCCGCAGTCGAGCCTGCTCGCAGAAGGCATCGGCGAGCGCGAAGGCTGCTTCGCCCTGCTTCGGGTCGTCAGTGCGGATCATCTCAGCCCGCGAGCACGCCGCGGTCATGGCGAACAGCTCGGCCCCGATGTCGACGATACGTCCGAGGAAGCCCTGCTTGTGCTCGAGTTTCGCCTGCCAGCGCGACATGCCGTAGAACGTCTGGCGGGCCAGCTTGCGCGAGGACCGCTCGGCGAACCTCAGGTGCCGGGCGAGTGGCCCGAACTCCTGGTAAGCACGCGGAACGGTCCCCTTGCCGACGGCGAGCTGCGGCAGCCACTTGGCATAGAAACCGCTCGCCTTTGCTGCGGCCCTGATCTTCTGTTGTACGTCGGCGTCGGCCACCGCCAGGTCACCAGCGGCGGACAGGTGGGCGTCGACGGCCTCGCGAGCGATCATCAGATGCATGATCTCGCTGGAGCCCTCGAAGATCCGGTTGATGCGCAGGTCCCGCAGCACCTGCTCGGCGTTCACCGCCCGTTCGCCGCGGGCTGCCAGTGACGCGGCGGTCTCGTAGCCCCGGCCGCCACGCACCTGGACGAGTTCGTCGGCGACCAGCCACGCCATCTCGCTGGACCAGAGTTTGGCCAGCGCCGCCTCGATGCGGATGTCCTTGGACCCGGCGTCCGCGAGCTCTGCGGAAAGTTCGAGCACGGCCTCCAGCGCGAAGGTCGTCGCGGCGATGAAGGAGATCTTCTGCGCGACCGCACCGTGCTGGCCGACAGGGCGCCCCCACTGCACGCGTTCGGCTGACCACTCACGCGCGATCTTGAGGGACCACTTGCTGGCGGCAGCGCAGAGCGCGGGGATGGAGAGCCGTCCGGTGTTGAGGGTGGTGAGCGCGATCTTGAGGCCCTGCCCCTCACTGCCGAGCCGGTTCTCGACGGGCACGCGCACCTGATGGAACCGAGTCACCCCGTTCTCGAGGCCCTTGAGGCCCATGAACGCGTTGCGCTGTTCGACCGTGATGCCCTCGGATGCGGTGTCGACGACGAAGGCGCTGATCCCGCCGCGGCCGCCCGGGTGTTCGGGCACGCGGGCCATCACCACGACGATCTCGGCGATGACCCCGTTGGTGGTCCACAGCTTCACGCCGTCGAGGAGGTACGTCGTCCCGTCGTCGGAGAGCGTGGCCGTCGAGGACATCCGGGCGGGGTCGGAGCCGACGTCGGGCTCGGTGAGCAGGAACGCGGTGATCGCACCTCCGGCACAGCGGGGCAGGAACCGCTGCTTCTGCTCCTCGCTGCCGAACATCTTGACCGGCTCGGGTACGCCGATCGACTGGTGGGCCGACACGAGTGCGCCCAGGGTCGGATGCACCGACCCGATCAACATCAGCGCCTTCCCGTAGTAGGCCATGGTGAGCCCGAGGCCGCCGTACTGCCGCGGGATCTTCATGCCGAACGTGCCGATGTCCGAGAGCGCCGCGAGGAACTCGTCGGGGATCCGGTCCTCGCGCTCGATGCGTTGACCGTCGAGCTTCTCGCACACCGCGCGCAGCTCTGCGAGGAAGGCGTCACCGCGCTCGACGTCCTCGTCGGCGCCACGGGGGTGCGGGTGGACCAGGGAGAGGTCGAAGCGGCCAAGGTAGAGCCCCTTGGCGAAGCTCGGCCGGTCCCACTCGGCCTGGCGCGCGGCCTCGGCCAGCTCGCGGGCCTCCTCCGCGGTGGCGTCCACGCGCGTGGCGGGCGGAGCCTTGGGCCCGTCTCTCTCGGACTGTGGGGCTCCGGCCGGCTGGTCGCCGCCGGAGGTGCGGGGTTCGAGTTCGGTCTCGGACACGTCGTGCGTCATCTGCGGTGCCTCCTGTTTGGCTACCACCCAGTGTTACCCCTAGGTAACGAGGGACGGAAGGGTGCAGGCACATCGATCTCGGGAACTGGTATCAGCGATGCGGAAAGCCGCTCTTTCTACCCGACAAAGCAAAGGCTACCAACGAGTAGGAAGGGCTGGTCCATGGGACTCCTCGACCGGGAACGAGCCACGCTCCACGAGTATCTGCCAGGGCTCGACGAGTTCCTTGCTGGCAGCCTCCTCTCCGACCTCGAGTCTCCCGGAGGCAAGGCGATCGCGGAGTTCCGCAACCATGGCGGCCCAGCGCTGCTCGTGCCGTCGGAGCACTCCGGGCACGGGGCCACCGCCCTGGACGCACTGCGCATCCAGCGGGCGATTGGGTCGCGTTCCCCGTCGTTGGCGGTGGCGACCACCATGCACCATTTCTCGGTCGCCAGTCTGGTCGCGCTCAGCGAGACGTCGGGAGGGATGGAGTGGATGCTCTTGGAGGGCATCGCGACCGGGAACCTGCTCCTGGCGTCCGGTTTCTCCGAGGGGCGAACCGACGGTGGCATCCTGCGCCCGACCATGAAGGCGAACGTCACCGATGAGGGTGTGCGGCTCACCGGGGTCAAGCGGCCCTGCAGCCTGGCTCGGTCGATGGATCTGCTGACCGCAAGCGTGCAGGTGCCGCGACTCGACGGTCCCGGGGACCAGCTCGCGGTCGCGATGGTCCCCGCTCAGTCGGAAGGCCTCAGGGTCACCCCGTTCTGGAGCACCTTCGCCCTCGCCGGCGCGGAGAGCGACCAGGTCAGCCTGGACAACGTGCTGGTTCCGGCCGATCTTCTGGTCCGTACCGAGGTCTCCGGCGCTGAGCAGCTGGACGACATCCAGACCGCAGGCTTCGTGTGGTTCGAACTGCTCATGATGGGCTCCTATCTGGGAGCAGCGTCGGCCCTGGTCGAGCGTGTCCTCGACAACGAGCGGGTCCCCGAGTCCGAACGGCTGCGTCTGGTGGTCGACGTCGAAGGCGCGATGGCCGCGGCCGAGAACGTCGCGCGCCAGATCCCGTCCGGGCAGCGCGACCGGCGCCTGCTCGCCGACTCCCTCTACGCCCGCTACGCCATCCAGGGCGCGATCGCCCGCGTGGTCCCCCACGCGATCGAGCTGCTGGGGGGTCTGAACTTCATCGGGTCCGACGACACGGCGTACCTCGCGGGCGCCGTCAACGGTCTCGGTTTCCACCCGCCGTCGCGAGCCAAGATGGCCGGGCCGTTGCTCGGCCACCTGGCTGGCGCCCCACTCGAGATTCTGTGAGGCCTGACCATGAACCACCGCCCGACCATCCTTCTGACCGGCGCCTCCGGCGTCCTCGGCCGCGCCCTGATCGACGAGCTGAGCGCGGACTTCGAGCTGGTCGGCCTGCGTCACCGCACGCAGGTCTCCGACCCACGCGTCACCGAGTACGGCGCCTCCCTGAGCAGTCCCCAGCTGGGACTGACCCTGCGGGAGCACCTGGACCTGCTGCGCCGGGTGGACGTTGTCGTCCACGCTGCAGCGGCGACCAACTGGAAGGCGACGCCAGAGCACATCCGCGAGACGAATGTCGCCAGCACCCGGGCCATGCTCGCCTTCGCCGAGCGCGCGCAGGTCCCGATGTACTACGTGAGCACCGCCTTCGTGGCCAACCCACCCAGCCCGAAAGGTGACCGGTTCGCCGGCGCGGCCGGCTACATCGCCTCCAAGATCGAGGCCGAGCAGCTCACCCGCGAGTCCGCCGTGCCCACCGTGATCGTCCGCCCCTCGGTCGTGATGGGCGACTCCCGGGACGGCCGGATGGCCGGGTTCCAGGGCCTGCACCGGATCGCCGGCATGATCGCCCGGGGAATGGTGCCGTTGATCGCCTGCGACCCCGAGGCGCTGATCGACACGGTCCCACAGGACCTCGTGGCCGCTGCCATGGGTCGGCTGCTGCGCCAAGGCGTGCGTCAGGGCGAGTTCTGGCTGACCGCGGGCGCGACGGCGATCACCGCGTCCGACGTCATGGCGGTCTCCCTCGAGCTGGGCAGACGGCTGGGTATGAACCCGACGGCGCCCCGCTTCATCCCGGCGGAGGCCGTCGACCGGCTGCTCGTGCCGCTGCTGGAGGACGCCATCTCGCCTGACCTGCGGAAGATGTTCGCCGAGCTGTTGGAGAGCACCTGGCTGTTCCAGATGCCCCGCGCGCTGCCGACCTCGCTGATCGAGCTCGGCTTCGCCGAGCAGGCGACCCGGACCCGGCTGCGCACGACGCTCGAGCTCTCCATGGACTACTGGGCCCGGAGCAAGGGCCTGCTTGCTGACCTCCCGAGCCAGGCTCTTGCCCAGGAGCTGGCCTCATGACCCTCGCGCCCCCAGAGCCCGGCACCCACGTGCTCGCGGCGTACCGCCGTCACTTCGGGAGCGGTCGCGCCGCGGTCGGCCAGTTCCTCGGGGGAATGGCCGAGGTGTCCTCGCAGGGGGCCTGGATCGAGGTCGACGACGGCCGTCGCTACCTGGACTTCGGCGGGTACGGCGTGTTCATCCTCGGCCACCGGCACCCGCGCGTGGTCGCGGCGGTCCACGAGCAGCTGGACCGGCACCCGCTCGCCAGCCGCACGTTCCTCGAGCCGGTGACAGCCGGCGCCGCCGCCGCACTGGCGCAGGTCACGCCCGGAGACCTCGACCTGGTCCACTTCGTCAACTCCGGCGCCGAAGCCACCGAGGCGGCCCTGAAGCTGGCCCGGGCTCACGGGAAGACGTCTGTGATCACCACTCACTCCGGGTTCCACGGCAAGACCCTCGGGGCGCTGAGCGTCACCGCCAACCCGACGTACCAGGACCGGTTCCGGCCCCTGCTCCCGAGCGTGACCGCCGTGAACTACGGCGACCTCGAGCAGCTCGCCGCGGCCCTCGCGGACACCGGTGGCCGCGGCGTGGTGATCCTCGAGCCGGTGCAGGGGGAGGGCGGTGTCGTGCTTCCACCACGTGGCTACCTGCGCGAGGCCTCCCGGCTCTGCCGAGCACACGAGGCCCTGCTGATCGTCGACGAGATCCAGACCGGTCTGGGCAGGCTCGGGACCTGGTGGGGAGTCGAGCAGGACGACGTGGTCCCCGACATCATGCTCGTGGGCAAGGGGCTGTCCGGCGGGGTGGTCCCCGTCGCGGCCATGGTCGCGACGCCGGAGGCGTATGCGCCCTTTGCAGCCGACCCCTACCTGCACACCTCCACCTTTGCCGGGTCCCCTCTCGCCAGCGCGGCGGCGCGAGCCGCGGTCGAGACGATCCGCGACGAGTACGTCGTCCAGCGCGCGGCCACGCTGGGGGAGCATCTGCTCCGCGGGCTGCGAGAGATCTGCGCTCGCCGACAGCCGGCCAGCCTGGTCGACGTGCGCGGCAAGGGCCTGCTGCTCGGTGTCGAGTTCGCCGACCCCGGTGCGGTCGGCGAGCTGGCGCTCCAGCTGATCGAGCACGGCGTGCTGGCCTGCCACTCGCTGAACTCCACCCGAGTACTCCGGTTCACTCCGCCCGCCGTACTGGACGACTCCGAGATCGACACGTTCCTACGGGCGTTCTCCTCAGCCCTGACTGCTCTGTGACCTGTTCCCGCACGACCCCGCCCACCACCTGACAAGGACCAACTCATGCGCAACGTCGTGATGCACCTGCACGCCAGCGAGGTCGACGCCGCCGAGGCCTACGCCCGGATCAGTGACTTCGCCAAGTACCCCAGCCTGACCGACACCGTCCAGCAGGTCACGGTCGCCGCCCCCGAGAAGGACGGGTCCGTTGTCTCGGACTGGACGGTTCGCTTCCGCAACGGCCTGCTGCAATGGACCGAGCGGGACGTGCTGGACCGCCAGGCCCGGACCATCGAGTTCATCCAGCTCAGCGGCGACTTCCACCGCTTCCACGGCCGTTGGCGCGTCGACGAGGCCGCGGGCGACGGGGCCCTCGTGGTCTTCGACGCGACGTTCGACCTCGGGATGGCGAGCCTCGAGGCCATTCTGGACCCGATCGCGGAGACGACCCTGCGCAGCAACCTGGTCCAGATCCTTCAAGGGCTCCTCGGCGACGTCCGCGAGCAGGCGCCTGTCGGTTCCCTGGGCGGCCCCCGATGACCGTGGTGGAGTTCCCCGACGAGGCAGGCCCCAGCCTGTCGGCCTGTCTCGGCCTCTACCGGCGGCTGGCCGCCGGGGTGTCGGTCGTGACCGCCCTTGGCGACGACGGACCCACCGCGATGACTGCCTCTTCCGTGACCTCCGTGTCGCTGCGGCCGCCGCTGCTGCTGGTGTCCCTTGCCGAGCAGTCCCGCACCCTGGCCGCGATCAGGGCCCAACGCTCGTTCGGGGTGTCCCTGCTTCGTGACGACCAGCGTGACCTGGCTGAGCGTTTCGCATCCGCGGACCGCGGCGCCTGGGAGGGGACCGGCCGGCGGGTTCTCGGGGTGCCCACTCTGCCCGACGTGCTTGCCTCGTCGGTCTGCCTGCTCGAGGACCTGCACGACCACGGTGACCACACGTTGGTCATCGGGAGGGTCGTGGCGGCGCATGCGAGTCGGGGACGCCCCCTGCTCTGGCATGACCGCGCCTTTGCCGCGCTCGCCGGATAACCCGCCCGGTGCCCGCCCTCAACCCGCCCTCAACCCGCCCCCGACCCGCCCCCGACCCGGCATTCGACACCGCTACCGACATCGACGCGAGAGGAAACCCCCAGATGCCCACCAAGTCTCACGCCTACCTCGAACTCCCGTTCCAAGAGGTGGCGGTCTCGGGCGGCCGGATCCGCTACCGGCGGGCGGGCACGGGAACGCCCCTGCTGTTCGTGCACGGCGTTTTCGTCAACAGCGACCTGTGGCGAGGCGTGGTCCCGGGGCTGGCCGACCGGTTCGACTGCATCACCCTCGACCTGCCGCTGGGCAGCCACGGTCTTCCGATGCAACCCGACGCGGACCTGTCTCCCGACGGTCTGGTCGACCATCCTGGTCGAGGTGATCGAGGCCCTCGGGCTGGCGCCCGTGCGGATCGTCGCGAACGACAGCGGCGGCGCGCTCACCCAGATCCTGACCAGTCGACACCCAGAGCTCGTGCACTCGCTGGTGCTCACCTCCTGCGACGCCTACACCTACTTCTTCCCGCCGCTGTTCCGCACGCTCCCGGTCGCCGCACGGGTGCCGGGAGCCCTGCGGGTGCTCGCTCAGGCGCTGCGCCTGCCGTGGGTCCGCCGGCTTCCGGTCGCCTTCGGCTGGGTCACCGCCCGCCCGATGCCCGCCGAGACGGAAGAGTCCTACCTGCGGCCGATGCGCGAGTCCGCCGCCGTGCGCCGGGATCTGGCAAAGGCGCTCCGCGACGTCCGCAACTCGTACACCTTGGCCGCCGCCGAGAAGCTCCGGTCCTACCAGGGGCGGGTGCTGCTGGTGTGGGGCGAGTACGACAAGGTCTTTCCCCTGCGGCACGCCCGCCAGCTGGCCCAGGACCTCCCGAACGCCGAGCTGGTCACCTTGCCCGACACCGGGGCCTTCGTGCCCGAGGACGCTCCTCACGCTCTGGCCCGCCTGGTCCGCGAGTTCTTCCTCGCCTCCGACGAGACGCTGACGGACTGATCACGATGCTGACCCTGCTCTCCCGAGCCGTCACCCGACGGCCCCGACTGGTGCTGGCCGGCGCCGTGGCCTTCGTGCTGCTCGGCGGGCTGTTCAGCCTGGGCGTGGGTCAGCACCTGGGCACGGGCGGCTTCTACGCCGACAGCGACGAGTCCACCCGCGCTGACGCCGCCTTCGACAGCGCTCTGCCCACCGGGCCGCACAACCTCGTCGTCGTCGCCGAGGCGGATGGCGGTGTCGACTCCCCGCACGCCCGGAACGCCGGCGACCAACTGACGGACTTCCTCTCGAAGGAGCGCGGGATCTCGTCGGTGGTGTCCTACTGGTCGGCCGCCGACCCTGCCCTGCGCACAGCCGACGGTGACGGCGCACTGGTGCTGGCCAGGATCGAAGGCAACGAGGACGAGCGCAAGGCGACGCTGGACCGGATCTACCCGCGCCTGCACGCAGAACAGGGCCCTCTGCACGTCCGGCTCGGCGGACAGCCCGCGATCGAGCACGAGGTCACCGAGCAAAGCCAGCACGACCTGCACCGGATGGAGCTGCTGGCAACGCCGGTGGTCGCGGTGCTGCTGGTCCTGGTGTTCGGCAGCCTGGTCTCCAGCATGATGCCGATGGTGATCGGGCTGACCGCGATCGTCGGGGCGATGCTGACCCTCCGGATCGTCTCGATGGTCACGGACGTGTCCCAGTACTCGCTGAACATCGCCACCGCGCTCAGCCTCGGGCTGGCCATCGACTACGGCCTGTTCATGGTGACCCGCTACCGCGAGGAGCTCGACACCGGCGTACCCGTCGCCGACGCCGTCGCGACCACGATCGCGACCGCCGGCCGCACCGTCCTGTTCTCGGCGTCGACCGTCGCCCTCTCGCTCTCCGCGCTGTTGGTGTTCCCGCTCTACTACCTGCGCTCGTTCGCCTACGCCGGCATCGCCGTCGTCGGGTTCGCCGCTCTCAGCGCCGTCGTGCTCCTTCCAGCGGTGCTGACCCTGGTGGGCACCCGGGTCGACCGATGGGACGTGGTCGTGGCCTTCAACCGGCTGCGGGAGGCGGGCATCGGCGGGAAGCGTCGGCGGCACCGCTACCGCGCCCGGCACCGGGCCCGGCTCGAGGCGGGAGGTCGACTCAGCAGGACCGGTGCCGGTCGCTGGCACCGGCTGGCGATGGTGGTGATGCGGCGCCCCGTGCTGCTCGGCATGGTGGTGGTCACGGTGCTGCTGGTGCTCGGGTCGCCTTTCCTCGGCGCCCGGTTCGCACTGCCGGACGAGACGAGCCTGCCCCGGGACAGCGACAGCGCCCAGGCGGTCAGCCTCTTGCGTTCGGAGTTCCCGGGGCTGAGCACCGACGCCATGTACGTCGTCTCGGCGGAGCAGCGGCTCACCCCGACCGAGACCGACTCCTACGCGGAGGATCTCTCCGCGGTGGCGGGGGTGGCCGGCGTCCAGGCCTCCACCGGCAGCTACAGCGACGGCCAACAGCTCAAGTCGCCGCCAGCGTCTGCGCGGTCGGGCTTCGACGGTGCCGAGGCCTCCTGGCTCAGCGTCGCGCTGGAAGGGAACCCGCAAGGGCAGGCAGCAGCCAGCACGTTGGAGAAGGTGCGGGCCGTCGACGCGCCGGCCTCGGTGCTGGTCGGCGGGACCGCCGCGCACCTGGCCGACACCAAGGCCACCCTCGGCGCGGCTGTCCCGTGGGCCCTGGCGCTGGTAGCCGGGTCGACCCTGGTGCTGCTGTTCCTGTTCACCGGCAGCGTCCTGATCCCGGTCAAGGCGGTGCTGCTCAACCTGCTCAGCCTGACTGCCACGTTCGGGGCGGCCGTGTGGATCTTCCAGGACGGCCACCTCCGGGGACTGCTCGGGGACTTCCAATCCAACGGAGCCATCGAGCTGACGACGCCGATCCTGCTGTTCGCGGTCGCGTTCGGGCTGTCGATGGACTACGAGCTGTTCCTGCTCTCCCGGATCAAGGAGGAGTACGACCGGCTCGGCGACAACACCGCCGCCGTGGCCGCGGGCCTGGAGAAGACCGGCCGGTTGGTCACGTACGCCGCCCTGCTGTTCGTCATCGTCATGGCCGCCTTCGCCACCTCGCAGCTGAGCGTGCTGAAGCTCGTCGGCGTCGGGCTCGGTCTGGCCGTGATCATGGACGCCACCTTGATCCGCGCCGTTCTGGTGCCCGCCTTCATGCGGCTCGCCGGGAGGGCCAACTGGTGGGCACCCGCTCCGCTGCGCGCCATCCACGCCCGGATCGGGCTGCGCGACGGCCCTGCGGACACCCATGCGGGCCTGCCCGCGACCAGTACCCGCACCAACGACGAGGCGTCCCGTGCGCCGCCGTCCCAACCCACTGACCATTGCCACCACAGGGAGCGACTGATGGATCCCCAGAACCTTTTCAACACGCCCACGACCTACCGGCTGATCCGGCTCGAGTACCTGGGCTTCCTGCTCGTCGCAGCCGGCTTCGCCGCTCGCGCACCTGGACGAGATCCGGTGGGGCGTCTTCGTCGGGCATGTTCGTCTACATCGACCTGATCGGCTACCTGCCCGGCGTGGTCGCGCGACGACGCCGCGGCACGGCGTACCTCCCGCACGGCTACTACGTGCTCTACAACGTCATGCACAGCCTGGTGACCGCCGGCATCGTGGCGGGCCTGTGGTGCTGGCTCGTCGGCCCCGAGTGGGCACTGCTCGCCCTGCCGCTGCACCTCTTCGGTGACCGGGCGCTGTTCGGCAACTTCTACAAGTCGTTCGGGATCGAGTTCGAGCCGACTGCCCACCCCGACTATGCCGCCGTCAAGCCGCTGCTTGACCGCCCGCGACGGGTCGACACTGCGGTCGCCGGCGCCGGTGGCGTCACCGGTCGGAGTGGGAGCATGAGCACCTCGATCACCGTCGCCGGACCCGGTCAGTGACGTGCTGGACGTGCTGACCCGCCACGCCGACCATTCCTCTGCCTTCCTGGCGCTCAACGAGGGGAATGCCTACCACCGCACCGAGGGCATCGACGGCGTCGTCGCCTACCGCGCGATCGGCCGTCGCTACTGGATCCAGCTCGGTGGGGTCTGCGCGGCCCCCGAGGAGCGGGACCGCCTGTGGGCGTCGTTCCTCCAGGCTGCGCGCGCGGCCCGCCGCCGCGTGGTGGCCGTGCAGCTCCAGGACGAGGGAGCCCTCCGGGCCGCCGAGTCCGGCTTCAGCGTGACCCAGTTCGGCACGTCGTACAGCCTGGAGCTGTCCGAGCTGACGCTGCGCGGCCAGAAGTTCGTCAAGACCCGGAACATGATCTCGCGTTCCCGGCGCGAGGGGGTGACGGTGGCCGAGGTCGGCGTCGATGTCCCCCTTGAGCCGGATCTCGTCGCGCAGCTGGACGCCATCGACCAGGCCTGGCTGCGGAGCAAGGGCCGGCACGTCCGGGAGCTGCAGTTCCTGGTCGGCCAGCGAGGCGGCCGGTTCGCAGGGCAGCGGCGGCTCTTCGTCGCGCTCGTCGGGACCCGGGCGGTCGGCTACGTCTCCTACTCGCCGGTCTTCGGGAACCGCCCCGGGTGGCTCTACGACCTCACCCGGCGGCGGGACGGCGCCCCGCCCGGTGTCATCGAGCATGTCTTCTTCGAGGCCGGCCTCCGGTTGGCCGCCGACGGCGCCGACTGGATGCATCTCGGTCTCACGCCGTTCGTCGGAATCGACGCCCAGCACGAGATCGACGGAGCGCACAGCCCGCTGCTGGGGTCGGGTGTGCAGTGGGTCGGCTCGCACGCCGCCTGGCTCTACCCCTCCGCCGGCCAGGTCTCCTTCAAGCTCAAGTGGCGGCCGACCGTCGTCACCCCCGAGTACGTCGCCATGCCCGGCCGCCCCCGGGTGCGTGACGCGCTCGCCCTCGCCCGCGCCACCAACGCCTTGTGAGCCGTGATGAACACACCTGTCACTGAGACCCCGCCGATCTGGCTGCTGGGGATCGACCCGCGAGTCGATCCGGCCCGCCCACAGCGGGCACGGCCAGGCCGACGTCCTGATCGTCGGAGCCGGCATCGCCGGCCTGGCCACGGCGTACCACCTGGCCGCCCGGGCACCGGGCGTGCGGGTCGTCGTGGCCGAGGCGACTCACGTCGGCCTCGGCGCGACCGCGCGCAGCACGGGGATCGTAGGTCCAGGGCTCAGCGCCCCGCTGCGCACCCTGCGCCGTCGCCACGGCGACGAGGTCACCACCGATGCGTTCGCCAGCACGCTGCGCGGGGTCGCCGGAACCCTTCGCCTGATCGACGCGGAGGGGATCGACTGCGACGCCCGGGTCGAGGATCACGTGGTCGGCGCGCTGACGCCCGGCCAGGAGCGGCGCATCCGCCAGCACGTCGGCGACCTCGGCGACCTCGGCTTCGACGTCCGCTGGTGGGACGGGACCCAGGCGCGGGACCGCCTCGGGGCCGGCTACCGCTGCGCCTTCTCCTACGACGGCGTCGTCCTGCTCGACCCGTACCGGCTGGTCACCGGGCTGGCCAGGGCCGCGGAACGTCTGGGGGTGCGGATCGTCGAACGCACTCCGGTGACCCGACTGGAGCGCCGCCCTGGACTGGTCCGGGCACACGTTCCCGGCGGCGTGATCAGCGCGGACCGTGTCCTGCTCACCGTCGACGGCTACGCCGCCGGGATCAACCCGCATCGCTCCTCGGTAGTGCCGGTGCGGACGCACGCGGTCGCCACGGCGCCGCTGTCACCCGCCGAGCGGGCCAGCCTTGGCTGGGACGGTGTCGGTGGCGTGATCGACCAGCGCAACTTCTTCGACTACTTCCGACTGGGAGCCGGCGGACGGCTGATCTTCGGTGGTGGGCCGGTGCTCTACCCGACCGGAGACCCGCACCGGGACGCGGTCGCAGTCAAGCGCTGTCTTCGCGGAGGTCGAGCGGCGCCTGCGCTCGCGTTTCCCGGGGCTGGGAGCGGTGCCCGTCGAGGCACGCTGGTCGGGGCTCACCGGTGGAACGCTGGACCGGCTTCCCGTGGTCGGGCCGTTGCGGGACGATCCGCGCGTGCACTTCGCAGGCGGGTGGTGCGGACACGGTCTGGCGATGTGCGTCGACACCGCCGAGCGGTACGCCGCGGTCCTGGCCGCGGCTCCTGCGGACGGGCCGTCGCTGGGAGCGGGGCACGCAGCTCCTGGACCGGTCTCCCTGCCCTGGTTCCGGAGCAGCACCGCCGGTCTGCCGTCCGAGGGGTTCCGCGCGATCGCCTTGCCGGCGTACCTGCGCCTGATGGACTGGCAGGACCGACTCTCCTTGTTCCGTCACTCGTCCCCTGACCACTCAACCCAGCCCTCGACTACCGACGAAGCTGGCGCCCACCGCGACCTCACGAGGAGAGCAGGATGACCAAGCCGTACCTGCGACTGATGCACGAAGAGAGCCGCGATCTGGCGGACTTCCTGGAGACCCTCTCCCCGCCCGACTGGGACGTTCCGTCCCTGTGCGACGGCTGGCGGGTGCGGGACGTCGTCGCGCACATGGCGGTCGGGCACACGATCTCGGTCGCGTCCTACGCCGCGGCCCTCGTCCGCCACCGGTTCAGCACCGACGACACGTCCTTCTCGCTGGCGGTCAGGTTCGCCCACACGAGCACCACGGAGCAGATCCTTGCCCAGTTCCGCGAGGGTACGTCGGGGCGGCCGCGAGGCGCCGCTCGGTTCGTGCCCACCCGGGAGCTGTTCACCGACCATCTGGTCCACCACCAGGACATCCGCCGTCCCCTCGGCGCGCCGCGGGTGATCCCGTCGGACCGGGCGGTCGCCGCTCTCGGCACGCTCCCGCGCCTGAGCTCTCGCGTCGGCAGCCGCGACCGGATGGCGGGTCTGCGGATCGTGGCAACCGATGTCGACGTCGTACTCGGCAGCGGTGACCTCGAGGTCCGGGGGACGGCGGAGGCGCTCCTGATGGCGCTGACCGGACGTCCGGACGCGCTCGCCGACCTGTCCGGCACCGGTGTCCCACTGCTCACCAGCCGACTCACCCCCTCGCTCACCACCGGAAAGGCAGTCTGATGACCAGGAACCGAACCGGCCTCTACCTGCGCCTCGGCCTCGGCATGCTCGCGTTCGAGGCCGGCCTGATCGGGGTGCATGCCCAGTTCTTCCCGACCTACTTCTACCGAGAGTTCCTGTTCGGGCGCGGTTGGGTGCAGATGCTGCCGCCGTACAACGAGCACATCACCCGTGATCTGGGCGCGCTCTACCTCGGTTTCTTCGTGCTGCTGGCCTTCGCTGCGGTCAGGCTGAGCAAGGATCTCGTCAACGCTGCCACCGTGTCCTTCATGGTGGCCACGCTCCCGCACATGGTCTTCCACGCGCTGCACACCGAGGACGCGCCGCTCCTCGTCGACAAGGTGCTGCAAGTCGGCCTCCTCGCGCTGACCATGGCTGCGGGGCTGCTCCTGATGTGGCTTGCGCACCTGCACTTCGACGCCAGCCCGCCCCGCAACCGGGCTTCCCGCCGGCCCCAGCTGCAGTCCCAGGCCCGATGACCGCGCAGGAGGTCGCGTCGTTCGACGTGGTCATCGTCGGTGGACGCGTCGCGGGCTGCTCGCTCGGCGCGCATCTCGCTGCGGCCGGGCTGGCCGTGGCCATCGTGGAGCGAGAGACGGTGCTCGGGGACACTCTGTCCACCCACGTCATCCAGGATCTGGACCTGCTCCGGGAGCTCGGCGCGCTCGACGCGGTCCTCGCATCGGGTGCTCCACCGCTAACCGCGACCCGCCTCATCGTCGACGGGATCGACCTTTCCGCGGCGCACCCGCGGAGCCCGCGGCTGTGTGTGAGACGGGCTCGGCTGGATGGTGCGCTGTCGGCCGCGGCCAGCCGAGCCGGCGTAACTCTGCTGACCGGCACCTCTGTCGTCGGCGTTGTCCGGGACGCCGAGCGCATCACCGGGGTGCGGGTCCAGCACGCCGACGGGACGGGCCGCGAGCTGCGCGCCGCGCTGGTGGTCGGCGCTGACGGACGCAACTCCACGGTCGCCCGACTGGTCAGCGCGGAGAAGTACGAAGTCGCCCCCAACGAGCGCACCGGGTACTGGCAGTATTACGCCGGCGTCGCGATGCCGGCTGAGTTCCACCTCACCCGTCGCGGCCGTGACCTCGCGCTCGCCGCACCGTGCGACGGCGGCCTCACCCTGGTCGCGGCCCAGCCGCCACTCGACGACACCCGCGACTGGCGAGCGCCGGCTCTGCTGGCTGCGACCGCCGAGGAACTCATCGGCCCACTCCGCGGCATGCTCGGCCACGCTCGCCCGATTGGTCCGGTGCAGGCAGTCCGGCGGATGGACGGCTTCTTCCGCGCGTCGGCCGGACCGGGATGGGCACTGCTCGGCGATGCAGGACACTTCAAGGACGTGGTCGTCGGTCAGGGGATCAGTGACGCGATGCGACAGGCCAAGTCAATGGCGGCTGCCGTCTGCTCCGGTCTCGGCGACCCCGACCGGCTCGACGCCGCACTCCAGGCCTGGTGGGTGGCTCGCGACGCCGACGCCCGGCCGATGTACTGGCTCGCCCAGGACTTCGGCCGCGTCGAGAGCAGCGTGCTGGATCTCGAAGTGCTGCGCGTCGTGTCGCGGTCCCCACGCCAGCCGGCGCCGCCTGCATGAGATGTTCGAGCACCGCCTTGACCCGAGGAAAGTCGTCGGATCGACCGCCGCTGGCCGAGCGGTCGCATCGACGGCGCTGCGCGGCGGCCTCCCCGGGACGCATCTGCGGTCGGCCGTGACCGTCGCGTTGAACCGCGAGGTCGAACGGCGCCGTACGACTCGGGCAGCTCCCGCCGTCGCCTAGACCTGCCCCCGAGGCCCGGGACGCCCCCCGGAAATGCGTCGACTGTTCCCCGACAGGGACGTATCACCGTGCGGCCGCGGCGCTCCTTGGCAGGAACAGGCACGACCCCACGAGGAGCGCAACGAATGACGCGGCACAAGAAGACGACCCGATCACTCCGAGGCTCCAGCCAGAAGGGATCGGTCGGACTGGCCGCGGCGATCGTGCTCTCCCTCGTCGGTGCAGGTGTCGCCGGCAATGCCCTCGTCAGCCCGTTGCTGCGCGAGAACTGCCCCGGCGGCGTCCGAGTGCTGAACGTCGCGGTCACCCTTGAGATGGCACCAGTCGTCACCGAGATCGCGGAGACGGCCGCTCGCGACGAGGACCGCTGCTGGCGCGCCGAGGTGACCTCCAATCCGTCCCCCGACGTACTCGACGAGCTCAAGCGGGACGACTCGCGGGTCGACGTCTGGATTCCCGACTCCTCGATCTGGGTGCAGCTGGCGACCGAGGCCGGAGTGCGAATCGTCAGCCAGGCAGGCCCTGTGGCCACGTCGCCCGCTGTGCTGGCCATACCTGCTTCGACCGCCCAGGAACTCGGCTGGCCCGGCCGTACCCTTGACGCGGCCCGTGTCCTCCGCACGGGTGGGAGCCCCCAGCCAGTCACGATCGGCTGGCCCGATCCCGAGCGGTCGACGCCGGCCATTGCCGCACTGCTCGGACTCCAGCAGGCCGCGAGCACCAGTGCCGGCGCCCGGATCGACCTGGCCGGCCTCATGCGCAGCGCGACCATGGATTTGGACCCCGAGGCTGCCGACCCGGCTCTGGATAAGGACGACCTCGCCGTGCCGGTCGCCGAACAGTCCGTCTGGGCCCACAACGCGCTCTCCGGCGACGCCTTCGTCGCGGCCTACTCCGGCGCACCCGGCTCGTCGCTCGACTATCCGCTGGTGGTCACCAACAGTGCGCCCGCGACCACCCGGGACGCCGCCGACCTGCTCGCCGCTCTCGGCAGCGAGTCCGCCATACTCCGCCTGCAGTCACAGGGGTTCCGCGACCAGGCCGGCGTGGCGGGTCCTGCCCTGAGAAAGGTAGAGGGCATAGACGCCTCGGCTGCCGTGAGTGTGCGCACCCCGTCGATGGACGACCTCGCGAAGGCACGCGCCATGCTCGGCACCCTTGGGCGGGGCTCGCGGGTACTCGCGGTCGTCGACGTGTCGGGTTCGATGGCGGAGCAGGTTCCGGGAACGGAGCTGACACGTCTCGACGTGACAATCGACGCCGCGTCTGCCGGGCTCTCGCTCCTACCGGCACGGTCCGAGGTGGGGTTGTGGGAGTTCTCGACGGACCTCGGGCCCGACGCCGACTATCGCGAGTTGGTCCCGATCGGACCGGTTGCCGGTGGGCACGCGACCGCGCTTGCCACCAGCCTCGCCGGCCTTCAGCCGATCCCCAACGGCTCCACCGGACTTTACGACACCGTCCTCGCCGCCGTCCGACGTGTGCAGTCGGGCTACGACGCCACCAGGGTCAACGCAGTGGTGCTGCTGACCGATGGCGCGAACCAGGATCCACACGGGCTGGAGCTCACGGAGCTGCTGGACCGGCTCCGAGCCGGGCAAGACCCGTCGCGGCCAGTTCCGGTGATCTCGGTCGCCTACGGCCCGGACAGCGACGCCGCGGCGCTCCGCGCGATAAGCGATGTGACCGGCGGCGCAACGTTTGTCTCGGCCGACCCGCGAAGGATTCGTTCGGTTCTCCTGGACGCGATCGGCCAGAGGCTCTGCCGCCCTGACTGCGCGCAGGTTGGGTGAAACGTCTGCGTGGAGGGGTGCACCGTCCGCCGCGGCGCCGGCGAGCGCCGAATCACCACCCCGTGGCCAGTAGGTGCTGCGCGACGAGTGCACAGCCGACCTGCAGCACCAGCCCGGCCCGGCGCCAACCCTGCGGGAGCAGCGCACAGGACACCAGCAGCCACGGAACGAACGGCAGCCAAATCCTCTCGACCCCGGCCTGGCTCATCCGGGAGATGTCGGCGACGGCCACCATCGCGGCCCCGGCCATGTAGAGCCACAGGGTCGTTCGCACGCCGCCGTCGCGCGGGCCCGACCCGACCGCCCGTGCAGTGGACGACTTTCCGGCGGCGCTCGAGGGCTGGGTCGACCGGATCCCGTTCGCTGCGGGGCCGGCCCCCTGGCCGTCGCACGTGGCGGGGCACCCTCCCGGAGCCCTCGGGTTCTTCGTCGTGCTGGACCGGCTGGGTCTGGGCAGCGCCTGGGCGGCCGGACTGGCTGTCACGTTCCTGGCGGCGAGCACGGCGGTCGCGGTGCTGATGACACTGAGAGAGCTGGGTGCCGAGCCTGTAGGGCGCCGGGCGGCGCCATTCCTGGCGTTCGGGCCGGCCGCTGTGTGGCAGTGCGTCTCGGCCGACGGCATGTTCGCGGCGGCGGCCGCGTGGGGCATCGCTGCGTTGGCGCTCGCGGCGGTGCGGCGCAGTCTGGGCTTGGCCGTGCCGGGCTTACGAAATCGTTACCTCGACCGATGATCTGAGTACTGGAGCGCATGCGGTCGCCGGGTCCGCGAGCGGACAGTGACAAGCATGACCGAGACCATTGCTCCCGAGTCCGCCCCGGTACGCCGTCGGATACGCCCCGGAGCGGTCATCTTGCTGGTGCTCACGGTCGCGCTGGCGTCCCTGCTGGTTTACATCTCCTACGGCCTGGCCCTCGAGTACGGCGACACCGCGGCCACGGACGCGCGCATCGCCGTACAGTCCTTGCGCGACTGGGGGATCGGGGTCGCCCTGGTGGTCGGGGTCGCTGCCTGGGTCATGGCGGCAGCGCGCCGGTCCCGCGGACGCCGCGCGATCACGGTCACGGCAGCGGTCGCGGCTGTGGTGACGCTGGTCGGGGTGCCTGCCGGCGGCGTGCTCGGCGTGCACCAGAAGTTCGACACCTACCCGGCCCTTCCGAGCTGCACCGACGGGTTCCGGACCGGGCCCGCCGTCCCAGTCGTCCGGGCGGCGCAGTCCGGTTTCGCCGGGCTCGACCACCCTGGCCCGTTCAGCGGCGGCGGATCGTCCGGGATCGACGGTTGTTCGAGCCAGCTGATGGTTCACGAGCACGTCGAGGTGACGGCCCTGTACCGCGGCACGCTGATCGACAACGGCTGGCGGATCAGGCAGGACGAACCGGACCTGGTTGCGGCCACGAAGAACGGTCAGGAGTTCGAGGCGTCCCGCGACCAGGATGGCTCATGGTGGGTCTGGATCGGACCCGCAGGTCTCGAGCAGCAGCCGACCCAGCCGGGCGAAGTGACACCGCGCCGCTGAGCGAGGTGGCACCGATTGGGCCCTCTGATGTCGATGGGGGCGTTGAAACCTGGCTCGCTGAGGTCGATGAGTTGTGGTGTCTCAGGCGGCGTCGACATCGAATTGTACTGATCGCCCATATTTCTCCCGCCATGCCGCAACACTTCGTCATATGTCTCGGTGGCTGCGGATCGTCTACCTAGTGGCGGTGACCGCTGTCGCAGGTCTGTACTTTGCCTTGCCCGAGCCGCCGCGGTACCTCTGGACGCTGATCGGATGCTTGAGCGTGGCGGCCATCGCTGCCGGGGTGATCGTGAACCGTCCTCGCCAGCGTTTGCCGTGGTGGTTGGTCGCGGCGGGTACGGCGACGTTCATCGCCGGCGACACGACGTATGACCTGCTGTCCGGGCCCTTCGGCCTGGAGAACCCGTTCCCGTCGGCCGCCGACGTGCTCTACCTGTGCACCTATCCGTTGTTCGCCGGGGGCCTGCTGCTCGTGGTCCGGGCGCGGTCCCGTGATCGTGACCGTCAGGCCCTCCTGGACGCGTTGATTGTCACGACGGGCGTGGGCCTGGTGGTCTGGGTGTTCCTGGCGGCACCATACGTCCAGGACGGAACGATGACTGCGACCGAGAAGGGATTCTCGATCGCATACCCGCTCGGTGACGTGCTGCTGCTGGCCGTGCTTGCCCGCCTGCTGACCGGCCGCGGGGGACGCTCCTCGTCGCTGCGCCTCCTGACTCTGGGGACTGTTGGCTTGCTGGCGTCCGACGTCTTGTACGGACTGATGCAGCTGGGCGGCTCCTGGCAGACCGGTGGCCTGGTCGACCTCGGCTGGATCGTGTTCTACGTGGCCTGGGGGGCCGCGGCTCTTCAGCCGGACATGGTCCAGCTTGCCGAACCCGTGCGGCTGCCGCCGCAAGTCCTGTCGAGGTCGCGGTTGTTCCTCCTCGGGTCGGTCTCCTTGATGCCGCCGGTCGTCCTGGTCGTCGGGGCCACCACCCACGACTTGCGCGATGTCATGGTCAACGCCCTTGCCTCGGCCGTGATCTTCTTGCTCGTGACCTTGCGACTCAGCGGTCTGGTGCATCTGGCAAAGCAGTCGGGGGAGCGGGAGAACGTGCTTCGGCGTACAGGCGAGTCGCTGGTCAGTGCGTCGAGCCGCGAGGAGATCTTCGCCGTCGGTGTCAGGGCGATCTCAGCCCTGACGCGGACGCCGGCGGACCACCGGGTTCTGGTGGCCATCGGCGCGGACGGCCTTCCGACGCAGGTCTACGACTCTGCAGCGCTCGACCCAGGTGCCTCCGACAGTGGGAGCGCCTCCAGTCTCGAAGACCTCCTCGAGCTGCAGGGCGCCGAGCTGCTCGAGCACCACTTCGTGCTGACGGTCTCCGACCAGTCGGGCGCGCTGCTCCGTTCCCGCCTCGGCACCGGCGTCCCCGTGCTCATGGCTGCGCTGTTCCGATCCGGCACCGTCGCCGGAGTGGTGGCGGTGTCAGGCGATGAGGTCGAGCGCACCGACATCATCGACGCCGTGTGTGCGATGGCCGCTCAGATGATGCTGGCCGTGGAGAGCGCCGACCTGACGGAGCAGGTGATGCAGCGGAAGAACGAAGCACACTTCCGTTCGCTGATCCAGAACACGTCAGACATGATCCTGGTTGTCGACGCAGACCTGAGGGTCACCTACCAGACACCGTCGGTCGGCATGGTCCTCGGCCACGAGGCCGACAAGGTGCTGGGCCAGCCGTTCCTGGGACTCGTGTGTGCCCAGGACGCCTCCCGCGCCTCCTTGCTGCTGCAGCGCCTCCGGTCGGCTCCGCCCCGGGACCAGAGCGCACCGATCGAGCCGGACGACGAGTGGCGGCTGCTCGACGTGGACGGCCACGTCAGGGCGTTCGAGGCGACCTGCAGCAACCTGCTCGAAGACCCCTTCGTGCGTGGTGTGGTGGTCACGCTGCACGAGACCACCGAACGGCGAACGCTCGAGGAGGAGCTGAAGCACCTTGCCTTCCACGACTCGTTGACCCAGCTGCCGAACCGGGCGCTGTTCCTCGACCGGGTCGGGCATGCCCTTTCCCGGCAGGAGCGCCAACGTGAGCGGCTGGCCGTGATGCTGATCGATCTCGACGACTTCAAGCTGGTCAACGACACGCGCGGCCACGCCGCGGGGGACGCCCTCCTCGTCGCGGTCGCTGAGCGGTTGCGCTCGTGTCTGCGTCCGGAGGACACCTGTGCCCGGCTCGGAGGTGACGAGTTCGCTGTGCTGGTGGAGGGTCTGGCCGTTGATGAGGAGGCCCGGAAGCTTTCCGAGCGGATCCTGACCGCCCTGCGACTGCCTTTCGGAGTCGGCGACAACGAACTCACGGTAGGAGCCAGCATCGGACTGTCTACCAGCGACTTCGGGGCAGACGCCGCCGACTTGCTGATCCAGGCGGATCTTGCGATGTACGCCGCCAAGGATGCCGGCAAGGGCACCCACGAGTTCTACCGACCGTCGCTCCAGCACATCATGCAGACCCAGCTCAGCATGGTCCGGGATCTCCGACGGGCGATGGATGAGGACCAGTTCGTGGTTCACTACCAGCCGATCGTGGAACTGGGGTCCGGCCGGGTCGTTGGCACCGAAGCACTGGTGCGTTGGGAGCACCCCCAACGGGGTCTACTGCTCCCTGGCGAGTTCATCGACACGGTGGAAGCTGGTGACCTGGCCGTTCCGCTGGGCCGTTTTGTGATGGAGACCGCGATCGCACAGGCTGCAAGCTGGCAGCCCCTCACGGGAACCGGGGAACCGCTGCGGATGAGCGTCAATGTCGCCCCGCGCCAGCTCTGTGACCCGGGATTCGTCGACGTCGTCACGAGCGCGCTGCAGTTGCATGGGCTGGCGCCCAGCGCCCTGATCCTCGAGATCACCGAACGCATGCTGACGGCTCAGGAGCCACAGACCGTGTCGGCAATGCATCGGCTCACGGACCTCGGCGTCGGCATTGCCGTCGACGACTTCGGCACCGGATACGCAGCGCTTGGCTACCTGCGCAGGTTCCCTGTCAGCGCGTTGAAGATCGACCGATCCTTCGTGAGCGGGGTGGACAGCTCCACGGACGACCACGCCTTGGTCGAGGCGATCATCCGGCTCGGCGAGACCTTCGGCCTGAACCTCGTGGCCGAAGGAATCCAGACCTGCGGCCAGCGTGACGCGCTGATTGCTCTTGGCTGCTACCGGGGACAGGGCTTCCTGTACTCGCGCGCCCTTCCGGGGATCGAGGCGGCGGCGTACATCTTGCTCCAGTCCGCAGCAGACTTCGACCCAGGCTACGAACCCCGCACGCAGTACCCAGAAGGAGAACCTGTCTTGTGACCACCCGACCGCTGACCCCGCCGCGCTTTGCGTTGTCCAGCAGACACTTCGGTGATCTGGACCGGCTGCGGCGCACCAGTCCGATGTACGACGCCGTTGTCGAGGAGATCGACGGCCGGCGGATCCGGATCGGAGACCAGTGGCTGGTCGACTTCGCTTCGTGCAACTACCTGGGCTTCGACCTCGACCCGGAGATCATGGATGCCGTCGCGCCGATGATCCGCAAGTGGGGGACCCATCCGAGTTGGTCGCGACTGCTCGGCAACCCGCGTCCCTACCTCGACATCGAGGATCGGCTCACCGCCCTCTTGGGCGCGCCGGACACCCTCGTGCTCCCGACGATTTCCCAGATCCACGCCACCGTGATCCCGGTGCTGGCCGGGCAGGGTGCAGTGTTCATGGACGCCCAAGCCCACAAGACCATCTACGACGGCTGCTCGATCGCGCGCGGACGGGGAGCCACCCTCGCCAGGTTCGCGGCCAACGACCCCTGGGACCTCGAGCTCCAGCTCCGGATGGCGGACCCCGCCCTGCCTCGCGTGGTCTGCATGGACGGCGTGAACAGCATGACCGGCAACATGCCCGACCTCACCAGGTTCGCCCAGGTGTGCCGGGAGTACGACGCGACCCTCTACGTCGACGACGCCCATGGGTTCGGCGTCATCGGTGAACACCCGGACCCGGAACATCCTTATGGTCTTCGCGGCAACAGCATCGTGCGCCACTTCGACGAGAGTTACGACAACATCGTCCTGGTAGGCGGATTCTCGAAGGCCTACTCCTCGCTGTTGGCGTTCCTGGCACTGCCGACCGAGATGAAGAACCTGCTCAAGGTCGCGGCGCCGACGTACCTCTACTCCGGTCCCGCGCCGACCGCCTCGTTGGCGACTGTGCTCGCGGGGATGGAGGTCAACGACAAGCGAGGCGACGTGGTTCGCTCCGATCTGACCCAGAAGACCACCTGGGTGCTCGACACGGTGCGTCGGCTCGGACTGTCCACTCCGAACACCTCGGGTCTGCCCATCATCGAGCTCCCGTTGGCCGAGGCCGACGACATCGACGCGGTGGGGGACTTCCTGTTCTCGCGGGGCATCTACGTCACGTTGGCGGCGTACCCGTTGGTCCCGCGCAGCCAGGTCGGGTTCCGGGTGCAGGTGACTGCAGCCAACACCATCGAGGAGATCGAGCAGCTCTGCACTGTCCTCACCGAGCTGGTCGAGCAATTCGCGATGCGCCCGGCTGCATGATCGGGATCGTCGACGAAGACGGCCGCACGACTCGCGTACGGCTGCTGGCGCCCCTGGCCTTCCGGGACTTCCGACTGCTGTGGACGGGGATGACCCTGTCCCTGCTCGGCGACGGTGTCCTGCTGGTGGCCCTGGCGTGGCAGGCATACGAGCTGTCGAACACGCCGGCCGCCATGTCGCTGGTGGGTGCGGCACTCACGATCCCCCAGCTCGTGCTGGTCCTGTTCGGGGGAGTGATCAGTGATCGGGTCGAACGGCGTCGGTTGATGCTCGGCGCAGACCTGGTCCGGGGTGCCAGCCTGGCCGTCCTTGCCTGGCTCTCGATCAGCGGCGAACTCATGCTGTGGCACCTGGTGGTGTTCGCTGCCGTATTCGGCTCCGCCTCGGCGTTCTTCATGCCCGCGTTCGACGCCCTGGTGCCGAGTCTCGTCCCAGCGTCACGATTGACCGAGGCCAATGCGCTCGACCAGTTCGTCCGACCGGCGATGCTGTGGCTCCTGGGCCCGGCACTGGGTGGGGTGCTCATCGGCACCGCAGGCGTCGGGTGGGCATTCGCGCTCGACGCTGCGACCTTCGCAGCCTCAGCCTTCTGTCTGTTCCGCCTGACCAGGATCCCGCCCGGCGAGACCGAGTCGCTCAGCATCCGGGCCGTGATCACCGAGCTGCGCGAGGGCTTCGCCTTCATTCGCAGCAGGCGATGGCTATGGGTGACTTTCGTCGCGGCAAGCTTCACCTACCTGCTGTTCCTCGGCCCGACAGAGGTGCTGCTTCCCTACCTGATCAAGAACGAGCTCGGCGGCGACGCTCACGACTTCGGCCTGGTTCTGGCGGCAGGCGGGGTCTCGGCCCTTGCCACGGCGTTCGTGATCGGCCAGACCGGACTGCCGCGCCGGGCGGTGACGTTCACGTATCTCGCGTGGGCGGTCGCCACCCTCGCGGTCGCGGGCTACGGACTTGCGCACACGCGGTGGCAGGCGATGAGTGTCGCGGCGCTGATCAGTGGCTTCGAGACCCTGGGGGCGGTCGCGTGGATGACCACAAAGCAGCGGCTGATCCCGCGTGAGCTGCTCGGCCGAGTGTCGTCGTTCGACTGGTTCATCTCGATCGCGCTGGTGCCCGTGTCGTTCCTGGTCACTGCGCCGGTGGCGGCCGCGATCGGTGTCCGTGAGACGTTGATTGGCGCCGGTGTCATCGGCGGAGCCATCACGTTCGGGTGCCTTTTCGTGCCAGGCGTCCGCGACCCAGACCAACAGGCAGAGACAGTCGACCGACCCGCCGCACAGGTTCCGTTGTGACGCCGCAGGAGGCTGCCGCCGTCGTCAACGCGCTCGGCGACGCCTTCGCGACCGGCGAGGTCGACGCGGTCGTCGAGCGATTCACCGACCAGGGGCAGATGATGTACGCCGGCTCCGAGCAGGGCGAGGTGGCGGTCGGACTGCCAGCCCTACGGCGGCTGCTGGCCGATCTGTTCTCGCGCAGCGAGCGCTACTCGTGGCGATGCACCTCGGTCCACATCACCGGCTCCACTGCTGGCTACTCGATAGTCGCCGACGCAACGCTCTTCGTGGACCCATGGCCCCGCCAACCCACAGGCCCGACGGGAGCGAGCTTCCCCTATCGAGTCAGCGGCCTGCTCGAGGAGTCCGACGACGGCTGGCGTTGGCGATTTTGCCACGGTTCGGAACCGACCCGACCCGCGACTACGAAAGAACCCTCCACGGGCCCCGCATAGCGGCGTGCGTATGGACTCCGTTTGCGCTTGAATGCGCAGATGGTCGCCCCCGATGAGGTACACGAGACGGTCGTGTCGCGGCTGGCTGGGCTGTCCGCCGAGCGGCGTGAGACGTTTGGACTTCGGCTGGACGCGTGGTGGGGAGACCTGGTCACCGGCCTCGCTGTGCTCTACACCCAGCCTGATGAGATCGGGCTGAGACTGGTGGCTGCCGCCGCCTCGGCCTATGCCGAACGCGAGCCCGAGCTGCACACCCTGGACCAGCGGAGGCTGCTGGCCCCGGACTGGCTGCAGCGTCCGGGAATGTTCGGGTACGCCTGTTACACCGAGCGGTTCGCCGGCGACCTGCGTGGGGTCGGCCAGAAGGTCGGCTACCTGGAGGACCTCGGTGTCAGCTACCTGCACCTGATGCCGCTGCTGCAGCCGCGCGACGGCGACAATGACGGCGGCTACGCCGTCCGCGACTACCGCACGGTCCGCCCAGACCTCGGCACCACCGAGGACCTGAAGGAACTCACCCGGACGCTGCGGGCTCGAGGGATCAGCCTCGTGGTTGACCTGGTTCTCAACCACGTGGCCCGCGAGCACGAGTGGGCAGAACGGGCCAGGGCGGGGGAGCCGGCGTACCGCGACTACTTCCACATCCATCCGGACCGTTCCCTTCCCGACGCGTACGAGGCGACCATGCCCGAGGTGTTCCCGGATTTCGCTCCCGGCAGCTTCACCTGGGACGACGAGGCCACGGGCTGGGTCTGGACCACGTTCAACCAGTGGCAGTGGGACCTCAACTGGGCCAACCCCGAGGTGCTGCTGGAGTTCGCGCAGATCGTCCTGTTCCTGGCCAACCACGGGGTCGAGGTGATCCGCCTGGACGCGATCGCCTTCCTGTGGAAACGGCTGGGCACCAACTGCCAGAACCAGCCAGAGGTGCATGCGGTCACCCAGGTGCTGCGGACTGTCGCCCGGATCGCGGCGCCCGCGCTCGCCTTCAAGGCCGAGGCGATCGTCGGGCCGCGTGACCTCGTGCAGTACCTGGGTCTCGGCGAGTACGCCGGCCGGGTCAGCGATCTGGCGTATCACAACAGCCTGATGGTCCAGGTCTGGTCGATGCTCGCCACCGGAAACACCGTGCTGGCCCGCACCGCGCTCGCCGCGCTGCCGGCGGCCCCGACCACCGGCACCTGGATCACCTATCTGCGCTGTCACGACGACATCGGATGGGCGATCGACGACGGCGACGCGGCCTCGGTCGGCCTCAATGGCGCCGACCACCGGCGATTCCTTGCCGACTGGTACGCCGGCGACTTCCCCGGCTCCTGGGCCGACGGCCTGGTCTTCCAGCACAACCCCGCCACCGGTGACAAGCGCATCAGCGGGACCGCCGCATCCCTGGCCGGCCTCCATACCGACTTGGACGCCGACCTCGACGCCGACGCCGCACTCGACGCGGGGCTGGCCCGAGTCTTCCTCGCCCACGCGATTGTCGCCGGCTGGGGCGGCGTCCCGGTCATCTGGAGCGGTGACGAGCTCGGCCAGCCCAACGACGCCGGCTGGCGGTCCGAGGCCGGACACGAGGACGACAACCGCTGGGCGCACCGCCCCCGGCTCGACTGGGAGTGCGCCGCACAGCGGAACAACCCAGACACCGTGCCCGGCAGGGTGTTCTCCGGGATCGCCCACCTGTCCCGGGTCCGAGCCAGGCTGCCGCAGCTGCACGCGTCCGCCCCCAGCACTGTGCTGTCCGACACCGACGACGGGGTGCTGGCCACGGTCCGCAACCACGCCAGCGGCCCGATGCTCGGCCTCTACAACGTGACCGACACACCCCGCCCCTTCCCCCTACAACGACTCCGCGACCAGGGCATCGAGGAGCCCTATGACGCTATCGGCGGGCACCCGGTCACCGCCGGCGCCGACGGCATCGTCTGGCTCCCGCCCTACGCGGCCTGGTGGGTCGTTCGCATGCGTCGATCGTGACTGCGTCAAGCGCGTACGGCGGACGCTTTGTCGACCTGGCCGTAGGTGGTGGTGCGTTGAGCCGCGGGCCGCTCGGCTTCTGCGGCCATCGCGTGCAGTTCGCGCACGGAACGCCGGGAACCGTTGGTGCTGCCCGCCATCCGGCTGATCGTCTCCTCCATGAGGGTCCCGCCGAGATCGTTGACACCGCCGCGCAGCACCTGGGTGCACACCTCAGGCCCCAGCTTCACCCACGAGCACTGAATGTTGTCGATCAGCCCGTGGAGCAGGATCCTGGCCATGGCGTGAACTGCCCGGTTGTCTTCGACGGTCGGGCCCGGGCGGGCGACACCGGCCAAGTAGATCGGTGAGCTCTGATGCACGAAGGGCAACGGCACGAACTCGGTGAATCCGCCGGTCTCCCGTTGGACCTGGCCAATCAGCTTGATGTGGGCCACCCAGTGCGCAGGGTGGTCGACGTGGCCGTACATCATGGTGGAGGTGGTGGGCAGGCCGACCCCGTGTGCCGACCTGATCACTCGTAGCCAGTCCGCTGACGGCAACTTTCCCTTGGTCAGGATCCATCGCACCTCGTCGTCGAGGATTTCCGCGGCCGTCCCGGGCAGTGAGTCGACTCCAGCGTCCTTGATGGCGAGCAGGAACTCTTCGAGGGGGAGCCCCGTTCTCGCGACCCCGTTCATGACCTCCATGGGGCTGAAGGCGTGGATGTGCAGACCGGGGGCGCGCTGACGCACGTCTGAGGCAATGTCGAAGTAGGCGGTGGCGGGAAGCTCCGGATCGATACCGCCCTGCATGCACACCTCGGTTGCGCCTTCGGCAACCGCTTCGACCGCCCTGGCCCCGATCTCGTCGAGGGAGAGACGATAGGCGTCCTGGTCGGTGGCTCGCTGCGCAAAGGCGCAGAACCGGCAACCGACGTAGCAGACGTTGCTGAAGTTGATGTTTCGATTCACGACGTACGTCACGGTGTCGCCCACGGCCTCAACACGCAGGGCGTCGGCGTAGGCGGCGACGACGTCGAGATGCGGCCCGCGAGCCGTCATGAGTCGCAGCGCGTGCTCGTCGGAGAGGCCAGCGGGGTCCTTCTCGGCCGCGCGCATGGCGGCAGCGAACCCGTCGTCGTTGAGGCCGACAGGAAGGGGTGTCCCGATGGCCTGGCTGTTCTGGCGAATGGTTTCCCAGTCACCGTAGATCTCGTCGAAGTCGCTGCGGCGGTCGCTGCTTCGCCCGCTGGTGTCGACCTCGTGATGCAGCTCAGTGCGGCCTTGGTTCCCCCAGCCGCCGTCTGGCTCCTGCCACGGCCGCCCGACCGGCGAACGCGGCCTCGTCCGCCAAGCCGTCCTGGCCAGTGAGCGCGGTGATGTGGCTCTTGAGCCGAGGGTCTATCCAGGGCACGCCAAGGTACTCGGGGTGCGCCGTGAGTCGTTCTCTCAGAGCGAATCCCTGATCGGTGCAGAGCTCGCGCAAGGTGTCGATCTGTGGCCAGGGACGCTCGGGGTTGACGTAGTCCGGCGTGAGCGGGCTGACGCCTCCGAAGTCGTCGACGCCAGCGGCAAGCAGAAGGCGGACCTCGTCAGCGTTCACCAGGTTGGGGGGCGCCTGCACCCTCATCCGCGGCCCAAGCAGGATTCGTGTGGTCGCGATCGCGGCGAGATATTCGTCAAGCGCAAGGTCGTTCCGGTGTCGCAGTGCCGTGTCCGCCTTGGCCCTGAAGTTCTGCACGATGACCTCTTGGATCGCGCCATAGGCGCGCGCGATCCGGCGAAGCTCCAAGATGCCTTCGGCCCGTTCGGTCAGAGTCTCACCGATCCCCATCAGCAGGCCGGTGGTGAACGGGATCGACAGCCGGCCGGCGTCCTCGAGAACCCGGATCCGCACCGCCGGGTCCTTGTCAGGGCTCCCGGAAATGGACCTGGCCGCGCTCCCGAAACAGGCGCTCGCTGGCGGTCTCGAGCATCATGCCCATTGAGGGCGCCACCGGCTTGAGACGGTTCATCTCCTCCCAGCTCATGACACCGGGGTTCAGGTGCGGCAACAGGCCGGTTTCTTCGAGCACCAGGATCGACACGGCCCGCACATATTCGAGGGTGCTGGCGTAGCCGCGCTCCTCGAGCCAGGACGCTGCTTCCGGCCACCGATCTTCCGGCCGGTCACCGAGCGTGAACAGTGCCTCCTTGCAGCCCAGCGCAGCGCCCCGACGAGCAACGTCGAGCACCTCGTCGGGGCTCATGAAGGGCGCGTCGAGCTTGCCCGGGACGGTGACGAACGTGCAGTAGTGACACCTGTCGCGGCACAGGCGCGTCAGGGGAATGAACACCTTCTTGCTGAAGGTGATGATCCCCGACCGGCCAGCCTCCCGGAGTCCTGCGTCACGGACTCGACTGGCCACGGCCATGAGGCGTTCCAGTTGTTCACCACGGGCAGCCAGGAGAGCCGTCGCCTCCCCGGTGTTGATGGCGCGCCCGGATTCGGCGCGGCGAACTGCTCGCCTGACCTCGCCGTCTGTGGGTGCTGTCGCGTCTGTCACGGTGGTCTCGATCCTAGTGGCCATCGGGTCCCCGCCGACGCCCCGAGAACACGAAAGACCAGGTCAACCCTGGTCTCTTTGAGTGTCCGAGGGGGGACTTGAACCCCCACCCTCCTCAGGAGGACTAGCACCTCAAGCTAGCGCGTCTGCCTATTCCGCCACCCGGACGAGTGCTGGAGAACTGTAGCAAAGCGCGGACCCCGAACAGCAATCCGGATGGTGTCAGGATGGGCCCATGGACACGCCCGACTACGACCCCGCGGCCGAGGTCGTCGACCTGTGCCGCGAGCTGATCCGGATGGACACCACCAACTACGGCGACCAGGAGGGACCGGGCGAGCGCAAGGCCGCCGAGTACGTCGCCGGGTTGCTCGACGAGGTGGGCATCTCCTCGAACATCTACGAGTCGGAGTCCGGGCGGGCGTCACTCATCGCCCGATGGGGAGACTCCAGCACCGAAAGGGCCCCGTTGCTGCTGCACGGGCACCTGGACGTCGTACCCGCTGCAGCGGAGGACTGGCAGGTGCACCCGTTCAGCGGCGAGATCCGGGACGGCTACGTGTGGGGCCGCGGGGCGGTCGACATGAAGGACTTCGACGCCATGCTGTTGTCGTGTGTGCGTGCGCGGGCGCGGGCCGGCGTACTTCCCGGACGCCCGATGGTGCTCTGCTTCACCGCCGACGAGGAAGCCGGCGGGCACAAGGGCGCCGAGTACCTCATCGACGAGCACCGTGACGAGCTCGAGGACTGCACCGAGGCGATCGGCGAGGTGGGCGGGTTCTCCACCACCGTCCGCGGCCGCCGGCTCTACCTGATCGAGGCGGCCGAGAAGGGCATGGCCTGGATGAAGCTGACCGCCCGCGGCCGGGCCGGGCACGGGTCGATGCTCAACCGGGAGAACGCCGTCACCGACCTGGCCGCAGCGGTGGCCCGGATCGGCGCGCACCAGTGGCCGGTCCGGCTGACACCGACGATGAGGGTGCTTCTGGCCGCCGTGGCCGAACTCGCCGGCACCGAGGCCACTCCCGAGAACGCCGAGTCGCTGGTCGAGGAGTTCGGCGGCGCCACGCGGATGCTCGGGGCCGTCATCCGCAACACGGTCAATCCGACCATGCTGAGCGCGGGCTACAAGGTCAACGTCGTCCCCACCGAGGCGACCGCGCACGTGGACGGCAGGTCCCTGCCCGGCTACGAGGACGAGTTCTTCGCGACGATGGCGGAGCTGATCGGGGAGGGGATCGATGTCGAGTACCTCTCCAACCAGCGACCCTGGGAGACGCCGTACGACGGGCCCCTTGTCGACGTGATGACCCGCTCGATCCTGGCCGAGGACCCCGACGGGATCGTGGCCCCGTTCCTGATGAGCGGCGGCACCGACGCCAAGCACTTCCGCAGGCTCGGCCTGCGTTCCTACGGTTTCGCCCCCCTGCGGCTACCGGCCGACCTGGACTTCACAGCCCTGTTCCACGGCATCGACGAACGCGTTCCCGTCGACGCGCTCGAGTTCGGCGCCCGGGTCTTCGACCGGTTCCTGACCGACGCCTGACCGGGTCCTCACGAGAGGTAGAGAACGGCCGGGCGCGCCTGCCGGATGATCTTCCGGCGCAGCACCACGCGCCGGACCCCGTCGGGGCCGATCCGGACCCGGTCGAGCTCCCAACCGCCCAGCTCGGCGCGCTCGACCAACATCCGGGTCACCACGTTGCGGGAGAGCTCACGGGGGAGCGTGAGCCGGTCGAACTCCCACTCAACGCCCCGGGCGGGTGGACGACGGGTCTCGCGGCTCATGTCACTCATCGGACACGTCATCGAGGGCGTCCACGATCTCCTCGGGGAGGGTCAGCTCGTCGGTCCCGAGGGCACCCCGAAGCTGGGAGGCGGTGCGGGCGCCGACGATCGGGGCAGTCACGCCGCTCCGGTCCCGGACCCACACGAGGGCAACCTCGAGCGGCGTCCAACCGAGGCCGTCAGCGGCGCGGGCGACGGCCTCGACGATCCGGTGGCCGCGGTCGTTGAGGTAGGCGCCGACGAAGCTCTCGAAGTGCGGGGAGGCGGCCCGCGAGTCGGCGGGGGTGCCGGAGCGGTACTTGCCGGTGAGCACGCCGCGCCCGAGTGGGGACCACGGCAGCACGCCGAGGCCGAGTGCGGTGGCGGCCGGGATCACCTCGCGCTCGATCGCTCGGTTGAGCAGCGAGTACTCGACCTGGGTCGAGGCCAGCGTGGCCCGGCCGGGCACGGCCCGCTGCCAGGTGGCAGCCTGCGCGGTCTGCCAACCGGAGTAGTTCGAGACACCGACGTACGAAGCCCGCCCCGACGAGACCGCGTAGTCGAGCGCGGTCAGCGTCTCCTCGACCGGGGTGTCGTCGACCCAGGTATGGACCTGCCAGAGGTCCACGTGATCGACTCCGAGCCTCTTCAAAGAGCCGTCGAGCGACGCGATCATGGTCCCGCGCGAGGTGTTGGTCTCGCGGTAGCCCTTCCGGCGGGAGATGCCGGCCTTGGTGGCGAGCACGATGTCGTCGCGACCCACGACGTCACCGATGAGGGTCCCGAGCAGCTCCTCGGACGCACCGTCGCCGTAGCCGGCGGCAGTGTCGAGCAGGGTGCCCCCCGCCTCCCGGAAGGCGGCGAGCTGGTCGCGGGCCTCGTGCTCGTCGGTGTCGCGACCCCACGTGAGCGTGCCGAGGCCGAGTCGGGAGACCTTCAGCCCGGTGGAGCCCACGGAGCGTTGCTGCATGGCGCAACGGTAGCCAGCACCCCGAAGCACCGCCGCGACGGCTCGCCGGTACGCCGGGCTGGGGCCGTCGGGACCCACCTCGCACCGTAGGCTTACGCCCCGTGCTCGACTTCCTGAAGGCCGTGGTGCTGGGCACCATCCAGGGTCTGACCGAGTTCCTGCCGATCTCGAGCAGCGCCCACCTGCGGATCTTCCCCGACCTGTTCGGCTGGGGCGACCCGGGAGCCGCCTTCACGGCAGTGATCCAGATCGGCACCGAGCTCGCCGTGCTGATCTACTTCCGCAAGGACATCTGGCGGATCGGGTCGACCTGGGTCCAGTCGCTGTACCGGCCGGAGCTGCGCGGGCAGCTCGACGCCAGGATGGGCTGGTTCATCGTCATCGGGTCGCTGCCCATCGTGGTCCTGGGCGTTGTACTGAAGGACATCGATCGAACGCGACTTCCGCAGCCTCTGGCTCATCGGGACCACCCTCATCGTGCTCGGTGTGGTGCTGGGTATCGCAGATCGGGTGAGCGGCAACAACAAGCAGATCAAGCAGATCACGCTCCGCGACGCGATCCTGATGGGTCTGGCCCAGGCCTGCGCCCTCGTCCCCGGGGTCTCCCGCTCGGGCGCAACCATCTCGATGGGCCGGTTCCTGGGCTTCGAGCGCGAGGCCGCCACCCGGTACGCCTTCCTCCTCGCCATCCCCGCCGTGGTCGGCGCGGGGCTGTTCGAGCTCAAGGAGATTCCGCACGGTGACAACAGCTACGGGTGGGGGCCGACGATCGTGGCCACGGTCGTCTCGTTCATCGTCGGGTACGCCGCCATCGCCTGGCTGCTGCGCTATGTGTCCACGAAGTCCTACCTGCCGTTCGTGATCTACCGCATCGGCCTCGGTGCGATGACGCTCGGCCTCGTTGCCACCGGTGTGCTCAGCGCCTGAGCCGTCAGGCTCACAACCACCCGACGCGCTTGAAGAAGGTCCACACGCCCAGTGACGAGAGCATCATCAGCACGATGGCCATCGGGTAGCCCAGCGACCAGTGCAGCTCGGGCATGTGGTCGAAGTTCATGCCGTAGATCGCGGCGATCAGGGTCGGAGCCGCAACCAGACCGACGCCCGCCGAGATCTTGCGCATGTCGTCGTTCTGCTGGACCGAGATCCGGGCCAGGTGCGCCTGGAACGCGCTCGACAGCAGGTAGTCGAGGTTGTCGATGACCTCCGAGGCCCGAGCGAGGTGGTCGGCCACGTCGCGGAAGAACGGGGCCGCGTCCTCGGCGATCCCCTGCACGCTCGCGCTGGCGAACCGTCGGATCGGATCGCGCAGCGGGAGTACGGCGCGCCGGACCTCGGCGATCTCGCGCTTCAGCTTGTAGATCCGCACGGAGTCGTTGGTCCGGGCGGGGGAGAACACAGACGTCCTCGACCTCGTCGACGTCGACCTCCAGCGCCGCGGTGACCTCGATGTAGCCGTCGACGACCGTGTCGCAGACGGCGTACACGACGGCGGAAGGCCCATGGGTGAGCACGTTCTCCTTGCTTTCGAGGTGGAGCCGCGCCGAGTGCAGCTCGGCGCCCTCGCCGTGCCGCACGGTAACGATGAAGTTGGAACCGATGAAGATGTTGATCTCGCCGGTCTCCACGGCGTCGTCCTCGTCGACGTACCAGAGCGTCTTCAGGACCAGGAACAGGCTGTCCTCGTAGTAGTCCAGCTTGGGGCGTTGATGGGCCTTCAGTGCGTCCTCCACCGCCAACGGGTGCAGGGAAAACGCGTTCGCCACCTGCCCGAGCTCGTCCTCGGTCGGCTCATGGAGCCCGATCCAGACGAAGTCACCGTCACCGGTCAGCCGGTCGCGCACCGCCGCCAGGTCGGACGGCTGGCAGTCCATCGGAACCCGGACGCCCTTGCGATAGACCGCGTTGTCGATGATCACGACCCCGAGGGTAGTCCGGTTACGCTCCCCATCATGGGAACCGTGATCCTCCTCCGGCACGGTCGGACGACGGCCAACGCCAGCGGAGTGCTGGCCGGACGGGCAGCCGGGGTCAAGCTGGACGACGTGGGCCGGGACCAGTCGACGGCAGCGGCGGAGCGACTCGCGGCGGTGCCGCTCGCGGCCATCGTCACCAGCCCGCTGGAGCGCTGCCGGCAGACCGCCACCGCCGTCGCGCGGGCCCAGGAGCAGGCCCATCAGCAGGCACCGAGGATCCGGACCGACAAGGGCCTGACGGAGTGCGACTACGGCGACTGGCAGGGCAGGGCCATCAAGACGCTGGCGAAGGACAAGCTGTGGCCGGTCATCCAGGCCAGGCCGTCGTCGGTCACCTTTCCCGGCGGTGAGTCGATGTCGACGATGTCGTCCCGTGCGGTCGCCGCCGTACGACGCCACGACGCCGACGTCGCCCAGGAGCACGGCGACCACGCGGTCTGGGCGGCGGTCAGCCACGGCGACGTCATCAAGGCGATCGTCGCCGACGCCCTCGGGATGCACCTCGACCTGTTCCAGCGCATCAACATCGACCCCGCGTCGATCACGATCGTCACCTACACCTCGACCCGTCCCTACGTCCTGGCGGTCAACACGCACGCCGGAGACCTGTCCTGGCTCAGGCCGCCGGCCCGCCGCCGGACCAGGAAAGCCCCGGCGGAAGCAGTGGTCGGTGGAGGCGCTGGGCCGGTTCCACCGTCGGCATAGGGTGGCACCCATGGGTCCCCTCGTTCATGGATTCGATCCGCCGGAGCGCTTCGTTGCCGGCACGGTCGGCACCCCCGGACAGCGCACCTTCTTCCTCCAGGCACGCTCCGGATCACGCATCACGAGCGTCGGGCTCGAGAAGCAACAGGTCGCCGTGCTGGCCGAACGCATCGACGAGCTCCTCGACGAGGTGATGTCGAGCGAGCAGAACACCGCGCTGATCCCGGCCGTGGCGCCGCTCGACCTCGACGACAAGGATCCGCTGGAGCAGCCCATCGAGGAGGAGTTCCGGGCCGGCACGATGACCCTGGCCTGGGAGCCGAAGGCCGAGCGGGTCGTGATCGAGGTGTTCCCCTACACCGAAGCCGCCGTCGTCTCGCCGGAACAGCTCGACGAGGACCTCGAGGAACCCGAACCCGACGAGGTGTTCGTCGTCCGCATCACTGCCGGCGCCGCGCGCGCGTTCGTCAAGCGCGCGGCCACACTCATCGAGGCGGGCCGGCCGGGATGCCCGTTCTGCGGCAACCCGATCGACCCCGACGGCCATCTGTGCGTGCGGGCGAACGGCCACCGCCGCCGCGGCCCGTGACCCAGACCCGGCCGCACGACCTCGTTGCGGCCCCCCTGGTCCTCGAAGGCCGGATCATGCCGGCCTCCAACGCCACGTTCCTGGGCCGGATCGCCGGGACCAGGGTCGTCTACAAGCCGACTGCGGGCGAGCGCCCGCTGTGGGACTTCCCCGACGGCACGCTCGCGGACCGGGAGGTCGCCGCCTACGTCGTCTCCGAGGCGCTCGGCTGGAACATCGTGCCGCTCACCTTCCTCCGCGACGGTCCCCATGGCGCGGGCATGGTCCAGGTCTGGCAGGAACCGGACCCCGAGCAGTCGCCCGTCGACCTGGTCGCGCCGGGCGACGTACCGGACGGCTGGAAGCACGTGCTCGACGCGCTCGGCGGTGACGACGCGCCGGTCTCGCTGATCCACGAGGACAGCGAGCCGCTACGGCGGATGGCGCTTTTCGATGCGGTGGTCAACAACGCAGACCGCAAGGGCGGCCACGTTCTCGGGATGACCGATGGGCACCGCTACGGCGTCGACCACGGCGTCACGTTCAACGCGGACCCGAAGCTCCGCACGGTGCTCTGGGGTTGGGCGGGCGAGCCGCTCGACGCCACCGAGTGCGCCGCGCTCGAGAAGCTGCTGGACGACCCGGATCTCGACAACGAGCTGGCCGGACTGCTCACAGGCCACGAGATCGCGACCTTCCACGCGCGCTGTCGGACCCTGTTGCGCCGCGGGTCGTTCCCGCGGGCGTCCTCCCAGTGGCCCGCGATCCCGTGGCCCGCGTTCTGAGAAGTAGGCTTCCCGGCATGCGCACGTGGTCTTCCCTGTCCGTCCCGGTCCTGCCCGTGAAGGGTCCAGGCGTCTCGATCTTCGACACCGCCACCGGGGGTCTGGTCGAGACGAGTCCCGACGGTCCGGCCCGGCTCTACGTCTGCGGGATCACGCCGTACGACGCCACCCACATCGGCCACGCCGCGACGTACGTCGCCTTCGACCTGCTCAACCGGGCCTGGCGCAACCAGGGTCACTACGTCGTCTACGTCCAGAACGTGACCGACGTCGACGACCCACTGCTGGAGCGCGCCCACAAGGTGCACGTCGACTGGGTCGAGCTTGCCGAGCGGGAGACCCAGCTGTTCCGCGACGACATGAGCGCGCTCCGGGTGCTTCCGCCCGAGCACTACATCGGCGCGGTCGAGTCGATCCCGCTGGTCATCGCGCTCATCGAGAAGCTCCAGCAGGCCGGCGCGGTCTACGCCGTCGACAGCGACCTCTACTTCTCCGTGACCTCCGATGCCGCCTTCGGATCGGTGTCCGGGCTCGACCGCGAGCAGATGCTGGCCCTTTTCGGTGACCGCGGCGGCGACCCCGACCGCTCGGGCAAGAAGGATCCGCTCGACTGCGTGCTGTGGCGGGGCGAGCGCCCCGACGAGCCAGCCTGGGACAGCCCCTTCGGCCGCGGCAGGCCCGGACTGGCACATCGAGTGCAGCGCAATCGCGCTCGAGTACCTCGGCCTCGCGTTCGACGTCCAGGCAGGCGGCAGCGACCTGATCTTCCCGCACCACGAGATGAGCGCCGGCCACGTGCAGGTGGGTCACCCGGGTTCGGCGTTCGCGAAGATCTACGCACACCAGGGCATGGTCGGGTACGACGGGGCGAAGATGTCGAAGTCCAAGGGCAACCTGGTCTTCGTGTCCGCGCTCCGCAACAGTGAGGTCGACCCGATGGCGATCCGGCTGACCCTGCTGCGCCACCACTACCGGGCCGACTGGGAGTGGACCGACGAGCAGCTGTGGGACGCGGTCGACACGCTGGACCGCTGGCGGGTGACGCTCGCCCGCGGAGCCGGTGCTGACGCAGCCCCGGTCGTCGACGCCGTACTCAAAGCGCTTGCCGACGACCTCGACGCGCCCAGGGCAGTCGCTGCGATCGATGCCTGGGTTGCCGCGACCGAGGCGGGGGACTCGACCGATCCCGGGGCGGCCGCGACAGTCGGCGACCTCCTCGACGCCGCCCTTGGCCTGGCCCTCTGAGCAGTCGGCAGCCGGTCAGTCGTCGCTGCCGCGCCGTTTGAGGTAGCGCTCGAACTCGCGGGCGATCGCCTCGCCGGACGCCTCGGGCAGATCGGTGGTGTCGCGGGTCTCCTCGAGGGAACGCACGTAGTCGGCGATGTCCTCGTCCTCCTCGGACAGCTCGTCGACGCCACGCTCCCAGGCCCGGGAGTCCTCCGGCAGGTCGCCGAGCGGGATGCTGATCTGCAGCAATTCCTCGATCTGGCCCACCAGCGCCAGGGTCGCCTTCGGGCACGGTGGCTGTGCGACGTAGTGGGGAACGGCGGCCCAGTAGCCCACCGCCGGGATGTCCAGCCGCACGCAGGCGTCCTGGAAGACGCCGACGATCCCCGTCGGCCCCTCGTACGTCGACTGCTCGAGCCTGAGCCGGTCCACGAGCTCGGGCTCGGTGGCGATGCCGGTCACGGGGATCGGCCGGGTGTGGGGTGTGTCGGCCAGCAGGGCCCCGAGCGTGATCACCATTCCGGCGCCCAGCTCGTCGCAGGCTGCCAGCAGCTCGGCGCAGAACTGCCGCCAGCGCATGTTCGGCTCGATGCCGCGGATCAGGATGACGTCGCGGTCGAGTCCGGGAGGCGACGCGACCGCGATCTGGGTCGACGGCCAGGTGATGTGGCGATGGCCGGCCTCGTCGGTGCCCACGACGGGGCGGTTCATCTGGAAGTCGTAGAAGTCCTCCGGATCGATGGCCCCGACCACCGTCGCTTCCCACACCGACATCAGGTGGTCGATCACCGACGACGCCGCGTCGGCGGCGTCGTTCCAGCCCTCGAACGCGGCAATCACGACGGGGTCGTCCAGTGGGGGAATGTCCTGGATCTCGATCACGTCGCCAACACTAGTGGGGCCCGGGATTTCGCCGGATGGATTGCGAAGTGTCACGATGCGGGAAATCCGTCCGACTGATGGACAGCCTGCCTAGGCTTTGACGAGAGGCCCCGCCCAGCCGCACGACCCTGACCAGCCGAAAGGACTCACGTGCCGGATTCCCCGTCCGATCGACCCGACTGCACCGCCGAGCTGACGGCCGCGCTCAACGAGCGCATCCTCGTCATCGACGGAGCGATGGGCACGATGATCCAGGGGTACCGGCTGGAGGAGGAGCACTACCGAGGCGAGCGGTTCGTCGACCACGACCACGACCTCAAGGGCGACTCGGACCTGTTGTCGCTGACCCAGCCGGACGTCATCCGCGACATCCACCGGGCCTACCTCGACGCCGGCGCCGACGTGATCGCCACGAACACGTTCACCGGCACGAGCATCTCCCAGGCCGACTACGGGCTCCAGGACATCTGCTACGAGCTCAACCGGGCAGCGGCGACGCTCGCCCGCGAGGCGGCCGACGAGGCCAGCACACCGGAACGGCGCCGCTACGTCGCCGGAGCCCTCGGGCCCACGAACAAGACGGCCTCGATCTCCCCGGACGTCAACGACCCCGGCAAGCGCAACGTCACCTTCGACGAGCTGGTGGCGTCCTATCTCGAGCAGGCCAACGGCGTGATCGACGGGGGCGCGGATCTGCTCCTGATCGAGACGATCTTCGACACCCTCAACGCGAAGGCCGCCATCTTCGCGGTCGAGACCCTGTTCGAGGAACGTGGCCGACGCTGGCCGGTGATCGTGTCCGGCACCATCACCGACGCGAGCGGCCGCACCCTGTCGGGTCAGGTGACCGAGGCGTTCTGGGACTCGATCCGTCACGTCAGACCGCTCGCCGTGGGCCTCAACTGCGCTCTCGGCGCCGCCGACCTGCGCCCCTACGTCGCCGAGCTGTCCCGCGTCGCGGACTGCTTCGTCTCCTGCTACCCCAACGCCGGGCTCCCCAACGAGTTCGGTGAGTACGACGAGACCCCGGAGCAGATGTCAGTCGATGCTCGGAGAGTTCGCCGAGAGCGGTCTGGTGAACCTGCTCGGTGGCTGTTGCGGAACCACCGCGGCGCACATCAAGGCGATCGCCGAGGCTGCTGCGAAAGCCGGACCACGCGAGGTTGCCCAGCCGGGTCCGGCGATGCGGCTCTCGGGCCTCGAGCCCCTCAACATCACCGAGGAGTCACTGTTCGTCAACGTCGGCGAGCGCACCAACATCACCGGTTCGGCGAGGTTCCGCAAGCTGATCAAGGACGGCGACTACGACGCTGCGCTGTCGGTGGCGGCCCAACAGGTCGAGAGCGGCGCCCAGATCATCGACGTCAACATGGACGAGGGCATGATCGACGGCGTCGCCGCGATGGAGCGGTTCCTGAAGCTGGTGGCCGGCGAACCCGACATCAGCCGGGTGCCCGTGATGGTCGACTCGTCCAAGTGGGAGGTCATCGAGGCCGGCCTCAAGTGCGTCCAGGGCAAGCCGATCGTCAACTCGATCTCCATGAAGGAGGGCGAGGACAAGTTCCGCGAGCAGGCCCGCCTGTGCCGCAAGTACGGCGCCGCCGTCGTCGTGATGGCCTTCGACGAGGACGGCCAGGCCGACAACCTCGACCGCCGCAAGGCGATCTGCGAGCGCGCCTACCGGATCCTGGTCGACGAGGTCGGGTTCCCCCCCGAGGACCTCATCTTCGACCCCAACGTCTTCGCCGTCGCGACCGGCATCGAGGAGCACAGGACGTACGGCCAGGACTTCATCGAGGCCACCCGCTGGATCAAGGAGAACCTGCCCGGCGCGCTGGTCTCGGGCGGCATCTCCAACGTGTCCTTCTCCTTCCGAGGCAACAACCACGTGCGCGAGGCGATCCACGCGGTCTTCCTCTACCACGCGATCCGGGCCGGCCTCGACATGGGAATCGTCAACGCCGGCGCACTGGCGATTTACGACGAGGTCGAGGCCGACCTCCGCGAGCGGATCGAGGACGTCGTCCTCAACCGACGACCCGACGCGGCCGAGCGCCTTCTCGAGATCGCGGAGTCCTACAACCGGGCCGGCGAGCCCGTGGACGAGGCCGCCGAGGAGGTGTGGCGCACCCTGCCGCTGGGGGAGCGGATCACCCACGCGCTGGTCAAGGGCCTCGACGCCCACATCGAGTCCGACACCGAGGAGCTCCGCGCTCGAGATCGCCGCGCGCGGCGGGCGACCGATCGAGGTCATCGAGGGCCCGCTGATGGACGGCATGAACGTCGTCGGCGACCTGTTCGGCGCCGGCAAGATGTTCCTGCCGCAGGTGGTCAAGAGCGCCCGCGTGATGAAGAAGGCCGTGGCCTGGCTGATCCCGTTCATCGAGCAGGAGAAGCTCGACAACCCCGAGCTGGCGACCGCGAAGGACACCAACGGCACCATCGTGATGGCGACGGTGAAGGGCGACGTGCACGACATCGGCAAGAACATCGTCGGCGTCGTACTCCAGTGCAACAACTACGAGGTGATCGACCTCGGGGTGATGGTGCCGGCCCAGAAGATCCTCGACGCGGTCAAGGAGCACAGCGCCGACCTCATCGGCCTGTCGGGGCTGATCACCCCGTCGCTCGACGAGATGGTCAACTTCGCCTCCGAGATGCAGCGCCAGGGTCTCGAGATCCCGCTGCTCGTCGGCGGCGCCACGACCTCGCGTGCGCACACCGCGGTCAAGGTGGACAAGAAGTACGACGGCCCCGTCGTCTGGGTCAAGGACGCGTCCAGGTCGGTGCCCACCGCGGCGGCCCTGCTCAACGACGCGCTGCGTCCCAAGCTGATGGCCGACGTCAAGGCCGACTACGACGCGCTCCGCGAGCGGCACTCCGCCAAGCACGAGCGGCCGATCGCGGATCTGGATGCGGCCCGGGCCAACCGGACGCCGATCGACTGGTCGTCGTACACGCCGCCGGTGCCGCGGCAGCTCGGCGTACACAGCCTCGACGACTACGACCTCGCCGAGCTCCGCGAGTACATCGACTGGCAGCCGTTCTTCAACGCCTGGGAGATGAAGGGCAAGTTCCCCGACATCCTCAACAGCCCCACGACGGGCGAGACCGCGCGCAAGCTGTACGACGACGCGCAGGAGATGCTCGATCTCCTGATCAAGGAGAAGTGGATCAGCGCGCGCGCCGTCTACGGCGATCTTCCCCGCCACCGCCGAGGGCGACGACCTCGCGGTATCCGGCCCGGACGGCACCGTCCGGCTCCATCACCTGCGCCAGCAGGGAGAGCACCGGCCCGGCATCCCCAACCGTTGCCTCGCCGACTTCGTGGCACCCACCTCGACCGGGCTCCAGGACTACGTCGGCGCGTTCGCGGTGACGGCCGGGATCGGACTCGGTGAGAAGGTCGCCGAGTTCCGGGCTGCCCTCGACGACTACTCCGCGATCATGGTGGAGGCGTTGGGCGACCGGCTCGCCGAGGCGTTCGCCGAACGGCTGCACGAAAGGGTCCGGACCGAGTTCTGGGGCCACGCGCCCGAGCAGCTGTCCAACGAGGACCTGATCGCCGAGCGGTACTCCGGCATCCGACCCGCGCCGGGCTATCCGGCCTGCCCGGACCACACCGAGAAGCAGACGCTGTGGGAGCTGCTCGACGTCGAGAAGAACGCCGGCATCGAGCTCACCGAGTCGATGGCGATGTGGCCGGGTGCGGCCGTGTCCGGCTGGTACTTCTCCCACCCCCAGTCGCAGTACTTCGTCGTCGGCCGGCTCGGGCGAGACCAGGTCGCGGAGTACGCCGAGCGCAAGGGCTGGACCCTCGCCGAGACCGAGCGCTGGCTCTCGCCCAACCTCGGCTACGACCCCGAGGACTGACTCGGTGGTCGAGCTTGTCGAGACCACGTGGCCGGCCGCGGTCCTGTGTGACCTCGACGGCACCCTCGTGGACACCGAGCCCTACTGGATCGAGGCGCAGTACGACCTCGCCGACAAGTACGGCGGCGTCTGGAGCGACACCCACGCTCTCGAGCTGGTCGGCACCGACCTGCTCTCCTGCGGTCGCTACATCCGCGAGCACATGGGCATCGACCTCGAGCCGGCCGAGATCGTCGAGCAGCTGCTCGACGATGTGATCGCCAGGGTCGAGCGGACGGTGCCGTGGCGGCCAGGGGCCGTCGAGCTGCTGGCGGACCTGGTCGCCGCCGACGTGCCCTGCGCCCTGGTCACCATGTCGTACCGCAGTTTTGTCGCACCGATCCTGGCCGGCCTGCCGGCATCCACGTTCACCGCCGTGATCACCGGAGACGCGGTCGAAGAGGGCAAGCCGCATCCCGAGCCCTACCTGAAGGCTGCGGCCGAGCTCGGCGTCGAGCCCGCTGACTGTCTGGCCATCGAGGACTCCAACACGGGAGCCCGCTCGGCGGAGACCGCCGGTTGCACCGTGCTGTGCGTGCCCAACCACGTGCCGCTGCTCGACGGGGATCGCCGCGTGTTCCGCGACTCTCTCGAAGGTGTCACGACCGCTTCGCTCGCTGCGCTGCGGCACTAAGGTTCCCTCGTGACCGTCCTGCTGGTCGGCGGAGCCGTCGACTCAACCACCTCGCCCAGCGTGCTCGAGCCCTTCCGGTCGGAGCTGAACGAGCGACCAGGCCGACTCGTGATCGTCCTCGTCGATCACGACGGCAGCGCGGCGCGGTTCCTGACGGACTACGTGGACGCGCTCGGAGGCGGAGCGCTGGGCGACGACCGGGAGATCCTGCCGGTCGTGATCCGCGACGACGAACCGGTGGATCCGGGGTTGCTGGCCGGTGCGGCCGGCCTGGCCGTCGCCGGAGGGCTGACCCCCCGCTACCACGCCGCCCTGGTCGGCTGCGCCGGAGCCATCCGCGCTGCGGTCGGCAACGGCATGCCGTACGCCGGATTCTCGGCCGGCGCGATGATCGCTCCCGACACCGCCCTCCTCGGCGGGCATCTGCTCGGTGACGTCGAGGTCGTGCACAAGGACTGCTCGGAGGGGTTGGGGCCGCTCACCGTGCGGCCCGGCCTCGGGCTGACGCCGTTCGCGGTCGACGTGCACGCGGCCCAGGCCGGCACCCTCAGCCGCGCCGTCGCGATGGTCGACGCCGGTCTGGTCCCGGAAGCAGTGGCGATCGACGAGGACACCTGCGTCGCGGTCGGCCATAACGTGACGGTCAGAGGGAGCGGCTCGGCGTGGTTCGTCACGCGGTCGCAGTACGGCGTCCGGATCAGCCGGCGAACTGCCGACCGGTCGTAGGACTACCCGTGGGAAACCTTCGCCCGCGGTCGCACTAGCCCAGTGCCGTGAGATCCCCGTCGGTGGCCAGGTCGCCGGCAGGGTCGGCGTTGACCGGCGGCGGCGTCACGACCGGAAGCGGCGGGGGAGTGCCACCCCACTCCGGACAGATGGCTCGGTGGGCGCACCATCCGCAGAGCCTGGACTTGTGCGGACGCCAGTCACCGGTCTCCTCGGCGATGCGGATGGCGCGCCAGATCGCTTCCACCTTGCGCTCGGTGGCGATCAGGTCACGCTCGTCGGGCTTGTAGCGCAGTACCTCCCCGTTGCCGAGGTAGATCAGCTGCAGCATCGAGGGGATGACCCCCCGGGTGCGCCAGATGACGAGGGCGTAGAACTTCATCTGGAACAGCGCCTTGGCCTCGAACATCTCGCCGGGCGAGCGGCCGGTCTTGTAGTCGACCACGCGGATCATGCCGTTGGGGGCGACGTCGATCCGGTCGACGAAGCCACGCAACAGCAGCTTCGAGTCGAGCAGCGCCTCGACGTAGAGCTCCCGGTCGGCGGGCTCCAGCCGACGTGGGTCTTCGAGCGTGAAGTATCGGTCGAGCACGACGCGACACGAGACCAACCACTCGTCGAGCGAGACGCCGCGCTCTTCGCCTTCCTCGACCGCCGCTTCGCGCACTGGCCCCATCACTGGCCCCATCACTGGCCCGATCAAGCTGCCCCTCCGCGGGATCGCCGGCGACGAACATCTCGGCCAGGCCTGGTTCGTCCTCGAGCAGGGCGTCCCAGGCGGGCACCAGCAGGTCGCGCGCGCGGGCGGGGGTGCGGTCGGCCGCGGGCAGGTCGAACAGGTCCTCGAGCACCTTGTGCACCACCGTGCCGCGGACCGCGTCGCGCGAGAACGGCTCGCTCAGCTTGTCGATCGTGCGGAACCGGTAGAGCAGCGGACAGGCGATGAAGTCGCCGGCCCGGCTCGGCGACAGGGCGCCCAGCACCTCGACCCCGTCGACGACGGTGGACAGCACCCCGGCGGGGGAGTCGTGGCCAGAACCGTGCGGGGAGTCGTTTGGGGACCCGGCGCTCATGAGCGAAACCCTAGGTCACGCCACGGACAATGCCGTGTTGTCGGATAGCCTCGAATACATGAGTCAAGTCGATCCGGATCTCGAGCCGGTGCGCCGCGAGCGCCCACCCGGCACGATCCGGATCGGCCAGATCGCGGGGATCGACGTACTCATCACCTCGTCCTGGTTCATCGTTGCTGCCCTCATCGCCGTCGCAGTAGCGCCTGCTGTGGACCGCGTGGAGCCCGGACTCGGCGGTTGGAAGTATCTCGCGGGCGCGGCATTCGCCGTCGTCCTCTACCTCTCGGTCCTGCTGCACGAGGCGGCTCACGCCCTGGCTGCGCTCCACTATGGGCACCCGGTCGCGTCGATCACCCTGCATTTCCTGGGCGGCGTCACGGCCATCGAGGGCGAGTCCCGCCGCCCCCGCGAGGAGTTCTGGATCGCGGTGGTCGGGCCGCTGGCCTCGATCGGCGTCGGCGCTGCTGCCTTCGGGTTGAGATTCATCACCCCGGAGGGCCTGCTCGGCATGACGGTCCAGGGTCTGATGGGCGCCAACCTGGTGATCGGCATCCTCAACCTGGTGCCCGGGCTGCCCCTCGACGGCGGTCGCGTGCTCAAGTCGGCCGTCTGGGCGATCGGTGGCAACCCGCACCGCGGGACGATGGTCGCCGCCTGGGGCGGACGCGTGGCCGCCGTGCTGGTGCTGTTCTGGCCCTTCCTCAGCGCGCGGATCTACAACGGCGAGCCTCAGGTCTTCGACTTCCTGCTGGCCTTCGTGGTGTCGCTGTTCCTCTGGACCGGCGCCAGCGCCGCGATGTCGTCGGCCAACCTGCGGCGCCACCTGCCCAGCCTGGTGGCGCGCAACCTCGCCCGTCGTACCCTCACCGTGCCCGAGACGCTGCCGCTGGCCGAAGCTGTACGACGGGCCCAGGAAGCCGAGGCAGGCAGCATCGTCACGGTGACCAGCGACGGGCAGCCGACCGGGATCGTCAACGAGGCGGCCCTCCAGTCGACTCCCGAGGACCGGCGACCCTGGGTCGCGACCTCGACGGTCGCCCGCACCATGGAACCCGGCCTGTCGCTGCCCGTCGGGATCTTCGGCGAGGACCTGATCCTCGCGGTGAGTCGCCGCCCCGCCCACGAGTACCTCCTCGTCGAGGAGGATGGCTCGATCTTCGGCGTGCTGTCCACGGCCGACGTCGACAAGGCCTTCCGGGAGTCCCGCCACTAAGGTCTGCCCATGCCTGACACGGTCTCGACAAGCTCGACCAACGAACCGGCCTCGACCGACGAGAGTGTCTATCCCGACGTGCCCGCCGAGGCGTGGTCCGGCGTACACCGCGGTCCGCTGCGCGAGGGCGAGTGGGTCCGGCTCACCGACAGCAAGGGCCGCCGCCACAACATCTGCCTGACCGCAGGTGCTCGGTTCTTCTCCAACCGCGGCCACTTCGAGCACGACGAGCTGATCGGGCGGGAGGAGGGCTTTTCCGTCACCTCGTCGGCAGGCGGTGAGTACCTCGTCTTCCGCCCCCTCCTCAGTGAGTTCGTCGTCTCGATGCCGCGCGGCGCCGCTGTGGTCTACCCGAAGGACGCGGCCCAGATCGTGGCGATGGCCGACATCTTCCCCGGCGCCCGGGTGGTCGAGGCCGGGGTCGGTTCCGGCGCCCTGACCTGCTCGCTGCTGCGCGCCGTCGGCCCGCACGGACGGGTATCGTCGTACGAGCGGCGCGAGGAGTTCGCCGATGTCGCTCGTCAGAACGTCACCCAGTTCTTCGGTGGCGACCACCCGGCCTGGGGTCTGACGCTGGGCGACCTCGCCGAGCTGTTGTCGGCCTCCGGGGAGCGTGCCGACCGGATCATCCTGGACATGCTTGCGCCGTGGGAATGCGTCGACGCGGCCGCGGAGTCCCTGGTGCCCGGAGGCATTCTCTGCGCGTATGTCGCCACCACGACCCAGCTCTCGCGGTATGTGGAGACCCTTCGCGTGCACGGGGCCTTCACGGAGCCGAAGGCCTGGGAGTCCCTGGTCCGTGACTGGCACGTGGAGGGTCTCGCCGTACGCCCCGGACACCAGATGACCGGCCACACCGCGTTCCTGGTGACCGCCCGCCGGATGGCGCCGGGGGAGAAGCCGCCGCTGAAGAAAAGGCGGCCCGCGCCAGGTGCCTACGGACCCGACTACGTGGGCCCGCGCCCGGACGGCGTGCCGATCGACGCAGCCGAAGACTAGGCTGATGGGTCCAAATCGTGACCAACACTGTGGGATATCGGCTACGTATCAACGCCCGCACGGGTAGGGTCTTTCTCGTAGGAGGTGACAAATATGCCCGCATCGGAGAACACCAGCCGAGAAGAGCTGAACAGCCAGATCCGGTTCCTCGAGGCAGAGGTCATCGACCTGCGCAGGCGCCTGACCGACTTTCCGGGCGCGTCGCGGGCGATCGAACAGCGCCTGAGTGACACCCAGCGCTCCCTCTCGGCGGTCACCACCCAGAACGAGCGCCTGGCCCAGACCCTGCGCGAGGCCCGCGACCAGATCGTCACCCTGAAGGAAGAGGTCGACCGGCTGGCGCAGCCGCCGGCGGGCTTCGGCACCTTCCTGGCCCGCAACGACGACGACTCGATCGACGTCTTCACCGGTGGCCGCAAGCTCCGGGTCAACGTCAGTCCGAACGTCGACCTCGACGAGCTGCAGCGGGGCCAGGAGGTCATGCTCAACGAGGCCCTCAACGTTGTCGCCGCCCTCGCGTTCGAGAAGGTCGGCGAGGTCGTGATGCTCAAGGAGATCCTCGAGGACGGCGAACGCGCGCTGGTGATCGCCAATGCCGACGAGGAGCGCGTGATCCGCCTGTCGGAGCCACTGCGCATGACCAAGCTTCGCGCCGGCGACTCGCTGCTGCTCGACGCTCGGTCGAACTACGCATACGAGAAGGTGCCGAAGTCCGAGGTCGAGGAGCTCGTCCTCGAAGAGGTCCCCGACATCGACTACTCCGCGATCGGTGGTCTGGTCGCCCAGATCGAGCAGATCCGCGACGCCGTCGAGCTGCCCTACCTGCACCCGGAGCTGTTCCTCGAGCACCGGCTCAAGCCGCCGAAGGGTGTGCTGCTCTACGGTCCTCCCGGCTGTGGCAAGACGCTGATCGCCAAGGCGGTCGCGAACTCGCTGGCCAAGAAGGTCGCCGCCAAGACCGGCCAGGAGGGGAAGTCCTACTTCCTCAACATCAAGGGTCCCGAGCTGCTCAACAAGTACGTCGGCGAGACCGAACGGCACATTCGTCTGGTGTTCCAGCGCGCCCGTGAGAAGGCAAGCGAAGGCACACCGGTCATCGTCTTCTTCGACGAGATGGACTCGCTGTTCCGCACCCGCGGATCCGGTGTCTCCTCCGACGTCGAGAACACCATCGTGCCGCAGCTGCTCTCCGAGATCGACGGCGTCGAGGCCCTCGAGAACGTCCTGGTGATCGGCGCCTCCAACCGCGAGGACATGATCGACCCCGCGATCCTGCGCCCCGGACGCCTCGACGTGAAGATCAAGATCGAGCGCCCCGACGCCGAGTCGGCACGCGACATCTTCTCCAAGTACCTCATCGCCGAGCTGCCCTTGCACGCCGACGACCTCGCCGAGTTCGCCGGAGACCGCGACGCCTGCGTCGCGGCCATGATCCAGGCGACGGTGGAACGGATGTACACCGAGACCGAGGAGAACCGTTTCCTCGAGGTCACCTACGCCAACGGCGACAAGGAAGTCCTCTACTTCAAGGACTTCAACTCCGGAGCGATGATCCAGAACATCGTCGACCGGGCCAAGAAGATGGCGATCAAGGACCTCCTCGAACTCCAGCAGCGCGGCCTCCGGGTGCAGCACATGATGCAGGCCTGCGTCGACGAGTTCAAGGAGAACGAGGACCTGCCCAACACCACCAACCCCGACGACTGGGCGCGGATCTCCGGCAAGAAGGGCGAGCGGATCGTGTTCATCCGTACGCTCATCACCGGCAAGCAGGGCACCGAGCCGGGTCGGTCCATCGACACCGTGGCGAACACCGGCCAGTACCTCTAGGACAGAGGCTCAGGGATTCCCATGATGTGGTGGATCGTCGTGCGGTAGTGGTTATCGGCTCTTGGTGGCGCTGGCGTGGTGGAGCAGCGGACGCAAGCCGGGAATGATCCCCGCGCAGGCCGAACAAGCGGGACACGAGCGTCTCCGATGCCCATGCGGCCGGGGGCCAGACTGCAGCGAGGCGTCGGGGCGCCCCACGATTATCTGAGCGCTCCCCTCACTCCGGCTCGGTGACGTCGGCGACGGTCGCGCCCAGCGCGCGCACCAGCGCCTCCGCGTCCACGATGAGCGCGACCCCGTGCGCGCCGCCGCCCAGCGACACCGCGCCGCTGATCGACGAGTCCGCGATGACCGGCCAGGCCGTCGTACTTCCCAGCGGGGTGATCGTGCCGCGCACGTAACCCGTCACCTCGTACGCCACCTCGGCACTCGGCATCGACAACCGGTTCACGCCGACCAGCCCCCGCAGCTTCGGCCACGCGATCTCGCGGTCCCCGGGCACCAGCACGAAGCGGTAGTCGCCGTCGCTGACCCGGACCACCAGCGACTTCACGATCGCTCGGGGCTCGACACCTCGGGCGGCCGCCGCCTCCTCCAGGGAGCGGACCGGGCCGTGACGGGTGACCGTGTGCTCGAGACCCAGCGCCTCTGCGGCCGCGATCGCGCGCGCTGAGTTGTCGGGTCGTGGGTCGTCGAGTTCTGCCGCCATGAGCTCAAGCCTGCCGCACCAACCCAAGGGGCCTCCTCAGTCGCAACCACCGCGTAGGCTCGATCCTATGAGCGTACGCCGCGTGATGGGCACCGAGATCGAGTACGGCATCTCGGTCCAGGGCCAGCCGATGGCCAACCAGATGGTCGCCTCGTCGCAGATCGTCAACGCCTACGCGTCCGCGACCGTCAAGGCCCGGCGGGCCCGGTGGGACTTCGAGGAGGAGTCCCCGCTGCGTGACGCCCGCGGCTTCGACATGTCGCGCCAGGTGGCCGACAGCTCGCAGCTGACCGACGAGGACATGGGGCTCGCCAACATCATCCTCACCAACGGCGCCCGGCTTTACGTCGACCACGCGCACCCCGAGTACTCCACACCCGAGGTGACCAGCCCGCTCGACATCGTGAGGTGGGACAAGGCCGGCGAGCAGATCATGCTGGACGCGGCCATCCGGGCCGGCCAGCTGCCCGGTGGAACGCCGATCGTGCTCTACAAGAACAACACCGACAACAAGGGCGCCTCCTACGGCGCCCACGAGAACTACCTGATGCGGCGCTCCACCCCGTTCGCCGACATCGTGCACAACCTCACGCCGTTCTTCGTCTCGCGTCAGGTCGTCTGCGGGGCCGGCCGGGTCGGCATCGGCCAGGACGGGCGCGAGCACGGCTTCCAGGTCAGCCAGCGGGCCGACTACTTCGAGGTCGAGGTCGGGCTCGAGACCACCCTGAAGCGGCCGATCATCAACACCCGTGACGAGCCGCACGCGGATCCCGAGAAGTACCGCCGCCTCCACGTGATCCTCGGCGACGCGAACCTCGCGGAGATCTCGACCTACCTCAAGGTCGGCACCACCGCGCTGGTCCTTGCGATGATCGAGGACCGCTACCTCCAGCCCGAGTTCGCGGTAGACGGCGCCGTCGCGTCCCTGCGCGCGGTGTCGCACGACCCGACGCTCAAGCACCTGATCCCGCTCCAGGACGGCCGCAAGCTGACCGCCGTACAACTTCAGATGGAGTACCTCGACCTCGCCAAGAAGTACGTCGAGGAGCGGGTCGACGCCGACCCGCAGACCCTCGACGTGCTGGCCAGGTGGGAGTCCGTGCTCGACCGGCTCGAGCGCGACCCGATGGAGTGTGCCACCGAGCTCGACTGGGTGGCCAAGCTCAAGCTGCTCCAGCGGTACCGCGACCGCGACGGCCTCGAGTGGGACGACGCCAAGCTGATGCTGATCGACCTCCAGTACGCCGACATCCGTCCCGAGAAGGGCCTCTACCACCGGCTGGTGGGGATGGGCCAGATCAAGCGGCTGCTCGCCGACGACTACGTCTTCTCGGCCATGCACGATCCGCCGGAGGACACCCGGGCCTACTTCCGGGGCCGCTGTCTGGAGAAGTACGCCGAAAGCGTCGCCGCCGCGTCCTGGGACTCGGTGATCTTCGACCTGCCCGGTCGTGAGTCCCTCCAGCGGGTGCCCACAATCGATCCGTTGCGCGGCACCAAGGCACATGTGGGAGCCCTGCTGGATCGATCTGACACAGCCGAGGCGCTTTTCGCCGGGTTAACGGCACGGGATGTCCCCCCCAGTCGATAAGGTCAAGGCATGGCACAGGAGCAGAAGAAACCCAAGAAGTCCTCGGAGGTCGAGGAGGCCCCCGAGGTCGCGCCCGACGAGTCGGTGGCCGAACGCAAGGAACAGCTCGACGAGGACATCGACGCCATGCTGGACGAGATCGACGACGTACTCGAGACGAACGCCGAGGACTTCGTGAAGTCGTTCATCCAGAAGGGCGGCGAATGATCGCCCCAGCCGGCCGCCGAGTCCACCGGGACTGGCGAAAATGAACGACTCTCGACTCCCGGCGCCCTACCTGGCGCCGGGCAACTCGTCGTTCTCCGACTTCCTGGCCGCCCAGGCACCGGAGTTGCTGCCCGCCCGTCGGGGGCTTCCCCAGGGCCATGTCGGTGACCTCGCGCCCCACGGCACGACCATCGTCGCGGCGACCTTCCCCGGTGGCATCGTGATGGCGGGCGACCGACGCGCGACGATGGGCAACATCATCGCCCAGCGCGACATCCAGAAGGTCTTCCCGGCCGACGACTACTCCTGTGTCGGCATCGCCGGCGCGGCCGGCCTCGCGGTCGAGATGGTGCGGCTGTTCCAGACCGAGCTCGAGCACTACGAGAAGATCGAGGGCTCCACGCTCTCCCTCGACGGCAAGGCCAACCGGCTCGCGGCCCTGATTCGCTCCAACCTCGCGATGGCGATGCAGGGCCTCGCGGTGGTGCCGCTGTTCGCAGGCTTCGACCTGATCGCCAACCAGGGCCGGATCTTCTCCTACGACGTGACCGGTGGCCGCTACGAGGAGACCGCCTTCCACTCGCGTCGGGTCCGGCTCGTTGTTCGCCCGCGGCTCGCTCAAGAAGCTCTACCGCGACGACCTCAGCTCCGAGCAGTGCGTGCAGGCCGTCGTCGAGGCGCTCTACGACGCGGCCGACGACGACTCGGCCACCGGCGGGCCCGACATCACCCGTCGGATCTTCCCGGTCGTCCAGGTGATCACCAGCGACGGCGGGCGACGCCTCCCCGACGACGAGGTTGCCGCCATCGCCGACCGCGTGGTTGCCGGCCGGATGCAACGACCCGACGGACCAGCGGCCGATCTCGACGGGGGGATGAACTGACATGAGCATGCCGTTCTACGTCTCTCCCGAGCAGCAGATGAAGGACCGGGCCGACTTCGCCCGCAAGGGCATCGGCCGAGGCCGTTCGGTGGTCGTGGTCCAGTACGCCGGCGGCGTGCTGTTCGTCTCCGAGAACCCGTCCCAGGCACTGCACAAGGTGTCCGAGATCTACGACCGGATCGCTTTCGCCGCGGTCGGCCGCTACAACGAGTTCGAGACCTTGCGGATCGCGGGCGTCCGGCTGGCCGACATGCGCGGCTACTCCTACGACCGGCGCGACGTCACCGGCCGGGGGCTGGCCAACGCCTACGCCCAGACGCTCGGCGCGATCTTCTCCAGCGGTGGCGAGAAGCCCTACGAGGTGGAGCTCTTCGTCGCCGAGATCGGGGACGCCCCCGAGGACGACCAGATCTACCGGCTCACCTACGACGGTCAGGTCGCCGACGAACACGGTTACGCGGTGATGGGGGGCGCAGCCGACATCGTGGCGACGTACCTCAAGGAGCGGTACGTCGAAGGCTCCTCGCTCGAGGACGCCGTGCGGCTCGCGGTGGCCGCCCTGGGCCACTCCGCCAGACGAGAAGGGGGAGCCCGCCGACCGGGTGATCCCCGACACCGCCCTCGAGGTGGCGGTGCTGGACCGGACCCGGAGCCAGCCCCGCAAGTTCCGGCGGATCCGGCCCAGCCAGCTCACCCAGATCCTCGGCGACCGCGCTCCGGAAACGCCGGACGCTGCTGCGACCGACGACACCCAGGCGGGGGGTGCGGTCGCCACCCCGTCCGCATCCGACGACCCGGCCGACCCCACCGACCAGATCAGCGGCGGCACCCCTCCGCTCGAGGACCCGGTCACCGGCGAACCCCCGGTGGCACCTCCCACCGCGCCGCCCACCGCACCGCCCGACCGCTCCGCCCACCGGGGCCTCCCACTGGGCCGTCCGACCCAGTCGCCTGATCTTTGAACGGATCCGGGGCGTGATTCACCACGTTCTGTCGGGTCCGCCCGTAGGGTGGAGAGGTGGACCGCCGGATATTCGGAATCGAGAACGAGTACGGCGTCACCTGCACGTTCAAGGGCCAGCGACGACTCAGCCCGGACGAGGTGGCGCGGTACCTGTTCCGCAAGGTGGTGTCCTGGGGCCGGTCCAGCAACGTGTTCCTGCGCAACGGCGCCCGGCTCTACCTCGACGTCGGCAGCCACCCGGAGTACGCCACCCCCGAGTGCGACGACATCGTCGAGCTGGTCTCCCACGACAAGGCGGGCGAGCGGGTGCTCGAAGGCCTCCTGCTCGACGCCGAGCAACGGCTGCACGACGAGGGCATCTCGGGTGACATCTACCTGTTCAAGAACAACACCGACTCCGCGGGCAACTCCTATGGCTGCCACGAGAACTACCTGGTGGGCAGGGCGGGCGAGTTCTCCCGTCTCGCCGACATCCTGATCCCGTTCCTGGTCACCCGGCAGGTCATCGTCGGCGCAGGGAAGGTCATGCAGACACCGCGCGGGGCGTCGTACTCGCTGAGTCAGCGCGCCGAGCACATCTGGGAGGGCGTCTCCAGCGCGACCACCCGGAGCCGGCCGATCATCAACACCCGCGACGAGCCTCACGCCGACGCAGAACGGTACCGCCGGCTGCACGTCATCGTCGGCGACTCCAACATGAGCGAGACCACCACCCTGCTCAAGGTGGCCAGCTGCGACCTCGTGCTGCGGATGATCGAGGAGGGCGTGATCATGCGCGACCTCACGATGGAGAACCCGATCCGCGCGATCCGCGAGATCTCCCACGACATGAGCGGCCAGCGGAAGGTGCGGCTCGCCAACGGGCGCGAGGCAAGTGCGCTCGAGATCCAGGGCGAGTACCTCTCCAAGGCCCGAGACTTCGTCGACCGCCGCGAGATCAGCACGCCGACGATCGAGCGGGTCCTCGACCTGTGGGAGCGAGGGCTGAAGGCCGTCGAGTCCGGCGACCTCGACCTGGTCGATCGCGAGATCGACTGGGTCATCAAGTGGAAGCTGATCGAGCGCTACCGCGCCAAGCACGGCCTGCCGCTGGGTCATGCCCGGATCGCACAGCTCGACCTCGCCTACCACGACATCCACCGCGGCCGCGGCCTCTACTACCTGCTGGAGAAGCGCGGCCTGGTCGCCCGGGTGACCAACGACCTCAGGGTCTTCGAGGCCAAGTCGGTGCCGCCCCAGAACACCCGGGCGCGACTGCGCGGCGAGTTCATCAAGCACGCCCAGGAGCGCCGCCGCGACTTCACCGTCGACTGGGTGCATCTCAAGCTCAACGACCAGGCCCAGCGCACGGTGCTGTGCAAGGACCCGTTCCGGGCGTACGACGAGCGCGTGCAGCGCCTCATCGACGGCATGTGAGTCGCCTGTCCGCGACCACTCGGGTGGGCGGCTAGGGTGGCCGCGCTGATCCCTCCTCGAAACCAAAGGTGAACCACGTGCGCCGCCTCGTCGCCCTCCTGGGCATCCTCCCGCTCCTCCTCGGGCTCGCCGCATGCGGCGATGAAGAGAAGGACCCGTCCAGCAGTCCAAGCACCCCCACCAGCAGCACGACCGTCAGCGCAGATGGCATCGACGCGGTCAGCGTGTCGGGCGAGTTCGGCAAGGAGCCCGAGGTCAAGTGGAACAGCCCGGTCGATATCGAAGAGCTCGAATCCAAGACCCTGATCGAGGGCACCGGCGACAAGGTCGCCGCGGGCGACCTGGCCGTGCTCAACCTGTGGGTCGGCAACGGCTCCAGCGAGAAGCTCGCCTACAGCAGCTACACCGAAGACGCGCCGGAGGCCGTCAAGCTCGACGACGCACAGCTTGTGAAGGCGATCTACACGGGCGTCGTCGACCACACCGTCGGCTCCCGGGTCGAGGTCGTGGCACCGCCTGCGGACACGTTCGGCGAACAGGGGAACCAGAGCCTGGGCATCGGCCCCGACGACAACCTCGTGTTCGTCGTCGACATCATGGACAAGGTGCTGACCGAGCCGTCCGGCGCTGATCAGGAGCCCCCGGCAGGTGCTCCGAAGCTGGAGCTGAAGGACGGCGTACCGACGGGCTTCGACTTCTCGGACTCGCCGGAGACCCCGTCCGACAAGCTCCAGGTGATCACGCTGATCAAGGGCACCGGCACGACGGTCGCCAAGGGCGACACGACGATCATGGACTACCTGGGCTCGGTCTACGGCGGCAAGGAAGTCTTCGACGAGTCGTACAGCAGGGATCCCTTCACCACACCGATCGGCACCGGCAGCGTCATCCCGGGCTGGGACCAGGGGCTGGTAGGTGTCCCGGTCGGCAGCCGGGTCCTGTTGGTGATCCCGGCAGACCTCGCCTACCGCGACCAGAAGAAGGAAGGCATCCCGGCCAACTCGACTCTGACGTTCGTGGTCGACGTCCTCGCGACCTACTGAGCGACACGGCATGTGAGTCGCTTGCCGACGCGACTAGGGCTGGCGGGTAAGGTGACCGCGCTGAGCCCTCCTCGAAACCAAAGGTGAACCACGTGCGCCGCCTCGTCGCCCTCCTGGGCATCCTCCCGCTCCTTCTCGGGCTCGCCGCATGCGGCGACGAGAAGGCGGACACCGTCGACCCCATTGTCGGCGAAGGCAAGGGCATCGACGCCATCAGCGTGTCGGGCGAGTTCGGCGAGGCCCCCGAGGTGAAGTGGAACAGCGCCGCCAAGGTCGACGAGCTCGAGTCCAAGACCCTGATCGAGGGCACCGGCGACAAGATCGTCAAGGGCGACCAGGCGTTGGTCAACCTGTGGATCGGCAACGGGTACAGCCAGGACGTGGCCTACAGCAGCTACTCCAAGAAGACGCCGGAGGTCGTCAAGGTCGACGACGCCGAAGTGCTGAAGGCGCTCTACGCGGCCCTCATCGACCACACCGTCGGATCCCGGGTCGAGGTCGTGGCGCCGCCTGAAGAGGCGTTCGGCGAACAGGGGAATCCGACCTTCGGTGTCGACCCCGAAGACAACCTCGTGTTCCTCGTGGACATCATGGACAAGGTGCTGACCGAGCCGTCCGGCGCTGCTCAGAAGCCCCCGGCAGGCGCGCCGAAGCTGGAGCTGGAGGACGGCGTACCGACCGGCTTCGACTTCTCGGACTCGCCGAAGACCCCGTCCGACAAGCTCCAGGTGATCACGCTGATCAAGGGCACCGGGACCAAGATCGCCAAGGGCGACACGACGATCATGGACTACCTGGGCTCGGTCTACGGCAGCAAGGAAGTCTTCGACGAGTCGTACAGCAAGGACCCGTTCACCACTCCGATCGGCAAGGGCAGCGTCATCCAGGGCTGGGACCAGGGCTTGGTGGGTGTCCCGGTCGGCAGCCGGGTCCAACTGGTGATCCCGCCCGACCTCGCGTACAGCGACCAGAAGAAGGAAGGCATCCCGGCCAACTCGACTCTGACGTTCGTGGTCGACGTCCTCGCGACCTACTGAGCGCAAGGAGCCGAATCACGATGGCCATGCGCAAGAGCGAACGGCTGATGAACCTGCTCATCATGCTGCTCGTGGCGCGCCGGCATCTGGACAAGGACCACATCCGGGGCTACCTCTACGCGGACTCCACCGATGACGCGTTCGAGAAGATGTTCGAGCGCGACAAGGACGAGCTCCGGCAGCTGGGCATCCCGATCGACATGGCCAGCCAGGACGTCTTCTTCGAGGACGAGCAGGGCTACCGGATCCACCGCGGAGCCTTCGAGCTGCCCGACGTCGCGCTCGAGGCGGACGAGGCTGCGGTGCTGGGGCTGGCTGCCCGGGTCTGGCAGCATGCGGGCCTGGCCGGCGCGACCTCCGACGCCATCGTGAAGCTGAAGGCGGCCGGCATCGAGGTCGACCGGAGCGCGCTGGACCTCGTCGAGCCCCAGCTGAGCGCGGAAGAGCCGTCGTTCGACACGTTCTGGGCCGCCGCACAGCGTCGGGTACCCGTGGAGTTCGACTACCAGCGCAGCGGCTCGGCCGAGGTCACCACGCCGTCACCTCCAACCGTGGCGGGTGGCCTGGAGCTCGGGGCGCTGGTACGTCCTGGGTCTCGACACCGATCGAGGCGCCCCCCGACTGTTCCGGCTCTCGCGAGTCCGGGGTGTCGTCACAGAAGCCGGCGCACCAGGCTCCTACACCCTGCCGGCCGACGTCGACTTCCACGCGATGACCCGTCAGCTCGCGCCTACTCCGCCGGCCGCACTGCGGGCGTCCGTGCTGGTCCGCAGCGGCGCTGCCAACGGGTTGCGCAGGCAGGCCTCAGCGGTCGACGAGGCCGTCGTGGGCCCGGACGGCGACCTGCGGCTGGGACCGGCTCGCGATCGAGGGCTCGTCGGTGCAGGCGGTGGCCGACGAGGTGCTCAGCTTCGGGCCCGACGCGTACGCCGAGGCGCCGCCCCAGCTGAAGGCGCTCGTGATCGACCGGCTCCGCGCGGCCGTGGCATGACCGCGCCCGTCAGCGCCGCTGCCCAGGTCGCCCGCCTGCTGGCGCTGGTGCCCTACGCCCTGACCCGCCGCGAGGTACCCCTCGACGAGGCGGCCACCGACCTCGGGGTCACGCCCAAGCAGGTCGTCAGCGACCTGAAGGTGCTGATGTTCTGCGGCTGGCCGGGATACCTGCCGGGCGACTACATCGAGGTGGACCTCGATGCGCTCGAGGGCGAGGGCGTCATCCGCGTGACCAACGCCGACTACCTCGCCCGACCGCTGCGGCTGACGGTCCCGGAGGCGTCGGCGCTCATCGTCGCGCTGCGCACGCTGCGGGACTCGGCCGACCCGGACGTCGTCTCGGTGGTGGACCGGACCCTGGCCAAGCTCGAAGCGGCAGCGGAGGACGGGGCCGCCGCCGCCGGCCAGGTCGACGTACACCTCGGGGAGCGGGAGCGGTCCCAGGCACAGCTCCGGACCCAGCTGGCACACGCGGTGGCGTCCGGTCGGCAGGTGAGCCTGACCTACTTCGTGCCGGCCCGGGACGAGCGCACCGAGCGGGTCGTGGACCCACTCGGGCTGGTCACGACCCAGGGAATGACCTACCTCGACGGCTGGTGCCACCGCGCCGAGGACCGACGGCTGTTCCGGCTGGACCGGATCGAGGCGTGGGACGTGCTCGACAGTCCTGCCGATCCGCACCCCGACGTCGAGCCGCGGGACCTGTCGGCGGGGCTGTTCCAGCCCAGCGGCAGTCACGAGACCGCAGTGATCCGCCTGGCCCCGCCAGCCCGATGGGTGGCGGAGTACTACCCGGTCACCCAGGTCACCGAAGCCGACGACGGCGGCCTGGTCGTTGAGCTGGAGATCGCGGATCCGCGCTGGCTCCAGCGACTGCTGCTCCGGCTCGCGCCCGACGCCGTACTCGTCGAACCGAGCGAGCTGGCCGAGACGGTCACGGCAACCGCACGGGAGACGCTCAGCCTGTACGACTGAGCAGCGTAGGATGGCAAGCGACCAACCGACGATGTGAGGAACACATGACTTCGCCCATGCTGATCGGCGACCTCGGCACGACCGAGATCGTCCTGATCCTCGCCGTGATCATCCTGTTGTTCGGTGCGACCAAGCTTCCCGAGCTCGCCCGGGGCAGCGGTCGCGCGCTCCGGATCTTCAAGGCCGAGACCAAGGGCCTGATGGACGACGACGACGACAAGTCCAAGACCGACGAGGAGCGCGAGATCGAAGCACGCGCCAAGGCCCAGGCCGACGCGGAGCGGATCGCCCGCGAACAGGGCGACACCAACGCCTGACGCCGGGCCACCACACCATCGTGTCGATCGCAGGAGTCGTCGGGCTGTTCCGTGTCCGTCCAATGCACCCTGTCGGTGCCGACGGGCGGATGGCACTGTCGGACCACCTACGCGAACTGCGGGCGCGGGTCATGAAGTCCGTGCTGTTGCTGATTGTGGCTTTCATCGTCGCGATGTTCTTCTACGGCCCGCTGCTGGACCTCGTGGCCAAGCCGTACATGGACGCCGCCGAAGATGATCGACAAGGACGTCGACACCAGCCTGGTGCTCAACAGCATCACCGCCCCCCTGATGCTGCAGCTCAAGCTGTGCGGCGTCGTCGCGATCATCGTCTCCAGCCCGTTCTGGCTCTACCAGATCTGGGCCTTCATCCTGCCGGGACTGCACCCCGCAGAGCGGAAGTGGTCGCGGGTGTTCGCGGCCGTAGCCGGCCCGCTGTTCTTCGCCGGGGTCGCGCTCGGCTACTACGTGCTTCCCAAGGGCATCGCCGTGCTGCTCAACTTCACCCCCGCAGACACGCAGAGCCTCGTCGAGTTCCAGACGTACTTCTCGTTCATCACCAGGATGCTGCTGGTGTTCGGGATCTCCATGGAGATCCCGCTGTTCGTGGTGATGCTCAACCTGGCCGGCATCGTCTCCGGCCGCGCGATCGGCAGGGCCCGGCCGTGGATCATCCTCGGCACGGTGATCTTCGCCGCCGTGGCGACTCCGTCGACCGACCCGTTCTCGATGCTGATGCTGGCCATTCCGATGCTGCTGCTGTTCGCGATCTCGGAGGTCATCGCCCGCACCCTCGACCGTTACCGGGGTCGCCAGAAGTTGGCTGAAGTCCCCGACGACGAGATCTCGCCCCTGTGAGCCTGGTCATCGCCGAGGCCGACCCCTTCGACCTCCCGGAATGGGTGGGCATCAGCGAGGTCACCTGGTACGCCGACTCCGGCGCCCGGTTCGGCCACCACATCACCGGCCGGATCACCGCCGCAGACCACGACGACGTGGGCTGTGACCTCCTCGCCATCGACCAGGCGTACCCGCAACAGGTCGCAGACTCGACGTGGCGGCGCCCGGCCCACCAGGCCTGGCACCACGACCAGGTGCTGCTGATCAGCTACGGCGACCGGTTGACCCTCGCCGTACCCGGTCACGAGTTCACCGCCGACCTGGTCCTGGCCGCCCTCTTCCGGTTCGCGAAGGCCGTCGGTGGCCAGCCGGACCGGATGACCGCGGCGTTGCGCCTCGGCGCGGTCGGCCGCGCCAAATGACGCGGGACTAGGGTGAGCGAGTGGCTGTCCCCTCCGGCGAGATCGTGTTCCTCACCAACCCGACGGCGGGGAAAGGCAAGGCTTCTCGTGCCCGCGACGTGGCCGTGCCCCGGCTTCGCGAAGCCGGCTTGGTCGTCCGCAGCCTGGCCGGGAGTGATGCCGCCGAGGCACTCGGGCTGGCTCGGAAGGCCGTGGCCGACGGTGTCGACGCGCTGGTCGTCTGTGGCGGGGACGGGATGGTGCATCTGGCCGTCCAGGCGCTGGCCGGGACCGGCACGCCGCTCGGCATCATCCCGGCGGGCACCGGAAATGACACGGCGAGGTACTTCGACCTGCCGCTCAACAGCCCGGTGGAGGCAGCGGAACGGGTCATCGCCGGCAAGACCCGGGTGATCGACCTGGCCCGCTGCGGGGACAAGTACTTCGTCACCGTGCTCGCTGCGGGCTTCGACGCGATCGTCAACGAGCGAGCCAACACGATGAGCTGGCCGAAGGGGCAGATGCGCTACAACCTCGCCATGCTGGCTGAGCTTCGCACCCTCAAGGCGCTCGACTACACGCTCGACCTCGATGGGGAGGCCAAGCGGGTCGACGCCGTCCTCGTCGCGGTCGGGAACGGGCCGTGCTTCGGTGGCGGGCTCAGGATCACCGAGGGCGCCGAGATCGACGACGGCTTGCTTGACGTGGTCATCATCAAACCCTTGTCGAGGACCAAGCTCGTCCGCACCTATCCGAGGCTCTTCAAAGGCACGCACACCACGATTCCGGAGTACGAGCACCACCGCGTCCGCTCGGTCACCATCGACACTCCCGGGATCGTCGCGTATGCGGACGGAGAACGGTTCGGAGCGCTCCCCATCACCGTCGAATGCGTGCCCGGCGTCCTCAGAGTCATCTCATGACGCTCTCCCTCTGAAAAGTACGCCGCCTATCGAGCAGGTCGACAACATCCGATCCTGCGGGACTTCTCCGGCCTCTACGACTTCCCGCTCGACGACTTCCAGGTCCGGGCCTGCCGTGAGCTCGAGGATGGCCGCGGCGTGCTGGTGGCCGCCCCCACCGGCTCCGGGAAGACGGTCGTCGGCGAGTTCGCCGTACACCTTGCGCTCGGGACCGAACGGAAGTGCTTCTACACGACCCCGATCAAGGCCCTGTCCAACCAGAAGTACGCCGACCTCGTGCGCCGCTACGGTGCGGACCGGGTCGGCCTGCTGACTGGTGACAACAGCGTCAACGGCGAGGCGCCGATCGTGGTGATGACCACCGAGGTGCTGCGCAACATGTTGTACGCCGGCTCGCGAACCCTCGCGGGTCTCGGCTTCGTCGTCATGGACGAGGTCCACTACCTCGCGGACCGGATGCGTGGCGCGGTGTGGGAGGAGGTCATCATCCACCTGCCCGAGTCGGTGTCCCTGGTGTCGTTGTCGGCGACGGTGTCCAACGCCGAGGAGTTCGGCGAATGGCTGGAGACGGTCCGCGGTGACACGACCACGATCGTCGAGGAGCAGCGGCCGGTGCCCCTGTTCCAGCACGTCATGGTCGGCAAGCGCATGCACGACCTGTTCGCCAGCTCAGACGTGGACGCGTCGGCGGGATTCGTGAAGGAGGGCGCGCCGGTCAACGACGAGCTGGTCCGGATCGCCCGTGACGACTTCGCCAGCACCCGGCTGATGCGCGACCGGCGCTCGCCGCGCAAGGGGCGGCCCGGCTCGTCGAAGAACCCGCGCAGCGTCGGCAACGGCCGCCGGGTGTGGATCCCGAGCCGGGTCGACGTCATCGACCGGCTGGACCGCGAGGGCCTGCTGCCGGCGATCGTCTTCGTCTTCAGCCGGGTCGGCTGCGACGCGGCTGTGACTCAGTGCCTCTCGGCGGGCGTCCGGCTCACGAGGCCGGAGGAGCGCGACGAGATCGAGGCGTTCGTCGAGGAACGCTGCCGGCACCTGCCCGAGGACGACCTGCACGTCCTCGGCTACCACGACTTCCTCGACGGGCTCACGCGCGGCATCGCGGCCCACCACGCGGGCATGCTCCCGGCGTTCAAGGAATGCGTCGAGCAGCTGTTCGTCCAGGGCCTGTGCAAGGTCGTCTTCGCCACCGAGACCCTGGCGCTCGGCATCAACATGCCTGCGCGGACCGTGGTGATCGAGAAGCTGAGCAAGTGGAACGGCGAGACCCACGCCGACATCACGCCGGGGGAGTACACCCAGCTGACCGGCCGGGCCGGACGCCGCGGCCTCGACGTCGAGGGCCATGGCGTGGTGCTCTGGCAGCCCGGAATGAACCCCAACGAGTTGGCGGGTCTCGCCTCGACCCGGACCTATCCGTTGCGGTCGTCCTTCCGGCCGTCGTACAACATGGCGGTCAACCTCGTCCACCAGTTCGGGCGCGAACGCGCCCGCGAGCTCCTCGAGTCGTCGTTCGCCCAGTTCCAGGCCGACAAGGCGGTCGTCGGCCTGGCCCGGCAGCTGCGCAAGAGCGAGACCGCGCTGGAGGGGTACGCCGAGGCGGCGACCTGCGACCTCGGCGACTTCATGGAGTACGCCGCCCTGCGCCGCAGGCTCTCCGACGCCGAGAAGAGCTCCGCCAGGAACAGGCGGCTGGATCGTCGAGAAGACGCGCTGTCCTCGCTGCACAGGCTCAGGCCCGGCGACGTCATCGAGATCCCGGCCGGCAAGTTCTCGGGCTTCGCGGTCGTGGTCGACCCCGGACTGTCCGGCGACTCCCCGCGGCCCTACGTGGTCACCGCGGACCGTCAGGCACGCCGGCTCAGCGCCATCGACTTCCCGACGCCGGTGCAGGCGGTGACCACGGTGAAGGTGCCCAGGAACTTCAACGGTCGCAATCCGCAGATGCGCCGCGACCTGTCCTCTGCCCTCCGCGCCCGGACCCACGGGCTGACCCCGCCACCGCCGTCCCGCCGCGCCAAGACAACAGGGTCGGTCGGGGACGAACCGGAGATCGACCGGCTCAGGGAAGCGTTGCGGGCGCACCCGTGCCACCAGTGCCCCGAGCGGGAGGAGCACGCGCGGTGGGGGGAACGCTGGTTCAAGCTGGATCGCGACGCCAAGACGTTGAAACGCCGGGTCGAGCAGCGCACGAACACCATCGCCCGGCAGTTCGACCGGGTGTGCGAGGTGCTGCTGGCGCTCGACTACCTCACCGCCGAGGACGACGACCTCCAGGTGACCGACCGTGGCCGGCACCTGATGCGGATCTACACCGACATGGACCTGGTCGCGGCGGAGTCGCTTCGACACGGGCTCTGGTCGGAGCTCACCGCCTCGGAGCTGGCAGCCGCCCTTTCGATCCTCGTCTTCGAGGCCCGGCGCGCCGACGACGCCTCTGCTCCCCGACTGCCCGGTGGCCGGGTCAAGCAGGTGATCGCCGACATGGTGCACCTTTGGGGGGAGCTCGACGAGCTCGAACGCGTCCACAAGCTCGACTTCCTACGGGAGCCGGACCTCGGTTTCGCGTGGGCTGCCTACCGCTGGGCCGAGGGCGACCACCTCGACGACGTGCTCGGCAGCACCGAGCTCGCCGCCGGTGACTTCGTGCGCTGGATGAAGCAGCTCCTGGACCTGGCCGACCAGGTCGCCGACGCCGCCGGTGACGGCGCGCTGCGGAAGACCGCCCGCGAGGCATCCGGCCTGCTGCGTCGCGGTGTCGTGGCCTACTCGTCGGTGAGCAGCTGAGGCCAGCCCTGGGAGTGCCCCGCTCCGCGCCCAACGAGTGTGGTCATCGTTGAGCGCGGAGCACCCCCCAAGGAAAGATCGATGGGTGCACCAAGCAACTTATTCCGCAGTCCTGCTGTACGGCAAGGCTTTTTGCCTGCCCAACGACCCCGTGAGCACAGTCGCAACGGCTCAGCGCGCGCCCGCGACCGCCTCGGCGATCGGCGTCTCGCCTTCGACCAGGTCCCACTGGGCGCCGATCGAGGACTTCTCGTCGATGACGGCGGCCACGACGGCCGCGACGTCGGCACGCGTGACCGCGCCCTTCGGGACCTCGGGTCCGAGCTCGACCTTGCCTGTCGGCGGCTCGTCGGTCAGTCGCCCCGGACGGAGAATCGTCCAGTCCAGTGCGCTCCGGCGCAGGGCGGCGTCGGCGTCCCGCTTTGCCTCCACGTAGGCCGTCCAGACCGGACTGGTGTCGGCGGGGAGCGGTTCGTCGACCCCGATCGCCGACACCTGGACGAAACGTCTGATCCCAGCCAGACCTGCCGCCTCGATGGACTTGAGCGAGCCGCCGAGGTCAACCGTGCGTTTGCGGTCGATGTTGCCGTCGGGTCCGCCTCCGGCCGCGAACACCACGGTGTCGCACCCTGAGAACGCCTCGGCGAACGCGGGCGCCTCGTCGGCCTCGATGTCCAGCAAGCGCACCTCGGCGCCGAGCCCCTCGAGCGCCGCCCGCTGTTCCTCCTTGCGGACCAGCGCCACAGGGGTGTGCCCGGCCTGAACGAGAAGGGGATGGAGCAGCCTGGCGATCTGCCCGTGCCCCCCGACGACAGCGATCCGACTCATGTCCCCACCGTACGGTGAGCCCGCCCGGCAGTGACCCCGAGGGTCACCCCTGCAGCGCCTCGACCAGTCGGACCGCCGCACTGCCGAGATCCCAGCGCTGGTCGAGCTCGACCACTCGGTCGGGGTGTGCTGGCGTGCGCGGCAGGGTCAGGTCGGGCTTCCCCAGGTCCAGGTCGCGCACCACCGCAACGACCTTCGGTGCCACGGCGAGGTAGTCGGCCGCCGCCTTGATCTTGCCGCGCGGTCCCGGACCCATGTCACCGTCGGGGTCATTGGCCGCGGCCACGATGCCGGGGATGTCCCCGAACCGGTTGAGCAACGTGGTGGCGGTCTTCTCACCGACGCCGGCCACGCCGGGCAGGCCGTCGGAAGCATCACCGCGCAAGGTCGCGAAGTCGGCGTACTGGCTGGCGTCCACGCCGTACTTCTCGCGGAGCACGGAGTTCGTCACCCGCTCGTGGCGGCCCACCCCGCGAGCGATGTAGAGGACCCGGACGTCGGCGTCGTCGTCGACGAGCTGGAACAGGTCGCGATCGCCCGTCACGACGTCCACGGGCATGTCGGCCCCGGTCGCGAGGGTGCCGATCACGTCGTCGGCCTCCATGTGGTCGGCGCCGACGACGGCGATCCCGTAGGCGGAGAGCACGTCGAGGATGATCGGGATCTGGGCCTCCAACGGGTCCGGGACCTCCTCCACGTCCGGGACGTCGCCGGGGCGGGCGACCACGACCCGGTGCCCCTTGTACGACGGGAGCAGGTCGACCCGCCACTGGGGCCTCCAGTCGTTGTCCCAGCAGCAGGCGAGATGGGTGGGCCGGTACTCGCCGACGAGCCGGCTGATGAAGTCCATCAACCCGCGCACGGCGTTGACCGGCGTGCCGTCCGGGGCGCGCATGGAGTCGGGCACCCCGAAGAAGGCGCGGAAGTACATCGAGGCCGTGTCGAGCAGCATCAACCGGTTCGCAGACGGTGAGTCAGGTGGCGTCACGCATCGCATCCTGCCACGCCGAACTCGCTAGTCTGTCCGGTGTGGAAGAGATCGATCGCAAGATCCTGACGCTGCTCGCGGCTGATGGCCGGATGTCCTTCACCGATCTCGGCAAGGCCACCGGGCTGTCCACGTCGGCGGTACACCAGCGGGTCAAGCGGCTGGAGCAGCGTGGCCAGATCCTGGCGTACGGCGCCACCATCGACCATGACCAGCTGGGTCTGCCGTTGACGGCGTTCGTCTCGATCACACCGATCGACGCCTCCCAGCCCGACGACTATCCCGAGCGGTTGCGCGACATCGCGGCGATCGAGTCCTGCTGGTCGGTCGCCGGCGACGAGTCCTACATCCTGAAGGTCCGGGTGGCCACGCCGTCCGACCTGGAGGACCTGCTCGCCCGGATCCGGGGCGCGGCCAACGTGTCGACCCGGACCACGATCGTGCTGAGCACGCCTTACGAGAACCGTCCGCTCAGCTGACGCTAGGAGTCGTCGAAGTCTCGCTCGGCCAGGGCGAGCACGGCGTCGACCGCGTCCTGGGCTCCGGGGCCGGTGGCGGTCAGCTCGATGCGGTGCCCGCGCTCGGCGCCGAGGGTGGACACACCCAGCATGCTGGCCGCATCGGCCGGCCCGGTCCCGGACGTCAGGTTGTGCAGGGTGAGCGCAACCGGCAACCCCTGTGCCAGTTCGACCAGCCGTGCGGCCGGGCGCGCGTGCAGGCCGTGCGGGTTGTCGATCGTGAACTCGGTCGTGACCCGTTCGTCCGACCGCTCGCGCTGGCTTCGCCCCAGAGGACTCCACTGGCGACTGGGCCGAAGGCCCGATCTGCGCCTGCTTCGCCCGCAACGCGCCCTCGGCCTCGCGGCACACGCCGTCCGGTCCGGCACCGCCGCCGGCGGCCACCACGGCCAGGACCAGACCCTCGACCAGCGGCGCGGGGGAGAGCCGGACTCGGTCCCGCAACGCGGGATCGACAAGTTCGAGCGCAAGCTCGGCGGACAGGACGGCGCTGCCCAGGTCCATCAGCACGACGACGCCGTCGTCATCGGCTGCCTCGATGGCGGCGGCGATCGCGGTCGCATCGGTGCCAAGGGTGTGCTCGTCCAGGCCGGCGGCGACCTCGACCCGGACCTGCGAACCCGTCGCCATCTCTGCCGCCAGCCGCACGGCAGCGTCGGCCAGAGCCCGGCTGTGCGACACCACCACGATTCCAGTCATCCTGGGCCGCCGCTCAGCCGAGGGTGCGGGCGGCCGTGGCGATCAGCAGCGCAGTCGAGGTCGCGCCGGGATCCTGGTGTCCGATGCTGCGCTCGCCGAGGTAGGACGCCCGCCCCTTGCGCGCCAGCATCGGAGTCGTGCTGTCGCGACCCGTGTCGGCTGCCTGCGACGCCTCCGCCAGAGCCTCTTTGATCGTGGCACCGCGCGCCACGGCTTCGTCGTACGCCAAGCATGCGGGCGCCAAGGCGTCGTACATCGTCTTGTCGCCCGCCTCGGCCCGGCCTCGGGCGACCACGCCCCCGAGCCCGGCCTGCAGAGCCGCGCCCCACGCCGCCGCATCGAGGCTCGCGTGGTCGCCGGCGCTTGCGGACATCCGCAGGAAGAGGGTGCCGTAGAGCGGCCCGCTGGCCCCGCCCACCGTGCTGACCAGCGTCATTCCCGCCGCCTTCAGGAGATCCCGGGGGGTTGCCGGCGGCTCCGTCTCCAGCTTGGCGACGACAGCGGCCATGCCTCGATCCATGTTCGCGCCGTGGTCGGCGTCGCCGATCGCGGAGTCCAACTGGGTGAGGAGGTCGCGGTTGGCCTTGACCTCGTCAGCGAAGGCACGAAGCCAGGCGGTCAGCGCGGCGACGTCGACCAACGCTCCCGGCATCTGATCAGACCCCCCAGCGCAGCCCGGGAGTGCGGACCGGCGCGTCCCACAACCGCAGCAGCTCGGGGTCGGCCTTGAGCAGCGTGACCGAGCACCCGGCCATGTCGAGGCTCGTGATGTAGTTGCCGACCAGGGATCTGGCGACCGTCACGCCGGATTTGCCCAGGATCTTCGACACCTCGCCGTACATCAGGTACAGCTCGAGGAGCGGCGTGCCGCCCATGCCGTTGACGAACGCGATCACCCCGTCGCCGCCGGTGTAATCCAGATCGCCCAGGATCGGCGTCACCAGCATCTCGGCGACCTCGCTGGCCGGCGCAAGGGGCACTCTGCGTCGTCCGGGCTCGCCGTGGATGCCGATGCCGACCTCCATCTCGTCGTCGGGCAGGTCGAACGTGGGTTGCCCGGCCGACGGCACGGTGCAGGAGGTCAACGCCATCCCCATGCTGCGCCCGGCACCGTTGACCGCGCGCGCCACGTCGGCGACCTCGGCGAGGCTGCGGCCCTCTTCGGCTGCGGCGCCGGCGATCTTCTCCACGAGCACGGTGACCCCGACACCGCGCCGGCCGACGGTGTAGAGGCTGTCCTGCACGGCGACGTCGTCGTCGGTGACGACGGAAATCACCTCGACGTCACCGGCCATCTCGGCGGCCATCTCGAAGTTCATCACGTCGCCGGTGTAGTTCTTCACGATGTGCAGTACGCCGGCCCCGCCGTCGACCCCCACCGTCGCGGCCATCATCTGGTCGGGCACCGGTGAGGTGAACACCTCGCCGGCGCAGGCCGCGTCGAGCATGCCAAGCCCGACGAACCCGCCGTGGAGCGGTTCGTGGCCCGAGCCGCCGCCCGACACGAGACCGACCTTTCCCGGGCGCGGCGCGTCCCCGCGGAAGATGACTCTGTTGGCGTGGTCCACGCGGAGGTCCGCATGGGCCGCCTCGATGCCGAGCAGGGCCTCCGCCACGACGTTGTCCGGACCGTTGATCAGCTTCTTCATGCGACTACTCCTCGGACGGGCCTCGCCGGCTCCCGTACGGCACAGGCGGGGAAGTTGGACTCGTGCAATCTACTCGTACCGGCCCGAGGGCGAACATGACCAAACAGTGCCCATGCACGGTGGTTTGAGCGGGCGGACGATGTCGGCAAAGTGCCATTTGGCCGATATATCCGCGTTTTCGTGCATACAGTGAACGAATGACCGCGCACGAGACCATCGGCGCCGTCGTCACTTCGGCGAACGCGCATCGGGTCGGTCATGCCAGCACACCGACGTCGAGACGACGCGGTTCTCGCATCGGCGTCAAGTTCGTTCTGGTGCTCGCGGCGCTGATCCCGTCGCTGGTCGCTGTCGGGTGGGTCGGCGTCTCGGCGCAACAGCGAGCGAAGGCCCAAGCCGAGAACCTGTACGAGCACCACGTGCTGGAGGCCCAGGAAACCGCCTCGGTGGACCAGCAGGTCGGCGCGACCGGCAGGCTGGCCCTGCAGATGCTCTCGGAGATGGACCCCGGCCAGTTGTCCGTGCAGCGAGCGCAGCTGTTTGACGTTTTGGTCCCCCAGGCAAGTGTCGCCGTAACCGCGCTGCATACGGACGCCGCGAGCACCGTCGATCGCGAGCTGACCGTCCCCGTGCAGGATGGCTGGCAGGCGGTGACCCGCGTCCTCGAGCTGCCGGCATTCCAGCGGACAAGTCGCGGTGCGACCTCACCTCGGACGAACGACCGACTAGCTGAGCAGCTCGCGCAGGCCGTGTCAACGGTCAAGGAGTCGATCACGGCGCTTCGGGAGGAACAGACCCGCGAAGCGCGCGAATCGATTGCAGCTCTCGACCAAGACTCGTCCGACACACTGCGAAACATCATCGTCATCGTCGCGATTGCGATGCTGGTCGGGGCTGGGAGCGTCGTCCTGCTCATCAGGAACGTCGTGCCGCGCCTGCGCGGCTACTCGCGCTTCGCGACCGAGATCGCCGCCGGCCACCTCGAGAATCGGCTCGATGCACGAGGTGCCGACGAGTTGAGCGAACTCGGCCACACCTTGAACACCATGGCGGACCGCCGCGCGGCCGAACGTAACTACGACCGGGGTCAGGCTGATCTGAACGAAGCACTGCAGGTAACCCAGAACGAGGACGAAGCTCATCACCTGCTCAAGCGGCATCTGGAGCGAAGCATCCCCGGAGCCGTCGCGACCATCCTCAATCGCAACAACAGCGCCAATCGGCTCCAGGCCACGACTCCGCCGCCGGAAGGTACCGATCTGGTAGAGCGACTGCACAGCGCCCAGCCCCGGGCTTGTCTGGCCGTCCGCCTCGCTCGGCCGCACGACACCACGCCGGGCGACGACAAGCTGCTGTCCTGCCACATCTGCGCCGGCCATCAACTGTCGTCGCGATGTCAGCCTCTCCTCGTCGGCGGCGAGGTCATCGGCTCGGTGCTCGTGCAGCAGCAGCTCGAGTCCTTGAGCGACCTCTCGGACCTGGACGAGCGACGCATCCGGGAATCGGTCATCCTGGCCGCCCCCGTTCTGGCAAACCAACGCAACCTCGCCCTGGCCGAACACCGGGCACTCAACGACTCTCTGACCGGTCTCCCCAACCAGCGTGCCTGCCACGACACGCTGCTACGGATGGCGGCGCAAGCCTCCCGCACCGTCTCCCCTCTGGCGGCAGTCCTGCTCGACCTGGACCACTTCAAGCAGCTCAACGACGACTACGGCCACGACCGAGGCGACGAAGCCCTGGCTGCCGTGGGTGCTGCTCTCACCTCCTCCATTCGATCCAGTGACTTCGCCGGTCGCTACGGCGGCGAGGAGTTCCTGCTCCTGATGCCCGACACCGGCAAGGACGGTGCACTCCAACTCGCCGAGAAGACCCGCGCGCTGATTGCGCAGATCGAGCTGTCCGGCGTGGATCGATCCATCACCGCCAGCCTCGGCGTGGCCATCCTTCCCAACGACGCCGTCGACCCCGAGACCCTCATCCGCAAGGCGGATCGAGCGCTCTACGCGGCAAAGGCGCAGGGACGCAACCGAGTGCTCGTGGTCGACGAAGGCATCCTCGCCACCGAGCCCCTTGACCTGATTCCTGAAGCCTAAGACGGCGGCTTCGAGGTGTCTTGACCAAACGATGCTGCCGCATGTGGTCTCGGCCAGCGCGTGTCGTAGGCGTCTCCGCGAAACCTAAGCCGAAACCCGTTTCCCGATCATGTGAACGGGGCACGTGCCCTTCGAAGGGCAGATCCGAAGAAAGGGGTAAGAGGTGACGTTGGGGATCCTCCTGGCCGTGCTCGGAGCAATCCTCGCCTTCGCCGTACACCAGGGTGACTCACCGACGATCGACGTCAACACGGTCGGGCTGATCCTCATGGCCGCCGGGGCCGCGGTGATCCTGTACGCACGGCACGGCAGCACCCGGGAACGCGTAGTCACCAGGATCGACGACAACACGGACCCGAACCGGCCGACGCACACGGTCATTGAGAGCGTAAACGACCGCGATTCAGGGACCGACGTCGGTGACCGGGCACAGGGCGAACGGCCACCCGACTGGTAGAGGTCGGCCGGACACGGCGCTTGCGGAGTTGAGGCCACCGACAAAACAATGCCCATGACCCTGCCGCGAACCCTGCGTCAGTGCGCCTGGAGCGCGGCCATCCGGCGCGAGGCCTCGGCGACCTCGGCGGCCCGAAGCGCCGACTCGTCGAGCCGGCCGTGCTCGGCCCACCAGTCCTGACCCTCGCGGGGCAGCGTGTGGATCGGGTCGTAGTACTCGTAGGTGCGGTTCAGCGCGTCGGGGTCCGCAGCCTCGATCGAAGTGCGGTAGTTCTTCGTCCAGTAGGAGATGCCACGCACGCGGTCGTAGTCGGCCAGCTGGTGCACCCAGCGCTTGCCGACGAACGGCACGTCGCACACGATCCGGGGCGTCGCGAAGCCCGGCAGGTAGCCCATGATGTGGTGCTGCAACCGCTGGGCGTCGGCGACCGAGACCCGCCAGTGCTCGGAGTACGGGATCATGTCGCACATGTAGAAGTAGTAGGGCATGATCTGGGCGCCGTCGAGCAGGGCGAAGCACAGGTCGAGGAGCGCGTGCGGGTCCGCGTTGACGCCGTTGAGCAGGACGCCCTGGTTGCGCACGTCGCGGATGCCGGTGTCCAGCATCGCCCGGGTCGCCTGGGCCACCAGCGGCGTCACCGAGTTGGCGTGGTTGGTGTGGGTGTGGATAGCGATGCTGGCGCCGCGCGTGCGCGCGATCTTGCTGACCCGCTCCATGCCGGCCCGGACGTCGTCCTGCATCCAGTGCTGGGGCAGGCCGATCAATGCCTTGGTGGCGAGCCGGATGTCGCGGATGTTCTCGATCTCGAGCAGCTTCGTCAGGAAGTCCTCGAGCCGCGCCCAGGGCATGTTCGCCACGTCGCCGCCCGAGACGACGACGTCGCGGACCGACGGCGTACGGCGCAGGTAGTCCATCATCTCGGCGAGCCGGTCGTTGGGCTTGCCGGCGAACTTGAGCTTGTCGATGACCGCGGTGGAGTTGCCGACCAGGTCCATCCGGGTGCAGTGGCCGCAGTACTGCGGGCAGGTCGGCAGCAGCTCCGCCAGGACCTTGGTGGGGTAGCGGTGGGTCAGGCCCTCGGCCACCCACATGTCGTGCTCGTGCAGCGAGTCGCGGGTCGCGTGCGGGTGCGAGGACCAGTCGGTACGACGGTCACTGAACACCGGGATCATGTAGTGCCGGATCGGGTCCGCGTAGAACGCGTCGGTGAGCGAACCCGGACCGGACGGCTCGTCGCGCGGCGCCATCGTGTTCATCATCTGCGGCGGGACGAGCATCGACATCGTGGCCCGCTCGGCCTGGTCGCGCTCGAGGTCGGCGTAGAACCTCTCGTCGAGCAGGTCACCCATCAGCTCGCGCAGCTGCTTGACGTTCTTCACGCAGTGGGCTCGCTGCCACTGCACCGAGGCCCACTCGTCGGCGGTGACGTCCTTCCAGCCCGGGAACCTGGTCCAGTCGGGCTCGACGAGCTCGACGCGGCGGTAAGGGTAGGGCTGGCCGGTCTCCAAGCCGATTGCGGTCTCGATACTCATGGTGGCTCCTGACGGTCAGGCTGGTCGGTCTGGTCGGGCTGGTCGGCCGCCGTGTGCAGGTGGCGCGCGCAGTTGTGAGACGCGTGTCCCTCTGCAAGGGTACGAGGAGAACGTCCGGCAAGTCTAATGGCTGGCCGGAGATTTTCCCGTAGAACGCGCATAACCACGGAGGACGAACTGTCATGGCCACCAGGACGCTGTTCCACAACGGCGTCGTCCACGGCGACCGACGGTCTGGCGCGGACACCGCGCTGGCTGTCGAGGGCGACCGGATCGCCTGGGTCGGTGACGAGGACGGCGCCACGTCGTACGAAGGGGCCGACGAGGTCGTCGACCTGCACGGCGCGTTCCTCGCACCCGCGTTCGTCGACTCGCACGTGCACACGGTCCAGGCCGGCTTCCGGCTGACCGAGCTTGACCTCCATGACAGTCGCAGTCTCACCGACACCCTGGACCGGCTGGCCGCGCACGCGGCTGGACAGTCGCCCGGCAGCGTGCTGATCGGTCAGGGTTGGGACGAGTCGCTCTGGCCGGAGGCGCGACCGCCGACGGGGGAGGAGCTGGAGCGCGCCGCTCCGGGGATGCGCACGCTTCTGAGCCGGATCGACGGCCACTCGTCGATCGTGTCGCCGGCCCTGGTCGACGCCGTTCCGGGGCTCGAGGGCGAGGACGGCTGGACCGGCGGCGGGCGGGTTGAGCGGGACGCCCACCATGCCGTCCGCGCGGTGATGGGCGAGCTCGTCGGGTCCGGCCAGCGACTGGACGCGGCCCGGGTGGCTTGCGCGCGGATGACCGCGAACGGGCTGGCCGGCTTCCACGAGAACGCGGCGCCACACATCGGTCCCGAATACGAGGTCGACCTGGTCCGGCAGGCCGCCCAGGAAGCCGGCCTGCGGGCCACGGTCTACTGGGGGGAGCTTGGTGCGATCGACACCGCCCGCCGACTCGGTGCCTCGGGGCTGGCCGGCGACCTCAACGCCGACGGCGCCCTGGGCTCACGCACGGCAGCCCTCCGCGCGCCGTACGCCGACCGGCCCGACACCCGCGGGCATGGCTACCTCAGCGCCGAGCAGATCGCCGAACATGTCGTGCTGTGCACCGAGGCGGGCCTCCAGGCCGGCTTCCACTGCATCGGCGACGCCGCGCTGGATGCGATCGGCGACGGGTTCGACTCGCCGCCGACGCAGCTCGGCGACGACCGGGTCCGCGCCGCCCGGCATCGGCTCGAGCACGTCGAGATGCCTTCCCCACGAGTGATCGACGTGCTCGCCCGCCTCGACGTGACCGCGAGCGTGCAACCCATGTTCGACGCGCTGTGGGGCGGACCCGACGGCATGTACGCCGATCGGCTGGGGGAGCGGTGGACGGGCACCAACCCGTTCCTCGCTCTCGAGACGGCGCCGGTCCGGCTGGCTTTCGGCTCCGACTCTCCGGTCACCCCGATCGGCCCGTGGGCGGCCGTGCGCGCCGCCGTGCACCACCAGGCTCCCGAGCACCGGCTGGGCGTGTCCGGGCCTTCCGGGCGCACACCGCCGGCGGCTGGAAGGCCGGTCGCGACGACGACTCCGGACACCTGCTGCCCGGCAGCCGGGCCGACCTGGCGATCTGGGACCTGCCCGCCGGGATGGGTCCCGAAGGCCTCCCCGTCCTCGAACCGGGCGCCGAACTCCCGCGACTGGTGCGCACCGTCGGCGCCGGCCGCACTCTCCACGACTCCGAGGGGAAGCAGTGACCGCCGGGATGCTGTACTACCCACTCTTCGCCACCACGCCAACCGGAACCGCGGTGGTTCCACCTCCAACGGGCGCATAGAACAAGCGGCCCGGCGTGTCCCGAGCAACACGCCGTCCACGTGGACTATTTCGACCCCAGTTTCGGGCCAGCAGCCCGTTGGCTGACCTGCGATTTCGCGAGTTTTCGCAGGTCACTCGCCCATTGACACGAGCACCGCAGCCTGTGAGTGTCGGCTGCGTTCGCCCGTGCAGATCATGGCCGGCGGACCGGCGTCCAGGTGGCCGTGAGGACGGGTCGAGTTCCACGAACCCGCACCCCACGGCTCGCGGAGGTCGGTTTCCGCTCCATGAAGGCGAATGCGGAAGGGGCTCGGACTCCGTAGACAACTTCCCGCTGTTGGCAGCCAGTCGGCACCGGGTTGGTCCGAAGGGTGCGGGCCCCTTCCGTTCCTGCATATAGGTGGGTCGCCCACGCGTTGGATACCGTTCAGCCGTGCTCACCCGGACGTCCGTCGCCCTGGTGGCCGGCGTCGTCCTGGCGCTGGCCTTCGAGCCGTACGGGCTCCCGATCGTTGTGCCCTTCTGCATCGCCGCCTTCGTGCTGTGCGTACGCGACCTGCCCGTTCACCGTGCGTGGCTGCCCGGGCTCGCCTTCGGGATCGGTTTCATGTACGTGCTGATCTTCTGGATGCGGGTCGTCGGCTACGACGCGTGGATCGGGCTGGCCACGGTCGAGGCCCTCTTCTACGCGGTCCTCGGCTCGGTCACGGCTCTGGTCGTCCGCCGGCCTTGGTGGCCACTGTGGACAGCGGCCGCCTGGACGGCCTGCGAGGTGTTCCGTTCCAGCGGCGTCACGGGCTGGATGCCGTGGGGGCGAGTCTCCTACGCGATGATCGACACCCCGGTGGCCGCAGCCTTCCCGTGGCTCGGTGGCAACGGGGTCACGCTGGTGCTGGCGCTGCTGGGCTCCAGCCTGGCCTGGGCGTTCCTGCACGGCCGCGAACGTCCCCGGGTCGCGCTTGCCGCCGTGGCCGGCACGGCGGCGCTGTGTCTGGCCCCGGCGGTCGTGTCGTACGACGCGGACCCGACCGGCGAGGTGACGGTGGCGTCCGTGCAGGGAAACATCCCCGGGGACGGCTCCGACATCCTGCTCGACCACCGCCAGGTGACCCGCAACCACGTCGACGCCACGGTCCAGCTGGCCGACGACGTCGCCTCCGGTCGTCGCCCCCGGCCGGACCTCGTCGTCTGGCCGGAGAACTCGACCGCGGTCGACCCCTTCACCGACCCGGAGACGAACGCGGGCATCCGCGAGGCGTCGGACGCCATCGGTGTGCCGATCCTCGTCGGCGCGATCGCCAACGCGCCCGATGACAGCCAGGTCCTCAACCAGGGCATCGTCTGGAACCCTGGCGTCGGCGGCGGGGATCGCTACACCAAGCGCCACCCGGTGGCGATGGGCGAATACGTCCCCTACCGCAACGGGTTGCTCATCAAGATGGTGAACAGACTGGCCCTGGTTCCGCGGGACATGCTCGCCGGCACCCGTAACGAGCCGCTCGACATCGGCGACACCCAGGTCGCCGACGCGATCTGTTTCGACGTGGCCTACGACGACGGGTTGTACGAGCAGGTGCGCAAAGGTGCCGAGCTGGTCGTCGTACAGACCAGCAACGCGAAGTTCATCCACACCCACCAGATCGACCAGCAGTTCGCGATCACTCGCCTGCGGGCCCTGGAGACCGGACGCTACGTCGTGGTGGCCGCGACGAACGGGATCTCCGGCGTGATCGCCCCCGACGGCAGTGTCGTCGACGTGGCGGAGCGCCGCACCCAAGCGGTGCTGGTGGACCGGGTGGACCTGTACGACGTCACCACACCAGGCGTCCTGCTCGGGCCGTGGGTGGGGCGGCTGGCGGTGCTGGTCGCGCTCGTTGCCGCCATCTGGGGGGTGGTCCCGTATCGTCGTCGACGCGTTACCAGGTCCGAAACCCGGCCTGAGACCGAGACGGAAACGCAGCCAGAGAGAGACGCCGAGGTTCCGACGTGAGCAGCACCCCCCTGGGACGAGTCGTGATGGTCATCCCGACCTACAACGAGGCCCTCAACATCGAGTGGATCGTCGGACGACTGCGCGATGCGCAACCCGACGTCGACGTGATGATCGTCGACGACAACAGCCCTGACGGCACCGGCGACCTCGCCGACAAGCTGGCCGAGGGTGACTCCCGGATCCGCGTGGTGCATCGCACCGAGAAGGCCGGCCTGGGTGCGGCGTACCTCCATGGCTTCCGCGACGCCCTCGCGGCCGGCTACGACGTCATCGGAGAGATGGACGCCGACGGCTCGCACCAGCCCGAGCAGCTGCACCTGCTGCTGACCGCGCTGGCAGACGCCGACCTGGTGATCGGTTCACGCTGGGTCCCCGGCGGCTCCGTCGTGAACTGGCCCAAGTCACGCGAGTTCCTCTCCCGCGGCGGCAACCTCTACGTCCGGCTGTTGCTGGGCTCCAAGGTCCGCGACGCCACCGCCGGCTACCGGCTGTTCCGCCGTACGACGCTCGAGACCATCGATCTGGAGTCGGTCGAGTCGGCCGGCTACGTCTTCCAGACCGACCTCGCGTGGCGCACCGTCAAGGCCGGTCTGCGGGTCGTCGAGGTGCCGATCGAGTTCATCGAACGGGTGCGCGGCGACTCGAAGATGAGCGGCGGCGTCGCCAGCGAGTCCCTCAAGCGGATCACCCGCTGGGGCCTCCAGGAGCGGCGCAACCAGATCCGTGCAGCGTTCAGACGCCGGCGCAGGCGGCCCCGATGACCACCGCACCAGCGGGCAGGCGCCGCCGAAGGATCCCACTGTGGGTTCTGTTCGTCGCGTTCCTGGTCGTCCCGCTGGCGGAGATCTACGTGCTGATCCAGGTGGGTCAGGTCATCGGTCCGTGGTGGACGATCCTGCTGCTGATCGCCGACAGTCTCTTCGGCGGCTGGCTGATCAAGCGGGAGGGCAGCCGGGCCTGGCGGGACCTGAACGTGGCGCTGAGCAGTGGCCGGATGCCGGCTCGGGAGCTCGCCGACGGGGCGTTGATCCTGATCGGGGGCACCCTCATGCTCACGCCCGGCTTCGTCACCGACGCGTTCGGCATCCTGATGATCCTGCCGTTCACCCGGCCGTTCTTCCGGCGCATCCTCACCCGAGTCGTGACTCGCCGGCTGCTGGCCAGCGGCTTTCCCGGCGTCGCACCCGGCCCCTACTCAGCTGACACTTCACCCGGCACGGCACAACGCCCCGGACCGGGATCCCCAGGGGGATCGGTGGTCCAGGGCGAGGTGGTGGACGAAGAGTAGCGATCGTCAGCGCACGGTTATGCCGTACTTATGCGCTGGCCTTGCGCTTCTTCTGGTTGGCGCGGTGCAGGTGCGCGGGGCCGATCTCGCCGCCCCGCAGCAGTGCCAGACGCTCGCTCAGGATGTCCTCGAGCTCCTTGATGGAACGGCGCTCGAGGAGCATGTCCCAGTGTGTACGGGCCGGCTTCTCGGCCTTGGCCTCGGGCAGGATGCCGTCCCGGCTGACTGCCTCGGCTCCGCAGCGCGGGCATTCCCACACTGCCGGGATGTCGGCCTCGACCGACATCGTGATCTCGAACAGGTGCCCCTGCGGGCAGTCGTAACCGACCTGCTGACGAGCCGCGAACTCGATGCCGCGCTCGTCCTCAAAGCTCTGGCCTCCCAGCCGAGCTCCACGCAAAGTGCGCTCCGCCATGTGCCACCTCCAAAAATTGAAATTTCCCCGGGCCTCATGAAGGAGACGGTTCCCCCAAGCCTTCATGACGCGTCCGCACCCAACTCGGTGCTCTATGCCTCCAACGTACTCCGCCTACGCAGGATTCCAATTTCGGCAAATGTGGCGAACCACACGCAAACGGGGGTCACAGGACCTCAGGCACCGAGTTCCCGGCCTCCCGAATTCCGCGCTCGGTGTCGACCCGCAGCAGCAGCAGCCCACCGATGACGAAGAACGCGATCAACGCGAAGATCGCCGGCCGGTACGAGTCGGTCAGCTGGTAGACCAGACCGAACGTGAGCGTGCCGAACCACGACGTCCCGCGGTCCATGGCGTGGTAGAAGCTGAAGAACTCGGCCTCGCGGCCCCTGGGGATCAGGAGCGAGAAGTACGACCTGGCCAGGGCCTGGGTGCCGCCCAGAACCACGCCGATGGCGAAGCCCATCAGCAGGAACGGCACGATCTGTTCGGCGGGCAGGACCAGCGCCACGGTCACGATCAGCATCCAGATCACCAGGCCGACCAGGATGACCCGCTTCGCGCCGAACCTCTTCGCGGCCCGGCCGAAGACCAGGGCGCCCCCGAATGCGACGAACTGCACCATCAGGATCGTTGCGATCAGGATGTCGGTGCCGAAGCCGAGCTGCTTCTCGCCATAGGTCGATGCCGAGGCGATCACCGTCTGGATGCCGTCGTTGAAGAAGAGGTAGGCGAGCAGGAAGGTGAGCGCCATCGGGTAGTTCTTCATGTCCTTGAGCGTGGCGCCGAGCTGTCCGAAGCTCTGCGAGATCAGACCTCCGGACTCCGGGACGACGTGCTGAGGCGGCCGGTTCTTCAGCTTGAGGAACGGGATGAACGTGAACCCCGCCCACCACACGGCAGCCGACAGCATGGAGATGCGGGCCGCCAGCTCGCCGGCTTCCTCATCGGTCCCCGGAAGCACACTGGACGCGAACGTCACCAGCGCGAGATTGGCCGCGAGCAGCAGTCCACCGCCGAGGTAGCCGAATGCCCAACCACGCGACGACACCCGGTCGCGTTCGTGCTCCTCGGAGATCAGCGGCAGGATCGAGTCGTTGAAGACCGTCGAGGCGCCGAAGCAGAGGTTGGCCCCGATCACGGCGATGGCGCCGATCTGCCAGTTCTCGCCCTTGCAGAAGAACAGCAGCGAAGCGAAGGCCGCGCCGACCCAGGCGAACGAGGCCAGCAGTCCCTTCTTGTTGGCCGTGCGGTCCGCGATCGCGCCGAGCAGCGGAAGCAGGATCGCCGACAGGATCGTCGAGAAGGTGACGATGTAGGCAGGCAGTGCCCCGGGAGCAATCGAGAGCCCCAGCACGCTCAGGTTCGTGTCGCAGTCCAGACCCTTGTCGCTGTCGGTGACGAAGCCGCAGGCGGCCCGCTCCGCGATCCGGATGAGGTACGGCGCGAACAGGACCGTGCCGATGGTGGTGGCGTACGCCGAGTTTGCCCAGTCGTACCAGTACCAGGCCTTCTGCTCCTTGGCCCGTGACTCCGCCAGTGGACGGGGGTCGGCGACTCCGCCGTCCTTCGAGTCGCTGCTCATGGGTACTTCCCTCCACTGGCCGCGCTGCTGCAGCACCGATTTGAGTATGTCGGTGCGGTCGGTCATCAGCCCGTCGACACCGCGGTCGAGCAGCAAGTTCATCTCCGCCGGGTCGTCGATGGTCCACACGTGCACGTGCTTGTCGATCGCGTGCATCCGGCGTACGAACCGGGCCGTGGCCACGGTGAGCGGACCACGGCGATGGGGGATCTGCATCGCCAGGACCTGTCGCCCGGTCAGCCGGTCCGCGAACCGGGCGGGAAGGCACACGAAGAGCGCGATCTCCACGGGCGCCGCGGAGGTCGCGACCCGTCCCTTGGTCAGCCGCCGGAACTCGCTGAGGCGGCGGCCCGACCAGGACCCGACGAGGACCCGGTCGGCGGCGTCGCGGGCGGCGAGGAAGTCGACGAGCGGCCGGATGGCACCCTCGGACTTGATGTCGATGTTGAAGCGTGCGTCGGGGAAGGCGTCGAAGAGCTCGGCCAGCGTCGGGATGTGCTCGTGCCCGCCGACCCTTGCTCGTCGCACCTCCTGGGCCGTCGCGGCGGAGATCGGCCCGACCTGGTCGGTGACGCGGTCGAGAACCGTGTCGTGGAACGCGAGCAGGATGCCGTCGCGGGTGACGTGCACGTCGGTCTCGAGGTAGCGGTATCCCAAGGCGACGGCGTGGTGGAACGCCGTCAACGTGTTCTCCAGGCCTTCGAGCTCGGGATGGAACGCCCCGCCGCGGTGCGCGAAGGCCAGGACCGGGCCCGGCTCGTCGAGGAACGGGCACCCGGTGTGCGGGGGAGTCACGACAGCATTCAACACTGGCATGGCTCGATCCTGCCGGGAATCGCCGGGGGCCGCGTCGGCCGCCGTACTCACACGGGCGTACCGTTTGGGCCATGGAGTCCGAGGAAATGACCTGCCCACGCTGCTCCGCCGAGATGGCCCAGCGAGACGTCGGTGGCGCCCACGTGCACCAGTGCCCGGAGGGCCACGGAGTGTTCCTCGAGCGGGCCGATCTCGGCGGCCTGATCGAGGGGGAGAGCGAGTGGCACCGGAGCTCGGGCCATCACACCCAGCCGCTGCCGAGGATCACCGCCGACATGACCGCGCCGCCGCCCATGGCCACCCGGTCTCGCGCGTTCATCGAGACGCTCTTCGGCTGATCGGCCGGGCCCAGCGCCCCTCGTTGGCTTGCCCGGAGCCTGCTAGGACTCGTCGGCCTTCTCGGCGGTGTCCTCGTAGTGGCCCTGCTTGTCTGGGTGCTCGTGCTCGCGCGGCTCGTCGGCCGTGTCCTCGTAGTGGCCCTGCTTGTCCGGGTGCTCGTGCTCGCGCGGCTCGTCGGCGGTGTCCTCGTAGTGGCCCTCCTCGTCCGGGTGCTCGCGCTCGCGCGGCTCGTCGGCGGTGTCCTCGTAGTGGCCCTGCTCGTCCGGGTGCTCGGGTGTTGGCGTCGTCATGGTTCCCACCATGCACCTCAGGAACGCCGAGCGCCATGGTGAGCCGGGACCGCTGATCTGCCCGCAGTAACGAGGCCCGTGCAGGGGTTCGTCGCACGGTGCGCGCCCGCTTCCGGGGTCGTGGACGAACGGCCGTGCAGCATCCTCGTCGGCTGCGCGGAGGCGGCTCAACGACCGGGTGGGCGGAATGCGGGATTAGACACCGCCCACGGCTCGAGCGGAAGTTCGAACGGCGTTGATGAGTGGTGGACAGTGTCCGGTACCAGCCACAGAGCAGCACCAGCTCTATCAGACCGGCGGTCGTCGTAGTGCGTCGGCCGAGACCCGTCCACTGTGGCCGCGCTGATCGTCGCGGTGTCGTACGAGCTCGTCCACCGGCCGCGACGAGGAGGTTGGTGCGGCCGTCAAAGGCGGTAGTCTGCCCGGAGGTTCGGTGGCGAGCCGGTCGAGCAGCGCAGCCCTCCGGGTCGACCACCGGGCCAGAAGACGGTGCGATGCACGCCCCACTCGTACTCCGCACCGGCCCGGGCGGTGGTCCGCCCGATGACGATCTCGCGGTCCCGGGCAGACAGCAGGCCCTTGCTCAGCAGGCCGGACGCCATCGGCCGGCACCGGTCGGCCAGTTGCCCGGTGGACGGCGAGCAGCCGGAACAGCGCCAGCGGCTCGACCGTCGACTCCCCGGCACCATCCACTTGTCCAGCCAGCGTCGCGACGTCCGGCGCGAACGGCGGCTCCAGCGGTGCGATCACGCGGCATCGTCCCTCCTCAGGTTGCTACGTTTTCAGTAGCACCAGTCATGTGCGCTACGCTTTCCGTAGCGCAACCGTCGGAGGAGCTCATGGCTGCACCGCCTGCCAGGTCACGCGGTCCGCAGGGTCGCGGACCGGCGCGCCCGATCATGGCAGCGCTCGACCTGCTCGGATCGCAGGTGGGCGCTGCGGGTGCTGTGGGAGCTGCGTCGATCGGCCGCGGTCGGGTTCCGGGCCCTGCAGCAGCGCTGCGACGACGTGTCCCCGACGGTGCTCAGCAGCCGCCTCACTGAGCTTCGCGAGGCCGGCATCGTCGAGCAGGACGACTGCTCGCGCTACACCCGGCTGACGCCGCTCGGACGCCGACCTGCTCGACGCGCTCGCCCCGCTCACGGACTGGGCCAACGCGCTGGGCCAGGACGTGACGAGATCGTGGAGCTCGCACCTCGGCGAGGCCCGTTCGCTGATCGTCGGCGAGCGGTCCGCGGGTCAGAAGTCGCGGAAGGTCTCGATGTCGGCGCCCAGGGCGCGCAGCCGCTCGGCCAGGTCCTCGTAGCCGCGGTGGATGACGTACGTCGACCGCAGGACCGAGGTGCCCTTGGAGGCCAGCATCGCCAGCAGGATCACCACCGCCGGACGCAGGGCCGGAGGGCAGACGATCTCGGCCCCGGACCAGTGCGTCGGTCCCTCGACCAGCACCCGGTGCGGGTCGAGCAGCTTGACGGTCGCGCCCAGCTTGGTCAGCTCGGTGAGATAGATCGCCCGGTTCTCGTAGACCCAGTCGTGCAACAGCGTCTGGCCGTCGGCCACGGCGGCGATGACGGCGAAGAACGGCAGGTTGTCGATGTTGAGGCCGGGGAACGGCATCGGGTGGACCTTGTCGAGCGGGGCGTGCAGATGGGACGGCCTGGTCATGATGTCGACCAGGCGGGTCCGGCCGTTGGCCGCGTCGTACTCCTCGGTGCGGCTGTAGTTGAAGCCCATCTCCTCGAGCAGGGCGAGCTCGATCTCCAGGAACTCGATCGGCACCCGCTGGATGGTGATCGAGGACTTGGTCACGATCGCGGCCGCGAGCAGCGACATCGCCTCGATCGGGTCCTCGCTCGGTGCGTAGTCGACGTCGACGTCGATCGACTCCAGCCCGGACACGGTCAGCGTGGTGGTGCCGATGCCCTCGACCCCCACGCCGAGCTTCTGGAGGTAGAAGCAGAGGTCCTGGACCATGTAGTTGGACGAGGCGTTGCGGATCACGGTCGTGCCGGGGTGCAGCGCGGCTGCCATCAGCGCGTTCTCGGTCACGGTGTCGCCGCGCTCGGTGAGCACGATCGGGCGGGTCGGTTCGATCGCCCGGTTGACTGACGCGTGGTACATGCCGTCGGTGGCCTTGACCTCGAGCCCGAACGGCCGCAGGGCAGACATGTGCGGCTCGACGGTCCGGGTGCCGAGGTTGCAGCCGCCGGCGTACGGGAGGTCGAAGACCTCCTCACGGTGCAGCAACGGGCCGAGGAACATGATGATGGAGCGAGTACGACGGGCGGCCGCCTCGTCGATGTTGGCCAGGTCGAACTCGGCAGGCGGGATGATCTCGAGGTCGTTCTGGGCGTTCAGCCACTGGGTCTTGACGCCGAGCGAGTTCAGCACCTCGAGCAGCCGGTTGACCTCCTCGATCCGGGCCACCCGGCGCAGCGTCGTGCGACCGCGGTTGAGCAGCGAGGCGCAGAGCAGGGCGACGCCGGCGTTCTTCGACGTCTTGACGTCGATCGTGCCGGACAAGGTGGTGGGGCCGTTGACCCGCAGATGGACGGGCCCGGGCTGGCCGAGCGTCACGATCTCCGAGTCGAGCGCCTCGCCGATCCGCGCCAGCATCTCCAGGGAGAGGTTCTGGTGGCCCTTCTCGATCCGGTTGACCGCACTCTGGCTGGTCGACAGCACGTCTGCGAGCTGTTGCTGGGTCCAGCCGCGGTGCTTTCGTGCGTCGCGGATCAGGTTGCCGATGCGTCCGAGATAGTCGTGGGTCATGTCTGCCACGGTATCTCAGATATGAGATACCGCAAAAATCCGCGGTCGGCGAGTCGGGCCCGGGGGAGCGCGCCAATTGGTCGACAACCGCGGGTCGACACGTCCGCAAGCGCGTCATTGCGCACCAATTGGTCGACAACTGCCGGTTGGTTCCGGTCGGGGTGCGAGGATGCTGGGCATGCGAGCAACCACGATTCACGCACCAGGCGACATCCGGCTCTCCGACGTACCAGACCCGACCATCGGGAAACCGACCGATGCGATCGTGAAGATCGTGGCCGGCTGCATCTGCGGCTCGGACCTGTGGCCCTACCGGGGCGCCAACACCATCAAGCCCGGCAGCACGATCGGCCATGAGTGCGTGGGTATCGTCGAGGAGGTCGGCGCGTCGGTGGCCTCGTTCAAGCCCGGCGACTTCGTGGTCGTGCCGTTCGACCACTGCGACAACACCTGCGCCACGTGCCGGCACGGCATGCAGTCGGCTTGCGACAACGTCGGCTTCACCGAGAGCGGCCAGGCCGAGTACACCCTGGTCAACCAGGCCGAGGGCAGCATGGTCAAGACCGACGGCACGCCCGACGCCTCCTTGATCCCGTCCCTGCTTACCCTGTCCGACGTGATGGCGACCGGGTGGCACGCCGCGGTCGCGGCCCGGGTCACGCGCGGCGGTACGGTGGTGGTCGTCGGTGACGGCGCCGTCGGTCTCTGCGGGGTGCTGGCCGCGCACACCATGGGGGCCGAGAAGGTGATCGCGATGTCGCGGCACGAGCCCCGCCAGGCCGTCGCGAAGCAGTTCGGCGCGACCCACATCGTGGCCGAACGCGGCGACGAGGGCGCCGAGCGGGTTGCCGAGATCACCGGGGGCGTCGGTGCGGATGCCGTGCTCGAGTGCGTCGGCACCGACGCGGCCATGAAGTCGGCGTTCCAGATCGCCAGGCCCGGCGCCATGGTCGGCTTCGTCGGAGTCCCGCACGATGTCGAGCTTCCGATGCGCCGGATGTTCCAGAAGAACATCGGGCTGGCCGGCGGTGTGGCGCCGGTGCGCAAGTACCTGCCCGAACTGCTCGACCTGGTCACCTCGGGAAGCATCGACCCCGGCCTGGTCTTCGACCGCACCCTGCCGCTCGACGAGGTCGGGGAGGGCTACCGGCTCATGGACCAGCGCGAGGCGATCAAGGTCTTGATCGAGCCCTGACCAAGCGGCACCGACTACGGTCGGCTTTGGACCGGTGCGAGTCAGGCGGCGGTGTAGACGCCCGGCATCGAGACCGGAAGGCAGTCACAGGTGTCGGAGCACGCGAGGTAGATGTGTCCGGCGTGGCCGCAGTGCGGGCAGGGCATGTCGTGTGACAAGTAGGTGCTTGTCGTGTCAACGGTGTCCCACATGGTCCTGCCTCCTTTACGGTCTGGTTGAGATGGATGAGCGTTCTTGGTCGACCCTGATACTTCATATTGACCCCAAGGTCGATGAATATTCATCGAAGACACGCCAACTGACACACTTTGGTCAGGCGTTCTACCCGATCGGACTACCCCAGGGGCGGGGGCTCAACCGGGTTGTCCGGCCACTAGAGTCGACCGCATGAAGCTGACGACCGCGCTCGAGAAAGCCTTCAACGCCCAGATCTCGCTGGAGTTCGAGGCCTCCTTGGTCTATCGCCAGCTGGCGATCGAGATGGAGATCCGGGACCTGCCCGGCATGGCCGCGTGGTTGCGCCATCAGGCGGACGAGGAGATCGTGCACGCCAACAAGCTCATCGACCATCTGGCCGACCGCGACAACCACCCGGTCATCGGGTCGATCGCCGGGCCGAAGGTCAAGGTCAACTCGGTGCTGGACTGCTTCAAGACGGCGTACGCGCACGAGCAGGGCGTATCGGAGGCGATCCGCAGGCTCTACCGGGCCTGCGAGAAGGCCGGCGACCTCGACTCGCGGCCTCTGCTGAACTGGTTCCTCAGCGAGCAGATCGAGGAGGAAGCAGCGGTCAGCGCCATCGTCGCTCGCGTCGAGCTGATCAAGGAAGACGGCCCGGGCCTGCTGCGCCTCGACGAGGAGCTCGGCGAGCGGCCGATCTCGACCACGGAGAGCGCCTCCCACTGAACCGCGGTCAGACCGTCGGGGGCGGCGTCCGAAGCCTGCCGATCACCGCAGTTGCGTCGAGCTCGTCGGCCCTGACCGTGCGGGCGACAAGTCCGGCATCGACCATGGCCGCCATCGTGGCTGGTGCCTGGCGGACGCTTGTCTCGATCAGCAGGTGGCCACTCGGTGCCAGCCATCCTGGCGACTGCGCGGCCACCCGGCGCTGGATGTCCAGCCCGTCCGGGCCGCCGTCGAGCGCGACCCGCGGCTCGTGGAGCCGGGCCTCGGGTGGCATCAGCTCGATCGCCTCGGTCGGCACGTAGGGAGCATTGACCACCACGATGTCGACTCTGCCCCGCAGCGACGCCGGCAGTGGGTCGTAGAGGTCGCCTTCGAAGACCTGGCCACCCACCGGGACGACGTTGCGGCGAGCACATCGCACCGCGGCCGGGTCGATGTCCGCGGCGTACAGGGCCCCGACGCCGCCGCCCTCCCGCAGGGCGGCGGCGAGGGCGGCGCTCACCGCACCCGTGCCGCAGCACAGCTCGACGACGACCGCGTTGACCGGGGCGAGCGTTGCGGCCGCACGGACCAGGATCTCGGTACGCCGGCGGGGGACGAACACGCCAGGTTCCACGACGATCCTGATCCCACAGAACTCCGCCCAGCCGACCACCTGCTCGAGGGGGAGCCCGGCTACCCGACGGGCTCACCAGGTCGTCGAGCTCGGCGGGAGTCTGTGCCTCGGACACGAGCAGCGCCGCCTCGGCCTCGGCGAACACGCAGCCAGCGGCCCGGAGCCGGGCCACGACCTCCGCGAGTGGTGGGGTGCTGATGACCGCGACCCTAGCGGAGGCAGCGGCGCCGGGTGAGGATGTCGTCATGGCCAAGTACACGGTGAACCCGGACGCCGTCGCCCACTGCCGTCGACTGATCGAGGGGCGCCAATACGTCCTCGACAGTGACTGGGGAGAGGTGCAACCCGACGCCGAGGCACAGAATGCCTTCCTCGAGAAGCACTCGTGGGACGAGTACGCCGCCTGGCACCTCGGCCTCACCGACGGCGCCAACGACGAGACCAAGGCCCGCTACGGATTCGTCGTGGGGGACCTGCGGCGGGTACACCGCACCGCGCTGATCGCCTGCGTCTACCGGGCGTCGGAGTGGCGGCACAAGGACGTCGAGCTGGCCGCCCACGACCTGTTGCAACTGCTCGACAAGACCACGAGCTGATCGACAGACTCCTGCTCGACGGAGCCGGGGGTCAGCCGTGGCCACCCTCGCCGTGGTTGTCGTCGACCCAGGACCCGTGAAGGGAGTGGTACTCGTGGCCATCGGAGTGGCCTTCGGGCCGGACACAGCTCAAGGGGCCGCCGCCAAGGGTCGCAGTGCACATCCTGATCACTCCTTTCGTGGTTCCAGGACGGTGTGACGTCGTCCGTCGTGACTTGGTTCCCTGTGTGCAAGAGGATGGTCGTCGGCTCTGGCTGATACCTGGGGGCCACCCTCGTTCTTCGAGCATCGCACTCGCCACCGACAGTCCCGGGCCCCTGATCTGGCCTACTTCGGGGCGGCCAGCCGCGCGACCTCCCGGGCCAGCACCTTCGCGCGTGCCTCGGGGGTCCGCGCCTTGAGCAGCGGCAGGATCACGGCGTAGCGGTCCGACCGGCCGAGCCGCTCGAAGGCGGCGTTCGCGTCGGCGTTGCCGGCCAGCGCGGCAGCGAGATCCGGCGGGACCGTCGCGTTGCGCTGCGACTCGTAGGCCGCCTCCCATCGCCCGTCCGCCTTGGCCGCCTCGACCTCCGCGAGCCCGGGCGGCCGCATCCGCCCGGCCTCCGCCAGTGCCTCGACCTTGCCCACGTTGACCTTCGACCACGAGCTCCCGGGGCGGCGCCGCGAGTACCGCTGGAGGAACGACACGTCGTCGTAGGGCCTTGCGCTGGCCGTCGATCCACCCGTAGCAGAGGGCCACATCGAGCGCTTCCGCGATCGTGATCGACGCGATCCCCGAGTGCGCCTTGCCGATCCGGAGCCATGCCTCGGTCTGCACGTCGTGCTGCTCGTGCCAGCCAGGACTCCCACCCGCCGGCGTCGGGAAAGTCGAGCACGTCCACGTCAGGCCTCCTTGCTGGACGCGAGCACCTCGAGGTAGTGCGGGTTGGTCATCGACGCCCAGCACGTTGCCGAACGGGTCGACGACCGAGGCGGTGACGAACCCGGAGTCCCCGTGCGGCGTGATCGGCTGGTACTCCTGTGCTCCCATGGACAACAGTCGCTGCACCGTCGCCTCGAGGTCGTCGACGTGCCAGTGCATCACCGCGCCACCGGGCTCGGTCGAGCCGGCCGGCCGGTAGTTGCTGTCGATGATTCCCAACTCGTCCTGGGAGTCGCCGATCCGGAACTCGGCGTACGCCGTGCGTCCGTCGGGGCCGGGGCGCTCGAAGTAGGCGTCCACGCCCAGGAACTCTGCGTACCAGGCCGTGGCAGCCGGGACGTCGTCCGCCCAGAAGTTGAGTGTCGCGAATCCTCGCAGGCCCATGATGGGGTCCTTTCCTCGTCGGTGTGTTCTGAGTCAAACGCTATCGGCACTTGTGGAACCTCCGGTTCCTCAATGCGTGGGAGACTGAGAAGATGTTGGACACCTCGGTTCGGCTGCTCCGGCTCCTCTCGCTGCTCCAGGCGCGACGAACCTGGTCCGGAGCCGACCTCGCCAGCCGCCTCGACGTCACCACCAGGACCGTGCGCAACGACATCGAGCGGCTGCGGATCCTCGGCTACGAGGTGACCTCCAGCACCGGGATCACCGGCGGGTATCGGCTCAGCGCCGGATCCACGATGCCGCCGCTGCTGCTCGACGACGACGAGGCCGTCGCCGTCGGGGTGGGACTCGCCGCCGCGGCGGCCGGCTCGGTCTCCGGGCTCGAGGAGACGTCGCTGCGGGCGATGACGAAGCTCGAACAGACCCTGCCGCCCCGGCTCAGACACCGGCTCGATGCCCTTCGGCGGGCCACGGTCTCCGCGGTGGGGCGCGGGCCGACGGTCGACGCCGGCACGCTCGCGGCCGTCGCCGGCGCCTGCCGCGACCACGAGCAGCTGCGCTTCGACTACCTGACCCGCGACGGCGAGGCCAGCGCACGCCGCGTGGAGCCGCACCGCCTCGTCTACACCGGTCGCCGCTGGTACCTGCTCGCCTGGGACCGGGACCGCGAGGACTGGCGGACGTTTCGTGCCGATCGGATCCAGCCTCGCCTGCCCACCGGGCCGCGGTTCACGCCGCGGGAACCGCCCGAGGACGCCGCAAGACACGTGATCCGCGGCGTCGGCTCGTTGGCGTGGACGCACCAGGCGCGGATCCGCTTCCCGGTGCCGGTCGAGGTCATCGCGGAGTCTCTCCCGCCCGAGGCGGGCCCTTTGCGCCCGGACGGCGAGCACAGCTGTGTCCTGGAGACCGGCAGCGACTCACTTCGGGAACTCATTCGCTATCTCACCGGCCTCGACACCGCGTTCGAGGTGCTCGACCCTCCAGAGCTCCGGACCCTGCTCCGCGAGCTTGCCGACCGCTACGCGGCCGCGGCCCGTGACCCGTCCCCAGCCGCGGGCGACTGATGGATCGGTGTCGTGGGACGATCCCGAAATGCGTGTCCTGGTCTCCACCACCGCCGGCTCCGGCCACTTCGGCCCGATCGTCCCGTTCGCGAAGGCGTGCCAGACGGCGGGGCACGAGGTCCTGGTGGCCGCCCCCGCATCGTTCTCCACTGAGGTGGCCGCCGCCGGGTTCGAGCACCGCCCGTTCGCGGATGCCCCCGCCGAGTTGTTGGGACAGATCTTCGCGCACGTGCCGAACCTGTCGTTCGAGGAGGCCAACGACGTCGTGGTCGCCGACGTTTTCGGGCGCTTGGACGCGCAGGCCGCCCTGCCTGGGTTGGTCGAGATCATCGACCAGTGGCGCCCTGATCTGGTCCTTCGAGAACCTCTTGAGTTCGGATCACTGGTCGCTGCCCGGTCCGCGGGGGTCCGCCAAGCCGTGGTGGCCATCGGCGTGAGCGCGACGACGGAGTACATCGTGCCGCGCGTCGCCGCACCACTCGCCGAGCTCGACGCGCTGGCCGGTCTAGCCCGACGGGACCGCCGCACTTGTGATGCGGACGGTCCCGACCCTCACCTGCGTTCCAGCAGTCCTCGATGCGGCCCGACCGGGTGGGGTTAGCCAAACCGGTCCGGTACGACGGTTCCGCGATGACTCACTCGTTTCGCAGCAAGGCAGGCTTCCGCAGCCCTGGGGCGACCAGTCGCACCCGCTGGTCTACGTCAGCTTCGGATCAGTCGCTGCAGGGCTCGGCGGCTTTGCGGGCCTGTATCCAGAAGTACTGTCCGTCTTCGCCGAGGAGCCGGTCCGGATCCTGCTCACCACGGGCCACGGCATCGACCCGGCCGAGCTTGCCCCGCTCCCCGCCAACGCCCACATCGAGCGCTGGTGGCCGCAGGCCGACGTCATGCCCCACGCCGCGGCGGTGGTTGGCCACGGCGGCTTCGGGACCACGATGGCCGCGCTCGCCGCAGGTGTGCCCCAGGTCGTCATCCCGCTCTTCGCCCTCGACCAGCGCATCAACGCCGAACACGTGGCGGCCCTGGGCGCCGGCCTCAACCTGGACGGCGGCCCGGCAGCCATCGCCGAGCTTCCCGAAGCCACGGCTCGACTCCTGGCAGGAGCCTCGCACCGCGAGGCTGCCCACGCCGTCGCGGACGAGATCGCGAGCAACCCCCCGATCGCCGAGGCAGTGGCCGTGCTGGAGCAAATTGCCGCGCGATGAACGAGGGAGCGTCCATGGTGCACGCCCGCGGCTCCAGTCCCTCAGAGTTCTGCGAGGATGGGCGACGTGTCCGAGCGGGTCTGGTTCCCCAGCATGAGCGGACCCAGGCTTGCCGGTCTCGTCGACCACCCGGAGGGCCCGACCCGGGGCTGGGGCGTGTTCTCGCACGGCTTCACGCTGGGCAAGGACAGCCCAGCGGCCAGCCGGATCTGCAAGCAGTTGGCCAGCGAAGGCATCGGGATGCTGCGCTTCGACAACCTCGGACTCGGCGACTCCGACGGCGACTGGGGCGACGGGTCGTTCTCCCACAAGGTCGCCGACACCGCGCAGGCGGCGCGGTTCATGAACGGATCCGGCCGTGAGGTGCGGCTCCTGGTGGGGCACTCGTTTGGCGGCGCGGCGGTCATCGCCGCGGCCCACGAGGTCGACTCGGTGCGCGCCGTCGCGAGCGTCGGCGCGCCGTACGAACCCGGCCACGTCGAACACAACTACGACGCCCTCGTGGAACGGATCCTCGACGACGGCGAGGCACCCTTCCTCATCGGTGGCAAGGCGCTCACCCTGCGGCGGCACTTCATCGAGGACGTCCGCGCGGCGGACCTGCGCGAGCAGATCCGCACCCTGCGCCGGGCCCTGCTGGTGATGCACTCACCGACCGACAACACCGTCGGCATTGCCAACGCCAGTGAGATCTTCCGGGCGGCCCGGCATCCGCGCAGCTTCGTGTCGCTCGAAGGCGCCGACCACCTGCTCACCGGCCGCAACCAGGCCAAGCGGGCGGCCCGCATCATCAGCGCCTGGGCCGAGCCCTACCTTGCCGAGCCCTGAGCAGCGCCGCTCGCTTCCTCGTTGCACGCTGCGTACGATGCGATCGTGCTGGCTCGCGCGCCGGTGAGGCACTCTGGTCGGACGTCGTACGGCTGCGGGACGGGCCGTCGTGGCCCTCGCCGGTACCGTCGCAGTCGGGTTCGTGGTGAGTCCGGGCTCGTCGGCGACGTACTGGGCCGACGGCCTCGTCGACGCGGGCCGGGTCGGCCCTCCGTCATTGGCCCTCAACCAGTCGGTGTACGGCGCGCTCACCCGGCTCCTCGACGGGGAGCCGCCGACCCTGCTGTGGCAAGCGCTAGACGGCGAGGCGGGTGACCCGTCGCCACCTGCGCAGGTCTGCGTTGTCGTCGATGTAAGCGCGAAGCTCATCCGGCAACTCTCGAGGTTTGTTCGCGAGCACCTGCCGGTAGCGCCGGTGTGCCGCCGCGAACGACGCTGCGATGCCGTCATCCCAGTCGAGGTCGAGGCGGCGCAGCGTGGCGCGAAGCACGGCGGCGTCCGGGTCGGAGAAGACCGACTCGTACTCGACGATCGAAACCCGGTCAGGGTGGGTTCTGACGGCGTCGAGGGTATTCCGCAGACCACGGTTCCAAGCCCCGACCGCGGCCATCGCGCCCCTGGTTGCGGCCCACCCGGTGTCGTCCGGGTTGGTCGCGCGGGCTTCCCAGGAGTGCGCCGTTGCCTTTACCTCGCGGACGATGACGACGAACCTCGCCGTCGGGAAGTTTGCCACGACCTGGGGCACGAGCACCCTGCCCAGTTTGTCGCCGACGTAGCGCGCCTGCAGGAACTTCGCGTCAAGCGCGCGATAGTGCCGCGCCCATGCCTCCCTCTCGGGTGTCAGGTTCGTGAGTCCGTCGGAGAAGTCGAAGAACCTCTGGTGCTCGAACAGGCTGGGCGTGAGCTCGTCGATTCGTTCCCACAGTCCCTTGTACCGCTCCATGCCGAGCGCAATGTCCCGGTGCCCGTTCAGCAGGCGAGTCAAGGGCGACGTCCCTGAGCGACCCAGACCCATGACGAACAGGAAGTCGCGCACGCTACGGGAGTGTAGGCCAGCGACGCCGAACCCAGGCCGAGGTCGTCCTCTGGGCAGTAGGGAGAGCGAGGGTGGTGCGAAGGGGGGCACCACCCTCGAGTGTCTGTCGGGATCCCGGGGGGAGGAGACCGACGCACTTTGCTCTCAAAAGTATCTTCGGCAGTCCGGACCGACACCTTTAGCCCATCGGCAAACTTTCAACATCGGCCTCAGGTGGCGGACCTCCTCGCTTGACGAACGACCAGCAACCCAGGTCAGGCGGTGGTCGGCGGGTGCGCGGGTTGGAACAGTTCGATCAGGTTGCCGGCGGGGTCGGCGAGCAGGATTTGGCGCCCGCCAGGACCGGCGACCACGTCGCTGCGGAACGACACATCGCCGTCGCGGAGCCGGGCGATGTCGGCATCCAGGTCGTCGACGACCAAGTGGATACGGTTGCGTCCAGCGGCGGCGTCGTCGTCGGGGGTGGCGCGGGCACCGGAGCTTGCGGGTCCGGACAGCAGGAGCCGAAGCGGTCCTCGGACCACGTCGGCGAAGGCGGGCGCGGGGTTCGTGTTCAGGGTGAAGCCAAGCTGGTTGGTGTAGAAGTCGATGGCTGTCTGTACATCGTCGACGATGTAACGGACGCTGGCGTACTGATCAGTCGCGGTCACGGTGGAGCCTCCTTATTGATGGGTCGAGGTGAGCACCGGCAGCAGATGCCGGATGCGGGTATCGATGTCTGCCGCGGTGCGCTGGTAGGCGGAGTAGCTGGCCTGGTCGGTGTCGCTCGCCGTCGCTGGGTCCGCGATGCTCCAGTGGATGCGCCGCGGATGGCCAGGGAACTCGGGGCACGTTTCGCGGGCCTTGTCGCACAACGTGATCACGTGGTCGAACCGACGGCCGACAAGGGTGTCGAGATGTCGCGGCTGCTGGCCGGTGACGTCGATGCCGAACTGGTCGCCCAGGACCTGCACGGTGTTGGGGTGGAGGTGGCGTTTCGGCCGGCTTCCTGCGCTTGTCACGGTCACGCCGTCGGCGGTGTGGTGCCGCAGCAGTGCTTCGGCTATCGGCGAGCGGGCGCCGTTGCCAGTGCACACGAACAACACGTCGGTACGTCGCGACGGCTGTCGGCCGCCGCCGGGGGCGAACGGCTGCGCAGCGTCCTGGCGCAGCCAGGGGTGCAGCAAGGCGCCGGTCTGAGCCAGCGCCTCTGCACAGCGGTCCAGGTCCAGGTGGTAGTAGCTGTCACGGCCGTCGGAACTGCTGCGCGTGGCGGTGACCAGCCCGCCACCTCGCAACAAACGCAGGTGGTAGGAGACCAGGTTCTGCGGCTGGCCAACTCTCGTCACCAGTTCGCGGACCCGGTAGTCGCTGTCGGCGAGTGTGGTCAGCAGCGCCCAGCGCAAAGGGTGGGCGACCAGTCGGACGAACGCCGGCGGGCCCACCTGACCTGAGGGCACCATGTTCCAAGAATACATCAAACGATTTGATGGATTACCCACGTCGGGCCTCAGTCTGCGTCGCGAGCTCTCGGGGAGATCGGCGACCGCCTCGAGGCGGGCGTTCAGTAACGGGCGGTGAAGCGGCCCCGGTCACCTCCTCGGTGACCGGGGCCCTTCGCATCAGGCGAGGTCGAACCGGTCCAGGTTCATGACCTTGACCCACGCGGAGATGAAGTCGCTGACGAACTTCTTCTCCGCGTCGGCACTGGCGTAGACCTCCGCGATGGCACGGAGCTGCGAGTTCGAACCGAAGAGGAGGTCGACTGCCGTGGCGCTCCACTTGACTTCGTCCGTGGCCCGATCGGTGCCGTCGAACACGTTCTCAGCCGACTCGGACGGCTTCCAGTCAGTGCCCATGTCGAGCAGGTTCACGAAGAAGTCGTTGGTCAACGTCTCGGGCCGGTCGGTGAGCAGTCCGTGTGTCGCTCGCCCGTAGTTCGCGCCCGAGGGCCCGCATCCCGCCAACCAGAACCGTCATCTCGGGAGCGGTCAGCGTCAACATGTTCGCCCGGTCCAGCAGGAGGGTCTCCGGCGACAGCTTCTCACCGCGTCGCAGGTAGTTGCGGAACCCGTCTGCCCTCGGTTCGAGGACGGCGAACGACTCCGCGTCGGTCTGCTCCTGCGAGGCGTCCGTGCGCCCTGGCACGAACGGGACCGTGACGTCGTACCCGGCGTTCTTCGCCGCTTGCTCGACGCCCGCACATCCGCCCAGGACGATCAGGTCCGCGAGCGAGATCCTCGTTCCGCCGGGCTGCGACGCGTTGAAGTTCTTCTGGACCTGCTCGAGGGTCTGCAGCACCACGGCCAGCTCGGCCGGGTCGTTGGCCTCCCAGTTCCGCTGCGGCTCGAGGCGGATCCGCGCTCCGTTTGCCCCGCCACGCTTGTCGGTACGGCGGAAGCTCGCCGCCGACGCCCATGCGGTCGAGACCAGCTGGGAGACGGACAGTCCCGACTCGAGCACCTTGCCCTTGAGGGCGGCGATGTCCTCGTCCGCGACCAGCTCGTGGTCGACCGCGGGGACGGGGTCCTGCCACATTTGCGGCTCCGGGACCCATGGGCCGAGGTAGCGCGCAACCGGTCCCATGTCGCGGTGCAGCAGCTTGTACCACGCCTTGGCGAAGGCGTCCGCGAGCTCGTTCGGGTTCTCCATGAACCGCCGCGAGATGGGCTCGTAGATCGGGTCGAGGCGCAGTGCGAGGTCCGACGTCAGCATCATCGGGGCCACCCTGACCGAGGGGTCGTGGGCGGCCGGCACGGCGTCCGCCCAGGCGCCGTCCTTCGGCTTCCACTGGTGGGCGCCGGCAGGGCTCGAGGTGAGCTCCCACTCGTGGCCGAACAGGGTCTCGAAGTAGCTGTTGTCCCACGTGGTCGGGGTCGGCGTCCAAGCACCCTCGAGGCCACTGGTGATCGTGTCCTTGCCCTTGCCGCTGCCGAACGTGCTCTTCCAGCCGAGGCCCAGATGTTCGACGGGGCAGCCCTCGGGCTCGGGGCCGACCAAGCTGGCGTCGCCCGCGCCGTGGCACTTGCCGAACGTGTGACCGCCGGCGATGAGCGCGACTGTCTCCTCGTCGTTCATCGCCATCCGGCTGAACGTCTCCCGGATGTCCCGCGCGGACGCCAGAGGATCCGGGTTCCCGTTGGGACCCTCCGGGTTCACGTAGATCAGGCCCATCTGTACGGCGCCGAACGGGCCGGCGAGTTCCCGGTCGCCGCTGTAGCGCTCGTCTCCGAGCCACGTGTCCTCTGGACCCCAGAAGATCTCCTCGGGCTCCCAGACGTCCGGTCGCCCGAAGCCGAAGCCGAAGGTCTTGAAGCCCATCGACTCCAGGGCGACGTTGCCGGTGAACACCAGGAGGTCGGCCCACGAGACGCTCTGGCCGTACTTCTGCTTGACCGGCCACAGCAGCCGGCGGGCCTTGTCGAGGTTTGCGTTGTCGGGCCAGCTGTTGAGCGGGGCAAAGCGCTGGTGTCCGTCGCCGCCACCGCCACGGCCATCTTCGATGCGGTAGGTGCCGGCTGCGTGCCAGCTCATCCGGATGAAGAGCGGGCCGTAGTGGCCGTAGTCGGCCGGCCACCAGTCCTGCGACTTCGTCATCACGTCGAGGACGTCCTGCTTGAGCGCCTCGACGTCGAGCCCCTTGAACTCCTCGGCATAGTCGAAGGTTTCGTCCAGGGGATTGGATCGCGGCGAGTGCTGGTGGAGAACCTGCAGGTTCAGCTGATTCGGCCACCAGTCCTGGTTCGTTGATGGCCGGGCCGGGGCGGGGGTGGGGGATGGGATTACCGGGTTTTCGCTCTCGCTACCGCGATCAGACACGTCGGTCGTTCTCCTGTCTCGATTTCGTTTTCTTGATGTCTCGTTCTGTCAACTGGTTGCTGGTGCTGCGACACACGCGGGACAAACGCCCCAGTAGGTGACCTCGGCCTCGTCGATCAGGAACCCCTGGTCGTTGGACGCGGTCAGGCAGGGCGTCTCGCCGACGGCGCAGTCGACGTCGGCGATGGCACCGCACGACCTGCACACGACGTGGTGGTGGTTGTCCCCGACCCGCGCCTCGTAGCGGGCCACCGAGCCGGACGGCTGGATCCGCCGCACCAGCCCCGCGGCGGTCAGCGCACGCAGGACGTCGTACACAGCCTGGTGGGACACGTCGGGAAGGTTCCTGCGCACGGCGCCAAGAACCGAGTCGGTGTCGGCGTGCGGATGTACGTACACCGCGTCCAGCACCGCCAACCGCGGACGGGTCACGCGAAGCGCGGCCTCCCGCAGCATGTGCTCGAAGTCCGACGTCGTGGGCACGCTGCGCAGTATGCTCCACTTTCTGGAATGCATCAAGAAAAGATCAGGGTGGCGGTCCTGTCTTCGTCCGTCACGGTCGACCGAACGGGCACCATCGGTGGAAGTGTCGGGGACCGCGGAGGGATGTTCCAGGCACGCGTGATGTCGCGACCCGATCGAACATTGCGCCGTCGTCCCGCCAGGTCGTACCGCAGGACCACGACCACGGCTGAGGACGTGCCGGTACGGGGCGACGAGACGCGGTGCCGCCCCACGGGGGTGACCGGACGGGCGTGGAGGACCGCTCCACACTGCGCCGGAGGTACAGCCGCTTCTCCCACACCGTCATCGACGCCTCTCACCGCGTGGGCCGAGCGTGCCCAGGGGGTCGGGCCGGGCGACCGAGTGCGCGCCTCGAGACGCCGAGCCCACGCCAGCCTGGTCGTCAGTTGCTCGTGGGATGGCAGTGGCAGGATCCGCACCTGTAGATCGAGGTACGGCTTTGCCGCCAGGCCGGGGATCGCGGTCGACCCGATGTGGTCGTACAACGCGTCTCCCGCTCCACGGAGGTCAGACAGCACCTCGCGGACGTCCCTCAGGACGCTTCCTCCGCAGCCGACTCCCACGCCGGATCGTGGCGGACCAGGGGCCCCGGGGTTTCCGCTGTCGGTGCTCGCCCGGCCGAGTCACCCAGGGTGGTTTCGCGCATCCGTGCTCATCCTTGCCAGCTGGGCTCTCAGGCAAGCAGACCGGTTTCGATCAAGTGCAACGCGTGCAGCGGGTGCGGCGAAACCCGAAAGTCCACCGACTTGGCGACCGCTCGCTCCGCCGCGTCCTCGCCGACGAACATACAGCTCTCGGCCGGCACATCGGCCCGCGATCGAGCCAGCGCAAAGAAGGCCGGCTGAGTCTTGTCCAGACCTTCGACTGAGCTGAACAGGCACAGGTCGGCATCAACGAGCGACTGCAGACCAGACTCGGCCAGCAGTTCGTTCATCGTCGCCGCTGTCGCATCCCCGGTGTTGGAAATCAACCCCACCGCCACCGCAACATCGTCGCCCCCTGCCGCCCGCAACCGGGTCAGCACATCGGGGACGAACGGGTAGACCTCAAGCCGCGACAGGTGCCCAGCCTCGATCACCGGGGAGGCCAACGTGTCGCCGATGTCGAAGAAGACCGCCAGACCCTCGCCCATTCGCCCTCACCTTCGACGGGTCACCACTGTCGCCGATTCATGATGACACCGCCTCAGCGTACGGAGCCAGGCCCGCTCTGCACGTCGGACGCAGCCGGGTGTCGGTGGCGGCCGCAAGCGCCCGGCTGAGGCCACTCGGACGGCAATCTCGACCGAACGACCGGAATTGGCCCGATCTGGACCGAACTGCCGTCCGGGGGGCCGCGCAGCGGGTCGGGCATCATCAAGAGCGTGACCAGCGGAGTATTTCGGCGACACTTGGCGACTCGCTGACGAGTTCCAGGACTGGCTCGTCGAGGAGCTGCCCGGCCGGCACTTGCCCAGCAACTGGCCCGCGTGTCCACGACACCCGGGCACACACCCGCTCACGCCTCGCGTCGTGGCCGATTCTGCCGTGTGGGCGTGCCCCAGAACCGGCGAAAGGGTCGCAGTGATTGGGGACCTGTCCCGAGCCGGACCGGGGGAGTGCAGCCGCGCTAGGAACCTCTGGCGCGACGTGGCACGATCGCAAAGGTGACCAGCCCTCCCACGACGGCGCAGCGCCTGAGCGACCTCGCCCGGCTACGCCGCGTCCGCGACCGGATCGACCGGGAGTACGCGCAGCCGCTGGACGTCGAGGCGCTCGCCCGCGGCGCGTTCATGTCAGCCGGGCACCTGAGCCGCGAGTTCCGGCTCGCCTACGGCGAGTCGCCGTACAGCTACCTGATGACAAGGCGCATCGAGCGCGCGATGGCCCTGCTGCGTCGGGGCGACCTCAGCGTCACGGACGTCTGTTTCACGGTCGGCTGCTCGTCGCTGGGCACCTTCAGCACTCGCTTCACCGAGCTGGTCGGCGTGCCGCCCAGCGTCTATCGGGAAGAAGGGGCGCAAGCGACGGTCGGGATGCCACCGTGCATCGCGAAACAGGTGACCAGACCGATCAGGAATCGAGAAGCGCCGGTCGCCGAGCGGCAGCTAGCCTGACCGGCATGGACATCACCATTCACGCGAGCTTCCTCCCACACGACGACCCGGAGGCCTCGCTGGCGTTCTACCGCGACACCCTCGGCTTCGAGGTCCGCGACGACGTCGGAAGCGGCAAGATGCGCTGGATCACGGTCGGGCCAGCCGACCAGCCGGGCACATCCATCCTCCTTGCGCCACCAGCCGCCGACCCCGGCATCACCGACGACGAGCGCCGCGCCATCGTCGAGATGATGGCCAAGGGCACCTACGGCTGGATCCTGCTGGCCACCAAGGACCTCGACGGCATCTTCGAGAAGGTGCAGGCCGGCGATGCCGAGGTCGTCCAGGAGCCCACTGTGCAGCCGTACGGCATCCGCGACTGCGCCGTCCGCGACCCCGCCGGCAACATGGTCCGCATCCAAGAGGTTGACTGAGCAATCCGGCGCTCGCGGGCCTGACTGACAGCTGAGACAAGGACGTTCTCGAGGTGCCCTTGGTCCTGCAACGCCTCGTCCCCTCCGCCTACCGGCCGGTGCTCGGCAACCGGGTGTTCCGGCGGCTGATCCTCGGCTTCGCGGTCTCGTACCTCGGAGACGGGATGAGCTTTCTCGCGGTGGCGTGGCTCGCCATCGAGCTCGCGCCGCAGGCGACCGCAGGGCTGTGGGTGGGCGGCGCGGTGGCCGCCTACACGTTGCCGGGCGTGGTCGGCGCGCTCGTGTTCGCTCGCCGCCTGCGCCGGATGCCGGCCAAGCAGCTGCTGCTCATCGACAACATTGTGCGCGGCGTCTTTCTCGGCGCCGTACCTCTCGCCTGGCTCGCCGGGCTGCTGACGCTGCCGCTGTACGTCGCGCTGCTCGCGGTCTCGTCGCTGCTGCATGCGTGGGGAAGCGCGGGGAAGTACACCCTGCTGGCAGAGCTGCTGCCCGAGGAGCAGCGGCTCGCCGGCAACACCCTCGTCAGCACGCTCAACTTCGCCGGCACGATCGCCGGACCCGCGATCGCCGGTGTGCTCGTGACCTACGTCAGCGCCGCGCTCGTGCTCGGCCTGGACGCGCTCACCTACGTGTTCCTCGCCGTGCTCGTCGCACGGCTGCGGCTGCCGGAGTCCGGGCACGTCTCCGTCGTCGACCAGGCGGCTGCCCGCGGCGGGCTCGCGCTGATGCGGTCCCATCCCGAGCTGCTCGGGCTGCTGACGCTCACCTGGTTCTTCAACTTTCTGTACGGACCCCTGGAGGTCGCGCTGCCGCTACACGTGACGGACGACCTGCACGCACCAGGCACGTTGCTGGGCCTGTACTGGACGCTGTTCGGCATCGGCGCAGTGCTCGGGGGGCTCGCGGTCGGCGCGCTTGCGGCAGTTGCCGCTCTGGCCGGTGCTGGTCGGCATCGTGGTCGCCTGGGGGCTCGCGCTGCTGCCGTTCGGGTTCGACGTGCCGACAGCCGTCACCGTTGCGTGCTTCACGCTCGGCGGCGCAATCTACGGTCCGTTCGTAGCGCTCTCGATGACGCTGATGCAGGCGAAGGCGCCACCGCAGCACCTGGCCGCGATGCTCGCAGCCAACAGCGCGGCGCTGCTCACCGCCTCCCCGCTCGGCACCGCGCTTGGTGGACCGCTCACCACGGCGCTGGGCCCACGCGCGACGCTCGGCGGCTCAGGACTCGCCACCGTGGTGCTCGGCGCCGTCGCGTGCCTCCTGCTGCTGTCCCGACGCAGGAAACAGTGAACCCCGTGAGCACAACCAGACCGGTCAGGAATCAAGAAGCGCCGGCCCCGAGCCGCACGTAGCGTCAGCGTCATGTGCATCCCAACCTCGACTTCAGGAGTGACCATGACCGACTCTTCCACCCAGGGAATCAAGACCGTCCTGCATCCCGTGTCCGACCTGGCGGCGGCCAAAGCTGTCTACTCCGCCTTGCTCGGCATTTCGCCGCAGACCGACGACTCCTACTACGTCGGCTTCGAAACCGAAGGCCAGCACATCGGGCTGGTGCCGGGCGGAGGACCGCAGGGGATGACCTCACCGGTCGCCTTCTGGCACGTGCCGGACCTCGACGCGAAGCTGGCCGAGGTGACCGCCGCGGGTGCCACCGTGAAGGAGCCCGCGCACGACGTCGGTGGCGGCCGACTGGTGGCCACCGTGACCGACCCCGACGGCAACGTCCTCGGGCTGCTCGAGGACCGCTGATCTGTCACCTCCACGCCGAGATGGCCGTGACCAGGACAACAAACCCCAACTAATGAAGGAACTGCCATGAGCACCATCGAATCCATCACCCTCGAAACGCCCGACCCCACGCTCGCCAACGCCTTCTATGCCTCGGCCTTCGGTTTGGACGCTCTGGTGCGCCTGCGGGCCTCGGAAGCTCCGACGACCGGCTTCCGTGGGTTCTCGCTGTCGCTCGTGGTGTCCCAGCCCAGCACCGTCGACAGCCTCATCGGCACCGCTCTCGAAGCCGGCGCCACGACACTGAAGCCGGCCAAGAAGGGGTTCTGGGGGTACGGCGGCGTCGTACAAGCCCCCGACGGAGCGATCTGGAAGGTCGCGACGTCGTCGAAGAAGGACTCCGGCCCGGCCACCCGGCAGATCGACGACATCGTGCTGTTGCTGGGAGTCGCGGACGTCAAGGCGAGCAAGCAGTTCTACGTCGACCACGGCCTGGCCGTGAAGAGGAGCTTCGGCGGCAAGTACGTCGAGTTCGAGATCCCCGGGTTCGCCGTTCAAGCTGGCGCTCTACGGCACGCCGGGCCCTCGCCAAGGACGCCGGTGTCTCCCCGGACGGCACCGGATCGCACCGGATCGTCATCGGCAGCGATGCCGGGCCGTTCGCCGACCCGGACGGGTTCGCGTGGGAGACCGCGGCCACCCGAGCCCGGTCGGTCTGACGCCCTGACTGGGCCGCAACCCGATAGACAGATCCGGTAGAAAGGGGATCCCGCGACCACGACGGCGGCCCCGCAACAGAGGAGACACATGAGCACGGCTAGCAAGACGGCCAGCAAGGCGGCGAAGAAGCGCGGCACGACGGCCTCGGCGACGCACTCTGCCGACAGCCACGACCTGATCAGCGTCCACGGTGCCCGTGAGAACAACCTCAAGGACGTCAGCCTCGAGATCCCGAAGCGGCGGCTGACCGTGTTCACCGGCGTCTCCGGCTCGGGCAAGAGCTCGCTGGTGTTCGACACAATCGCCGCGGAGTCGCAGCGGATGATCAACGAGACCTACTCCGCGTTCGTCCAGGGCTTCATGCCGAACCTGGCGCGACCGGATGTCGATCGGCTCGAGGGTCTCACGACCGCGATCATCGTCGACCAGGAGCGGATGGGCGCGAACCCACGCTCGACGGTCGGCACGGTGACCGACGCCAACGCGATGCTGCGGATCCTCTTCAGCCGACGTGGGAAGCCGTACGTCGGACCGCCCACCGCCTTCTCGTTCAACGTCCCGACGCGCAAGGCGAGCGGGGTGATGAGCACCGAGAAGGCCGGCGGCCGGGTCGAGAAGGACGTGGTGCGCAACGTTGTCTACCTCGGGGGAATGTGCCCGCGATGCGAGGGCATGGGCGCGGTCAGCGACTTCGACCTGACGGCGCTGTACGACGACACCAAGTCGCTGAGTCAAGGTGCGCTCACGATTCCCGGCTACAGCATGGACGGCTGGTACGGCCGCATCTTCAGCGGCGCCGGCTTCGACATGGACAAGCCGATCGAGAAGTTCACCAAGAAGGAGATGCACGACCTGCTCTACAAGGAACCGACCAAGATCAAGGTCGAGGGCATCAACCTCACCTACGAGGGCGTGATCCCCAAGATCCAGAAGTCCATGCTCTCCAAGGATGTCGACGCCATGCAGCCGCACATCCGCGCCTTCGTGGAGCGGGCGATCACGTTCACGACCTGTCCTGACTGCGACGGCGCCCGGCTGACCAAGGAGGCCCTGTCGTCCAAGATCAAGGGGAAGAACATCGCCGACCTCTGCTCGATGCAGATCAGCGACCTGGCCGACTGGGTGCGGGACCTCGACGAGCCGACGGTGGCGCCGCTACTCGCCGGACTGCAACACCTCCTCGACTCGTTCGCCGAGATCGGGTTGGGCTACCTCTCCTTGGACCGACCCTCGGGCACCTTGTCCGGGGGAGAGGCGCAGCGCACCAAGATGATCCGCCACCTCGGCTCGTCGCTCACCGACGTCACCTATGTCTTCGACGAACCCACGATCGGCCTGCACCCCCATGACATCGAACGGATGAACAACCTGCTGCTGCAGCTGCGGGACAAGGGCAACACCGTTCTGGTCGTGGAGCACAAGCCCGAGACCATCACGATCGCCGACCATGTCGTCGACCTCGGCCCGCTGGCCGGCACGGAGGGTGGCGAGGTGGTGTTCGAGGGCACGCTCGAGGGCTTGCGTGGGAGTGGAACGCTCACCGGCAAGCACCTGGACGACCGCGCGTCCCTGAAGGAGGAGGTGCGGACGCCGTCCGGGACGCTCGAAGTGCGCGGCGCCGACACCCACAACCTGCAGGGTGTCGACGTCGACATTCCGCTCGGGATGCTCTGCGTGCTCACGGGCGTCGCCGGATCCGGCAAGAGCTCGCTGATCCAGGGCTCGGTCGCCGGCCGCGACGGTGTGGTGGTGGTCGACCAGGGTGCGATCAAGGGTTCCCGGCGCAGCAACCCGGCGACGTACACCGGACTGCTCGACCCGATCCGCAAGGCGTTCGCGAAGGCCAACGGCGTGAAGCCCGCGCTGTTCAGCTCGAACTCCGAGGGCGCTTGCCCGACCTGCAACGGCGCCGGCGTCATCTACACCGAGCTCGGCGTCATGGCCACCTTCGAATCCACCTGCGAGGACTGCGAGGGGAAGCGGTTCCAGGCAGCGGTGCTGGAGTACACCTTCGGTGGCAAGAACATCAGCGAGGTGCTCGCAATGCCGGTGGCCGAGGCTGTTGAGTTCTTCGCCGACGGCGAGGCGAAGACGCCGGCCGCACACAAGATCCTCGACCGGCTCGCAGACGTGGGGCTCGGCTACCTCAGCCTCGGCCAGCCACTCACCACACTGTCCGGCGGCGAGCGGCAGCGGATCAAGCTGGCCACCCGGATGGCAGAGAAGGGCGGCGTCTACATCCTCGACGAGCCGACGTCGGGCCTCCATCTCGCCGACGTCGAGAATCTGCTGGGCCTGCTCGACCGGCTCGTCGACTCCGGCAAGTCGGTCGTCATCATCGAGCACCACCAGGCGGTGATGGCGCACGCCGACTGGATCATCGACCTCGGCCCGGGCGCCGGCCACGACGGCGGCCGGATCGTCTTCGAGGGCACACCCGCCGACCTCGTCGCCGATCGCTCCACGCTCACCGGCGAACACCTCGCGGCGTACGTCGGCGCCTGACCGAAGCCGACCAGCCGGCGGAATCGCCGATCACCGCCCGGGTTTCCGAGGTGACGGTGTGCCCGAGCGCGGAGCGGGGCTCGGGCACACCATCGGTCTCACATCGAGTTGTTGGTCAAGCTGTTCACACGGGTCGCGACGATCTTGATGAAGCTCATCGAGGTGTTCGAGCTCGGCGCGATGTTGGCACAGGACAGCGTGGCCGCGAACGGCTGTCGCCGACTGTGCACCACCGCCAGCGCCGTCGACTGGGCGGAGACGCGAACACTGGTTTCACTCCGGTCGAAGTCCGAGCCAGCAGTGAGCTGACAACGCACCGCCGAGTTGTCGCTGTTGGAGTTCGTGATGAACCCCTTCGCGACGATGCTGTACTGCCCAGCAGGCAGGTTGACGGTGTTCACGCGAGGGTTGGTGCCCGTCAGCGTGTCGAAGTTGTCGAAGCCGGCGAAGACCTCCGGCGCAGCGGCCAGTGCGGCTACGCGGGCGTTCTGCGCCTGCGGAGCGGGATCGGCCGCCGCGACGCCGCTGGCTACCCCGAGGACGCCAGCGCCGATGAGCGCGCTCGCCGCGGTGACACGTCCGATGCGGGTGGACAGAATCTGCTTCATGATTTGGTTCCTTTCGTGGTGCCACACCCGATGTGCGGCTGCAGACTCGAGGCTCTCCTTCACCCCGTGCCGGCGGCATCGGGTGCCGACCTCAGATGACCTCTCGCCACGCCTCAGATCGCTGCGAAGGAGTCCTACGTCGCCGGCGGCAGCAGGTCTGCTGATCGGCGCGCCTGGGTCAGGCGGCGTGGGACCACCTAGTCTTCGCGCGCTCGTTGTAGTCCCGGACCGGGCTGGGGTAGGTGTCGTAGTCGTCCGCAACCGCCTTCATGCCACGACGAGTAGAGGATCGCCGGTGACCAGGAATCGTTCGCGAGCGTCACCAGACCCGCGCTGATCGACGCACAATGGCGCCAGCGAATCGCTGCGTCCGGGTTCATGTCGAGGCTCGACTGAATTGCCCTCCAGGCTGTGCGAGTTCCTGTTCTGCTGTCACCGCGGACGAGACAATCCAGAGGTCCGACCGGTGAATCCACCGTGGCTGACGACCATTCGGTTCGCTCAAGTCTGATCGCTCTCGCCTTGCCTCCTGTGCGAACAGCAGCGCCTGCATGAGGAAGGTCGTCGACGTCGAGGTCGTTGTTGGTCACGTGCGGGCCGTCGACCTTGGCGTCAGGCCCGATGCGGACGCAGCCTTCCGTCCTCCACACACAGCACGTACGTCGCCCAGAGCGGCGCCCCGATCGGGTCGAGGTGCCACTCGGCGTAGCCGGCGTCGACCCTTACGTGCTCGGGCGACACCGACAGGGTCATCCCCAACCCATCCAGGACGCCGGTCCACGAAGTGGCGTTGCGGGCGCGCACCCGCGCGCGCACGGTCGCGACGTCGGCGTCGGTGGCGGGGCGGACGTCTCGGTAGACGCCCTCCCAGGTGACCCACAGCGCATCGTCGTACTCGCCGGTCGGGTCGATGGGAGCATCGGTCCCTCCCTCGGCGGGGACCAGGGCGGTGACATCCGGCGTCAACACCCGACATGCCATGAGTCGTATTGCGGCATGATCGGCGGCCAGGACGCGGCGTTCAGGACGACGAGCCCCCGCTGGTCGACGCACCAGGACGCGAATCCCTCCTCCACCCGGCCGACCTCGTTCAGCGACGACCTCGGTCCCGACCAGGGCCTCCACGTCGCGAGGCTCAGGCCCGTGGACGAGGCAGTCCCAGGGTCCGACGGGCGATTCCACCGTGGCCATCTGACGTCGCAAAGCCCTCCTCCAGGATCTCGTCGAGTCGCTCGTCGAGCCAGCGTCGGACTTCAACTGGGCCTCGAGGAGGTAGAACGCCTCCGGCGCCTTGTCGGCCAACCACTGCCTGGTCGATCCCGGACTCCTCCGTCGTCATCTCGGACCTCGGTACAGCCGTCCTCGAGGCACGCGGTGACCGCCGCGTCGCCGCAGTCGCCGCGTGGATCGAGGTGCACGTCCACGGTAACCCCAGGAGGCCCGTACATGCTCTGGTGTGTAGGCGATCTCGGCGCCCGTCACTGCCTCGTGGAGCGTCCATGCGGTGGCGTTGCGACCCGCGACGCGCGCACGCAGCTCAGCGACGACCTCGTCGGTGGCCGGCCGGAGCTCGCCGTAGACGCCCCGCCACCCTTCCCAGTCCACGTCGGTCAACGGCTTCGCCGTCGTCGTCCGTGACGACCGAGCGCTCGACCGCGCTTGCGCGGACCGAAGGGAAGGTGCATCAGCGGCTCCTCGCGTGTCGCATGCCGACAAGCAGATGGTGAGCAGGAGAGGAGGGCGACCCCGGACACCTTCACTGATGGATTGTCCCAAGTCACCCGCCCGCGTCCGCCGTACGGCGAAAAGCCTCGCCGTGTTCGACGCGCCGGTCCACGGCGATCCAGTTCGTCTCCCAGGTGACCCCACCATCGTCGGAGAAGGCTTGCTCGAACCTGGCCCGATCAGGCCCTTTGCGAAAGATGAGGAAACGCACCTTGATCGGGCGGCCGGCCAGCTGGTCGTCGCCATAGAACTCGCCGACGTCGTCGTGGAAGGCGCCGTAGACCGGGGGCGTGAGCATCCCGTCGCGGAGGTTCGCGAAGGTCGAGCTCCATCGCTGACCCTGCGGTTCGTAGAGTCGCAAGTTGAGGGCCTCGATCTGCCCGGCCGATCCCGAGACTCGAAGCTCCACGATGTTCGCCCGACGGTGCATCAGCGGGCGGACGACACTGGTGCCGGCAAAGTGCAGCCACTCGTCCTCGGAGTCCGAGAGCGGATCGGCAAGCACCCGCACAGTGGTGCTCCAGGTGCCGATCTCCCAGTCAAAGTCGTGTTGGCCGCCGTCGGCGCCCTCCCTCCGCCGCGGGAGCGGCTGTCCCTCCGGCACTGGTCGTCGCGACCACCGCTACGACGACCAGGGAAAGACAGGTTGCCAGGACTCGCTTGCCAGGCAGAGAGATCTTCGGGTGAATGGTCATGGTTCGACTATCGGAACGGAGCAGGCGAATGGACAAGAAGGCACCTTCAGGTAACCCCTCACCGTCGCGAGCGAACCCGTTGCCCGGCTGCCCGATGGCAGCGGCGTTCGCCGTGGTCGGCGGAAAGTGGAAGCTGACCCTCCTGTACTGGCTCGCACACGGCGAGTCCCACTTCGCCGGTCTCCGCCGACGTGCCGCGCCGATCACACCCAAGGTGTTGGCCGAGCAGCTCCGCGAACTCGAGGCCGACGGACTGGTCCAACGGATCGAGACGGGGCCGGTGCCCGCACCGGTCGTCTATCGCCTCACGTCCTACGGAACGACGGTCCTCCCGGTCGTGGAAGGGGTCCGGCTCTGGGGTGAAGCCCACCTTCGGCACACCAAGGCGGACGTCGTAGCCGACGGAGATCGGTTGCGCCGACGCAGTGGCGTAGCCGCTTCCGACTGGCCACGACCGGCTCCAGACCAGCTTCACATCTCCGAGATCACTTCACGATGCTCACCGGACGTTCCACAGGAGTCAGTTCGTCCCGCGCACCGAGACCGGCCGAGCCCGATGAAGGCCATGGCACACATGCCGAGCACGGTTGCAGCGCCGGCCGCGACGAACATCGACGAATAGCCGTACGACGCTGCCAGATACCCGGCGGTGTGGGAGCGAGGACCGTGGCGATGTTCGCGATGAGTGGGTGAAGCCGCCGAATCACGTCCCGGAACCTGCCCTGCCATGTCACTCTCCTTGCTCGGAAGGCGCCGACTATATATAATGCACAGTATGGATTGCAACACATCCGTGGCCGTGGCATCGCTCGGCGGAACCATCGCGATGACGCCGACCGACCAGGGCGTCGTACCGACCAAGAGCGCCGCTGACCTCGTCGAAGGCCTGGCCGGTCGGCGACGTCGTCACGCTGGCGACCGTTCCGAGCGCCTCGCTGACGTTCGACACGCTCCTGACGACGCTCGACTGGGCGACGACGCAGGTCGAGCAGGGGGCCAGGGGAGTCGTGATCGTGCAGGGCACGGACACGCTGGAAGAGACCGCGTACTTCTTCGACTGCCTGTGGCCCTTCGACGCGCCCGTCGTGGTGACCGGAGCGATGCGGCATCCCGCGCTTGCCCGGTGCGGACGGGCCCGCGAACCTCGCCGCCGCCGTCACCGGTCGCCGGATCGCCGAACAGCCGCGGTCGCGGCTCCCTGCTCGTCCTCAACGACGAGGTGCACGCGGCGCGCTGGGTTCGCAAGGCTCATTCCAGCGGGCTGGACGCGTTCCAGTCGGCACCGGCCGGGCCGCTCGGCCTCGTCGCCGAGCAAGCGGTCCACTACTTCCACCCCGCTGGGAAGCGCGACCAGGCGCTGCCCCGGCCGTCGTCGGTGCCGAGGGTCGCACTGCTGGAAGCCTCCTTGGGTGATGACGGATGCCTGCTCGGCGCTCTGGAGGTCGACGGCGCCGTGGTGGCGGCGACTGGGCGCCGGCCACGTGTCCGAAGGCATGGCGGACGCGATCGCTGCCGCGCCGTTCCCGGTGGTGGTCGCCAGCAGGACGGGGGCAGGCACGACGTTCCGCCGCACCTACGGTTACCGGGGCTCGGAGTCCGACCTGATCGCGCGGGGTGCTTTGATGGCCGGGTGGTTGTGCCCGCGCAAGGCGCGGATCCTGCTGACTCTGCTGCTCGGGGCGAACGCGAGCGAGGAGCAGCTGGCCCGAGAAGTTCGAGAACGCGCGGGGAGCGTGTGGTGAGAGCGAAGACGAACTACGAGTTCGTCCGGCAGACGCTGCGGTCGGAGATCCTCGAGGGCGTCATCGAACCCGGCGCGCGACTGCTGCAGACCGAGCTGGCGAAACGCCTCGACGTCTCCACCACGCCGGTGCGCGAGGCGTTGCAGGACCTGGCCCGTGAGGGACTCGTGCTGCTCGACCCGCACCGGGGCGCCGTCGTACGGACGCTGAGCCTCACCGAGGTGCGGGAGATCTACGAGCTGCGCATGGTGCTGGAACCCATGCTGCTCAGGAAAGCCGTGTCCGAGCTGGACAGCAATGACCTCGACCACGCGCGGCGGTTGTACGAACGGATGGCGACCGAGCAGGACGTCTCCCGGTGGGCCGAACTGAACGGCGAGTTCCACCACACGCTCTTCGCCCCCGCCGACGGCACGCGGCTCGGCGACATCGTGGCTTCGTTGCGGGACAGCGCGATCCCGTACGTCGCGCTCTCCCTCGCCAAGCCCGACCTGCGTGCGCACAGCAACGCGGAGCACGCCGAGCTCCTCGCGCATCTGCGCGACGGAGATCTCGACGCCGCGCAACGCCTCACCCGCGATCACCTCGCCGCCACGATCCGCGCCATCGAGGAGTCTCAATCGACCTTGCCATGACGTACTGCGCCCAGGGAATCCAGTCGTCGCAGCTCGTCGCCGGTCAGTCTCAGGTCCGCCGCAGCGACGTTGGAGCGTAGGTGGCTGACGCTCGTCGTACCAGGGATCGGGACTACCGGAACACCGTGCTCCTGCTGCCGGTGCTGCACCCAGGCGAGTGCGACCTGTCCGGCGGTGGCGTCGTTGGTCACGGCGATCTCGGCCAAGGCGGAACGCAGGCCGTTCGTCCTGTTGTCGGGTGTGCTGCGAGTCTGGTGCAGCAGTCCGTGTCCAGTGGGGGAGTGCGCCACCACAACCGTCCCAAGCTCGGCCACGACGGGCAGCAGCTGGTCTTCGATGCCGCGTTGGTTCAGCGACCACTGCTCTTGAAGGGCCGCAATCGGGTGTACGGCGTGCGCGCGGCGTAGGTCCTCCGCCGTGACGTTGGACAGTCCCAGGCCGCGCACTTTTCCCTGGGCGACAAGTTCGGCCATGGCCGCAACGGTCTCCTCGATCGGGGTTTGCTCGCTGCGGTGGTGCAGGTAGTACAGGTCAATCACTTCGACGCCAAGCCGTCGCAGGCTCGCCTCGCACGCCTGCCGCACGTACGCCGGATCGGCCCTGACGTCGAAGCCTCCGGCGACTTCGTCTCGCCACACCAGCCCGAACTTGGTGGCCAGCAGCACCTCATCACGCCGTCCTTGGATGGTCCGACCGACCAGCTCCTCGTTCTGGTATGCATCGGCCGTGTCCACCATCCTGACGCCGGCCTCCAGCGCGGCGTGGACGACGCCCACTGGATCGCCGTCAGAGCCGTCGGCCGCTCCGTCGCGCAACCTCATCGCGCCGAATCCCTGGCGCCCGAAGTCATTCCGGTCCAGGACTGGACGTGTTCTCGCGTTGGCGGATGTCATGGTGACCACGCTAGATCCTCAAGCAAGGTTGAGGTCTAGTCATACACCCATCTGCCTCCTAGCCCTCACCTCCCCTCCCTTCCCCTTTCTTCCCCTCGCCTCGCTACCGGGAAAGCTCGACCTGGATCCCCAGGCTCCCGCTCTCGAGCGGCGCTGAGGACGAGGTTCGACGCCGCGACGTCTTGAGCAGCGATACCGACGGACTTGTACAGAGTGATCTGATCCGGCGAGCTCCGGCCGGTCTTCGTGCCGATGAGAAGTTCGCCGATCTCTGCGTGGACGTGTTCGGGCCCGATGAGCCCTTCTTGCATCGGCGCAGTCAGGTCGTTGCTCCCGGCGGGTGGGGGCGCCAGGACAGCGGCCCGAGACTCCACCACGACCAGGGAGTCGACCACGGTCGCGGAGTCCACCTCCCGGCCAGCCGTGTTGAAACCCACCGAGGTGACATGCACTCCGGGCTTCAGGGCATCCCGGTGCACCACGGGATCGGGGGAGTGCGTCGCCGCACACACCACGTCGGCATCGGCGCAGGCCTCCGCATACGTGCCGACCGGATGCACGTCGATCCGGAGTGAGTCCTGCAGATCCGACGCGAGCGACTCCGCCCGTTCCCGGTTTCGTCCCGGCCACGCGAATGTGCCGAATCGGGCGTACTCGCACCATCGCCTCGGCATGGGCACGAGCCTGGACACCGGTTCCGAGGATCGCCAAGGTGTTCGCATCCTCGCGAGCGAGCAGTTCCGCCGACAGAGCCGACCCCGCTGCGGTCCGCAGCGTGGTGATCGATGTGCCGTCCATCAAGGCAAGCGGCTCACCCGAGTCTGGATCGAAGACCATCACCACTGCCTGGTGGGTCGGCAGCGGGCCCTGGGCATTGCCGGGGAAGAGGCTGACCAGCTTCGCAGCCAGTCCGCCGGTGGTGGGCAAGTACGCCGGCATCGCCGCCAGGAAACCGCGATCGGGCACCATCGCCGCGATCCGTGGGGGCACCGATGCCCGGTCCGCGCTGACGTCCTGCATCGCTTCTCGCAGCGCGTGACGCAGGGTATCGAGGTCCAGCAGAAGCTCCGTCTCGGTACGACTCAGTACAAGCATGAGTGTCAGTGTGCCCTTGCGGGGCGTTGCTCGGAACGCCAGTGTCACCCGCGGGCTGCTCGGTAGGAAGGCGATCAAGGCGCCGGTGCGACCATCGAGTTGACGGTCGAGCGAGTAGGTTCGGTGACGAATGCCAGATCGGAACTGAGGACATCATTGAGCTGTACATCATCGACGCCGCGCGACACCTGTGATGGGTGTCCTGGGGGATGATGTCCCGGACACTATTCGAGCGCGTGCTGGGCGCCGCGCACGCCGCGCCCAGCGTCGGGATGTCCCAGCCGTGGGACTTCGTGCTCGTACGAGACGAGGCCACGCGGGCGGCGTTCCGCGACCACGTCGCCTGCGAGCGGGACACCTTCGCCGCCTCACTGGACGGCGAGCGCGCGCGGACGTTGAGCGGACCAGGTCGAGGGCTCCCGGAGTCGGGACTCGGAATCGTGGTCGGCTACGACCCCGGCCGCGGCGGCCCCGCGGTGCTCGGCCGGCACGCGATCGCCGACGCCGGCCTCTACTCGGTCTGCCTGGCCATCCAGAACCTGTGGCTGGCGGCCACCGCGGAGGGTCTGGGCGTCGGCTGGGTCAGCTTCTACCGCGAGGAGTTCCTTCGCGGCCTCGTCTTGCCTCCCCGACCACGTGCGACCAGTCGCCTGGCTCTGTGTAGGTCCGGTGACCTCCGTGCCCGACGTACCAGACCTGGAGCGGTTGGGCTGGCGACACCGGTCGCCGCTGGCGTCCGTGGTGCACGCGGAACGGTACGGCTCGGCAGCCTCTCCAGAGGCTTGAATGTGTAGCCTCGAGGAGAGCGCCCAGGTGTTGAGTCCAAGACCCGGGCGAAGGCGAAAGGCAGGGTATGGCGCCGAGAGTCCGAGACGTGGCTGTCGCGGTGCTCGGTGGCATCGCCGTCTTCGTGCTGCTGTTTCCACATAGCGGGCAGGACTCCATGCCGCCCAAGTGTTGGAACGCCTTCGGCAGCGAGGTTTCTTGTGAACAGCCAACGTTGCCTCGCGCCCTCACCGTGGCCGTCGTGCTGTTTTTAATAATGTGGCTGGTCAGTGTTTGGCAGGCGCGGCACGATCGCTCATCGGTTTGAGCCGTCCAGGCTGGAGCTACTCCGAGGCTTGTCGGATCAGGCAAGAAAGCACATCTGAGGAGGGACACATGGGCAGGGTCACCTGCAACATCACGATCTCGGCCGACGGCTACTCGGCGGGGCACAACCAGACCGAGGAACGCCCGTTCGGCGACGACGGCGGCGACGGCTGGGGCGACAGGCTGCACGCCTGGTACGCCGAAACTGCCGAGGAGAACCGGACCGAGATCGAAGAGATGACCACAGCCAAAGCGTTCATCATGGGGCGCAACATGTTCGGCCCAGTGCGCGGCGAGTGGGATCGGCCGTGGAACGGCTGGTGGGGCGACGACCCGCCGTATCACGCCGCGGTCTTCGTGCTCACCCACCACCCGCGCGACCCGCAGCCGATGGACGGCGGCACCACCTACTACTTCGTCACCGACGGAATCGAGTCGGCACTGACCCAGGCACGCGCGGCGGCCGGCGACGGCGATGTCGCCATCCAGGGCGGCGCGACCACCGTCAACCAGTACCTCGCCGCCGGCCTGATCGACGAACTGCGGCTGCACATCGCGCCGCTCACGCTCGGCGCCGGCACCCGGCTATTCGACGGCGTCCCGCCCCTGAATCTCGAGCAGGTGGACTCGCGGGCAGCCAGACTGGTCACACACGTGACCTATCGCGTGCTGTCCTGAGCGAACGCGCGGCCCTCGCGTCGCAGGCATGGGCCCACGAACCATCAGCCCGCCCGGCCGCGACCGTCTTGACCTCCGGAGCTTGGCCCAGACCATCCAAAGACGGCGAGGAGACGCCGACACCCATTGTCCTCGAACAACACGCGCGCCCGCCGTGTGACCGCGCTACACGCCAGGAGCGGACCCACCACAAGAAGCAGTGCCATCCCGACTTCGAGGTAGTAGCACCAGCCTGTGCGTGGGGCATCCGGGTTGAGTTCGCGTCGGCCGGCGTCCATCACCCCGCACGTCATGCCTTCTGCCGAACCTCGTCGTCGGCAGACTCGACCGGGGCCGCCTCGTAGCTCCGTTTGTGGCCACTCAGTCGAGACAGAACTCGTTGCCCTCGATGTCCTGCATATTGAGGCACGACTCGTTCTCCTCATCGGCAAGAAGCAGCTGCCCGCGCACCGCGCCGAGCGGGACCAGTCGTGCGCATTCAGCCTCAAGCGCGGCCAGGCGCTCGTCACCAACGAGCCCGGTGCCGACCCGCACGTCGAGATGCACCCGATTCTTGACGACCTTGCCTTCGGGAACACGCTGGAAGAACAGTCGCGGGCCCACGCCTGAGGGATCAACGCAGGCGAACGCTGAACCTTGACTCTCAGGCGGCAGCGCACGATCGAAGTCGTCCCAAGTGGCAAACCCCTCCGGTGGCGGCGGTACGACGTACCCCAACACCTCGCACCAGAAACGAGCGACGCGCTCGGGTTCTGCGCAGTCGAAGGTGACTTGGAACTGCTTGACCGATGCCATCGGTCCACCATAGAGGGGCGCCTCAACCATCCCCGCGCGGGCGGGACTTACCCGGTCGGAGGTCCGTGACCAGCAGGCCGTGCGCGACGCGCAGGCGCGCAGCCACGAGCGAGCGGTGGCATGCCTCCGGATCGCGCTCGACGCAGAGCAGCGCGGTCGCCGAGTCGGTCGGAAGCTCCGCCACGAGCGAGCCGAGGTCGAACGGGTCGAGGATCTCATGGGTGTAGCGCTCGGCGTACTCGGTCGCCAGCGCGACGCGGTTGCGCTTGCCCACGCCCTGGCGGTCGTCCTCGCGATACTGGAGCTGGCGCAGCTCTGTGGTCGGCGCCAGCTCCTTCACGTGCCGGTAGCCGATGTCCGCCGCGGCGAGCGCGCGCTGGAGCCGCGCCGAGTTCGCCCAGGAGTAGTCGGGCCCCCGAACGCCGCGGCGCTGGCGGAGGTCGAGCAGCAGTCCCACGCCCCCGTCGGTGAGCTTGTCGAGGAAGGTCCCGGCCGTGAAGCCGTAGACGCCGATTGTCACCATTCTGTGCACCGGAAATCACCCACCCGCTTGCCCCTCGTGCCGATCTCATCCGGGTGCACCTCGTCATTGCCCGGACCCCATTCAGGACGGCGGTACACGAGCATTCTCCTCGAGGAAGTCCTCGGCCACCGTGAGCGGGTCCTCCTTGTCGACCGGCACGCGGGCCAGCGCCTCGGTGAGGTTCTCGGTGGTCAATGCCTCGGACACGCCGTTGAGCGCTTGCTTCACCTCGGGCGTGACCACGTCAGAACGGATCAACGGCAACACGTTCTGCGAGAGGTAGAGGTTCGCGGCATCTCCGGGCACCCGCAAGTCGGACCCTCAACGCCGCAGATCATGGCGAGGCCCGCAGGGCGGCAAGATCGGGCGGAGCCGACCGAATCGAACCCGGATGATCGGATGATGAACCACAGCGGCCGCACAGAATGGAGGCGAAAGGAAGGCGCCCAGATGATTGCGGTTCTCAACTCGGCCGTCGAGGCCGTGGAGACTCATCTGGCGACGGACCCGTCGATCCCGGTCGACGTGGCCGCGCTGGCACGTCGGCTGGGCACGACCGAGCACCACCTGCGGCGGATGTTCTCGTCGCTTGCCGCGATGCCGCTCTCGGAGTACGTCAGACGGCGCCGCATGTCCTTGGCCGCCGCCGACCTTCTGGCCGGGGACGACGACCTGCTCACGGTCGCGGTCCGGCACGGCTACGGCTCGACCGAGGCGTTCGGTCGTGCGTTCCGTGCCGTCCACGGTGCCGGGCCTGGTGACGTGCGCCGTGACGGGGGTCCGCTACGCACCCAACCGCAGATCAGGTTCCACCTGACCGTGCAAGGAGGTATCCCGATGGACACCCGCATCACCGACCTACCCGCAGTTCGACTCGTCGGGCACGCCAGGCGAGTGCCGCTCGTGCACGAAGGCGTGAACCCGTTCATCGCCGAACACGTCGCGGCCATCCCGACCGAAGAGACCGTTCGGCTCAAGACGCTGAACGACACTGAGCCGTCAGGTGTCCTCGCCGTCAGCGACGACCTGGACCCTGACCGCACCGAGGGCACGGAGTTGACCTTCCTGCACGGCGTTGCCACCACCGGCCATCCCGACGGGCTCGACACCATCGAGGTACCCGCCGGCACCTGGGCTGTATTCCGCACCGAGGGCCCGCACCCGTCCGCCCTGCAGGAGGCTTGGGCCGCCACCGCGACGGAGTGGTTCCCCTCGCAGCCGTGGCGGTTGCGGCCCGGACCCGAGATGGTCGCGACGCTCGCGTTCGACCCGGACGCTGTTACCGCGACCTGCGAGCTCTGGCTGCCGATCGAGCCTGCCTAGGAGCAGGCTCCTCTCCTATGCGCGGGTCAACGGCCGCCACTCCCGCCTGATCAGCCCGTACACCCACGAGTCCGATACCTCGCCGTTCACGACGCAGTCTTCCCGCAGCGTCCCTTCACGCATGAACCCGAGCTTCTCCAGGACGCGGGCAGATGCCACGTTCCGCGTATCGGTCTCGGCCTGGACTCGATTCAGATCCAGCGTGTCGAATGCCCACTGCAGCAAGGCGCGGGCGGCCTCCGTCGCATATCCGTGACCCCATGCCGCGTCCTCGAGGCAGTAGCCCAAGGACGCGCTGCGGTAGTCCGGGTTCCACCGGGTCAGACTGCACCAGCCGATGAACTCCCCGTCGGAAGCACGGTCCATCGCCAGCCGCGCCCCAGTGCCTTCCTCCGCCATCTGCCGGCAAGCCGCGATGAAGCGCTGGGCGCGCGCACGCTCGGTCCAGGGCGGAGCGTCCCAATAGCGCAGCACGTAGGCGCTGCTGTGGAGCGCGAAGAGGGCGTCCGCGTCCCCGTCAGTGAAGGGACGCAGTCGCAGGCCAGCAGTCTGCAGTGTCGGGGTGGGCAGGGACATGCGTTCCATGTTGCCTCGTCGTGAGGTCGGCCAGACAACCAGGCGGCAAGGTCCTCAAACGAGAACTGGCGGATTGAGCCACACCGGGTCGAGCTCGGACCCATAGCAGGCGATCTGGTGGTTCCCAGCAGCCCACTGACGCGGATCGGGTGCAGTGACGTACCGGTGGCGTCGCATTTCGTGATGCGCGGGCTCGCGACGAGATCGCAGCGATACCAGTCGGCCCCGAGTTCCTGGTCCCCGGGCGTGGGCGGAAGGCGGCGAAGTCGAAGAGGGTTGCCTGGATGTCGTCTGCGCTCCTGCCGAGAACATCGGGCAGTGCGTCCCAGCAGGCGCGCCGCGCCGGTGTCGCCGGGAGATCCCCGGGCTCGTCGGTTAGCTCGTCCAGGTGGCCGACCACGTACGTGTGGCTGTTGTGGCTCGGCGTCGCACCCCGCATCGGCACCGTAGGTACTCACAGTTACTCACCGATGCATCTGCTCATCGGCACAATCGGCGGCTGCAGATCCGGGCGAGCACTTTCTGGGTCAGTCGACTGTGGCGGCCCAGAGCCAGGCGTCGCCAACCAGCTCGCCGTCGTCGGTGAGTCCGTCACCCGTCCACCGCTGCCCGCCGAAGACGAAGAGGTCCCGTCCCAAGGCGGTGCTGGAGTCGTCGTACACGTCCTCGCGGCCGGGGGGCGCGGGGATGGTCACGAACGCCTCCGTGCGGCTGTCGTACACGAAAAGCCGGTTCGTCGACGCCATCTGTCCGACGCTGTTCGGGATGTCGTAGGTGGCTAGGTCGCGGTTCAGCACGCCGCTCAGGTCGTTGTGTCCACTCTCGCCCTCGGGCAAGGCGGACCAAGTCCATGTGTCAGGGTCGAGGATCCAACCTGGTTCGTCGATGAAGTGTCCGTTGAGCAACGGGCCACGGTCGGTGGGAAACAACTGGTAGCCCTGTCCCGGGGCGTTTGGGAGCTTGGTCCACTTGCTGCCGTCGAGCCTGGCAGCCAGTTGCGTGGAGTCCTGGCCGGACTCGGGCGCAGCGATCGACGAGCCGGTGAGAACGAGGTGGTCTCCCGCCGGCACGATAAAGCGGTCGAAGCTGCGTGGCAGCGGGTCGTCGGGCAGCGCGGTCCAGGTCGAGCGGTCCGGGTCGAAGACCAGGTCAGCTACCTCGCCGCCTTCGTCGCTGCCGGAGTAGACCAGCAAGGTTCGGCCGACCGGGGCGACCTGACGGGAGTGATTCGGCCCGGGCACCGGGCCGTGGTCGGTCCAGCGGTCGCCGACCAGGTCGTAGGACAGCAGCCGCGGCCGTGCGTCGCACGCCGGGCCGTCCGCGCACCCGGAGATCAGGTATGCCGACCCCTGGAGCGCGGCAGTTGCGTACTCGTGCCTGCGCAGGCCGAACGGCGCAGGAGCAATGGTGCTCCAGGAGTCGGTGTCCGGGTCGTACACGGCGCCGTCCCTGAGCAGCGGAGCTTCCGGCGTGGCGCAGTCGGCCATGGGCGGGCACAGGTACTCCCAGCCGCCGACCACAAGCATGCGCCCTCCGACGCCGACGACAACGGCGTGGTCTCGCGAGGTCAGCGGAGCGTTGGGCAACTTGCGCCAAGCCTCCGACGCACCCTCGCGTCCACTGGGTGGGTCGATCTCCGACTGGGCGGTCGCGCAGCCCGTGGCGGCCACCACCACGAGGGTGACGGCGAGCGCCGTACGGATGACTGTCACGCCCTTTTCGACGCGCACCGAGCCGACCTGGTTCCCGGTGTGGGCGGCGTCGCGCCAGCCGCAGCGCGGCCTACCCTCGGACCGCGCTGCGGGCCCTTGTTCACACCTCAGGAGTGTGGATCGCGGGCTGAACAGGTGTTTGGCTTCCCTGCACGTCCGTACCTACGGTTGCCGGTATGAGTACCTTCGCGTTCATCCACGGCGCTGGCGTGGACGGAGGCTGGTACTGGCACCTCGTCGAAGCCGAACTCCGATCCCTCGGACACACCACCGTCGCCCCCACATTGTGGACCGGCGACGACGAGGACACCTTGTCCGACTATGCCGGCGCCGTCGTGGACACCGTCGTCACCATCGATGCCGTGGAGCAACTTTTCGTTGTTGCACACTCGTTCACACCATGACTGCGGCCCGCCGGCGAGGGTCCGTGACCAGCAGCGCAGTCTCGCTGAAGGTCAACGGTGTGCAACAGCAGGTCGAGGTCGACAACCGCACCTCGCTGCTGGACCTGCTGCGCGAGCAGCTCGGCCTGACCGGCACCAAGAAGGGCTGCGACGCCGGCGCCTGCGGTGCCTGCACGGTGCTGGTCGACGGTGCCCGCGTCAACGCCTGCCTCACCCTGGCGGTTCGACTGGAGGACGCCGAGGTCACGACCGTCGAGGGCCTGGCGGACGACGATGATCTGCACCCGCTGCAGCAGGCGTTCATCGACCAGGACGCCTTCCAGTGCGGCTACTGCACACCGGGGCAGATCATGTCCGGCATCGCTGCATTCGTGAAGGGCACACCGGCTCCGCGGAGGAGATCCGGGAGTGGATGAGCGGCAACCTCTGCCGCTGCGGCTGCTACGTGAACATCGTCCAAGCAGTCGAGCAAGCCGCTCTGGCGACGAAGGAGCGTGACCACAATGCACCCCTTCTCGTACACTCAAGGTCGACAGCCAGGCCGCTGCCGTCGCCGCCGGCGCGCCGCGGTGGACGCTTACGTCGCCGGCGGCACCACCCTGGTCGACCTGATGCGCGAGACCGTCGAACGTCCCGAGGCGTTGATCGACATCAGCGCCCTGCCGCTGCGCGACATCACGCGCCACCGAGCGGCGGGGGCATGCGCATCGGCGCGCTGGCGACGATGGCCGAGGCTGCCGCCGACCCACGTGTCCGAGCCTCCTTCCCGTCGTCTCGCAGGCCCTGGAACTGAGCGCTTCGCGCCCAGCTGCGAAACATGGCCACCATCGGCGGCAACATCATGCAGCGCACCCGCTGCACCTACTTCCGAGACGTACTCGGCGCCCTGCAACAAGCGCGAGCCGGGTTCCGGCTGCGCCGCCCTGGAGGGCTACAACCGCACCCACGCGATCCTGGGCACCTCCGACGGCTTGCGTGGCCACCCACCCTTCCGACCTTGCCGTGGCCTTCGCCGCACTGGACGCCGTGGTTCACCTGCTCGGACCGTGTCCGGGCGCCGCCAGGTGGCCTTCGCCGACTTCCTGCTTCAAGCCGGGCAGCACGCCCGAGCGCGAACACGCCCTGCGGGACGGCGAACTGATCACCGCGGTGGAGATCCCGGCCCAGCCCCGTCCGCTGCGGTCGGGCTACCTGAAGGTCCGCGACCGGCAGTCCTACGAGTTCGCACTGACCTCCGCCGCCGTCGCGCTGCAATCCGCGACGGCGTGATCCGGAGGCGAAGGTCGCCGCCGGCGGGGTGGGCACCGTGCCGTGGAGGCTGTCGCGCCGTGGAGCAGCGGCCTGATCGGGCGAGCGCCCGTCACCCGAACTGTGGCGCACCGCTGCCGAACATGCCGCCGACGGCGCCGACCCCTCGAACACAACGCGCTTCAAGGTCGAGTTGCTCAAGCGCACGGTCGAGCGTCAGCTGCGAGTCGTGGGAGAACGGGGATGAGTCACCAGCCCGCAGGTGGCCGTCGGCGCGCCGCACACCAGCGTGTCGACGGCCGGCTCAAGGTCACCGGCCGGGCGACGTACGCCGCCGACCACGGACCCGATCACGGCATCGACGACGTCGCGCACGCGGTCGATGGTCGACAGCAGCATCGGCCGCGGCCGAATCTCCGGCATCGACACCTCGCGCGCCGATGGCCGAACCCGGCGTGCTGAGCGTGATCAGCCACCACAACGCGCCCACCCTGCCCTACCGAGGACAACGCCGCGGCTCGTACAACCCGCCCGGCGTGCGCCTGCGCGTCTTCCAGGACGACCAGGTGCACTTCTTCGGTCAGCCGGTCGCCGTCGTCGTCGCCGACCACGTTGGAGGCCGCCCAGCACGCGGCACACCTGGTCGAGGTCACCTACGACGCCGAACGGCCCGTCCACCGACCTGAACGGCAGCGCCCGCCGACGAGCCCATCACGTACGCCCGCGGCGACGCCGAGGCCGCCCTGGAATCGGCACCGGTACGCCTCGACCTGACGTACCAACCTCGCCCGCAACCACCACAACCCGATGGAGCCGCACGCCACCATCGCCCGCTGGGAGGGCGGCCGCCTCACCGTCTGGGACAAGACCCAGTGGGTCGGCGACGGCACGCAGCTCGAGCTGGCCACGGTCTTCGGCATGCCTCGAAGCGACGTCCGCGTCATCTCGCCGTTCGTCGGCGGCGCGTTCGGCAGCGCCCTGCGCTGCTGGCCGCACGTGACCGTCGCCGCGCTCGCCGCCCGCGAGACCGGTCGACCCGTCAAGCTCGTGCTGACCCGCCGGCAGCTCTACTTCGGCACCGGCTTCCGGCCCGCGTACGAGTACCGGCTCCGCCTGGGCGCTCGACCGAAACGGACGCCTGAGCGCGCCGACCCATGACATCCGCGCCGAGACCTCCTCGCTACGAGACCTTCACCGAAGCAGCCATGGCGCCCGGGTCAGATGCTCTACAGCACGCCCCACGTCCAACAGGCCTACACGCACCGTGCCGCTGGACGTGAACACCCCGACCTGCATGCGCGGCCCCGGCTACGCCAGCGCCGCGCACATCCTCGAGACCGCGATGGACGAGCTGGCGTACACGCTCGGCATCGACCCGATCGAGCTGCGACGACGCAACGAACCAGACGAGGACCCGTCCACCGGGCTGCCGTTCTCCACCCGCCGCCTGCGGGAGTGCTACACCGTCGGCGGCGCGCGAGTTCGGCTGGACCGACCGCAACCCCGAACCGGGATCCACCCGGGACGGCGACTGGCTCGTCGGCACCGGCATGGCGGCCGCGGTCTACGACACCGCCAGCGAGACCGCCCGTGCCCGGGTACGCGTCTTCGCTCGACGGCACCGCACTGGTCCAAGCCGCCACCAGCGACATGGGACCGGGAACCTACACCTCCATGACCCAGGTCGCCGCAGACGCCCTCGGCCTCAGCACCGCGAACAGTCACCTTTCGAGCTCGGCGACTCCGACCTGCCGGCGACTCCGCCGCACGGCGGCTCAATGACCATGGCCAGCGTCGGCTCGGCTGTTCTGGACGGCGCACGCCAAGTGCGGCGGTCAGCCGATCGAACTCGCGGTCGAAGACCCCGGCTCACCGCTGCACGGCGCCGACCCCGCCGACGTGGTCGTACGCCGCGGCAGGCTCCACCTCGAGAGCGACCCGAGCCGCAGTGAGAGCTACCGGCACTTCTCGCCCGCAACGGGCGCGCCCGACCTGGAGGCCACCGGCCTGTTCGCGCCGCCGACCGAGGCAACCCGGTCGGCGTACGCCTACGGCGCGGTCTTCGCAGAGGTAGGCGTCGACGCGACGCCTCGGCCTGATCCGAGTCCGCCGCATGCTCGGCGTCTACGACGCCGGCCGGATCATCAACCCAGTGCTGGCCGACAGCCAAGCCATCGGCGGCATGGTCGGCGGCATCGGCACAGCCCTGCTCGAACACACCATCACCGACCACCGCGACGGCCGGATCGCCAACGCCAACCTCGCCGACTACCTCGTCCCCGTCAACGCCGACGTACGCAATCTGAACGCGATCTTCCTCGACGGTTCCGATGACCATGCGGACCCGATCGGCGTCAAGGGGCTCGGCGAAATCGTCCAGGTCGGCGTCGCCCCCGCCATCGCCAACGCCGTCTTCCACGCCACCGGCCGCCGCATCCGCGAGCTACCCATCACCATCGAGAGCATGCTCTAGCCCCAATCTGCTCACGCCCAGGATTGTTCGGTGCACACGCGGCGGGCGGTGGTCACGAGTGCGCTAACTGCTGGGCGGAGTGTGCCGGTTGGGTTGCGCCAGACGAGCTCGAGCGGGAACGTCGGCGCGTCCTCGATAGTGAGTAGTCGGAGGTCGCGGTGGGTGGCATGGAGCGCGGTGCGTACCGTGACCCCGACGCAGCCCTCTGAGTGGACGGCACCTTCCCAGGAGTCGTGAAAGCGCGAGCTGGCGCGGGTTCGGGGTTCGAACCCGTTTTGCCGGCAGGCTTCGATGACAGCCTTGTCGTAATCCGGGTTGTCGCCGGGGATGTCGAGTGCGAACGTCTCGTCTCTCAGTTCGCTGAGCCTGATGCTGTGGCGGCCCGCGACGGGGTGGTTAGCGGCTACGGCGAGCACGGCTGGTTCGTTCTTGAGCCGCAGATGTTCCAGGTCGGCGGGAATGTGTGCAGCGAAGGTCACGGCGACATCGAGGCGTCCGACTCGCAGGGCGGCGAGCAGGGGCACGGCTGAGTCGTGCCGGGTGTGCAGGTGCACGGCCGGGAATCGCTGGTCCAGGGCCGCGAACAGTGGCTCGAGCCCATACCGGGCACCGGTGGACAGGCCGAACTGCAGCTCGCCGGCGATCCCGCTCCCGGCTGCGCGGGCGGTGGCGAGGGCGTCGTCGACGGCCTGGAGGGCAGTGCGTGCAGGCTCGAGCAGTGCGTTCCCGGCGTCGGTCAACTCGACGCGACGCGTCGTTCGATGGAACAAGACGACGCCGAGCTCGGACTCCAACCGCTGGATCGCGGCACTCAACGGCTGCTGGGTCATGTGCAGACGGGCCGCCGCCCGGGTGAAGTTCAGGTCCTCGGCGACGGCGACGAAGTACCGTAACTGTCTCAGGTCGGTGTTCACACTTCACGAGTGTAGATCGCAGCCAAACAGGCGTTTCACTTTCCGAAATGCCCAAACTACGGTGCCGACTTCGGGTGTTCACACCACCAAGCCCCGACAACATTCGGGCAAGATCTGACTGGAACGAGACGATGACCGAACCCGAACACAGCGGCCTTGCAGTGCAGCGCGGAGGAGAGCCGCCTCGGCCGGATCCGTCGGGCGAAGAGGACTTCTATGACGCCGAGTTGCACGCGCACAACGCACGGCTTCGCGCTGTGCCGACGTGCGCTCGGGCGACCGGGTGCTCGACGTCGGCTGCGGCACCGGGCAAACGACCCGCGATGCCGCCCGGGCCGCCGCGCCCGGGGCCGTGCTCGGGGTCGACCTGTCCGCAGAAATGCTGAAGCGCGCACGGGAGCTCACCGTTGCCGCAGGCCTCGAGAACGTGACCTACCAGCACGGTGACGCCCAGGTGCACCGCTTCACCACGGCGGGCTACGACCTCGCCATCAGCAGATTCGGAACGATGTTCTTCTCCGATCCGCTCGCCGCGTTCACGAACATCGCAGGGGCCTTGAGACCGCACGCCCGCCTGGTGATGCTCGTCTGGCAGAGACACGAGCGCAACGAATGGGCGACGGCCATCGACACGGCGCTCGGAACGTCCGGACGACTCTGGAGGACCTCTGCCACGCTCGACGCGTTCTCCCTTGCCGACCAGTCCACCACGTCGGCGATCCTCGACAGCGCCGGCTTTCACCACATCACCTTCACCCAGATCCGGGAGCCTGTCTTCTACGGACGTGACAGCGTCGCCGCACTCGATACCGTGCTCACGTTCCACAGCGTCCGGGAAGCCCTCACGAGCATGAGCTCCATCGATGCCGCCGCCGCTCGGCAACGACTGCAGGACTCGCTCCAGGCCCATGACACCGGTACCGGGGTCGTCTTCGACTCACGCGCATGGCTCGTCACCGCTCACCGCACCGACCAGATCCGACCCGCCACGACCGAATGGAACACACCATGACCGAGCAGACCGTGACCACCGACGGGATAGACCTGTGCTTCGAGACGTTCGGAGACCCAGCCGATGCCACCGTGCTTTTGATCGCCGGCGGAGCACAGTCAATGATCTGGTGGGAGGACGACTTCTGTGCTCGGCTCGCCGAGGCCGGCCGCCATGTCGTTCGCTATGACCACAGGGACACCGGACAGTCGACGAGCTCACCGGCCGGCCAGCCGTCGTACACCGGGGAGGATCTGGCCACCGACCCGCTCAGGCTCCTGGACGGCTTGGGCGTGGCCGCTGCCCACGTGGTGGGGCTGTCGTTGGGCGGCGGCATCGCCCAGTACCTCGCCCTCGAGCATCCCAAGCGCGTGCGCACCTTGTGCCTGAGCTCCAGCAGTCCATGGGTCCCAACGCAGCACGGACGCAGCTTGCCCGGGCCGGCTCCTCAGATCATGGCGACGTTCACGAACCCCGACCCCGAACCCGACTGGACAGACCGGGACGCGGTCATCGACTACCGGGTCGACGCTGAACGGCCGTACGCGGGAATCCTCGGGTTCGACGAGCCGCGGGTCCGGCGGCTCGCAACCAAGGAGGTTGATCGAACCCGAAACATGGCCGCCTCGATGACCAACCACTTCATCCTCGAAGATCCCCCAACCGATGCCCGGCTCGACCAGATCACCGCCCCCACCCTGGTCCTGCATGGCACCGCCGACCCGATGTTCCCCATGGAGCATGGTGAAGCCATCGCCGCAGAGATCGCCGGTGCGCGGTTCCTGCCGCTCCCCGGCGTCGGGCACCAGCAGCCCCCACCCGAAGTGTGGGGCTTGGCTATCCCGGCAATCGTGGAACATACCGAACACAGCTGAGCCAGCCCGCCGAGGAAATCCGTCACTGGATTGGCCATGCCGACCGGCCCCAAGTGATGAGTTGTCGCGCGCGCACCCGTCACACCTACGACGGGACACGACGAGGCGGAAGGATGACGTGATGGGTGCGGACACGCGACTGGAGGAGCTGGGCGTGAGCGGGCTGGGCGAGGTCGACGAGCCGGCGTTCTCGGGGCTGGCCGAGCGGCACCGGCGGGAGCTGCACGTGCACTGCTACCGGATGCTCGGGTCGTTCGAGGACGCCGAGGACACCGTGCAGGAGACGTTCCTCCGTGCCTGGCGGCGGCGGGAGACCTTCGAGGGGCGGTCGACGTTCCGGGCCTGGCTGTACCGGATCGCCACCAACGCCTGCCTGGACCTGCTCGCCAAGCGCCGCCCGGAGCCCGCGACCGGCGGCGAGGTGCTGTGGCTGCAGCCCTACCCGGACCGGCTGCTCGACGAGCTGCCCGCGGGCGACGCGGACGAGCCGGAGACCGTCGCCGTCGCGCGGGAGACGATCGAGCTGGCGTACCTGGTCGCGGTCCAGCACCTCGCGCCGCGCCCGCGGGCCGTGCTGATCCTGCGGGACGTGCTCGGCTGGCCGGCGAAGGACGTCGCGGAGCTCCTCGGGGACTCCGTCAACTCCGTGAACAGCGCGCTGCAGCGGGCCCGCGCCGGCATGCGGGAGCACCTGCCCGCCGAGCGGCAGGACTGGACCGGCGGCGAGGAGGACTCCGGGACGCGCGAGCTGGTGCGCCGCTACACCGAGGCCAGCGTGGCCACGGACATCGACGTGCTGGCCGCAATGGTGAGGGACGACGTCCGCACCTCGATGCCACCCACGCCGGGCCTGTACGTCGGCCGCGACACGGTGGTGAGGTACTGGATCGAGAGCGGCTTCGAGGGCATGACTGGCCTCCGCGCCGTTACCCACCTCAGTGAACCGGCAGCCCGCCGTTGCCTACTACCAGTGGCGGAAGCCGGAGGGTGCCTACCTGCCCCTGACGCTCGACGTCCTGCGCATCACCGGCGGGAAAATCACGGAGATCACCACGTTCCACGACGACCAGTTCCCGCGGCTCGGGCTGCCGGAGCGCCTGCCGGCGGACGGCACGGAGTAGTCCGGTGCGAACGCTCGCGCTGCGTGGTGGTGCGCGTGTCGCGGTGGTCGCGGGGGAGTGGCGCGACGCGTTCGGCGTCGTCACCCGCGGGCGGGTGCAGCTGGAGCTGCGCGACGGCGAGCCCGGGCCGGTCCTCGGACGCGACGCCGGGTTCTGGCTCCGCGGCACCGGCGTCCGCGCCCTGCGGAACCCCGGCCGTCGTACGGCGAGGGTGCGCATCGTCACCCGCCAGGGCCAGGACCGTCACAGGCCAGTCGACACACCCAGTACGCCAGTTACCGAATGATGGAGGAACTTTCATGAACAACATGCTCTGGGGTCGTCGCAGGCCCGGCATTGGGCCAGACCAGCCACACGCCACCGGCTCCGCGGGCTCGCCGGCGCCGGCTTCATTGCCACGCTCGCAGCGATGGTGGCAACCACCCTCGCCGCGGCGCTTGCCCAGGCCGTTGGCGTCGACTTCGAGATCCCCGATGGCGGCGAGACGATCCCGTTGTCCGGGTTCGCAGTGGTGACCGGCTTCTTCTCGGTCGTGGGCATCGTCATTGCCGCCGCTCTTCTGTCGTTGGAGCGCTCGCCCCGCCAAGCGATTCGTGCAGACGGCAGTGACGCTGACCGCGATCTCGTTGGTCCCGCCCCTCGTCTCCGGGGCAAACACCGCCACCACCATCGCCCTTCTGGGGTTACACCTGGTCGCTGCGACGGTGATGATCCCCACCCTGGCGCGGAGCCTCCGCACCCGGACCGATTGACGATCGACACGTGGGCGGTCGACTCGGTGGTCGTCCAGGGGTTCCTCGACACCCACCTGTGAAGATCGTTACGCAGCCCGGGACGCGAGGGGACGATTACGGCGCGGAGCCCGGTCCGTCACGGACCGGGCTCCGGTATCGCTCGTCGTTACAGCTCACCAAGCGTGGCGCGGCTTGGCGACCGACCTTGACGACTGGCTCCGACGGTCGGTCCGGCGTGCCACGGCCAGTACGCGGGACAGCCGCGATGCCCGTGGGCGGGTCTCCTCAAGCGGAATCACCGGCGCGTTGGGCAGTGCGGACTGGGCCTGCTCGCGGGTAAGGCGGACGGCGATCTCGGCGGCGATGGGAAGCATGTGCGTCTCCTTCCAGAGGTGGCTTCTGATTTACGACACCAGTTAATCATGTAGTAGGTGTTCAGTCAACACCTGCTACTCTGTTTATTGGGGTCGCACACGAGGAGGAATCGATGAGCATCGAAGCGTCCGCCGACGCGCAGCTGGTCCAAGACTTCGCGAACACCCGCGACCGGCGGTCGTTCGTGCCAAGAGGCCATCCCCAACGCGATGGCACGACAGACGAGCTGGCCACGCCGCCCGCGCTGCGCGACTGGCTCGCCGAGCGGAACCTGCTCCCCGATGACGCCGACATCACCGACCGCGATCACAGCCAGGTCCTGCGGCTCCGTACCGCGCTGCGCGGGGCGCTCAACGGCAATCGGCACGCCGGCCCAGACTCACCGCCCCACCCGTTCACGATGTCGCTGCGGGTCGAGCTCGACCCGACGACGGCCCTCGCCTCGGCACCTCCGAGCACGGCGTGGACCATGCGATCGGGCAGCTGTGCGCCGCCGCCCTGCGCCTCTCCCTCACCGGCGAGTGGGGGCGACTGCGCGCCTGCGCCGCCGACGACTGCCAATGGATCTTCTACGACCAGTCACGGCCCGGCCGCGGCCGCTACTGCTCGCCGTACTCCTGCGGCAACCGCGTCAAGACCCGCGCCTACCGGCAGCGCAAATCGCCCCCGCCACCGGCCTGACCCCAGGCTTCAGTGACGACCGAACGACGGCTTCCGTCACCCAGTCCGCTCGCGCTTACCCGTCGGGGCAGACGGCCTGGTAGGGCTGGGCGGGCAGGAACTCCTCCCACTCCTCGTCGGTCAGGTTTCGGCCGGCCATCTGGCACGCGAAGTCGATGGCCCGGTCGAGGTCGGTCTCCCACCGGTAGACGCGGCCGTCGTACGACGCGATGGCCACGTCGTGGGTGTCGCCGATGAACTGCGCGCCGGCCGGGACCGGCTCTCCCTGGTGGGGTGGGTACACGGTGCCCAGCAGGTCCAGCGTCGTGGCGTCCCACAGGCTGACCCCACCGTCTTCCGCCCCGGAGACCAGCAGTTCTCCGTCGTCGGAGTAGTCGAGCCAGACACCTGGGCACCGAGGCTGGCGGATCGCCGCTGTTCGTCTCCGGTCGAGACATCGACGGTCACGATCTCGCCGGTGTCCCCCGCCACCGCGACCGTCGAGCCGTCCGGAGAGGCAACCGAGGCGTACGCAACCAGGTCCAGGTCGCCCTCGGACAGGACGTCGCCGGTGCTGACGTCGATCACCCGCCAGCGCCCCGAGGTGCCGTCGCCGGGTACTCGTGGACCATCGCGGTGCTCCCGTCCCCGATGGGGGTGGAGACGTCCACGGCAAACTCGAAGTCATCGCCCTCGGGAAGCAGGGACTCGGCGTCCAGGAGGTGGGTCCGGCCTTCGAAGTCGCCCACGAGCAGGCTGCGGTTCCCTTCGGCGTACGCGATCCAGTAGACGCCGCTGTCGAAGGGCTCCAGTTTCTCGATGACCTTGCCGGTGGCCGGATTGAGGACCACGGCGGCGGGTCCCCCCGCGCATCTTTCAGAACAGTGAGCGACGTACTTCTGACCTTGGGGATGCCAGGTGCCGCTGGCCCTGGGACCCTCTGACACCGGCACGCGCGCGGGCGGCGTCGCTTCGCCGGTGACGGTGTCGACGAACCTGACCCATCCCTTGCCCGTGTCGTCGAGCCAGCTGTAGGCCACCTGCTGCCCGTCCGGGGAGAGGTCGGCATGCGCGAACACCTCGACGTCGCCGACCTGAGTCGTCTGCTGCTGCAGGTACGTCTCCTCCATCGACAGGTCCCAGGTGCGCAGCATCGAGTCGCCGCCGCCCTCGTAGACCAGGTCACCCTCCGGGCTGAAGCCGACGCCCCACAGAGCGGGGGTGTCCCACCGTTCCAGCGGCCGGCCGGTGGCGGTGTCCCAGACGATGAGCTCACCGTCGTGGGAGTGCGACCCCACCAGAGAGCCGTTGGGCGAGAACCGGATGTCGCGGACCAGGCCTCGGTGTCCACGCAGCGTGTGGACCGTCGCCCCGGTGGAGGCACTCACCACGAGCGCCTTCTTACCCGTGAAGGCCTTACCCGTGTCCGCGAGTGCCAGCAGGGTCCCCTCGGCGTTCACGTCGAGAGACGGAAGCGACCAGACGTCCCCGCGTCGCCAGATCTGCTTGCCCGTCGCCACGTCGTACGCGGTCAGCGGCCAGTCCGTGTAGAGGATCTGACCGTCCGGGCTGAGAGCCACCCCCGTGGGGTCGCCTCCGGTGGCCACCCGGATGGGGGGCGTGGACGGGGAGCGGAGATCCCAGACCACCGCGTAGCCCGGGGCGTCGCCGTAATCCCCTGCCGGCCAGTTGGCCGTATGCACGGTGGCGGCCAGGTAGCGACCGTCGGCGCTGAACTGAACATATGCCCCCCACACGGGCTTGCCGCCGGGGAAGTCGAGTTTCATCGTCGGCTGCATGGTGTTCGGGTCCAGCAGGCGCACCGGCTCGGTGGAGCCTACGCCGTGCAGGATGACGGCGAGCTGCCTGCTGTCGGGGCTGAACGCCGGCCAGATGAGTCCGGGAAGGCCGACCGGCGTCGTAGCTGCGCAGCAGCCGGTTGGTGGAGGCGTCGTAGAGGTGCATCCGGCCCTGATCGTCTGAAGAGGCGATCCAGCGGCCGTCGCGGCTCACATCCAAGACCTCCAGGTAGCCGCCTCCGGGCGGCGCCGAACGGACCAGGTGCGGCCGCTTGGCCAGCGCGGTGAGCAGGTTCACCCGGGTCTCCGGCGACTCATCCAGCCGCACCCCCGCAGCCGCGAGCAGTAGCGAGAGGCTGATGTCGTCGGTGAGCTGGGACCGGGCGCCGACCCGCGCGCGTCTGCGGAGACCGCCGCCTGTTCCGCCTGTGCGGCGTTCTGTTCCGCCTGTGCGGCGTTCTCGTTCGCTCGGTCGGACTGGACGGCAGCCAGGATCCCGGCGACCAGCGCGAGGACGAGGAGTACGGCGGCGCCTCCCAGCACGATCCGCAGCCGCCGGATCAGCCGAGACTGCCGCTTGGCCTGCTCGGCCGCAGCGCGGTCCTCGGCATCGGCGAGGTCCGCGCCGGCGTCGAGGAACTCCCGTTCGGTCGCGGTCAGGTCGGGGTGCGGCCGTTCCTGCCACTCCAGGGCCTGGGCGAGGCGGACGCCTCGGTACAGCTCGCTGGGTGGGCGCCCCAGGGAGTCCCAGGCCTCGGCGGTGGCGGAGATGTGGTGCAGGATCCGTTGGCCTTCGATGTCGTCCTCCAGCCAGCCGCGGAGCCGCGGCCACGCGCGGGCCAGCGCCTCGTGTGCGATCTCGACGACGCCGTCGTCGCTGGTGACCAGCCGGGATCGGACGAGCCGGTCGACGAGCTCGTCCTGGGCGGGATGGGTGACGACCTGGCGGCGCGGCAGCCGGGATCGGACCGGTTCGCCTTCGGTGCCGGGGGAGACGAGGCGGAGCAGGAGGTCGTGCAGGGCGCGCCGCTGGTCGGGGTCGAGCTCGCCGTACAGGGACTCGGCGGACTGCGCGACCGCTCCGCGGATCCCGCCGGAGGCTTGGTAGCCGGCGACGGTGAGGGTCCGCCCTTCACGGCGTAGCCAGGTCTCGCGCAGGGCGTGGGAGAGCAGCGGGAGGGCGCCAGGCTCGTTCTCGACCTCTCGTACGAGCAGGTCGGTGAGTCCGGGTTCGACGATGAGGCCGGCTTGGCGGGCGGGTCCTTCGATGGCGGCGCGCAGGTCTTCGGGTGACATCGCGGGGAGCACGTAGAGACCGCGTTCGACGAGCTGGGCCAGCGCCGGGTGTGCCGAGACGTCTCCCATCCGGTCGGCACGCAGAGCCAGGACCAGGGGCGCCACCTCGGCGTGGTCGGCGAGCAGCTGGACGAACCGTTCCCGTTCGGCCTGGTCGTGGCACAGGGAGAAGAGCTCCTCGGCCTGGTCGACCACCAGCGGTCGGGGCTTGCCGCTGATCCGGGGCGGGGGCAGGGCACCGACGGGGTGCCGTCCTGGGGTGAGTACGTCGCAGTGCTGCCCCTCGCGGCGTAGCGCCGCGACGATGCCGGCACGAACCAGCGACGACTTCCCGCTCCCGGACGGGCCGAGGACGGCGAGGACGCCCTCGGCCTCGAGACGCTCGCGGGAGAGTCGGATGTCGCGGTCGCGGCCGAAGAAGCCCTCGTTGTCGTCGACGTCGTAGGGCATGAGGCCCAGGTAGGGGCAGGCTTCGCCGGGACGTTGCCGGACTTCGGCGGTGTCGAGGTCGGGGTCCTGGCGGAGGATGGCCTGCTCGAGTTCTCCGAGCCCTGGGCCGGGGTCGATGCCGAGCTCGTCGACGAGGCGGCGCCGGACTCCGGAGATGGTGCGCAGGGCTTCGCCCTGCCTGCCGGCGCGATACTGGGCCAGGGCCAGCAGCTCCCACCGGCGTTCCCGCAGTGGAGCGGCGTTGGCCAGTGTCTGGGCCTGGGCGAGGATCTCGCGGTGGCGGCCAGCCTGGACGGAGGCTTCGAGCCACCATTCCTGGGCGTCGAGGCGGAGCTCGGACAGGCGGGACGCCTCGAGGCTGCCGGGCTCCCACTCTTCGAGCTCGGTGTACGGGCGTCCGCGCCACAGGGCGAGCGCCTGGCCCAGAAGGTACGCGGCACGGTCGGCCTCACCGAGCTCGAGGAGCTCGTGGCCACGGGTGGCGAGCGCTTCGAACCGGCGGGCGTCGACAGCATCGACCGGGAGGGTGAGCTGGTAGCCGTGGCCGGTGGTCTCGATGGCCTCGGGGCCGAGGACCTTGCGGAGCCGGACGACGCAGGTCTGCAGGTTCTTGTGCCAGGACGCTGGGCGGGTGTCTCCCCAGACCACCTCGGAGAGCTGGTCGGCGCTGAGCGACTCGTCGCCAGCCACTGCGAGTGCGGCGAGGACGAGTGTCTCCCGGGGGCTCAGGCGCGGCGCAGAGTCGTCGAGCGTCAGGGGTCCTAGGACGGAGATACCCACGGATCGAATGTGCGCGCGTTCTGGAGTGGCGTCAACGACGTATGTACCGGATCGGTACCGCGTGAGCGCAGGGTGAGTACCGGCGCCTGAAACAACTGCGGGGAACAAGGGCGCTAGAAACTAGCCCCGAAGTCACACAACTAGACCCGACAAGGAGAAGGTCATGAACAGCAGCCGCTACACGGATGTGCCGACGGTCAGGGGGCCGACCGCAAGTATTGGAAGGGTCAGGACTCGACGTCGCGTCACAGCGTTTGTCGCAGCGCTCGCCATCACGTTCGTGGTGCCCAGCTCCGATGTGTGGGCCAGGAAGCCAGCGCACTCGGCGCCGGTTGTCACCGTGCTCAACGACACCGCCCTCGGCGGCCTGGGATCGGGAAGCACGATCGGGAACGGTCGCGCGAGCGACGTCGTCGTCGACTGGAGCCGGATCGTCTTCGAAGCGGCGTTGACCGACGACGGCTTCGTCTCGTTCCTGGGCACGCGACACCAGGCGATGATGCACATCGCGATGCACGACGCGCTCAACGCCATCGACCGCAGGTTCGACCAGTACGCCTACTTTGGCCGCTCGAAGCGCGCGAACCCGATCGCGGCCGCGGCGAAGGCGGCGCACGACGTGCTCGTGGCGGTCTATCCCGCCCAGCAGGCGACGCTGGACGCCGAGCTCGCGACCTGGCTCGCGACGGTGCCCAACGGCAGCGGCAAGACCAAGGCTCTCACGCTGGGAGCCAAGGCGGCGGCGGCCATCGTCGCGCTCCGTCAGAACGATGGCACGGACGTCGACCTCTTCAGCCCCAACTACACGCCGGGCACCCAGCCGGGTGACTACCAGTTCGTCCCCCCGTACGACTTCGCCTTCGCGGAGGACCTCCGGTACGCGACGCCGTTCGGACTCGAATCTCCCGAGCAGTTCCGCGTGCGCGCGCCCCCGGCGCTGACGAGCCGCACCTACGCGAGGGCCTACAACGAGGTCAAGTCGGTCGGAGCCATCAACAGCACGACCCGCACCACGGATCAGAGCAACTACGCCAACTGGTGGTACGAGGGCTCCGAGATCGGCTGGGCCCGCGTCGCCCGCGTCACCACGACCAGCGAAGAGCTGAAGCTCTGGCGCGCTGCCCGGATGTTCGCGCTCGCCCACATGTCCCTCTACGACAGCTACGTCGCGGGCTGGGATTCCAAGTACCACTGGGACTTCTGGCGGCCCTACACCGCGATCCGAGCCGGCGACACCGACGGCAACCGCCGCACCGTCAAGGACGCTACCTGGCAGAGCTATCTCGAGACCCCGCCGGTCCAGGACTACCCCTCGACCCACAGCACCCTCGGCGCCGCAGCGGCCGAGGTCCTCAAGCGGTGCTTCGGGACCGATCGTGTGCCGTTCTCGATGGGATCACTGACGGCGCTGCCGGCGAACCCCGTCCGCTCGTTCAACACCTTCACCCAGGCGGCCAACGAGAACGCCGATTCGCGCGTGAGAGCCGGCATCCACTTCCGTTTCGCGACCGAGCAAGGCAAGGCGCTCGGCCGCAAGGTGGGCAGTTACATCGTCAAGCACCATCTCCAGCGGCGCTGACGGCGAGGTGTCGTGCCCCACGTCTGCATGATCCAGGTCGGGCCCTCGTCCTCGGACGAGGGCCCGACCCGGTCCATCGACTCGGCCTACCGCACGCCGAGGCGACGCGGCTCGGGCCGGTCGAGTCGGCCCTGGGACCGCGGGACGCCGGTGCGCTCGACCTGGGAGACCGCGGGATCGTCGGTGGCGAGGCCCGCCCACCGCTGGATGATCCGGGTCAGCGCGAGCCGTTCCGCCTCGGGTAGCTGGGCGATCCGGGCGCCGTGGGTGCCGCCCTCGACGACGTGCACCGAGCACTCCCGCTCCGCGGGGCGGGCCCATCCGCAGTCAAACGCCTCGGCACCCCACGGGTCGTTGCCGCCGTACACGTAGAGCATCCGGGTGGACTTCGTGCGCACCCACTGGTCGATGTCGCGCATCGCGTCGTCGTCGAACCGGACCGGCCGCAGCTCATGCGGGATCAGCTTCGGCGCGGCGACCGGGTCGTTGCCGTAGCGAACGACGTCGCGCAGCGGCCGAACGAGGGTCTGGTACCAGCCGAGCTGGTAGGCGGCCTGGTAGTAGTACGGCGCGTAGTACTCCAGCGAAGAGTCCATATAGCCCGTGAGTGGCACGACGCCCTGGGTCCAGTCCCAGATCTCCTCGTTGGTGGCGCCCTCCTTCGGCACATCGGCGCACGCCGACTGCGGCGTGTACTGCCAGAACGTGAAGTAGAGGTCCATCGCCGCGACCTCCATGGCCCGGTCGAGGCTGCCCGGGATCTCCCAGGTTTCCCCCGCCGCCTCGGCCGCGACCCGGGTGCGGTCGAGGAACCACGGCCGGTCCGGGCCGAGGATCCGGCGCTGCACGCCCAGCAGGTCCTGCCGGCACTGCGGGTCGGTGCCGACCCGGGCCAGGAACGAGGCGTAGACGTCGCGGTCGTTGTCGACGTCGTTCGGTGCGACGTACGGCACGGTTCCGTCGACGTCGTCGGGGAAGAACCGCCGGTGGTAGGTGGCGGTCATGCCGCCCTTGGAGCCACCGGTGGTGAGCCAGTTCTCCGTGTAGAGCTGCTGGAATGACCGGATGACGCGGTGCTGGTCGATCGCCGCCTGCCGGATCGTCAGCTGCCGAGGCCAGTCCGGGGCGTCCGGGCGTGACGGTTCGAAGAAGCGGTACTCCATGCTCAGCTGGTTGCCGTCGACGATCTGAGTCGGCTCGCTGCGGCTGGCGCTCTGCGAGACGTAGTAGCCGCTGGTGTACATCACCATTGGCCGCCCGACGTCCTTGTGCAGCAGCGTGAGCCGCTGCTCGAATGTCGCGCCGTTCGGCTTGCTGTGGTCGACGGGCTGGACGAAGGTGATCCGGAAGAACCGGTAGCCCTCGGGGGCCGTTGCCTCCTCGACGGAGGTGACGCCGGGCAGGTCGCGGATGCGCTCCTCGAGCGGCTCCTCCTCGGACGCCGACGCCGACGCCGACGCCGACGTCGTCGCCACCGCCGTCCGGTCGGGGGGCGCTGCCGCCGCCGCCTGGGGTGGCCCTGAGGACAACAGACCGAGCACCAGAGCGCCGGCTCCGAGCAGCGCGAAACCACGACGAACAACCATGACTACCTCCTGAGATCGAATAGCCCGCCCGGAAGGCTACTCCCCACCGCCGACGCCCGACCGAGCGGCTGTTCAGGTGGGTCAGGATCCGTCAAAGGTAGAGCTTGAGACCCTCATGTGAGGCCTCGAACCCGAGCCGTTCGTAGAAGCGGTGCGCGTCGGCGCGTGACTTGTCGGTGGTGAGTTGCACCAAGGCACAGTGTCGCCGCCGCGCTTCGCCGATCGCCCACTCGAACAGCGCGGCTCCCAGCCCGTGACCGCGATGATCCCGGCGGACGCGTACCGCCTCGATCTGGGCGCGGAGTGCGCCATGACGAGCCAGGCCAGGCACCAAACTCAACTGCATCGTCGCGACCACCTCGGCACCGTCGGCAGCGACGAGAAGTACGTGCGCCGGGTCGGCTTCGAGCGCAGCAAACGCGTTCAGGTAAGGGCGCAACTCCGCTTCGTTGTTGGCGCCGTCGCGATTGACTCCCAGCTGGTCGGCTGCCAGCAACTCCACAATCGCTGAGACATCTTCCACCACCGCTTCCCGCAACAGCACGGTTGAGCCCTCGACCGGCAATTCCGTCGGCAGCATCATTGCGCAAGCATGCCTTTCTTCACCGTCGTTCCACTGGCGTCTGACGCACGGCGTAGCGCAGCACGGTGGTCTCGCCATCCTGGTGCGAAGCGATCGCCTCGAGTCCACAGACGAATCGCTAGCCGGGCGTCGCGTCGCGTTCGCTTCTTTCAGCGACGCTCTGCGCTTGCCCTGCGTGGATATCGCTTACCCATTCCCAGCCGGGCTTGGCCGATGGGCCGATCCGCGGGTCGTCGGGATCACGGCCGTCACGTAGGGCTTGCACGTACGCGCGGTCCTGTTCGATCCTGCGTCAGCATGGGGCTGCCTCCGCTTGTGGTTTGCAACCGCTTGTCGAGGAGACAATAAATAGCCGGGATCTCCGAAGCGGATGTCGAGGACGATCAGGCTCCAGTGATCGCCGAACACCTCGACGGCGGCGTTGATCGGGCACTCTGACCGCGGCTCACTCGCTTCCCGCATGGTGTTTGCAATCTACCGGTTCGAGGTGTCGGCCGGGGGAGTAGCCGGGAAAGGGCCACTGGTGTCGGGGTGCCTGGACGGTCAGCTGCCGGCGGGTTCGTCCCATGCCAGGCTGGCGCCGAGTGCTGCTGTGAGGCGGGTGATTGTCTGGCGGCTGGCCTGGTCGCTGACGTGCTCGGGGAGCCAGGCGCAGGCGATGTAGGCGGCGACGACGTTGGCGGTGGCGCAGGCGGCGACCAGGCATTCCTCGATCTGGGCGAGGGAGGGGCCGGGGCCGGAGGGAAAGCGCGCGCCGGGCAGCTGGGCGCTGTCGATGATGTCGATGTCGAGGTGTAGATACACGGGGGCGGGGCCGAGCTGGCCGAGGGCGGAGGTGATCGCGGCGGGGTCGGCAGGCACGCGGCGGACCTGACTGGTGGTGAGGGCGTCGCGCTCGGCGGGGTCGAGGTCGCGGGCGTCAGCGAGCACGACGCTGGTGTCGGGGACGGGTCGCAGGCCGAGCGTGTCGTCGAACAGACCAGGTGTGCGGCCGGTCAGCATGGCGAGTGCCATGCCGCCGAGGTAGCCGCTGGTCGAAATGGCGGGGGTGTTGAAGTCTCCGTGGGCGTCCAGCCATAGCACGGCCAGGTCGCGATGGCGGCGCTGCAGTCCGGCCACCGATGCCCGGGCAGTGGGGCAGTCGCCGGAGAGCACCAGGGGTCTGGCGGCCCGCGTCACCGCGTCGGCGGCAGCCCGGTGCAGCAGGCTCATCCGGGCGGGGACGGGGCCGGAAGGGAGGACCGGGCGGATGACCTCAGTCGCAGTGGCGGGGATCGGGAAGGCCGGGATGTGCTCGTCGAGGTGCCAGGGCGTGACGATCAGATCCCACGCGCCATCGGTGCTGTGGTCAGCCACGAGGTGTCTCTCTTTCGTTCCGGTGGGCGAGCAGGGGTATCACCAAGTCTGGCTCAGCCCCGGCGGTCGGCGTAGGCGACGGATGCCGTGAGCACGAGCGCAGCGGCGACGGCCCAGGGCAGCCAGTGAGGGATCGGCATGGTGGCGCCCTACCACTCTCAACCAAGACCCAAACTTGCCGCGCGCAGTGGGTTGACGCGTGTCAGTCCGCCTCTACAGAAACCGGGGCAGCGCGGTGCTGGTGCATGGCTCGCACGCCCGCCCAGAGGAAGGCACTCAGCCAGGCCGTACCAATACCTGCCGGGAGTTGGGCCGCGAAAGGTAGGCATGTCTGAGGCTCGCTCGCCGTTTGCTCGATTGGCCGGATGCTCGAGCGGACCTAGAGTGTGAGCTCGACCGCCACTACTCAGGGGCCCTCATGACCGAGCCTGCCCGCGTTTACGTCGACATGGTCGGCGATCTCTTCCACGCCGGACACGTAGCGCTGCTGCGGGCTGCCCGGGAACTCGGCGACCACCTGGTGGTCGGGGTCCTCTCGGACGAGACAGCCACGGCGTACAAGCGACGGCCGATCATGACCCTCGCTGAACGAGTGGCCGTGATCCAGGCTTGTCGTTACGTGGACGAGGTCATCCCGGACGCTCCTAACCGGCTCACTCTCGCGTTCCTCACCGAACACAAGCTGTCGCTGGTTGTTCACGGCGATGAAGTCGACGCTGGTGCCGTTGCCGAAGTGTACGGCCCGGCCGCGACGACCGGCCGGCTTCGCCTTGTGCCGCGAACCGGGGGCATTTCCACCACCGACCTGATCGCCCGCGTACGCAGCAGGACAGAGTGATTCGACTATGAGCGCTCGGCTACGTGCGCTGGGGCTCGACACCAGCCTCGGCCAGAACAACTCCATCGGCTCCTGCATTAGATGCAACACCCGTTCTTTCAACTGGGGAAGCGACATGTAGAGGGGCGGCGAGTCGCGCCCCGTGGGCGCCTACCTGGGTCTGACATCAGTCGTCTGCCGACGACCACTCGGTCGTCCAGGTTGGACGCGAAGTAGTCCGAGGGAGCCATTGTCATGTAACGGGAGTCGCCACACGCTGGCGGTCACACATTGATGGGGTACCCGTTGAGAAATGGCATCATCAGGGGAGCGTTGGTCCTGGCACTGCTTGGGGCCGGCGCATGGCCGGTGACCGCTGTTGTCGAGACAACAACTTGCCCTCGGCGTTCCAACGCCGAGCTGGATCGGCTGGAGTTCGTTGTCCACCAAGCCCTGCCCCGCGCGAAGGTCGAGGATCGGGCAGTTCGGTGCCCGGGAGATCCCACGCTGTTCGCATACGTGACAGGCGGCCTGAAGCGATCTGAGGTGCTCCAGGCCTTCAAGAATGCAGGGTGGACGACCGATGCACCTCGCGGCCAATCCCTCCTGTCTCCCGATGGCACAGCCGCCGACCGGCATCCCAGGCTGCACGTCGGTCAGTTCTTGTCCTTCACACCAACGACGGCAGTGGCGGTTAAAGCGGGCTCGAAGTTCCCCGTCTGACGGGTGAAACGCGCTATGCCGCGGTCAGGTGAACGCAACTGCCGCAGTCCGCACGCGGTCCTGCCGATGAGCGGTGTTCCGGATCGAATCGGGCGCTATCCATGATCCGTTGATCTCGGGAGCCCTGAGGCACGAAAAGAGGTTGTGGTGGTCGGCTGCCAGGGAGTTGATTGGAACTGCCACCCGCCAACCGGATGGGAATCTCGTTGAATTCGACCTCGCTTTCGCCCGCCGGCATCGCATACGACCGCGCCGGCCCGCGCACTGACCTGCCCGTTGTCCTGATCCATGCAGGCATCGCCGATCGCCGCATGTGGGACCCGCAATGGTCGGCACTGACCGCCGTACGCGACGTTGTCCGGCCGGACCTTCGTGGTTTCGGTGAGTCCACTGAACGCCCGCATGGCGCGCTCTCCGCCGTTGATGACGTGCTCGACACATTGGCTGGTCTCGGTGTCGAGCGATGTCATCTGGTCGGCGCGTCGTTCGGTGCTGGCGTCGCGGTCGAGGTGGCGCTCACCAGTCCCGAGCAGGTCGACTCCCTGCTCCTGGTTGCGCCCGGTGGATCACTCATCGCCGAGGCCACCCCGGAGTTGCGGGCGTTCATCGACGCAGAACGGTCCGCATTGGCCCGAGACGACCTGGCCGAGGCGGTAGAAGCGAATCTCACCTGGTGGGTCGATGGTCCTCGGCGGGGCCCCCGGGCGGTGGATCCAAAGGTCCGTGGCTTGGTTCGACGGATGCAGCGGCGGGCGTTCGAGCTCACTGCCGACTGGGATGACGTCGAGGAGAAGGAGCTCGATCCACCAGCGCTCGATCGGCTTGCGGAGATCCGCGTCCCCACGCTGGTCCTGGTCGGTGCGCACGATCTCGATGCGATCCAACAGACAGCAGCACGGGTGACAGAGGAAATCGCCGGCGCGCGCCGCGTCGACTGGCCGGACACCGCGCACCTACCGTCGATGGAACGCCCCGCCGACTTCCTGGCCCTGCTACGCGACTGGTTAGCGTCCTGAGCGCGATTGGCTCCCACGTCCAGACCAAATCGCCGCACAGCGCGAACGTACGGACGAACGTGCGGTTACTTCTGCATGATGAACCAGGAGTAGCCTGCTCGGTCAACCCCATGGTTAGGGTTCCCTTCGTGCGCAGTAGCCGCTTGGCGTGTTGGTCAACCGGCCCTCGGTGTGGCCCGACCGATGACTCTTCCGCGCCGTGCTCGTCTGTATATGCCGAGGACCGAACTCACAGGGAGGCTGACGCCGTGCGGAAACTGACCTTCGGCATGAACCTGAGCCTGGACGGCTACATCGCCGCGCCCGGCGACGACATCGGCTGGAGCGTGCCGAGTGACGAACTGTTCCAGTGGTGGTCCGACCGGGTGGGTGCGACGGGCCTGGCGCTGTACGGGCGAAAACTGTGGGAGACGATGAGCTCCCACTGGCCGACCGCCGACCAGCAGCCTGGCGTCACACCGGCGGAGATTGAATTCGCCCATCGCTGGCGGGACATGCCAAAGGTGGTTTTCTCCTCGACGACCAGCACGGTCGACTGGAACACCCGCCTGGTCACCGGCGACGCGGTTACCGAGATCACCCGGCTCAAGGCCGTTGACGGCGGCCCCATGGACATCGGCGGCGCCACACTCGCCGCGGCGGCCATGCGGGCCGGGCTGATCGACGAGTACGTGTTGGCCACCGCACCGGTCTTGGTGGGCAGCGGCACGCCGTTCTTTACGGCCCTGGACAACTGGGTGAACCTGAACCTGCTGGAGACCCGGGAGTTTCCTGACGGCGTGGTCCTGACCAGGTACGAGACCAAGCGCTGAGCGCCCGACGTCGGATCGGCGCGGGAGCTTAGAGCCGCCCAAGGCTCTCGTGGCGCTGTGCTCCGAGGGGATCGTGGTCCCCTACTTCAACTCCGTCGACTAAGTGCCGATAAGCGACATTATGTCAGGTACCAACGAGGCGGCCATGACCCCCGAGTCTCTAAATGGGCCGCTTCACCAAGCAACCTTTCGGGGTTGCTCGCGCGTCCCCGGCCTGAAGGCGGGCGCGGGAGCGGACGCTGAGACCCTCGCGACACCCGGGGCGGAAGAATCTCCGCCTATTTGGTGATCTCGTAGCGCAGAAGTACCACGCCGTTCTTGAACCCCGTGGCCTCGACCGGCTTCAGGTCGTGCCGATCCTCGAAAAGGCGCGTTCCCTTGCCGCGTGACTCGGGGCAGACCAGCATTCGGACTTCGTCGACGAGGCCGGCGTCCAGCAGGAAGTGCATGAGTTTCAAGCTCCCCCACAGCCAGAGGTCCTTGCCACTCTGTTCCTTGAGCTCCCGGATGGCGGCGGCTGGGTCGCGCGTCACGGTCGCGCCGGGAAAGTCACCCCAGGGGGCCTCATCCAGCGTCGAGGAGGCGACGTACTTGGTGAGGCTGTTGAGCTTCTTGCCGTACTCGCCCTGGTCGTCGGCGTACGGCCAGTACCCCTTGGACTGGTTGTAGGTGTTGGCGCCGAGAATCATCGTGTCGACCGAGTCGATGAAGCCCATCAGGCTGTTCTGGAAGGGGTTGTCGGTGATCTCGTCGTCGAACGGTTCCCCCGACACGAAGCTGAGCCCGCCATCCTCCTCCGCGACGATGTTGTCGACGGTTACCCACTGCTGGACGATGAGCTTTCGCATGTTTCCCATTCTCCCTAAAGGTTGCTGGTGGTGAGCGTGTGAGTCCGTAGCCATGGGTCAGAGTCTTTGACCTGATCGACGTATAGGTCCAATGCCAATTGTTGTGGTGACTGTTCGATATCGTCGATGAGTGCTCGATCTGGCACGGTTGAAGATCCCATCGGACGTCTGCTCACGCCGCGATCCTCGCACTGGGCATCCAGGGGAGCACGCAAATCCCCCGGGCAGCAGGACGAAGGCCCCGACCGGTCGGTCGGGGCCTTCGCAGGTCGCGGTCAGGTCAGCTTAGGTACGACGCCTGCGACTGCGGGTTCAAGCTGTTCAGCCGAATGCGGGACTGCGCCTTGGGGTTGGTGACCTTGATGACGTCGAAGCCCTTCTGGATGTCGTTGGAGTACACGTAGCCGTTGTAGTAGTACGCCGACCACGACCCGCCGAGGATGAGTTCGGTGTCCGATACCGGACCGCGGTCGAACCAGGCGAGCTCCTTCGGGTTGCGGGAGTCGGTGAAGTCGAACACCGAGATGCCGCCCTGGTACCAGGCCTGCACCATGATGTCCTTCCCCGGCACCGGGATCAGCGAGCCGTTGTGGGCCACGCAGTTCTCTGTGTTGGAGTTGATCCGCGGGATCTTGTAGTAGCTCTTGAACCTGAGCTGGCCACGCTGAATGTTGTAGATCCCGTTGGCACCCTTCTCCATGCCGACCGTCGGGTTGCAGGTGGCCGCGCCGCCGCCGCCGAGCTCGTCGGTGAAGACCACCTTGGTGCCGGCGTTGTTGAAGGTTGCCGAGTGCCAGAACGCGAAGTTCGTGGTGTCCCTGACGTTCTCCGTCACCACCGGGTGCTCGCGGTCGGAGATGTCCATCAGGATGCCGTCGCCCATGCAGGCTCCGGCTGCGATGTCCTTCGCCGGGTAGGCGGTGATGTCGTGGCAGCCGGTGGTCTCACGTGAGTAGTTGCCTGTCGGGTTGCCACCGCCGGGGAACAGCACCGGGGTTCCGACCAGCGCCGCGGCCGCAGGGTCGTCCATGGAGATCTTCACGACGCTGATCCGGTCGTGCGGCGGCTGGCAGTCGGGGAACGTCACGTCCGGGAAGTACGACGAGACGTAGACAAACAAGTCGCTGCCGTTCCTGCTCGGCGCGAGCGTGTGTGTGTGCGAACCGCAAGGGGTCTCCACGGCGGCGATGTACTTCGGATTCGTCGGGTCGCTGATGTCGAAGACCTTCAGTCCCTCCCACGAGCTCTCGACAGTCGCCGATTGTGGCACGCTGGCGCAGCTGTTGTCCGAGCGGCTCGAGTCGGTGGAGAGCACGAGCAGGTTGCGGTACACGGACACGTCGTTCTGTGAGCCCGGGCAGACCACCTGGGAGAGCGGCTCCGGGCTCGCCGGGTTGCCCAGGTCGTAGATCATGAAGCCCTCATAGTTGCCCGCGTAGGCGTAGTCGCCCTGGAACGCCAGGTCGCTGTTGAAGGCCGTCTGGCTCGCGAACGCACCCTGCTTGGGGATGTTCTTCAGCAGCGTCATGTCCACGGCAGCCCAGTCACCGGCCGCCAGGTCGGCACCAGAGTCGTCCATGGCCGCCAGGTTCTTGCCTGGCCGACACGCTTCGGCGAAGTTGTCACCCGCCTGTTTCAGCAGCTTCCGCTCAGCCTTCGTGCAGTTCCGAGGATCGCTGGACTTCGACGACTGGTGATCGTCGTCGTGTGCGGCCACCGGGCCGGTCGAGAGCGTCAACGTCGCTGCGAGGGCGGCCACCGCGGCCAGACCGACAAGTCGAACGCGAGTGCGTGCTCGTCTACGTGCGGGGTGCATTCCCGAGACCTTTCGTCAGCACGCCGCGGGGTTTCCGCGAGCGTCGCCTCTGTCGTATCGTGCAGACAATCTGGATGTAAAGCACTACCGGCCGGAAACTTTCGTAATTTTGCCCTCGTCTCGGGAGAATTTCTGCATGCCACGCCTTCGTAGGATCGCCGTACGACTCGTCCTGCCCGCTGCCCTGGTGGCGGTGCTCGGAGGGTGCAGCTCTGACGATGAACCCGCTGCCAAGAGCGACCCCGACGGTCCCAACGTGATCCAGCCCGCAGGGCCTGGAGAGCCTGCCACGACCGTGTCGCCCGACGCTGTGGATCGCTCGGACGAGTGGAACCACACCGACGTCGCCTTCGTGCAGATGATGATCCCCCACCACGGACAAGCGCTGGAGATGTCCGAGTTGGCCGACAAGTACGCCCAGGACAAGCGAGTTCGCAGCCTCGCCGAGCGGATTCGCGCGTCCCAGGCTCCTGAGATCCAGGCGATGTCGGCATGGCTCGAAGAGCGGAACATGGAGGTCCCCCGACCGGAGGACGACCCGGCGAAGTACGACCACTCTCAGCACGGGCACAACTCGATGCTGGGGATTCTGACGCCAGCGCAGATGAAGCAACTGGCCAACGCGCGGGGCGCAAGGTTCGACCGGCTGTACATCCGGGGCATGATCCGCCACCACGCAGGAGCGGTTGACATGGCCGTCGATGCGGCGCAGGACGGCGTCGACTTGATCGTCGGCGAGATGACGGCTGACGTCGCGGCCACCCAGTCCGCTGAGATCAACCGGATGCAGGACCTGCTGACCGAGCTCTGAAAGGCCGACCCGGCCAGGCCGAGCAGGGTGCCCCTCGGATGGGCCTGATTCATCAACGTCGTTTCCACAGCGCTTCAACGCGTCTCCGAGATGGTGGCTGGACAACACACCGGCACTTCCGACTGTCGGAAGTGTCGTAATCGGCCGCAGCGGTTCGTGGTGTTGGTGAGGGCTACAAGAACGGCAAGGCCGAGGAGGCTAGATCATGTGGGACACCGTCCAGACCAACGTACTTCACCTGTCGCACGACCTGCCGTGTCCGCGTTGCGGCCACGCGGTACACACCTACCTCCCGTGCAGCGACACCTGCGACTGCGTCCCGACCGTCCTGCCGGGCACTGTCGAACTCGCCGCTTGACGGTTCTGCGCGAGGACGTGTGCAACAAGATGGCGTCACCGATACGTCTGAGCACTGAGCGGGGCGAAAGGAAGCTGGGTGACGTTCGAGGGCTACGTAACCGCGCAGGGCCAAGCGCTGTTGCGACTGGCTTTCGTCCTGACCGGCGATACCCACCGCGCTGAAGACCTCACCCAAGGCGTCCTGACCGACGTCTACGTCCGCTGGGCCAGGGTCTCGGCGGCGCGGCACCCGCACGCCTACGTACGGAAGATGATGATCAACGCCCACCTCGACTGGCACCGACGCCGGTCGTCGACCGAACTGCCAGTCGCCGCCGAGACGGTCAGCCGGTCGCTGCACAACGGGACCGTTCCCGACCCCGCCGACGCCGTCCTCGGCCGCGATCACCTCCGAGCGCTCGTGGCGGAACTCTCGCCACGGGCGCGCACCGTACTGATCCTGCGCTACTACAGCGACCTCGACGACACCGCTATCGGCGACGCAATGGGCATCAGCCCAGGCTCTGTCCGCTCCCTGGCCTCACGCTCTCTCGCGACTCTCCGTCACACGTACACCCAGAAGGAGACACCGTGACCACGTTCATCGAGGACGAGCTGAGGCGCATGTTCGCCGAGGACGCCGAACGAGCCCCGGACCTCCTCGACCTCCCCGCATCAATCGACAACGCGCGGCGGGCTCGCGAGCTCGACCGACAACAGCGATCCCGTCGGGTGCGGCAGGTCGTCGGCGGCTCGATCCTGGTCGCCGCAACGATCGCCGTACTGTCTCTCGCGCTCTGGAGTCCGCTCGGCGAACAGCCAGAGCCCCACTCCCCCAGTGCCAACGCATCACCGTCCACGTCACCGCAGTCCACCTCGCCCACGCCGCCGGTCACGCCGGGCCCCACCGGAGCACTGCCGGACGCTCCGTTCACTCGCTGCACGACCTCGTACTCCGTCGAGCGGCTCAACCAGGCCTCCGCCTTCGCCTTCGACGGCACCGTGGTCGCGATCCGTTCGATACCCAGCGAGTCTCCGGGAGGCGATGCCGGCTACGTCGACGTCACCTTCGAGGTGAACGCTTGGTACGCCGGCGGCAGCGGCACCGGCGCGACGGTCGACATGGTGCCACCCGACGTCCACGCCTTCGAGTCGACGCCACCCTCGTACCAGGCCGGGACTCGCCTTCTCGTGAGCGGCCAGTCCCGGTCGGGCACCGACTCAATGGACCAGGCTGTCGCCAACGGTTGCGGTTTCACCCGCCATTACGACGAGCAGACCGCTGACGCCTGGCGCGACGCGTTCAGCTGACAGCAACGTCGCTGCGCGACGTACGACGTGCGTTGGGCGAGTTCGTAGTCTTTGCCCACACCGATCAGCCGCACAGGAGGACTACGACATGACCGCTACGTACACCTTCGACGTCTTATCCACCCTCGACGGCTTCGGCTCCTACGGCGCCGGCGGCGACTGGGGCGGCTACTGGGGGAAGCAGGGCCCCGAGTTTCTCGAGCGCCGTCTCACCGCGTACGGCGACAAGCAACGGATGGTCCTCGGCGCCAACACCCTTCGGCAGTTCGTGCAGCTGATGGGCCCGACCACCGGGGAGCTCCAGGAGCTTGACCCAGTGAACACTCAGATGAGGAGCATGCCGACAACGGTGGTGTCGACGACACTCGAAGGACCCCTCGACTGGCCGGACGCGACCCTAGTGAGCGGAGACGCCGTCGATGTCGTCGCCCGGCTCAAGGAGGAGTCCGACGTGCCGTTGCGCTCGCACGGCAGCCTGTCGATGAACCGGGCGCTGATGGCTGCTGGCCTGGTCGACCGCGTCCAGGTGACGATCTTCCCTGTGATCAGCGGTCAGACCGGGGAGGACCCGATCTTCCAGGGTGCGGCCGACTTCGACCTCGAGCTGATCGAAAGCCGAACGCTCGACGGTCACACCCAAGAGCTCATCTACCGACCCACGCTCCATTGACCAAATCGGATTGGATGCCAGGGCTACTTGACGCCCAGTCGCTGGCCGGCGGATGCCAGCTTGACTGCCACGCCGACGAGGATGAACCCGGTGACCTGCTCGATCCGGGCCTTCACGGTCGGACGGCGCAGCCACCTGCCGAGCCGGTTGATGGCGGCGACGTACAGGCTGAACCAGGCGACGTAGAGGCCGGCGAAGATCGCCGAGAGCAGGAATGCCTGCGCGCGCGGTGAGCCCGTGTCCGCGGACAGGAACTGGGGCAGGAAGGACACGAAGAACAGCGCCACCTTCGGGTTGAGCGCATTCGACAGGAATCCCTGCCGTAGGCAGGCCAGTCTGCTCTGCGGCGCGACGACGGCCTGGTCGGCCGGAGCGCGCCTGGATCGGGCCGCCGAGCGCAGCATCTGCACGCCGAGCCAGAGCAGATACGCCGCCCCGATGAGTTTCAGCGCGGTGAACGCGCTCGCCGAGGCGAGCAGCAGCGCGGAAAGCCCCAGGGCTGCGGCGGTCGCGTGGACGGCCAGCCCAAGCACGCCGCCGAGCATCGTCAGAAGTCCGCCGGCCCGGCCGCCGACGAGGGCGTTCCGGGTGATCAGGGCCTGGTCCGGCCCGGGGATCATGATCAGTACCAGTGCCGCGATCGCGAATGTTGTCATCGCCGTGCTCCTCCAGACGATCGTTGTCTTGGAAAGGAGCCTGCCGCCGATGCATCCATAGGTCCAATGTCAATATCGGTGGTTACTCATGTATAGACTTTATGAATGCTGACCGTCGTCCAGCTGCGCGTGCTTGAAGCCGTCCGGCGGCACGGGTCCGTCACCGCAGCCGCCAAGGAGCTCCACTACACCCAGCCTTCCGTCAGCCACCACCTGGGCAAGCTCGAGGCCCAGACCGGCGCCCAGCTGCTGCAGCGGGTCGGGCGCGGGATCCGGCTGACGGAGGCCGGCCACCTGCTGGCAGACCGGGCAGCCGAGATCATCGGCAGGGTCGACTCGGCGACGGCCGAGCTGTCCATGCTCGTCGGCCTGAACGCAGGTCGGGTCAGGCTGGCCGGCTTCAGCTCGGTCATGAGCTCATTGGTCCCGCAGGCAGCCGCCGTACTCGCGCGGGAGCATCCCGGCCTCGAGCTCGCCCTGGTCGACACCCACCCCGAGGACGCGTTACAGCAGCTCCGGGCGGGGCACATCGACGTCGCGCTGATCTTCCGGTACGACGAGACGGCCCCGGAGGACGGCGTCCGGTTGATCCACCTGCTCGACGACCCGGTCTTCCTGCTCACCACCGGCGGCGGTACCACTCTCGCCGACCACAAGGACACACCCTGGATCGCCGGCTGCGAGCGCTGCCGCAGCCATCTTGTCGAGCTGTGCGAGCACGCCGGCTTCACCCCGCGTCTCATCTACACAAGCGACGACATGGTGGTCATGCAAAGCCTGGTGGCCGCGGGCATGGGCGTCACCACCATCCCCGGACTGGCGCTGCACGCCCACCGCCATCCGGCAATCACCGTCACCCGGCTCCCGGTCCCGCCTCGCCACATCTATGCCGCCACCTACGGCGACCCACCCGATCCTCCCGCGACGGCCGCCCTGGTCGCCGCCCTGACGCAGGCCGCGAAGACGCATCGCTGAGAAAAAGTCGAGGGCACGTCCGTCACCGTTCGATTCAACCACCCGGGCCCCTACGCCCGGTCAGCCAAGGAAGTTCGCGGTGGTGGCCACGAAGCGGTCGGCGTCGTCGAGCCAGGGATAGTGGCCAGCCTCCGGCTGCACCACGAGCGTGGCGTCAGGGAACAGCCCGGCGAACTCCGCGGTCGACTCAGGTGGACTGTTCAGGTCGAACTCACCGGCGAGCAGCAGCGCGGGCGCCTCGCAGGCCAGGAGCGCCGCACGCGTGGCGTCCGGGTCGAAAGCACCCTCGGACGCGAACAGGCTGGCGGCCTCGTCGTTGCGCTGCTGGCTCGCGTCCGCATGGTTCCGCCGCGCCTGGTCGTCCCACCGGCCCCAGAAGAAGGGCGCGATGGCCTCCCAGTCGTCGTCCGTGCCCTCGCCTGCGGTCACAGCTTCAAGAGCGGCGTACGCCGCCGGGAACCACGGCTCGTTCTTCCGGAGTTGGGCACTCCCTCGCCGCATCTCCCCCGTGATCGTTATCCCCACGGCTCTGGTGCTCGGGCCGATCAGGGCCAGTTTGTTGAGGTTTCTCGGATAACGGGCCGCGTACAGCACCGCAAGGTTGGCGCCCGCGGAATGGGCGAGCAGGTCCATCCGGGTGAGGCCGAGGTGCTCTCGCAGCGCCTCGACGTCACCGACAAGGCGGTCGCACCGATAGCTGGAGGCGTCGTCGGGAGTAGCGGACCGGCCCGTACCTCGAAGGTCCAAGACGACCAATTGGCGGTGCCGGGGCAGTCCGCCGAGGTCGCCGAGATAGACCGAGTCCTGCATGGGACCTCCCGGCAGACAGACCACCGGGTCCCCGTCTCCCACCGTGCGGTACGCGAGCAGAGTGCCATCAGGCGCCGAGAAGGTAGGCATGACCCGACCCTGTCAGCGAGGCCGCGGCAGGACAACCAGATTCCGGTGCCACCCATGCACCCGTCGACGGCCAGGCCGCCGTCGATGTCGACGCCTGCGCGGAGGCGGTCCGGCTTGCCGAGCTCGACGAATCCCTGCACGGACCGGCAACGCAGCCGGAACGGCAGCATCGTCGGCGGCGCCGAGAAGCGTTCCTCGAGTTGGCCACGCCGACCAGGCCGGACGAACGCGCCTAGCGTCCAGGGCTGACGGGATTCACGGCGTAGCGCAGTCGGACGACGCCGGAGGGCCAGAGATCTCCTCCCGTGCGGGTGAGTCCGTACGGCCCATCGGGAGCGAGCAGCGGGGTGCCGCTGCCAAGAGCGATCGGTGCGACGAAGAGCTCGAGCTCGTCGAGGACACCGGCCCGCATCAGCGAGCGCATCAGGTTGATGGACCCCCAGACAAGGACGTCGCCGCCTGGTTCGGATCGCAGCCGTCGTACATGCTCGACGCCGTCCGCAACGATCTCAACGGGGGCGTGCTTTCCCCACGGCGCCTCGGTCAGGGTGGTCGAACAGACCACCTTCGGCACCGCGTTCACGCTCACCGCCATCGGCTCCTCGTCGGCCGTCGGCCAGAACTGTACGAACGATTCGTACGTCCGCCGTCCCAGAAGTACGACGTCCACGGATTCGAGCAGGGCCAGGTTGTGACGTTCACTCTCGGACGAGTCCTCGACGGCGGCGAAGACGTCCATCTCGTCGTCCTTCGTGCCGGCGACGAACCCGTCAGCGGAGATCCACTGCTGGGCAATTGCGCGCCGGGTTGGACTGGTCGGGCCGTGCTGAGTCGAATCGGACATGAAAGGAACCGACCGGGTTCAGGACGAGGACTCATCGGCCCGACCGGCGCGTCGAGGCTCTCCGGCGAGGTTGCCGTCGATTTCCTCGCCTCTCTCCTCGGTCACCGAGTCCGCGACATAGACGACCAATTGGCGCTCAAGGGCGTTCGTCACCACAAGCTCGGAGCCGTTCAACCTCCGGCGCCAAAACCGGCTGCCCAAGAGCCCGATCTGCTAGCAGGGAGTCTGTCTACAGCACGTCACCCCGCCGTTCCGCACCAATTGGTCGACAACCACACGTCGACCCGACGTTCACCCCGCCGTTCCGCACCAATTGGTCGACAACCACACATCGACCCGACGTTCGCGATCCACGGATCGGCAGTTGGGTCAGGGCGCGGGCTGATGAAGGGAGGCCTGGTTTCCGCCTGCTCGCTTGGCGACGTACATGGCCAGGTCAGCCGCGTGGAGAGTGTCGATGACGGCCGAGGTGGCACCGTTGGCGACGCCGATGCTGACGGTGACGGCTTCCCCTTCGAGGGCACTGATGACCTTGGCCATCCGGTCGGCCACGAGGTACGCCGCACTGGCGCCGGCTCCTGGCAACAGAACCCCGAACTCGTCGCCGCCGAGCCGGGCGACGATGTCACCACTTCGGACCTCTGCGGCCAGCACTCCGGCCACCAGCCGCAGCACCGAGTCACCCGCGGCGTGGCCCCGGGTGTCGTTGACCCGCTTGAAGTCGTCGACGTCGACGAGGAGCACCGCAACGGGGCGTTCGTCGACGGAGACCCTCATCGACTCGACAACGCTGTCGAAGGCCCTCCGGTTGGCCACGTCGGTCAACGAGTCGATCTCGGCGGTTCGGGCAACCTGGTCGTGCTCGCTGCGCAGCCGGGCATAGGACTTCATGGTGGCAGCGGTCTGCAACGTGGCCTGCCGCAGGCTCCACAGGGCCTGGGCCAGAATCCCGCCATAGGCCAGGGCGGCGGTGGCGGCGCGACCCCCTTCGTCGGCGAGCAGCTTCGCGCGCGTGTGGTAGATCGCTGCGGTGGTGATCCAGCCAGCGTCCTCCGGAAGGTCGACGACGGCGCGCTCGATGACCTCCAGCGCCCGGTCGTGCTCACCCGAGCGTCTCAGCGCCTCTGCGAGGAAAGGCCAGCAGAAGACGACATCACTGGCCTGACCACGATCCCAGGGTCCGGCGGCATACGTCTCGATGGACCGCGCTGCCCCCGCGGCGTCTGGGCCCGTGGCCGCCGCGCAGGCGGCGAGCATGCTGGCTTCCTGGCGCCACCAGTCGGCGTCGGGTCCGCGAGCTTCCGCGACGGCCAGCGCGGCGTGCCTGCCCGCCGCGTGGCTGTGCTCCTCGGCCTCGGCAACCTGGCCCACGCGGTTGAGCTCCAGGGCCCATTCCAGATGAACATTGACGATGTTGATCTGCCGCATCGTCCGGTTGATGCCATCTTTCGCGCTGACGGCATAAGCGGCCTCGTACTGAGGCAGGGCGAGCTCGTAGAGCCTCAACGCGTGATAGCCCTGACCCACGCCGTTGTGGGCGCGCTCGAGGATCACGGGGTCTTCGACGCCTCCAGCCAATGCGATCTCGGCGTCGACCAAGTCCTGCAACGCGGCGTTCGCATCACGATCGGCAAGCTGGTCACCGAGCTGCAGCAGTCGGAACGCCCTACCGGCCAAGGCGCACGCACGCCAGCCGTGGTTGCCCTCGCGCTCGGCAGCCCGCCGCATGAGGTCGAGGGCACCGAGGAGCTCGCCACTGCGCCCGAAGATGCCCAATGCGACGTACCGGACGAAATGCATGCCCGCGTCGCCGTCTGCCAGGTCACCACTGCTTTCCCGCAGGGCTTCCTCGGCCAGTCGCAGTGCTTCGTCCTCTTCCCCACACTGCGCCCGCTGGAGCAGCCTGGCCACTAAGGCCGTGTCGCTGCCCATCGTCATACCTCATCCCAGTGCACAAGCAGCTCTCGCGCCATACCCACCATAGGTCCAGACCAGAGGTCCGTCCCCGGAATCCACTGGATTCACACGGGCCGGGATCTCAACTGCGACGACCTGCTTCGCGTAGCGGTGACAGGGCACCGGGATGGAGCCGTCTGGTCCAGCCGCGGGATAGTCGAAGGGACCCTCGTCGGCCCATCCGTTCCGTGCGTAGAACCGGCGGGCCCGGTCGTTGCCGGTCGCGACGGCCAACCAGGCGCGGCCGTGGCCCTGCACCGCAACAAGACGTTCGGCCTCGGCGAGCAGAATCGACGCCAGACCTGTGCCACGGTGGTTCCTCGAGAGGTAGACCTGTTCGACCTCGTCCTGAACCACCATCACGAAGCCCGCCACCACATTGCCGACGAGCGCAACGGCCGTGTCAGGGACGCGTTGGGAGGCTCGCTCCTCGAACGACTCGGGGGTCCGGACCGCCAGGAGCTCGTCGGGAACATGCCCCAGGTGACCGTCCCGCCAGCCGTCGTACCAGATCCTCGCGACGTCCTGCGCATCGCCAGGGCTCGCGGGGCGAACGGTGACGCCTTCATCGGTAGTCGACATCGATGCAGGGTATCGACAACGTCGTCTATCGCGACTCGTTGATCAGCCAGCCAGCTCCGATGACGAGCGCGGAGCCGTTGACAAGCAGGAAGATGCCGACCCAGAGCAGGCCTGGCAGATGCGTGAGCCGGGCCAGGACATCGGCGTCCGAGCTGCGCGCGCGGCCGACGCGGCGTAGCCCCTGCATCTCCAGGACCGGACGCGGTGCGGCCAGGAGCAGGAACCAGGTACCGGTGTACGCCGACAGCGTCTGGACCTGCCCGTTGCCCCACCACGACACCGCGAACACGCCGACGCCGGCCAGCAGCACGGCATACAGCCCGTAGAAGTTGCGGATCTGCAGCAGCAACAGGGCGAGCAGCAGCACGGCCGCCCAAAGCACGCCAACGGCGTGGTGGGTGCTCAGGAGGTACGCCGCCCCGAGCCCGAGCAGTCCGGGGCCGAGGTAGCCGGCTGCAGCAGTGACGACCATCCCGGGACCGGTTGGCCGACCACGCGAAACCGTCAGCCCGGACGTGTCGGAGTGCACCCGGATGCCAGCGAGCCTCCGGCCGCTGACCAGGGCGGCGACACCGTGGGCTCCCTCGTGCGCAATCGTCACGACGTTCCGGGTCAACCGCCACAGGCTCGGAACCGTCACCAGCAGCAGCGCCACGACGCCGGTGAGCAGGGCCGCGGTCGCATCCGGCGGCGACTGAGTCCCGACCACGTCGTCCCAGATCTCGGTCAACACCCCCACGCCGCAACGGTACGGACTGGAAGGTGATCCTCCGCCGCCGCTTCACCCGTGGGCCGCAGTCGATGACGCCGACCGGCTCCGGCATCATGTGCAGATGCGAGGTCAACAGGTCGCCGTAGCGGCCACGGGAAAGCAAGCCCTCGAGGCCGGACTGGCCGTTGCCGACGAGGGTGGCAACGCCGTCGATGCCGCGTTGGCCGCCGCACTCGTCGCCGTGGTGACCGAACCCGGCGTGGTCAGCCTGGCCGGCGGCGGGTTCGTGTCTGTGTGGCCCGCGGACGGCGAGCCCGTGGTCATCGACGGCAACGTCGAGATGCCGGGTCGCGGCCTCCCCGCCGAGAGGTTCGGCCGCGGCGTACGTGAGGTGGTCACCGACTACGGCGGTGGCGTCACGATGCATGCCGGGCACGGGTCGGTCGCGACCCCGGGGATCGTGCAGTCGTTCGCCGTGGCCACCGAGCGATTCTCCCGACTGCCCCTGTCGCGGTTGCTCGGTCCTGCCATCGACGCCGCCCGCGGCGGCTACCCGATGAGCAGCGCAGCTGCGACCTACATGACGTTCACCGCAGACAAGCTCTTCGACGACCCCGAGGCCCACGCCCTGGTGACCCGGAGGGACGGTGGCTTGCTCGACGGCGGCGAGCTGACCAGCAACCCGCTGATGGCCGAAACCCTCGAGCAGCTCGCCGTCGAAGGGCCGCGCCTGTTCACACACGGAGCGGTCGCCAAGGCACTTGTCGCCGACATGGCCGAGAACGGAGGCCTGATCACAGCGGCCGATCTGACGTCGTACGAAGCGGTCGTGCGGCCGGTGCACTCGACCCATGTCGGGGACTGGCACGTCGCCACGAATCCCCCACCCGCCATCGGTGGCCCGATGCTGGCGATCATGCTCGGAGAGCTGGCTCGGCGCGGTCAGTGGACATGGGCCGACGCGATCGAGATCCAGCGGGCCGTGCTCGGCTACCGCACCTCGGTCCACGACCATTCCGAGGACCTGACCACCGACGGTCAGCGGTTGCTCGAGGCCGTCAGCCAACGCGGCCTCAGTGCCCTGCGCGGCTCACCCTCGACCGCGCACATCTCCGCGGTCGACTCGGCCGGCAATGCCTGCGCGATCACGATGAGCAGTGGGTACGGCGCCGGCATGACGATTCCCGGGACCGGGATCCTGCTCAACAACGCCCTCGGAGAGCTCGAGCTCAACCGGCGCGGCCTGCACGCCACGCCGCCGGGGACCCGCCTGGCCTCCAACATGGCGCCGACCACCGCGCGGACCGCCGACGGACGCGCGCTGGCGATCGGCTCCCCCGGTGCCGACCGGATCACGACGGCGCTGATGCTCGTGCTCGGTCAGTCCTGCCTTCACGGTGCGGATCTCCAGGAGGCCATCGACGACCCTCGGCTGCACCTGCGTCTGCTCGACGACGGCAGCTTCCGGGTCGAGTACGAGAACGATCCCGAGATCGCCGCGGCCGTCGAGTCGTCGGGGCTCCTGAGCCATGCCTTTCCCGAGCCACACATGTACTTCGGCGGCGTCGGGGCTGCCTTCCACTTCCCCGACGGCCGGCTCCAGGCAGCCGGTGACGTACGACGGGCTGCCGCAACCGGGGTCAGCGACTGAGGATCGACCTGACCACTTGGTCAGAACTACATAGTCCAACGGCGTCATTTACCGCCCATCAGAGGTAAAAAGCCTCGCCACACGCGCGTCCCCTGAACACTCGACTAGTCATCTTCAGTGGGAGTCTCGGCGTGTCGATACGCAACCTTGGTCATTTCCTGGGCACATCTGTGCTCTCGATCTTGCTCGCGCCCACAATCGCCATGTCAATGGCCAACGCCGACGACACGTCGCGGGACTCCAGCAAAGACACCGACAAGGGCACCCACAAGGTCGAGGAGATGGCTCTCCCGCAGCTCCAGGTGGAGGCTGCCAGGCTCCAGGCCGACTTCGTCCGCGCCTCGCTGGACCTCGAGCAGGCCAGGCTCAACCTGGACACAGCCCGGGCAGCCGAAGTCGACGCTCTTGCCACCGCGGATCGCGCGCAGACACTGGCCGACGGCGAGGCCGACGCCCTGGCGTCGTACATCGGTCTGCTCTACACCGAGGGCCCCTCCATGGACCCCGACCTGATGCTCCTGCTGACCGGCTTCGGCCAGACCGACTCCTTGCTGCGAGAGAACCTCGTGTTCGAGGAGGTCACCAAGGACCAGGCGACCGTGGTCGAACGTGCACAGCAGGCCCAGGGTGTCGCCGACGGGCTCCACACAGAGGCCCTGCAGCAGAAGGCTGAGGCGGATTCCGCCGAGGCAACCGTCGAAGACCTCGTGACCAAGATCTCCGCGCGCGCCGACGAGGTCACCGCCGCGGCGGAAAGCTCGTTCACCGACAACACTCAGGCGGCACTGTTCAACGACGCTGAGCAGACCGCGCGCAACACCAGCGCGAAGACGGTCTGGAAGGGCTACCTCCGGCGCGTGAAGGCTGGGCCCGATCAAGTCGCCCGACGCTGACCGGCTCGACGACCCGACCGACCTACCGAAGGGCACAAAGCCGCTCCTCGGCGACCGCAGCAACCCCGTACCAGGGGTGGCGGTGACCGGCGGTGCGAGCCCCCGGACAGTGCTTCCGAAGCAGGTCGTGGCGGCGGTCAACGCGGGGCTCGACGCACTCGGGACCCCCTACGTCGCCGGCAATGCCGGCCCGGAGACCTACGACTGCGGCGGCCTGGTGCAGTCGGCGTACCCGGGTCTGGACCTCGAGGCGACTCCCGCTGCACAGTACGAGCAGACGAGGCGGGTCCGACCCCAAGACCATCCAGGTCGGCGACCTGGTCTTCTTCGCCTCGAAGGGCGCGGGCATCCACCACGTCGGGATCTATCTCGGCGGGAACCTGATGGTGGCCGCCGACGGAACCGCGAGCCAGGTCGCCGTAGGCACGCTTCCGGGCGAGCCGTACGCCGTCACCCGGCCCTCGCTGCCGAAGGAGGCCGCCCACGAGGCGCCGAAGGGTGACGGCTCCCAGCAGATGTCCTGCGGTGTCGAGCTCTTGCCGGGCGGCGCCAACTCCGCAGGCATGGTCTACCCCGTCAAACAGGGCGACTTCCGCTACACGGGCACGTTCGGCGACCCCGGCACGCACTGGGCTTCCGGATTCCACACCGGCCTCGACCTCGCGGCCCCGACCGGGACCCAGGTTGTCGCGGCTCATGAGGGCACGGTCTCGATCTCGCATCCCTCCTGGGCAGGGAACCTCATCACCGTCGACCACGGCAACGGCCTGACCACGCTCTATGCCCACCTCTCGGCCGTGCTCGTTGAACCGGGCCAGAAGGTCCTCAGCGGCCAGAGCATCGGCCTGGTGGGGCAGCTCGGCAACACCACGGGGCCGCACCTGCACTTCGAGGTGAGGATGATCGATACCCCGGTGGACCCGATGCTGTTCCTGTCCGGCTTCTCCGACGACGGTGCCGCGGGTTGGGGCGGCTTCCTCAACGGGATGATCCCGACGTCCGAGATGTGCGCGCTCGAGTTCTCCGCGAACCACATGCTGCGCTGCGACGCCGCCATGGCCTTCGACGCGCTCGCCAGCGTCTACCAGAAGCAGTTCGGGACCGACCTCTGCATCACCGACTCCTACCGCAGCTTCGCCCTCCAGGTCACCACGTTCGCGAACAAGCCGGGCCTGGCAGCCGTGCCGGGAACGTCCAACCACGGCTGGGCTCGTGCGGTTGACCTGTGCGGAGGCATCGAAACCGCGGGCAGCCCGCAGCACGCGTGGATGCAGGCGCACGCTCCGGCGTTCGGCTGGGTGCATCCCGACTGGGCGGAGCCCGGTGGTGGGCGGCCGGAGGCCTGGCACTGGGAGTTCGGGCACATCTCCTGATCGCCACTCCTCTACCATCTGCACCATGCCCAAGCTGACCCTCGTCCTGCCTGCCCTGACGTTCCTGGCCCTCGGGTCGCTCGCCGCGCTGCGGCGAAGACACGCCGGATACGGCATCGGACGTGGAGACCGTGTCCTGCGACTACCCGGACGCCGAACCGGCGGCCAAGGAGGTCGAGAAGCCGCCGTCCGACGCACCCGCCGAGGGCGACGCGGAGGTCACGATCGAGACCAGCCTCGGCGACCTCCACGCGACCCTCGACACCGAGGCGACCCCGTGCACGGTCAACTCGTTCCTGTCGCTGGCGGAGCAGGGTTACTACGACGACACCACCTGCCACCGGCTGACCTTGCCTGCTGGCGGGATCTCGGTCCTCCAGTGCGGCGACCCGAACGCCCCTGGCGCCGGAGCAAGGCCAGGGCGGCCCGGGCTACACGATCGCGGACGAGGTCACCGGCGACGAGACCTACGACGCAGGCACGCTCGCGATGGCGAAGACCACGGCACCCGACTCCGGAGGCTCCCAGTTCTTCATCGTCTACGGCCGACTCGCAGCTGCCGCCGGAATACACCGTGTTCGGCACGGTCGACGCCGCTGGCATCAAGCTCGTGGAAGAGGCCGCTGCCGAGGGCACGAACGAAGGCGGCCCCGACGGGACTCCCAAGGTGCCCGTGGACATCACGTCGGTGTCCTGACCCGCTCGGCTACTCGATTCCGATCTCGAACTCCACCGGTGCGCCGAGCGCGACGGTCCGGGTCACCGTGCAGAGCCGGTCACGGGTCTGGGCCAGGGACCGCGGCAGGACTGCGCGCGCCTTGTCGCCGGCCTCGCCCTCCGGGAACTCGATCTCGAAGCTGACCTTGAGGTTCACCAGGTGGTTCCCGTGCTCGTCGCGGACCTTGTCGCCCTGGGCGCGAAGGTCGAACGACAGCGGCTGGGCGCGCCTGCCGGTGATCAGGTCGACGTCGATTGCCGCACAGCCGGCGAGGCTGGCGAGCAGCAGCTCGACGGGGCTGAAGTCGGGGTCGTCACCGCTGCCGATCGGCAGCACTCCCCCGCGCTTGTTCGTGGCCTTGTAGCGGCCCTCCCCCATCCGAGACAGGTTAATGGACCGCAGGGTGTCGTCGCTCATGCGAGTCACCCTACGGTCCACCGGGTTCATGCTGGGGTGACAAATAATGCCTTGCCACTATTTTGCCGGTGATCTCGCGCACCCTGAACGGCAGCGACCTAGGGTGGATTCGTGCCCTACGCAGACGCGCCGTCCCGCAGCCTCCAGCTCACCGAAGCCCAGGCCCGGTTCGACCAGCTGGCTGTCACGTCGTACGACGTGCGGCTCGACCTCGCGACCAGTGCGGAGCTCTTCGGCTCGGTGACCACGATCCGTTTCGAGAGCACCGGTGGCTCGACCTTCGTGGACCTGAAGCCGGCCACGGTCAACAGCATCGTGCTCAACGGGCGGCCGGTCGAGGTCGACAGTCTCGACCGTGGCCGGCTCCCCGTCACGACGGCGGCCGGCACGAACCAGCTCGTGGTCGACGCCGTGATGCGGTTCCGCAACGACGGCGAAGGGTTGCACCGGAGCATCGACCCCGCGGACAAGCTGCACTACGTGTACGGCATGTCGTTCATGGACGCCGCGCCGAGCATCTTCGCCTGCTTCGACCAACCGGACCTGAAGGCGCCGTACACCTTCCATGTCCTTGCCCCGACCGACTGGACGGTCATCGGCAACGCCCCCGGCGAGCAGGTCGAGCCCGGGGTGTGGGAGTTCGAGCCGACCCGCCCGCTGTCGACGTACTTCGTGACGCTCGTTGCCGGCCCGTACCACGTGATCAGCGACGACCACGACGGCATCCCCCTCGGGCTCAGCGCGCGGCAGAGCATCGCCAAGGATCTCGACGCCGACGCGGACGAGCTGTTCACGATGACCCGACAGTGCTTCGACGAGTTCCACCGACTGTTCGGGATCCGCTACCCGTTCGGCAACTACCACCAAGCGTTCGTGCCGGAGTTCAACGCGGGCGCGATGGAGAACCCCGGCTGCGTCACCTTCCGCGATCCGATGATCTTCTCGTCGCGGGTGACCCGAGGGATCCGGATCGGCCGGGCCTCCACCCTCGCCCATGAGATGGCGCACCAGTGGTTCGGCAACATCACCACTCCGAAGTGGTGGGACGACCTGTGGCTCAACGAGTCGTTCGCCGAGTACGTGGGCAACCGGGTCACCGCCGACGTCACCGAGTACGACGACGCCTGGGTGCACAACGCCCACTCGCGCCGCCAGTGGGGACTGAGTGCGGATCAGCGACCCACGACACACCCGGTGGCCGGCAACGGGGCCGTCGACGCCAGCTCAGCCCTGCAGGACTTCGACGGCATCTCCTACGCGAAGGGCTCGAGCATCCTCAAGCAGATCAACGCAACGCTTGGAGACGGGGTGTTCTTCGCCGGTGTGAGGGACCACTTCGAGCGGCACCGGTTCGGCAACGCGACGATGCACGACCTGTTCTCCAGCTGGGAGCGGGCGGGCGCGGGTGACCTGACCTCCTTCACGAACAACTGGCTGCGCACCGCCGGCCCCGACGTGCTGCGGTTCGACCGGGCGGCCGGCGTCGTACGCCGCACCCCGCCGGCCGCTCACGCTGCCGACCGCGGGCACACGATGCACGTTGCCATCGCCGCGCCCGGCTCGCCCTGGCGCATCTCAGCCGTCACCACGTCCGGTGCCGAGACCCCGCTCGTGGCCCGAGCCGACGAGGCGGTGGTGATCGACCCGTTCGAGGACACCTGGGCGGTCGTCGAGCACGACGAGACCACGGTGAGCATGCTGTCCGAGCTGCTGCCCGCGACCGGGGATGCCCTGGTCAGGGCAGGAATCTGGAACGGCATCCGCAGCGCGTTCCACAACGCCGCGCTCGCTCCCGCCACCGCGCTGGACCTGGTCGAGGCCGCGGTTCCAGTCGAGGACAACGACGACGCGCTGACCTCGCTCCTGCCCTGGGCCCGCAGGGACGCCGCGGCCCTCTCGGACGACCCGTCCGCCGCGCTCGGCCGGGTGCACCGCGCCAGCCTCGCGCGCCTCACCACCGCCGAGCCGGGCTCGAGCGTGCAACTGTCGGCGTTCCAGTCGACGATCAGCACCGCCAGCGACGCCACCCAGCTGCGCGCCTGGCTCGACGGCTCCGACGTCCCGGCCGGCGCCGAAGTCGACCTCGACCTGCGTTGGCGGATCCTGATCCGGCTCGCGACGATGGGTGAGATCGACCGCCCCGAGCTGCGGCGTCGACTGGACGCCGAGCCCACGGCTCGGTCACGGGTGGAGCACGCCTGCGCGGTGGCCTCGCTGCCGGACGCCGAGGCGAAGGCCTGGGCGTGGGGTCGGTTCCTCGGCGACGAGGTCGTCCCCAACTACGAGGTGGAGGCCAGCGGCATAGGCATGTGGCGGGTCGGGCACGAGCACCTGACGGAACGCTATGTCGACCGTTACTTCGATGAGCTGCCGGGCCGGGAAAAGGTGTTCTCTGGCTGGCTGCTCGCCAAGGTCGCCGAGTGGTACTTCCCCACCACCTCGCTCCGCGACGAGACCCTGGCCAAGGCCCACGCACTGACGTCGCGTGACGATCTCGATCCGTCCCTGCGCAGGCGGGTCATCGACGAGACCGACGACCTGCGTCGCCGGATCGCCGTACGCCGGACCTTCGCCCGCCCACTCGAGCAGCCATGACGTCGCCACGTCCCGGCCCCACGGTCCGGGCCCGGGTCCGGGAAGTCACCAGCGGCGCCGACCGCACCCGGGCGGACCGGCTGGCGACCGAGGAACCACTGGAGATCCGCCTGGCCTGGCCCGGTCATCCAGCGTCGCGCGTCTGGGTGACCATGCGGACCCCAGGCAACGACTTCGAGCTTGCGGCGGGATTCCTGCTGCACGAGGGCGTGACCGGGATCCACACGGTGGCGTACTGCACGGACGTCGACCTTCGACCCGAGCAGAAGTTCAACGTCGTGACGGTCACGCTCGACGCGGAGCCACCGAATGTTCCGGCCGCACGGTCGGGTGGACTGTCGGCCGGCTCGTCGGCGTGCGGGGTCTGCGGCGTGGACAGCATCGAGGCGGCACTGGCCTGCCGCCCCGCGGTCCGACCGGACTTCCAGCTCGACCTGGGTGTCGTACGACGACTGCCGCGACTGCTGCGGGACGGCCAGCGAGTCTTCGAGCGCACGGGCGGACTGCATGCTGCCGGGCTGTTCTCGGCCACGGGCGAGGCCTGGGTGATCAGGGAGGACATCGGGCGACACAACGCGGTCGACAAGGTGTCCGGAACCCGCGTGCTGGCGGGCCTGGACCCGGCGGCGCCGTACCTCTGCGTGAGCGGACGGATCGGCTTCGAGCTGGTGCAGAAAGCCGTGGCTGCGGGCGTCGGGGCGCTGGTCGCCGTAGGGGCGCCGTCCAGCCTGGCCGTGCAGCTCGCCCTAGAAGCAGGCCTCGGCCTGGTCGGTTTCACCTCCGCCGAGCGCTGCGTCGTCTACGCGTGATCGGGCCGGCGCATTTGAGTCTCGGCCCGATCTGCGTAACGGTGGAGGAGTACTGTCCGCAATCGGAAGAGAGCTCATGCTCACCCTCACCGAAAACGCCAGCACGATCGTCAAGGGCATCTCGTCCCAGACCCCGGAGGCTTCCGGCCTCCGGATCACCAGTGAATCCAAGGCCGAATCCGCTTTCGGGGTAACCGTGGCCGTCACCCCCGAGCCGGGTGACCAGGTCGTCGAGCAGGACGGCGCGACCGTCTACCTCGACCCGACCTCGTCGGACCAGCTCGACGACAAGGTGCTCGACGCCGGTATCGACGAAGCCGGCAACGTGGAGTTCTCGCTCACCTTCCAGGGCTGAGCGGGCGCGCACACAGCGGACCGACGGCGTGGGTTCGCCGTACTGTCGGTGCCTTCTCTTAGGTTCGTTGTGTGCGCATCCTCCACACCTCCGACTGGCATCTGGGCCGGTCCTTCCATCGGGAGGGCATGCTCGGGCACCAGGCTGCGTACGTCGACCACCTGCTGGCCGTCGTCGACTCGGAGCGTGTGGACCTGGTCGTGGTGGCAGGCGACGTCTACGACCGTGCGCTGCCACCGGTCGACGCTGTCCGGCTCGCCAACGAGACGTTCACGCGGCTGTCCCGGTCACGGGCCCAGGTCGTGGTCACCAGCGGCAACCACGACTCCGCACAGCGACTCGGGTTCGGCTCCGAGCTGATCGACGCGGCGGGTGTGTTCATCCGCACCCGCGCCGACTCGGTCGGCACTCCGGTGCTGGTCGGCGACGACCACGGAGACGTTGCCGTCTACGGGATCCCCTACCTCGACCCCGACGCCGTCCGGTCTGGGTGGACGCTGCGCGGGCGCTCTCACGAGGCCGCGCTCACCGAGGCGATGCGCAGGGTTCGCGGCGACCTCGCCGGTCGTGACGCCCGTTCGGTCGTGCTCGCCCACGCCTTCGTGGCCGGAGGCCAGCCCAGTGACTCCGAACGCGACATCAGTGTCGGCGGCATCTCGCGGGTTCCCACCAGCGTCTTCGAGGGCTTCGACTACACGGCGTTGGGTCACCTCCACGGCCGGCACACCCTCACCCAGACCATCCGCTACAGCGGGTCGCCACTGGCCTACTCGTTCTCCGAGACCGGCCAGGTCAAGGGCTCCTGGCTGGTCGACCTCGGGCCTTCCGGCGTCACCTCCGCCGAATTCGTCGAAGCACCGGTGCCCCGGCCACTCGCGCGCATCCGGGGAACCCTCGACGAGTTGCTCGAGGACACCCGATTCGGTTTCGCGGAGCCGGCCTGGGTGCAGGCGACCCTGACCGACGACGTCCGCCCCGGGCAGCCGATGGAGCGGCTCAACCGGCGCTTCCCGCATGCGCTCGTCCTCTCCTTCGAGCCTGCTTCGGGTGCGCGGGTCCGACTCCCGGACGCTGCGGCTGTCTCGGGCCGCTCCGACCACCAGATCGCCCTGGACTTCGTGACGGCCATGCGCGGCGCTCCGGCCGGCGAGGCCGAGTCCGCGTTGCTGCTCGAGGCGACCGAAGCCTGCTGCGACGACCGTGAACTCGACCTCTCCGAGGTGGCCGGCTGATGCGGTTGCACTCGATGTCGGTGACCGCGTTCGGCCCTTTCGCCGACACGGTCGAGGTCGACTTCGACGCGCTCTCCGACGCAGGCCTGTTCCTGCTGTGCGGCGCCACCGGAGCCGGCAAGTCGAGCGTCCTCGACGCCGTGTGCTTCGCCCTCTACGGCGAGGTGCCCGGCGACCGCAGCAGCGCCAAGCGGCTGCGCTGCGACAACGCCGTGCCCGGCCTGGCTCCGCGCGTCTTCCTCGACGTCACGCTCGGCGAGAGACGCTTCCACCTGACCCGCTCCCCCGCCTGGCTGCGACCGAAGAAGCGTGGCAGCGGCACCACACCTCAACAGGCCTCGGTTCTGCTCCAAGAGATCGTCGACGGCGAGCCACGACACCTGACCAGCCGCCTCGACGAGGCGGGTCATCTGGTCGGCGGCCTGCTCGGCATGAACCTGTCCCAGTTCACCCAGGTCGTGCTGCTGCCGCAGGGCAGGTTCCAGGACTTCCTCCGGGCCAAGTCCGACGACCGCCAGACGCTGCTGCAGAAACTCTTCCGCACCCGCCGGTTCGAAGACATCGAGCGCTGGCTGCGCGACCGACGCATCGCGCTCCGCCGGCAGTCCGACTCTCACGCCGGGCGGATCTCCGGCTTGGTGCACCGCCTCGACGAGGTCGGTGGAGTCCCCCTCGCCGACGAGGTCGACGACGCCGTCATCGCCACTGCCGCCAGCAACGGCGCGCTGACGAGATGGGCACAGGGAGTTGCCGAAGCGGTCGGCATCGCCGTCCGCGATGCTCGACGAGCCCTGAGCGTCACCACGGCCATCGCCGAAGGCTCGACGGAGGCGCTGTTGGCCGCACGCAGCCTCGCCGAACAACAGGCCCGCCATGCGCTCGCGTTGGCCGAGCTCGACCGGCTCGACGCCGATCACGTCGTGGTCGATCGACAGCGCACCCTCGCCAGCGACGCCCGACGAGCGGCCCCGTGGCCGCGTTGCACCGCCAAGCTGACCGCGCCCGTCTCCGCAGCGAGGCTGCGTCAGCTGCTGCCCGGACCGCTGTCGAGGCCGCCGCCCACCTGCTTCCTCCCGATTGCACGATCGCCGATGTCCGCGACGCGCTTGACGATGCCCGACAGGCGGTTGCCTCGGCGCGGGCCATGCAGCCGGTCGAGGCAGAAGTGGCCACGCTGACGGCCGACCTCGTCGTCCTGGACGAGCGCAGGTCCCGGCTCGAGTGCCGGATCGAGTCTTTGCAGCGCCGGGTCACCGACCTTCCGGACTCGGTGTCCGCGGCGGCCGAGCACGTTGATGCCGCACGCGCCGCCGCTCCCGCTTCGGCCCAGGCGCGCCAGCGGGTAGAGGTCCTCGAGGGCCGCCTGACTGCGCTGGTCCGGGTGGCGGAGCTGAAGGCGGAGCTCGCCTCGGCTGACAACGAACGGCGGTCTGCCATCGACGCGCACCAGACGCTTCAGCAGCATTGGCTCGACCTCCATGAGCACCGCCTCAACGGCATGGCGGCCGAGATCGCGACGGCCCTCGCGGTCGGCGCCAGCTGTCCCGTCTGCGGTTCCTGTGAACATCCGCACCCGGCCGCCTCCGCACCGGGCGCACCGACCTCGGCCGAGGAGAAGGCAGCGCGGAAGGGGGTCGACACCGCTGCGGCGATCCGGGAGGCCCACGAGGACCGCGTTCGTAGCCTGGACACGGCGTTGGCGGTGGCGCAGGCCCAGGCAGGTGCGGCTGACGCGGCGGCCGTCGAAGCCGAGCTGGCAGTCGCTCGATCGGAAGCCGCCCGTCTCGTCGGTCTGGCCGCCGGTCTCGGCGAAGCCATCGCGGCCCGCGACCGGGTCGCCACCACGCTGCAGACGGCCGAGACGGAGCTCGGTGCGGCCAAGGTCGAGCTCGGCTCCGTGACGACCTCCATCGCCGGCGCGAACGACCGGGTCCGGCGGCTGCTCGAATCGCTCGAGGACTCCGTGGCCGGTCATGGTGACCTCGCGCAAGCGATCGCTGCCCGCGAGGCCACTGCCGGGCTGCTGGCCGCAGTCCTCGAGGCCTGGCGAGGTCGCGATGAGGCGGCGGCCCACCTCACCGAGGCGTCCGCCGACCTCGAGCGGGTCGCCGGCGAGTGTGGCTTCGAGACATCCGAGTCAGCCGTGGGGGCGCTGCTGGCGCCTGACGAGCTCACGGCGCTGGAGTCGGCGCTCGCCGCCCACGACAACGCATTGGTGGCTGCGCGAGCCGTTCGCGACGACGCCTCGCTCATCGAGGCTTCGGCGAGGCCGGCCCCAGACCTCGCTGCCCTGACCGCCGCTCAGGTCGCGGCAGCCGAGGCACTCGCAGACGCCGAGGCGACTCACCGCACCGTCCGGGAGACTGCCGGGCGGATCGAGGCGCTACGGACCCAGCTCCTCGACTCGCTGTCCGAGTGGGCGCCGGTGCGTGAGGCCCACGAGCTGGCTGCCAGGGTGGCGAACTTCGCGGAAGGCAAGGCCGCCGACAACCGTGCCCAGATGCGCCTGTCGGCCTACGTGCTGTCGTGGCGTTTTGGCCAAGTGGTCGACGCGGCCAACGCTCGGCTTTCCCGGATGACCGACCAGCGCTTCGCCCTCGAGCACACCGCTCTCAGGGGCGCGGGCGAGACCCGCGGCGGCCTGTCGCTGCTCGTCCGCGACGAGTGGTCGGGAGAGGCCCGCGACCCGGTGACCCTGTCCGGCGGTGAGACCTTCGTGGTTTCGCTCGCGCTCGCCCTGGGCCTGACCGACGTGGTCACCCAGGAGGCCGGGGTCGACCAACAGGGCGCCGACATCGGCACGCTCTTCGTCGACGAGGGCTTCGGGTCCCTGGATGCCGACACCCTCGACGATGTGATGGACACCCTTGACGCCCTGCGCGACGGCGGCCGCGTGGTTGGCGTGGTCAGCCACGTCACCGAGATGCGGGACCGGATCCCCACCCGACTGCAGATCGACAAGTCCCGCAGCGGCTCCACCGCACGTCTCGTCCGATCGGAATGAGCTGGTGCACCCGCGCAGCGAAGGAGCCGACCCGGCTCTTGTTGACACAAAGGAGCGTCAGCGACGACTGTCAACAAGAGCCGGGTCGGCGACCCCGTCCACGCACGCGTAACCGAAGGCAAGGGCGCAACCCAAGCGGGTTGGTCTGAAACCGCGACCACAGGGGTCTAACGCAACCACGCCGCGAGCCCAGCGCAGCCGACGTGGTACGCCGCACAGCCCCGAACCAACCACCCACGAGCCACGATCTGGCCACCGCACAAACTCGCCCTGTGCACGACTTGGACATCGAAATTCAGCAATTGACTCGTTACAACCAACCCGTGCACGGTGACGGAACACCGCCACCGCACCCAATACCAGGCTCAGTGACGGAGGTCGTGAGCAGGCGGGGCCCTGCTCACCGGGCGGCCGGTGCGGGGCGGCGCGGCGTGCCGCGTCGGCGAAGCGTAGAAGCGACGCGTGGCGGGACGCCTCGAAGCAACCGCGACGGACCCGGCGACGGTGACGCGTCCCGACGCGGGGAGCCCAGCGCAGCCGACGTGGTACGCCGCACAGCCCCGAACCAACCGCGCCAGCGAGCCAGACCCACAGGCGTGAGGGAACGCCGGGAGCGCGGCACAAACCCTTCTACAAGCCGTAGGCCCAGCCGATAGGTTCGAGCCATGACGCAGGTCGATCCAAGCTTCACCGCGCTCCCCTACCGCCGACTAGCCGACGCCGCGCTCCAACAGGCCCGCGACCTCGGGGCGAGTCACGCCGACTTCCGGTTCGAGCGGGTCCGCTACCAGCATCTGGGCGTGCGCGACGGCGTGCTCCAGGGCGCCAGCGACAGCGAGGACGTGGGCTTCGCGGTGCGGGTGATCCATCAGGGCGCGTGGGGATTCGCCTCTGGCGTGGTGCTCACCCCCGAGGAAGCCGTCCGGGTCGCGGAAACGGCCGTTGCCGTGGCGAAGGTCGCGGCCGCGATGACCAGCCGCCCGGTCGAGCTGGCTCCTGAACCGGTGCACGGCGACGTCACCTGGATCTCGTCGTACGACGTGAACCCGCTGGAGGTGCCCACCGCCGACAAGTCGGAGCTGCTGGTCGACTGGACCAACCGGCTCCGCTCCCATGCGGCGGTCGCCCACGCAACCGCGGAACTCGAGCAGGTGCAGGAGAACAAGTTCTACGCCGACCTGGGCGGCACCAGCACGACCCAGCAGCGGATCCGGCTCCAGCCGATCTTCGAGGCGATGGGCACCGATGAGGCCACCGGCGTCTTCGACTCGATGAGAAGCATCGCCCCATCGACCGGGCGCGGCTGGGAGTACCTCACCGGCGCGCATTGGGACTGGGACTCCGAGATCGCCGAGGTCCCCGAACTGCTGGCCGAGAAGCTGAAGGCGCCCAGCGTCAAGGCCGACCACTACGACCTGGTGATCCATCCCTCCAACCTGTGGCTCACGATCCACGAGTCCATCGGCCACGCCACCGAGCTCGACCGGGCCCTGGGCTACGAGGCCAACTACGCCGGTTCCTCGTTCGCGACCTACGACAAGCTCAACACCTTGCAGTACGGCTCCCCGATCATGAACGTCACCGGTGACCGCACGGTCGAGAACGGACTGGCCACTGTCGGGTACGACGACGAGGGCGTGCAGACCCAGCGCTGGGACATCATCAAGGACGGTGTCCTCGTCGGCTACCAGCTCGACCGGGCGATGGGCCACATGAAACCGGAGCTCAACGAAGGCCGCTCCAACGGCTGCGCGTACGCCGACTCTCCTGGCCACATCCCCATCCAGCGGATGGCCAACGTGTCCTTGCAGCCCGCACCCGACGGCCCAAGCGACCGAGGAGCTGATCGGCCGCGTCGAGCGCGGCCTCTACATCATCGGCGACAAGTCGTGGTCGATCGACATGCAGCGGTTCAACTTCCAGTTCACCGGTCAGCGGTTCCACGTGATCGAGAACGGCCGGCTCACCCACCAGGTGCGCGACGCCGCCTACCAGGCCACCACGACCGAGTTCTGGAACTCGATGGAGGCCGTCGGCGGACCCGACACCTGGGTGCTGGGCGGCGCCTTCAACTGCGGCAAGGCCCAGCCGGGCCAGGTCGCCTCGGTCAGCCACGGATGTCCGACGTCGCTGTTCCGCGACGTGAGAATCCTCAACACCACCGACGAGGCAGGCCACTGATCATGACCGCCCCCACTCCCCAGGACCTGGTCGAGCTCGCGCTGGCGACCACGACCGCCGACGACTGCATCGCGATCGCCCACAACTCCACCAGCGCCAACCTGCGCTGGGCCAACAACACCCTGACCACGAACGGCGAGATGCACCGGGTGACCGTCACGGTCATCTCATTCGCCCGCAAGGACGACGGGGTCGCGGTCGGCTCCGTAACCGGCAGCGCTGCTTCCACCGATCAGGTGCGCACCCTTGTCGAGCAGGCGGATGCCGCTGCTCGGGCGGGCTCGGCCGCGGAGGACGCCAACGACCTGGTGTCCGGTGACGCCGATCCCGACTGGGCGGTGGCGCCGGAGGCCACCTCGATCACGGTCTACAACGCGTTCGCGCCGGCTCTGGGTGAGGCGTTCACGAAGGCCGAGGCTGAGGGGCGGATCCTCTACGGCTTCGTCGACCACGAGGTCACCACGACGTACGTCGGCTCCAGCACCGGGCTGCGGCGCCGGCACGTCCAGCCGACCGGCCACTACGGCTGCACCGGCAAGACGGCCGATCTGGGCCAGAGTGCCTGGGTGGGTGGCGCGACGAGGGACTTCGCGGACGTCGATGCCGCCGCGATCGACGCTACCCTCGCCCAGCGGCTGGCGTGGGGTGACCGCCGGGTGGACCTGGAGGCAGGTCGCTACGACACGATTCTGCCGCCCACCGCAGTGGCCGACCTGACCGTCTACGCGTACTGGATGGCGGCGGCGCGGATCGCCCACGAGGGCCAGTCGGTCTACAGCAAACGTGGTGGCGGCACCAGGATCGGTGAGTCGATCGCGAAGGGCGGGGTGCAGCTGTTCTCCGACCCGTCGTACGGCGACCTCACCTGCGCGCCGTTCGCCGTCGCCTCGTCGTCGAACAATGCCCAGAGCGTCTTCGACAACGGCCTGCCGTTGAGCCGCACCGACTGGATCCGGGACGGCGAGCTCGCGGCCTTGATCCAGACTCGGCATTCGGCGGACCTGACCCAGCAACCGACGACGCCGGCTGTCGACAACCTTGTCCTCGCGGTCGACGGCGCAACCGGCGACACGATGGATCTCGTCGCCGGCACCGAACGCGGCCTGCTGCTGACCTGTCTCTGGTACATCCGTGAGGTCGATCCGCAGACCCTGCTGCTGACCGGCCTCACCCGCGACGGGGTCTACCTCGTCGAGAACGGTGAGATCACGGCTGCGGTGAACAACTTCCGGTTCAACGAGAGCCCGGTCGACCTGCTCGCCCGGTTCTCGCAGGCCTCGGCAACCGAGCCGAGCTTCAGCCGCGAGTGGGGCGACGAGTTCAGCCGGACGGCGACCCCCGCCCTGCGGGTGCCCGACTTCAACATGTCGAGCGTCAGCCAGGCGCAGTAGCCCGTTCGCGCTCGACGTCGATGAACTCCTGGCGCGGCCCGGAGCCGGCACGACCCTTCCGGCGCATGGCCAACCCGGCGAAGATGCCGAGAAGCAGGCCAGGTACGACCCACCGCCAGCCGGTCAAGGTGAACCAGCGGGTCTCCCCTCGCGGATCCGCTCGTGACTCTGCCGGTGCGGCGGCGTCGGCGGGGTCGGCGACCCGGGCGTCGTCGGCGCCGACGATGGGTGGCTGCAAGACCGAGCCGGTGCCCGGTTGAGTGGTTCCGCCTTCGTTGCTCCGGGCCCCGCCGAGCAAGCCGAGCGAGGAGACGAGCCCCTTGATCCGGTCCCCGTTGTTCAGCGCCCGCCAGGTCGGGCTGCTGGGCGGCCCAGCTGCCGGCTCGTCCAGGTCATCCACGTCGCCACCCAGGGTCCGCCGGCTGCGCCGAGGACCAGCTGGTCGGTCCGCCAGATGCTCACGTCGTGAACCAGCCAGGTGATGTTGAGTGCGGTGACCGTCGTCGGTACCCGGGTAGCTGGTCGCCATCTCGCTCCGCTCTGCCCCCGGGCCGTGCAGCAATGCCTCGAGCTCGGCGTACCGGGGATCGGTGTAGTAGAGCGCCGCGGCCCGGCCGTATCCTGGGTTCGCCAAGCAGCACGCTCGTCGGGCCGCCGGCGTGGGCCGGACTGGCCATCATCATCGTTGTCGCTGCCGTCACCAGGACGGCCAGCAGAACTCGGCGCATGAGTACCTCCTCGACAGGTCACCCGGGTTACACCGCCGACGCCCCGCGGGTTCCCGTCAGCCGAGGGAGGCCGCGATCTCGAGCGCCCGAGCCTGGGTCAGGTCGCCCTCGAGACGGAGTGTCCGGGTCTCGACCGGCCAGATCAGCGTTTGGGCGGCGAGGCGCGCCGGCACCCTCACGTCCTCGCCGGACTCACCGAGTACGACGACCTCGTGCGGGGCTGGGAACCACAGACCCTCCCCCGAGTCGACCTGCACCAGCACCGGGTCCACGGACGTCTTCCAGAACCGTGGCGAAAGCAATGCGTCGAACTGGTCGAGCCGGATGGTCCCATGCGCCGTCGCCCCAGCTCATCGAGAGCAGCAGACGGTCCGAGGAGACGGCGACGCGGTCAGGAGCCCCGAGCGCTGTGGGCACGTAGGGCTGGAAGTCGACGAGAGCAGCGGCCTGGTCGAGCGAGAGCCGACCCTCTGCCGGAGGGACGCTCGGGCTGTCGGTCGGGGCGTCGTTGACCTCGGTGACCAACACCCCGTGGAAGCCGAACAACCTCGCGACGTCGGCGCCCACGGGCGACACCGCGAGGCCCGTGAACGTCAGCGCGAGAAGGATCCCGACGACCCAGCGGACTCTGGCCCGGAGCCAGGACCCGGCCTCCTGGACCGCGATCCGCAGGCCCGCCCTCGACGGCACAGGTTCCTCCGCAACCCGGGTCATGACGGCGGTTGCCAGCCCGGGTGACGGCGACCCGGTCTGGAGGTCGTGCGCAAGCTCGCGGAGCGCCCGTTCGAGCGCAGGACCGGTCCACTCGTCAGCCATCTTCGCGCTCGCCTCCTGCGGGTTGGTCGACGAGGTCGTCGGAGATTGCGGACCGCAGCCGACCGAGTCCGCGGCTCAGTCGTGACTTCACGGTGCCCCTCGGCAGGCCGAGGACCGTCGCCGTCTCGGCCTCGCCGAGATCGAGGAGGTAGCGGCAGGTCACGACCTTCCGAAGCGGGTCCGGCAGTTCTCTCACCGCGTTGAGAAGGCCGCGACGACGGTCGTTCTGCAGCACCTGCTCCGCCGGGTCTCGCATCCGCTCGTCGAGCAGGTCCGGCGGGAGCACGGTCGTCAGCGCGCGCTCGCGGGCCGTCCGCCGTACCGCCGAGCGGTGCAGGTTGTGCGCCTCGTTGGCCACGATCCGCAGCAGCCATGGCCGAAACGGTGCTCCGTCACGGAAGCCGCCGAGGGACCGGTAGGCCTTGACGAACGCCTCCTGCACGACGTCCTCCCCGTCGGAACCGGCGCCGAGGAGAACAGCGGTCCGCAGCGCCATCGGGGCGTGCCGGCGCACCAGCTCGGCGTACGCCTCAAGGTCGCCCGAGCGTACGCGAACCACCAGCGCCCAGTCGTCGTCGGTGCCGATTGCAGCTCCGTTCCACCTGTCCCTACGTGGTGTCTACACCGGCGCAACGCAATCGGTTCCCTGGCTACTCCGAGGACGTCTCGCACACGCCGAACAGGACCTCCTCGATGCTCACACAGGTGTCTTGGCCACCTTCGGGAAGCGCCTGGTCGTGCCCCGCACCTCCCTGGAGGTGGTCGGCGCTGTCGGTCCCGCCGAGGTAGTCGTCACCGGCGCCTGCGTAGATGGTGTGCGGTCCCACGGGGTTCTCCCAGAAGTACTCGGCGGCGGCCGTCCCGTAGAGCGTCCAGTCGCCGTTGGGCACGCGTACCGTCGTGAAACCCGAGGTCTCGACGACCGTGGGCGGGGCCCAGTCCACGGTGGTGTCACCGATCCGGAGGTCCATGACGCCGGAGACTTGATCAAACCGCGTCCGGAGGTCCACCTCGTTGCGGCCCGGTCCTCCGCTGAGCACCTGGCCTTCTCCAGGTACGACGACGTCCGTGATCTTGTCGTGATCGCCCTGGCCGTACAGGCGATCCCGGCTGGCTCCCCAGTCGCTGTGCTGATCGTCGCCGGTCCCGCCGTACTGCACGTCCTGGCCACCCCACGTGGACAGGAAGTCGTCGCCATCCTGCCCGCGGACGATGTCGGGCGAGAAGTCGCCAGAGTTCGACATCACGTCACCGATGATCGTGTCAGGACCACCGCGACCTGCGAGATAGTCGGCGCCGAGACCGCCGTAGAGATGGTCGCGGAACCCGCTTCCGATCAGGCGGTCGTCATGGTCCGAGCCGTTGATGAACCAGCTCTGGATCGACAGTCGGTCCAGTCCCTGACCGACCGCGATTCCGGTGTCCAGGTCGACATCCATTCCACGGACAGCGGCGGAGAAGTCGACCAGGTCTGGGAGCGGCGACGGCAGGTCGCGGTCGTCTCGTCCCCCGACGATCTGGTCGTCTCCGGGGCCACCGCGGAGCGTGTCGTTCCTCAGGTGCCGGCCGGTCCGGTCGTCGACGACGGCGCCGCGGCCGCCGAAGACGCGGTCATCACCCAGGCCCCCCATCAGCGAGTCCGATCCGTCTGCTCCGCAGATGACGTCGTTGCCGCCACGCCCCCGCACCGTGTCCCAGCCGGACCTTGCCGCGATGACGTCCCTTCCGGGCGTGCCCACGATGGTGTCGGCACCACGAGTGCCGACGATCGTCGCCCGCAGGCCGTCACAGGTAACCGGCCGAGCACCCGCGGACGCAGCCGGGACCACAACTGCCATCGTCACCCCCGCGGCCGCCGCGACAAGACATCCCGCAAGCTGCACGTGCAAAGCACCCACCACACACCCCCGACTTCGGTTCGTCACTGATGACCCGATCGTACGCGCGGCCTGGTGCCCGAGTCGGTCCTGCGCATCGCCCGTCCGGGTAGTGCTGCGGTCCGGTGGCCGGCCTCGATCACGGCAACACCGTTGACCCACACCCAGTCGATCCCTTCGCTTGCTGCCGCGGCTCCTCGAACGTCGCGGTGTCGCGGACCGTGTCCGGGTCGAACAGCACGAGGTCGGCGGCGTAGCCCGCCCGCACCAGGCCACGACGGTCGAGCCGCAGTCGCGCCGCGGGCCGGCCGGTGAGGTGGTGGATGCAGTCGACGAGTCCGAGCAGGCCGAGGTCCCGAACGTAGCGGGCCAGGTACCGCGGGAAGGTGCCCCAGGCCCGTGGATGCGGGCGCGCCCCGACGAGGATCCCGTCCGACGCCGCCACAGTGCGTCCGATGTGCATGATCGCCCGGACGTTGTCCTCGTGCCCGACGTGCTGCAGCATCGTCGTGGCCAGCCGGTCCTCGACGAGGAGGTCGAAGTACACGTCGCTTTCCGGCACGGCTCGCTGCCTCGGCCAGGTCGGCGACCGTGCGGCCCACCAGGTCGCCAAGGCGGGGTTCCGCACCCCGCTGATCTCGATCGTGCGCCAGTCAACCGTGCAGCCGTGGCAGCCGTCGGTGCCGACCTGCTCCAGTTCGTGGGCGATCCGGGCCCGTTGCGCCGGTTCGGCAAGGCGGGCCAGCAGCGCGTCGGGGCCACCTGACGTGGACCAGCTCGGCAGCACCGCACTCAGGTGGTGGCTGCGGGCGTGTAGGGGTAGGTGTCCAGGTGAGGTCGACGCCGTCTTCCAGTGCGTCGTCGAGCAGGCGCAAGCAGCTCTCCGGCCCGGCCCCGGTTGGGTTCGAAGTTCATCGTCGCGTGGGTCAGGTGCAGAGCGCACCCCGAGGCCCTCGCGACCGCCACCATCTCGGCGTACGCCTCCAACGCTCCGGCGCCGTACGAGCGGTGGTGCGGGCTGTAGTAGCCACCGTGCTGAGCCACGACCCGACAGAGGGCGACCAGCTCGTCGTCGTCGGCGTACATGCCGGGTGGGTAGGTCAGGCCGCTGCTCATCCCCACGGCTCCCTCGCCGAGCCCCTGGCCAGCAGCGCGGCCATCCGGTCGAGCTCCGCGGCCGTGGCGGGTCGTTGGTCGGGCCCGACCACCATCAGCCGCAGGTGCCCTGAGGGACGAGGTACGCCGCGTTGCACGCGATCCCGCGATCGAGCCGGTCGAGGTAGCCCGCCACCGTGTCCCAGTCGAACTCGAAGTCGTCCGGGTTCCCGTTCCAGCCGGCGACCTGTCGACGCAGGATGCGCGTGACGGTCCGTCGATCGGGGCGAAGGACAGCCCGTCCTGGCCGACGACCTCCAGGTGACGCCCTGACTGACCTTCGCGGTGTGGTCGGGGTTGACCAGGATCTGCAGTCCGAGTGGGCGTGCATGTCGATGAATCCGGGCGCGAGGACGCGACCGCCTGCCTCGACCGTACGACGCGCGCGGGAGCGTTCCCCGGCTCGCGTGACGGCGGTGATCGTTCCGGCCTCGACGACCACGTCCGCGGCGTACTCCTCGGCCCCGGAGCCGTCGATAACCCGGGCACCCGCGATCAGCAGATCGGCCGTCACGACACGCGCTCAGAACCAGGTGCGGATCAGGTCGACGATCGTGGGGTCCTCGGTGTCCGAGTCGTCGAGGACGGGGATCAGCGTCCACTTGTCGAAGGCGGTGCAGGGATGGGACAGGCCGAGGCGAAGCTCGTCACCGATCTCCAGTGGCGGATCACCGGTCGGGTCGAAGGCGAGGAAGCCGTGCTGGTCGTTGACCGCGGTCACCGTGACACCGTCCAGTGCCGTCGGTTGCTCGCCGGAGATCCGGGCGCGGCGTAGCTGCACCTCGGGAAGTCCTGCGTCGAACGGCAGGTCTCGCTTCCCGGCATCGATCAGCGCCAGGCCGGGTTCCGGCTGGGAGGTCACCCGGACCCAGGCGTGCATGGCCGACCGCAGCGTCGGACCGTCGGTCCGGGGCGTGGAGCCGAGCGGTGAGACGTCGCGGTAGAGCCCGTCGTCGTGCGCGACGTAGGCGCCGCTGCGCAGCACGACACGTGCACCGGAGCCGACGAGCGACCCGAGCACCTCGGCAACCACGTCGAAGTAGGAGCTGCCGCCCGCGGTGACGACCGGGGTCGAACCTTCGGGATAGAGGCCGAGATCGGTGAGTTGCTGGTGCACCTCGCCGACGTCTCGCAGGTAGGAACGGACGACCTCTTGGCGGTCCTCGTCGGAGGTGTGGGCCAGCGCGCCCTCGTATCCCGCGACACCGGCCAGGGAGAGATGGGGTGAGTCGACGATCGCCCGCGCGACGTCCAGCGCCGTCTCGAGGTCCCGGGTGCCGGTCCGGCCGCCGGTGGCGCCCCGCTCGACGAGGACCGCGATCGGTCGCCGCTCGCCGACTCGCCGGGTGTGATCCGCGAGCGCCGCGTGCATCACTTCGACGGTCCGCGCCGAGTCCGCCCAGACGAGGATCTCGCTCGCCGGATCCTCGGTCAGCTGGTCGGCAATCCAGCGGAGCCCGAGTGGGGAGACCACAGCGTTGGCCACCATCGTCCGGCTCACGCCGAACGCTCGGGCAACTGCCAGCTGCGCCTGGTTGGCGACTGTGATGCCCCAGGCCCCCGCGTCGATCTGCTCGGCCCAGAGCTGAGGAGCCATCGTCGTCTTGCCGTGGGGTGCGATGTCGAGTCCCCGCGCGGCGCACCAGTCCGCCATCACGCTCAGGTTGTGGTCCAGGACCGAACGGGACAGCGTGAAGACCGGAGTCGGAAGCGCGGAGAGCCTGGGTCGCAGCGCCACGACTTCCGCGATGGTCATGCCCCAGAACGCCGGCGGCATGCCCTTGCGGCACCCCACCCGCTCCGCGAACTGCGCTTCGACCGCGCCACGATCCATCGCTGCGAACGAACCGCTCATCGGTTGCTCTCCGGGACACCGCCGGGGATCGGCGCATCGGGGTCGTACGGCGTCCGGGTGAACACGAACGTCGCGATGTTGACGTGGTTCACCGAACCGTCGGGATTGCGGATCACCTTCAGCTCCTCACCGGCGTGGTAGCCGATGACGCCGACCACCCGGCCGTCCTCGACCCGGAACCGGTCGGTCTCCGTGCCGCTACGGCGCGCGACCAGTTCCTCGCCCTCCCACGAGAACACGAAGGACGTGTTACCCCAGTGCCAGACACCGAGCACGTCGCGCACCTCGCCGGGCAGCGGCGTCGACGGCTTCCACGGCGGCGGCAGGGCCGGCTCGCAGCGTTCGAGCTCCTCGAGCAGGGAGGTCGCCAGAGCGGCAGGATTGAAGCCGGTGGTCGCGTTCGCCAGGGTGACCGCCCCGGTGCGGCGTTCCCGGTCGACCAGGCAGCTCGCCACGAAGCCCGGCATCGAGCCGGTGTGGCCGACCAGGGTGCCCGAGCCGCCCCGCAGCAGCTGGAAGCCGAGGCCGTGGGCGTAGTCCAGTGCGGTGTTCGGCTCACCCGACTGGGGCACGAACGCCGGCTCGAGGTCGGCGGCGCTCAGCACGTCCGGGTGACCGTCCAGCAGGAACCCGGCGTACGTCGCCAGGTCGTTGATCGTCGACCAGACCTGCCCGGCCGGGGCCATCGCCCCGGTGTCGGTCGCCGGCTCCTCGACGAGAGTCCCGGCGTACGGATGGACGCTGTAGCCCTGCGCGGCGACCCCGGACGGGAGGTACGACGTCCTGGTCATCCCCAGCGGCGAGAGGATCCGGGATTCGACCGCCGACCACCACGTCCCGCCCAGCAGCCGAGCCGCCACCTCGCCCAGCAGCGCGTAGCCGAGGTTGGAGTAGTGGAACCGCTCGAGCCCGGGGAACACCGCGCCCGAGCCGTCGTTAGCGGCGGCGAGCTCATCGAAGGAGCTGCCCGCGGAGCGCTCCCACCACGAACCCACCGGCTCGGACTGCATCCCCGAGTTGTGGGCCAGCAGCGACCGGATGGTCCGGTCCGCGTAGCCGACGTCGCCCAGCACGGAGCCTGCTGTCGCGTCGAGCGAGAGCCGGCCGTCGCGGACCAGCTGGAGGATCAGGACCGCGGTCATGGTCTTGGTGATCGAACCGATCCGGTACTGCGTGTCGACGACCGATCCGGGAACGTCGCCGTACCCGCCCGACCAGGCGAGCTCGCCATCGCGGACGACGCCGGCGACCAGCGACGGGACCCGCCCCGACGTCTGCGCCGCCGCGACGTGACGGAGCAGCCGACGTGACGTCGGGTCGGCGACGGCACTCATTCCGCGAAGGCCTCCGGGGGCGGGCAGGCGCACACGAGGTTGCGGTCGCCGTAGGCCTGGTCGATGCGGGCGACCGGTGGCCAGTACTTGTCGGGATCGATACCGGCCGGGAACACCGCGACCTCGCGTGAGTAAGCGCGGTCCCAGTCACCCACGAGCGCCCGCGACGTGTGCGGTGCTCCGCGCAGCGGCGAGTCCTGTGGGGTCCACTCCCCCGCCGCCACCCGGTCGATCTCGCCACGGATCGCGATCATCGCATCGCAGAACCGGTCGATCTCGGCCAGGTCCTCGGACTCCGTCGGCTCGACCATGAGCGTCCCGGCGACCGGGAAGGACATCGTCGGCGAGTGGAAGCCGTAGTCGACCAGGCGCTTGGCGACGTCGTCCACGGTCACGCCGGTCTCCTTGGTCAGCCCGCGCAGGTCGAGGATGCACTCGTGCGCCACCAGGCCGCCATGGCCCTTGTAGAGCACCGGGAAGTGCTCGCCGAGCCGGGCGGCGATGTAGTTCGCCGACAGCACTGCGCTGGCTGTCGCCAGGGTCAGGCCCGGCCCACCCATCAGCCGGATGTAGGCCCAGGTGATGGGCAGGATCCCGGCCGAGCCGTAGGGCGCCGCGCTGATCGGCCCGATGCCCGAACGCTTCTCCGTCTCGGGGTGCATCGCGTGCGAGGGGAGGTACGGCGCCAGGTGGGCGCGAACCGCGACCGGTCCGACGCCCGGGCCGCCACCACCGTGCGGGATGCAGAACGTCTTGTGGAGGTTGAGGTGGGAGACGTCGCCGCCGAACTCTCCGGGCCGGGCGAAGCCGAGCAGGGCGTTGAGGTTGGCCCCGTCGACGTACACCTGGCCTCCGTGGCCGTGCACGATCTCGCACAGCTGGGTGATGGTGTCCTCGTAGGCGCCGTGCGTCGACGGGTAGGTCACCATGATCGCGGCCAGGTCCTTGGCGTGGGCCTCGCACTGGGCGTTCAGGTCGTCGAGGTCGATCGACCCGTCTGCGGTGGCTTTCACCACGACCACCTTCATGCCGGCCATCACGGCCGAGGCGGCGTTGGTGCCGTGCGCGGACGACGGGATCAGGCAGACGTTCCGCTCTCCCTCCCCCCGGCCCTCGTGGTAGCCACGGATGGCCAGCAGTCCGGCGAGCTCGCCCTGGGACCCTGCGTTGGGCTGGATCGAGACCGTGTCGTATCCGGTCACCTCGGCCAGCCAGCCCTCGAGGTCGTCGATCAGCTTGCGGTATCCGAGTGCGTCCTCGGCCGGCGCGAACGGGTGCAGGTCGGCGAAGCCGGGCAGCGACACCGGCTCCATCTCGGTGGTCGCGTTGAGCTTCATCGTGCACGACCCGAGCGGGATCATTCCGCGGTCGAGGGCGTAGTCGCGGGCCGAGAGCCTGCGCAGGTAGCGCAGCATCTGGGTCTCGCTGTGGTGGTTGGAGAAGACCTCGTGGGTGAGGTACGGCGTCGTCCGCCGCAGCGTGTCCGGCAGGCTGTCGGCCAGCGTCTGGTCGACCAGGTCGATGTCGGCGGAGACGCCGAAAGCCTCGAGCACCCGCGTGATCGTGGACCGGGTCGTCGTCTCGGAGGTGGACAGCCCCACGCGGTCGTCGTCGACGTGACGCAGGTGCAGCCCGAGGCCGCGGGCCGCCTCGACGACCTCGGTCGCGCGGCCGGGCACCGCCACGGTCAGGGTGTCGAAGAACTCGGTCGTCTCGACGTCGAGACCCGACTCGCCGAGTGCCTTCGCCAGCACCGCCGCATAGCGATGGGCCCGGGTCGCAATCGCCCGCAGGCCACGGGGCCCGTGGTAGACCGCGTACATGGAGGCCACGACCGCGAGCAGCACCTGCGCGGTGCAGATGTTCGACGTGGCCTTGTCACGGCGGATGTGCTGCTCACGGGTCTGCAGCGCGAGCCGGTAGGCGGGCCGGCCCTCGGCGTCGACCGACACCCCGACCAGCCGCCCCGGAAGGTGCCGCTCCAGGCCGGCGGCGACGGACATGAACCCGGCGTGCGGGCCGCCGTAGAACAGCGGGACGCCGAAACGCTGGGACGAGCCGACCACGACGTCGGCGCCGAGCGCGCCCGGCGACTCCAGCAGGCAGAGCGCGAGCAGGTCCGCGGCCACCACCGCGAGGGCGTCGCGACCATGCGCCTCCTCGATGACCGGACGCGGGTCGCGAACCGCGCCGGAGGCGCCGGGGTACTGGACGAGTACGCCGCACAGCTCACCGTCGGGCAACCCGTCGGTCAGGTCCGCCACGACCACCTCGATGCCCATCCCCCTGGCCCGGGTGCGGATCAGGTCGATGGTCTGCGGCAAGGCGTCGGCGTCGACCACGAACGGTCCGGACGCCTTGCGGTTCGCGCGTCGTACGAGAGTCATGGCCTCGGCCGCGGCGGTGCCCTCGTCGAGCAGGGACGCGTTGGCCGTGGGCAGGCCGGTCAGGTCGCCGATCACGGTCTGGAAGTTCAGCAGGGCCTCGAGCCGACCCTGGGAGATCTCCGGCTGGTACGGCGTGTAGGCGGTGTACCAACTCGGGTCCTCGAGGACGTTGCGCCGGATCACCGGAGGAGTGATGGTGCCGTGGTACCCGAGCCCGATCATGGCCTCGCGGGACTGGTTCGTGGCGGCGAGGTCGCGCAGCTCCCGGGCCGCGGCTTCCTCCGAGACGGCCGTCGGCAGGTCCAGGTCGGCCGCCGCGCGAATCCCGTCCGGGATCGCGGCGTACATCAGCTCGTCGAAGGTCTCGTAGCCGAGCCGCGACAGCATCGAGGCGGTGGCCTGGTCGGAGAGGCCGATGTGTCGCTCCACGAACGGCAGCACGGCGTCGAGATCGGCAAGGCTCTGGTGGTCGGTCAAGGTGAGGCTCCCAGTGGACGACGGGTCGTTCGGTCGCCTCCCCCTCTGTCGCCGCCGTTGCCGGATGCTCCAGAGTTGCCTGACCCGCACGGTCCTGGCGCCTGAGAGGTTCCGGGGAGGGTTTGCCCCTTCGGCGCTTCTACCCGGCCGGTGGTGCACCAGGCGAAGACTCTCCCGCGCGGGATTGTCGGCGATGAGAAATCTACCGCATGTTGTGGTCTCGAGCCTGGCTGGCGTGACTGGTGTGCTGCGTGAGGGTTGTGACGTGGTCTGCTGAGTCACGGCGGGTAGCGGCTTCATCACGGTATGCAGATCAACCGCCAGTTCCCATGCCGTGTTCACCAGGGGAACCGGCGGTTCGGCTGCATACCGTGATGAACCTGTGCACGGGCCGGTCTCAGGGGTCGCCGACCGCTTCGCGGGGCTTGACCAACTGCGAGGTCCAGAGACGGCCGAGCCAGGAAGCGAAGCGGTCGTCGGGCCATCCGCTTTCTGCGACGAGCCGCTGCCACAACGCGCCGTCCATGGTCGCGGCGAGCACGTCACGGCACTCGGTCTCGCTGACCGCGAGCTGCCCCGTGGCGGCGGCGGCCTCGGCGTACCTGGTGCAGGCGTCGAGTCGCCCGGCGTCCCATTCGGCGAGCATCGCAGCGGCCGCGGGTTCGCTCGCGGCGGCGCCGTGCAGGGCTGCCAGTAGGGGTGCGATGCGCCGGAACACGGCGGTGACCACGACGGCGTGCTGGTCGAAGCGGGTCGCGAGGTCCGGCTCGGCCAGCACGGCGCGGACTTCCGGCCGGTCCAGCAGTCGGACGTCGTCCTCGTCGCCGCGAAAGCTGACGTACCAGACCTGGCGCAACAGCGTGCGCTTGTTCCGGAACGCGGCGTAGACCGTTTCTACGGCGACACCTGCCACCCATGGCTATCTCGGCGATCGTGGTGCGTCCATACCCCTTCGCGACGAACAGTTCATGCGCCGCGTTGATGATGCGCAGCCGGGTCCCGGCGGCCTGCTGCTGTCGCCGGGCCGAGTTGTACTGCCGCTTGACGGACGTCGACATTGGATGCATCCTAACTGTATTGATAACAGTCCAACTTTACCGGAGGTCGCCATGGTAACCGAAACCGAGCTGTTCCTGGCCGAGATGCTGCCCCAACAGCGCGCCGCCGAGCAGGCGATCCACAACGGCAATGCCGAGCCGCGCATCGCGCTGTGGTCTCGCACGGACCCGGTCACCGTGCTCGGCGCGAAGATGTCCGCTTCCGGCTGGCCCGACCTCGAGAAGCTGTTCCGCAACGTCGCATCGTGGTTCTCCGAATCGTCGGAGTACGAGTTCGAGGTCATCGCGGCTGGCGCGAGCGGCGACCTGGCGTACACGGTCGGCTACGAGCGCAACCAGGTGAAAGTGGATGGCCAGCCGCGGACCTACACGTTGCGCGCCACGCACGTCTACCGGCGCGAAGAGGGACAGTGGCGGATCGTGCACCGGCACGCAGACGTCCCGCCCGCCGAGGCCGCCCCGATCTGATCATCGGTCCGAGATGCACTGGAGGTTTCGATGAGCAGTTGCCTGCCTGGGTTCCTGGCGACGGACCCTGAGGTTTACGAGCACTTCATGGGTCGCTGGAGCGCCCGTCTGGCGGGGCCCTTCCTCGAGTTCGCAGGGATCAACGCCGGCGACAGGGTATTGGATGTCGGCTGCGGAACGGGCACCATCACCCTGGCCTTGGCAGAGCGTGGTGCCACGACAGTCGGGGTCGATGCCTCCGAGGCCTACCTCGACGGCGCGCGTCGTCTTCGATCCCATCCCGCAGTCACCTACGAGCACGGTGACGCATGCCGCTTGGAATACCCCAGCGACTCGTTTGATGCTTGTGTCTCTGCTCTTGTCATCGATGTCATCCCGGAGGTGGAGCTGGTGGCCGCCGAGATGCGGCGAGTCACGCGTCCGGACGGAGTCGTAGCCAGCGGCACCTTCGACTTCTGGGGCGGCAATTCCGCCCTCGACCTGGTGCTGGATACCGGCTCCGTCCTGGACGAGGGCATCCGAACACTCCGGGCGAAAATCAAGGCCCGGCCGATTGCCTGGGCGAACGGACAGGCAGACCTCTGGCATCAGGTTGGGCTCGTCGACGTGATGGAAGTGCCGATTGTGCTCAGCTTTGAGTACGCCGGTTTCGAGGACTACTGGTCCAGCTGGTCGATCGGCCCAACCCGGATTGCCCAGCATCTGATGGCTTTGCCAACTAGCCAGCGGGACGAAATCCGGCACCATGTCCGAGCCGGCTATCTGGCTGGCCTACCCGACGGGCCTCGGTCGTTCGCCGCCGTCGTCCGCGCGGTCCGGGGCACGGTTCCGCGCCCAGGGTGATACGGCTACGCACCGCTGTGGTTGCGGTTTCAAGCCAACCCGATTGGGTTCGGGTCGACGCTGCGGCCTTGCGGGCCCTGCCCGCGTGCGCCGACACGTCGCAACCCGCCCTCCCCCGCTTCGCTCCTCCGGTGCGTTTCCGACGAGTCGGCGATACCCGCCTCCGGCGGGTGTCAGCCAATCCTGCGAGCAGTGCGGCGGGCGGCGAGCTCGTCGGCGGCGGTCGTCGAGGTGTCGTCGGAGGTGCGCTCGCTCGGCAGCTCCGCGAGGGTGCCCTCGATCTCGCGCCAGACGCCGCCGATGGCGATGCCGAAGACACCCTGGCCACCCTGGAGCAGGTCGATGACCTCGTCGTTGCTGGTGCACTCGTAGACCGTGGCGCCGTCGCTCATCAGGGTCACGCGGGTCAGGTCGTCAGTGCCGCGGGTGCGGAGGTGCTGAACGGCGATGCGGATCTGTTGGAGTGAGATACCGGCATCGAGGAGGCGCTTGATCACCTTGAGGATCAGGATGTCGCGGAACGAGTAGAGGCGCTGGGTGCCGGAGCCGGTGGCGCCGCGCACGGTGGGCTCGACCAGGCCGGTGCGGGCCCAGTAGTCGAGCTGCCGATAGGTGATGCCGGCCGCGCTGCACGCCGTGGGACCGCGATAACCGGTGTCGCTGGGAAGTGGAGACACGTCGTCGGTGAACAGCAGTCCCTGCTCGTCGGCTCGTTCGGCCGCTGCGGTCTGCTCGGAATCAGCCGTTGACTCACCCTTGTCGTTCACGTTCACTCCGACCCTCCGTCGAGTTACTCCGTTCACCGTAGCTCCCGCAGGAAGACGTTGGGCTGATCGCAACCACAACCGTGGAGTTACAACGAAGACACTCCAAGGTAAGCCCACGCCTGAGGGTTAGCAACGAGCGCGGCGGCGTGTCGCAACCCTAAACCTCAGGCTGAGGGTTGGGGTTTCCGCTCAGCGTGGCGAGAGGCTTCAGTGACTCTCGAAGTCGTCCGGAGTCACCTGGTCGAGGAACTCGCGGAACTTCTCGACCTCGTCCTCCTGCTCCGCTGGTGCCTCCAGGCCGGCCTCATCGAGGACCTCCTCGGCGCACACGATGCGGGTGCCGGTGCGCAACGCCAGCGCGATCGAGTCGGACGGCCGGGCGCTGACCTCCACCCCCGAGTCGAAGACCAGGCTGGCGAAGAACACTCCGTCCTTCATCTCGGTGATCTGCACCTCGGTCAGGGAGTTGCCGGTGGCGACGAGCACGTCCTTCAGCAGGTCGTGCGTCAGCGGCCTTGGAGGTACGACGCCCTGCTGGGCGAACGCGATCGCGGTCGCCTCCACTGCGCCGATCCAGATCGGTAGGTAACGGTCGCCCGACACCTCTCGCAGCAGCACGATCGGTTGGTTCGAGGGCGTTTCGACCCGGACTCCGATGACATCGACTTCGCGCACGTCATCACCCTACTCCGGGGCAGTGGCGACTTCAGGAGGTGCGCAGACCGGACTTGACCAAGGTTGCGTGCAGCTTCACCGACAGCGCCGCGATCTCGTTGACGGCGTCGTCCGCGCGGGCGCTTGCGCCGGCGTCGCGACTGCCGCGCATCGGGGCCACCACCTGCTCGACGAGGCCGACCTCGCGGTCGGCCGCGTTCTTGAAGGCACGCAGATGGCGGGGCTCGAAGCCGAACTCGGAGAGCTCGGCGGCAGTCTTGGCGATCACCAGCGCATCGGTGTCGTAGTGACTGGTGCCGGCCCGAGGCTTGATCAGCCCGTAGTTCTCCAGTGCCGTGAGCAGGTCCTCGTCGACGTGGGCGGTCTTGAGCAGCTCCTTGCGGGACAGCCGGAGGTTGTCACGCCGGCCGAACGACTCGGGGCTCGGCAGGCCGTCACCGGCGAGGGCGACACTGGGGACGGTCGGCACCACGGCTTCGATGGGCGGCGGTTCCAGACCGCGGTCCATGGCGTCGAGGTGCTCGCCGATCACCTTCAGCGGCAGGTAGTGGTCGCGCTGCATGCGCAGGACGTACCGCAGTCGCTCGACGTCCCCGTGAGAGAACTTGCGATAGCCGGACGGCGTACGTTCCGGCGCGATCAGCCCCTTGTCCTCGAGGAAGCGGATCTTCGGGATCGAGACGCCCGGGTAGTCGGAGCGGAGCAGATCGAGCACCTGCCCGATGTTCATCCGCGCCCGGGGCGATGCGGACGGCTGCACGATCAGAGGTTCTGGCTGGCGTGGCTGGCGAAGAACACGAGACGGTACTTGCCGATCTGTACCTCGTCAGCATCCTGCAGCGCGACCTCGTCTATTCGGTCGCGGTTGACGTAGGTGCCGTTGAGGGACCCCACGTCGGAGACCGTGTAGCCAGTCGCCGTACGCCGGAACTCGGCATGGCGTCGCGAGACCGTCACGTCGTCGAGGAAGATCTCGCTCTCGGGGTGGCGGCCAGCGGTGACCAGGTCGGTGTCGAGGAGAAAGCGGCTGCCGGCGCCGGGGCCACGCTGCACGATCAACAGGGCATGGCCCTGGGGCAGTGCGTCGACCGCGGCCGAGTCGGCTGGGTTCAGCTGCCGCTCGTCGGCCTCGGGTGGCTTCTCGGGGCCGGTGAACGTGATGGTGGCCGTCGAGTCGGTGACCGACGCCGGTGGCTCGTGCCCGGCAGCGGCGCTGGCTTCCTTGGCATCGCCGGCGAGGCGTGAGCCGCACTGTGAGCAGAACCGCGCATCATCGGGGTTCGGCTTCCCACAGCTGTTGCAGAACGGCATTTCGAGCCTCCTGATGACCCTGACCATCTGGCCGAGGTTGATGGTTCCCCGAACTTATCAGCCGACGGCGGCCGATCAAGGGCCACCCGCCGTACTCCGGACGGGTCAGCTTTCGAGTGTGGCCTGGTAGGCGGCGGAGTCCAACAATGCGTCGACTGCCGCGGGGTCTGAGGGGACCAGCTCGAACAGCCAGCCGCCCGCGTACGGGTCGGAGTTGACGAGCTCCGGGGTCGCGTCGAGCGACTCGTTGCGCGCGACGACCTCGCCGGTGAGCGGCGCGTAGACGTCGCTGACCGACTTCGTGGACTCGAGCTCGCCGCAGGCGGTGCCGGCCTCCAAGGTCTCGCCCACCTCGGGCAGCGAGACGTAGACGATGTCGCCCAGGGCGTCTTGTGCATAGTGGGTGATCCCGACGCGCACCGAGCCCTCACTGTCGCCGGGGACGCGGATCCACTCGTGCTCGGCGGTGTACTTCAGGTCGTCGGGGTACACAGGCTCTCCTTCAGGCGGGTCGGACAGGAGTCGGGCAGGCATCGGGTATTGCAGAAGCTGACGGGTGGCACTGACGTCTGACGGCAGATTAGCGGGTGCGGTCAGGGGGTGTCTGTCTGGGCACGGACGGCGTTGATGTCGAGCTTGTCGAAGGACTCCATCGTGAGCGTCCCTCCGTCGTCCTCGACGTCCTCGCGCGGACCACCCGGCAACGTCATCGCGCCCTCGAGCTCGTTTGGTTGACCGATCACGTCGATGACGTACGGCGGCGACACCAGCTGGCCGTCAACGAGGACACCCCCGACACCTTCCTCGAACGCCGTCTGAGCGATCACCCTGACCTCGCCGTTGAACTGCATCGCCTCAGCCCCCGCAGTGCGCAGTTCCTGGATCGCGTCGAGCAGGAGATCGATGCCGACGCTGCCGTCGGGGTCGTCGATCGTGATCCGGACGCCGGGGCCGCTGACGGCCACCAGGCCGGCCAGGATGTTGAGGGTTTCGGCCTCCTTCTGTGCCTGCTCCAACGCCGCCTCGCGGCTGCGGGCGTTGGACTGGAGGTCGGCGAGCGTGGCCTCGAGACGGTTGATCTCGGACTCCGATCGCTCGGAGGCGCCGGCAAGGCCGCTGAGGAGGTCGATCAGGTCCTGTTCGCGGTAGCCGGCATAGGTGTTGTCGTCGCCGTTGGACCGAACCTGGGTGACGGCGGCGAAGCCGAGCGCGGCGAGCAGGACGGCGACCACGGCCTGGCCTCGCGACGGCCTGGCCAGCGCGGCCCAGAGACGTCCCGGAGGTGGGGTCTCGCCAGGCGGCTTCTGTTCGTCCGGCTCTCGGGGAGTGGAGCTGGGGGTCAGGCACGGAATCAGGCATGGAAGAGGTGCCGCCTTATCGCCGCGACGTTGGAGAAGATCCGGATGCCGAGCACCACGATCACGCCCGTTGACAGCTGGCCGCCCACGCCGAGCTTGTCGCCGAGGAACACGATGGCCGCGGCGATCACCACATTGCTCACGAACGACACCACGAAGACCTTGTCGTCGAAAATGCCGTCGAGGAAGGCGCGGAGCCCGCCGAACACCGCATCGAGCGCCGCGACGACCGCGATGGGAAGGTACGGCTCGAGCCACAACGGGACATCCGGCTGCAGCAGCAGTCCCAGGACGATGCCGATGAGCAACCCGCCTGCTGCGATCACGGTGCCACCTCCTCACTTTCTGGTGTCGACTCGGAACCGGCGAGCCTAACGGACCGGAGCACGGGCAGTTGGAGGCCCGGGAGGTCGAGCGAGTCCTCGTTGTTGATGGCGAACTTGAATCCGTACGTCTCCTGGAGGCTGAGCCACTCGAGGCCGTGGGTGCTGTCGGCGAAACGCGACTGCATGTCAGCCGTGTCCCCCAGGGCGAGAATGAGGTACGGCGGGTTGACCGGCCTGTTGTTCACGTGGATGGCGACATTCGACGAGCGGATCGGCGACAGCGCCGTCAACCGCCGGCCGTTGATCGAGATCGCCTCCGCACCCGCGTTCCAGAGTCCGTCGACCAGGATGGCGAGGTCCTCGTCACGGACCCTCCCGGCCTCTTCGTCTGGGCCGTCGTCGACCACGATCCGCACGCCGGGTCCCTGGACTGCCGTGAACCCGGTGCGTGCCTTGAGCCGCAGGTTCCTGGCCTCCGCTGCCTCTTCGTCCTGGATCAGGCTGTCCAGCCCGGTCTGCAGGGCGGTGGTCTGTTCGCGCAGTTCGCGCAGCCGGGACTGCTGGTCGGCCACCTGGTCGTCGCGCCGGTTGGCCTCGCTGACCAGCGCCTCCCGGCCGCTGGCTGTGGCCGAGGCATTGCGCGAGGTCTGGACCGCAGCGGTCGTGATGAGCAGCCCGAACACCGTGACCGCGACCGCCGTACCGCGCCGGAGCCGTCGCGCCGACACGCCCGCGCCCTCGACGCTTGCCCTCGGCAACTGTGCGCTCCCGACGGTCGGCAACGTGCCGGTAGTCCTCGTCGAGGGACTGCTGGGTGATCTTGGTCAGCAGCGGCATCGTGACGTACGCGGGGAGCTCGCGCGTCACCCTGCCGTTCCCGGGACTAGAGCTCATCGACCGAGGGAGCCCTTCGATCGTCCTGCAACAGCTTGTAGACCTGCCAGGCGTAGAGCAGGCCCGCCCACCAGTAGAGGCCGATCCCCCAGATCGCGAAGGCCCAGCCGAACACGCGCGCCAACGCGGCGACCACACCCTCCCCGTCACCCAGCAGCAGCAGCGGGAAGGCGTACAGCAGGTTGAAGGTGGCCGCCTTGCCGAGGAAGTGGACGGGCAACGCGCTGTAGCCGCGCATCCGGAGGAACGGCACCAGGCCCCACAAGAGGACGTCTCGGGCCGGCAGGATCACCGCGAACCACCACGGCACGATGTCGCGCAAGCCCAGCCCGATCACGACCGCCAGGATGTAGAGCCGGTCGGCCACCGGGTCCAGGATCTCGCCGAGAGTGGATCTCTGGTCGAGCTTGCGGGCGAGATAGCCGTCGAGGTAGTCGGTGACACCCGACAGCATGAGGAGCGCGAGCGCCCAGGCGTCTGCCTCGGGGCCCAGCACCAGCCACAGGAATACCGGGACCCCGGCCAGCCGGACCATGCTCAGCAGGTTGGGGACGGTCCACACGCGAGTGGTGCGTGAAGGAGCCTGCGCCAAAGTTCTGCCCTTGCTCGGATGTTCGAATGCGGCCCCGCTGGCCGACGTCGCCAACACCCTATCCGCCGAGGCGGCAGCAACCGACTCGTGACGATCGCGCGTCACGCGCTCTCGCCGTGATGCGCAGCGTCACGGATCTCGCCGACCAGTTCCTCGAGCACGTCCTCGAGGGTCGCCAGCCCCAGGACGTTGCCCTTGTCGTCGATCACTCGGGCCATGTGGGCACCTCGCCGCTGCAGGGTCTCCAGGACGTCGTGGAGTACGTCGTCCTGCCGGACGCTTGCAAACGGTCGGATCCACTTCTCCTCGATGACTCGCTGGCGTCTCTCCTCGTCGGTTTCGAGCACGTCCTTGATGTGCAGGTAACCCATCAGGTCGCCGTCGTCGCCGGCGATCGGGAACCTGCTGTAACCGGTCTCCGCGCAGATGTCCTCGATGTCGGCCGCGGTCGACCCCCGCGGGACCGTCTCCAGCGTGTCGAGCGGCATCAGCACCGATGCGACGGTGTTCTGGGTGAAGTCGAGGGCGCCTGACAGACGGTCGTACTCACTGGACTGGAGAAGACCTTGGCCGTGGGACTCCTCGACGAGCGCAGCCACCTCCTCGCGCGTGTAGGTGGAGCTGACCTCGCGCTGCATCTCGACGTGCATCAGCTTCAACACCGTCGACGCCACAGCGTTGATGACCACGATGACCGGGCGGAGCACAACCACGATCGCCCAGACCGGCGGGCCAAGCGCAAGTGCTGCCCGGTCCGGCCCGGCGAGGGCGATGTTCTTCGGGATCATCTCGCCCAGCACCACGTGCAGGTACACCACGATGGCCATCGCCACCGTGAAGGCGATCGGGTGCAGGAACGACTCGGGCATATGGGTGGCGTGCAGCGCAGGTTCGACCAGGTGCGCGACGGCGGGCTCGCCGACGGCACCGAGGACCAGCGACGCAACCGTGATGCCCAGCTGGTTCACGCCGATCACCAGCGAGATGTTCTCCATCGCCGTGAGCGTGACCTTCGCGAACCGGGAACCTGCCTCGGCGCGGGGCTCGATCTGGCTACGACGAGCGGACACGAGTGCGAACTCGGCTCCGACGAAGAACGCGTTGGCGAAGAGCAGGAAGACCGCAAGGCCGAGGGCGCCGATGTCACTCATCCTCGACCTCGTCCTCGACCGGCTCGGTGCGCATGGACACTCGGTCCACCCGCAAGCCGTCCATGTGGGCAACGGTCAGCACCACTCGCAGGCGACGCGGTCGCTCGGGCCCCGGGACCGTGATCATGACCTCGGCCACCTCGCCCGCCTCCGGGATCCGCCCCAGCTCCCGCAGCACCAAACCGGCGATCGTGTCGTAGTCCTCGTGGTCCGGGAGCGTGACTCCGGTGATGTCCTCGACCTCGTCCGGGCGCAGCAGACCGGACAGGATCCAGGACCCGTCGCCGCTCTCGCGCGCCCGCGCCGCGATGGCGTCGTGTTCGTCGGCGATGTCGCCGACGATCTCCTCGACGACGTCCTCGAGGGTCACGATGCCGGCCTGACCGCCGTACTCGTCGAGTACGACGGCCATCTGGAAGCCGTCGTCCCGCAGCAGCTCCAGCAGCGGGTCGAGCCGCAACGAGTCCGGCACCACGATCGGCTTGACCATGATGTGCCGGACCCGGGTCGTGGCGCGTTCGTGGACCGGCAGGGCCACGGCGTGCTTGACGTGGACGGTGCCGACCACCGTGTCGTCGTTGCCGAGCACAGGGAACCGGGAGTGCCCGGTCTCGCGGGTCAGCTCGATGACGGCGCTCGCGCGGTCTGTGTCCTCGAGGCTGGAGGTGCGGACCCGCGGGGTCATGATCTCGCCTGCCGTGCGCGTGGAGAACTCCACCGAGCGCTCCATCAGCTCGGCCGTGTCCGGGTCCAGGGTCCCGTGGCTCGCCGAGCGCTGGATCAGCGACGCGAGCTCGGTCGAGCTGCGCGCCGACCGGAGCTCCTCCTGCGGCTCCATGCCGAGTCGTCGTACGACGGCGTTGGCCGAGCCGTTCAGCAGCCGGATCGGCCAGGCCATGACCGCGGTGAACCCGCGTTGGAACGCCTGGGTGGCCCGAGCGGTCGGCATCGGCCGGGCGATCGCCAGGTTCTTCGGGATCAGCTCGCCGAAAAGCATCGTCAGGGTCGCGCCCAGGGCGAGCCCGAACGCGATGGCAACCGGGTGCACGGCGTCGTGAGGCAGGCCGGCGGCCTCCAGCGGTCCGTCGACCAGACCGGCAATCGCGGGCTCCGCGAGGAAGCCGATCGCGAGATTGGTGATGGTGATCCCGACCTGCGCTCCCGAGAGCTGGGTCGAGAGGGAACGCAACGCCCGCTGGATGCCCTGTGCTCCCGAGTCACCGTTGGCAGCGGCCTGTTCGACGGCGGCACGGTCGACGGTGACCAGCGAGAACTCGGCCGCCACGAAGACACCGCACCCCGCGACGAGGAGGAGGGACACCCCGAGAAGGACCCATTCGGTCATGTGCGCTCTCCGTCAGAGAGCTGGGGACTTTGAGAGTCCATGGACGGTTCGTCAACTGCCTTCGGCGCCGGCGGTCAGGTCAGGCTGCACTCTACCGGGCACCCGGCTGGCGATCTTTCCTACGCTGAGGGCGTGATGCCCGACGATCTGCTCGCCCAGGCCCGCACCGCCCGAGGCTTCATGCCGGACGACGAGGGCCTGCTGCTGTACGGCGCCGCCCGCGAGCGGCTCCCCCACGGGCCGGCCCTGGAGGTCGGCAGCTACTGCGGCAAGTCGGCCATCTATCTGGGTGCGGCGGCACGCGAGGTCGGTGGCACCGTCTTCACGGTCGACCACCATCGAGGGTCCGAGGAGAACCAGGCCGGGTGGGAGCATCACGACCCGACGCTCGTCGACGACGAGTTCGGCCTGATGGACACGCTGCCGTTCTTCCGCAAGACCATCGCGCGGGCCGGTCTCGAGGACCACGTGGTGGCCATCGTCGGCCAGTCGACGACGGTGGCCGCGCACTGGCGCACCCCGCTCTCGCTGGTGTTCATCGACGGCGGGCACGCCGAGGAGCACGCCCACAACGACTACGCGGGCTGGGCGCCCTGGCTGCAGACGGGTGGCCTGCTGGTCATCCACGACGTGTTCCCGGACCCGGCCGACGGAGGGCGCCCGCCGTACGACGTGTTCCTGCGGGCGCTGGCGGGCGGCGCGTTCGCGGAGGTCGAGGCAGTGGGCTCGATGCGGGTGCTGCGACGCGTCTCAGGAGACGCGGGAGGCCGTCTCGACTGACCCGCAGCCACACTCGAGCGCGAGCTCGTCGAAGTGACCCACCAGGGTGTTCCCGCGCATGATGTCGGCACCCGGGGTCGAGTCGCTCAGCGCGTCGGCCAGCAGGATCACAGCGGCCGCCGTGTAGGTCGTGTGCTCGACCGGCCAGTTGACGTTCTCCGGGAACACCAAACCCGTCCAGTAGCCGCCGTCGGCTGCGCGCAGATGCTGCATGTCGGCGAACAGCTGCCGGGCCCGCTCGCGCTCGCCGACGGCTTCGAGAGCCAGCCCGAGCTCACAGGTCTCGGCGCCGGTGACCCACGGGTTGGTGTCGACGCAGCGGATCCCCAGCCCGGGCACGACGAAGTCGTCCCATCGTGACTCGAGCAGCGCGAGCGCAGCATCGCCGCGCACGGCACCGCCGAGCACCGGGTAGTACCAGTCCATGGAGAACGTCGACTTGTCCATGAACAGGTCGCGGTGCTCCCGCAACGCGTGGCCGAGCCGCCCGCCGGCGAGCTCCCACTCCGGCTGCGGCTCGTCGAGCAGATCCGACAGGGCGACGCCCGCCCGGAGGGACTGGTAGATCGAGGAGGACCCGGCGAGCAGGGCTTCGGCGTTGACCTTCCCGCCGGCTTCCTGCGACCAGGCGATCCCGCCGAAGGCCAGCTGCATCCCGACCACCCAGTCGAGGGCCCGCCGAACGGTCGGCCAGAGCTCATGGACGAACGCCAGGTCCCGCCGTACGAGCCAGTGGTGCCACAGCCCCACCGCGAGGTACGACGCCATGTTCGTCTCGCCGCTGGCGTCCTCGACGGTGCCGGCCACGAACCTCATCGGCCAGGACCCGTCGGGACGCTGGGTCGTCACGCACCAGCGCAGGGCGCGCTCGGCCGCATCCACCTCGCCTGCGACCAGCAGGCCCATCGCCGACTCGACGTGGTTCCAGACGTCGGTGTGCTGGCCGGTGGTGAACGGGATCGCACCGTCGGGTTCCTGCATCGCGACGATCGCAGCCGCCGTCCGGGCCACGTCGGAGGCGCTCAGGACACCTGCGACGCACGGGGTGTCAGGTCGCATCCGGCTTCCTGAGGTAGACGACCAGGCTCTTGCCGATGAGCGGGTTGAGCACGGCCTCGGCGTACCGGGTGGTTCGGGGCCGCTTCATGATGTCCCACACGAGCAACCGGTGGTACGCCCGGACGACCGGGTGGTCGTCCTTCGTCACGCCGACCGCACACTTGATCCACCAGTACGGCGAGTGCAGCCCGTGGGCGTAGCCCGCCCCTGGTAGTCCAGGCCGGCGCCGGAGAGCTTCCCGACCAGCTCCTTGCCCTTGTAGATCCGGACGTGGCCACCCGGGACGTTGTGGTAGTCGTGGGACAGTCGCCAGCAGATGGCCTCCGGGAGCCACCGCGGCACGGTGACCGCGACGGTGCCGCCCGGGCGGAGGACCCGGACCAGCTCGTCGATGGCCTCGACGTCGGCCGGGATGTGCTCGAGGATCTCGGCAGCCACGACCCGGTCGAACTCGCCGTCCGCGAACGGGAGCGAGAGGGCGTCGCCCTCCTTGGTGTCGGCCTCGGCGCCCGGTGGAACCTCTCCGGCCGCCTTCATGGCGCCGAACAGGTCGCGTACGGCGGAGAGCTCGTCGGCGTCCTGGTCGAACGCGATCACGTCGGCGCCGCGACGGTACATCTCGAAGGCATGGCGACCCGCGCCGCAGCCGAGGTCGAGCACCCGCTCCCCCGGCTGGAGGCCGAGGCGGTCGAAGTCAACGGTCAGCATTGCTTACCCCTTCCCGCTGAGATCACGTCCTCGTACGCCGCGGCGGTGGCTGCCGCGACAGCCCGCCAGCTGAACAGCTCCAGAGCCCGTTCGCGCCCGGCTCGACCCATCCGGGCCCGTCGTACGGGATCGTCGAGCAGTGCCGCCAGAGCCTGCCTCAGCTCACCGACGTCACCGGGTGCGACCAGGTCGGCGCACCGGCCGTCCTGACCCACGACCTCGGGCAGGGCACCGGCGCGGGACACCACCAGGGGTGTCTCGCAGGCCATCAGCTCGGCCGTCGGGAGCGAGAATCCCTCGTAGAGCGAGGGGATGCACGCCACCTCCGCCGACCCCATCACGTCCACCAGCTCCGCATCGGTGATGCCGTGCATGAAGGAAACGCTGTCCCTGATCCCGAGCTCGTCGATGAGCTTCTGGGTGCGCCCGCGCGGCTGGGCCCGGCCGACGATCACGAGCTCGACCTCGCGTTCGGTGCGCAGCTTCGCGAATGCCTCGAGCAGGGTGGCGACGCCCTTGATGGGCGCGTCGGCGCTGGCCGTGGCCACGATCCGGCCCGGCACCCGCGGTGCCGTCGGTGGCTGGAACACGTCGTCCACCCCGAGCGGGACGACCGAGATGATCGAGGGATCGACCCCGAAGTCGCTGACGATGTCCTGCCGCGACGACTCGGACGGCGTGAGCACCCGGGTGGCCCGGCGGGCGACCTTGGCCTGCATCCGCACGAAGCCGTACCAGCGACGTACTGACAGCCGCTTGCGCCAGTTGTCGGCAGCCGCGAGATCGAGCCGGCGGTCGAACGAGATCGGGTGGTGGATGGTCGTCAGTACCGGCAACCCGGCGGCTTCGATGTCGAGGATGCCGTAGCCGAGCACCTGGTTGTCGTGTGCCACGTCGAATTCGCCGAGTCGCCGCTTGAGGACCCGCGCGACCCGTTTGCTGAAGGTCTTCGGCTCGGGGAACCCGGCGGTCCACATGGTCGCGACCTCCTCGACGTCGAGGAGGTCGCGGAACTCACGTGGCCTCGGCGTCCGGAACGGGTCGGGTTCGCGGTAGAGGTCGAGGCTCGGCACCTTCGTCAGCGTCACGCCGGGATCCAGCTCGGGATACGGCTGCCCGCTGAAGACCTCGACCTCATGGCCGAGCGCCACCAGCTCCCGGCTCAGGTGACGGACGTAGACGCCCTGGCCCCCGCAATGCGGCTTGCTGCGGTAGGACAGCAGTGCGACGCGCATGCGGCCCGGCGGCTCAGGTGCCATCGCTGGAGTGGCCCGGGAAGACGTGCGCGCTCGGGTCGATGACGACGGCCGCGTTGTTGATGGCGGTCGCCGCCTCGCCGAAGCCGACCGCGATCAGCCGGACCTTGCCGGGGTACTCGGTGATGTCCCCGGCGGCCAGCACCCGCCGCAGGTTCGTGTGCATCCCCGAGTCCACGACCACGTGCCGCTTGTCGATGTCCAGTCCCCATTCCTTCATCGCGCCGAGGTCCGCGATGAAGCCGAGCGCGGCCACCACGGCCTGGGCCGGTCGGGTGGTGGCGACGCCGTCCTTGGTGATCTCCACCTCGGACAGGGCCCCGTCACCGCGCAGCGCGCTGACCTCTGCCTTGGTCACCAGCTCGACGGAGGTGGCCCGCACCGAAGCGACAGTGCGCTCGTGGGCGCGGAAGGCGTCGCGGCGATGCACCAGGGTGACCGACTTCGCGACCGGCTCCAGATGGAGGGCCCAGTCGAAGGCGGAGTCGCCGCCGCCGACGATGACGACCTCCTTCCCGGCGTACGGCGCGAAGCTCGGCACGAAGTACTCCATCCCGCGACCCAGGAACTCGTCGCCGGCCGGCAGCGCCCGGGGTGTGAACTTGCCGATGCCTGCGGTGATCAGCACGGCCCCGCAGTTGACGGAGGTGTCGTCGTCGAGTCCGACGATCACGCCGTCCTCGGTCTGGGTCAGGGTTGCGGCGGTCCGGCCCAGCAGGTACGTCGGGTCCGCCGTCGCGGCCTGCTCCACCAGCGCGTCGACCAGGTCGCGGCCCTTGACAGTCGGGAAGCCGGCGACGTCGAGGATCTGCTTCTCGGGGTACATCGCGGTGATCTGGCCGCCGAGCTCCGGCAGCGAGTCGACGACCGCAACCCGGAGCCCGCGGAAGCCCGCGTAGTAGGCAGCGAACAGCCCCGTTGGTCCTGCGCCGATGATCAGCAGGTCGGTTTCCACCACGTCGGGCATGTCAGCAGCCTATGGGAGCACCGTTGGCCCCTTGGATCCTCCCCTCCTTACGATGGGGAGATGGCGGACCTCTGGAGCGGATTCGAGCACGATCCGCGCGACCCGGCGTACGCACCGGTGCGGGCGTCGGACCGGGACCGCGACGTGATCCTGCACGCGCTGGGCGACGCCTACGCCGAAGGCAGGCTGACCCGCGAGGAGTACGACGAGCGCTCTGACCAGGTGGCCGGGGCCCGAACCCTGGGCGAGCTGCCCCTCCTCCTGGCGGACCTGATGCCGACGACCGCCCTCGAGGCTCGCAACGCCTTCGTGCCGGCGGCGTCGGACCTGGCGCAACGAGCAGCCGACAAGTATCGGAAGGACCGGCAGGAGGCGTTGGGGGCCTTCATCGTGCCCTCGGCGATCTGCTGGGTGATCTGGATCGCCACGAACTGGGACTCAGGGTTCAACTGGATCCCGTGGCCGCTCTGGGTGATGCTGGGGACCGGCATCAACCTGGTTCGAGTGCTCGCCCAACGGCAGATGATCATCGACAACGAGACCAGACGGCTCGAGAAGAAGGCCGAGAAGGCTGCGGAGAAGGCTGCCGAGAAAGCCCGGCGCAAAGAGCTCGGCCCGCCTCCGGACGACGGTCCTAGGCGTTCAGGCGTCCCAGCCGTCCGGTCGGTGCTTCTTCGGAAGCTTCGAGACCACCAGCCGGTAGGACTCGTCGACCGCTTCCAGGAGTTCCTCGTCGGGGATCGCGCCGCCGAAGGCAAGGTCGTTCCAGCCGGACCGGCCGATGTAGGCCATCACGGAGGCATCCTCCGGAAAGCGCTGCAACCACTCGTCGGCCACGTCCCGGTTGACCCCACCCTTGACGCCCACTCCCCCGGCCCCGAGGAACGCGAAGATCTTCTCGTGCACCTTGATCACCGGATGCTCGTGCCCCCACGGATTGTCCGGCCACGCCCCCGGCTTGCCCAGGCAATATGCCTGCATCTCCGCGACATCCACGAACCCATCATTGCGTAGGCGCAGGCGACCGTGACGGTAGCGGAGGCGGCGAGGGGCGCCGGGCGTCCGGCGCGAAGCGTAAAAGGGAGGCGTGGCGGCACGCCCTATTGGGGCCGAAAGTCTAGAGAGAACGGTGAGGCGTGCCGACACGGCGAGCCAAGCGCAGCGGCGGATGCGCGGTGCCCAACGCCGCCTCCGCAACCGTCACCCAACGAGCAGCCCAGCGATGGAACACAGACACCCCGCGGTGCCTCCCCACCACCAAACCCCAAACGGAGCTATCGAGCCCCAGCCTCCACCATCTGCCGCAGCTCCTTCTTCAGCTCCGAGATCTCGTCCCTGAGCCGGGCGGCCAGCTCGAACTGGAGCTCGGCCGCGGCGTTGTGCATCTGGTCGGTGAGCTGCTGGACGAGGTCGGCGAGGTCTGCGGACGGCATCCCGGCGAGCTCGGCGGCGTGGCGACCGCTGTCCATCCGCGACAGGCCCGGCACTGGTGCCTTCTTCGACTTGGGATCGACGTGCTGCCAGGTCTTGAGCAGCTCCTCGGTCGAGGCGTCCTCGCGGGCCAGCATCTCGGTGATGTCGGCGATCTTCTTGCGCAGCGGCTGCGGGTCGACTCCGTGGAACTCGTTGTAGGCGACTTGCTTCGCGCGACGGCGATTGGTCTCGTCGATCGCCCGCTCCATGGACGGCGTGATCTTGTCGGCATACATGAACACCTGGCCCGACACGTTGCGGGCCGCCCGGCCGATGGTCTGGATCAGTGACTTGTCGGACCGCAGGAAGCCTTCCTTGTCGGCGTCGAGGATCGCGACCAGCGACACCTCAGGAAGGTCGAGCCCCTCGCGGAGGAGGTTGATGCCGACGAGCACGTCGAACTCGCCGAGGCGCAGGTCGCGCAGAAGCTCGATCCGCTTCAGGGTGTCGACCTCCGAGTGGAGGTATTGGGTCCGGATGCCAGCGTCGAGCAGGTAGTCGGTGAGGTCCTCGGACATCTTCTTGGTGAGGGTCGTGACCAGGACCCGCTCGCTGCGGTCGGTCCGGAGCCGGATCTCGTGGATGAGGTCGTCGATCTGACCCTTGGTGCCCTTGACCACCACCTCGGGATCGACCAGTCCGGTCGGCCGGATGATCTGCTCGACGACGTCGCCACCGACCTTGTCGAGCTCGTAGTTGCCAGGCGTCGCGGACAGGTAGATGGTCTGTCCGATCCGCTCGAGGAACTCCTCCCACTTCAACGGGCGGTTGTCCATCGCGCTCGGCAACCGGAAACCGTGGTCGACCAGGTTGCGCTTGCGGGACATGTCGCCCTCGTACATGCCGCCCACCTGGGGGACGGCGACGTGGGACTCGTCGACGACGAGCACGAAGTCCTCGGGGAAGTAGTCGAGGAGACAGTTGGGTGCGCTTCCGGTGCTGCGGCCGTCGATGTGCATCGAGTAGTTCTCGATCCCCGAGCAGGACCCGACCTGGCGCATCATCTCCACGTCGTACGTCGTGCGCATCCGCAGACGTTGGGCCTCGAGCATCTTCCCCTGACGCTCGAAGGTCTGCAGCTGGTGCTCGAGCTCCTCCTCGATACCGCGGATCGCGCGCTCCATGCGCTGCGGGCCGGCGACGTAGTGGGTCGCCGGGAAGATGTGCAGCTCCTTGTCCTCGGTGACCACCTCGCCGGTCACCGGGTGCAGGGTCATCATCCGCTCGACCTCGTCGCCGAAGAACTCGATCCGGATCGCCAGCTCCTCGTAGACCGGGAACACCTCGAGGGTGTCGCCACGCACCCGGAAGGTGCCGCGGGTGAACGACATGTCGTTGCGTGTGTATTGGATCTCGACCAGCTGCCGAAGGATCGAGTCACGGTCGCGCTCGTCGCCGACCTTGAGGCGGAGCATCCGGTCGAGGTACTCCTGCGGGGTGCCGAGGCCGTAGATGCAGGACACCGTCGACACCACGATCACGTCACGCCGCGTCAACAGCGAGTTGGTCGCCGAGTGCCGCAGCCGCTCGACCTCCTCATTGATCGAGGAGTCCTTCTCGATGTACGTGTCGGTCTGTGGGACGTAGGCCTCGGGCTGGTAGTAGTCGTAGTAGCTGACGAAGTATTCGACCGCGTTGTCGGGGAACAGCTGGCGCAGCTCGTTGGCGAACTGGGCGGCAAGGGTCTTGTTGGGCTGGAGGACCAGCATCGGGCGCTGGAGCTGCTCGGCCACCCAGGCGACGCTCGCGGTCTTGCCGGTGCCGGTCGCACCGAGCAGCACGACGTCCTGGACGCCGCCGTTCAGACGCGCCGTGATCTCCGCGATCGCGGCGGGCTGGTCACCAGACGGCTGGTAGTCGGAGACCACCTTGAACGGCGCCACCCGGCGCTCGAGGTCAGTCACGGGTCGCATGTCGGCAAGCCTAGACGGGCCCGCCGACAATCCGGATCCATAACGTTTTCGGCCGTCGGAACCGCGGCCGGTTCAACGGCGTCAGACTCTTCCCAGCACCCGGAGGAAACGTGAGTCGATTCCAGCGAACAGCACAGCTCGCGGCGTACGCCGTCCTGCTCGTCGCTGCCGGCGCGTGCGGCACGGAGACCGCGGACTCCGGTGACGAGCCCACGGCGGTTGATCTCGAGGGGAACTGGGTCCTCACGGCGTGGTCGGACCATGCTGCCGCGCTCACACAGGACGGCTCCCACCCGATCACCCTCGACGTCGACGGCAACGAGGTCAGGGGCATCTCCGCCTGCAACAACTACTCAGGAACCATGCGACACCGACGCCGATCACGTCACTTTCCGCCACCTGGGCGGCACTGACATGGCCTGCATGCCTCCCTCGGTGCTGGATCTCGAGCAGGCCTACCTGACGGCGCTCCAGGCAGTGACCACCGCGCAACGCGACGGCGACGCCGCTCACCCTGACCGGGCCGGACCTCACGCTGACCTTCGGGCCGGTTCCCGATGTGCCGACCGCCGACCTCGTGGGCACCTCCTGGCGACTGGAGTCCCTGGTCGACGGGAACACCGCCTCCTCGGTGTCGGATGAGCCGGCACCGCTGCTTCTGGCGGCCAACGGCGAGGTCACCGGGTCCACCGGGTGCCACGACTTCCGGGGGACCTGGCAGGTCTCGGGCGCGACCGTGGATCTGGACGGCTTCGCGATCGACGAGAGTCTGTGTCCACCTGAGCTGAGGGACCAGGACGAACACGTGGCCAGCGCACTCGGCGACGGATTCACTGTCGAGATCTCCGGCGACGTGCTGACCGTCACCGGGCGGTTCGGCGCCGTACTCATCTACCGCAAGCACTGAGGACCCCCGTCCGGGCGTGAGCCCGGTCGGTAGATTGGCGGCGTGAGATCCCGGGCACCGTCGATCGGCTACCGAGTGCTGGTCATCCTGCGGCGCACCCTGCTGACGATCCTGGGTGTCCAGCTCGGACTCGCCCTCGGGTTGACCCTGGTCGACTCCTACCGTCGCCGCGGCAGGAAACCCCAGCCGTTCCCCACCACCGCCCCGCTGGCGGTTCCCGTCGGCTCGGGCGAGATGACGGCGTACACCTACGGTCGCGACGTGTACGCCGACATGCTCGCCGCGATCCGCGGGGCGACCAGGCAGGTCCTGTTCGAGACCTACATCTGGAAGGGCGACGAGGTCGGCGAGGAGTTCAAGCAGGCGCTGATCGAGGCCGCCGACCGGGGCGTCGACGTCTACGTCATCTACGACGCCTTCGCGAACCTGGTCGTCAGCCCACGGTTCAAGCAGTTCCCGCACGGGATCCGGGTGTTGCGCTATCCCCTCTACAACGCCGGCTGGCGGGTTTTCGACCTGAGCCGCTACGGCCGCGACCACCGCAAGATTCTCGTGGTCGACGACGAGGTCGGCTTCGTCGGCGGCTACAACATCGGCTCGCCGTACGCGACCGAGTGGCGCGACACGCACTGCCGGATCACCGGTGCCGGCGTCTGGGACCTCAAGCGGGCGTTTGCCGACTTCTGGAACTTCAACCGGCGCAAGATCCTCGGCCGCAGCGAACGTCCCTTGCTGCTCGACACCGCCAACACCTGGGAGCCGAAGGTCCGGCTGCACAAGAACCTGCCGCGCCAGTGGGCCTTCCCGATCCGCTCGATGTACCTCGACGCGATCAACCGGTCCCGGCACAACGTGTGGCTGACCCACGCCTACTTCCTGCCCGATCAGGACTTCGTCGACGAGCTGAAGTCCGCCGCGGCGCGTGGGGTCGACGTGCGCATCCTGGTGCCCGGGAAGTCGAACCACATCGTCGCCGACTGGATCTCGCGCGGCTACTACTCCCAGTTGCTCGGAGCCGGGATCCGCATCTTCCGCTTCCGCGACGCCATGGTGCATGCGAAGACGGCCACGATCGACGCGAACTGGTCGACCATCGGGACCGCCAACATCGACCGCCTGAGTCTGAGCGGCAACTATGAGATCAACGTCGAGATCATCGACCCCGACCTCGCGAGGCAGATGGAGAAGATCTTCCTCACCGACCTCGACAACACCCGCGAGATGACCAGGGCCGAGTGGGACAGCCGCGACGTCTACCGCCGGTTCACCGAGGCCGTGCTCGGGCCGCTCCGTCCGCTGTTGTAGCAGGGCCCGACTGTCAGACCAGGTTCAGCTGGGCCATCACGCGGTCGTTCCTGTTCCCGCCGGTGAGCCGCACCTGCCATCCGTCCGAATCGGGTTCTCCGCAGGGTTCCGGGACGGCGTCGGGAGGACCGGAAGGCGAGCAGGCCAGGTTGAGCACCTCGGCACCCTGCACACTCCGCACGCTCTCGCCGCCCATGGACACGTACTTGAGATCCAGTGCCGTGACCCGCGCAAGCGCCCGCCCCTCCACCGACGTGCTCAGCTCCAGAGCGCCGGAGAGCACGTACGTGACGAAGATCGACTTCGTCCCGAAGAACTGGTAGCTCTGGCTGACGCTGCCGACCGAGTCGGCCCCGGGCACGACCCGCCCGTCCGCGGCGACCTCCACCTCCGTGGCCGTCACCACTCCCGAGTCGATCCCGGCCAGCGTGGGTGCGATCAGCTTGATGCTGAACTGCGGAACTTTGGTGTGAATCCAGTGCGTGACCTTCAGGTCACCCGACGGGAGGACGAGGGTCTCGACGTACGACCCGTTGACCGGAAGTGCGACAGGCGGCTCGAAGGGAAGCGTCCGCGCCTCCTCGCCGGGATCGGCCTCGTCGTCCTGGTTCAGCACTGGGCGCAGCAGGACGTAGACCGCGATTGCCAGCACCAGCGCAGCCGCCGCGACGAACCCGAGGGCCTGCCACCGGCGGGACGAGGACTCGTCCGAAGGCGGCAATGTCCTCAGTTCCGACGGCGGCGAGACCCAGTGGCCCACGGGGAGAGGATCCCGGGGCGGCGCCGGTGCGGCTCGCGCGGGAGCCGCCGGAGCGGCCGGAGCGGCCTTGGTCGCGAGGGGTTGCGACGGGGCGGGCCGTCGACTTCGTCAGGGGTACCGCGGTCGACTTGGCTGCGGGCTTCGCAGTCGGCTCCGCCGCGGGCTTCGTGGTCGACCTCGCCGCGGGCCTGGCGGTCGACTTGGCAGCGGGTGTGACGGCCGGCTTGGCACTCGTCTTCGCCGCAGGCTTGGCAGCGGCCTTCTTCGCAGCGGCCTTCTTGGCGGCAGGCCGTGCGGTCGACTTCTCCGCGGGCTCGGCAGCCTTCTTCGCGGCGGGCTTCGCCGTCGCCTTCTTCGCAGGTGTCGCAGCCTTCTTCGCGGCGGGCTTCGCCGTCGCCTTCTTCGCAGGTGTCGCAGCCTTCTTCACGGCGGGCTTCGCCGCCGCCTTCTTCGCAGGTGTCGCAGCCTTCTTGGCGGCCGGACGGGCAGTCGACTTGGCGGCGGGAGTCTGCGGCGCAGGTTCCTGCCGAACCGAGGTATCGACAGCCTCCGAGGGCGACTGTGATTCCAGTGCTTTCCGCGGATTCGGGACCGTGGCCGACTGAGCGTCCCGCGCACGCGCGGGATCGAGCGGGCGAGGCGGCGGCTTCTTGGGTTTGCCCATCACATCCTCGCAGCGGGCTTGGTCACGGCCGTGGCGGTGACGACCGCGAGGTTCTGATAGCCGCCCCGGCGGGCGTCGTACGGCGGCGCGCAGGTGACGAGAGTCAACCTCCGCTCTCCCCGAGGAGAGAACAACCAGCGCTCACCATCCAGCGAGCCCTGCGGCAACAGGCGAAGCGACTCGACCTCGAACGACTGCTGGAGAGTCGCGGACCACAGGACGATGCGTTGTTCCGGTCGGACCGAGAGCAGCTCGGCGTACGGACCGAGTCCCTGGGTCGCGGAGTCGATGTGCGCCGCCAGGAGCGTCGAACCGAACGGATCGCCGAGCTGCGCACCACCGCGCCACCAGCCGGCGGTCCTGATGTCGTCGGGGACGTCGAGTCGCCCATCGGGAAGCGTCGACACAGCCAGGATGGGGATGAGCGCGCCGCTGGGCAACCGCGCCAATTCCGGCGGTTCCGTTCTCATGACTGAGGGCGCGCGCATGGCGGTCACCGCCGGCTCAGCCAGCTCGGTTGGCTCCGCGGATTCCGCCGGCGTCGTCTGCTCCGCCGACTGAGGATCGGAGGCGACGTCCGTCGACGGCCATGAGCCGCCGGTGCCAGCCATCGTCCAGACGAGAGCGCCGACCAACCCACCGACCAACAGGGTCAGGGCACCGACGCCCGCCAGGACCTGCCTCAGCGGGCGTGGCCGCCGATGCATCCCGAACTTTGGCCTTACCTCACCCGAGCGCGCCATCTGCGATCGCCCACTCCTCCTTCGGTGGTCAGCCGCAGTCGTATCCCTGCGGTCCAGAGGAAGACGAACCCGAACAGGAGCGCGCCGAGTCCCATGGCCGGCCAGAGCAGAGTGCCGGGCAGCCTGCCGGACGTCCCCGAATCAGCCGAGCCACCGGCCGGGGAGAACGGCGTCACTCGGGCATCTGCGGCCAGCCCCGCCGAACCGGTGTCCAGCTTCTCGGGCATGGTGGTTCCGTCGGAGGCGAGCTGTGCGGTGTGCACGATCACGTTCATGGACTGGTCTTTCGGACTTCCGACGGCGTAGACCATCGTGGCGGTGCGTGGTTTGAGGTCGACGTCCAGCGGTCCGAGGATCGGGTCGGCGGTCGTGCCCGTGGGCAGGAGTTCGACCTTGTGCGGCCCTGCCGGCACATCCGCCTCTGCGAACTCACCGTTCGCGATGTTGGTGAAGGCGACCTGGCCGTCGACGCGAACATCGGCCGGCGCAACGGTCGCGGTGTGCGCCAGGAGCACCCGGGCCTTGCCGGGACCGATCGGCTTGACCGGGGTGGCATACGAGTGCACGACCGGATCGCCTCCGACTGCCGCCGGCCGGTGGATCACCACGTCGCTGCTCGACCCCGAAGCGACGTCGATGGTGGACTTGACCGCCAACCCTGACCCGGAGAACTCCACCTCGTGTGAACCGGGTGTCAACTCGAACGGCCCCAGGACACTGCCGACCTCGACGCCGCTGTCCATCGACTCGCCGTCGATCGAGACATCTACTGACATACCGGGCACGGCCTGGATCACGACGACATGGCCCACCGCCTTGGCTGCGTGGCTCGCAGGTGCCAGCCCCAGCACCGTCAGTGAGAGTGAACAGGCCACTCCAATTGCAGAGATGATCCTCATTTTGTTTCCCCCACATGAAGTTGTCGGACACACCCGTCCGCACGGAGCACAGCACCGCACAATAAGCCCCGTCAACCCCAGTAGCCACCCCCAGCGAGAAGGTTTACTTGCGAATGGTCAGTTTGTGGGGAGATGTGCCCGCGGTGCCATCCGCGGACCGCGTCGGGGCAGGCGAGGGCCCGCAAGAACGAGCAGGGCCTGGACCCGGTAACGCTGGGGCCGCCACGGCTCCAGCAGCACGGCGAGCTGGTCGTCGTCGACCGGTTTCCCGGTCAGGGCCCAGCCAATGTCCCGAGCCACGTGGTAGTCGCCGAAGCTGACCGCATCTGGATCCCCATGGGCTCGAACCCTCACCTCGGCGCTCGTCCAGACACCGATCCCCGGCAACGAGCGCAGGCGGCGGTCGGCCTCCGCATGGCCGAGCCCCGTAGTCCTTTCGAGAGCGTCCGAGACCTGCGCTGCCCGGACGATCGTGCGCGAGCGACCGGGATCGATGTGCAAGCGCAGCCACTCCCATGACGGGATCATCCGCAGCTGTTCGGGCGAGGGCTGAAGCCTGAGCCTGAGGTCTGCACCCGGACCGGGCGCGACCTCCCCGTAGCGGTACACCAGCCGCCGGAATCCGGCGAACGCCTCCTGCCCGGTCACCTTCTGCTCGATGATGGCGGGCACCAGCGACTCGAGGACGAGGCCGGTGCGGCCGATCCGCCAGTGCGGGTGGCGCTTCAGCGCGGCCTCCACGACCGCGTGGCGAGGCGCGAAGTCGCTCGGGTCGTCGAGACCACCGAGCATCGCGGGCAGCTGCTCCAGTGCCCAGTCGGCTCCGCTCCCCCATGCCCGCGCCTCCACCTCACCGTCGGCCGGTCGCGGGCGCACCATCAAGGTTGCCGGGCCCTCGGAGGTGCGAAGAGCGCGCCAGTGCGTGTGCCCGACGATGCGGTACGTCGGGTCGCCCGGACCGCGCCGCAGCACCGACAGGATCTGCCCGACCGGGCACGGCCAGTCGGGGCGCCACACCCTGCCGACCTCGTTCACGTACCAACCCAACCACGACTGTCCGACCGGCCCGTCACAATGTGTCCATGTTGCTCGCCGAGGTCGTCGAAGCGTCCGGTCGCGTCGGGGCCACCCGCTCTCGCAAGATCAAGGTGGAGATCCTCGCCGAGGCGGTCGCAGCCGCAGAGCCGGTCGAGGTCGATGCCGTCGTTGCCTACCTGTCGGGCTCGCTGCTTCAGCGCCGCACCGGCCTTGGCTGGCGGTCCATGACCGCCGCCGTCGACCCGGCGTCCGAGCCCTCCCTGACCGTTGCCGAGGTGGACAGTGCCTTCTCCGCGATCGCCGGGCTGAGCGGGGCCGGGTCCCAGGCCGCCCGGGCGAGCGCGACCGTGGACCTGCTCGCGCGGGCCACCGTCCCCGAGCAGGCCTGGTTGCGTGGGGTGGTCACGGGTGCGGTCCGTCAGGGCGCCCTCGACGCCCTCGTCCAGGAAGCCGTCGCCCGGGCCGGCGGCGTTCCGCTGCAGGCGGTCCGCCGCGCCGCGATGCTCGCCGGCTCGACGGTCGCGATCGCTCGTGCGGCGCTGACCGGGGGTGAGCCGGCGCTCGCTGAGTTCCGGCTCGAGGTCGGCCGAGCCGTGTCACCGATGCTCGCCTCCAGCGAGCCCGACGTGGCAGCGGCACTGGCCAGGGTCGGCGGTCCCGCTGCGGTCGACACGAAGCTCGACGGCATCCGCATCCAGGCGCACAAGCTCGGCGACGAAGTCCTGCTGGCCACCCGCACGCTGGAGGACATCACCGCCCGGCTGCCCGAGGTGGTCAAGATCGTCCGGACCCTGTCGGCCGACCGCTTGGTCCTCGACGGCGAGGCGATCGCACTCGGTCCAGATGGCCGTCCGAGGCCGTTCCAGGAGACCGCCTCGCGGACGGCGTCAGGCAGCGGAGCCGTCATCACGCCGTACTTCTTCGACCTGCTGCACGTCGACGGAGAGGACCTCCTCGATCGGCCCGGGTCGGAGCGCTTGACGCGTCTCGAGTCCCTGGTCCCGACCGTGAACCTGGTGCCGCGGACTCTCGTCGACTCTGTGGCAGCGGCGCAGGTCGCGCTCGACGCGGCACTCCAATCCGGCCATGAGGGCGTCGTCGTCAAGAGCCTCGCGGCGCCGTACGACGCCGGTCGCCGCGGGTCCGCGTGGGTGAAGGTCAAGCCTGTGCACACGCTGGACCTGGTGGTGCTCGCCGTCGAGGAGGGCAGCGGCCGGCGCCGCGGCTGGCTGTCCAACATCCACCTCGGCGCCCGGGACCCGGAGACCGGTGGTTTCGTGATGCTCGGGAAGACCTTCAAGGGCATGACCGACCAGATGCTGGCCTGGCAGACCGAGCGGTTCACCGAACTCATGACCGAGCGCAACGACTGGGTCGTCCAGGTCCGCCCGGAGCAGGTCGTGGAGATCGCCTTCGACGGCGTCCAGCGGTCCACGCGCTATCCCGGTGGGCTGGCCCTGCGGTTCGCCCGCGTCGTGCGCTACCGCGACGACAAGACCGCCGCCGAGGCGGACACGATCGAGGACGTACGCCGTCTGGCCGCCTGGCTGTGAGTGCGCGAAGCGCGCAAGGAGCCGACTCGTCGGAAGTTCGGAGGAGCGAAGCGGGGGAGGGCGGCTTGCGACGTGTCGGCTCCTTGCGCGCTACGCGCGCTCGAGGATCGCGGTGACGCCTTGGCCACCGGCTGCGCAGATCGAGATCACGCCCTTGCCGGATCCCTTCTGGGCGAGCAGCTTCGCGAGCGTGTGCAGGATCCGGCCGCCGGTGGCCGCGAACGGGTGACCCGCTGCCAGCGACGACCCGTTGACGTTGAGCTTGGCGCGATCGACCGATCCGAGGGGCTGGTCGAGGCCCAGCCGTTCCTTGCAGAAGATCGGGTCCTCCCAGGCTTTGAGGGTGGCCAGCACCTGCGAGGCGAACGCCTCGTGGATCTCGTAGAAGTCGAAGTCGCCGAACTCGTAGCCGGCGCGCTCCAGCATCCGCGGCATCGCGTAGGCCGGCGCCATCAACAGGCCCTCGTGACCGTTGACGTAGTCGACGGCAGCGGTCTCGTGGTGGGTCAGGAACGCGAGCACCGGCAGGTCGTGACCGGCAGCCCATTCCTCCGAGGCGAGCAGGACCGTCGAGGCGCCGTCGGTCAGCGGCGTCGAGTTCCCGGCGGTCATCGTGGCCGCAACACCCTTGCCGAACACCGGCTTGAGCGTGGCGAGCTTCTCGACCGAGGAGGTCGGTCGCAGGTTCTGGTCGCGCTCCTGGCCGCGGAACGGCGTGATCATGTCCTCGAGGAAGCCGGCGTCGTACGCCGCGGCCAGGTTGTGGTGCGACGCGGCGGCCAGCTCGTCCTGTTCCTCGCGGCCGATGTTCCACTCCAGCGCCGTGAGCGCGGCGTGCTCACCCATCGACAGACCCGTTCGTGGCTCGCCGTTCTGCGGGATGGACGGCACGATGTCACCGGGTCGCACCTTGGCGAGGGCAGCCAGCCGGCCCTTCAGGTCCTTGGCCCGGTTGAGCTGGAGCAGGATCTTGCGGAGGTTCTCGCCGACGGCGACCGGCGCGTCGGACGTCGTGTCCGAGCCGCCCGCCACGCCCACGTCGATCTGGCCGAGTGCGATCTTGTTGGCGACCTGGATGGCAGCCTGGAGCCCGGTTCCGCAGGCTTGCTGGACGTCGTACGCCGGGGTCTCGGGCGAGAGCCTGGATCCGAGGACGGTCTCGCGGGCCAGGTTGAAGTCCCGGGAGTGCTTGAGCACCGCACCGGCCGCGAACTCACCCAGGCGCTGACCGTGCAGTCCGAAGCGCTCCACGAGCCCGTCGAGGGCGGCGGTCAGCATCTCCTGGTTGGACGCGGTCGAGTAGACGGTGTTCGAGCGCGCGAAGGGGATGCGGTTGCCGCCGAGTACGGCGACGCGGCGGGCCTTGCCCTGCATGGTGAGCTCCCAGTGCTGGTTCGGTGTTGCTTGGGGCCTCCTATCCTTGCTCGTGTCGTGCCCACGGGGAAAGGACACCCATCGACATGAGCGACCCCTACCAGGTCTTCACCCAGACCTCCGTCGGCAAGGCGCTGGTCAACAGCCTCGGTCTGCCGGTCCCGACCGAGCTGGACCGCTGGTCCGAGGGCGTTCCACTCGTCGACGGCACTGTCGTGCTCGGCGGCGACGGGGTCCTGGGCGAGGCACTCACCGCTTCGCTCGACCGTCTCGGCATCGCCTTCACACGTGAGCCCGCGGACGGCGAGAAGTACAAGGGCCTCGTGTTCGACGCCACCGGCATCACCACCACTGACGACCTGGCCCGGCTGCAACGCTTCTTCACTCCGCTGATGCGCAGCCTCCAGACGTGTTCCCGGGCGGTCGTGCTCGGCAGGCCACCTGAGCTCGTCAAGGGCGAGGAGCGGATCGCCCAGCGTGCCCTCGAGGGCTTCACCCGCTCACTCGGCAAGGAGATCGGCAGGGGCGGCACCGCCCAGCTCGTGTACGTCGCCCCCGGAGCCGAAGGCTCCATCGACTCGACCCTGGCGTTCCTGCTCTCGCCGAAGTCGGCCTACGTCTCCGGTCAGGTCGTCCGGATCGGGGTGACCGGGAGCAAGAAGGCGGTGGCGGTCAAGGACTGGGAGCGGCCCCTTGCCGGCAAGACCGCAATCGTCACCGGAGCCAGCCGCGGGATCGGCGAGCAGATCGCGCGAGTGCTCCACCGTGACGGCGCGACGGTGCTCGGCATCGACGTTCCCCAGGCGGCGAGCGAGCTGCAGACGCTGATGACGGAGCTGAACGGCGACTCGTTGACGCTCGACATCACCCACTCCGACGCCCCGCAGCGGATCACGCGTCACGTCCGGACCAAGCACGACGGCGTCGACATCGTCGTACACAATGCGGGCATCACCCGCGACAGGAAGCTGGCCAACATGGCCGAGGACCGCTGGAACCCTGTGATCGCGGTCAACCTGACCGCTCCCGAGCGGATCACGCGTTCCCTGCTCGAGGCCGACGCGATCAACAGGAACGGCCGGATCATCGGCGTCGCCTCGATCGCCGGCATTGCGGGCAACGTCGGCCAGACCAACTACGCCACCTCGAAGGCCGGTGTGATCGGTCTGGTCGGCGCGTTCGCGGCCGAGCTGAAGAACGGCATCACCGTCAACGCCGTAGCCCCGGGGTTCATCGAGACCCGGATGACTGCGGCTGTTCCGTTCGCAATGCGCGAGATCGGACGTCGCCTCAACGCGATGTCCCAGGGCGGCCAACCTATTGATGTCGCCGAGACAATTGCCTGGTTCGCGAACCCCGGATCGACAGCGGTCAACGGCAACGTCGTCAGGGTCTGCGGACTGATGATGCTGGGCGCCTGACAGACATGACAGAGGTCCGCACCATCGACGGGTCGGGCGGAGGTCTGACCGCCATGCTGAAGGCCGCACTCCCGATCCTGCCGGTCGTCAACCAGCTGCCCGGGGTGAGGAAGTCCGGAACCACGCTCCCCGACGTCGTCGTGCAGAGCAGGACTGCGGTCGAGCGCGACCACGTGGAGAGGTACGCCGCCGTCTGCGGCTTCCCCGTCAGGGACACCGCGCCGCTGCCCTACCTGCACCTGCTCGCATTCCCGCTGCACATGGCGCTGATCGCCGACCCGGCCTTTCCCTACCCCGCCATCGGGACCGTTCACCTGGAGAATGCGATCACGCAGCACCGCCCCGTGGCGGTCGGCGAGCCGGTCGCGCTGTCGGCACGTGCGTCGAACCTCCGCAGCCACGCCAAGGGCAAGGTCTACGACGTCGAGGTCGAGGTCACCGCGAACGGTGAGCCGGTCTGGCAGAGCACGTCGACCTACCTCCGGATCGGCAAGGGCGACCGCGCCGCGGACCCGGGCCGCACGTTCTCCGCGGTGCCCTCTGGAGGGATACCGTGGCGGCTGCCGGCGGATCTCGGTCGTCGGTACGCCGCGGTGTCGGGTGACCGGAACCCGATCCATCTCTACCCGGTGACCGCGAAGGCGTTCGGGTTCAGGCGCCAGATAGCGCACGGGATGTGGAGCAAGGCTCGCTGCGTCGCCGCGCTGGAGAACCGGCTAACGGATGCGGTCACCGTCGAGGTGGGCTTCAAGAAGCCGATCTACCTGCCGGGCACCGTGTCGCTCGGGGTACGGCGGGTCGGCTCGGACCATGAGTTCTCGCTGGAGGATCCGAAGTCGGGCGCGCTGCACCTGTTGGGTCGGACGACGGCCCTCTGACAACAGAGATCCAGAGACACGCCTATTCGGACGGGGCCTTGCGAACCCGGATCAGGCCCTCCTGCGCGACGGAGGCCACCAGCCGCCCGTCGTGGGAGAAGACCCGGGCGAGGGCCAGGCCTCGTCCCCCGGAGGCGGAGGGCGAGTACTGGTCGTACAGCCACCACTCGTCCGCGCGGAACGGCCGGTGGAACCAGATCGTGTGGTCGAGCGACGCGGGCTGGATCTTGGGCGATCCGATGCGGACGCCGTGCGGACCCAGGGTTGCGCCCAGGAGCGTCAGGTCGCTGGCGTACGTGAACGCGGCGTTCTGGGTGACCTGGTCATCCGGCATGGCCCCGTTGATCCGGATCCACAGCTGCGTATGGGCCGGTAGGGGTCCGTCGACCTTCGGCTCCTGCTCGACGTAGCGCACGTCGAGCGCCGACCACTCCCGTTCCCACGCCGAGGGATCGCGGTTCGACCGGCCGCGGAAGAAGTCGGCCACATCCGTGCCGTCGGCCGGCGGGGATACGTCGGGCATCGGGTCCTGGTGTTCGAACCCCTCCTCGGGCCGCTGGAAGTCAGCGGTCATGAAGTAGATGCCGCGGCCGTGCTGCCGGGCCACGACGCGCCGGGTTGCGAACGAGCGGCCCTCCCGGATGGCTTCGACGTCGTAGACGATCGGAACCGCAGTGTCGCCCGGGCGCAGGAAGTAGCTGTGCAGCGAGTGGATCAGGTAGTCCGGCGGCGTGGTCCGCGAGGCAGCGATGAGGGCCTGCGCGGCCACCTGGCCACCGAAGACCCGCTGGAGCTTCGTGTCGGGCTGGCGCCCGCGGAACAGGTTGAGGTCGATCTCTTCGAGGTCGAGCAGGTCGGAGATTTCGTCGGCGGTGCGCGGCACGCGGAGCCTCTCAGGCGTCGTCGGTGGGGTCGGGCTTGTCCAGTCCGGCGAGGAAGCGCTCGAACTGTGCCCCGATCTCCTCACCCGTCGGGATCGCCGCGTCGTCGGCCAGCAATGACGACCCGGCCTCCTCGGCCTGCTGGAACGCGTCGTACTGCTGCTCCAGGCCCGACACGACCTCGCTGACCTCGGCGTTGGTGGCCAGGTAGCCCGCGATCTCGGCCTCGGTGTGCTCGGCGCCGGCTTGGAGGGCGGACGGGTTCAGGGAGAGGCCGGTCGCCCGCTCGGTCTCTTCGAGCAGCGCGATGGCGGCCCGGGGAAAGTCCATCTGGGAGATGTAGTGCGGCACATGAGCGACGAAGCCCAGGGCGGGGTGGCCCCACTCTCCCAACCGCACTTCGAGCAGCGCCTGGGCGCTGGAGGGGATGCGTAGCTCGCCCTTCCAGCGGCTGCCACCGTCGATCAGCGACGAGTCGTTCGCGTGTGGCGTGATCGCGATCGGTCGGGTGTGCGGGACGGCCATCGGCACCGAGCCGAGGGAGAGGACCGAGCTGACCCTCAGCCGGCGGACGACCTCCTGGACGGCGGCGGTGAACGCCTCCCAGCGGTTGTCGGGCTCAGGCCCGCGCAGGAAGAGGTACGGCGCCATCCGCTGGTCGCGCATCAGTCGTACGTTCATCCGTGGCGCGTCGTACTGCTCGTAGTGGTCACGCATGAACGACATCGGGGGCCGGCGCGCCCGGTAGTCGTAGAACTCGTCGACGGCGAAGGTGGCCACCACCTTGCCGCCACCCAGCGTCTCGAGGTGGTCGCCGGCCAACCCTGCGGCGTTGCCCGCGTCGAGGAACCCGTGCATCACCAGCAACAGCACCGGCTCTTCCCCGCTGAGCTCGGGCACGTCGTCGACGATGTGCACGAACCTCGTCCCGTCTGCCACGTCGCCTCCTCTGCTGTCCCAACAACACCCTAGGGGAGGCAACCGTTCCCCTCGACGGGGCGTCAAGGAGACGATGCTCCAACCGAAAGGAAACCTTATGACGAGGCGCTCTCGCGGGGTCGTCGGCGTCGCCCTGCTACCGATCGTGCTGTTGGTCGTTCTGCTTGCGCCTGCCTTGGTGTCGCCCGCAGCGGCGACTAGCTCGGTCGAGCGCGCGCAGCAGGGCTGACCCCGGCGAACCATTTGCGGCTCCCACATCGTCTGGGATGGTGAGACAGGCGCGGGACCGGCCGGAGACGGGGAAGAGTGAGCAGACGCGACAGGGCGGCGTTCGCCGAGTTCGCGGCGGGGCGGGCGCCCGCCCTGCACCGGGCGGCGTACCTCATGGTGGGCGACGAACAGCTCGCCCAGGACCTCGTGCAGGAGGCGTTGAGCAAGACGTACGTCGCGTGGTCGAGGCTCCGCGACCCCAACAACGCCGAGGCGTACTGCCGCAAGGCCATCACCACGACCGCGATCAGCTGGTTCCGGCGCAAGGGCTGGGCCAACGAACGACCGACCGAGGTCCTTCCGGAACGGCCCGGCCACCCGCAGACTGACGCCGTCGACGACCGGTCGATGGTCTGGGCCGCGCTCCAACAGCTGCCCCCTCGCCAACGCGCGGCCCTCGTTCTGCGCTTCTACGAGGACCTGACCGAGGCCCAGACCGCAGCGGCCATGGGCTGTGCGGTGGGCACGGTGAAGAGCCAGGTGGCAGCCGGACTGACGAAGCTTCGCGGCCAGCTCGGCGACCAGATCGAGCTCGCGGCGCCCGACGAACTGGAGGTGACCCGATGACGGGAATGCTCAAGCAGGTCATGCACGAGCGGGCCGACGAGCTCGGGCACTCGCCCGTCGACCTCGACGCGGTCCTCCGCGACGCGGACCGCAGGATCCGACGTCGCCGCATTGCCGGCGTCGCTCTGGGTGCCGCGGGCGTGGTGGCGGTGGCCGCACTCGCCACGCAGTTCGTCCCCTCGGGCGGACAGTCCACGCAGATCACGGACAGCAGCGACCCGGTGCCCTACACGATCAGCTACGCCACCGGCGAGACCATCCACGTCGGCGAATCCGAGCTCGACGTGGGCCGCCCGATCCGCGCCTACGTGCAAACCGACACGGGCTTCGCCTTCACCTCCACGGACAGTGCCATCTACACCTTCGTCGACGGCACGGCCGAGCGCATGGGTTCCCTCGGCCGGGTCGACATGGACCAGACGGAACTGGTCGCGGACGGGCCGCGAGTGGCTTGGGTCGACGAGCAGGACGGCGTCACCGTGCTCGACGTCGGGTCGGGTGAGGTCGCGCACACGCCCGTCGAGAAGGTCCCGGGAATGGACGACGCGCCGCAGGTCACGGCGCTCGACGGCACCACGGCGTACTTCGTCGACGCCCGCGGTGTGGTGGTCTGGGACTCCGCGACCGGCACGGTGACGGTCCGGGGCATCACAGCTCCCCGGGTCGTGGATGCCGAGGCAGGCCTCCTGCTCACGAAAAAGGCGGAGGACGATGGCAAGGCTGCGATCGTGTCGCCTGCGGGATCAGTGCCGGTAGAGCTCGATCACATCGGCAACCTCTCCCCGGACGGCCGCTACCTCACCACGGAGCACTGGGACGAAGGCTTCCTCCTGGATGCCCGGACCGCGGCGAAGCTGCCCTTCAATCACGGACACGACTGGGCCCTCGGCTATCAGTGGCTGGATGACGACACGTTCGCTGCGATGGTCATCGACACCGACAAAGCCGACTCCGTTACGCCCAGCCTGCTGACCTGCTCCGCGGCCAGCGGGGACTGCAGAACCACCGTGCCCGCTCTCCCGCACGAGATCGGGGACTTCCAGCTGCCATTCGGGGTTTCGCTGCAGGCGAGAGTGAGGGCGTCAGGAGTTGTGATCTAGGTCGACCAGGGTGTGGCCCTGTTCGAGGGCCGTCATGTCCTCGACGATCCCGCGGGCGAGGGACTTGGCGTCGAGGCCGATCCGGTCGAGGATCACGGCGCGTTTGGCGTGGCTGAGGAAGTCCTGCGGGATGCCGTGCAGCCGGTAGGGGGTGTCAACGCCGGCGCGGTTCAGGGTCTGGAGCAGGACCGCTCCGCAGCCGCCGATCTCACCGTTGTCCTCCAGCGACACGACCAGCCGGTGCTCGCGGGCGAGCTCCACAATGGCCGGGTCCACCGGCTTGACCCATCGCGGGTCGACGACGGTGACTCCGATGCCTTGGGCGGTCAACCGGCCGGCGACGTCGACGGCAGTGGTGGCCATCGACCCGACCGCGACGACGAGCACGTCCTTGAGGCCACTACGCGCGAGTACGTCGGCTCCCCCGGCCTTGGCGATGGCGTCGATGTCCACCGGCGGCGGCCCCTTGGGGAAGCGGACCACCGTGGGCGCATCCTCGACCGTCACGGCCTCCGCCAGCAGCTCGCGCAGGCGGGTCGAGTCACGGGGAGCGGAAAGGCGCAGGCCTGGCACCACCTGCAGGATCGACATGTCCCACATGCCGTTGTGGCTGGCCCCGTCGTCGCCGGTCACTCCCGACCGGTCGAGCACGAAGGTGACCCCGCACTTGTGCAGAGCGACGTCCATCAGGACCTGGTCGAAGGCCCGGTTGAGGAAGGTCGCGTAGACCGCCACCACGGGGTGCAGCCCGCCGATGGCAAGCCCCGCAGCGGACGTGACCGCGTGCTGTTCGGCGATGCCGACGTCGAAGAACCGCTCGGGAAAGCGGTTCGCGAACTTGTCGAGCCCCACCGGGTGGGTCATCGCGGCCGTGAGCGCGACCAGCCCCTGGCGCTGCTCGCCGAGACGCACCATCTCGTCGGCGAACACGTCGGTCCAGATCTGCCCCCTGGGAGACTCCACACCGGTGTCGACGTCGAACGGGCCCGGTGAGTGGAACTGGTCGGCCTCGTGACGTTCGGCCGCGTCGTACCCGAAGCCCTTGCGGGTGATGGCGTGCACGATCACCGGGCCGTTGAACCTCTTTGCCTGGGCGAGCACCTGCTCCATGGCTGCCCGGTCGTGGCCGTCGACCGGTCCGACGTACTTCAGGCCGAGGTCCTCGAAGAGGCCCTGAGGCGCGAGCGCGTCCTTCATGCCCTTCTTCATGGCGTGGAGGGCGTCGTACGCCACCGGACCAACTCCGGGCACGGCATTGAGACGCTTCTTGACCTGCTCGAGCAGCTGTTCGTAGCGGGGGTTCGTGCGCAGGTTGGTGAGCGCGTGCGAGAGTCCGCCGATGGTCGGCGTGTACGAGCGGCCGTTGTCGTTGACGACGATCACCAGTCGACTGTCCTTGGCGATCGCGATGTTGTTGAGCGCCTCCCATGCCATCCCGCCGGTGAGCGCACCGTCGCCGATGACGGCGACGACATGCCGCTCCTCGCCGCGGATCGTGTAGGCCTTCGCCAGCCCGTCGGCGTAGCTCAGCGCCGTCGACGCGTGGGAGTTCTCCACGATGTCGTGGTCGGACTCCTGCTGGCTGGGGTAACCACTGACTCCGCCCTCCTGGCGGAGCTTGGCGAAGCCATCCACTCGCCCGGTGAGCAGCTTGTGCACGTAGGCCTGGTGACCGGTGTCGAAGACGATCCGGTCGGTCGGGCTGTCGAAGGTGCGGTGGATCGCCAGGGTCAGCTCGACCACGCCGAGGTTCGGGCCGAGGTGGCCGCCGGTCCGCGAGCAGGTCTCGATCAGGAAGTCGCGGATCTCGCTGGCCAGGTCGCTCAGCTGGCCCGGAGTCAGGTCGTGGAGGTCTCGCGGGGTCTTGATCGACTCCAGGTATCCCATGTGCGCGGGTCCTCCGACTGGTCGACAACTACGGCAGGGGCCCGCACACGGCGCGGGCCTGATCGAGTCTATAGGCCACCGTGGCAGCCGCCGAGCGGTTGGCGTCGTGCCCTGACGAGAGCAGACTCATGCTTGCCATCGCTAAACGGGAGGTGTGTGGTCATGCTTCGAGGTGAGGTCGTGCTGTTGCGGTTGGCCAGGGAGGACGATCTCCACCGGCTCTACGAGCGCATGTCGGACCTGGCGGCTCGGGGCAGCTTCTTCCCGCTCGGTCTGACGGGTGAACCGACGTTTCGACGCCAGTTCGAGAAAACCGGGTTCTGGGACGAGGACGAGGGAATGCTCCTCATGGTGGATCGCGCTGGCGTGATGGTCGGGGAGATCGAGTTCTACCCGATCGCCCACTATCTCCAGGGTTACGAGATCTCGTACCTCCTGTTCGGGGCGGAGCACAGTGGCAAGGGGTACGCGCCCGAGGCCCTCCAGCTGCTGGTGGCCTATCTCTTCGGCAGACGGCCGATCAACCGTCTGCAGCTCAACATCCACCCGGACAATGAGGCGTCCAAGCGGGTTGCCGGCAAGAGTGGATTCACGTTCGAGGGCATCATGCGAGGCTGCTGGTTCCACCAGGGACGATTCAACGACCTTGAGATCTGGTCGATCCTGCGGGACGAGGCCGTCGTGACGTCGGCACCGGTCTGACTGAGCGACCGATCGGAGCTACGGGCAAGGATGCAGTATCAGTCCGGCGTCGGTCCGTAACCGCCCGATCGGGCCCTGCCAACCTGCGCTCTTGAGGAGTAGCGTCGAAGCGACCCAACGGCTATGTGGAGGATGGTGTCGACATGTTCGTACAGGTGATCAAGGGCCACGTATCCGACGCGACGAAGGTGCGTGCGCAGCTCGACAAGTGGGTTGCGGAAGTTGCGCCCAACGCCGTGGGATGGCTGGGCAGCACGTCGGGCGTGACCGACGACGGCCAGGTGGTGGCCCTCGCTCGTTTCGAGTCGGAGGAGGCAGCGCAACAGAACAGTGATCGGCCGGAGCAGACGGCGTGGTGGGAAGAGATGGCGGAGCTGTTCACTGACGAGCCTGAGTTCCAGAACAGCATCGAGGTCGAGGCCGACACCCCTGGCGACCCGTCCCAGGCCGGCTTCGTCCAGATCATGCAGGGCCGTTCCAGTGACCCGGAACGCGCAAAAGAGCTGATGGCGAACGATCCGACTGACTGGCAGGCCTTCCGGCCCGAGATCTTGGGCACGTTGTCGATCCAGCACGACGGCGGCGCCTGGACGATGGCGATCTACTTCACGTCCGAGGAGGCCGCGCGCGAAGGCGAGAGGAAGCCGCCGCCGCCCGAGATGGAGCAGATGATGAAGGAGATGGACTCGCTGAGCATCGGTGAACCCAGCTTCTACGACCTCAAGGACCCCTGGCTCAACTCACCCAGCTGACGGGACCCGGTAGCCGAGGAGCAGCGCGCCGTCAGTGGTCCGGTCGCTGTCGACGAGCTCGAGCCTCTGGAGTCCCTCGCCTTCCTCGAAGAGCCGCTTGCCGCCGCTGGCGAGCGCGGGGGCGACGACCAGCCGGAGCTCGTTGACCAGGCCTGCCCGAAGCAGCGTGCGCGCGAGCTGGATGCTGCCGTGGATGCCGATGTCGCCTCCGGGCTGCCGTTTGAGGTCGGCGACGTACGCTTCGGGCGAGGCCTGAGCGACGGTCGTGTTGGCCCACTCCTGGTCGAGGGTGCTCGACGTGAACACGTGCTTCTGCGTGGTGTTGACGAAGGTCGCGAACGGCTCGAGGTCGGAGGTCGGCCAGTAGCCGACCCAGTAGTCGTAGGTGGTGCGGCCGAGCAGGATCGCGTCCTGCTTCTCGATGATCGCCCCGAGGTTGTCGAAGATCGCCCGGTCGGTGTCGAACATCCAGTCGCCGGGCTCTTCGGCCACCCCGTCGAGCGACAGCAGCTGGTACAGCACGACGTTGCGCATGACGGGTTCCTTCCGTTTGGAGTCCCAGTCTGACCTGACCGCGGTCGTCGACACGGTCCCTGCCGGTGCCGAGGGTCCGGTTCGGCGCGACTCAGGGCGCAGTCAACCCCGCCCCTCAACTCGGATGAGGTCGTCGTCGGCGGCAGCGCTGCGCAGCGCGGACGGACTCCGCCCGGTCTGCTCGCGAAAGACGCGGTGGAACTGCGCGTAGCTGCCGAAGCCGGCCTCGAGGGCGGCGGCCAGCGCCGTGGTGCGCCGACCGCTGCCGTAGAGACGAAGGAAGCGCTGCAGGCGCTGCTGGTTGCGGAACCGGCTGATCGAAACGCCGGTCTGCTCCTTGAAGATCCGGCTCAGGTGCGACGGGCTCAGACCGGCAGCCGCCGCCAGCGTGGCGAGGTCACCTGCCTCCTGGTCGCCTCGCAGCAGACGAGCGACAGTCTCCACCGCCGGATGCACATCGACGCCTTCGATCACGTCGTCGCTGTCGAGAAACGCTCGCCAGGCGAAGCTCAGGAGGTAGGCCAACCCGGTGTTGACGAGCACGTCGTCCACCGCCTGCGCATCCTGTAGGTCGCGGAAGAGTGCGCCGAGACGGCTGACCCGGCCGGCATGCAGACGGCGCGAGAACTGGCCGACGGGATCGTCCTCCAGCAGAGGCCACGCATCCGCGCTCGTCGCGGTCCGCGCGACGAGAGTGGGCCGGAACACCGCCCACCACAGCTCGTGGTCGGGGGACTCGTCGACCAGCAGGTGATCCTGACCAGGAAAGAGCCAGGTCAGCGTGCCGGGCGTGAGCGCGATGCGCCGGTCGCCGAGAAGGTAGGAGGCGCTGCCTCGGACGACCAGGTTGACCTCGAGCTCGGCGTGGCGATGGGCGCGGGGCCGCACGTCACCAGCGCTGTGCCGAAGCACTCGTCCATCCAGGCCAGCCCGGACTCCGAGATCGTCGAACACAGCAAGAAATGATAAGAGTTCGCAGAACTGCGCGATGACGCGGCCGTCGAGTCCCGCAGATTATGTGATCATCCACGATCACAGGAGGACATCAATGACCGTCTCAGCTCTGCGCGTCACCCCAGAGCACGCTCGCCAGTTCCGTGAGGAGGGCTTCTTCATCCTCGAGGACGCCGTACCCGAGAGCGACCTCGACACGTTGCGAAGCGAATGCCAGGACGCCATCGACGAGCGCGACCGGGAGATGGACCGCCTCGGCGTCGACACGCTCGACCTCGACCGGCGCGGAAGCCGCTACTTCGTCCACGCCCACGGCAAGCGCCCCGCTGTCGAGCGCTTCCTGTCGTCGGACCTGATGGTGGAGATCGCCCAGGCCACGCTCGGTGACACCGTCTACCTGTTCAACGAGCAGTACGTCGTTAAGGCCGCGGAGCAGGGGATGTCGTTCAGCTGGCACCAGGACTCGGGATTCATCGACGACTCACACAGACCGTACTTGACGTGTTGGATCGCGCTCGACGACGTGACCGAAGCCAACGGCACCGTCTATCTACTGCCCTACTCGCGCGCCGGGACGCGCGACGTCGTCAAGCACACGCGTGACGAGGAAAGCAACGACCTGGTCGGGTACGCCGGGGACGACTTAGGCGACCCCGTGGTCGTTTCGGCAGGGAGCATCGCCTGCTTCTCCTCGACGCTCCTGCACCGCAGTGGCCCCAACACGACGGACCGCATGCGTCGCGTCTACGTGGCCCAGTATTCCGCCGAGCCGATCCTCAGCGAGGACGGCTCAACGCCGCGGCGGCTCGCCGAGCCCCTCCTGGTCGACGGCCGGCGAGTGAGCTGACTATCGGCGCTGCTGGTTGCGCGGGTGCTGCTTCGCCGTCCGCTCGTTGCCGTGCTTGTAGTTGCCGGTCCACCGGGCCATCACCTGCTGGGGGTTGGCGTCGACCTCGTCGAGGAACTCCTGGGCCCTGGGGCCGCGCAGCACTGTCGCCCGCTTGCCGTGGTGGGAGATGACGACCTCACCGCTTCGGGTCACCACGTAGTCGAACCCGGACGCGCTCATGAGCTGGTCAGCTCCCGGTAGACGTCGGAGTCGAGGAACGACGGGACGACCTGCGCGGCAGCCACAGTGAGGTCGAGCGCCCGCGCGGTCGCCGGCTCCACGAAGATGATCTGGCGGCCCTCGTGGCACACGATGTCGGCATCGGTCAGCGACGTGGGGGCGACGTACACCTGCATGCGGTCCAGGCTCGAGTAGGTCTCGTGCCACACCTCGAACTCGCGCCACAGAGTGAGCGAGCCGGGTGCGGCGACGACCTCGGTCTCCTCGTGGAGCTCCCGGTACGCCGCCGGCTCGAAGTCTTCTCCGGGGTCCACGTGGCCACCGACCAGGCCCCACTTCTCGGGGTCGATCCGGGGATGCTCGTCGCGCTCCTGAAGGAGCAGTCGGCCCTCGGGGTCGACGAGGATCACGCCAGCGAAGTTGCCCACCCGGACACGGTAGTGGTCCCGACAAGCTCAACCATCGGGAGCGGTAGCGTCCGACGACATGGACGCAATGCATCGCGAGGTCGTCGAGCTGACCCAGGACCTGATCCGGCTGGACACGTCGAACGCCCCTCCCAGCCACCCGGGCAACGAGACGCTGGTGGCCGAACATCTGAAGGGCTATCTCGAGGGCGCGGGGATCGAGTGCGAGCTGGTGGCCCGGGAGGAACACCGCGCCAACCTCGTCGCCAGGATCCCCGGTACCGACGCAGACGCGCGGAGCCTCGCCTTCGTCGGTCACACCGATGTGGTGCCAGTGGACGTCCGGGACTGGACGCACCCGCCGTTCGAGGCCGTGATCGACGATCACGGTTGGCTCTACGGCCGCGGGGCGATCGACATGAAGGACGAGGTCGCGGCGCGTGCCGTGGCGATGGCGACCCTCGCCCGGGAAGGCTGGAAGCCGAAGGGCGACCTGTGGTTCCTGGCGGTCGCCGACGAGGAGGACGGTACGGCGGGCGTCGGCATGCACTGGCTGCTGGAGCAGCGCCCCGACATCCGGCCGGACCTCAGCATCAACGAGGGCGGCGGTGAGCGACTGGAGCTCAGCGACGGCCGGACCGTGCTGAGCGTCGGGGTCGGCGAGAAGGGCACCTTCCCGGCTCGGGTGTCGGCGGTCGGCCAGGCCGGCCACGGGTCCACTCCCAGCGTCGGGAACAACGCCGTACCTCTCCTCGGTGAGGTGCTCAGACGCGTCGGCCTCGGAATGCCGACCCCCCAGCGGTCGGACCTCGTCGACCAGATGCTGACCGTCCTCGTCGGTGAGCCTGGCGACGATCTCGCCGATGCCCTGGCCCGCGCCGGACGGCTGCACCCCGAGCTCGAGCACCTCCTCCCCGCACTCGTGGGGACCACCATGGCGCCGACCATGGTCGGTGGTTCGTCCAAGCGCAACGTGATGCCCAGCCGGGCCTGGGTCGAGCTCGACTGCCGCATCCTGCCGGGCACCAGCGAGGCCGACGTCGAGCGTGAGGTGACGGAGCGGCTCGGCGATCTGAGGGCGGGTCTCGACTACGAGCTGACCTGGCCCGAGTCGCTCGTGGCCGGAAGCTCGTCGCCGGCCGACGGCCCGATCATCGACGCGATCAGCGCGTTCCTCGCGGGAGAGGGCGTCGACGCGCAGGTGCTGCCTTCACTCGGCACCGGTTTCACGGACTCTGTCTACCTGCGGGCTGCTGCCGGTACGGCGGCGTACGGGTTCTCGCCGTTCCTCAGCACGCCCGCTGAGGTCCTCACAGCGGGCTACCACAACGCCGACGAGCGCATCCACGTCGATGACCTGCTGCTGTCGACGCGGTTCCACGTCGACCTTGCGAAGCGAGTCCTGGGATGAGAGCTCTCCGATGAGGGCACGCGAGCTTGGCATCACGATCGGCACGCTGCGGACCGGCGTGAACAACGCGATCACCGACGTCGCCGGGGTGAAGGTCGGCCACACGACTCTGATCGACGGCGACAACGTGCGCACGGGCGTGACGATGGTGGTTCCGCACGATGGCAACGTCTGGTCCGACCCGGTGTACGCCGCCTACCACCGGCTCAACGGCAACGGCGAGATGACCGGGCTGCCGTGGCTCGAGGAGGTCGGCCTCCTGCACTCCCCCGTCGGCCTCACGAACACCCACAGCGTCGGCGTCGTCCGCGACGCGCTGGTCGAGATCGAGGTCGAGGAGCTGCCGGCGGGGGTCGAGACCTGGGCGCTTCCGGTCGTCGCGGAGACCTGGGACGGCTCCCTCAACGACGTCAACGGCTTCCACGTGACCGCCGAGCATGCGCGGGCGGCCTACCGGAACGCGAGCTCCGGACCGGTTGCGGAGGGCGCGGTCGGCGGCGGCACCGGAATGGTGTGTCACGAGTTCAAGGGCGGCATCGGGACGTCCTCACGCCGGATCGAGATGGAGGCCGCCGAGTGGACGGTCGGCGTGCTCGTCCAGGCGAACTACGGCCGCCGGGAACGCCTCTCGGTCAACGGTGTCCCTGTCGGCCTCGAGGTCGGCACGGACGTCGTCCCCGGCGTCGGCAGCAGGCAGCCGGCTGGCAGCGGCTCGATCATTGGCATCGTCGCGACCGACGCCCCGCTGCTGCCGCAGCAGTGCCGGCGGCTCGCCCAGCGTTGCTCCCTCGGAGTCGCCCGGATGGGCGGCGTGGGCGAGAACTCCAGCGGCGACCTGTTCCTCGCCTTCTCGACCGGCAACCGAGGCATGGCGACGCTGGGTGGGAACGCGCCAATGACCAGCACGGTCGAGACCGTGCGCAACGAGCACGTGAACCCGCTGTTCGACGCGGTCGTCGAGGCGACCGAGGAGGCGATCCTCAACTCGCTCCTCGCCGCGGAGACCATGACCGGGAAGAACGGGACGACCGCGTATGCCCTCGACCACGAGCTGCTGCTCGACGCGATGGCCAAGTACGGCCGCCCGGCTACTCCCCCGTGAGCATCACCGGGCAGTCGTCGACCAATAGCCGTTGATGTCAGGATCGTGGCACGGATTGTGGGCCTCGCTCTGCCCGGAGGCACGAGCGCCCACCAGCCCCTTCGGTTTGGCCCGTTGCGCAACCGGAGTGCAGGCATCCCCGTGGCGCTGACCTGCGCGACAGCGCCAGCATTGACAATGGCCAACACGACTCGACCGGGAATCACGAACCGGTCGGCGAAACGCGAGCCTGACGCCAGGCGCCACGTGAGGCCGACGCGGCCACTGAGGTCCAGACCGAAGGACGCGGTCTGTCGAGCCGTTCCGTTGGTCCTAGGCGATCGCGGCTGGCGCGTAGCGCTTGGGGCGGCCGAATCGGAGGTATAGCGACGGGAGAACGAAAAGGTTAAGGAGCGTCGAAGTCACCAGACCGCCGAGGATGACGATCGCCATCGGGTGCTCGATCTCATGTCCGGGCAGGTTGCCGGCGATCGCCAGCGGAACCAGAGCCAGGCCGGTCGCCAGGGCCGTCATCATGATCGGGGCCAACCGTTCCGACGCGCCGCGGACACCAGGTCGGGGCCGAACGCCTGACCCTCCTCGGTCTCCAGCCGCCGGAAGTGGCTGATCATGAGGATCCCGTTCCGCGCCGCGATCCCGAAGACGGTCAGGAACCCGACCATGGAGCCCAGCGAGATCACGCCGCCAGTCAGCCAGACCGCGAGCGCCCCTCCGACCAGGGCCATCGGCAACAGCAGGAAGGTCAGCAGCGCGAGGCGGAGGCTGCGGTAGGCCGTGTGCAGCAGGAGCAGGATCGCGAGGGCGGCCAGCAGCCCGAAGATCATCAACCTGTCCTGAGCGGCGTTCAGCTCGGTGGACTCGCCGAGCACCTCCGCGTGGTACCCGCGCTCGAATGCCGACGCCCTCCAGCCGGTCCTCGACGTCGTCCACGACAGAGGCCAGGTCACGACCCTCGACGTTCGCGCCCACGTCGATGCGGCGCGACTGCGCTTCACGTTCGATCGCGTTCGGGGTCGGCGCCAGGCGGACGTCGGCGACGTCACCGAGCCGGACGGTCCGGCCGTCGGGCGTGTTGATCGGCAGGTTGATCACGTCGGTGACGCTGTCGCGCGCGGACGGGATGGCGGTGACGTGCACGTCGTATGCACGTCCGCCGTGGAAGATGTCGCCGACCTCCTCGCTGGCAATCAGGGTGGAGGCCTGGCGCCGGATGTCGCCCGGGGTGATCCCGAGCCGTCGTGACGCCGCGAGATCGGGTTCGACGACGATGTGTGGCAGGTCGGTCTGCAGCGACGCGTGCGCGTCGATGACACCGTCGATGTCGGCGATGTGGCTCGCGATCTCGTCCGCCTTCGCGCGCAACGTCTCGAGGTCGGGCCCGTAGATGCGTACGACGATCGACTCGCTCGTCCCGGTCAGTACTTCCTTGATGCGCTCACGCAGGTACGTCTGCACATCGCGATACAGGCCCGGGTAGCTCTCCACGACCTCGTGGACCGAGTCCAGGGTCCTGTCGTAGTCGACGTCGGGGGAGACGCTGATCCAGTTCTCGCCGAAGTCGACGCCGTACACCTCGTCGGCGAGCAGCGCCTGGCCGATGTGCGAACCACAGTTGCGGACGCCCGGGATCTCCCGAAGGTCCTGGCACGCAGAGACCGAGACCCTCGTCTCCTCGGGCGCGGAGGTGCCCGGCTGGCTGAGCCAGTGCATCAGGAAGTCGCGTTCCTTGAAGTTCGGCAGCAGCTGGGTCCCGAGCGTCGGGTAGACCAGTAGCCCCGCAAGGGACATGACCACGGCCACGGCCATTGCGGGCTCGGGCCGCCGAGCTGCGGCCGGAGCAGCGCGCCGTAACCGCGCTTCAGCACCCGGAGCAGCGGCGACTCGCCCTGGGCCAGCTTTCCTCGGGAGAGCAGCAGCAGGCACAGCGCCGGGGTCACCGTGAGGGCGACGAGCATGGACACCATCACCGCCAGTGCGTACGACAGCACCAACGGCCGGAAGAACGACCCGGACAGGCCCTCGAGGAACAGCACGGGGACGACCGCGACGACGTTGATCACGGTGGCGTAGGTGATCGCAGAGCGGACCTCGACCGACGCTTCCAGGATGGTCGTGAACATGGAGACGTTCGTGCCGTCGGCGCGTGCCTTGCGCAGGCGTCGTACGACGTTCTCCACGTCGATGATCGCGTCGTCGACGACCACCCCGATCGCGACCACCAACCCCGCCAAGACCATGACGTTCACGGTGATGCCGCGTAGATCGAGGACCAGCAGCGCCGAGACCAGGGACAGGGGGATGGCGACCAGGCTGATGAACGCCGTGCGCCACTCGAAGAGGAAGGCGATGATGATCAGGATCACGAGCAGGATGCCCAGCAGCATCGCTCTGGTGAGGTTGTCGATGGACTGCTCGATGAACGTCGCCGGACGGAAGATCGTGGTGTCGATCTCGATGCCCGGCAGCCCCGGCTCGAGCTCCGTCATGGCCTCCTCGACGCCGCGGGTGACCTCCATGGTGTTGGCGCCGCGGAACTTCTGGATCACCAGCATCAGGCCGGGGCCGTCGTTGATGACCGCATCCCCGATCAGCGGCCCAGGGTCGACCAGGACGTTCCCCAGGTCGGAGAGACGGAGGGTCCTTCCGTTGCGCTCGAGGACCGGCACCGCTCCGAGCTGTTCCGGCTCGAGGATCGGCTGGACGAGGCGCACGTTGAGCCGGTTGTCACCCGACGTCACGAACCCGCCGGTGCCGATCATCGCCCCGTCGGAGTAGCGGAGCAGGCCGGCGTCCAGGGCATCGGCGGTGCTGTCCATCACCTGCTGAAGCGTCACGTTGTGCGCCTTCAGCTTCGCCGGATCGACCTGCACGTGCCGCTGGGGGATCCGCTCGCCCCAGATGGCGACCTGGGCGACGCCGGGGACGCGGAGCAGGCGGGCCCGGATCTTCCAGTAGGCGATCCTCGGACATGTCGATCAGGCTGACCTCGTCCGACGACATCCCGATCTTCATGATCCGGCTGGTCGACGATAGGGCCGGCATCATGAACGGCGGGCTCGCCCAGGTCGGAAGGGTCGCGGTGATCTGGCTGATCCGCTCCGCCACGAGCTGACGGGCGCGCAGCTCATCGGTCCCTTGCTCGAAGATCAGCTGGATCGAGGAGAGCTGGGCGACCGACTTGGAGCGCATCGCTTGGAGACCCTCGATCCCGTTCAGCTGGTTCTCGATCGGGACCGTGATCAGCTCCTCGACCTCGTTCGAGGAGTTGCCGAGGGCGATGGTCTGGATCTCCACGCGAGGCGGCGCGAACTCCGGGAAGACGTCGACCTTGGTGTTCGGGATCATGGCGAGGCCGAGGGCCATCAGGCCGATGGCCACGAATGCAACGAGCCATCGGAAGCGCAGGCTGCGGCTGACGATGCGACGCATCATGCGGCCCCTCGCGCTCGATCATCAGTGACTCCCAGCGATGTCGAGCTCGGCGCCGTACACCTCGGTGGCGCCGACGGTGACCAACCGGGTCCCAGGCGCGGGTCCCTCGGTGATCCAGACGAGGTCGTCGACGATGCGGTCCACGACGATCTTCGCGCGCTGGAAGGTCAGCGGCTCCGGGTTCGTGTAGACCCACGCCACACCCTCGGGGTCGTAGATCAGCGCGGCGTACGGCACCACGGTCCCGCCGCCGGTCCTGCGCACCTTCTCGGTGCTCAGCGAGACCCGGTCGGCGCCGGCTTGGTCGAACGTCACGCGCTTGACGTCGAGACCTGCGACCTCCTCGACGGTCGCCGGCTGGTGGACCGGCGAGGCAGGCTCCTCGTACTCGGTGCAGCCGGCGACGAGCAGCCCGGCACCGAGGACGCCGGCCAGCACTCGCACGGTTCGCCGCCGCGGCCCCTCGGTCCGCGCGCCGGTGGTCACGAGCTCGTCTTCCTGTCGTGGGCGGAACCTCGGCCCGGGTCGGCGCTCACGGGCTCGGTCTCGGGGCTGACCGGCAGCTCGTACGCTGCGTCCATCTCCGAGGCGCCGTACCGAACGGCGGGGGCCAGCTGCAGGTACAGGGCAGGCATCAGCAACAAGGTCATCGCGACGGAGCTGACGACGCCCCCGAGGATGACCAGGGCCATCGGCTGCAGGATCTCCAGGCCCGGTCTGGTCCCGAGGAACACGAAGGGCGCCACCAGCGCGGCCAGTCCCGCCGCGGCTGCGATCACCGGCGCCTGACGTTCGGATCCGACCTGTCGGATCACATCCATCCGACTGGTTCCCGGAGCCTCGGCCTCGACGGTGCGGATGCGGTCGACCAGCACGAGGTTGAAACGCGTGGCGAGCCCGAACACCGCCAGGAACCCCAGCATCGATCCGAGCGACAGGTCGACACCGTCCAGGAGCCCGGTGAGCAGGCCACCGACCAGGGACAGCGGTAGGGTCACGAACACCAGAGCCGCGAGCCGCCAGCTTCCGAACAGCGCCTGCAGCAGCAGCAGGACAGCGATGGCGGCACCGACGGCCGTGCCGAGCACCCAGGGCAGGCCAACCTCCTCATCGGTGCCGCCGGTCAGCACCTCGGCGTGGTATTCGAGCGGGAACTCCAGTTGCCCGAGCCGGTCCTCGATGTCCGCGGCAACCGCATCGACGCTGCGACCCTCGACCCCGGCCTGGATGTCGACGTACCGCGAAACTGCTTCCCGGTCGATGACAGACGGGGAGTCCACGACGCGTACGTCCGCAACCTGGTCGAGCCGGACGCGTCCACCCCCCGGCCTGTCGATGAGCATGCCCTGGACGCTCTCGACGCCGCGCCGGGTGGTCTCCGTCCCGCGCACGATGACGTCGAAGACCTTCTGCTCCTCGAAGACGCTGCCGACCTGGATGCCGTGCAGCAGGGTCGCCTCGGCACGTCGAACGTGACCCGGGGTGAGGCCGAAGGCCTGCGCTTTCTCGAGGTCGACCTCGATCTCGATCGTGGGCTCGGTGTCGGGGAACTCGGGCTGCGGGTCGACGACACCATCCACCTCTGCCATCAGGCCCTGAACCCGCTCCGCCTCGGTGCGCAGCACCGCGAGGTCCTCGCCGTACACGCGAACGGCGAGCGGATGGTCGGCGCCGGTGAGAACGTCGAGGCTTTCGCCCCTGACCCCGTCGTCTCCGGTCCTCAACGCACCCACGTCCCGGATCCGCTTCCCGGTGTAGGTGCCCACGTCGCTCTCGACACCCGGCAGGGCTCGCACCGCCACCTCGATGTCCTCGAAAGTGTCCTCGTTGTCGGCGTCCCCGTCGATCCGCACCCACACGCTGGCCGAGTTCACGTTCGTCAGGCGGTCTCCGGTGATAGCCCGACCCACGTGCGCCCCGACGCCGTCTACACCCTGCAAGCCGGCCAACGTGTCGCTCAGCGAGGTTGCAGTCGCGGTCATCGCCTCGTTCGACATGCCAGGCTCGGCCGACAGCTCGATGAGTATGTCGTCGTCCTCGAACTCGGGCACCGGTGACGTCCCGGTGAACGGCAGGACCGCGATCGCGATCAGGGCGCACACCGCCCCCGCGGCCAACGCGGTGCGTCGGCTACGGCCGACACGCTCGAGTGCCGACAGGTACCTCGCCCGCAGCCGGGGGTGCTTGGCGGGATCGGTCTGGGTCGGCTGCCACCGCGCCGTCAGGAACGACGTCAGAGCGGGTGTGACCGTGAGGGCGACGGCCGCGGCGGCCAGCACAGCGAGGGCGTAGGCCGTGGCGGCCGATCCGAAGAAGGCTCCGGGCCGTCCCTGCATGACCACCACCGGCGCGACGACCAGCAGCACGATCAGCGTGGCGTAGGTGAGCGGACGGCGTACCTCGGCCGAAGCCGCGACGATGACCGACGACCGAGTCCACTCGGCATCCGCCGGACGTGCCCTCAGGGCCCGCGTGACGCGGTCGGTCGCGATCACCGCCTCGTCGACCACCACGGCGCTGGCGGCCGCGAGGCCGGCGAACACGATCGCGTTGAAGCCCTGCCCGAGCAGGTCGAGCACCAGCGCGCCGACCAGCAAGGAGAGCGGCACCGCAACCAAGGCGACGATGATCGACCGCCACCGGAACCGGCAGGCCACCAGGACCAGCAGCATCAGTGTCCCGCCGATGAGCAGCGCGAGCCGGAGGTTGCCCATGGCCTCGTGGAGGTAGTCGGCGGGGCTGAAGATCTCCATGTCCGTCCGGATGCCCGTGAGTCCAGGTCGCAGCGTCTCGAGGGCATCCCTCACGCCCTCGTCGACCTGTCGCGTGTCGGCGCCGGGGAACTTCTCGACCACGAGCATGAGGCCGGGGCCGCCCTCGACGACGGCATCCCCGATCAGCGGCTGGTGGTCGACCGTGATGTCCGCGACGTCGGAGAGGCGCAGCCGGCCGTCGGTCCCGGCGATCGGCACCCCACCCAGGGCCTCGGGGTCGGCAATCTTCTCGATCAGGTGCCGGACCTGCAGGCGCTGCTGCGGGGTCTCGATGAAGCCGCCCGTCCCGGTGTCGAGGCCTCCAGGAACGTCAGCGGCGAGACCACCTGGGCGTTGCCAGCGGACTCGACGATCTGGCTGAGAGTGACGCCTTTCTGCCGCAGCCGTTCGGGGTCGACCTGCACCTGCAGCTGCTGGTCGCGCATGCCCCAGACCGAGACGTTGGCCACGCCGGGCACGCCCACCAGCTTCGGTCGCATCACCCAGTGGGCGATCACCGACTGCTCGATGCCGGACAGCTCCTCCGATGACAGCCCGATCATCAGGACGCGGCTGGAGGAAGACAGCGGCTGGAGCATGGTGGGCGGCTTCGAAACGTGGGGAAGCGCATGGGCCTGAGCGAGCCGCTCCTCGATGAGCTGCCGCTCCCGGTAGACATCGCGGCCGGGCTCGAAGACCAGGACGATTGACGACAGGCCGGGCAGCGACTTGGAGCGGATCACCTCCACGCCCTCGACCCCGTTGAGCAGGTCAGCCTCCAGCGGGACGGTGATCAGCTGCTCGACCTCGTCCGCGGACAACCCAAGCGCCTCGGTCTGCACCTCTGCGTAGGGTGGCGAGAACTCGGGGAGTACGTCGACCGGCGCGTCTCGCAGTTGAAGAACGCCGAAGCAACACACTCCCAGTGCGACGGCGAGCACCAGCAGTCGCGTCCGCAGGGCCCACCCCAAGATTGGCACCATCCCGAAGCACCTCCGTCCCCGACAGGGCGTGGCGCCTCCCCCGAATTGAACGTGCCCCGGCCCCCGGCTCCATTAGAACGACCGAACTATGTTCCGAGATGGCAGGTCAGTGCTTTGACCATAAGCCGATGGTCGCGGCCTCCGAAATGGCACCAATGACACCGACGGGTATAGCCCGGGCAACCACCGCAGTAGCCCGAAGTGGTGGGAGGGACCCTAAAGTCGTGGCCGCAGCATCCCCTCACACTGGACTGGTCAGGCGCCTGATTCGCGGTTGACTCGACAAGGATGGATCGCGGGAGGGTAGAGCACCATGACGACCAAGCCGACTCCCGTTACGGCGGTGCCGAGGCCAACGGCGGCGCGGTGCTGGGCGGACCAGCGCCGGCGGTCTTCGGCGCTATGGCAGGCACGAGCCGGAGAATGAGTCCATCGTGACGCCGTTGATGTTGACGAACCTGCCGGAGTAGCCGCTCGGGGACAGGCTCAGTCGCAGCGCGCCGAACGCGCTGCGCTGGCGGTAGACACTGCGGTTGACGAGACGGAAAGCGTAGAGAGACTTCCCTCCGGTACCCACCACCAGGGGCGTCACACCGTCAGCGGCAGTGACGAGGGCGGAGTTGCGCTTGGCGAACCGTTGGTAGCCGTGGTCATGGCCAGACACAAACAGCTCGGCGTTGTTCTCGTAGGCGTGGCGCCAGAACCCCAGCATCGAGACACTGCCGGGCGCGTACTCGCCGTCACTGATCGGCGGGTGATGGGCGAAGACGATCTCGCACGTCTGCGACCGCTGTAACTGGGCGTCGAGCCATCGGGCCTGGACGCCGGCGTACCCGCACCCGCCCGCGATCTTCCCGCAGTTGGAGTTGAGGAAGATCAACGTCCAGCCGTCCGCAGTGAACGAGTAATAGCCCTTGGCCGGGTCGCCCGCCTTGGCGCCGAAGTAGGCGAAGTATCCGGCCGCGCCCGCTGTCTTGTACTCGTGGTTGCCGGGGATCGGCTTGGTGATCGCGTTGAGCTTCGTGCCGACCTTGGGCTTGTAGTAGGTATTGAACTTGGCTAGCGACCCGTTCTCGTACTGGCTGTCCCCCAACGGCACGAAGTAAGACCTGGCGGTGTCGGCAGCGATGAGGTTAGCGACCCTCTCGCAGCCCGGCACACCGTTGTCGTCGTCGCACAGGTCACCGACGCTCCACACCACGAGCGGACCGACGGCACGAGCGTCCTCCGAGGGCGTCACCGCCGCCACCGGCACCAGCACTGCCAGGCCCGCACCCGCGAGAACCGCAGTAAGTCTCCGCGACCTGCGCAATCCGGCACGTCGGCCAGATCTGACTGAGGACTTCACTGAGGACGCGGACACAAGCTGCTCCCGGTAGGTTCGGCGAATCTGGACCCCGTCACCCCAGGGCATGATCTCGGCTGGAGCCGCCCAGAGCAAGTCGAGTCATACCCGGGCTCCGCACTCCCTGCATACCCACGCTCAGGTGGGGCACGCAGGGTAAAGGCTGAGGCACGATTGCGATGGGTCTCTTTGGTCCGCGTTCGGGGCGCTGCGACTGACACTGACCGACACCGCCCATACGACCCGTTCGGCTTTTCCGATGGATCGCGGTTGGTTGGCACCTAAATGGGTACGGATCTCATGATCCGTCAATCCGTGGCGGGCGACGAGATGCTCGGGGTCCGGAGAGGATTCGGTGCACGATGACCGGCGTTTACGCCGGAACCCGACCCATAACCAACCTGCGTCCGACGCTGTCGATCCCGGCTCAGGTCCTGGCGTGAGCAGAAGCGCTCCGCAGGACGGACAGGGGCTCAGGTCGTTGGCAGCCGAGGTGGCAACGGCGATCGACAGCGCGTTGAGCGAGTCCGTGCTCGTCGTCGGTTCCCCTCCGCCAGGTGGACGTGACCTAGACCTGCTTGCGAGGCCGGATGACTACACAGCGATTGCAAACTGGCTGGACGACTCGGGTTTCATCCGCTGGCGACACACCTGGGCGAGGTTCGACGAACCCGGCGTGTTCGGCGTCGACCTGTCCTCGACTCGTCGGTGGGGGACCAGGCCGGGCCAAGCCGCATCCCTCTTCACCGATGCGGAGCCCATTGCGGGGTTCCGCCATCTTCTCAGTCCGAGTCCCGCCACCGTCCTGCTGCTTGCGGCTCGGGGCAGCGTTACGCGTCGCGGGCGCATCACGGAGAAGGTCCGGCGCCGAGTATCTCGCGCACTGGAGCGCGATCCGCACGCATGGGTTGGTGCCGAGGACCAGGCTCGGGGGCTCGGCATGGTGGGTGCTGTCCGTCTGCTCCGCGAGTCGTACCAGGCCAGCGGGGCGTTGTCCCCCGGCGCCCGGGCTGTCGGACTGGCAGGGGTACTGCTCCACGACGGACCCCTCGGGGCCAAGGTGAGCATCCTCATGGACGCCCGCCCGAGGAGGTTGCGGCCTGCGATCATCTCGTTCTCCGGCCTCGACGGCTCGGGGAAGAGCACACAGGTGGGACAGCTGCAGAACTGCTTGGGTCAGCTCGGCGTCGCCTCGGAGGTGCAGTGGGCGGGCTTCAAGTCAGGCAAGCGGTGGCGTGCCAGGATCCCGCTCCTCGACCGCCCGATGGGGACTGATCGACCCCTGCAGCCGCCGAATGACCTGGTTCCGGCGGCCCTTCAGAGCAGCCGCGTCGGACGCCAAGCGTGGGCGTTCGTCGTGGTGGGCCTCAACACGGCGCACCTGTGGCGCCTCGTCCTGCGTCGGCGCGGGGGCAGCAAGGTGCTCATCTTCGACCGCTTCAGCCCCGATTCGATGGTGAAGCTGGATCTCCGCTTCCACAGGTTGCGCCAGATCGACATCCGGTGGCAGCGGCGGCTCTTCACCCTGATCAGCCCTAAACCGGACCTGGGCTTCCTGGTCGACGTGCCGAGCCACGTGGCCTACAGCCGCCGTCAGGACCACACTCCAGAGGAGCTCGCGACCACCTGCGAGCTGTACCACGAACAACTGGCCCGCTTTAACCTGCACCGCCTGGACGGCACCCAGGCGCCAGATGCCCTGAGCGAGCGGGTAGCCGTAGCGGCCTGGCGAGGGCTGCGGTGAAAAGGGCACAGTGGCATCCGCCGACACAGGTCGCAGGGTCGGAAGGAGACGCGGCTCCGGCCATCGACGCGGTCCTCAACGCTCTCTCCCGTGCACTGGCACCGCCGCAGGGTCACGACTTGCACCTCTCGGTCGAGCAACAACGGCTCGCCGGCCGGTCGAACATGTTCGTTGTGCGCTCGGAAACGCCGTTGAGCTGTCAGGACCGATGGGTCGTCAAGCAGCCACATGTGGAGTGGTCCCAGGACGACGTGGACAATCCGCTGACCGCTCATGAAGAGTTCTTGGCCCTCCAGCGCCTCCATTCCCACTTCGATCGAATGGACGTCCCTTTCCGCGTGCCCGTCCCTGTTGCCTACCTACCAGAGCTCGACGCCTTCGCCATGGAGTACGTCGCCGGCGTGACGGTCAAGGAGCTGCTGAGCTACCGCAGCACGCTGCGGCCCGCGACCCTTCTCGACGGCCTCGCGGCAGCCGGGGCCTTCCTTCGGCACCTGCATGCCCTCGAAGTGCTGCCGACCATCGACATCGACCTGCGAGATGAGGCAAAGCAGGTGCTCGCCGTTGCGGAGGAGAAGCTCAACCCGCTGGGACTGTCGCTGCCTGACCGTGTCCGTCGCACGATGGTCGAGTTCCCAGCCCTCGCCGTGACCTCCCCACAGGTCCGTCTGCACGGCGACTTCGGTCCGGCCAACATCCTGCTCGCGAAGGACGGATCTGCCGTCGGGCTCGACGCGGCTCTCTCTGCGGTCGGGACGCCCGAGGACGACTTGGTGCGCTTCGTGGCGCTGGTGTCCGGCGTGATCCGGTTCGCGCCGGAGATCGTCGCTCCCCCCGTCGCCCGGTCCGACGACGGCTCGAAAGCCGGCTGCTGCAGACCTACTATCGGGCTCCCACACGTCCGCCACTGTTCGAGCTCAAGTACATCCACCAACTTGCCCGCCGATGGTGCCGACTTCGTGAGCTGGCGGAGCAGCACGACCAAAACGTGTTGCTGCCCACGAGGCTGAAAGTCATCGGGGCCCAGATGCGGCGGCTGATGGCGGAGAGCGAGCGTCGCCTGGTCGCCTGCGTGGGGGGTTGAAGATGCGCAGGCGCGAGGCCCTCGCGGCAACGAAGCCCACATTGGTGCGCGTCCTGCTGAGAGTGACGCCTGCCCGCCCCCACGCCGTGGTGACCGGTTTCCCCGACGATGAAGGGAACAGCGTCGAGGTGGTTCGCGCCTTGGCACGCCGCCTTCCGGTCTACTGGCTGACCAACGACAGCCCGGACTCGGTGCGTTGGTTGATCTCCGACGCGGACTCTGCGCTTCCCCGTGCGGTGCCTGCGCAAGGACTCGGTTCCGGCCTATCTCAGATACATCACTGCCCGCTACGTCTTCTTCACCCATGGCCTCTATGGTTCGCCCAAGCCACCACGCCACAAGACCTTCGTGAACCTCTGGCACGGAGACGGCCCGAAAAGGAGTAAACGGTTCGCCAATATCCGGTCCACCTTCGTGGTCGCGGGAACCCAGCTGTGGGGCAGGCAGCGTCCGGTCTACTTCGGTGTCTCGGAAGAGGGCGTGCTCGTGACCGGCAACCCCCGGGTGGACCAGTTCGCACGGCCTTCGGACGACGAGACGTTGCGAGAGCTCGGCCTGGATCCCAGCAAACGCCTCGTGCTCTGGATGCCGACGTACCGTAAGACCGGAATACCGAGGGCGCCGGCTGGCGACCGTGCGCAACTGGGCCGATGCCGATGAGCTGTCGCAGTCCGACTCGGAGCGGCATCTCTTCGAGCAGGTGGCACAGATTGCCCTTCGCCTAACGTCACGGTGGCGGTCAAGCCACACCCGCTCGACGCCGATCGCTATGCCGCCATGGGCCTGCCTGTTATCAGCAACGAGGATCTTGACCGCGTGCACACGACGGTCTACCAACTACTGGGCCGCAGCCACGGACTGATCACCGACTACAGCAGTGTCTGGACCGATTACCTGGCCATGGATCGACCGGTGGGGTTCCACTGCCCCGACATCGAGGAGTACGAAACCACTCGCGGCCTCAACGTGGAGGGCTACGGTGATCTGCTCCCAGGCCCGCTCCTTGAGTCCATAAGCGACTTCGAGAGCTTCCTCCACGAGTGCCTTCGCGAGTCCCCGGGATCGAGGCGCCTGCGCGCCAGGAGCATCGAGCTGGTCGGCGCCGAGATCAGGCCTGGAGCCAGCGACCGCCTGCTCCGGCACTAGCTATTGCGCCTCCCCGGGTTCCCGCACCGCGCTCGTCGTCGGACGGTTTCTTCGAGGCGATCTGGCTTGCCGCAGTCACACGCGGAGACTGACGGCAGCTCGGGAGGCGGTGAACCATCACAGAAGTGAATGGCGCGCCCTCGAGGCGGAACGTCGCAGTTCTGCTCGCCGGCGGACTTGGCAACCGGATCGGGTTGGGCATTCCGAAGCAGCTGCTCAAGATCGCCGGGCGCCCGATCATGGAGCACGCGCTCGCGGCACTGAACAGCCACCACCTGATCGACGAGGTCCTCATCATGATGGCTCCGGGGTATCTCGACCCGGTGCGCGCGATCGTGCGCGACGGCAGGTACGGCAAGGTCGTCGACATCCTCGAGGGCGCCGACACCCGGAACGGAACGACGTTGCTAGCGCTGCAATGGCTGGGCGACGACGAGTGCAACGTGTTGTTCCACGACGCCGTCAGGCCGCTCCTGACACCACGCGTTGTCAGCGAGTGTTTCGAGGCCCTCGAGACCTACGACGCCGTCGATGTCGCCATCCCGTCGGCGGACACGATCATCGAGGTCACACCGCAGGACACGATCAGGAACATCCCGCCGCGGGCGACGCTGCGGCGGGGCCAGACACCTCAGGCGTTCCGTGCGTCGGTCATCAAGCAGGCGTATGAACTCGCCCAGCGCGACCCCGAGTTCATCGCGACCGACGACTGCACGGTCGTGCTCCGCTACCTTCCGGACATCCAGATCACGGTGGTTCGAGGCGACGAGCGGAACATGAAGGTCACCGATCCGATCGACGTTTACCTTGCCGACAAGCTTTTTCAGCTCACGAGCGACGACCGTCCCGCGCCGCGGACCGACGATGCCTATCGCGCAGCGCTCGCGGGCAAGGTCATGGTGATCTTCGGCGGCAGCTACGGGATCGGGGCCGACATCGCCGAGCTCGCCGCCGAGTTCGGCGCGACGGTGCACGCTTTCAGCCGCTCGAGCACCAACACCTTCGTCGAGCGCCGCGCCGACGTCGCCGCAGCCGCGCGTCAAGTGCTGGCCGAGTCCGGCAGTGTCGACTTCGTCGTCAACACCGCCGCGCGTGCTTCCACGCGGGAATCTCATGGAGACATCGGAGGAGACCGTTTACAGCGCCACGGAGATCAACTATCTGGCGCCGATCTTCATCGCCCAGGAGTTCTTCGCTCCCCTCCAACGAGACACAGGGCTCGATGCTGTTCTTCACCTCGAGCTCCTATACACGTGGCCGCGGCGGCTACAGCCTCTACTCGTCCGGCAAGGCAGCCGTCGTTAACCTGATGCAGGCGCTGGCCGACGAGTGGGCAGGCGACGGCGTACGGATCAACTGCATCAACCCGGAACGGACCGCGACCCCGATGCGGGCCAAGGCCTTCGGCGAGGAACCCAGCGACACTCTGCTCAAGTCAGCCCTGGTTGCCCGCTCGTCGCTCGACGTGCTACTCGCCCCGGACACCGGCCAGATCGTCGACATTCGCAAGTCGGATCCTTTCGCACCCATGCTGGACCTCTCCCACCCTTGATCGCGCGGAGCAATGGGGAACCTCCGTTGGTCGTCTAGCTGGTGTCAACGCATCCGCGACCAGGTCGCCTTGACCACGCGCTGCCGAAGTTGGTCGGCCGGCTCGGTCCCGTCGAGGCGAACCAGGCCGAATCGGGACACCTGGTCGTCGTACAGGCGCGACATGACCGTCAGCTCCTCCAGGGTCTGTTCCTGACGACGTCCGTAGGCGACGTCGCCGGACACGGCGACCAGGAAGCCCACGTCAGGCTTCGGGCTCAGGGCGGCGAATAAGGCGCGCTGCCATCGGACGTCGAAATGCCGGTTGCAGCCGTAGTGGAAGTCGAGCTTCACAGCGGAGTCTGGGCTGAATCGGTCGAAGATGAGCACCTTCGTGCCGCGACGCGGTCTGAGTACGTACCGCCACAGGCTGATGGAGTTGACGGCGACGACCGTGAACATCCAGAGATGTTGGCCGAGTGGATGGCCGAGGCAGGCCGCTGGCACCAGTGGGTCCCGCGATCGCAGGCGTGTTCCAGGTTGCGCGGGGCGTCCGCGGTTGCCGAGGGACCGGTCGAGCACGGGGAGAGCGGCGCGGATCGAGGAGCCGGTCTTGAACCCGGCCCATTGCACGTCGGCAGGGACCCCCAGGCTGGTAAGGGTGTCACGCAGCTCCGTGACCTGCGTGCTCTTTCCCGAGCCGTCCAGCCCGGAGAACGAGACGATGGCCGGCCGCCGATGCCGCGGAACGACCTCCGCGAAGACTCGAGCCTTGGCACGCATCGGCCCGCGTTGGAGCCACATCCCGGCCAGCCCAGCGGTTCGGGCGGACGGCGACAATGGCTGTTGCGCCTCGTATGCCCGCCGCAGCAGGTGCAGGGCACCGACCATGCCAAAGGCATGCGCCCGCTGCTCCGCGACGGTCCAGGCCCCTGGATCACCCTTCAATGCCTCGGCAACCCGGCCGCGCACCTTCTCTGTTACCCGGCCTCGCCGCCGGATCATGCCGCGGGCGGCCAGCAGCAGCACCGTGGCCGGCCCGGGGCGGACGAGGTTGGAAAAGCCAGGAATTGCCTCGAGCGTCTTCGAACAGGACCGAAGAGTCGTGGCCCGCCGACCGCCAGCGCGTCGTTGCGGCCAGATCAACGGCGTAGACCGATGTTCCGTCGAACGTTGCCCAGGAGTGCCGCCACCGGAGGAAGCCGGCGTCCGCCAGCGACGCGGCGATGGCGTTGTATTCGCCGGCGTTCGCGAGAAGGTCCAGGTCCCGCCCTCCCGGCGGCGGGGAACCCACGACAAGCACTGGATTGTTGACGCTGGCATCGATCAGCGCCGCGGTCTCTGCGGCGATCGACGTTCGTCTCATCGAGGCTCCTGTGTCACCTGGCTCTCCGGGTCGAGTGCCCGACGTCGCTACCGCTTGTCCACGGTAGCAGTGGGCATGGCCGCGATTCGATGACATCTGCCTCGGCGTTGGCGCCTTGCTCAACCCGAAATGCGGCGCAACAGGCCAAGGTTCGGATGCAACGTCGCGTGCGTCGAGATCGACAGTCGCCAGCGCGCGGTCGACCAGCTGGCGAGATAGTGGAGGGACGCGATCACTGCCGAGGACGCGGCCAGTCCCGTGACACCCCAGAGCTGCGCGCATGTAACACCCGAGATCACCCGCAGTACCACCGCGCTCCAGTTGATCACGGCAACGTCACCTTCGTGATGGGCCATTGACAGCGTCGTTGCCGCCAGCCCGCTGACGAATTCAGGAGATACCCGGTAGCGAGGAACATCAACGCGGACGCGGCCGCATCGAAGTCTTCACCCAAGACAACCGTCAGGACGAGACCGGGGACCACCATCATCGGTATCCAGAGCACGCCACTCACCGCTGTGGCAACCGTTGCTGCAGTCCGGACCAACGGCTCCAGCTGTCCGTGGTCGTCCTTCTTGGCCAGCCGTGCCAACGCAGGGCTGAATACCACAGCCAGCGAGGTACTGGGTATCACCAACAGGTGGCCGACCCGCTGCCCTCCGGCGAAGAGCGACGTGCCGCCGGCAGAAAGAACGGCTCCGGCGAGCCACAGCTCGACAGACGAGTTGAGGAACCCACCCGTCTGGCTGACCGAGAAGCGCCAGTCCCGCTTCAGGACCCGTCGAAGGGCTAGAATCGTCCGCTTGGGCCCCTCGTCGTGCGGCCAGCTCCTGTGGAGCAGCCACCACGCCCACGCCAGAGGCAGCGCATACCCAATCGCCGTGCAGGCGAGGACTCCGGGAAGCCCCCAACCTGGCACCAGCCAGGCGACGAGCAGGAGACACAGCGCCTGCAAGACCGCTATCAGGGCACCACCTGACCGTCCCGTGACCAGGGTCGACGCGCGGAGGTGACCCAGACCGCGCAGGAAGTTGGCGCTCAGTTTCTGATAGCCAGCGGCGAGGACCAAGACCCCGGCGAGTACGGCGGTCGCAATCCCATTCGAGTCGCTGCCCCGCCAGAGCAAGACGGCACCCGTGGTTGCGGCTGCGACAATCGGAAGGGGAACCAGCAGCACCGCGCGCACGCCGCGGCGCAGGTCGATCAGAGCCTCTACGGTATTCGCATCTGATGCCTCACGGAGCCCGGCGCGGTGCACTCCGAGCAGACCGAGCTGCCCGATGAGGTTGGTCGCGGTGACCAGAGCGACGTAGTAGCCGAATTCAGAGGTCCCCAGGATTCGCGCCGCGATTACGTTGACAGCGAGATAGCCAATGATGGCCAAGAAGTACGACTGGACGAAGTAGATCAGCGAGCGCAGCAGTGACATCGAGGCGGGACGAGTGACGGCTACCGGCTCCACGCAGCCCTCCATTCGAGTCAACTTCCGCAAGCCGCGGAAATACCCGAGTGATCTCAGCCTAACCGGAAGGGACAGACCACCCGGGGCACTGCTACTCGCCCGTGAGCATTCGCCGCGGGTTGTCGACCAGCAGCTGTTCGAGGTCGGCCTCCTCGAACCCTTCGTCCCGCAGTCGGTCGGCGAACCCGGTCACGACGTACGCGTAGCCGGGCCCACCGAAGGTCGCGTAGTTGGACCGCAGGCAGACGTCCTGGCTGAGCAGGAGCCGGTCGAGGTAGCCCTCCTCGGCCAGGCTCTTGATCCAGTCGAGGCGGCAACGGGTGTCGTACTCGGTCCCCCCCTGCACAGTGTCGAACTGCACGAACGCTCCCCGACGGGCGATCTCGAGGTGGTAGTCGTGGTCGGGGACCATGTCACAGTGGCCCACCACGACCCGTCGGGGGTCGACGCCCTCCTCGGCGAGCAGGTCCAGCTGTGGGATGCCTACCGGCCACCGGGCGGCGTGGGTGCTGATCGTCAAGCCGGTACGGCGGTGCGCTCGGGCGGCCGCGCGGAACGACCGCTCCTCCAGCGCCGTCAGATGTCGGTCGCAGCCGATCTCGCCGATGATCCCGGCGCGTACGCCATGCACGCCAACCTCGATGTCGCGGACGATCCAGTCAGCCACCTGGTCCGTGGACAACTCATCGAGCTCCGCAGGGAAGTAGGGCCGACGGTAGAAGCCGCATCCCATCACGATGTTGAGGCCGGTCCGGGTCGCCATGCTGCGCAGCGCGACGGGGTCGCGGTCGAGGCCGATGCTGGTGACATCGACGATGGTCCGGCCACCAGCCTCGGCGTACAACGTGAGCTCGTGGGTGGCCAGCACCGGGTCGTTGAGCAGTCCGTCGCCGCGGTACTCGCGTGACAGGTCCAGGAAGACGTGCTCGTGCGGGAGCGTGATCCCGAGGTCGTCGGCGGGAAGCGGGCCCAGCACGGTCATCACGGTCGGCGTCGCCACAGGGTGAATACTGCAACACTTCGGCCATGAGCGGCAGCACGCGCGAAGCCCGGATCCCGATGACCGACGGCGTGGAGCTCGCCGCAACGCTGTACCTCCCGGAGACGGACGACCCGCAGCCGTGTCTGCTCGAGGCGCTCCCCTACCGCAAGGACGACCTGACCTCGTCGTACGCCGAGGGCTATCTGAAGCTGCGCGACGACCACGGGTACGCCGTGTGCCGGCTCGACGTGCGTGGGACGGGGTCATCCGCCGGCGACGCCACCGACGAATACCCCGCTGAGGAGCAGCGCGACCTGGTCGAGGTGATCGCGTGGCTGGCAGCCGAGGACTGGTGCGACGGCAACGTCGGGATGTTCGGGACGTCGTACTCCGGCTTCAACTCGCTCCAGATCGCCTGCGAGCGACCGCCCGCGCTGAAGGCGGTGTGTGCCATCTACTCCAGCGACGACCGCTGGACCGACGACGTGCACTGGCGGGGCGGGGCGCTGCGGCTGGTCGACCTCGTCGACTACTGCCACTACATGACCCCGATGACCGTGCTGCCGCCCGTCCCGGCCGTGTGGGACCATCCCGACGGTCGGGACTGGGACGCCGAGTGGCAGCGGCGGTTGGACACCTTCGAGCCGTGGGTGCTCACCTGGCTGCGCGAGAACCGGTACGGGGACTACTGGCGGCGCGGGTCGGTGCGGCTGGGTCCCGACGGCAGCGGTTATGACCGGATCGCCTGCCCGGTGATGCTGGTCGCGGGCTGGGCCGACGGCTACCGCAACAACTCGTTCCGGACGATCAAGGCGCTGGCTGCGAACGGCGTACCTCATCGACTGCTGGCCGGCCCGTGGGCGCATGCGGACCCCACCACGGCGATGCCGGGTCCGCGGATCGACTTCGACCGCGAGATGGTCGCCTGGTTCGACCACTGGCTGCGCGGTGCCGGTTCGCATGAGGACGGCTGCGACGTGTTCGTCCGCTGGTCGACCGACCCGGAGCCCGACCTCGACCTGTCGCCCGGCCGATGGCTTCGACTGCCGAGCGTTCCGCCGACCACGGCGACGGTCCTCCCGCTCGTGGGCCAGTCGATCTACATCGGCGACCCGGACGTGGGCACGGCGGCGTGGATCGACTGCGCGGGCCACCTGCCCTGGGGACAGTCCACCGACCAGCGCCTCGACGACGCGAGATCCCTGACCTTCGACCTCGACCCTCCCCGTGGGGCGATCGTGGGACACCCGAAGGTGCGGCTGCGGCTCAGCATCGCCAACGGGACCGGCTCGCTCTCGGTGAAGCTCTGCTCGGTCGGGAAGGACGGCACCTCGGTGCTCATCACCCGCGGCACGCTTGATCTGCGCTACCGGAATGGGGTGCACGGACCTCGGACCACGATGGAGCCCGGCCGCATCTACGAGATCGAGGTCGAGCTCGACGCCTGCGCCTTCGAGTACTACGCCAACCACAGGCTCCGGGTCAGTCTTGCCCACGCCGACTGGCCAAACACGGTCGCCGAGTCGCACGAGGTCGACATGGAGCTCATCGACGGTGAGCTCGAGCTGCCGATCCTCGAGGGCGACTTCCCCACGCCGTCCTTCGGCCCGGGAGCCGAGCACTCGGCGGAAAGCATGGAGGGGGTGACCTGGGAGATCACTAACGACGTGCTGCGCCGGATCACCCGTGCGATCACCCGATCGACGTCGGCCTACCCCACGCCGTACGACGGCACCGCCCGCGAGGACTACCGCGGCAGGGTCAGCATCAACCGCCGTACCCATGTCCAACGCGCTCACGCGGACACCACCTACGACCTGACCTGGCCTGGCGTCTCGCTCCAGGTCCACTCCGTGATGGATGTCACGATCACCGGCTCCGCCTACGCCGTACAGATCGACGTCCGGGCGACTCGCGACGGTTCCGAGATCAGCCATCGGACCTGGACGGAACGCATCGACCGGTGAGTCAGAATGGTGAGTCGTCGCAAATTCCGCGAGTCGTCGTAAGTTACGACGACTCACCACACCATCCGACCCGGTGAGTCGTCGCAAATTCCGCGAGTCGTCGTAAGTTACGACGACTCGGCGTGAGTGCGGCTACACGAGCCAGTGGGTTGGGTAGTCCGGCTGGGTGAGCGCGGGACGGTCCAGTCGGAAAGCGTCGATGTCGGCTCCAGTTGCACCAGTCAGGACGAGGTCGGCGAGCAGGCGGCCGAAGGTGGGCGCGAACTTGAACCCGTGCGCGGCGCCGAGGCCGACGAGTACGCCGTCGTGACCGGGCACGCGTCCGAGCACGAAGTCGCGGTCGGGGGTCAACGTGTACTGGCAGCGCAGGGACCGGACGGGCGGACCGGAGCCGGGCAGGATCCGGCGCATGTGCTCGGCGAGGATGGCCAGCCGGCCGGGATCCACGTCGGAAGTGCGGTCGTCCGGGTCGACGACCGGTCCCCCGCAATCCTGGGCGGCCTTGACCGTCGGCTCGCCGTACGTGGGGAAGCCGTAGAACGACGGGTCGTCCATCCAGATCCACAGCGGCAGCCGGCCCGGAGCGAACTCCTCCGGTGTCGCGGGCTGGAAGTACGTCGCCTGCTCCAACGTCACCTCGAGCGGGATCTGGTGGCCGACCCCGGCCAGGACCTGGTTGGTCCAGGCATCGACGCACACGACTGCCGCCTGGCAGCGCCACGTGTGGGCACCGGCGGCGACCTCGATCCCGCGCGGCCCGAGATCGCGGACGGCGGAGACCGGAGTCCGGTCCCGAAGGTCCGCGCCGTAGGACAGCGCGAGCTCCTGCATCGCCCTGGTGCCGCGGGCGGCCGGCACGATCGCGCTCCGTGCCTGGAACAGTCCGACCGTCCCCGACGGCAGTGAGAACTGCGGCCAGCGCGACTCGATTGCCGTCGTGTCGAGCAGCTCGTAGCCGATGCCGACGTCGTCGAGGCTGGCGGTGTAGTCGTCGATCGGGATCGCCGCACCGCGCGGGAAGAGATCGAGGCCGCCGACCACTGTGACCAGCTCCTCGCCCACAGCCGCCGACAGCCGCGCCCAGTCGTCGTACGCCTGCTGCGTCAGGCGGACGTACGCCGGCGTGTGGTAGCTGTGCCGCAGGATCCGGCTCGTGTCATGACTGGCACCTCTGCGGTGGCCAAGCTCGAACCGTTCGAGGCCGAGCACCTTGTGCCCGCGCCGCGCCAGCTCGTACGCCGTGGCACTGCCGAGCGCGCCGAGGCCGATGACGACGTACTCGAACTCCTCACTCATCTGGCGAAACGGGGTCGGCGGCGAGCCTGGGCAGCAGCCAGCGGCGGATGTCGGCGCTGTCGTCCTCCATCGGCGCGAACCAGCCGTGGGTGTAGCTGCGCGACGACATGCCACGCTGGACCGACTCGCAGATCGCCCAGTCCTGCTTGTTGACCAGATCCCAGAAGTCGGCGGCGTCCGAGGGGTCGAAGGCGGCGTCGGCGACCGCGGCTGCGGCGAAGAGCAGGACGCAGTCGACCCGGGTGCGCGCCACCCCCTGCGGGCGGAGCACGAACGCGGCGACATGGTCGGCCGCGCAGGACAGCATCAGGTTCGGGTAGACCAGCTCGCCCTTGTGGCGGGTCCGCTCGGCGGCGCTCAGGCCGGGAAGCGGCGCCCGCGTCGTGGTGCCGGACATCGTGAAGGTCCACGCACCCTCGCGGTGCGGGATCCCGTCCTCCCAGGTCAGGTCGGTTCCGCCGCCGCCGAACGCCGGGACCAGCCGGACCAGCTCGGGATGGACCGGTCCGCAGTGGTAGCACTCGTTGTAGTTCTCGGCGAGCACCTTGTAGTTGGCCGCAACGTCATAGCTCAGCACCCGCCCGGTCACGAGCTCGCCCATCGCGTAGTTCGCGAGGTTCGCGGCCGCTCGGGCCAGCCCCTCGGCGAGAGGAGTCGCGACGGCAGGCGACAGATGCACGAACACGAAACCGGCCCAGACGTCCACGCTGATCGGGTGCAGCGAGAAGTCCGCCGCGTCGACGCCGTCGGTGTGCGGCGCCTTGAGGAGCTGTCCGCTCAGCGAGTAGGTCCACGAGTGGTAGGGGCAGCGCAACGCCCCGGTCTCACAGACGGAAGGCTCGGCGCCGGGCTCGGTCGGGAAGAGCTGGGAACCCCGATGCCGGCAGACGTTGTACGCCGCGTGCAGTGCACCGGCCGCGTCGCTGGTCACGAGCACGGACTCGCCCACCACGTCGACGACCGCCACCCGGTCGGCCGAGGCCAGCCCGAGGTCGTCGAGTCGGCCGACGCAGTACCACTCCCGGAACAGCACCCGCTCGCGCTCGCGGAGCCAGGCCGCCTCGTCGACGTACATCTCGCGGGGCAGAGCCGCCTGCAGATCGTTCACAGCACCTTCCCGGTCTGGGCCGGTCCGGACAGCCGCATGACCGCCAGGTGACAAGCAACGTGGTGACCCCGGGGATCGGCGGGCACGAGGTCAAGTGCCTCCGATCGGCAGGCCTCCTCCACGCCGTACGCAGCCGCCGAGCCGTCGGCGAGCGCCGGGCACCGAGGGTGGAACCGGCAGCCCTGCGGAATCCTGGTCGGGTCGGGGATCTCGCCCCTGAGCACCACCGGCTCGCTGCGTTCGATCTCCGGCACCACCGACAGCAGGGCCTGCGTGTAAGGGTGTTGCGGCGCCATCAGCACCTGTTCGGTCGGTCCGGACTCGACGACCCGTCCGAGGTACATCACCGCGATCCGGTCGGCGATGTTCCAGGCCAGACCCAGGTCGTGGGTGACCACCAGGACGCCCAGGCCGAGTTCGTCGCGCAGCTTCAGCAGCAGCGCCAGGATCTCGCCGCGGATCGAGGCATCCAGGCTGGACACGGGTTCGTCGGCGATCAGGAGCTCAGGTCCCAGGGCGAGAGCACCGGCGATCAGCACGCGTTGGCGCTGACCTCCCGACAGCTCGTGCGGGTAGCGCAGGAACAGGGCCTCGGGCGGCCGGAGCCCAGCCGCGGACAGTGCGGCGGCGACCAGCTCGGTCTCCGACCTCTTCCCGGGATCCTTGGCGGCGACCCCGTGCAGGCGCACCCCTTCGGCCACCGAGTCATAGACCGTGTGCCGCGGGTTCAGCGCGCCCGCAGGGTCCTGAAGCACCATCTGGACCCGGCGACGGAAGGTGCGCAGGCCCCGGCCGGAGTAGTCGAGCGGCTGACCACCGAACACCACCTCACCGAACGCCGGCCGCTCGAGCCCCATCAACGTGCGAGCCAGGGTGGTCTTCCCCGACCCGGACTCGCCCACGAGGGCGAGCACCTCGCCGGCGCCGAACTGCAGGTTCGCGCCGTCGAGGGCCCGAGCGACCTGCCCGCTCCGGGTGGTGAACTCGACACCCAGCTCCCGACCCTCGAGCAGGTTCACGGCTGTCCCACCCGGATGCACGCGGCCTCGCGGTCCACGCCGAACGTCTGGAGCTCCGGTACGGCGGCCGTGCAGTCGTCGATCGCCCGCGAGCACCTCGGCGCGAACGCACATCCCGGCGGGAGCTTCGCAGGATCAGGGGGATCGCCTGCCAGACCGGCGGGAGCGAACCTGGCCGCCGGGTCCCCGATCCGTGGGAACGACGCCGACAGCGCACCGGCGTACGGATGCAACGCGTCGGCGAACACCTGCTTCGACGGGCCCTGTTCGACCACCCGCCCGCCGTACATCACCACGATCCGGTCGCAGATCTCCGCGAGCACCGACAGGTCGTGGCTGATCAAGAGCATGCCGACGCCCAGCTCGTGCACGAGATCGGAGAGTACGCCGAGCACCTGGGCCTGAACCATGACGTCCAACGCCGTGGTCGGCTCGTCGGCAACAACGAGCCGCGGCTGGCAGGCGAGGGCCATCGCGATCATCACTCGTTGCCGTTGCCCGCCGGACAGCTGGTGCGGGTAGGACCTGGCCCGGGCCGGCGGCATCCCGACCTGCTCGAGCAGGTCCTCGATCCGCGCCCGTACGCGCTGGTCGGCGAGGCCGGGCTCGTGCAGCCGGATCGGCTCCGCGATCTGGTCGCCGACGCGTTGCACCGGGTTGAGCGAGTGCAGCGCCCCTTGGAACACGATCGAGGCGCCGGCCCACCGGAGCACCCGAAGATCTCCCCAGCGCATCGACAACACGTCATTGCCCTCGAACAGCACCTCACCGGTCACCGTTGCCGAGGACGGCTGCAGCCTCAGGACGGTGCTGGCCAGCGTGGACTTGCCGCAGCCGGACTCTCCCGCCAGCCCGACGATCTCGCCACTGTCGACGTCGAGGTTGACCTCGCGTACGGCGGGAACGTCCCCGGCGTCGGCGCGATAGGTCACCGACACGTTCCTCATCCGCAGCAGGTCGGTCATCGCTGCCCCTTGAGTCGCGGGTTCAGGACCTCTTCGAGCGCCTGGCCGACCAGGGTGAAGGCGAGAACGACGAGCACGACGCACACGCCCGGCGGCACGATGAACCACCATGCCCCCGTCGTGATCGCGCCGACGCTGAAGGCGTCCTCGAGAATGGTGCCCCACGACACCCGGGTCGGATCGCCCAGTCCGAGGAAGCTCAGCGTGGTCTCCGAGAGGATGGCGATCGCCACGGTCAGGGTCGTGTTCGCGAAGACCATCGGCATCACGTTGGGCAGCACGTGCTTGGTGATCTGGTGCCTGCGTCCCGCGCCGAGCACCTTCGACCGCTCCAGGTATGCGCGTTCCTTGATGGACAGTGTCTGGCTGCGGATCAGCAGGGCGGTCCCGGGCCACGACGTCACCCCGATCACGATGACGATGCTGACCAGGCCCCGGTCCAGCACGGTGGCCAGCACGATGGCCAGCACCAGCCACGGGACGACCAGGAACCACTCGGTGATCCGAAACAGCAGTCTTCCGATCCAGCCTCCGAAATAGCCGGACGTGAGTCCGATGACGGTCCCGAGCACCATCGAGATCAGGGTGGCGCACAGTCCGACGAAGAGCGAGATGCGCGACCCCCAGATCAGCAGGGTGAGCATCGAGCGTCCATCGGCGTCGGTCCCGAGCCAGTAGCTTCCCGACGGCGGATCCAGCACTCCGCCCGTCGCCTTGGTCACCTCCGTGCCCTCGGCGCTCGCCAGGAGCGGAGCAAACACAGCCACCAGGACGAACAGGGTGAGGATCGCCAGGCCGACCATGCCGGACCGGTTGGCGCGGAAGAGCCCCCAACCCCGGCTCCAGGATGCCTGCCGTCGCCGCCACGCCAGTTGGCGTGCGGACACGACGGTCGTGCTCACGTCCGCACCCGTGGGTCGAGCAGACCGTACAGCAGGTTCGCGCAGAGGTTCGCGAAGATCACGCCGCCCGCGGCCACCAGGAATGTCCCCTGCAACACCCAGAGGTCCGGGACCGACAGCGCCTCGTAGGCAAGCAGTCCGAGGCCAGGAATGGAGAAGATGGTCTCGATCGTGATCGCACCGCCCACCACGAAACCGAAGTTGATTGCAATGAGAGTCGTGGTCGGCAGCAGCGCATTGGGTACGGCGTGCCGGTTGCGCACCTGCACATCGCGCAGCCCCTTCGCGCGCGCGGTGTTGAGGTAGTCCTCCCCGAGTTCGTCGAGCAGCGAGCTGCGCATGATCAGCGCATAGTCAGCCAGGTAGGCCAGCGCGAGCGTCATGACCGGCAGCACCAGATGCCAAGCGGTGTCGAGGACTCCTTGCACCGACGAGGGGTCGGCGTCGACCGAGTGCAGCCCGCCGGTCGGGAAGAGGCCTGGCAGGGGGCCGATGCCGACGGCGAGCGCGGCGATCAGCAGCAGGCCGAGCCACCACTCGGGCATGGAGTAGAGGACCAGCGACGACATCGTCGACGTCTTGTCAAAGCCACTCCCGCGCTTCCATGCGCCCCGGATGCCCATCCATACGCCAAAGACGGTGGCGAGGATCGTCGCGCTGCCGACCAGTAGAAGCGTCGGCCACATGCGGTCGAGGATCAGGTCGGAGACCGGAACGTGGAACTTCAGTGAGACCCCGAGGTCGCCAGTGAAGGTGTTCTTCAGAAACGTGAGGAACTGCTGCGGCAGCGCCTCCTCCAAGCCATAGGTCTTGTTGAACGCCTCGAGCTGCTCCGGAGTCGTGAACCGCCCTCGACCCAGGCTGCGGGCCGGGTCACCGGGCAGCACCCGGAACAGGAAGAACGCAAGGACCACCACGAACAACAGGCTGCCGAATGCGCCGGCGACCTTGCGCAGGACGTAGCCTGCGTACCCGCCACGGCTGGCCCGATCGCCCTGTGAATCGAGCCTCTGTGAATCGGCTCGCGCTGTCTCACCGCTGGCGGCAAGGGTCATTCGCGTTCGCCGACACTCGACCGGCGCCGCATCATGACCACGCCTCCGATCCCGAGCAGTCCTACAACGACGATTCCTGCTCCGACAAGGAAGCCGGTGCCGATCCCGTCGTCCGTGGAGGCGACAGACGCCCCGACCTCGTTGGTCTCGAGGTCACACTCATCGGCCTCAGAAGCCGGTCGGACGTTGAGATAGTTCTGCGCTCCGTACTGTTCCAGCCAGATGCCCCCGGGGTTCGGCTGCGGCTCGAAGCAGACGAACCTGTCGCTGCGCACGGCCTCACCGATGGTCTGGTAGGACGTCAGGAGGTAGGGGGAATCCTCGAAGATGATCTGCTGCATCTGCTTGACGATCTCCTGGCGCTTCGCTTCGTCCATTTCGCTGTGCTGCGCGTCCCAGAGCGCGTCGTACTCCTCAGTGCAGTACCACGAGTCCGACCAGCTGCCGAGCTGGTCACAGGTGAAGTAGCTGAGGATCGAGTCCGGGTCGGGCTCGACGTACCAGCCCCACTCGAACATGTCGTAGTTGCCTTCGAGAATCACCTCGGTCAGCCGGTTCTCCGTGTAGGACTCGACCTGGATCTCCAGACCTACCTGCTCGAACCACTCCTTGACGTAGTTCACGACACCGACCGAGTAGGTCCCGTCGCTACGCGCTGCGATCCGAAGCTTCCCGATCGGCGAGCCGTCGGGCATCGTCCGCTTGCCGTCGTCACCCAGCTTGTAGCCCGCATCGTCGAGCAGCTGGCCTGCTCTCTCGAGGTCGAAGGTGAACGCCTCGTCCGCGGGCGGGACCCATTGGTAGTCCGGGTAGGCAGGGGGAATGATGGACTCAGCGGGGTCACCTCCACCCTGATAGACCTTGTCGACCAGCACCTGCTGGTCGATCGCGAACCCGAGGGCGTGGCGGAACTTCGGGTCCGCCAGCACCGGGTGTGGATCCCCGATCGGCTTGCCCGTCTCGGGGTCGACCGAGCCGGTGTTGATCCCGATCTCGTCGAAGCCCGGCGAGTCACCGAGGTGCGCGGTGATCCCGGCCTTGCCCTCGAGTGTCTCGACCTGGAGTGCGGTGATGCCCTCCACGAAGTCGACGTCGCCCTTGAGCAGGGCCTGGATCGCGGGGTCCATGCTCTTGTAGACCTTGAACACGAGCTCGTCGATGTGCGGCGCGCCCTTCCAGTAGTCGGGGTTCGCCTCGAAGCGGTACGTCGAGCCGTTGGCTGTGCCCTCGATGAGCCGGAACGGTCCCGACCCCACCACCGGCTGGCCGTCCTTCGGCTCGGCGGCGTAGTCCTTGACCTCCACCTTGTCGACGTCCTTCCAGATGTGTTCGGGGATGATCGGGATCGGCAGCAGAGGAAGGACCGCTGTCGGCTTGTCGAGCTCGAGGACAACGTGGGTCGCGTCGGGTGCCGTCACCTTCGTGACTCCGCCGAGGTACGACGCCCACGTCCCGCCCTCGACGTCGCCGGTCAGCACGCGGTTGTAGGTGTAGGCGATGTCCGCGGCCGTCAGCGGCTTACCGTCGGACCACTCCACCCCGGTGCGGATGTCGAACGTCCAGGTCCGGCCGTCTTCCGAGGTCGTCCATTTGGACGCCAGGCCAGGCGTGGGCGACATGTCCTTCATCGACCAGCTGATCATGAAGTCGTAGGTGAGGTACCACATCTCGTAGGACGCTGCCGTGATCCCGAGGAACGGGCTGAAGGAGTCGACCTCGCCGTCCAGGGCGACCGTGAACGTGACCTTGTCGTCCTCAGAACCGGCGGCGGACGGGCCGGCGCCGACCAGCGCTCCCATGCCAAGAGCCAGCACGCCGGCCGCGAGCGCGGCGGTACGGTGCCTCCTGTGACCAGTCCCCCGACGGCGCCGCGCATCCCTTTCGACCACACCGAGCACGGCGTGGTCAGGTCCGACCCGTGGGCCTGGATGGCCGAGGAGACGCCGGCGCTGCTTGCGCATCTTGCTGCGGAAAGAGCCTGGTATGAATCGTCCTGCGCTCATCTGCGTTACCTCGTGTCGACGCTGCGTGCCGAGATGGGTTCGCGGGTGTCGCCGACTGAACGTTCAGCCAGTTGGACCCGTCACCGTTTTTCCTACTACACAAGCCACCCGACCGGAAGTGACTACGGACAGCTCTTGCGAGAACATCGTAACGATTTGGGGGTTTCGGCAAGGGTTTTCGAAGGAGAACCGGCCTCTGGCGACGAAACCAGCAGATTTCCGGAGCTTCTTCTCGACGTCGGAAGCTTCGCCGACGACAGCGGCTACCTCGACCTCGGGGTGAGCATCGTGAGCCCCGACGAGGACCGCCTCGCCTACTCCGTCGACACGACGGGGGACGAGGTGTTCGTCCTCAGGTTCCGCGACCTGCGTACCGGTCAGGACCTCGACGAGGTGGTCGCCCGGAGCTACTACGGCGGCGCGTGGAGCGCGGACTCGGGCTACTACTTCTACGCAGTCCACGACGACACGTATCGGCCGTGCGAGGTGTGGCGACACCGGCTCGGCACCGCGGTGAGCGAGGACGTCCTCGTGCTCACCGAACCCGACGAGCGCTTCGCACTCAACCTGCGCGCGAGCCGCAGCGCCGCGGCGATCCTCATCTGGAGCGAGAGCCGGGACACCAGCGAATGCTGGCTGATCGACGCGCTGGCACCCGAGTCCGCACCCCTCTCGATCGGCGGTCGCCGGCCGGGCGTCGTCTACCGCGCCGAGCACGTCCGCTCGCAGGCCGGGCCGGGTCGCCTGTTGCTGGTGACCAACGACGACGCGGTCGAGTTCCGCCTGATGGAGGCGCCGATACCGGACGGCGAACACCAGAACGCCTCGACGTGGCGCGAGGTCCGCCCCGAAGATCCGTCGGAGCGGATCGAGCGAGTGGACGCGTTCGAGGGATACGCGGTGCTCAGCCTGCGGACCCAGGGCCAGCATCGGCTGCGGATCCTTCCCCTCGACGACCTGACCGCGCCAGGGCGCGAGGTTGCGAGCAGCTTCCCGACGGGCGCGGTGCACATCGCGCGCAACACGTCGTACGAGGTCTCCGCGGTGACGATTCTCGACCGGTCGTACGTCGAGCCACCAGTCTGGTCGGACGTGGAGTTCGCCTCGGGGTCGGTCATCGAGCGGTACCGGGAGGACGCGCCCGGACACGACCCGTCGCGCTACGTCTGCGAGACGATGCACTTCACCGCCCCGGACAACACCGCCGTACCCGCGACTGTGATCCGGCACCGCGACACCGCTCTGGACGGTACGGCGCCGGCCCTGGTCACTGGCTACGGCGCCTACGAGTACACGTTCGAACCGGAGTGGGACCCGGCGCTGCCGAGCCTGCTGGACCGTGGCGTCGTGTTCGTGCACGCTCACGTCCGGGGCGGTGGCGAGGGCGGCCGGACCTGGTGGCTGACCGGGCGGTTGGGCGCCAAGCAGCACACCTTCGACGACTTCCTCGCAGTCGCCGACGGTCTCGATGGGCTCGTCGACGGCACCCGGATCGCCGCACGCGGCCTGAGCGCCGGCGGCCTGCTCGCAGGCGCCGTGTTCAGCCAGCGGCCGGAGCGTTGGCGAGCCGTGGCCGCCGAGGTGCCGTTCGTCGACGTCGTGACCAGCATGCTCGACGCCTCGATCCCGCTCACGGTCAACGAGCGGGACGAGTGGGGTGACCCGCGCCGTCGTGAGGACTTCGACTGGATGCTGGCCTACTCGCCGATGGACAACCTGCCCCCTGCGGGTGTGCGACCCGACCTGCTGGTCACCGGAGCGGTCCACGACCCGCGGGTGATGGTCCGCGAACCGGCCAAGTGGGTGGCAGCCCTGCGCGACAGCGACCCAGCCTGGTCTCCGCGCTGCCTGTTCCGCTGTGAGCTCGGCGCTGGATCGCACGTCGGGCCGTCGGGCCGGTTCGGCCACCTCGACTACGAGGCCGAGGTGTACGCCTGGATCCTCGACCGGCTCGGCGTTGCGTAGCCGTCGTTACGCACCAATTGGTCGACAACAGCACCCGCAACCGGCTCGCGGACCCTCGTTTCGCGCCAATTGGTCGACAACAGCACCGCGTCGACCGGCTCGCGGACCGTCGCATTCACGCGCCAATTGGTCGACAACAGCACCCGCAACCGGCTCGCGGACCGCTCATTCCGCGCCAATTGGTCGACAACGACAGTCGACCGGCCGAGTGTCAGCTGACCTTGACCTCGCCGAGCGCGACGGACTCGTCGGCCAGCTGATCGGCGTCGACGACGTTCCCGACGATCCGGCGGACCTGGTCGATCGCGTCCCAGTCGTTGGCGTGCATGCCGGCCACGACCTCGTCGCCCTTGAGCCACCACGCGGTGAAGTTCTTGCCAGGCACGTCGCCGCGCAGGATCACCCGGTCGTACCCGTCCGGGCCGGCGTTGCCGACGTACTCCATGCCGAAGTCGTACTGGTCGGTGAAGAAGTAGGGCAAGGCGTCCGCGGCGACGTCGCCGCCCGCGAGGTTGGCCGCGGCCACCTTGCCGTGCTGGATGGCGGTGTCCCAGTGCTCGACCCGCAGCGGGCGACCGAGCACCGGATGGTCCGCGCTGGCGACATCGCCGGCCGCGAAGACGTCCGGGTCGGAGGTGCGCAGGTGGTCGTCGGTGCGGATGCCGTCGTCGACGGTGATGCCGGCCGCCTCGGCGAGCTCGACGTTGGGCTGCACGCCCACGCCGACGACCAATTGGTCGAAAATGGCAGTCACGCCGTCGGCCAGGGTGACCTCGATGTCGGGCGCGTCGAAGCTGATCTCGGTGATCTCGGCACCGGTGATCAGCCGGACGCCGTGCTCCTCGTGGAGGTCCGCGAACACCTGCGCGACCTCAGGCCCGAGCACCCTGAGCAGCGGCAGCTCCAGGGACTCCAGCACGGTCACCGCCGCCTCGGCGTTGCGCGCCGCGGAAGCCACCTCGAGCCCGATCCAGCCGGCGCCGATGATGCCGAGCCGGAGCCCGGGACGGAACAGCGTCCGCAGCCGGCTCGAGTCGTCCATGGTGCGCAGATAGGACACGGGCGCGCCGCTTTCGTCGGCCATCGCCAGCCGCCGCGGTCGGGCACCGGTCGCGATCAGGAGCTTGTCGTAGCCGAAGACCTCTCCCCCGGCATGCACCTGGTGAGCCTCCCGGTCGATCCGGTCGACAGCGGTGCCGACGCGCAGGTCCACGTCGTTCTCGTCGTACCAGGAAGTGGGCTTGACGATCGCGGACTCCGGCTCCTTCTCGCCCAGCAGCACGGCCTTGGAGAGCGGCGGCCGCTCGTACGGCGTGTGCTCCTCCTCTGCCAGCAGCGTGACCGGGCCGTCGAAGCCCTTTTCACGCAGTTCGGTGACGGCGGTGGCCGCAGCCAGTCCGCCGCCGATCACAACGATGCGAGCATTCATCGAGATGCCCTTCCTCTGGTCAGGGCCAGGAACTCAGCGCGCGAGGCGGGATCTTCGCGCAGGTTCCCGCGCAGGGTCGAGGTTACCGTCCGAGCCCCCTCGGCTCGGGCCCCCCTCAGCGTCATGCACGAGTGCTCGGCCTCGATGACCACGCCGACCCCGATCGGCGCCAGGCGCTGCTGGAGGTGGTCGGCGATCTGCGTGGTCAGTCGCTCCTGGGTCTGGGCGCGTCGGGCGAAGAACTCGACCAAGCGGGCGAACTTGGACAGGCCCAGGATCCGGTCGTCCGGCAGGTAGCCGACATGGGCGACTCCGACGAACGGCAACAGGTGGTGTTCGCACAGCGACCGAACCGGGATGTCCTGGACCAGCACGAGTTCGTCGTACCCGGCACTGTTGGCGAACGTCGTCAGGTCGAACTCCGGCACGGTGAGCATCTCCGCGTACGCCGCCACCAGCCGGCGCGGAGTCTCCTGCATGTCCGCACCGCTGATCGGCAGCCCCAGCGCGCGCAGCATGACCTCCGCCGCGGACTCGGCCGCATCGAGATCCACTCTCGGCGCCTCCTGCGTGATCCGCGGGCGCCAGTGGGGTGGCTCCTCCGTGGGCTCGGCACCGGTATCCGGCAGGGTCTCGAGCAGCTGGGCGGACTGGCTCACGTCATGGCTCCGGTTTCTAAAGAAGATTACTTTGCACTTTAGACAGGTGCCGAGACGGCCGTCAAGCCGGGGTCGGCGACTCGCTACAGCCGGGCCCGGAACCGGTGGCCGCGCAGGGCCTCCTCGACGAGTCCTACCTCGCGTCGTACGGCGACCAGCCGGGCCGCCTCACGGTGCCAGGTCTGCACTGCCGCCTCGACGGTGTCCTCGTCGGCCACGTCGCGCAGCTCGGCCCTGGCCTCGCTCAGCCCTCTCCTGGCGGCCATCTGGCAGGCCTCGATCTGGAGCGCGGCGAACCGCGCGAGCACCACCGAGTGGTGGCGCAGCGTGGGATACCCCCGGAAGTCGGCGGGGCAGATGTCGAGCAGCCAGTTGGTCGCGGTGCGCTCCCAGTCGGGCGCATCGGGCGGCCGCACCTGCGCCGGCCAGCCTGGCGGAGCGACGTAGGTGACCATGCCTCCCAGCATACGCCTCCATCGAACATGTGTTCGACCCCTTCAGCGCAGGGCGGCGAGCACCCCGAGGTCGGCGTCCTCGATGTGCCCGGTCAGCGTGTGCGAGCCCTCGACCGGTGTCCCGACCACACGTGGCAGCAGCAGGGTCACCGACCCCGCAGTCACCGTGCTCACCGGCCCGGTGTCGTCCACCGAGTCGACCGACACGATCTCGGGCACGGCGGCATCGGCCGACCCGGAGCCGCGCACCTGCATCCGCGCCGGTACGTCGACCATCTCGCCGTCGTTCTCGATCACCATCTGGGCCTGGGTGCCGCCGGTGAGGATCGCGGTCGCGAGGGTGGCGGCCCAGACCGGGTCGCCGCAACCGTCGTACACCCAGCGCGGCCCGAGCACGCTGTGGTCCGACGTACCGATCAGGAAGTCCTCGGCCCCAGCCAGTGGCTCCGCGCGATAGGTGAACGGCACCTGGAGGACGGTGCCGTCGGTGGTCCGCCACAGGATCGTCTCGATGCCGACTTCGCCCGCCGGGTCGTCGAAGCGGTACTCGGCGAGCTTGTCGACGTGTGTCGCGCCGGCGGCCCAGCTCCGCGACGGCAGCCAGGCCTCGCACAGCTGCTGCTTGGAGGGCTGGAGCGTGGCGCGGAAGTGGACGAGGCCCATGGAGCCGACCCTACGGGACCGGGCACACGATCTGACACGTCGGCACCGCTTGACTTCAAGTTAACTTGAACTTGCATTCTGGCAAGGAACAACCAAGACGACCCCAGGAGATTTCAGATGCCCGTCGCAGTCATCACCGGCGCCTCGAAGGGGCTCGGCCGCGAGCTCGCCCAGGCCCTTGCCGAACAGGGTTGGACGGTCGTGGGCGACGCCCGTGACCGGGCCGCTTTGGCCGCCGCCTTCGCCGACCTTCCCGGGACTGGGCACGTGCCGGTCGCGGGCGACGTCACCGACACCCGCCATCGGCGCGACCTGGCCGACGCGGCCGCTCGACTGGGCGGCGCCGCACTGCTCGTGAACAACGCCAGCACGCTGGGTGCCAGCCCGCTTCCCGCCTTCGCCGACCTCGACCCGGCGACCTACCGCGCGGTGCTCGAGACCAACGTCGTGGCACCGCTAGCGCTGGTTCGCGAGCTGCTGCCCCAGCTCCGCACGCATTCGGGCGCGGTGGTCGACCTCTCGTCCGACGCAGCCGTGGAGGCCTACGACACCTGGGGCGCCTACGGCTCGTCGAAGGCGGCCCTCGACCATGCGAGCCGGATCCTGGCCGCCGAGGAGCCGAGAGTCCGGGTGTACGCCGTCGACCCGGGCGACATGCGTACCGCCATGCACCAGGACGCCTTCCCCGGCGAGGACATCTCGGACCGGCCGGACCCGTCCACCGTCGTACCCGCGTTCCTGACCCTGCTGGCCGGCCGGCCGCCGTCGGGGCGGTACCGGGCGTCCGAGCTCGGCAGCACAGTCTCGGCGGAGGTGCCCGCGTGAGCGAGGCCGCCTTCCGCTTCGACCTGCCGTCCGCGGGCGAGGCGGCGTCGCCGCCCGAGGCCCGCGGTCTGGCCCGCGACCAGGTTCGGCTCGCCGTCGCCTCCCCGAGGAGCGTCGTCCATACCCGGGCCTGGGACCTTCCCGACCACCTCCATCCCGGCGACCTCCTCGTCGTCAACACCAGTGCGACGTTGCCCGCCGCGGTCGACTTCCTCTGGCACGGATGCCCCACGACGCTGCACTTCTCCACCGAGCTCGACGACGGCTCGTGGGTCGTCGAGGTTCGGCGCCCCGACCAGTCCGGGCCGGCCCTGCCCTCCCCCGGAGAGGTGCTCCGACTGCCTGGCGGGCTTCGGCTCAGGGTCGTCGAGCCGCACCCGTCCGGACAGTCCCGGCTGTGGCGGACCCTTCCCCTGCCCGTCGTCTCCCCCGTCCACTACCTCGCCGAGCACGGCCACCCGATCCGCTACCGCTACCTCGACGGCGAATGGCCGATCGAGGACCTGCAGAACGTCTACGCCGATCGCCCGGGCAGCGCCGAGATGCCCAGCGCCGGCCGCCCGCTCACCGATCGGCTCCTGGTTCGGATGATGTCGCGCGGCATCGCGGTCGCGCCGATCGTGCTGCACACCGGAGTCTCCAGCCAGGAGTCGCACGAACCACCCCAGCCGGAGCGGTTCACCGTGCCGGCGGCGACCGCACGCCTGGTGAACTCGACCCGGGCCGCCGGCCGGCGGGTCGTCGCGGTAGGCACCACGGTGGTCCGCGCTCTCGAGTCGGCGACAGCCGGTGACCGGGTCGTGCCGACCTCCGGCTGGACGTCGCTCGTCCTCGGACCGGACCGGCCCGCCCGGGTCGTCGACGGGCTGCTCACGGGACTGCACGAGCCGGAGGCGAGCCACCTGCATCTCCTCGAGGCCGTCGCGGGGCGGGCGCTCGTCGATGCGGCGTACGCCGAGGTCACCCGACCGGACGGGCCGGCGTACCTCTGGCACGAGTTCGGGGACTCGATGCTCCTGCTCCCCCGCTGATCGAGTTCACCATCCGGCCAGGAACGAGAACCGCACCTCGCGCACCGGGTTGTCGACGTTGAGGTCGACCAGGCAGATGCTCTGCCAGGTCCCCAGTGCCAGCCGGCTGTCGAGCACGGGCACGGTCGCGTACGGCGGCACCAGCGCCGGCATCACATGTGAGCGGCCGTGGCCGGGGCTTCCGTGGCGATGCCGCCAGCGGTCGTCGGCGGGCAGGAGTTCGCCGAGGGCCGCGAGCAGGTCGTCGTCGCTGCCGGCGCCGGTCTCGAGGATGGCGATGCCGGCGGTCGCATGGGGCACGAACACGTGGAACAGGCCATCGCCGCGCCCTCCGGCGAAGGCCTCGCAGTCGGCGGTGAGGTCCAACACGGCCTCACGGTCACCGGTTCGGTAAGACCTCGTCTCGGAATCCATGGGCCTGATCGTGCCATCGGCGAGTAGGTTCGCGCCCATGGACGTCCGATCCCTGGCCTTCCGCACCGATCTCGCGTTGCTCGAGCGCGGCGGGACCGAAGTCTCCGACCGGGGCACGCACCTGGTCGTTCGGACGCCCGGCAACCCGAACTTCTACTGGGGCAACTTCATGCTGCTCAGCGAACCGCCGACGCATGCCGACATCGGGGACTGGCTGGCGGCGTACGACGCCGAGTTCCCCGACGGCCGGCACCGGGCGTTCGGTGTCGACGGCGTCGAAGACCAGCGGGAGGCGATGGCCCCGTTCGTCGAGGCCGGGTTGTCCCTGGAGATGGGAGCCGTGATGACCGCGCAGGCGGTCCACGAGCCGCCGCGGCCCAACCGCGAGGCTGTGTTCCGGCCGCTCGAGTCCGACGACGACTGGGAACAGCGGGTGCACCTCGCGGCGAGCTGCAACGACGACCAGCCGCCAGCCGACTACTTCGACTTTGCCATGCGCAAAGCAGCGAGCGAGCGGACGATCGCCGAGGCGGGGCACGGCGCGTGGTGGGGTGCTTTCGTGGCGGGTCACATGGTCTCCGGGCTGGGCCTGTTCCGGGCGAGTCACGGGCTGGCCCGCTTCCAGAGTGTCGAGACGCACCCGGATGCCCGCGGTCGAGGACTGGCCGGGACGCTGGTCTACCACGCCAGCCGCTACGGCCTCGAGACCCTGGGTGCACAGACGCTGGTGATGGTCGCCGACCCCGACTACCTCGCGATCCGGATCTATCGCTCGGTTGGTTTCAACGAGACCGAGTACCAGGCGCAGGTGCAACAGCTGGACCGAGGGACTACGTCCCGTACACGGAGACCTCAGTCGCCTTGACCACGAAGAAGGCGCGCACTCCAGGGGCGAGTTCGAGCTCGGCTGCCGCCTGCGGCGTGATGTCCGCGCTGAGCGCCGCTGCGCGGACTCTGATCCGGCCGCTTTGTGGTTCCAGGTCGGTGATGGTGACCTCGAGGGCGTTGCGAGGGCTGCCGCCGGGTGTCTCCAGGAACACCGACACGGCATGGGGAGGGAAGACCGCGACGACGGAGTCCCCGGGCTGGGGCGGGGGTTCGGTGAGCTGACCTCCGACTCGCAGGCCGTCCGGAGCGAGTACGGCGTCGTCGCGCCAGGTCCCCGCGATCATGTTGAGTCCCGCGATCCGAGCGCCGAATGCGCTGCGTGGCTTTGACAGCACGTCGGAGCACCGTCCCTGTTCGACGATCGCGCCTTCCTCGATCACCACGACGCGGTCGGCGAGCAGGAGCGCGTCGAGGACGTCGTGGGTGACCATGACGACTGTCCGGTCGGCGAGGACCCGGCGCAGGATCTGGCGCAGGGCCGGGGCCACGGCGACATCGAGCGCGGCCATGGGCTCGTCGAGGAGCAGCAGCTTCGGATCCGCGGCCAGGGCGCGGGCGACGGCGGCTCGTTGAGCTTGTCCCCCGGAGAGCTGGCCGGGGTGCCGGCCGGCGAGGGACTCGAGTCCGACCTCGCGGAGCCAGTGGCCCGCGGCCTTGCGTGACGCGTCTCGGCTGCCGCCGGCGCTTCGGGGGCCGAACGCGACGTTGTCGAGGATGGTCAGGTGAGGGAAGAGCAAGGGTTCCTGGGCGAGCAGGGCGATGTGCCGGTTGTGCGGGGCGACGTGCTGTTCGCGATCGTGACCGCCGCTGCTGGTGAGCCGGCGGCCGTCGAGCGTGACGTGGCCGCGGTCGGGTCGCAACAGGCCAGAGGTGACACTCAGGACGGTGGACTTGCCGGCGCCGTTGGGTCCCAGGAGCGCCACCGTCTCGCCCTCGCCGGCGTCGAACGCGACCTCGACGCCACGGTCGAGCACGGCGGCGTCGTACTCGAACATCACAGGGTGCTCCTGCCTTGCCGGGCGAACCCGATCACGAGGATGGCCACCACCACCAGGACCAGGGAGAGGGCGACGGCGGCTTGCGCGTCGGTTTCGCGGCGCAGGTAGATCTCCAGCGGGAGGGTTCGGGTGACGCCCTGGAGGCTGCCGGCGAACGTGATGGTGGCGCCGAACTCGCCGAGCGAACGGGCGAAAGCCAGGACCGCTCCCGAGGCGAGGCCGGGGAGCACCAGGGGCAGGGTCACTCGCCGGAACACGGTGGTCGGGCCCGCGCCGAGCGAAGCAGCGACTACCTCGTACTTCTGGCCGGCAGTCCGCAACGCGCCCTCCAGGCTGACCACCAGGAATGGCATCGCGACGAACGTCTGGGCCATCACGACCGCCGTGGTGGAGAACGCGACCTGGACGCCGAGCACGTCGAACGTCTCGCCGAGGAGTCCGCGGCGTCCGAAGGTGTAGAGCAGCGCGATGCCACCCACGACGGGCGGAAGCACCAGCGGCAGCAGCACCAGGGAGCGCACGATCCCTTGTCCGCGAAAGCTCGTGCGGGCGAGGACGACGGCCATCGGGACGCCGAACAGGACGCAGAGCAGGGTGCTGGTGGCAGACGTGCGGAGGCTGAGCGCGAGGGCGTCGCGTGAGGTCTCGGAGGTGATCAGGTCGAAGAAGCGTCCCCACGGCGTACGCAGTACGACGGCCAGCAGTGGAAGCAGCACGAACGCCGCTCCGGCCAGGGCCGGAACGAAGATCCAGGTCGGGACCCCGACCCTGCTCCTGGGGTCGGCCATGTCAGCGCGCCGGCGCGAACCCGAGGTCATGGAGGATCGCCTGCCCGGCGTCGCCGAGGACCAGGTCGACGAACTCCTGCCCCAGGTCGGCGTTCTCACTGTCGGCAACCGTGGCGATGGGGTACACGTTCACCGCTGATGAGGACTCGGGGAACTCGATGCCCTCCGCGTCGTCTCCCGCAGCGAGTACGTCGGTCACGTAGACGACGCCTGCATCGGCCTCACCCGAGGTGACCTTGGCCAGCACGTCGGTGACCGACTGTTCCTCGCTCACGGGATGCAACTCGACGTCGGCAGATTCGGCGGCCGTCTGGGTGGCTGCACCGCAGGGCACCTCGGGCGCGCAGATGACGAGGTTCAGCCCATCGTCGGACAGGTCCTGGAACGACTCCACGCCAGCAGGGTTGCGCGGCGGGACGACGATCTCCAGGGTGTTCGAGGCGAAGGTCTGCGGCTCGGAGCCCTGCAGGTCCTCGGCCGTCAGCTTTTCCATGTTTGCCTCGTCTGCGGACGCGAAGACATCGGCCGGTGCCCCCTCCTGGATCTGGGCCACCAGGTCCGATGAGCCGGCAAAGTTGAAGTCGACTTCCACTCCGTCGTGGGTCGACTCGAACTCGTCGCCGATCTGCTCGAACGCGGCGGTCAGGGACGAGGCGGCGTACACCGTCAGGGTGGTGTCCTCCGGGGCCGAGTCGCCGGGGTCGTCCGATCCGCATGCCGCCGACGCGGCGATGACCATGAGCGCGAGCGTGCCGAGGGACAGGCGCTTCATTGTTCACCTTTGCCTGTCTCCACGATCACGGTCGTCGACTTGATGACGGCGACCGCGACCGAACCCAGCTCGAGGCCGAGGTCGCGAACCGCCTCGCTGCTCATCAGAGATACGACCCGGAACGGGCCGCACTGCAGTTCCACCTGGGCCATCACGTGGTCGACCTGGATGTCGGTGACCAGCCCGACGAACCGGTTGCGCGCCGAGCTCACCATCCCCCCGGGAGGACCAGGCGGGGTGGCGTGGCTGCGCGCCACCTGGGCGAGCTCGTAGCCGTCGACCACCATGCGTCCGGACGCGTTGTTGGTGGCGGTGAGCAGCCCACGCTCGATCCAGCGCCGAACCGTGTCGTCACTGACACCCAAGTAGGCGGCGGCTTCGCTGATCCTCATATGCGGCATTGGATGAATGATAGCCACGAAGGTCCAACAGTTAGTAACCTTCTTTTCCTGATCTGCGGAGCACACCACACCACACCGACTATGCGCGCCCGACTAACCACTGGGAGAACCCGACCGTGTCCATCGACGACTTCGAGCGCTACCCACTCACCTTCGGACCGAGCCCGGTGCACCGGCTCGACCGGCTCACCGCCCACCTCGGCGGCGCCGATGTCTGGGCCAAGCGCGAGGACTGCAACTCCGGCCTGGCCTTCGGCGGCAACAAGACCCGGAAGCTGGAGTACATCGTCCCCGATGCGCTCGCCTCGGGTGCCGACACGCTGGTCTCGATCGGCGGCTACCAGTCCAACCACACCCGCCAGGTCGCGGCGGTCGCCGCCAAGCTCGGCCTCAAATGCCGCCTCGTCCAGGAGAAGTGGGTGGACTGGGACGACCCGGGCAACGAGACCGTCGGCAACATCCTGCTCTCGCGGATCATGGGTGCCGACGTTCGGCTCGACCCGGCCGGCTTCGACATCGGTATCCGGACGTCGTGGGAGGACGCGCTGACCGAGGTCGAGGCCGCGGGCGGCAAGCCCTACGGGATCCCGGCCGGCGCCTCCGAGCACAAGTACGGCGGCCTCGGCTTCGCGAACTGGGCCTACGAGGTCGAGCGGCAGGAGCGCGAGCTCGGCATCTTCTTCGACACCATCGTGGTCTGCACGGTCACCGGCTCGACCCACGCCGGCATGATCGCCGGGTTCGCCGGACAGGATCGCCCGCGCCGGGTCATCGGCATCGACGCCTCGGCCACGCTGGACAAGACCCGCGCCCAGGTGGAACGGATCGCCCGGCACACCGCGGACCTGGTCGATCTAGGCCGGGACCTGCGGGATGACGAGATCGAGGTGCTTGCGGGCTGGGCAGGCGAGAAGTACGGCATCCCGGTCCAGTCGACCATCGACGCTATCCGGCTCACCGGCGAGCTCGAGGGCATGATCATCGATCCCGTCTATGAAGGGAAGTCGATGGCGGGCCTGATCGACCTGGTCCGGGACGGCACCATCGCCAAGGACTCAACAGTGCTCTACGCCCACCTCGGGGGCCAGCCAGCCCTCAACGCGTACAGCGGCATCTTCGGACCCTGACCCCTGGTCAGGATTCGGCCAGGTGCTCCTCGATGCGCTGCACCTTGGCGGTCAGCTGCCCGTCGTACCCAGGACGGATGTCGGCCTTCAGGACGAGACCGACCCGAGGCGAGACCTCCGCGACGACCGCGACGGCGCGCTTCACGACCGCCATCACCTCGTCCCACTCCCCCTCGACGTTGGTGAACATCGCGTTGGTCTCGTTGGGAAGGCCGGACTCCCTGACGACGCGTACGGCGGCCGCGACGGCGTCGGTCACCGAACCGGTCTCGTCGCCGGACATGGGCGAGATGCTGAATGCCGCGATCATGAGGCCACCGTACGTTGCCGCGGTGACCGCCTCGAGTGACTATGCAAGAGGAGGGCCGTGACCGTGCCGAGCCAGACCGAACCGTACGCCAGACTGGCCAGCACGTCGCTGATGTGGTGGACGCCCTGGTAGAGCCGCGATACCAGCACCACCAGCGGGACCAGCAGCAGCGGCGACGCCCACCAGCGAGCGGCGCGTGCGTAGGTCCAGGCCAGGACGAAGGTGCCGCCGTACAGGGCGACAGCAGTGCCAACGTGTCCCGACGGGTAGCTGTGGGTCGGCGACAGGCCGGGGTCGAGGTACTCGACCGGTGGGCGTTGCCGCGGGTCCACGTTGACAGTGATGTAGTAGATGCCGCCCATCCCGCACGCGACCAGCGCGAGGAACAGGGCCGGAACCACGGACCGTTGCCAGATCCAGACACCCACAGCGATGATCGGCGCGAGGACCAGCTCCACGATCGTGTCGCCGAGGAAGGTCCCGGCGTTGGCGATGTCGTTGAGCTCATCGGTCCGCTGCTCGGCGAGCCAGATCGCGAAGTCGTCGTCGACCTCTCCCACAGAGCCTTCGAGCGGATGGATGAGCAGCCAGCCCACGCCGACGACGACGCCGACGATCACCGCCCAGGACGCGACGAGAAGCACGGCTGTTGCCGTGGCGCTTCGGCCGGATGAGGTCGACGGATCGGGCAGCGTGGGCGGCTCGGCACTGAGGGACACGGTGCCAGTCTGCTCCATCCAGGCCATCAGGCAATCCCGCGGACATCCGGTCATGCCGGCTGACTGTGGGAATAACGCGGGGTTGAGGCGGCGAGGGCATGGCAGCCTTGCCCATGATCGACGCCTATGCACACAAGGGTTTTCGGTGCTCAGCCAGTGTCGGTGGTCGCGGCTAGCGTTTGGGGTATGACGACGACACCGGACCTGGACGCGGGCGACTTCCGCACCCCGGTCCCGTTGCGTCGCAACCGGCTGCACTCGTTCGCCGGCCGCACCCACGAGGTCCTCGACGAGATCGGCCAACCCTCAACGTGGGCGATGACCCCACACGAGCGCGGCGAGACGATCGCCGAACTACTGGCGCTGCGATCCCGGATCGACGCCCACCTCTTCGCAGTCGTCGCCGACGCAGACCGCGACGACGTCGCCGCTGCCGCCGGCGCCACCACCACCGCAGCCTGGGTACGCGCAATCTCGGGTATCACCCGCGCCGAGGCCACCCGCCTGGTCCGCCAGTCCCGAGCCCTCGAGCCCCACCCGCCGACACACACCGCCCTGGCCGAAGGCGCGATCCACACCGAACAAGCCACCGTCATCGTGGCCGCCGTCGACGCGCTCCCCACGGAGCTGGCCGACCGCGCCCCGGACGCCGAAACCCACCTCCTGGTCCTGGCAGAACAGCACGACGCCCGCGCCCTCCACACCCTGGGCAGGCACCTGCTCGAAGTCCTCGCCCCCGACCAGGCAGACGCGCTGATCGCCCGACACCTCGAACGCGAGGAGGCCGAGGCCCACAAAACCTGCCACCTCAAAACCTGGTCCGATGGCCACGGCTCGACCTACGGCCGGTTCAAGATCCCCGCCCTGACCGGCGCGATCCTGACCACCGCACTCGAGGCGTTCGCGAACCCCAACCGGCCCGACCCGATCACCCGACAAGACGTGCCGCCGGCCCAGGTGTACGGGCAGGCGTTCTGCGAACTGCTCGAACACCTGCCCCCCGACCGGCTCCCCCAGTCCGGCGGAATCAACGCCACGGTGCTGGTCACGATGACCCTCGACACCCTGCTCGGCGGACTACACGCCGCCAACATCCTGGGCACCGACACCCCGCTCTCCCCCAGCCAAGCCCGCCACCTGGCCGCCGCCGCCGGCATCATCCCCGCCGTCCTCGACGGCCCCTCCCAACTCCTCGACCTCGGCACGACGACGCACCTTCACCCAGCCCCAACGCATCGCCATGGCCCTCCGCCAAGGCGGACTATGCAACATCCAGAGCTGCGAACGCCCCGCCACCTGGTGCGACGCAAACCACCGAAAACCCTGGAGCAAAGGCGGCCGCACCACCACAGACAACGGAGAACTCATCTGCCCCCGCCACCACACCCTGGTCCACCAAGGCCACCACTACCCAAGACGCACATAAGGGCACGGGACCGTTCGTTCGTTCAAATCTCCGCCAGAGGCGTAGCAGTTGATTCGCGGACGACGGGCGTCCGGCTGAGCGCGGGGCAGACGCGCACGGTCACGATCCCGGTCGCCGGCGCCCCGGTCGGTTCGAGGGCCATCAACTACGTGCTCACTGCGATCGCGACCGCCGGAGCCGGGACCCTGGTGGTGCATCCGGCAAACCGTCCCCGCCCACCGATCACTTCGCTCTCGTGGTGGGGAGGAAGCCAACAGCACAGCGTCGGCCTCGTCACCGAGTTGAGTCCTGCCCGCCAGGTCATGGTCTACGCGTCCGCCGGGTCGACGCACTTCACCATCGACGTCGTCGGGTACTTCCGCTAGGTCGTCAGCCGCTGTCGAGATCATGAGTCACGAGCCCAGGCAACTAGCGTTGGGTGCATGATGAAGTATCCCGAGAAGCCGAAACCAGGTGACAAGGTCGCCGTGCTCTCCCCCGGCGCCGCGCTTCCCCAGATGTTCCCGGCGCCGTTCGAGCTCGGGATCCGGCGGCTCGAGAGCGAGTACGGCGTCACGGCGGTCGAGTACCCGACCACTCGGGTCTGGTCGAGCCCGCGGGACCGCGCCCGGGACGTCAATGCCGCCTTCGCCGATCCCGAGATCAAGGCGATCCTCACAAGCGTCGGTGGCGACGACCAGATCAAGATCCTCAGGTACCTCGACGCCGACGTCATCACCCGGAATCCCAAGCCGTTCTTCGGGCTCAGCGACAACACCAACCTGTGCACCTACCTCTGGAACCTCGGCATCGTGAGCTACTACGGCGGCACGGTGATGACCACGCTCGGCCGCTATGGCTCCATCAACCCGCACAGTGGAGAGGCGTTCTCGAAGGCGCTGTTCACGCACGACTGGTACGACCTGCGCCCGGCCGACGCGTTCACGGACACGCACCAGGACTGGGCCGACCCAACCCACCTCGAGCACGAACCTGAGATGCTCCCCGGCACCGGCTGGCTGTGGCATGGCACCGACCAGGTCGTCGAGGGCCGACTCTGGGGTGGGTGTCTGGAGATCGTCGACTTCCACCTGCGCGTCGGCACGCACCTGCCGGACGATGCGGCGTACGACGGCTGTGTGTTCCACCTCGAGACGTCTGAGGAGCTGCCCCAGCGCGGAGTACGTCGGCCGGGTGCTGATGTGCATGGGTGAGCGCGGGCTGCTGCAACGCTTCTCGGCGTTGCTCATGGGGCGGCCGAAGGCCTGGTCGTTCGAATTCCCCAACACGCCCCGACCAGCGGAAGGCGTACGTCGAGGCGCAGCGCGAAGCGGTCCTGGCCGCGTTCGCCGAGTACAACCCCGGCATCCCGCTCGTCTTCGACGTCGATTTCGGCCACACGGACCCGCAATTGGTCATCCCGAATGGCGGCGAGGTCCGGATCGACCCGGCCGAGAGGTCAATCCGAGTCCGCTACTGACGTGGGACCCGGTTGGCTGAACGCGACGTCCGATAGCCGCCGGTGTGGGACGGCGGGCCACGCCACACTGGGTGTCATGGACCTGAACCTGACCGACAAGACAGCCATCGTCACCGGTGGGAGCAGGGGCATCGGACTCGCCGTCGCAGCGGGCCTCGCCGCCGAAGGGTCGCGTGTGGTCGTGGGTGCCAGGACCGACTCTGCGGAGCTGGCGAGTCTGCGCGAGGCGTACGACGTCCGCTTCGTCGCCGTTGACCTCGCCACCGCCACCGGTGTCGCGGAACTGGTCGACGAGGCTGTGGCCATCCACGGCGGCATCGACATCCTCGTCAACAACGTCGCCATGAGCGAACCCGCCGGATCGGTCACCGACTTCAGCGACGACCAGTGGCAGCGGATCTTCGACATCACCTTCTTCAGCGCCGTCCGGACCGTCCGTGCCGCGGTCCCGCACATGCTGGGCCGCAGCGGCGCAGCGATCGTCAACATCAGCTCCCTCACCGCCAAGTTGCCGGACGGAATGATCGCGCCGTACAGCGCCGCCAAAGCGGCCCTGACCAACGTGACCAAGGCCCTCGCCGAGGACCTCACGCCTCAGGGGATCCGCGTCAACGCCGTCTCTCCCGGACCGGTGCGCACCCCGCTTTGGACCGCGCCTGGTGGGTTCGCCCACCTGCTCGCAGACCAGGCCGGCACCACCGTGGACGACGTGATGGACCGGCTGCTGCCGGAGTCGATGGCCATCACCTCCGGACGGATCAGTGAGCCCGAGGAGATCGCAGCGCTGGTGCTGTTCCTCGCCTCGGAGCGGTCCGGCAACGTCACCGGCGCGGACTACATCATTGACGGCGGCATGTTCAAGAGCGCTGCCTGACGAGGCTCGTAGCCCCGGAGGCTGTTCAGTCCGGGCCGTGCAGGTCGCGGCCGACCTGCCCCATCAGCCGCGCCCGGCGAATCCACCGGTAGGCACGCACACACGCCAGGCCGAGCACCAGGACGACGATCCCGGTGACCTTCTGCCAGGACCGGTCTGCAGCAACGCCGAGTGCCAGCGCGGCACCGCCTCCGAGGACGAGCACGAGCCCGAGGACGGCAAGGATCCTCGCGACAGAAGACGGCTGGTGGCGCCCGTCCATGGTCCGAACCTCTCATGCGCAGGCTTCGCCGGTCTTGCCTGCCGCTTTCTCGAGCGGCTGCAGCGCCACGGCCCGAGCACCGCAACCGCACTGGCACCCGAGGTCGGCGCCAGCCCCTCGGTCACCAGCTGGCACCTCCGTCACCTCGCCAGGCACGCGCTCGTCCGCGACTCCGACCATCCCGGAACCGGTCGCGAGCGATGGTGGGAGGCCTCTGCTCGCGGGTTCCGCTTCACGCCCGCGGACCCGGCCGGGCGCGAGGCGCAGCGGATGCTCGCGACAGCGATCGAGCAGGTCGAGGGAGACGTGCCCGGCGCGTGGCGGCGCGACGTCGAGCCGCGCCTCGAGGACGAGTGGCGCGATCTCTCCGGCCGGGCCAGCACCCGGATCCTGGTCACGCCGGCCGAGCTCGGCGAGCTCGAGGCGGCGGTCGAGCAGCTGCTGGCGCCGTACGTGCTGAGAAAGGACCAGGATCCCTCCACGATCCCCGGCGATGCCCGGAGCGTGCGGCTGCTCCGCTACACGCTGCCGGAGGCCCCCGACCCAACCGATGGCTGAGCCAACGGGGCCGCTGTGGCGAGACCGCAACTTCGCGACGTACTGGACTGGGCAGTCGGTCTCGCAGCTCGGCGACCGCATCTCCGAGCTGGCCATCCCGCTCATCGCGGTGACCATGCTGCACGCCAGTCCCACCGTCGTCGGACTCCTGACCGCCGCGGTCTGGGCACCCAACCTCGTCTCCCTCTTCGTCGGCGCCTGGGTCGACCACCAGCCCCGCAAGCAGCGGCTGCTGATCTGGGCCGACCTCATCCGGGCGGTCGCGGTCCTCACCCTGCCGGTCGCGTACTGGCTCGGGGCCGTCACGCTCACCCAGCTCTTCGTCGTCGCCCTCGTGGCCGGCGCCGGCGGCGTGCTCTACCAGACGTCCTACCAGCCGTTCTTCGTTGCGCTGGTGCGCAAGGACCAGTTCGTCGAGGCGAACTCATTGCTGAGTACGACGCGCTCGGGCTCGTTCATCGTGGGTCCGCCCCTCGCCGGCGGCCTGATCCAAGCCCTCACCGCACCGGTCGCGATGCTCGTGGACGGAGTGTCGTTCATTGTGTCCGCGCTGATGATCGGGAGAGTCCGGATCGATCGAGCCAGAGCGGTCCGAGCCGGAGCAGGAGTCCTTGCTCCGGCGCGCCCGGATGGGCGTGCGGTTCCTGCGGCGCCATGCCTACCTCAACGCATCGCTGCGCTTCGCCACCACGATCAACTTCTTCAACCTGGTGGTGACCGCGCTGGTGGTGCTGTTCGCCAGTCGCACGCTCGGGTTGTCCGCCGGGATGATCGGCCTGGCTTTCGGGATCGGGGCCTTCGGCGGGCTGGCCGGGGCGGTCCTCGCCGCCCCCGTGGCGCGCCGGATCGGGGTCGGGCCGACCATCGCCCTCGGCGCCGTACTCTTCAGCGCCCCGGCCGCGGCGATCCCGCTCGCCGGCGGACCCGTCTGGGCCAAGGCAGGCGTGCTCGCCCTCGTCGAGGTCGTCAGCGCCTTGGGGGTGATGCTCCTCGACATCAATCTCAACGCGCTGCAGACCGCCGTGACACCGGATGCGATGCGCAGCCGCGTTTCCGGTGCGTTCGCCACGCTCAACTACGGCGTCCGGCCCCTCGGAGCCATCGTCGGTGGCGTCAGCGGTGAGCTGATCGGCATCGGCCCGACGCTCGTCATCGCCGGAGTCGGCGGCGCGCTGTCGTTCCTCTGGCTCCTCGGCACGCCCATCATCGCGACCCGCACCATCGCCGAGCTCGAGCCCGTCGAGCCGCGATGACTCCGGTCAGGCGTTGAGCAGGCTCCGCAGGACGTACTGCATGATGCCGCCGTTGCGGTAGTAGTTCGCCTCGCCCGGGGTGTCGATGCGCACCACAGCGTCGAACTCCACGTCGTCGGCCTTGACCTTGACGGTCTTCGGCGTGCCGCCGTTGTTGAGCGCGGTGACACCGCTGATGGAGAACGTCTCCTCGCCGGTGAGCCCCAGGGACTCGGCGTTCTGGCCCTCGGGGTACTGGAGCGGGAGGACACCCATGCCGATCAGGTTGGACCGGTGGATCCGCTCGTAGGACTCCGCGATCACGGCCTTCACGCCCAGCAGTGCCGTGCCCTTGGCAGCCCAGTCACGCGAGAATCCGGAGCCGTACTCCTTGCCGGACAGCACGACGAGCGGGGTGCCCGCCGCGACGTACTTCTCCGACGCCTCGAACACGGTCGTGACCTCGCCCGAACCAGCGAGGTCGCGGGTGAAGCCGCCCTCGGTGCCGGGCGCGAGCTGGTTGCGCAGGCGGATGTTGGCGAAGGTGCCCCGGATCATCACCTCGTGGTTGCCGCGGCGCGAACCGTAGGAGTTGAAGTCCCGCTGCTCCACGCCGTGCTCGGCGAGGTACTTGCCCGCGGGCGAGTCCTTCTTGATCGCGCCGGCCGGGCTGATGTGGTCGGTCGTGACCGAGTCGCCCAGCTTCAGCAGCACGCGGGCACCCTCGATGTCGGTGACCGGCTCCGGCTTGTCGGGCATGCCGTCGAAGTAGGGGGGCTTGCGGACGTAGGTGGAGTCCTCTTCCCAGGCGAAGGTCTTGCCCTCAGGCGTCGGCAGCGACCTCCACGTCTCGTCACCGGCGAACACGTCGGCATAGTCGGTGGTGAACATCTCCGAGGTGATCGCGTCGGCGATGACGTCCTCGACCTCCGCGGCCGTCGGCCAGATGTCCTTCATGAACACGTCGTTGCCGTCCTGGTCCTGGCCCAGCGGCTCGTTGAACAGGTCGACGTCCATCGAGCCCGCCAGCGCGTAGGCCACGACCAGCGGCGGTGACGCGAGGTAGTTCATCTTCACGTCGGGGTTGATCCGGCCCTCGAAGTTGCGGTTGCCGGACAGCACGGACACGACCGCGAGATCGTTCTCCTGCACGGCGGCCGAGACCTCGGGAATGAGCGGACCCGAGTTGCCGATGCAGGTGGTGCAGCCATAGCCGACGAGGTTGAAACCCAGCTTGTCGAGGTACGGCGTGAGGCCGGACTTCTCGTAGTAGTCGGAGACGACCTTCGAACCAGGCGCCAGCGTGGTCTTGACCCACGGCTTGCTGGTGAGGCCCTTCTCGACGGCCTTCTTGGCCAGCAGGGCGGCACCGATCATCACCGACGGGTTGGAGGTGTTGGTGCAGGACGTGATCGCCGCGATCGTCACCGCTCCGTGGTCAAGCGTGCACTTCGTGCCGTCCAGCGTGATCTCGATCGGGTCGCTCGGTCGGCCACCGTCCTCGGGAGCGGCGGACAGGTGGTCGGTCGGAGCCTCCGCGTCGTTGGCTCCGTGGTAGGCCGGGGCGTCGGAGGCCGGGAAGGACTCGGCGGAGGCCTCGTCGTACCCCATCTCGCTCCACTTGGCGGTCGGGGCCTCGACGTAGTCGGTCAGCGCGCCGCGGAAGGCCTGCTTCGCGTTGGAGAGCGAGACCCGGTCCTGCGGGCGCTTCGGGCCGGCGAGGGAGGGTACGACGGTGGCCAGGTCGAGCTCCAGCTTCTCGGAGAAGCGCGGCTCGGCCGACGGGTCGTGCCACAGGCCCTGCTCCTTGGCATAGGTCTCGACCAGGGCGAGCTGCTCCTCGGGGCGGCCGGTGAGCTTGAGGTACTTGACCGTCTCCTCGTCGATCGGGAAGACCGCGATCGTCGACCCGAACTCGGGCGACATGTTGCCGATGGTCGCGCGGTTGGCGAGCGGCAGCACCGAGACGCCGGGCCCGTAGAACTCCACGAACTTCCCGACCACCCCGTGCTTGCGCAGCATCTCGGTGATGGTGAGGACCAGGTCGGTGGCGGTCGCGCCCTCCGGAAGGTCACCGTTGAGCTTGAAGCCGACCACGCGCGGGATCAGCATCGACACCGGCTGCCCGAGCATCGCCGCCTCGGCCTCGATGCCGCCGACTCCCCAGCCGACGACGCCGATCCCGTTGACCATGGTGGTGTGCGAGTCGGTGCCGACGCACGTGTCGGGGTAGGCCTGCAGCTCGCCGTCCACCTCGCGGGTGAACACGGTGCGGGCGAGGTGCTCGATGTTGACCTGGTGCACGATGCCGGTGCCGGGCGGGACGACCTTGAAGTCGTCGAAGGCGCCCTGCCCCCAGCGCAGGAACTGGTAGCGCTCGCGGTTGCGCTCGTACTCGATCTCGACGTTGCGACCGAACGCCTCGGCGGTGCCGAAGACGTCGGCGATGACGGAGTGGTCGATGACCATCTCTGCGGGCGCGAGCGGGTTGATCTTCGTCGGGTCGCCGCCGAGGTCGGCCATCGCCTCACGCATCGTGGCGAGGTCGACGACACAGGGAACCCCGGTGAAGTCCTGCATGATCACGCGAGCCGGCGTGAACTGGATCTCCTGGCTGGGGTCGGCGTCAGCGTCCCAGCCGGCGATCGCCTTGATGTCGTCTGCGGTGATGTCCGCCCCGTCCTCGGTGCGGAGCAGGTTCTCGAGGAGCACCTTCAGCGAGAACGGCAGCGAGGCCACGTCGAGCCCCTCGCCGGTCACGGCGTCCAGCCGGAAGATCTCGTAGGACTTCCCGTTCACATCCAGGGTGCTCTTGGCACCGAAGCTGTCCTGACTCGGCATCAGCCATCTCCTTGACGTCCGTGGTTGCGCTCACCCCCATCTTGCCCACGCGACGTAGGGCGCGGGTAGTGAGGCTGGCCTAACTTCTTGGAAGCATTATCTCTTGATATCAAGATACATGACGTCAAGGGTCTTGGGCAACGGGCGTTCACGCGTGGGCTAGCGCTCCAGGAGCGCGACACACTCGACGTGGTGCGTCATGGGGAACAGGTCGAAGGCTCGGAGCCGGCGCAGCTGGGTAGCCGTGTTCCGCGAAGATTGCGAGGTCGCGGGCCAGGGCGGCCGGGTCACAGCCGACGTAGGCGATCGCCCGCGGTGCCCGGTCGACCACCTGCTCGACGACCTTGCGGCGAGCTCCTTCCCGGGGAGGGTCGAGGACGACGAGGTCGAACGGCTCGTCGTACGACGTGGCCAGGACCCGGTCGACGGCACCCGCCGTGACCTTCGCCCTCCCGAAACCGGCCAGGTTGAGCTTCGCGTGCTCGCACGCCCTGCGATCGGCCTCGACGGCCACCACCCGGCCGGCGTCGCCCACTCGTGCGGCGATGAACGCCGCGAACAGCCCGACGCCGCTGTAGAGGTCGAGGACCTTCTCGCCCGGTTGGGGGTCGAGGTAGTCGAGGACGGTCTCGACGAGGGTTGCCGGCGCGCCCGGGTGCACCTGCCAGAACCCGGCAGCGGACATCTGGAAGTCGCGACCCAGCACCGTCTCGACGACCGGCTCGCTGCCGTTGGTCGAGCCTGTCGAGACTTCGCGCGCGTCGGGATGCGCGATCAGGCAGTCGTCGATCTCGACGACGTCACGCGAGCGGTGCACCCGCAGGCCGTGGGTGCCGCCGGGGAGGTCGACGTACTGCATGCGGGTCCGCCAGCGCAGGCCAAGATCGACGTCGGGGTGGTCGCCGGAGACCGCTTCCACCACGAGGCCGGACACGAGCGGGTCAGCCGGATCGAAGTGTCCCAGCCGCACGAGCTGCTCGCGGACGACGGCCGCCTTCAGCTCTCGCTGGGCCGGGAGCGCGACGTGCTGGAAGTCGCAGCCGCCGCAGAGGTCGGGACCGGCGTACTGGCAGGGCGCCGCGACCCGGTCTGGGGAGGCGGTCAGGATCGACACGGCGTCGCCCCTCCAGAACCGGTCTCCCTCCGTGCCCTCGGTGATCTCGACGACCACCTCCTCGCCAGGCAGTGCGTGCCGGGTGAACACGACCCGGCCCTCCCCCGGTAGCCGGACGACGAAGTGGCCGCCGTGCGCGACCGGCCCGACCACGGCGGTGAAGCGCTCACCCACCCGGGATCGGCCCCTTGCCTGGCGCTGACGCGGGTTGCGGGGCATCAGCGGGGCGTCCGTCGTCCTCTGCCGGAGGGATCGCGAATGGTCTGCCCGCGGCGGACGTCGCCGGGGCGGAGCCGGGTCTGCTCCCAGGTCTCGCGCTCGCGGGCGAGCTCGGAGGACCGCAGCTGGTAGGGCACCGAGGTGACCATCACGCCGGGCGTGAACAGCAGGCGCCCCTTGAGCCTGAGGGCGGTCTGGTTGTGCAGAAGCTGCTCCCACCAGCGGCCCACGACGTACTCGGGGATGTAGACGGCCACCACTCCGCGCGGGTTCGCCTGGCGGATCGAGACCGCGTAGTCGACGATCGGCTTGATCAGCTCGCGGTACGGCGAGTGCAGCACCTTCAGCGGGACGTCGATGCGCCGGTCGTCCCACGCCTGCAGGAGCGCGTCGGTCGCCGCCGCATCGCTGCTGACGTAGACCGCCTCCAGCACGTTCGGGCGGGTGGCCTTGGCGTAGGCAAGGGCCCGCAGCGTCGGCTTGTGCAGCTTCGAGGCGAGCACGATCGCGTGCACCCGGGTGGGAAGGACCTTGTCCTCGTCGTCGGCCGCGAGCTCCTCGGCAACGCGGTCGTAGTGCTTGCGGATGGCGCGCATGAACATGAAGAAGATGCCCATCGCGAGGATGGTGATCCAGGCGCCGGCAAGGAACTTGGTGATCAGCACGACCACCAGCACCACCGCGGTGAACGACAGGCCCACGGTGTTGATGATGCGAGCGCGGAACATCCGGTGCCGCGCTGCGGGATCCTGTTCGGTCTTGAGGTGCCTGGTCCAGTGCAGGATCATGCCGAGCTGGCTCAGGTTGAACGACACGAACACGCCCACGATGTAGAGCTGGATCAGCCGGGTGGTCTGGGCGTTGAACACCTCGATCAGGATGATCGCGAGCACCGCGAGGAACACGATCCCGTTGCTGTACGCGAGCCGGTCGCCGCGCGAGCCGAGCGCCCGCGGGGCGAAGCCGTCCTGGGCCAGGATCGAGCCGAGCACCGGGAAACCGTTGAAGGCGGTGTTGGCCGCCAGCACCAGGATGATCCCGGTCATGGCGACCACGAAGTAGAAGCCCGGAGAGAAGTTGTCGAAGACCGCGTCCGCGATCTGGGCGATCACGGCGTGCTGGTCGTAGTCGCCGGGCAGCGCCCCCCAGCCGTTCGAGGTCGTGCGGGTCGACGTACTTCAGCCCCATCTGCTTGGCCAGCACCAGGATGCTGAGCATCATCGTGATCGAGAGCGCGCCGAGCAGGAGCAGCGTGGTGGCGGCGTTCTTGCTCTTCGGCTTGCGGAAGGCCGGGACGCCGTTGGAGATCGCCTCGACACCGGTCAGAGCCGCGCAACCCGACGAGAACGCGCGCGCGAGCAGGAACAGCAGGGCGAAGGTCGTCAGCGAATCGTCGTAGCCGGGGCCGGGCTCGATGTCGAACCCGGCGCTCTCGACCTGCGGCAGGTCGCCGGCCAGGTGGCGGAACAGGCCCACCGCGCACATGCCGAGAATCGCGACCATGAATCCGTAGGTCGGGACGGCGAAGAACGTCCCGGACTCCCGGATCCCGCGCAGGTTCATGGCCGCCAGCGCGACGACCATTGCGGTCGCCACCGTGGCCTGGTGCCCGTAGAGCGACGGGAACGCCGCGGCGGCGTACTGCGCACCCGCAGAGATCGACACGGCGACCGTGAGCACGTAGTCGCACAGCAGCGCGCTGGCGACGGTGATCCCCGCGTTGCGGCCGAGGTTGACGGTCGCGACCTCGTAGTCGCCGCCGCCACTGGGGTAGGCGACGCACGGTCTGCCGGTAGGACGTCACGACGGCCGCGAGCACGAGCGCGACGGCGATGCCGATCCAGAAGGAGTACATGTACGCCGAGGCGCCGGCCAGGGACAGCATGATGAAGACCTCGTCCGGGGCGTAGGCGACCGACGAGAGCGCGTCGCTGGCGAACACCGGGAGGGCGATCCGCTTGGGGAGAAGCGTCTCGCCAAGCTGGGAGCTACGGAGCTTGCGACCCAGCAGGATCCGCTTGGAAACGTCGCCGACACCCACGAGCGAACAGGCTAGACCAATCTGCACCCGTTCGGTTCGACTAGCCGCTCGTGCCGGGGCTCCGGAGCGCATCCGCTGCGGTAGCGTCTTCAACGTGCATGTCGTGATCATGGGTTGCGGGCGGGTCGGCTCGACCCTCGCGCGCAGCCTCGAGGACCGCAACCACACCGTCTCCATCATCGACAGCAACCCGGACGCGTTCCGGCGCCTCGGGCCCTCGTTCAACGGCGACAAGATCACCGGCTACGGCTTCGACCAGGCCGTGCTGACCCAGGCCGGCATCGCCCGGGCGGATGCCTTCGCTGCCGTGTCCAGCGGCGACAACTCCAACATCATCGCCGCGCGCGTGGCTCGCGAGTCCTTCGGGATCCAGCAGGTGGTCGCCCGGATCTACGATCCCGGTCGCGCCGAGGTCTACCAGCGGCTCGGGATCACCACCGTGGCCACGGTCAAGTGGACCGCCGACCAGGTGCTGCGGCGGTTGCTGCCCGCCGGCGCCGAACCCGATTTCCGCGATCCGTCCGGCACCGTCCGCCTCGACCACATCTCCGTTCCCGGACCAGTGGATCGGTCACGGGACCGCGAAGTTCCAGGAGGAGACGCGGAGCCGGATCGCCTGGATCGACCGGCTCGGAGAGGGCATGCTGCCGACCCGTGACTCGCTGATCCAGGAGGGCGACATGCTGCATCTGGTCATGCGCGAGGAGAACGCGGGCCACGCCTACGCCATCATCGAAGAAGGACCGGAGGACGACTGATGCGGGTCGCCATCGCGGGTGCGGGCGCCGTAGGCCGCTCGGTCGCCCGGGAGCTGATCACAAACGGGCACGAGGTCCTGCTCATCGACAAGGACCCCGACGCCATCAAGCCGGATCGGGTGCCCAACGCGGAATGGCTGCTCGCCGACTCGTGTGAGCTGTCCTCGCTCGAGGAGGCCCGGCTCCAGAACTGCGACGTGGTCATCGCGGCGACCGGTGACGACAAGGCCAACCTCGTCACGTCCCTGTTGGCCAAGACCGAGTTCGGGGTTCCCCGCACGGTCGGCCGGGTCAACCACCCCAACAACGAGTGGCTGTTCACCGATGCGTGGGGTGTCGACGTCAACGTGTCGACCCCACGGATCATGTCCGCGCTGGTGGAGGAGGCCGTCACGGTCGGCGACCTCGTCCGGTTGTTCACGTTCCGGCAGGGCAACGCCAACCTCGTCGAGCTCACCCTTCCCGAAGACTCTCCACTGGTCGGCCGGCCGGCCGGGCTGATCCCCTGGCCCGAGAACTGTGCGCTGGTCACGATCCTGCGCGACGGCCAGGTCTACACACCCGACGACGAGCAGCCCATCGAGTCGGGAGACGAGCTGCTGTTCGTCGTCTCGGCCGAGGTGGAGGACGAGCTCGAACGGATGCTGGCGCCAGGCACCCACGGGGGTTGATCCACCGGTTCAGGCGGGTTCTGAGGCCTGTTCCTGGACCGGGGTCCGGTCGCGCGACAGCAGCCACACCATCACGGCCAGGGTGGCGATCTGGAGGGGCCAGCCCATCGCCACCTTCAGGACGCCGAGCGCGGCGATGGCTCGTTCCTCGTCGAGAGAACCGCCCTTCGCGGCCAGCCACAGCGGGCCCTGGATGGACAGGCGGAGCAGGCCGGGGGCTGCGAGTACCCAGGTCAGCAGCGTGCAGAGCTTCACGACCTGGCGGTCCCGATGCCACTCGAGCGGGTCGCCGGCCACGCTGCCCACCATGAAGCCCACCACCGGCCAGCGGACCAGGCAGCTGATCGCCAGCAGCGTCGTCCAGCCGGTGTTGTAGAGCAGTCCCGGGAGGAAATAGGCAAGCGCCTGGTCGTTCTCGTCACCGCCGGACCGCTGGGACAGGTGCACGAACAGCCAGCCCAGAGCGATACCGAAGAGCGCGTTGAGCACGAACTGTGGAGTCGAACGCTGGATCAGTCGCAGCAGCCAGCAAGCTCACTGCCGCAACCACACTGACGATCACGGCGAGCCTGAGCTCGTGGGTCGTCAGGAAGAAGATGGTGAACAGCAGAGTCGGGATCGCCGTCTCGAGCATGCCGCGCTTGCCGCCGAGGGCCGTGGCCATCTGCTTGCGGACGACATGCTCGACCGTCTCGATGGAGGCCGATGTGGATTCGGTCAAGGTCAGGCCCTGAGCTCGTAGCGGGGGTTGTAGATCACCCGGGACTTGTCGTGTACGCCGATCCGGCCCTCGACCTGGATCGAGCAGCCCGGTGAGACGCCGGCGATCCGTCGCCGTCCGAGCCAGATCACGGTCAGCACGCCGGTGCCGTCGTACAGCTCGGCCTCCAGCGCCGGGGCGCCGCCACGCGGGCTGAGCGTGACCGTGCGCAAGGTCCCGCGTAGCCGGACTCGTTCGCGGTCGGGGGCATCGGCAATCGACACGCAACTGTCGTCGAGGTGAGTACGGCGCATGTCGGCCGCGTCCTGGTCGGCGCTGTTCGCCCATTTGCTGATGCTCTTGAGCAGCTTGTTCTTGTGCGGTTCACCCATGGCCGAGTCTCAGACCTGCTTGCGGGCCTGCGGAGGCAGCGTCAGCGGCAGGGGATCACCCACCGGCATGGCGTGGCTGCCGCGCCGGACGATCACGCTGCCCAGCACGGCCTCCCAGTCCGTGGCCTCGTCGGGATTGGTCGCTGGCGACCCGAGGAACGTTGCTCGCAGCAACCACCGCGGGCCGTTGACTCCGACGATCCGCGAGGGCTGCTCGGCCGTCTTGTCCTCGGCCACCTGCACCGGGACCGAGCCGACGAGCTCGGTGCCGTGGACGCCTTCGCGCTCCTCGACCTTGCCGCCCCTGCGCTCCATGTCCTCGGCGATCTGCGGCCTGATCTCGTCCCAGAGGTCGCCGTTGCGAGGGGCGGCGAAGGGCCTCAGCTCGACTGCTCCCTCGGGACCGGCGATGAGAACCGATTGCACCTGCTGGGTCGCCTCGTCCACCTGGAGGCGAAGCTCGTGGCCCGGGCTCGGGGCAAGCAGGAGGCCGCCGAGGTCAACCCGCTCGACCCCGTCCTCGAGGTCGATCTCGCTGACATCCCAGGGTCCCGCAGTCGGGTCGAACTCTGCCTTCTCCTCGGTCGCGGTTTCCGCCGCGTCCTCGGCCTCAGCCCCCTTGTTGCGACGGAACATCCTGGTCAACTCTCCTCGGTGTCTTGGGGATCTTCCGTCTGGTCGCGGAAGCCTCCAGTAGAACCGTAACCCCCCGTGCCCCGGACCGACCCCGGAAGCGCGTCCACCTCGACGAACGAGGCCCTTTCGTGACGCTGGACGACCAACTGGGCGATCCGGTCGCCTCGGACCAGCCGGATCGGGGTCGTCGGGTCCAGATTGACCAGGCAGACGTTGATCTCGCCGCGATAACCGGCATCGATGGTGCCCGGAGCATTGACGATCGAGAGTCCGTGCCGGGCGGCCAGCCCGGATCGCGGGTGGACGAGCCCGACGTAGCCCTCGGGGAGCGCGAGCGCGACGCCCGTGGGGACCAGCCTGCGTTCGAAGGGCTTCAGGGTCACGTCGACGGTCGTCATCAGGTCGGCGCCGGCATCGCCTGGATGGGCGTACGACGGCAGCGGCAGGCCGGCGTCGAGACGGTGGACAACTACCCGGATCGTGCCGGTCAGGTCTGGCTGCACGTTCGGGGACCCTACCCGCCGATCCGGGCGATCGGGGTGACAGGCTTGCCCAGTGCAGTATTCGGAACGCCTCACCGTGCCGCTGCGCTGGTGGGTGCAGGGCACGATGCTGATCGCGACGCTGTGGCTCGCGGTCGCGGTCGCCGCTCCCCCGCTCGCCGCGGCCGTGGTCGCCCTGGCCGCCATGGCGCTGCTGACCGCCGGCTTCCTCTCGTACGGCGGGGCCCGCGTCATCGTCCGCAGCGACGAGTTCCGCGCCGGTCGGGCGCACATCACCACCCGCCTGGTCGGTGCCGTGGCTTCGCTCGACGCCGACGCGACCCGCAGGGCGGCCGGCGTCGACGCCGACGCCCGTGCGTTCCTGCTGCTCCGGCCCTACCTGAAGCGATCGGTGCGCGTGGAGATCACCGACCCGGCCGACCCCGCGCCGTACTGGCTGGTGTCGACCCGGCACCCCGACGAACTGGCCGCCGCCCTCCAGTCCGCCACGGACCCCGGCATGCCGAAGTCGTCTGCTGGGTAATGTGAGCAGGTAACCACTAGGAGGACCCATGGCATCGGATTCGTCGAAGGTCTGGACGATCTTCTCCCTGGTCTCGGCGCTGGGCGCCGCGATGGTGGCGAAGAAGGCGATCAACACCACGTGGAAGGCGGCGACCGGCAAGGAGCCGCCGGCCAACCCTGCCGATCCTCGAGGTCGACATCTGGGAGGCCGTGGCCTGGGCGGCCGTCAGCGGCACCCTGATCGCACTGGCCCGGATGCTTGCCAGCAGGAAGGCTGCCGGCTACTACGCCAAGTCGACGGGTCACCTCCCACCCGGTGTGGCCGG
>CAWJOJ010000028.1:0-83710 GCA_963844385.1 uncultured Actinomycetota bacterium | reverse complement strand
AGAAATGCTGGCATTGTGTGCCCCCCATAGTTCGCCAATCTTCCCTACCGCAACCTTGCGCCAGCCAGAGGCGACGCATGCGGTTTCGACCGGAATGACCCGGAGATGACCCAGACGGGCCATGTCACCCGTTCCCATGCGGCGGCTGGAATGATGGGCCGGTGACCGCGCGCGACATCGTCATCCTCGGCTCCACCGGATCGATCGGCACGCAGGCACTCGACCTGGTGCGGGCCAACCCGGACCGGTTCCGGGTCGTCGGTCTCACCGCTGGTGGGTCGAACCCGGAGGCGTTCGGGCAGCAGGTCTCCGAGTTCCGGCCGGCGTACGACGGGGTGGGGGAGCAGGCCTCGACCGAGGCGGCCGCGATGGAGTGCGACGTGGTCCTCAACGGGATCACCGGGGCGGTCGGGCTCCGGCCCACTCTCGCGGCCCTCGACGCGGGCAACACGTTGGCGCTGGCCAACAAGGAGTCGCTGATCATCGGCGGCCCTCTTGTGGTCGAGCGCGCGAAGCCGGGCCAGATCGTGCCCGTCGACAGTGAGCACAGCGCGCTCGCCCAGTGCCTGCGCGGCGGCACCGCCCCGGAGGTGCGGCGCTTGGTGCTGACCGCGAGCGGCGGACCGTTCCGGGGGCGGACCCGTGAGGAGCTCGACGCCGTCACGCCGGAGCAGGCGCTGAACCACCCCACCTGGTCGATGGGCCCCGTGATCACGATCAACTCCGCAACCTTGGTCAACAAAGGGCTGGAGGTGATCGAGGCGCACCTGCTGTTCGATCTGCCCGTTCGACCGGATCGAGGTCGTCGTCCACCCCACCTCGGTGGTGCACTCGATGGTCGAGTTCGTCGACGGGTCGACACTCCTGCAGGCGAGCCCGCCGACGATGATGATCCCGATCGCGCTCGGCCTGAACTGGCCCGATCGGATCCCGGATGCGGCCGCCGCCGTGGACTGGAGCAGTCCGGAGACGTGGGAGTTCTTCCCCCTCGACAACGAGGCGTTCCCCGCGGTCGCCCTCGCGCGGACCGCCGGTGAGGCCGGCCTCACCGCCCCCGCCGTCTACAACGCCGCCAACGAGGTGTGCGTCGAGGAGTTCATGCAGGGCAGGTTGCGGTTCAACGACATCGTTCCCACGGTTGCGAGCGTGCTGGGGCGCCACGACGTACCCTCGAAGGAGCACCTGACCGTCGACGACGTGCTCGCCGCCGACGGCTGGGCGCGCTCGGAAGCCCGCCGCATCATCACCGAAGGACCTCGATGACCGCCCTGTACTACACGCTCGGCGTGCTGATCTTCGTCGTCGCCATCCTGACGTCGATCGGCCTGCATGAGCTCGGTCACATGATCCCGTGCAAGAGGTTCGGCGGGAAGGTGACCCAATACTTCATCGGCTTCGGACCGACGGTGTGGAGCAAGCAGGTCGGCGAGACCGAGTACGGCGTCAAGGCGATCCCGCTCGGCGGCTACGTCAAGATCGTCGGCATGCTCCCGCCCGGCGCCGAGCAGCTCGCCGAGGAAGTGGAGTACGACGAGCAGGGCAACCAGGTCGTCAAGGTCCGCAAGTCCAACACCGGCATGTTCACCCAGCTGATCTCCGACGCCCGGTCGGCGGAGTGGGAGCACGTCAAGCCCGGCGACGCCGATCGCCTGTTCTACAAGATGGCCTGGTGGAAGAAGGTCATCGTGATGGCCGGCGGGCCGACGGTGAACATCCTGATCGCGTTCTTCCTGTTCTGGATCGTGTTCAGCACGGCGGGTAACCCCCGCGACGTCGTCGCCGAGCCCGTGGTCGACGAGGTGGCGCCGTGCATCGTGCCGGCGACCGAGAACGAGCGGGCCTGCACGGCTGACGAGCTGAAGAACCACCCGACGCCGGCCGTCCTCGCCGGGCTGCAGAAGGGCGACCGGTTCGTGTCGTTCAACGGCACGCCGGTCACCAGCTGGGACCAGCTGCAGCAGGCGATCCGCGCCAACGACGACAAGGTCGCCACGCTCGGCATCGAGCGCGACGGCAACCTGATCCAGGTCCAGGCGACCACGCAGGTCCAGCCGCGGCCAACCGATGACACCGATCCGACCAAACTGTCACCGGTCGGGTTCCTTGGCGTGACACCGGAGGCCCACCTCGCGACCGGTGGACCGATCTACACCGTCAGCCAGATGGACACGATGACCGTCGAGACGGTCAAGGCGCTGGGGTCGATGCCGGTCAAGGTCTGGCACGTCGGACTGGCGCTGGTCGGGCTCGAGGAGCGGGACGTCAACGGGCCGGTGAGCATCGTGGGCGGCGGCCGGATGGCCGGCGAGGTCGCGTCACACGAGCAGTTCCCGGTCGAGGACAAGCTGTTGTCGCTGCTGATGCTGATCGCGGCCTTCAACTTCTTCATCGGCATGTTCAACTTCGTGCCGCTGCTGCCGCTGGACGGCGGCCATATCGCCGGTGCCCTCTACGAAGCGCTGCGCCGCGGCATCGCCCGCCTGCGTCGCCGCCCCGATCCCGGTTACGTCGACGTGGCCAAGCTGTTGCCGGTCGCCTACGTGATGGCCAGCGTCTTCCTGGTCATGGGCGTCGTGCTGATCGCTGCCGACATCTTCGTGCCCATCCACCTGACTTCCTGAGCGTTCGGCGCGCGGTCCTAGACTCAACCGCATGACCTCCGTCAGCCTCGGCATGCCCGCGGCACCGCCGCCCGTGCTCGCTCCGCGCCGCCAGACCCGCCAGATCAAGGTCGGGAAGGTGGGGGTCGGCAGTGAGTCCCCGGTCTCGGTGCAGTCGATGACGACCACGCTGACCTCCGACGTCAACTCCACCCTGCAGCAGATCGCCGAGCTGACCGCGACCGGCTGCGACATCGTCCGGGTCGCCTGTCCGAGCCAGGACGACGCGGACGCCTTGGAGCAGATCGCCCAGCACTCGCAGATCCCGGTGATCGCCGACATCCACTTCCAGCCCAAGTACGTCTACGCCGCGATCGATGCCGGCTGCGCCGCCGTACGCGTCAACCCGGGCAACATCCGCAAGTTCGACGACCAGGTCAAGCAGATCGCAGCGGCCGCCAAGGACCGCGGGACGAGCATCCGGATCGGAGTCAACGCCGGGTCGCTCGACAAGCGCGTGATGGAGAAGTACGGCAAGGCCACCCCCGAGGCCCTGGTGGAGTCCGCGGTCTGGGAGGCCAGCCTCTTCGAGGAGCACGACTTCCACGACTTCAAGATCTCGGTGAAGCACAACGACCCCGTGGTGATGGTGCGCGCCTACGAGCTGCTCGCCGAGGCCGGTGACTGGCCGCTGCACCTCGGCGTGACCGAGGCCGGCCCCGCGTTCCAGGGCACGATCAAGTCGGCGACGGCCTTCGGTGCGCTGCTCTCCAAGGGGATCGGCGACACCATCCGGGTCTCGCTGTCCGCGCCCCCCGTCGAGGAGGTCAAGGTCGGCATCCAGATCCTCCAGTCGCTCAACCTGCGCCCGCGCAAGCTCGAGATCGTCTCCTGCCCGTCGTGCGGCCGCGCCCAGGTCGACGTCTACAAGCTCGCCGAGCAGGTGACCGCCGGTCTCGAGGGCATGGAGGTCCCGTTGCGCGTCGCGGTCATGGGTTGCGTCGTCAACGGCCCGGGCGAGGCACGCGAGGCTGATCTCGGCGTCGCGTCCGGCAACGGCAAGGGCCAGATCTTCGTCAAGGGCGAGGTCATCAAGACCGTGCCCGAGTCCCTGATCGTCGAGACCCTGATCGAGGAGGCCATGCGCCTCGCTGAGGACATGGAGCCCATCGACGGCGCAGCCGCCGAGGTCTCTGTCTCCTAGGTGCTCCGCCGAGCGGTCGTCCTCGCGGCAGTCGCTGCGTCGACCGACCCTGATCAGGCTCGGACGGCCGCGGACGTGCACGTGGAGTGCCGCAGAACTTGACCACTCCCGGGAACGGTTGGCTGGTCGTGCGGCAGTCGGTCCGGGTCCAGGGATGGCCTGGGTAGTGGTCTCGACAGGCTCGACCACCGAGGGGCGGCTCGAGCACCGAGGGACGGCTCGACCACCGAGGGGACGGCTCGACCACCGAGGCGCCGGCTGCTTCGCGACCGGCAGTTCGTCCGCTACCTGGTGGCCCGCACGCTCTCGGGTGCAGGCAACATCGTCACGCTCATCGCGTTGCCCATCCTCGTCTACCGGATCAGTGACTCGGCGTCGCTGACGGCCCTGGTCGCCGCATGCGAGGCCGCGCCGTACCTCCTGTTCGGGCTGTTCGCAGGCGCTCTGGCGGACCGGTGGAATCGAAAACGGGTGATGGTCACTGCCGACGTGTTGAGTACGGCGCTGATCGCGACCCTGCCGCTCGCGCACTGGATGGGTGAGGTGACCGTGCCGCACGTGCTCGCGGTCGCGTTCCTCGGCCCGGCGATCGCCGTCTTCTTCGACGGCGCCGTGTTCGGGGCGATTCCGACCCTTGTCGGCCGCGGCAGGATCGCCGAGGCCAACGCGATCTCGTGGGGCATCCAGAGCGTCAACGAGATCGCGTTGCCGTCGTTGGTCGGCGTCGCGCTCGCGGTGGTGCAGCCGTCGATGCTGCTCACGTTCGACGCCCTCACCTTCGCAGTGTCAGCGGCGATCATCGCGACCATCGTCCGACCGATGCACGACGCGTCGCGGGCGCGGGCGCCGCTGACGGTCCGTCTGGTGTTCCGCGACATCCGCGAGGGACTGGCCTACCTCGGCCACCATGCCGGCGTCCGGACGATGACGATCATCGGGTTTCTCCAGTGTGTTGGTGGCGGCGGTTTCGTTGCGCTGATGGTGGTCTGGATCGACCGGCGCCTCGGCGCCGGAACCGAAGGCCTGCGCTTCGGGCTGGTCTACGGGTCCTGGGCGGTCGGCGGCCTGGTCGCGTCGCTCGCCCTGCCGTGGCTGTTGCGGCGCCACTCCGCGGCCCGGATCGCGCTGGCGGCACTGCCGTTCAGCTGCCTGGCCGGGTTCGTCGTCCCGGCAGTCACGTCGTGGTGGCTGGCTTCCGTGGCCCTGATGAGCTGGAGCCTGTTCTACTCGATGATCACGATCAACTCGATCTCCTACCGACAACAGGTCACTCCCGAGCATCTGCTGGGCCGCGTGAACACGGCCGGCCGGATGCTGGCCTGGGGCGTCGGCTGGACTGGCGGCTCGGTCCTGGCGGGCGTCCTGGTCGGCCTGATCGGGCTCGTGCCGACCCTGTTCGTGTTCGCGTCCACGGGGGTCGCTTCCGCCGTGGTGGCGTGGACCTCGCCGCTGCGGAAGGTGGCGCCGGGTCCGGGCGGAGCGCCGCAGTGACCGCTCGCGTGCTGACGGCGGCTCCGGCTGATTCGGTTCGCCGACGGGGCGGTCTAGGCTGCCACCGTGCTCACCCAGCGGCACGGCGTCCGCCTGCTCGGCGCCGACGATCTCGACGAGTTCCTGGCCCTCGCGGCGCAGGACCCGGTGGTCAACGTGTTCGCCGACTACCGGGCGCGGACCACCCAGCTCCTGCCTCGCTGGCTGGGCGGTGAGGTGTGGGGCCGCTTCCGCGACGGGCGGCTGGTGGCGGCCTGCCACGCCGGGGCCAACCTGGTCCCGGTGCAGTGCAGCCGCGAGGACGCCGAGGCGTTCGCCGAGCGCGCGCTCACCCGGCGTCGAACGATCACGACCCTCGTCGGCCCGCAGGAACCGGTGGACGCGTTCTGGCAGAAGGTCGCCGCCGACTGGGGCAAGCCCCGAGACATCCGCACCGGTCAGCCACATCTGGAGATCGCTGGCCCGCCCGCCATCGCCCCCGACCCTGCGGTTCGGGTGACCCGGCGCTCCGATCTCGCTGCCCTGTACCCAGCCTGCGTCGCGATGTATACCGAGGAAGTCGGCATCTCGCCGGAGTACGGGGGCGGCGCCGAGGTCTACCGGGCCCGGGTCACCCAGCTGATCTCGCGGGGTTGGTCGTTCGTCCGCCTCGAGCACGGCAAGGTGCTCTTCAAGGCCGAGGTGGCGTGCGTGTCGCCGTACGCCGCCCAGATCCAGGGCGTGTACGTCGCCCCCGACCGACGAGGTGAGGGGTTGGCCACCATCGGGATGGCTGCGGTCGTGCAGCAGGTCCGAGCGACGATCGCGCCGGTCGTGTCGCTGTACGTCAACGAGTGGAACCTGCCTGCGCGCCGGGCCTACGAGACCGTCGGTTTCAAGGAGACCGCACGCTTCACCACGATCATGTTCTGAACCGCTAGGGTCGCGTCCGTGAACATTCCCAAGGACGTCCTCGGGCTGGCCGGACTCTTCGCCGCCAGTGGCGTCGTACACCTGGTGAAGCCCGAGGTCTACCGCCCATGATGCCGGCGTGGGTGCCCGGCATCGCGAGGTCATCCTCGGCAGCGGTGTCGCCGAGCTCGCCTGTGCGGCCGGGCTGATGCACCCGAGGAGCCGCAAGGCTGCGGGCTGGGCGAGCGCGGCGCTTCTCGTCGTTGTCTTCCCAGGCAACGTCAAGGTCGCCAACGACGTCAAGCACAGCAGGCGGACGGGCCTGAAGACCGCTCTCTTCGCGCGGCTGCCCCTCCAGGTGCCGCTGATCCGGACGGCGTTGAAGGCGGCCCGGCTCCTAGCGCCGACGGGCCCCCACCTTAGAACTCGGCGTCGCGGAGGTCGGACGCCCGCTCACAGCTGCCCAGGTCGCACCGGACAGTGGCGGCGTTCTTCTGGCCGGTGGTGTCGAGCAGCAGGTCGTACTTGTCCTCGAACTGGGCGAGCCCGAAGTAGCCGGCCGTGTTGTACGTCGCGAGCTTCCCGCCGGTCGCAGTACGGACGATGAACCGGTTGGGGCCCATGCGGTCGGACAGGATGTGGACCGTCGCGATCCGGGAGCCGTCGGCGTTCGTCGTCTCGATCCGCTCATGGCAGCTGCGCCAGACGCGGTCGGCCGGGCTGGAGATGTGGGTGAGCACGGAACAACCGCCACGGTTGGGCTCCTTGGTGAAGAACGCGAACCGGTCGCTGCTCAGGTCGGCGAAGTAGCCGAGCTTGTCCACAAGGGTGCGGCCGTGTGGGTCTTGAGGTTCCAGATCATGGTGCCGGAGCGCCAGCTGCCGATGGCGACCCGCGGGCCGTCCACGTCGAGCACCGCCAGGTGCCGAGGAACTTCCGGACTCCCAGCGACGTCGCCCGAGGCGACGTCGATCGCCACAGCTGAGTTCTGCGGCCGTGGCGCCGGTCGCGCTGACGAGCGTCGCCCCCTTGTCGGACAACTCCACGCTGGCGTACGGCCGTCAGAAGCAGGGTCCGCGAGCCGTCCGGCCGCATCTTCCAGACGTGCGTGTCGAGGTAGTCGGCGTTGTGCGTGCTGGACCACGTAGCTGGTGCCGAACTTGCCGAGCAGGGTGACCCTGGCGCCCGACCCTGATCCGGATCGACCCGTCGACGACGAACTGGCCTTCGATGTGCGCTATCTGCACGTCGGCCCCGCGAGGCAGCGCCGCGGGCTGGATGTCGAACTCCGGCGCGGCAGCGGCGGCTCCGGCGGTGGTGATGATCGTTGCCGCAGCAACGGCCAGCGTGGTCAGTGTCTTCTTCATGGTTCCCCCTGGGGCGGCCGCCCGTATGCAGGCTACGTGCCTCTGACGCGAGTCGCGCCGAAAAGGCTGCATGCGGCTTTCCCGAACGAAACCGCTTCGCCTGCCCGCCGAACCCACAAGTAGCCTTGCCCGCATGATCCTGCGCATGTCCACGCTCTTCGTCCGCACGCTTCGCGACGACCCTGCCGACGCGGAGGTGCCGAGCCACCGGCTGCTCGTCCGCGCCGGCTACATCCGTCGCAGCGCGCCGGGGATCTACACCTGGCTGCCGCTGGGCCTTCGGGTGCTGGCCAACGTCGAGCGGATCATCCGCGAGGAGATGGACCGGATCGGCGCCCAGGAGCTCCTGTTCCCCGCGCTGCTGCCGCGCGAGCCCTACGAGGCCAGCGGCCGCTGGACCGAGTACGGCCCCGGCATCTTCCGGCTCAAGGACCGCAAGGGCGGCGACTACCTGCTCGGGCCGACCCACGAGGAGATGTTCACCCTCGTCGTGAAGGACATGTACTCGTCCTACAAGGACCTGCCGCTGTCGCTCTACCAGATCCAGACCAAGTACCGCGACGAGGCGCGGCCCCGGGCCGGGATCCTGCGCGGTCGCGAGTTCATCATGAAGGACTCGTACTCGTTCGACACGTCCGACGCCGGCCTGACGCGTCGTACGCCGCCGCACCGGAGGCCTACATCCGGATCTTTGACCGGCTCGGCTTCGACTACGTCATCGTGTCCGCGCACGTCCGGCGCCATGGGCGGTTCGAAGTCCGAGGAGTTCCTGGCGAAGGCCGACATCGGCGAGGACACGTTCGTCGAGTGCAAGGTCTGCGGGTACGCCGCCAACGTCGAGGCCGTCCGGGTCCGCGCCGCCCGAGCCGACGTCGTACGACGACACGCCGGCAGCGCATGCGGAGGACACCCCCGACACGCCGACGATCGAGACCCTGGTCGACCTGCTCAACGACGAAGTTCGCGCGCGAGGACCGGCCTGGGCCGCCGCCGACACGCTCAAGAACCTGCTCGTCATGGTCACGCCACCCCGGCGGTGCGCGCGAGCCGCTGGCCATCGGCGTACCCGGCGACCGCGAGGTCGACCAGAAGCGGCTCGAGGCAGCGCTGCACCCGGCCGCGTTCGAGCCGTTCGGCGAGAAGGACTTCGCCGAGTTCCCGGACCTGGCGAAGGGCTACATCGGCCCCGGTGCGCTCGGCGAGAAGTCGGCCACCAAGATCCGGTACCTGGTCGACCCGCGCATCGCCGTCGGCACCCGCTGGGTGACCGGCGCCGACGTGCCCGGTCAGCACGTCATCGACCTCGTGGCCGGCCGCGACTTCACGCCCGACGGCACGATCGAGGCGGCCGAGGTCCGAGACGGCGACCCGTGCCCCAACTGCGAGTCGGGTGTCGCTGACGACGGCGCGCGGCATCGAGATGGGCCACATCTTCCAGCTCGGCCGCAAGTTCGCCGACGCGCTCGGCCTGCAGGTGCTCGACGAGAACGGCAAGCTCGTCACCGTCACGATGGGCTCCTACGGCATCGGCGTCTCCCGCGCCGTCGCCGCGATCGCCGAGGGCAACAACGACGAGCTCGGGCTGTGCTGGCCGCGCGAGATCTCGCCGGCCGACGTACACCTGGTCGCGACCGGCAAGGACGAGGCGGTCTACGCCGAGGCCGAGCGCATCGCCGCCGAGCTCAGCGACGCCGGCCTCGACGTGATCTTCGACGACCGGCCCACGAAGGTCAGCCCCGGCGTGAAGTTCAAGGACTCCGAGCTGATCGGCGTCCCGACCATCGTCGTGGTCGGTCGCGGGTACGCCGACGGCGTCGTCGAGGTCAAGGACCGCCGTACCGGAGATCGCACCGAGGTCGCCCTCGCCGACGTGGTCGGTCACGTGACCGCCCTGGTCCGCGGCTGACCGTTTTAACACCGGCGATGAGACGGACTGCGCCAGTCTCATGACCCGAGTCTGTCGTCGAGATGGGCTTCGCCGGCGACAGACTCGTAGTGAGTCACCAATTTCACCCCGAGCGCATCAGTTCCTCGAGGTACTCACGGTGCTGAAGCTTGTCTGTCGAGCGTGTCCGGGCCGGCGGACGAGGCAACCCAGGTGCGCTCGGTCTCGGCCGCGAATCAGCGCACGCCTCCGAGCGTCCTGAACGCGCTCCACCACTGAGTGTCCGGTCAGCCAAGTCGAGTCCGGTCACCCGTGCCACCTCGAGTCCAGCCCGCCGGAGCCGATGCTCCTTTTCGACATCCTTGTGATGGCGCCTCGCGCCTCGGTGGTCTGCCCCGTCGTACTCGATGACCAGGCCCGCAGCTCGTCCAGCAGGTCCGCAATGCCGAGCAGGCGCCCGTCGCGATCATGGACCGGGCAGTTGACATGTAGCGCCGTGATGCCGGCGTCGAGTTCGACGATGAGCCGAAGGCGAGTCTCGTTGGGTGACCGGCTGTGCTCAGAGGCCAGGTGCCAACGCCTTCCGAACTTGCCCAACGCGCCTCCATCGGGAACGCTCCAGCGACGTACGTCCTCATCCGGATGATCGTGGTCAGCTCGGCGGCAGCCATCATGTCGAGCGCAACCACAGACTCCCTGAGGTCTGGGGTGCGACGCATCTCGTCAAAGGTCGCTCGCTCGCGTCGCGTGCTCATGATCCCGTGCAGGTCGACCACCTCGTTGCCAAGCGGTTCCATTGCTCAGCGTTACGCGACTGTCGGCGCGAATGCGGCCATGTTCTCCAAGGGCAAGCTGGACCGGGATCGATGTGTGTCCATCGGGCTCGAGACCATCGAAGAAGTTGGCACTCCACAGTCGACATGCCGGCCCACCCGTGACCGCACCGCCTGGCGGCAACCGCACGGCCGCCTCGAGCACCCGCTGCTCGACCACCTCCGGCGGGGCTGAGGCCGGCACGTAGAAGCCGTAGGACGTCCGGCGCCACCAGAGCGGACCCCGGGCCTGACCAGTGGTGGGGCCCACCTTCCTGCGGGATTGATCCGCACGGGTCGCACGACACCAGAAGGGAACGTGCACTTGGGATCCCACTTGTGTCGCATGGCCTGAGCATTCCTTGGCCGGCCTGCATCCCGCGACCGTTCATCCACAGGCCCGGTTCCCTGCAAGTCTGTCGCCGTTACGGACCTGCGACGGACAGTCTCGTAGAGACTCAGGTGCGGTCTCGACGACTCGACGAGCCCGTGGCACCCTCCCGACGAGCGCTGGATAGGTTTCTGGGGATGAGCATCGACGCGGTTATCTTCGACTGGGGCGGCACCCTGACCCGATGGCACGACATCGACTTCCACGCCGAGTCGCTGGCGCTGGCTCAGGCGGTGCGGACGCCGGTGACGACGACCATCCCGTCAACGCGGCCAGGCTGCACCAGGCCGGCGAGACGATCTGGGGCCGCAGCCGCGACCACCAGCAGAGCGCGGGGGTCGCCGACCTGTTCACCGAGGCCGGGCTGGAGCACGACGCGGACCTGCTGACGGCGTACTTCGACTTCTGGGAGCCGCACACGTTCACCGACCCAGAGGTGGGGCCGCTGTTCCGCAGCCTGCGCAGCGCGGGATCAAGGTCGGCATCCTGTCCAACACGATCTGGCCGCGCGCCTGGCACGAGGAGTTCTTCCGAGCGGACAAGGTGCTCGACCTCATCGACGGCGACGTCTACACCAGCGAGATCCCGTGGACCAAGCCCTCGCCGAACGCGTTCGCCGCGGCCATGGACGCGGTGGGCGCGACGGATCCGGCCCGCTGCGTCTACGTCGGGGACCGGTTGTACGACGACATCTGGGGCGCGCATGCCGCCGGGATGAAGGCGATCCACATCCCGCACAGCAGCATCCCGGCCAGCCAGGTCGGGCACAGCGAAGGCGAGCCCGACGCGGTCGCCCATCGGCTCTCGGAGATCCCGGACCTGCTCAAAGCCTGGCTCTGACCGGGCTCTGGCCGGCGCCGATTTGCAGGTTTATGCAATCGGGAACCTGCATGAAGATGGTGGTGAGTATGCCTATCCGTGACTACGGACTGCTGATGAAGGATCGTAACGTCCGCAGAAGTGATTGTTCACCTCCTCGCAACTGCGGATTCCACATGGCGTCACGGGGCCAACTCAGCGGTCCGCAGACCAGGTGATTACGAGGAAGATCTCGGGACTTCCTCGCAATCCGGGTTCGCGGACCGTTGTGCTTTGTGGCCCGGCCCGCTTGCTCAGCGGTCGGCGAGTTCGGGCATGCCGGGGAACGTCTCGCGGACTCCCGCGGAAGCTTAGCCCGCGAACCGCCGCGTCAGTCAGGGCCACGATCGCCCACTGGCGCTGGTCGCCGTAGGTGTTGGCCACCAGATCCGCGTACACGGCAGCGCATCCGTCTCGATCTGCAACGCCGCGGCGGCGACCTTGGCGGGCGTCGACAGGTCGTTGGGAAGCTCATAGGCGACGTCGGAGGCGACCGGCTCGACACCGAGGTCGCGGACGGCCCGGATCAGCTGGTCGCGCCGGCTGCGGTGGGTGGTGTAGCTGGTGGTGATCAGCGCGTACAACGCGGGTTCACCCGACTGCGAGGTCTGGGCTCCGAGCGCCCGAACACCCACACTGCGGCATGCTCGGCGGCAAGCGTTGTCTGCAGGGTTTCCAGGGTGCTCATCCGGTCCGCCCTCATCGCGGCCGGCAGCCGGGCGACCGTGCTGGGCGATGGCGGCGGACATGCTGGCCAGCAACCGGGCGAGCGGGCCGCTGCGGGCACGCCGGGCCAGGTCGGCGAACTCGTCTTGCAGGGAGAGTTCGCGGGTTCGGACGAGATCCAGCGCCTTGCCGCTGCGTGCCGGAATGCGGACCGGAGTCGGTGTGGAGGACCCGGATGCGGAGGCGGAGTCGGCGATCAGGTCGTCGTGAGCCTGGTGCAGGTCCGCGAGCCCGGTCAGTGCGGGCGCCAGGCCCGGATGCTTTCGGGAGGCCCGGCGGACCAGCTCGAGCATGGCCGCGAGCCGCGCCCGGGCCTCGTCGAGCAGGCCGAGGTCGAAGTCCGCGTCGGAAACCCCGGGCGACTCGCTGGGAAGAGCCTCGGGCCCGCCGTCGTCGTCGACGTGCAGCCACCCGCGAGCAGCAGCGCCGACCCGATCGTCGTACGACGGGTCATCCGGAGGTGGCTGCGGGGGGACACGGCGTCGACCCTACAAGTCACGCCGACCGAGCCGGCTCCGAGTCACGGCCGGCCCGGCGCCGAGCCGTCCGAGCCGCTGACGCAAAGGGCCCGCGCCAGCCGCTACGCTTGGACTCGACAACAACACAAGGAGGTCGGAGCGCGTGAGCAGACAGGACGCAACCCGGGACCGCATCGAAGCGGTACTCCACGACCCCTTGTCAGCGATCGGCCTCGATGTCGAGGCCGTCGAACTCACCCCTGCCGGCAGGCGCCGGTCCTCCGCGTGGCCGTCGACAAGGACGGCGGCGTGACCCTCGACGACGTGGCCGACGCCACCAAGGAGGTCTCCCGCGTCCTCGACGGCTCCGACGTGATGGGCGAACAGGCGTACACGCTCGAGGTCACCTCGCGCGGCGTCGATCGGCCGCTGACCCTGCCCCGCCACTGGCGGCGCAACGCCGACCGCCTGGTCAAGGTGTCCCTCGCGGACGGGGGCGAGGTCATCGGCCGGATCGGCGCCAGCGACGACGACTCGGTGACCCTGCACGTCGAAGGGGACGTCGACGGCGCGAGCGTCGGCGCTACGTGGACATCGCCAAGGCGAAGGTGCAGATCGAGTTCAACCGCAAGACCCGCGCACACGGCACAGAGGAGGCGGACTGATGGACATCGACTTGAGCATCCTGCGGATGCTGGAACGTGAGAAGGAGATCTCGTTCGAGGTCCTCGTCGAGGCCATCGAGCAGGCGCTGCTGACGGCGTACCACAAGACGCCCGGCGCGCAGACCCGAGCGCGCGTGCAGCTCGACCGCAAGAGCGGCCACGTCACGGTGCTGGCCGCTGAGGTGGACGAGGAGGGCAATGTCGTCACCGAGTACGACGACACCCCCGACGGCTTCGGCCGGATCGCGGCCACCACCGCGAAGCAGATCATGCTGCAGCGGCTGCGCGACGCCGAGGACGACATCCGGTTCGGTGAGTTCTCGGGCAAGGAGGGCGACATCGTCTCGGGCATCATCCAGCAGGGCCGCAACCCCGACGACGTGATGGTCGACCTCGGCAAGCTCGAGGCGCTGTTGCCGCTCGGCGAGCGGGCGCCGGGGGAGCGCTACGAGCACGGCGCCCGGCTCAAGTGCATCGTGATCAGCGTCCGCAAGGGCATGCGCGGTCCGCAGATCACGCTGTCGCGGTCCCACCCCAACCTGGTCAAGAAGCTGTTCGCGCTCGAGGTGCCGGAGATCGCCGACGGCACCGTCCAGATCGCGGCGATCGCACGCGAGGCCGGCCACCGCACCAAGATCGCGGTCCACACTCGACTCCCGGCGTCAACGCCAAGGGTTCCTGCATCGGGCCGATGGGCCAGCGGGTCCGCAACGTGATGTCGGAGCTGCACGGCGAGAAGATCGACATCGTCGACTGGTCCGAGGACCCCGCGGAGATGGTGGCCCACGCGCTTTCGCCGGCCCAGGTCACCGCCGTCGAGATCGTCGACCTGGAGGCGCGGTCGGCGCGGGTCGTCGTACCCGACTTCCAGCTGTCGTTGGCGATCGGCAAGGAGGGGCAGAACGCTCGCCTCGCGGCCCGGCTGACCGGCTGGCGGATCGACATCCGTTCCGACGAGGCCCCAACCCCTGACCTACCAGGCCAGCACCGACCAGTCGTCGGCGTCGATCGCGATCTCCACCATCGCGCAGTTCTGCAGCACGACCGCCTCGACGGACCCGAGCCGGGCCAACAGCGGCAACGTCAGCCGCATGATCCCACCGTGGCTGACGACCAGCACCGTCTCGCCGCGGTGGAGATCCGCGATCTCGGCGAGGGTCGCACCCATCCGCTCGACCAGCTCGTGCCCCGTCTCCGCGCCAGGGATCCTGACGTCGAGGTCACCGGCGAGCCACCGGGCATAGGTCTCCACGAACGGGTCCACGTCCATCGACGTGCCCGCAAACTCGCCGGACTCGAACTCCCGCAGGCCCTCGCGCGTCGTCACCGCGACGCCGAGCCGGTTCGCGACGATCTCGCCGGTCTGGACGGCGCGGGCAAGCGTGCTGGTGTAGACGTGGGCGATCTTCCGGCCGGCCAGGCCAGCCGCGAGGTCGGCTGCCTGGGTCCGGCCGAGCCGGGTGAGACAGCCACCGGCGTCCGTCCAGACGTCGAGCTCGTACTCGGCCTGGCCATGCCTCGCGACGATCAGCGTCGTCGGGCACTGCAGGTCACTGGGGTGTTCATGCGGGTTGGTCAGTCCGGATCCAGTCCACGACGAGCTCCGGCACGAGGTGGTCGTCGTCGCCGGTCGACCACTCCGGGAAGTCGAACACGGCCAGCATCAGCTGCATGGGGTACGTCGGCGGCCGCGAGCATCGGCGTACCTCCTTGCCGTCGACCGTGAAGACCGACTCGTCGGAGTCCCAGTCGACCGCGTAGGTATGGAACTCGGCGACATCGATCTCCAGGCGGGGGGCAGCGAAGTCATGGACCAGGTTGGGGTCCCGGATCTGCTTGTGCCCGACCCCCACCTCGGCCGACTCGCCCGGCACGACGTCCTTGCCGAAGATCTCGGTCACGCAGATCTCGCCGGCCTGCTCGGGTTGGTCCTCGTAGCCGGCCAGCCACAGCGCGCCCATCGACCTCGGCGAGATCACCATCCGGCACTTGATCTCCAGGTGGCCGCCGGTCGGCAGGAAGCCGCGCATGGTCTTCTGCTCCTCCAGCACGACCTGGCCGGGCAGGAACGGCTGCTGGCCGACGGTGCTGCCCACCGGTCCGGAGAAGTTGCCGGACTGGATGCCCGAGAGCCGCATCGCCGGGCTGTGGTCGACGGCACACCACAGCCCCTGCGTCGTCGGGATGGAAAGGGTCAGGCAGGAGTCAGCGAGGGAGTACGTCGCAGCCGTCTCCGCCAGCGAGCTCCAGGCCGGCAGGTAGTGCCGCAGCCAGACCGACTCGTCGAGATCGGGACCGTCGAAGTCATCCACGAAGGTGTCGGGTTCCATGGGCCAACGCTAGCGGGGAGCCGGCCGGCGGTACAGACCGGTAGCCGAGCTGATCGTTATGTTGGAGAAGGTGCACCTGCACGGTGCCGAAGCCGGCCTGCTTCAGCAGCGCTTCCGCGGCCGGCACGCCCCACGGCGGCGCCCAGTCCCTCACCGTCCTGGGCGAGGGACACGGTCATGCAGTGCATGCACGAGATCGTGTAGATGAACGGGCCGAGCGGATGGTCCAGGTCGCTCGTGGACGTGGCTCGAGGCGTCGATGTCCTGGCATCAGGTAGACACCGTCCTCGCCGGAGCGCTTCCGCGATCCCTCGCACCACTCGGTCGGGCTGACCCTGGTCGTGGATGGCGTCGAAGGCGGTGATCAGGTCGTACGCTCGCGTGCGGCCACACCGACCGAGCCCGGTCGCGTCGGCGACCACGAACTCGAGGTTCGGCAGGCCCGGCGGCGTCGCCTCGCGCAGTCGCCGTTGCGATCGCCTCCGTCGAGAGGTCGAGGCCGGTGAAGCGGCTCGAGCGGGAACGCGCTTCGCGAGCTGCAGCATGAGCCTGGCCGCGGCCGCAGCCCACGTCCAGCGACGTCGATGCCCGACTCGGAGCGCTCGGTCAGGCCGGGCACGAGCGGCAGGATGGTCGGCTGCAGCGCCGCCGAGCACCGTCTGCCGCTGTCCTCGGCCATCACCTCCTGGAACCGCGGGTACGCCGCTGTACGGCACCCCACCGCCGTCGCGGAAGCACGTCGAGCAGCTCGTCCTCCACTCCGCCCAGCACCGACACGTACTGGGTCGACGCGGCGAGTTGTTCGGCGCACGCCGCTCGTCGGTGAGCAGTGCCGCGTGCGCCGGCGTCGAGCCAGTACGATCGCGCGCTCGGGATCGTGCTCGACGATCCGGCCGACGGTCATCGCCCCGAGCCACTCGCGGACATAGCGCTCGTCGAGTCCGGCTGCCGTGGCCAGGCCGTCCGAAGTCACGGCACCGGTCGTGGCCAGGGTGCTGAACAGCCCTGCGCGATCGCCGAGGGACAGCATCAGACTGAGGCAGCCGGCGTTCAGAATCTGGGTGAGCTCGTCGGCTGCAGCCTCGAGCCGCGCCTCATCGGTCATGCTGCCGGTCATCGTTGCATCCACGTTCGACTCCTTAACAGACTATTTGGTCTGTTTGCCAGAGTGCGCTCGAGCGAACGCGGTTGTCAACCCTGTTTATGTAGACTTGTCGAGGACAACAGACGGATTGGTCGGCGGAGGGAGGCTGGCGTGGCACGGGACGGAGCCCGAAACCGGACGGCGATCCTGGACGCCGCGGAGCGGATCACGTTCGACCGCGGCTTCGCCGGCGCCGGCGTCGACCGGATCATCGAGGAGGCCGGCACCACGAAGGGCGCCTTCTTCCACCACTTCGCCAGCAAGGCCGCGCTGGCGGAAGCCCTGATCCGCCGTTGGCAGACGGGGACGCCCGCCATCTCGAGACGAAGCTGGGCAGGGCCGAGAACCTCGTCGAGGACCCGCTGCAGCAGCTGTTGCTCTTCATCGGGTTCTTCATCGAGGAGGCCGAGGAGTCGTCCGGTGGCTTCCCCGGCTGCCTGTTCGCGTCGTACACCTACCAGGCGGGGCTGTTCGAGCCCGATGTGCTGGCCGTGCTGGCCGACTCGATGCTCAGCTGCGCCGGCGACTGCGGGCGAAGCTGGACGAGGTCGTGGCCCGGCACCCACCCGTGGTGGAGGTCGACCTCGACGCGCTCGCCGATGCGGTCAACGTGGTTTTCGAGGGAGCCTTCGTCTTGTCGAGGGCCGTTGGCGAGCCCGATGTCGTGTCCCAGCAGCTCCGGCTCTACCGCAGCCTGCTGCGGGCGATGTTTCCCGACGTGGCCCCGCAGCACGGCCGGTTCGTGGTTGACGCCGCGACGCGTTAGACTTCCCTGCGGTGGTTCACGAACACTTTCTGCCTGCCCGGACAAAGCATGATCCTGTCCGCACGTGCATCGGATGTCGGGAGCGGGCCACCAAGAGCGAGTTGCTGCGGGTCGTTGCAGGGACGGACACGGATGGCCGAGAGGTCGTCGTACCCGATCCTCACCGAACGGCCCCCGGTCGCGGAGCGCACCTGCATCCCACGACCGCGTGCTACGACCTCGCGGTACGCCGACGAGCTTTCGCCCGGGCCCTCAGGGCCGGGACGGGGTTGGCCAGCGAACCGGTGAGGGACTATCTCAACTCGAGCAACTGACCGTGATCGACCGACAGAAACTGGAGCAGCAGCTCATGAGCACTCGATGAGTTCTTCCCGATGAGCATGCAACACCACTAGCGGTCCGAATCACCCCGAAGGAGGGGCTCGGACCAGAAGGAGAAGCGTGGCTAAGGTCCGAGTCCACGAACTCGCAAAAGAGTTCGGCGTCGAGAGCAAGTTCGTTCTCGAAAAGCTCAAAGAGATGGGGGAGTTCGTCAAGTCGGCATCGTCGACGGTCGAGCCCCCTGTCGAAATGCGTTTCAAGAAGGAGTACGGCGACAAGCTGAAGTCAGCTGCCGCTCCTGCCCCCGCACCCGCGAAGCCGGCCGCCAAGCCGGCTCCCCGCCCTGCCGCAGCACCGGCAGCCGTCACCGGGGCGCCCGAGAAGTCTGCCGACCATGCTGCCGACCAGGCCGCCGAGGCCGCCGCGCCCGCCGCTGCATCCTCCGCGCCGGCTGCGGCCTTCACCGAGGCTCCGGCCCCAAGCCCCGCGAGCCCCGCGAGGCCCGGCCCGAAGCCCGGTCCGCGAAAGCCGGAGCCCGTCCCCAGACGGCCGGCCGCCGAGCCCGAGACGGCCCCCGATACCCGCTGCCGAACCAACCGCGGAGCCTGAGGCTCCCGCGGCTCAGGCTGCGGCGTCGCCCAAGCCGCCCACCCCGCGGCCCTCGGCTCGTCCGGGTGCGCCCCGTCCCGGCAACAACCCGTTCGCGCCCAGCCAGGGCATGGGTCGTCGACCGGCTCCGCCCGATCGTGGTCCGGCAGCGCCCGCGCCGGGCGACCAGCGTCCCCCGCGCCCGGCGGCCGCTCGTGACGGTGGTGCCCGCGACACCGGCACCGGCATGCCTCGTCCGAACCCGGCGATGATGCCGAAGTCCCCAGCCGCGTTCGGCTCGGGTCCCGGCAGCCGTCCCGGCGGTCCTGGTGGGCCCGGTGGGCCTGGTGGCCGTGGCGGTGCCCCTGGTCGCCCCGCTCCGGGCGGTGGCCGCGGCGGTGGCGCACCGGCTCGCGGTGGCGCCGGTGCCGGCGCCGGCGCTCCAGGTCGTGGTGCCCCCGGTGGTTTCCCGCCCTCTGGCGGAGGCCGCCCGGGTGGTCGCCCCGGCTCCGGCGGTCGTGGCACAACCCAGGGCGCCTTCGGTCGTCCGGGTGGCCCTTCGCGCCGAGGCCGCAAGTCGAAGCGCGCTCGTCGCCAAGAGTTCGAGCAGATGCAGGCCCCGACGATCGGTGGCGTGCGCGTCCGCAAGGGCGACGGCGAGACCGTGCGTCTGGCGCGTGGTTCGTCCCTGACCGACTTCGCCGAGAAGATCGGCGTCGATGCCGCAGCGCTGGTCCAGATGCTGTTCAGCCTGGGCGAGATGGTCACCGCGACCGAGTCGGTCAACGACGAGACCCTCGAACTGCTCGGCGAGGAGCTCAACTACAACATCCAGGTCGTCTCCCCCGAGGACGAGGACCGCGAGCTGCTCGAGTCGTTCGACCTCGAGTTCGGTGAGGACGAGGGCGACGAGAGCGACCTGGTGGTCCGTCCGCCGGTCGTGACCGTGATGGGTCACGTCGACCACGGAAAGACCAAGCTCCTCGATGCCCTGCGCAACGCCAACGTCGTCGACAAGGAGGCCGGTGGCATCACCCAGCACATCGGTGCCTACCAGGTCGCCACCGACGTCGACGGCGAGGAGCGCCGGATCACCTTCATCGACACGCCGGGTCACGAGGCGTTCACCGCCATGCGTGCCCGTGGTGCTCAGGCCACCGACATCGCGATCCTCGTGGTCGCGGCGGACGACGGCGTGATGCCGCAGACGGTGGAGGCGCTCAACCACGCCAAGGCCGCCGGCGTACCGATCGTGGTCGCCGTCAACAAGATCGACAAGCCGGACGCCGACCCGACCAAGGTCCGCGGCCAGCTGACCGAGTACGGCCTGGTGCCCGAGGAGTACGGCGGCGACGCGATGTTCGTCGACGTCTCGGCCAAGTCCGAGCTCAACCTCGACAAGCTGCTCGAGGCGGTCATCCTCACGGCGGACGCGTCCCTCGACCTGCGTGCCAACCCGACCCAGGACGCTCAGGGTCTGGTCGTCGAGGCCCACCTCGACCGGGGCCGTGGTCCCGTCGCCACCGTGCTGATCCAGCGCGGCACCCTCCGGGTGGGCGACTCGATCGTCGCCGGCCCGGCTCACGGCCGGGTCCGCGCCATGCTCGACGAGCACGGCGAGAACATCGAGGAAGCAACCCCGTCGCGACCGGCGATGGTCCTCGGTCTGACCGCCGTACCTGGTGCCGGCCAGAACATGATCGTCGTGGATGACGACCGGATGGCCCGTCAGATCGCCGAGAAGCGGGAGTCGCGCGAGCGGGCGGCCATGCAGGCCAAGCGCCGCGTGCGTCGTACCCTCGAGGACTTCATGGCCTCCATGGAGAAGGGCGTGAGCCAGGAGCTCAACCTGATCCTGAAGGGCGACGTGTCCGGTTCGGTCGAGGCCCTCGAGGACTCGCTGGCCAAGATCGACGTCGGCGACGAGGTCAGCCTTCGGGTCATCGACCGCGGTGTCGGTGCGATCACCGAGACCAACGTGGACCTCGCGGCAGCCTCGGACGCCATCATCATCGGCTTCAACGTCCGGCCCCAGGGCAAGGCGACCGAGATGGCCGACAAGGAAGGTGTCGAGATCCGCTACTACTCGGTCATCTACCAGGCGATCGAGGAGATCGAGGCGGCGCTCAAGGGCATGCTCAAGCCGGAGTTCGAGGAGTCGGTGCTCGGCCAGGCCGAGATCCGCGACATCTTCCGCTCCAGCAAGATCGGCAACATCGCCGGCTGCATGGTCACCTCGGGCACCATCCGGCGCAACGCGAAGGCCCGTCTGCTCCGCGACGGTGCCGTCGTGGCCGACAACCTCGACCTGGCCTCGCTGAAGCGGGAGAAGGACGACGCGTCCGAGGTCCGCGAGGGCTTCGAGTGCGGCCTGGTGCTCAAGAACTACCAGGACATCAAGCTCGGCGATGTCGTGGAGTCGTTCGAGATGCGCGAGATCCCGCGCAGCTGAGTCAAAGGTTCATCTCGGTATGTCGGTCAACCTGCGCTTCCCATGGTCCACAGGCCACGGGAAGCGCAGGTTCGGCTACCTACCGTAGATGTTCCGGCCACCACCCGTCACCCGGAGGAGCAAGGAACATGGCCAGCCCACGCGTACGCAAGATCGCCGACCGGATCCAGGTGATCGTCGCGGAGATGCTCGAACGAAGGATCAAGGACCCGCGGCTGGGTTTCGTGACCATCACCGACGTCCGGGTGTCCGGCGACAGCCAGCAGGCCACGGTGTTCTACACCGTGCTGGGCGCCGAGGCGGAGGTTGCCGCCAGCGCGGCGGCACTCGAGTCGGCACGCGGGCTGCTCCGCTCGGAGGTGGCCAAGCAGCTCAGCATGCGGCACGCCCCGTCGCTGAGCTTCATCCACGACGCGCTGCCGGAGAATGCTCGCCACCTCGACGAGCTGCTCAACAAGGCCCGCCAGTCCGACGAGCAGGTGGCTGCCGCGTCCGCCGGTGCGACCTACGCAGGCGACGCCGACCCGTACAAGAAGCCGCACGAGGACGACGTGATGCTGGACGACGGCGCTCAAGACGGTTCTGACGCCGGGCCCGACGCCCCCAGGCTGTGACCGACGCGTCGGGGCTGGTCGTCGTCGACAAGTCCGGCGGCATGACCTCGCACGACGTGGTCGCCCGGATCCGCCGACTGGCCGGCACCCGCAAGGTCGGCCACGCCGGCACGCTCGACCCGATGGCCACCGGCGTCCTGGTGCTCGGCGTCAACCGGGCCACCCGGCTGCTCGGGCACCTGATGCTCACCGAGAAGGCGTACGACGCCACGATCCGGCTGGGCATCGCCACCACCACCGACGACGCCGAGGGTGAGGTCACGTCAACCAAGGACGCCGGCCACCTCGACGAGGCGACCATCCGGACCGCCGTCGCGCGCTTCGTCGGCGACCTCGAACAGGTGCCGACCGCGGTGTCGGCGATCAAGGTCGACGGCAAGCGGGCCTACAAGCGCGTTCGCGACGGTGAGGCGGTCGAGCTCAAGGCCCGGCCCGTCGTGGTCCGCGAGATCGTCGTCCGGGACATCCGGACAGCCGAGGTGGACGTCAGCATTCGCTGCTCGAGCGGCACCTACATCCGGGCGATCGCCCGCGACCTGGGTGCGGCACTCGGCGTCGGCGGGCACCTCGACGGCCCTGCGGCGTACGGCGGTCGGCCCCTTCGACCTGACGGCCGCGCGCACGCTGGACGAACTTGCGGACGAGTTCGCGATGCTGCCGATCGCGGCCGCGGCCCGGGCCAGCTTCCCGTCGTACGAGCTCGACGAGGCGGGCGCCCAGGACGTCCGCTACGGCCGCCGGCTCGACCTCCGACCGGACGGGCTCAGCGCGGTGTTCGCCCCCGACGGCGAGTTCCTGGCCCTCTACGAGCCGGCTGCCGACGGGGCCCGCGCGGTCGCCGTTTTCACCGGATAACCGCTATGGGAGGCTAACGGCCGTGCAGACATGGCGATCCCTCGGCGAGCTTCCGGCCGACCTCGGACGCACGGTCGTGACCATCGGCAACTTCGACGGCGTCCACCGCGGGCACCAGACGGTGATCCATCGCGCCCGCGCGGTGGCCCGGGACCGCGGGGCCGACCAGGTCGTCGCGGTCACCTTCGACCCGCACCCGATGGCGGTCCTGCGCCCGGAGCATGCGCCCTCCACGCTCACCTCGATCGAGACCCGCGTGGCGCTGTTGTCCGACGAGGGCGCGGACGCCGTCCTCGTCCTGCCGTTCGACCGCGAGATCGCGAGCTGGACCCCCGAGGAGTTCATCGACCGCATCCTGGTCCAGGCCCTGCACGCGGCCGCCATCGTCGTCGGCGCCAACTTCCGCTTCGGCAACCGGGCCGCCGGGGACGTGAACACGCTGCGCGAGGCCGGGCTGACCCGCGACTTCGTCGTCGAGGGCATCGCGCTCGACGGCGGCCCCCAGGTCTGGTCTTCGACGTACGTCCGCACCTGCCTGGCCACCGGCGACGTGGCCGGCGCCGCGGAGGCGCTCGGCCGGGCGTTCACCGTGCGCGGCATCGTCGTGGAGGGCGACCACCGCGGCCGGGAGCTCGGCTTCCCCACCGCGAACGTGCCGACCAGCGGCATGCTCGCCGCCCCCGCCGACGGTGTGTACGCCGGCTGGCTGCGGCGCTGCGACACCGGGGAGGCCTTTCCGGCGGCGATCAGCGTCGGCACGAACCCGACCTTCGACGGCGAGCGTGAACGCCGGGTCGAGAGCTACGTCCTCGACCGCACCGACCTCGAGCTGTACGGCGTGGAGGTCGAGGTGTCGTTCGTCGAACGCCTCCGCGGGATGGTCAAGTTCGAGTCCGTCGAGGGCTTGATCGACACGATGCGCGACGACGTCGACAGGGCTCGGGGGATTCTCGTTGCCTGACGGCACCGGGGCCAGCGGAGGGGCCGACAACGGGGCCAACACCAGGGCCGCGACCCGGGTCGCGGCCGAGAAGTGGTTCGTCGACCACGGTCTGCCCTACTTCGTCGACTCCATCCGCGACCGGGTACGGCAGCGGCTCGGCCGGCGCCGCCTGGTGCTGGTCGGCGCGACTGCGATCGTCCTTGGCGCCGGTACCGGGGTCGCCCTGGGACTACTGACCGACGGGTCCTGGGGGCCAACCAGTGCCCTGACGGTCGCCCTGCTCGTGGTGTCCGCCTATGCGGCGGAGGCCCTCAACGCCTGGGCGATCACCCACTGGGCGCTGCGCCGGACTCTGGGCAGTCTCGGGCTGCTGTTCCCCTTGGCGACGCGGGCCCTTCCGATGCTGCTGCTGTTCGTGACGTTCCTGTTCATCAACGCCGAGGTCTGGCAGGTCGCGTCCAGCCTCGACGGAGGAGTGCTCTGGGGCACGGTCCTGCTGTTCGGCCTCGCCGCGATCGGATTCCTGCTGGTGCGCCTCGACGAGGAACTCGACCAGTTCGACGACGACATCGACGCCGACGAGATGGTCGAGGCGTGCCGTACGACGCCGCTGGAGCGGGCCGCCGTCGAGGTGGCCGGCACTCGGACCGACCTCGGCAGCGATGCCGAGGTGCGCGGACTGGAGAAGGCCAACCTGGTCCTCGTCCTCCTGATCGCCCAGGCGGTGCAGGTGCTGCTGCTCTCGCTCGCGGTGTTCGCGTTCTTCCTGGTGTTCGGCGTCGTGGCCATCAAGGACGCGGTCGTGGACTCATGGATCGGGGTGGACCCGACGCCGTTCCTGGGGCTGCCCTGGCTGAGCGTCGAGCTGGTCCAGGTGTCGGTGTTCCTCGCGTCGTTCAGTGGCCTCTACTTCACGGTGTACGCCGTGACCGACGCCAACTACCGCCAGCAGTTCTTCACCGCGATCATGCGCGAGCTCGCGCGCGTGGTCAGCGCCCGGGTGGTCTACCGGGCGCTGACCAGCGACAAGTACATTCGCTAGGCGTCGAGGTCCTGTTCGACCAGGTCGGCGATCTTGTCGACCGCAGCCTGGTCCTCGCCCGACACCTCGACGCTGTCACCGTTGCCGGCACCCAGGGTCATGATCATCAGCGACGAGCTTGCGTCGACGGGCTCGTCGCCCGGGATGCCGATGAACACCTCGGACCCCAGCTCCCCGGCCGCCTCCGAGATGAGTGCGGCGGGACGGGCGTGCAGGCCGACGGCGGATCCGACGACGACGGTCTTGGTGGGCATGTGGTTCTCCTTCAGGGTTGGGTGGAGGGTCAGACGGTGGCGACGTCGGCGTCTGCGCCAGAAGCGGTTTTCAGTGCGATCACAATCGCAGATGAGACCAGCACACCTGCCAGGAGGGAGATCAGGAAGCCCAGGATGTTGCCGACAGCGAAGAGCACGAAGATGCCGCCGTGCGGGGCTCGCAGGGTCACGTCGAACGCCATCGCCAGGCCGCCGGTGACCGCGCTGCCGGCCATGATCGACGGGATCACCCGCAGTGGGTCGGCAGCCGCGAACGGGATAGCCCCCTCGGTGATGAACGAGGCGCCCATTGCCCAGGCCGCCTTCCCGTTCTCGCGTTCGGGAATCGTGAACAGCCCGGGTCGTACGACCGTCGCGAGGGCGAGCGCCAACGGGGGCACCATGCCGGCGAGCATGACCGCCGCCATCACCTTGAGCTCGGGAGCGTTGCCGGTGGCAGTGGCCGCCGTGCCCAGGCCGGCGGTGGCGAATGCGTAGGCCGTCTTGTTGAGCGGTCCACCCATGTCGAAGGCCATCATCAGGCCAAGCACCACGCCGAGCACGATGGCCAGGCCCGAATTGTCGCTCAAGTTGGTCAGCCCGTCCGTCAATGCCTGCGTGAGCTTTGCGAGCGTCTTGCCGAGCAGGACGATCATGACGAAGCCGCTGATCAGGGTGGCCAACAACGGGATTACCAGGACCGGCATCAGGCCCCGCGCCCAGGCGGGCACGTTCCAGCTCGTGATCCAGTGGGCGACGACTCCGGCAAGCACACCGCCGATGATGCCGCCGATGAAGCCGGTGTTAAGAGTGACGGCGATGGCACCCATGACGAACCCGGGGGCGATGCCGGGGCGATCGGCGATCGCGTAGGAAATGTAGCCGGCGAGGGCGGGCACCAGAAAGCCGAATGCCGCACCTCCCAGGACAAACAGGATCGCACCGATGTAGGCGAAGAACGAGCTGTCGAACAGTGCGTGATCAAGGTCGAGCGCGCTCGGGTCAGGCAGGTTGAACAACGTGTTGTCGGTCGCGATCTCGGGATGGTTGACGATCTCGTAGCCACCGAAGAGGAAGCCCAGTGCGATGAGCAAACCACCTGCCGCAACGAACGGGATCATGTAGGAGACGCCGGTCATCAGGACCCGGCGGATCCGGCCGCCCCAGGTCTCGGTTCCCCCTCCGCCTCCTGTAGCAGCCGCCGAGGCATCACCCTCGACCCGTGGTGCGTTGGGGTCGTCGGCGTAGCGCAGGGCCTCGGCGATCATCTTGTCCGCGTCGTCGATCGGGCGCTTGACGCCGGAGGAGACGAGCGGCTTGCCGGCGAACCGGCCCCGGTCCCGGACCCCCACGTCGACGGCGAAGATGGCCGCACTCGCGGCCGCGATGACCTCCCGCGCGAGCGGGTGCGAACCGGCCGAGCCCTGGGTCTCGACGTGCAGCTCCACGCCAGCTCGCTCGGCGGCGGCCTCGAGTGCCTCCGCGGCCATGTAGGTGTGCGCGATGCCCGTCGGGCAGGCGGTCACGGCGACCAGGCTGCGCCGTACGTCGGGGGCGGGCGCGGGGGCCTCTGATTCGGCCGAGTGCTTGGCGAGCGTCGGCGCGGCGGCTGCTGGAGCGGCCGCAGGGGCGGCGGTCTTGGCGGCAACCGGCGCGACCACGTCCATGACCAGCGCGACGACCTCGTCGGGCGTCTCTGCGGCGCGGAGCGAGTCGGTGAAGGCCGGCTTCACCAGCGCCCGCGCGAGCTGGGTGAGCAGCTGGAGGTGGGTCGAGCCACCCCCCTCTGGGGCGGCGATCAGGAACGCGAGGTCGGCCGGGCCGTCCTTGGCGCCGAAGTCGACCTTGGGGTCCATGCGGACGAAGGCGAGCGTGGGCTCGCTGACGCCGGTTGTCCGGCAGTGGGGAATGGCGATGCCGCCCGGGAGCCCCGTCGGTGAGGTTGCCTCGCGAGCGAGGACGTCGGTGGCCAACTGGTCCACGTCGTCGGCGCGCCCGGAGGCGCCCACCAGGGCGGCGAGAGCACGAATCGCTTCGTGCTTGTCGGCGCCGAGGTCGGCATCGAGGCGAACCAGATCTGTAGTGATCAGGTCGGTCATGGGAGTCACTTTCCTTGGGTGATGTCGAGCTCTCGGACCGAGACCAGCTCGGGCGAGACCTGCGACGGGGTTGGGATTGTGGTGCCGGGTAGACCTGCGGCGGCGCTGCCGTAGGCGACTGCGAGTGCAAGACATTGGGCGGGGCCGCGCTGGCGGACGTCGCCGAGGAGGTACCCAAACAGGCTGGAGTCACCGGCCCCGACCGTGCTGACCACGGTGGTGGGCGGCGGGGTGGCGTGCCAGGCGCCGTCGCGGTTGACCAGCACGGCGCCGTGCGGGCCGAGGGTCGCGAGGACCGTCTCGACGCCCCGGTCGACGAGCGTGCGCGCGGCGGCTGCAGCCTTGACCGGATCGGACTCCAGTGCGTCCGGATCCATGCCGCTGAACGACGCCAGCTCCTCGCCGTTGGGTTTCATCAGATGCGGTGCGCCGACGTCGAGCCGAGCCACGAGCGCCTTCAGGGGAGCCTCGCTGGTGTCGACGGCAACCCGCGCGGAGGTCTTGCGGAGGACGGCGACGAGGTGGGCGTACCACTCGGCCGGCGCCCCGGGCGGCAGCGATCCGGCCAGCACGATCCAGTCGGCCGCACCCGCCCGGCGTCGCAGCGAGTCCTCCAGGTCGGTGAGCACGTCTGGAGTCACCTCGGCGCCGGGGCTGTTCAGCTTCGTGGTCGTCCCGTCGGGCTCGGTGATCGTGATGTTGACCCGGAGGTCACCCGTGGTGGTGACCGGCCGGCAGTCGATGCCGGCGGCGAGCAGCTCGATGACGAACGGGTCGTCCTTCGGAGCCGGGAGTACGGCGATCGACGGCAGGCCGGCCGACACTGCGGCGCGAGAGATGTTGACGCCCTTGCCGCCCGCCTGTGAGGTCACGGACTCGGTGCGGATGACTGCGCCGCGCTCCAGTGGGCCGGCGAGGGTGACGGTGCGGTCGAGGCTGGGGTTGGCTGTCAGCGTGACGATCATGCGACCACGACCTCGATTCCGGCGTCGGCCAGTGCCCGACGGTCTGCGCTCGAGATCCTAGCGTCGGTGATGAGCACGTCGACCTCCTTGAGGGTGGCGAACCGGATCGGCGACTCGACCATGATCTTGTCCGCGTCCGCCAACACCACGACCTGGCGGGCACTGAGCACCATCGCCCGCTTCGCGGCAGCCTCGTCGCGGTCGGGCGTGGACAGTCCGTGGGCGACGGAAATGCCGTTCGTGCCGATGAAGGCCAGGTCGGCGCGGAGACCGTCAAGGGCGGCAACCGTCTCTGGCCCCACGGCTGCCTGCGTGGTGAAGCGGACCCGACCGGGCAGCAGGTGCAGCTCGATCTGACCGAGGCCGGCCAGCCTGGCCGCAACCGGGACCGCGTGGGTCACGACGGTCAGCGGATGATCATGGGGGAGGAAGCTTGCCAGGCGCGAGGTAGTCGAACCGGCGTCGACGAGGACGGTGGAGCCTGACGGCGGCAGCAGGGCGATGGCGGCCTGGGCGATCCGGTCCTTCTCCACGGTGTTGGCGACGTCCCGGTCGGCCAGGGCGGACTCGATCGCGGACAGGGTGTTCGCCGGAACGACGCCACCGTGGACCCGCCGTACGAGTCCCATCCGCTCCAGGGCCGACAGGTCGCGGCGTACGGTCTCGGTGGTGACCTCGTACTGGTCGGCGAGCTCGTTGACCGACAACCGGCCTCGTTGGGTCACCAGCTGGGCGATGGCCTGCTGGCGTTCCTCGGCGTACATGGTCACGGTGGGTATCCCCCTTCAAGGTGGATCTGTGTATATGTTGTTTTACGCCCGAATGTGTTGACTGTCAAGTCGAGCATCGGATAACTTAGTGGTCATGGCCACCTCCACAGAACCCACGTCGCCCGCCGTTCTGCAGGGCACTCCCGTCGTTCCCGGCGTCGCCTTCGGGCCCGCCCTGCTGGTCCGCGGAGAGATCTCTCCCGAGGCAATCGAGCGCTTCGGCGCCGGGCAGTTCGCCGACGCCGAGGCCGCCCTGGCGGCGTACGACGACGCAGCCGGCGCGGTCGCGGACGGCTTCAGCCGCAAGGCCGACAAGGCGTCCGGTGCCGCGGCCGAGGTGCTCACGGCCAGCGCCGGCCTCGCCCGCGACAAGGGGCTGCGCGGCGCCGTCCGCAAGCAGCTCAACGCCGGAGAACACCTTGTCGCCTCGGTGGCCGCGGCCGTCGACCAGTTCGTCGGGATCTTCACCCAGATGGGCGGTCTGATGGCCGAACGCGCCACCGACCTGCGCGACATCGAACGCCGGATCGTGGCCCACGTCGTCGGCGAACCCGAACCGGGCGTCCAGATGCCGAGCACCCCCTGCGTCCTCGTCGCCGAGGATCTCGCCCCCTCGGACACGGCCGGTCTGGATCCGGACGTCATCCTGGCCCTGGTCACCGAGCGCGGTGGGCCCACCAGTCACACGGCGATCATCGCCCGCCAGCTCGGCATCCCGTGCGTGGTCGGCACCCCGGGCGCCCTCACCCTCGTGGCCGGCACCCCGCTGCTCGTCGACGGCACGGCCGGCACGGTCTCGACCGGCGTCGAGGAGTCCGTGGCCGCGGCGCTGGTCGCCTCGGACGCGGAGCTCCGGGCCGCCTCGGCGGCGTGGGCGGGCCCCGGGCGGACCGCCGACGGCACCGCGGTGAAGCTGCTGGCGAACGTCGCCGACGGACAGTCGGCCCGGGGAGCGTCGAGTGCCCCGGTGGAGGGCGTGGGACTGTTCCGCACCGAGCTGTGCTTCCTGGACCGCAAGGAGGAGCCGACCGTCGAGGAACAGGCCGACATCTACGCCGAGGTGCTCGCCGCGTTCTCCGACGTCGGGTACGTCGTCGTCCGCACCCTCGACGCGGGGTCGGACAAGCCCGTCGCGTTCGCGACCCACACGGGCGAGGAGAACCCCGCGCTCGGCGTCCGCGGTCTGCGGCTCTCCTTCGACAACCCCGGACTCATGGAGCGTCAGCTGGACGCGATCGCGCTGGCCGCCAAGCAGACCGGCACCGAGGCCTGGGTGATGGCGCCGATGGTGGCCACGGTCGCCGAGGCGAGCGACTTCGCCAACGAGGTGCGCAACCGCGGGCTCAAGGCCGGAGTCATGGTCGAGGTCCCGTCGGCGGCCCTGCTGGCCTACCGGATGCTGGAGGTCGTCGACTTCCTCTCCATCGGCACCAACGACCTGACCCAGTACACGATGGCCGCCGACCGGATGGCGACCGACCTGGCCCACCTCACCGACCCGTGGCAGCCCGCCGTCCTTCAGCTGATCGCGATCACGGCCGAGGCCGGCAAGCAGGCGGGCAAGCCCGTCGGCGTGTGCGGTGAGGCGGCGGCCGACCCGTTGCTCGCGTGCGCACTGGTCGGCATGGGCATCACCTCACTGTCGATGGCAGCCGCGGCCGTCCGCCCGGTCGGGGCCCAGCTCGCCACGGCGAGCATGGTCGCCTGCGAGGACGCCGCGGAGGCCGCCCTCGCGGCGTCCGACCCGATGGCCGGTCGAGCCGCGGTGCGCAAGCTCCTCGGAGGCTGAGCGTCACACGTTCAGCCAGGCCAGCACGGCCAGCACCCGGCGGTTGTCGTCGATCGCGATCGGCAGGTCGAGCTTGGTGAAGATGCTGTTGGTGTGCTTGGCCACGGCCTTCTCGCTGACGAACATCGCCGCCGCGATGGCGGCGTTGGAGCGGCCCTCGGCCATCAGGGCCAGCACCTCGCGCTCGCGGGGCGTGAGCCGCTCGACGGGCTGTTCGCGCTGCCGGGCCATGATCGTCGCGATCACCTCCGGGTCGAGCACGGTGCCGCCGGCGGCGACGCGGCGGACGCCTTCGACGAACTCGCCGACGTCGGCGACCCGGTCCTTCAGCAGGTAGCCGACCGCGCCCTCTCCGCTCGCCAGGAGCTCGCGGGCGTAGAGCTGCTCGACATACTGAGAGAGCACCATGACCGGGAAACCCGGCCGCGCGGCTCTGGCCGCGATGGCGGCCCGGAGTCCCTCGTCGGTGTACGTCGGCGGGAGGCGGACGTCGACCACGGCGGCGTCCAGCGTCGGATCGGTCAGCGCCTGCTCGAGGGCAGGGGCACTGTCGACCGCGGCCACGATGGTGAAGCCGTTGGCCTCCAGCAGGCGGATCAGGCCGTCCCGGAGGAGCGCGTGGTCTTCGGCGAGGACAACGCGCACGGAACCTCCAGGGTGACGATCGTGGGCCCCTGGTCGGGGCTCGACACGCTCATGGTGCCGTCAAACGCCGACAACCGCCTCATCACCCCGCGCATTCCGGTGCCGGCGTCCGGGTCGGCGCCGCCGCGACCGTCGTCACCCACGACCGCGCTCAGGACCCCGTCGCTGTGCGAGAGCAGGACCCAGGCATGGTCGGCCTCGGAGTGCTTGCCGATGTTGGCCAGGCATTCGGCGACCGCGAAGTAGACGGCCGACTCGACCGGCGCCGGCGGACGCCCGGGCAGATCGGCATCGACGTTCACCGGAACGCCCATGTCGAGAGCCAGTGCCTGGACCGCGCCGGACAGTCCGCGGTCGGCCAGCACCGGCGGGTGGATGCCGCGGACGACGCTGCGCAGCTCACCCAGGGCGGCGCCGGTCGTGGCGCGGGCCTCGGCGACCATCCGTCTGGCCGCCTCCGGGTCGTCGGTGAACATCTCGTCGGCCATGCCGAGGTTCATCCCGAGGGCGACGAGCCGCGCCTGCGCGCCGTCGTGCAGGTCGCGTTCGATCCGGCGCAGCTCGGCCGCCGAGTGGTCGATGCTCTCGGCCCGGGTCTCGGTCAGGACCTGGACCCGCCGCTCCAGCTTCTCGGTGTGACCGTAGGTCAGGAACGCCCGGTCCAGTGAGCATCGCGCCCGCATGATCGGCCCAGCGCCGTACCACCAGATCACGCTTGTGGCCACGGCGAGCAGGAGCACGACGGTGAGCAACGAGAGTGCGAACCCGATCGTCATCGTCATCAGCGCCCACGCCAGGTCTCGCCATGTCATCGGGTCCGCGGCCCAACCGGTCACGCGACCCAAAGGCCCCTGGTGACCGGCTGGCGTCTCGCGGTACGCCGAGGACAACGGGGTGCCGAGGACGCGGCTGGCCATGGCTCGGTGCCGGTCGGCGATCCAGCGCAGAGCCGGAATCGCCACGAACAGCAACCCGATGCCGACCCAGACAATGACCAGCACCCCGCCGACAGCGGCCAGCACGAAGAGAACCAGCGCCGGGATCGCGAGCAGCACCTGGAAGGCGGCGTACCCCGTCAGCCGCAGGCGGCCGGGAGGGGCCGTCTGGCTGTCGGTGGGTTCAGGCATGGCTCCATCCTCGCTGATCCGAGCGGTTCCCACAGTGGTGCTGGGTCCACCCCTGTTGGGGACCTGGCGCCACTGACGGGGAGCGGGCGCGCCGGAAGGCTGGACGGGTCAGACCACCCGAACACTCAAGGAGTCCGTCATGGCCGTCCACAACCCCATCGCCGGGGTCCCGCTGCGTGCCGCCCGCTGGAGTGCCACCCATCCGTGGCGCGCCATCCTGGCCTGGTTCGTCTTCGTCCTCATTGCCGTCGGTCTGGCCGTCGCCATCCCCACCGAGCAGACGACCGACGCGGACTACCGCCTCGGTGAGTCCGGGCGCGCCGACGCGATGGTGTCCGCGGCCAACCTCGACAGCCCGGACACGGAGAACGTGCTGATCACGTCCCGTGCGGGAGCGCCGCTGGACCAGTCGGCGGCGGAGTCGACCGCCGCCTCGCTGGCCGCGGACCTGCGCGAGGTGCCGGGCGTCACCGGCGTGTCCGCGCCCCAATGGAGCCCGGACCGGTCGGCGCTTCTGCTCGCGGCCCAGCTTGCCGAGGACCAGGACGACGCCGCTGCCCTGCAGGCAGTGACCGAGCGGTTCCAGCAGGAGCACGCCGAGCTCGAGATCCGGCAGGCCGGCGACCTGACCATCGATGAGGGCATCAACGACCAGGTGGCCGACGACCTCGCGGCGGCCGAGGGGATCAGTCTTCCGGTCACCCTGGTGCTGATGCTGCTGGCCTTCGGCGCGCTGATCGCCGCCGGCATCCCGGTCCTGCTGGCAGTGACCAGCGTTGCCGCCACGGTCGGCATCATGGCGCCGCTGTCCCACGTCGTACACGCCGAACCCACGGTGAGCAGCATGATCGTGCTGATCGGGATGGCCGTCGGGGTCGACTACTCGCTGTTCTACCTCAAGCGCGAGCGCGAGGAACGGGCCAAGGGACGTACGACGCTGGACGCGGTCGAGATCGCGGCCCAGACCTCGGGACACTCGATCATGGTGTCGGGGCTGGCCGTCATCGCCTCGATGGCGGGCCTCTATGTGATCGGCGGAGCCACCTTCAACTCGCTGGCCACCGGCGCGATCGTCGTGGTCGCGGTGGCCGTCCTGGGTTCGATCACCGTGCTGCCTGCGCTGCTCGCGAAGCTCGGCCGCTGGGTCGACCGGCCGCGGGTACCGCTCCTGTGGCGGGTCAACCGCAGGATCGGCCGTGGCGGGATCAGCCGCCGCATCCTGGCGCCGGTCCTCCGCCGTCCGGTGGCAGCCCTGGTTGCATCCGTGTTCGTCGTCGCCGCGCTCGCCGTACCTGCGCTCGGGATGAAGATCCATTCGGGCAGCCTCGACACGCTTCCGGACTCGATTCCCGCCGTCCAGACCTTCAAGACGATGGTCGACAAGTTCCCGCAGGAGGGGGCGACGGCGACGGTCGTGGCCGAGGGCGACGGGCGGAGGTGAAGGCAGCCCTGCGCAGCCCTCGAGACGAACGCCCTGGCCGACCAGGACTTCGTCGACGGCGGCCCGTCCGCGATCGAGACGTCAGCCGACGGTCGTACGTCGACGCTCACGCTCGCCATGCCGTACGACGAGTCGGACTCCCGGGTTGAGGGCGCCATCGAGCATCTGCGGGACGACCTGGTACCTCAGGCGTTCGACGGCGTGGACGCCGAGCACGCCGTGGGCGGGGGAGCGGCCGAGTCCCTCGACTTCTCGAACCGGCTCGGCGACTACCTCCCGATCGTGATCGGGTTCGTCCTCCTGCTCACCCTGCTGATGATGGCGTTCGCGTTCCGCAGCCTGCCGATCGCGCTGGTGTCCTCCGGGCTCAACCTGGCGTCGGTGGCCGTGGCGTTCGGCATGATGACGCTGGTGTTCCAGCACGGCTGGTTCCATGGACCGCTCGACTTCTCCACCCCGGGCTTCGTGATCGACTGGATCCCGATGTTCGTCCTGGTCGTGCTGGTCGGGCTGTCGATGGACTACCACGTGTTCGTCGTGAGCCGGGTCCGTGAACATGTCCGACGCGGACTGCCCGCACGCCTGGCGGTGGAGCAGGGGATCAACGACACGGCCGGCGTCGTGACCAGCGCCGCCGCGGTCATGATCTCGGTCTTCGCGATCTTCGCGACGTTGAGCATGATGGAGATGAAGATGATGGGCGTCGGACTCTCGGTCGCGATCCTGCTCGACGCCACGCTGATCCGGCTGGTGATGCTGCCCGCGATCCTGGTCCTGCTCGGCGACAAGGCCTGGTGGCCGAGCCGCCCGGGACGCCCGGTCGGACAACCAGTCGTCGAAACCGACCGTTCCTACGAGCTCGTCTGATTCGCCGACCCGGCTCTTGTTGACGGTGGTGGATCGCCGACCCGGCTCGTGTTGACGGTGGTGGATCGCCGACCCGGCTCGTGTTGACGCTCCCTGGGTGTTGGCCCGAGTCAACACGAGCCGGGTCGGCGGCGTGCGGGGGTCAACACGAGCCGGGTCGGCGGCGTGCGGGGGTCAACACGAGCCGGGTCGGCGGCGTGCGGGGGTCAACACGAGCCGGGTCGGCGGCGTGCGGGGGTCAACACGAGCCGGGTCGGTCAGGCTGATGCGACGGTGACGGGTACCCCGCTGAGGGCGGCGTTGCCGGAGACGTCGAGCTGTGTCGCATCTGTCAGGTCGTTGATCGAGACGCCGGTGACCTGGGCGGCCTGACTCATCCGGGTGCCGCCGACCTGGTGTCCGTAGCCGTGGGGGAGCGAGACCACGCCACGCATCATGTCGTCGGTGGCCAGCACCTCGACCTCGACCGTTCCGACCCGCGACACGACCTTCACCGTCTTCCCGTCCTCGATGCCACGGGCAGCCAGGTCCTCGGGATGCATCAGCAGCTGGTGCCGATCGCGACCGCGCGTGAGTCGCGTGGAGTTGTGCATCCAGGAGTTGTTGTCCGACTTGTGCCGCCGGCCGATCAGCAGCAGGTCGTCGCCGCTCGGCGGCTCCTGCTCCGCGAGCCGGGCCAGGTCTTCGAGGACCAGCTCCGGGGCGGCGTCGATCCGCTTGTTCCGGGTGGCCAGCCGCTCGGGGAACCGGCCAGGCTGCAGCGGACCGAGGTCGACCCCGGACGGGCTACGGCGGAGGTCGGTGATCTTCACGCCGGACTTGTCGGTGCGCAGCAGTTGTCCGATCAGGAAGGTGGGGCTGACCGACAGCCGGGCCCTGCTGAGAACCCGCTTCTTCAGCGGTGCCTTCCGCTTCAGCCTGGAGCTGATCCGCCGGGCGAGCTCTCTGTAGATCTCCCAGTCGTGGCGCTGGTCGCGCGACTTGTCGAACACGGCGGGCGTGAACCGGGCCGTGTTGCGGACCGCGAAGTTCTGGAACACCAGGTCGTAGTGGTCGCGCTCGAGCGCGCTGGTCGGCGGCAGGATGACGTCCGCGTGTCGCGTGGTCTCGTTGATGTAGATGTCGACTGACGCCATGAAGTCGAGGCCGGCGAGAGCCCGGTCGAGAGCTGAACCGTCCGGCGTGGACAGCACAGGGTTGCCGGACAGCGTGAGCACGGCCCGGATCTGGCCGGCGCCGGGGGTCTCGATCTCCTCGCGAAGGACCGACACAGGCAGCTCGCCGCCGCTCTCCGGGAAGCCACGGACCCGACTGCTCCAAGCGCCGTGGTGACCCTTGCCGATGAAGCCGCGCCCGACCACGTCGATCGCGGGGGAGGTGAACATGGTGCCGCCCACCCTGTCGAGGTTGCCGGTCACGAGGTTGAGCAGCTGCACCGCCCATTGGGCGACCGTGCCCCAGGCGGTGGTCGACACGCCGATCCGGCCGTACGCCGCAGCCGCGTCGGCGGCGGCGTACTCCCGGGCGATCCGTCGGATCTCGTCGGCCGGTACGCCGCTCGCCAGCTCGGCCCGCTCTGGCGTGAACGGCCGGACCTTCGAGGCGACCTCGTCAAGCCGGTCGACGTACGACTGCGGCGCGGTGAGTCCCTCCGCGAACAGCACGTTGAGCATCGCGAGCAAGACGTAGACGTCGGTGCCGGGTTTGATGAAGTGGTGCTCGGTCGCCACCTTGGCGGTTTCGGTTCGCCGCGGGTCGAAGACGATCATCTTTCCGTCGCGGGCCTTGAGCTCGCGGAGCCGGTTCGGGAAGTCCGGGACGGTCATCAGGGAGCCGTTGGAGGCCATCGGGTTGGCACCGAACACCAGGAAGTAGTCGGTGCGGTCGAGGTCGGGGATCGGGAGCATCAGCTGATGGCCGTACAGCAGGTGGGCCACCAGCTGGTGGGGAAGCTGGTCCACCGAGGTCGCGCTGAACCGGTTGCGGGTGGGCAGCGTCTTGACCATGGTCCCCAGGTGGGTCATCGAGCCCAGGCTGTGGACGTTCGGGTTGCCGAGGTAGACGCCGACGGCGTCGCGGCCGTGGTCGTTGGTGGCCTTGGCCAGGCCGTCGGCGACCAGGTCGAACGCCTCGGCCCAGCCGATCTCCTCCCACTCTGTCTCGCCGTTCGCGTCAGTCGAAACGCGGCGGACGGGTCTGCGCAGCCGGTCGGGGTCGTGGTACACGTCCGCGATCGCCACCCCCTTGGGGCAGATGTGCCCGCGCGAGAGTGGGTCAGCGGGGTTGCCGCGCACCGACGTGACGGTGCCGTTGTCGATGGTGAGCTCGAGGCCGCAGATCGCCTCACACAGATTGCAGACGCCGATGCGCTTCTCCATGGGCCCATCGTGTCAGACCCGGTTGCGACGGGTTAGCCTGCAGCGCAGCCAGTCCCTGCCCGACGACCTAGCCGACGACTAAGTCAGGAATACCATGTCCGACACCGCCCGTTCTCCGCGCGCCGTGCTCGTCGCGACGCTGACCACATGTCTGCTCGCCATCCAGTACGTAGCCGCCGACGCGGCGGACTGGCAGTTTCAGGAACAGGGCGTCGGGAACGACGGAAGCTTCCTGAGCACGGCAGTGGTGCGCACGGTCCACCCCTTCAACGGCGGCCTGTTCCACCCTGACGTGAACGCGGACTGGGTCATTTCTTGGCTGGTGGGCTTGGCCGTCGCGGTTGCAGTCGCCTGGCTGATCATCGTCGTCGTGACCCGCAAAGGCAGCCTGGCCGCGTTCGTAGGAGGCTGGTTCGCAGCCATCCTGGCGACCTGGGCCGGCAGCCTGGCCTCGGCGTACGTGTGGGGACGGGTAACGGAATACCGAAATTGGCCCTACGACCCTGCTTCTCTCGTCGGCTTTCGACAACGGACTGCACTGGGGCTTCCTGTTCGGCTGGTTCCCCGCGCTCGTCGCCGCTCTTCTCGCCAGCGTGCTGCGCAAGCGAGAGGTCACTGAACCGACATATCCGACACAGCCGACGCAGCCGACTGAGCACACCGGGCCGACCGAGGAGAAAGGGTCCGAGCCACGGATGATGTGATTGGGTTTGGCCGGTCACAGGCAGCCGAATAGGAGAAGGCCGCCACGCGCTGATAATCTTTCCCGGTTGTCCCTAAGTGGACGACACCGCCGTGCAACGGCCGCGGATCGAGAGTGCCCGGGTGAACAGGCCCCGGCGCGCCGCGCAACGGAAACCGGAAGGAGCCCCGCATGTCGATTGGTACCGACGCGGAGACCAAGAAGAAGATCATCGCCAAGTACGGCAAGGCCGAGGGTGACACCGGCTCGCCGGAGGTGCAGATCGCCCTGCTCAGCCACCGCATCAGCCACCTGACCGACCATCTCAAGCAGCACAAGCACGACCACCACAGCCGGCGCGGCCTGCTGCTTCTGGTCGGCCAGCGGCGCCGGCTGCTCAACTACCTGCAGAAGACCGAGATCGAGCGCTACCGCTCGATCGTCGAACGTCTCGGCCTGCGCCGATGACATGTGGAGCGGTTGCCTAGCCGGGCAGCCGCTCCATCGCATTTCGTGGTCGAACCGTTAGGCTCGACCTGTTCGCACCAAAACCTGACAATTCAACACAGAAGCACATCACCAGGAGCGACCCGCACGTCTGGCCCGGTCCTCGGTAGTGGCTCTCAGAACTGCCCAGCCCCTCGACGGGACGCAGCCGCTGCGGGCCTCGATCGAAGACCGGCCCCCTGTCATCAGGGAAGGCGGGTAGCAATTCGATGCCTCGCCTCAGGCTTTCAGCCAGGCGGACAAGCGGCTAGCTCCGCGAAGAGAAAGGGACACCCTTGACCGAGGGACCCGTCATTTCCGCCGTAGAGACCGTTATCGACAACGGCAAGTTCGGCACCCGCACAGTCAAGTTCGAAACCGGGTTCATTGCCCGACAGGCCGCCGGCTCGGTGACCGCATATCTTGACGACGACACCATGCTCCTGTCGGCCACCACGGCCGGCAAGCACCCCAAGGACCATTTCGACTTCTTCCCGCTGACGATCGACGTCGAAGAGCGGATGTACGCCGTCGGCCAGATCCCCGGCTCGTTCTTCCGTAGTGAGGGTCGTCCCGGTGAGGACGCGATCCTCACCTGCCGCCTGATCGACCGGCCGCTGCGCCCGACCTTCAAGAAGGGCCTGCGCAACGAGGTCCAGGTCGTCATCACCGTCCTCGCGCTCGACCCCGACGCGCCGTACGACGTGCTGGCGATCAACGCGGCCTCGATCTCCACCCAGCTGTCCGGCCTGCCGTTCTCCGGTCCCGTGGGCGGCGTCCGCGTCGCCCTGATCGAGGGCACCTGGGTCGCCTTCCCGTCGCACAGCCAGCTCGAGGACGCCGTCTTCGACATGGTGGTGGCCGGCCGGGTCACCGACACCGGTGACGTCGCGATCATGATGGTCGAGGCCGAGGCCACCGAGCAGACCTGGAACCTCGTCCAGTCCGGAGCGAAGGCACCGACCGAAGAGGTCGTGGCCAGCGGTCTCGACGCGGCCAAGCCGTTCATCAAGCAGCTGTGCGAGGCCCAGGCAGAGCTCGCCAAGCAGGCTGCGAAGCCCGTTCAGGAGTTCCCGATCTTCCTCGACTACGAGGACGACGTGTACGACGCTGTCGAGTCCGCCGTCAAGGATGAGACCGCTTCGGCGCTCGCCATCACCGGCAAGCTCGAGCGCGAGGAGCGGATCGACGAGATCAGGGCAGCCCTGCTGGAGCGGCTCGGCGGCGAGTTCGAGGGCCGCGAGAAGGAGATCGGCGCCGCCTACCGCTCGGTGACCAAGGCGCTGGTGCGCGAGCGCGTCCTGCGCGACAACGTCCGCATGGACGGTCGTGGCCTCGCCGACATCCGGCCTCTGCACGCCGAGGTCGGCGTGATCCCGCGCGTCCACGGCTCCGCACTGTTCGAGCGTGGCGAGACCCAGATCCTGGGCGTGACCACGCTGAACATGCTGAGCCTGGAGCAGAAGCTCGACACGCTCTCCCCGGAGAAGTCGCGTCGCTACATGCACAAGTACGTCTTCCCGCCGTTCTCCACCGGTGAGACCGGCCGGGTCGGCTCGCCGAAGCGCCGCGAGGTCGGACACGGGGCGTTGGCTCGTCGGGCGTTGCTGCCCGTGCTGCCGACGCGCGAGGAGTTCCCCTACGCGATCCGCCAGCTCTCCGAGGCGATGGGCTCCAACGGGTCGACCTCGATGGGTTCGGTCTGTGCCTCGACGCTCTCGCTGTTGCAGGCTGGTGTTCCGCTGAAGGCTGCGGTCGCCGGTATTGCGATGGGCCTGATCTCCGGTGAGGTCGACGGCGAGACGAAGTACGTCGCGCTGACCGACATCCTCGGCGCCGAGGACGCGTTCGGTGACATGGACTTCAAGGTTGCGGGTACCCGAGAGTTCGTGACGGCGCTCCAGCTCGACACCAAGCTCGACGGCATCCCGGCCGAGGTTCTCGCTGCGGCGCTGACCCAGGCCAAGGGCGCACGTCTCGCGATCCTCGACGTGATGGCCGAGGCCATCGACGCCCCCGAGGAGATGTCGCTGCACGCGCCGCGGATCATCACCGTGCGGATCCCTGTCGACAAGATCGGCGAGGTCATCGGCCCGAAGGGCAAGATGATCAACCAGATCCAGGACGACACCGGCGCCCAGATCAGCATCGAGGACGACGGCACCATCTATATCGGCGCGACCAACGGCGAGTCGGCCGAGGCTGCCCGCACGATCATCAACGGCATCGCCAACCCGACGATGCCCGAGGTCGGCGAGCGCTACCTCGGCACCGTCGTGAAGACGACCAACTTCGGCGCGTTCATCTCGCTCATGCCCGGCAAGGACGGCCTGCTGCACATCAGCAAGCTCCGTTCGCTCGCGGGCGGCAAGCGCGTTGAAGCCGTCGAGGACGTCGTCTCGGTGGGCCAGAAGATCCAGGTCCAGATCGCCGAGATCGACGACCGCGGCAAGCTGTCCCTGATCCCGGTCGAGGACGAGCCGGCTGCGGAGCCCGCTGAGGCATCCTCGGAGTGACGTCGGACCAACCCACGCCGACCGGCCAGCAGGCATCTGCTGGCCGGTTGTCGTCTGCCCAGAAGGTCGGTGCGACCCGGACGCTGATGAAGTCCGATGACGGGCTCGTCCGGCGTACCCTGCTGCCCGGCGGCCTGCGGGTGATCACCGAGCAGATGCCCGGGATCCGGTCCGCCAGCGTCGGAGTCTGGGTCGGCGTCGGCTCGGCCGACGAGACTCCGAGGCAGCACGGTTGCTCGCACTTCCTGGAGCACCTGTTGTTCAAGGGCACCGGGGAGCGCAGCGCCATGGACATCTCGGCGTCCCTCGATGCAGTCGGAGGCGAGTTCAACGCCTTCACCGCCAAGGAGTACACCTGCTTCCATGCGCGGGTTCTCGACGACGACCTGCCGATGACCATCGACGTGCTCGGCGACATGGTCACCAGCTCGACGCTGGCTGCCGAAGATGTCGAGGCCGAGCGCGACGTCATCCTGGACGAGATCGCGATGCACGACGACGATCCCGACGACGTCGTCCACAACCTTTTTGCCGAGCAGGCCTGGGGCAACGCGCCGATCGCACGCAACATCGCCGGGACCCATGCCTCCGTCGAGACGATGCCACGCAGTCAGGTCGTGAGGTTCTACAAGCGGCACTACCGGGCGGCCAACACGGTTGTCGCGGCGGCCGGGAACGTCGAGCATTCGGCCGTTCTCCGCGCGGTCAAGAAGTCGTTCGGGCGCAACGGCTTCCTGGCCGGGGACGCGCTCCCCGTCACTCCCACGGCAACTGACCGGGTGCGTCGGGTGTACCCCGGGGTGGCCACCACGACGCGACCGTTCGAGCAGGTCAACCTGATCCTCGGCGTCAACGGGATCACGCGGACCGACGACCGTCGGTACGCACTCGGCGTACTCAACGCCACGCTCGGGGGCGGCACGTCGAGCCGGCTCTTCCAGGAGGTCCGCGAGATCCGGGGCCTGGCCTACTCGGTGTTCTCCTTCGCGGCCCACCACGGCAACGCGGGTCTGGTCGGCGTCTCGGTCGGCTGCCTGCCGGGCAAGGTCGACGCGGTCCTGGCGACCGTCCGCGCCGAGCTCGCCAAGGTGGCCGCCGACGGCATCACCGAGGAGGAGCTCGTGCGCGGCCAGGGTCAGCTTCGCGGCGGCATGGTGCTCGGCCTCGAGGACAGTGCCTCACGGATGTCTCGGCTCGGGAAGGCCGAACTGGTGTACGACGAGCTGCTCAGCATCGACGAGGTCATCGCGCGCCTCGAGGGAGTCACCCTCGACGAGGTGCGCGACCTGGCGGCTGAGCTGTTCGACCAGCCCGAGATCCTGGCCGTGGTCGGCCCCACGTCGCGCTGACCCGGCTCCGGGTCGAGGCGCGTCAGACCAGCAGCCAGGCGACGCCGGCACAGGCCACCGCCCACAGGACGCTGGTGAACGTGCCGATGATGAACCGTTCGGCGGTGCCGGAGCTGTCACCGTGGCGGAGCTCGGGATAGCGGCCGATGCCCTTGAGGCCGAGCACCACGGCCAGCCCCTCGGGCCAGCCCGCGAGCACCGTGGCGTAGACCCCGGCACGTTCGAGCGCGCCGATCCAGGTGCCGCCGCGCAGGACGGTGCCTGCGTTTGTCATCGAGCGGGCATCGGGCGTGCGCCTGTCGACCAGCGCGAAGACGGCGGTCGTCAGCGGCCCGCCACCGCCGATGGCGAGCAGGACGCAGAGCCCGAGGACCACGGCCCGAGCGCCCGGGGAAGAGGCAGCGGCGTCGTCGTCGACCAGCGCGATCCAGCCCACCGCGGCCACCAGCACGGCGGCGGTCGCCGCAGAGACGGTGTGCCAACGACCCAGCCACCCGACCAGCACCGGGACCAGGGCCAGGGCGAGCAGAGCGAGGCTGAGTGTCTGCATCACTGTGCTCCCTTCAAGTCCCTGGCTCCTGTCAACGCCTCCGCGAGCAGTTGCGCGGCCAGACGGGCGGCCCGGTTGGCCTCGACCACGCTGGCTGCGCGGGCGCGCTGGCTGACCGCCGACTGCGTGACGCCCAGCCGCCCGCCCGCGTCGGCATGGGACAGCCCCTCGGCGATCAGATCGGCGACCTCCCAGCCGCGCTCACTGCGCCGTCGGAGCAGGTCGGCCCACAACCACAGGACGGTCTCCAACTGTTCGGCACGGTAGTGGTCGCCGCCGACAACGCTCACGTGCGCGGGGACCTGCTTGGCGCGCGTCACCGCCTCGCGGGCATGAAGAAAGGCCTCCCCGCGACCGGCGCGGCCCTGGTCGGGCAAAGGCGTCTCCACCTTTCCGACGCCGACACCGATGTTCCAGTCGCCACTGCGCAGCAGCAGTGCGAGGACGTCGATGACAACCTGGGGGTCGTCGATCACGCCCTGGATCTCGTCGCCCGCCGTACGTTCGAAGGGTCGCAGGGTGCCTGACCCGGCAAGGGCATCCAGCGTGGCCGGCACCAGATCCGGTCCGGTCCGGCTGTCGCGCTGGTCCACGGTGAGCACTACGGCCTGCATCCCGCCTCCAATAAGGATTTCACCTTATGATGAGCATACATAAGTGTTTTACCTTATGACAAGCTCGAACAAGGCTGAGACCTTCAGCGTCGACCGATGATGCCGATGGCGGCCGGGTCCTTGCTCTCCACGACCGAACACCGGAAGCCACTCCCGGCGAGCGCACTCGACACGCCCTCGACGATCTGGGGCACCCGCTCCCGGTGGGTGGCCTCGTAGAAGAGGTAGACGCCGCCGCCGGGGGAGACCCGCTCATGCAACAAGGCGACCTCGTCCGCGCAGGCACGCACCCAGAACAGGTTCACGTTGAACGCAAACACCTTGTCCAGACGCCGCACCGGCACCCGCAGGGTCGCCAGGTCGATCTGGCGGACGGTGAGTCGGCCGGCCTCGACGTACTCCGCGTTGCGCCGTTTGGTGCGGTCGACGCCCGACTCGGACCGGTCGATCGCGAAGAGCCTGCCCTTCTCGAGCCGGGCGCAGATCAGCTCCGCCGCCGCACCGGGACCGCAGCCGATCTCGAGCACCTGATCATTGGGTCGTACGTCGAGAACTCCGACCGCCCACGCGATCCGCGCCGGGACCTCCTGCTTCGCCATGGGGGACAGCCTGCCACTACCCGGGCACCGGAGTCAGGCGCGGTCGCGCAGGAGGTCGTCTCGGCCACTAGTAAGTTGACCGCGTGAGCGGATTGCGGGTTGGCGTGCTGGGCGCGCGCGGCAGGGTCGGGAGCGAGGTCTGCAAGGCGGTCGAGGCGGCTGACGACATGGACCTCGTCGCCGCCATCGACGCGGGCGACACAATCGACCAATTGGTCGACAACGACGTGCAGGCCGTCGTCGACTTCACCCATCCCGACGTGGTGATGGCCAACCTCGACTACTGCATCAAGCACGGAATCCATGCGGTGGTGGGCACCACCGGCTTCGACGAGGAGCGGCTCGCCCAGCTGCGGGCCTGGCTGGAGCAGGCGGCGGGCACGGGGGTTCTGATCGCTCCGAACTTCTCCGTCGGCGCCATCTTGATGATGCGCTTCGCCGCCGAGGCGGCACCGTTCTTCGAGTCCGTCGAGGTGGTGGAGCTGCACCACCCCGACAAGGCCGACGCACCGTCCGGCACCGCCCGGCGTACCGCGGAGCTGATCGCGGCCGCCCGCCGAGAAGCCGGATCGGCGCCGATCCCCGACGCGACGTCCACTGCCCTCGACGGTGCCCGCGGGGCCGACGTCGACGGCATCCGGGTGCACGGTCTCCGGGTGCGCGGCCTGGTGGCCCACCAGGAAGTCATCCTGGGCGGCCCCGGGGAGACCCTCACGATTCGTCACGACTCGCTGGACCGGGTCTCGTTCACCCCCGGAGTCCTGCGGGGGCTGCGGGCGATCGGCGACCACCCGGGCCTCACCGTCGGGCTCGAGCACTTCCTCGACCTCGAGTGAGCGACTGACTACTCCGGGGAGTCGTGCCGAGACCACAGACGAAGGGCCGCACCGCGCAGCCCCGGTGCGGCCCTCCGCGTCTGTGTCGCGTTCGTGGCGTCAGGGCTCGACGGTCACCTTGATCGCCTCGCCGTTCTTGACGATCTGGAACGCCTCGAGGACGCGGTCGAGGGGGATGTGCTCGGTGATGAGGTCCTTCACCGGCACCTGACCCGTCGAGATGTACTGGAGCGCCCGCTTGTTGTGCTCCGGCGCCGAACCGTTGGCGCCGTGGATGTGCAGCTGACGGTAGTGGACCAGGTTGGAGTCGCACTTGATGAACGGGTCGGTCTTGGGCAGCCCGCCGAAGAACGAGATCCGGCCGTTGCGCGCCGCCATCGAGATCGCCTGCTCCTGCGTGACGTTGGCGGCCGTGGCGGTGATGATCACGTCGGCGCCGCGGCCGCCGGTCAGCTCCATCACCCGCTCGACGACGTCGCGCTCTGATCCGTCGATGACCTCGTCGGGATGGACCGCGTCGGCGGACATCTTCAGCCGGGCGGCGTTGACGTCGACGAGATAGACCGGGCCGGCCTTGTGTACGCCGCGGGCGATCCGGATGTGCATGCAGCCGATCGGGCCCGCACCGAAGACCACCACGGTGTCGCCCTCCTCGATCCCGAGGAGCTCCTGGGCGTTGATCGCGCACGCGAACGGCTCCGCGGCCGAGGCCTCGTCGTACCCCACGTTGTCGGGGATCTTGTTGAGACCGTCGACCTTGAGCACTTCGCGCGGCACGATCATGTACTCCGCGAAGCCACCGTCGTACTGGTAGCCGACCGATGTCTGGTTCTGGCAGACCGCCATCCAGCCCTTGTTGCACTCGTAGCAGTCGCCGCACGGCACCGCCGCGATGACCTGCGCCCGGTCGCCGACGTCCCAGCCGGAGACGTTCGCGCCGACCTCGACCACCTCGCCGGCGATCTCGTGGCCCATGGTCGCCGGGGGAGTGATGTTCTGGTGGCCGTTGTAGAAGATCTTCACGTCCGTGCCGCAGGTCGAGCAGTTCTTCACCTTGAGCTTGACCTCGTCCGGGCCGCAGTCGGGCTCGGGCACCTCCTCGAGTCGCACGTCCTCGGGGCCGTAGAAGCGCAGTGCCTTCATCAGTCGTTCATCCTCCTCGTGGGGGTCTGGATCGCTCCCACCCTACCACCGTTTACCTGTATTTATCTTTGAATGTTTGGTTTTTTCTCTTGACTTGGGCTGTTTGGCGGCGATATAAAGGTGTTCACAGATCCGCGAGACGTGCGTCACAGCCCAGGGGCACACGCTGGCGACCCGACGACCAGCCCGTGCTGGTGTCAAGGAGGAATGAGCATGGCGACAGCCACGCAGACGCCGAGTCGCGCATCGGCTCGCGTCCACGTCCAGAAGTTCGGGACGTTCTTGTCCAACATGATCATGCCGAACATCCCCGCCCTCATCGCCTGGGGGCTGTTCACCGCGCTCTTCATCGACGTGGGCTGGCTCCCGAACGCCGACCTGGCGACGATGGTCGGCCCGGCGATCCACTACCTGCTCCCGATCATCATCGCCGCCACCGGTGGCCGGATGGTCCACGGCGACCGCGGTGCGGTCGTCGGCGCCTTCGCGACGATGGGTGTGATCGCGGGTTCCGACTTCCTCGTCGCCGAGTTCAACGCCAAGCTGGCGGAGGGCGAGGCGCCGTTGAACCAGGTCCACATGTTCATCGGCGCGATGATCATGGGCCCGCTCGCGGCGTACGTGATGAAGCGCCTCGACGCGTTGTGGGAAGGCAAGATCAAGGCGGGCTTCGAGATGCTCGTCAACATGTTCTCGGCCGGCATCACGGCTTTCGTGATGGCGATCGTCGGCTTCTTCGCCCTCGCGCGCATCGTCAACGGCATCATGGACGTCGCCGGGAACGTCGTCGAGACGCTCGTGGACAACAACCTGCTGCCGCTCACCTCGCTGCTGATCGAGCCGGCCAAGGTCTTCTTCCTCAACAACGCGATCAACCACGGTGTGCTGACACCCCTCGGCCTCCAGGAGGCGGCCGACCAGGGCAAGTCCGTGCTGTTCCTGCTCGAGGCCAACCCCGGCCCGGGTCTCGGCCTGCTCCTGGCGTTCACCTTCTTCGGCAAGGGCGTCGCGAAGGCCACCGCCCCAGGTGCCGCGATCATCCACTTCTTTGGTGGCATCCACGAGATCTACTTCCCGTACGTGCTCATGAAGCCCAAGCTGATCCTCGCCATGATCGCCGGCGGCATGACCGGTGTGGCGATCAACGTCGCGTTCGACGTGGGCCTGGTGGCCCCTGCCGCACCGGGGTCGATCTTCGCGGTCTACGCCCAGACCGCCCGGGGCAGCTATCTCGGCGTCACGTTGGCGGTGTTCGGCTCGGCCGCGGTCAGCTTCGCGGTCGCGTCGTTCCTCCTCAAGCTGGAGCGGGGTGGCGACGACGAGGGCGACCTCGCCGCAGCCACCGCGCAGATGGAGGCCAACAAGGGCAAGAAGTCCTCGGTGGCGGGCGCGCTGACCGGCAGCGGTGAGCACCAGGGCGAGATCCACTCCATCGTGTTCGCCTGCGACGCCGGCATGGGTTCCTCGGCCATGGGCGCCTCCGTGCTGCGGAAGAAGGTCCAGGGCGCCGGGTTCAACGACGTCACCGTGGTCAACAAGGCGATCTCCAACCTCGACGACAGCTACGACCTCGTCGTCACGCACCAGGACCTCACGGACCGGGCGCGCCAGCGGTCCGGCTCGGCGATCCACGTGTCGGTCGAGAACTTCATGGGCAGTCCCCGCTACGACGAGATCGTCGACCTGCTCCACCAGACCAACGGTGAGGGCGCAAGCGCCGCTGAGTCTCGAGACCCCGTCAGGAGGAGCCGGACGAGGATGCGGGCGAGATGCTCGCCGAGGAGTCGGTCGTCATGAGCGGCGACGCCGCGACCCGGGACGACGCGATCACCGAGGCCGGCAACCTGCTGTTGGCCAGCGGTGCCGTGACCCAGGCCTACGTGGATGCCATGCACGAGCGCGAGAAGTCGGTGTCCACTGCCATGGGCAACTTCCTGGCGATCCCGCACGGCACCAACGAGGCCAAGGGCGAAATCCGGCGTACGGCGATCTCGTTCGTGCGCTACCCGGGCGGGCTCGACTGGAAGGGCAAGGAGGTCAAGTTCGTGGTCGGGATCGCCGGCGCGGGCAAAGACCACCTGCCGCTGCTCGGCAAGATCGCCCAGGTCTTCGCGGACAAGGAGCGGGTCGCCGAGCTCGAAGCGGCGCAGTCCGTCTCCGACGTACGACGAATCCTCGGCGGCGTGAGCGTCGGCACCCGCACGCTCCGGAACGGATCGAGGGCAAACAACACCACCTGGACCTCGCTCCGAATCAGGTGCCCACCGGGCGAGCTCGGAGACCTGATCGACCGCGAGCTGGCAGGTTTGGCCCCGCGAACTGGCAGGTTTGGCCCCGCGAACCGGCGCTTGCGGCCCCTCCAACCGACAGGTTTGGCCCTACTCAGGGCCAAACCTGTCGTCTCGTGGGGCCAGAACTGCCAGCTCGTGGGGCCGGAACTGCCAGCTCGTGGGGCCAGAACTGCCAGCTCGTGGGGCCGGAACTGCCAGCTCGCGAGTCAGGCCAGGGCGGTGTGCAGCCGGATCTGCTTGACCGTGACCGAGCCGTCGCCGTACAGGTCGAGCTCGCGGTGTGCCTGGTCGACTCCCCAGCCGGCGTCGGTGAGGAAGGTGCGCAGCGCGTCGTCGGTGGCGTTGACCCAGGTCACGGCCCGGGTGAACCGGTCGGCGGCCAGGGTGTCGATGGCGGCCTGTTGCAGCCGCGAACCGTGGCCCTTGCGCTGCTCGGGGGGCAGCACCGTGAAGTCGGACAGCTCCCCGTCGGTGATCGGGTCGCAGTCGGGGTCCGAGGCTGGGGAGACGATGGCGAACCCCACCACCCGGTTGCGTTCGAGGGCGACCAACACCCGGTTTCGAGCGTCGTTGGGCTTGGTCAGCGATGCGTGCCAGCCGGCTGCGAACCGTTCCACGTCCATGGCTGCGAGCTCCTCGGCCGGGAGCAGGCCGGCGTACGACGCCCGCCAGGCGGCCACCTGAACCTCGGCGATGCCCTGCGCGTCATCGGCCCACCCGACCCGGACGGAGACGTCGGCCGTGGGGCCAGGCGAGCTGCTCATGCACTCCATCCTGCCTTGTCCGGGCCGGGAAGACGCTGCAGGGTGGGACGTGTGAACCAGACCCCGAACCAGCCCCTCTACTGGCGCGACCAGTCCGTGATGGCGTGGACCGCGACAGTGCTCGCAGCCGGGCCCGACGGCATCGAGCTCGACGAGTCCGCGTTCTTTCCCGGAGGGGGCGGCCAGCCGGCCGACGTCGGCCAGCTCGAGTGGGACGGAGTCTTCACCCGCATCGAGGGGTCCTCCGCCAGCGGCCTGGTCCCGGCCGACGGAGACCCGCTGCCACCGGTCGGCACAACGGTCGCGGCCCGCCTCGACGACGTACGACGGCGACAGCTGATGCGCACCCACTCGGGCCTGCACGTGGTGTGCGGGGTGGTCTACCGCGACTTCGGCGCGCTGGTGACCGGCTCCAACATGGAGCCGCTGACCGGCCGGATGGACTTCAACCTGAGCGCGGTGCCACCGGGTTTCAAGGACGACCTCGAACGCGTCGTCAACGAGGAGATCGCTCGCGACCGGGCGATCCTCGACCGGGTCGTGAGTCGTGACGAGGCGATGACCGACCCGGACGTGATGCGGACGGCGCAGTACCTCATCCCCGACGACGTCTCGGAGATTCGAATCATCGATGTCGACGGCCTCGACAAGCAGGCCGACGGGGGTACCCACGTGGCCTCGACCCGGCAGATCGGGGAGATCCGGGTCGTGAAGGTCGAGAACAAGGGCAAGGGTTTCCGACGCGTCCGGATCAGCCTTCCTGGCTGAGAACCACGGTCGCGATGGTGGCGAGCACCAGCCCCACGAACGCCGCGGGCCACGACCGCACTCCGTCGCCGAGGGCTACCACGCCCACGACCGCCGGCAGGAACGTCTGGGTCACGATCAGCGGACCGGTGGCGGCCGCGACCTCGGCCTTGTCCAACGCCCTCGAATAGATCCAGAACGCCACAACTCCGAGGACCGGAACGCTCAGCCCGATCACGACGACAAGCGCGGTCACCGGGGTGTCCAGTCCCCGGACCGCAATCGCAGAACCGGTGTAACCCACGCCGGACAGCGCCCCCAGCCAGGCGCCGCCCAGGGGCCCGGCGCGCAGGCCGGCGACCAGGAGCAGGCCGACACCAAGCCATAGTCCGATCGCGTAGGCGCCGCTCGGGCCCACTCGGCCCGGGTCACCGGCTCCGAACGCCAGCAGGGCAAGGCCGAGGGTTACCAACGCGACCGCGATCCACCGAAGCGGCCCCAGCCGCTCATGCAGGGTAATCAGGGCGATCAGCGCAGTGATCGGCATCGACAGTGAGATCGCGGCCTGGGCGAGGTAGAGCGGGAGCAGCCAGATCGCCACCGCATGCAGGAAGAACCCACCGAGATAGGCCGCCACGACCCCGAGCATCCACGGGTCGCGGACAGCCCCGCCGACGAACGACGTCAGGCTCCCGACACCGTCCATCCGCCTGGCCGCGTGAGCCTGCGCGACGGCGGCGACGCCGAACAGCACCGCCGCCAGCAGACCGGCGACCAGACCGAGGACCACGTCAGCGGTAGGTGTCGGGCAGCTTCTGCCCGATCTTCACGCGCGACTTCGGCAGGCGCATGAAGCGCATCTGCAACGCGCGGATCAAGGCGTAGTAGGTGGTCCCCTTGGTCGGCTCGTCGGGGAAGCGGGTCGCGAGCTCCTTACGTAGGCGGATCCGGAGCATGACCATCTCCATGGCGACGATCAGCAGGGTCCCGAACAGGAGGGCGTTGCTGAACCTCATCGCGCTCGGGTTGCCGGACCAGCCGAGGACCAGGGTCACCGCCATCATCGGGATCATCAGCTCGACGAACGAGAACCGTGAGTCGACGCGGTCCCGGATGAACGCCTTGACGGGTCCGCGGTCGCGTGCCGGCAGGTACTTCGGGTCGCCACCTTTGAGCGCGGCACGCATCTTCTGGCTGGAGTCCAGCCGGCCCTCGCGCTTGGCGGCGGCCAGCTCCTTGCGGGTGCGCGGCACCTTGGCCCGCGCCTTCGCTGCGGCCTCGGCCTCCTTGCGAGTGGGTGTGGGACGGCCCTTCCCGCCCTCCTTGATCTCAGGAGTGTCTGCGGTGGCGTCGGTCTTGGCTCGGCGGAACAACGAGTGGCCTTCTCGAGTGGTGGGGTGGTGGCCTCAGCCTACCGGGCGGCCCGTCCTCGTCGGGACTTGCGTTTCCCTCTAGTGTGAAGTCAGACACCACCTGTCCCGGGTCACCACTAGAGAGAGGGGCCGCATCCCCATGAGTCTCATGCAACGCATCAGCCTGATTTTCCGTGCGAAGGCCAACAAGGCCCTCGACCGGGCCGAGGACCCGCGCGAGACGCTCGACTACAGCTACCAGCGCCAGCTCGAGCTGCTCTCCAAGGTACGACGGGGTGTCGCCGACGTCGCCACCAGCCGAAAGCGCGTCGAGCTCCAGGTCAACCAGCTCGACCAGCAGTCCGCGAAGCTCCACGACCAGGCCCAGAAGGCCATCTCGATGGGCCGCGAGGACCTCGCCCGAGAGGCGCTCACCCGCAAGTCCGCGCTGGCGTCACAGATCAGCGACCTCAAGGCGCAGCACGCTCAGCTGCAGGGCGAGGAGGAGAAGCTCTCCCTGGCCCAGCAGCGGCTGCAGGCCAAGGTCGAGTCCTTCCGCACGCGCAAGGAGACCATCAAGGCGACCTACACGGCAGCCGAGGCGCAGACGAAGATCAACGAGGCCATGTCCGGCATCGGCGAGGAGATGGGCGACGTCGGCATGGCCATCCAGCGCGCCGAGGACAAGACGGCCCAGATGCAGGCCCGCGCCGGTGCCATCGACGAGCTGATCGCCTCCGGTGTCCTCGACGACGTGACGTCGAGCGGCCCGAGCGACGACATCGCCAAGGAGCTGGACTCGATGAGCTCGCAGGCCGACGTCGAGGCTGAGCTCGCGGCGCTGAAGGGCATCTCGGCGCCGGCTGCTCCGCAGGCGATCGAGCCGGGTCAGGGCGGCGACATCCTGGAGACCGACTCCCTGAAGAAGGAGAGGCCAGGCATGATCGTCCGGATCCTCGGCGAGGGCCAGCTCGACGTCGCCGACGAGTCGATCGACGAGCTCAACGTGCTCGACGCCGCGGTCGACTCCGCCGTACGGGCCGGTGACCAGGACGCCTTCGTGACGGCCCTGGCGGCGCTGCTCGACGGGGTCCGCAACGTCGGCACCCCTCACGACAGCGACGCGCTCGACGAGTCCGACCTGATCCTGCCGCATGGCCGACGCCACCATCGACGAGGTCCGCGAGCTCCTCAACGACGACGGACTGATCCCCGGCTGACGGTGGCGAACTCGCGCTTCATCAAGGATGCCGGGCTCACGGCTCGGATGACCCTGGTGATGTTCCTTCTCGGCGGACTTTTCGTCGCGCTCGTCGTGACGTTGATGTATGCGTTCAACGAGTTCTGGCTGTTGATCGGGCTGGCCGGGATCGGAGTCGCGTTCTACCAGTGGTGGAGCTCCGACAAGGTGGCGATGCGGGCGATGCGCGCCCGCGAGGTCACCCCCGAGGAAGCCCCCGAGCTGCACGGCATGATCGACCGGCTGTGCCAGCTGGCCGACATGCCGAAGCCCAGGGTCGGCGTCGCCGACATCGATCTGCCGAACGCGTTCGCCACCGGACGGTCGCCCAACCGGGCCGTGGTCTGTGTGACGACGGGGATCCTCCAGAAGCTCGACGCCGAGGAGCTCGAGGGCGTCCTGGCTCACGAGCTGTCGCACGTCGCGCACCGCGACGTACTCGTGATGACCATCGCGTCCTCGGCCGGCATCGTCGCCGGCATGCTCACCCGCGGTGCACAGTTCGGAGGCTTCGGACTGTTCGGCCGCGGCCGTGGAAACAACGGCGGAGCACCGGCGCTCCTGATCGCCCTGGTCGTCAGCCTCGTCGTGTACGCCATCAGCTTCATCCTGATGCGGTTGCTCTCGCGCTACCGCGAGCTGTGTGCGGACCGGTCGGGTGCCTACCTCACCCAGAAGCCTGGTGCGCTGGCCTCGGCGCTGCAGAAGATCACCGGTGACATCGCCGCGATCCCCCAACGTGACCTCCGCGCGGTCAGCTCGATGAACGCCTTCTTCATCGCACCGGCGATCAGCGGAGCGACGTTCAAGACCCTGACCGCAACCCACCCGTCGCTGGAGCAGCGACTCGAACAGCTCGCGAAGATCGCGGCCGAGCTCGGGCGGCCCCTCCCGTGAGGTGGGTCGACTCCCTCCTGGGCCGCAACCGGCCCAGAGTCGCCCAGCTCGACGCCCTGTTCGGGTTGCCGAACGCCGCGATCACCCTCGAGACCGCTGCCGGCTTCAAGCCCAGCCGGCTCCGGGGCCGTGTGCTTCCGGGCTGCGGAAGGTGCGGCCGCGGTCCAGACCCAGGCCGACATCGTCGAGCTGCTCAACTCCGACGCCGACGGCCCGGACGTGGAGAAGACCGTCGACTCGTTCGGGTTCACCTGGCTGGTCACCCGGCAGGACGACATGTCGTCGCTGTGCAACGACCTGCATGCGATCAACACCAGCCTCGAGGAACAGGGGTTCGGACCCGGGTTGCTGTGCTCGCTGGTGTCGTTCGCCGACCCCGCGGGCCGGAAGGTCGGGCTGGTCTACCTCTACAAGCAGGGCACCTTCTATCCGTTCGCACCCAAAGGCGAGCAGGTGCGTGACAACCTGCTCGAGATCCAGATCCGTGACCAGCTCGTCGGCGAGCTGCCGCTCGAGAAGGAACTGAGCCGCTGGATGGCGCTGTGGGGCGCTCCGGGGCTCTGACGGCTTCCCTGTCGCTCGTGCAACCCTGCTGGGTGTCGGCAACGTTGAGGTGTCGACGGATGGAGCCTGATGGACGCCGAGCGTGAGTTCGCCGACTTCGCCGAGGCGACGTGGCGCGAGCTGCGGCGTACGGCGTACCTCATGTGCGGCGACTGGGCGCGCGCCGAGGACGCCACTCAGGACGCATTGGTCAAGGTGTTCGCGTCCTGGCGCCGGGTCCGCGGACCTCGGGTGCGAGCCTACGCACACAAGGTCGTCGCCTCGGCCGTGCTCGACCAGGCCCGTCGACCGTGGCGGCGCGAACACGCCACGGGTGCCGTACCCGAGGTGGCCCGAGCGGACCCGACGGGCGACCTCGACCGCAGGGACGTCGTGATGCGGGCGCTGGCCACGCTCGGGCCGCGGCAGCGCGCCTGCCTCGTGCTGCGGTACGACGCCGATCTCACCGTGGACGAGACCGCGCGCATCCTCGGAATCTCGGCGGGGACCGTGAAGAGCCAGACCTCGCGCGCCCTGGACTCGCTGCGAGCCCTTCTCGAACCGACCCGATCAGGGGGAGAGTCATGAACCTCGACATCAAGCGGGAGCTGCGCGACGCCGGCGACGACGGCGGGTGCCGTCGCATCTCGACCTGGCTGGGGTGATGGCCAGGGGCCGGCGCCGACGGCATCGCCGCACTGCCGCCCTGCTCGGTGGGGCGGGCGCCGTTGCGGTCCTGGCGGTCTCGGGCATCAGTTTGCTTGCTTCCCCAGGGAGCAGCCCGAGCGGCAGTTCCTCCTGCGCGGCCGTCCTCGACTTCCGTGGTCACCGCTATTCAGGTCATGGCGAGCTGAAGACGACGCCAGGCGAGGTCGGTTCCGATGCCGCCGTGAGCACTTGTAGTTTGGGGTCATGAACGAGGTCCCCTGGATCGAAGCCGCCACCATCGGGAGCGAGGCCTCCCGGGAGACCTGGGCACTGGCAGCTCGCCACATCCTGGCCGACACCGCGGGGGAGTACCACGCGGTGATCAGTGCCCCGGAGCTCGCCGACGCGGTCCAGCAGCGCAGCCGGATCCGCACCCGCCAGGGCGCGCACTACTGGATCGGCGACGTGCTCTACCGGGTGGCCGCGGACTGCCACCGCCGGCGCGAGCCGCTGCTCAGCGCGCTGTGCGTGACGGCGAGCGGCACGATGGGGGACTGGTACGCCGACACCGTGCTGACGGTTCGCGGCGAACAGGTCAGCGATGCCGAGGAGCACGCGGCAGTGGAGCGTCTCGACTGCTATCGGGTCCACGGCGCCGAGCTGCCGCCCGGCGGAGGCGAGCCCGCCCGACCGGTCCGGGTCCGGCCGGTCCGGGCCGAGCGAGCACGGCCCCGCGTTCCACGACCGCGACCCGCGGCCACCCAAGGCAGCGAAGGCCACCCGGACAGCCAGGCCCGCCAGGGTCAGTGAAGGTCGAGGCCGCGCCCAAGATCTGCGATCGGTGCTTCACCGCGTTGCCGGCTTCGGGCCACTGCGACTACTGCGACTGATCACCCGAGGACGGCCGCGATGCCGAGCATGATCGGAACGCACAGGACAGTGGTCACCAGGATCGTGTCGCGGGCCAGGATCTGGGCCCGGTCGTAGCGGCTGGCGTAGGTGAACACGTTCTGGGCCGTCGGCAGCGCGCTCACGATCGCCACGGCGAGCAGCGCCTGCCCGCTGAGGCCGAACGCGAAGGCGGCGCGCGGTCGCCACCGCTGGTTGCACGATCAGCTTGAGCGCCGAGGTGACCACGATCTCGCTCCGAGCCCCTCCTGCGCCGAAACCCCCACCAAGTCGCAGCGAGATCCCGTAGGCCACGAGCATCGACGGCACCGCCATCGCGCCGATCAGCTCGACCGGCGAGGCGACGGGGCCGGGCAGCGCCGTACCTGTCAACGAGAGCAGCAGTCCGAGCAGCATCGCGACGGTGAGCGGCGTCGCAACCGGCAGCAGCAGCGCGGCGCGGGAGCGGTTCCGGTTGGCGTCGTGGTCGAGCAGGCTCACCCCGATGGGGGTGAGCACGCACAGCTGGAGCAGGAGAGTGGGGACGACGTACGTCGCGTTGCCCAGCACGTACGCCGCCACCGGCAGGCCCAGGTTGCCGGCGTTGACGTACGCCGAGGAGAAGCCACCGACCACGGTGTGGCCGAGTCCGCGCTGCCAGACCTTCCGCGCGCAGAAGACGTACACGGCCAGCGGCACGACCACACCCAGGACGGTGGCCGCGAGCTGGCGTGACAGCACGTGGGAGACGTCGGTCCGGGCCATCAGGGACAGGATGAGAGCGGGGCTGGCGACGAAGAACGCCAGCCGCGAGAGCACTTCGGCAGCCGCCAGGTCGACGATGCGCAACTGGGCCAGCAGCGCCCCCACCGCAATGACGGCACCGATCGTCGCGAACCCCTCGAGGACTGCGCCCAAGGTCAGTCGCGGTGCGACTTGCCGGGCAGGTCGAGCATCCGCTGGAGGGCGATCTTGGCCCAGTGCTCGGTGTCCGGGTCGACCTCGATCACGTTGACCAGGTTGCCGGCGACGAGCGACTCCATCGCCCAGACGAAGTGCGGCAGGTCGATCCGGTTCATCGTCGAGCAGTAGCAGACGTTCTTGTCGAGGAACACGATGTTCAGGTCGGGGTGGGCGGCGGCCAGCCGCTTGACGAGGTTGAGCTCGGTGCCGATCGCCCAGCTCGTGCCGGCCGGTGCGGCCTCGATGGTCTTGATGATGAACTCGGTCGAGCCGACCAGGTCGGCCTTGAGCACGACCTCATGGGTGCACTCGGGATGGACCAGGATGTGGACGCCGGGGATCTTCGCGCGCAGCTCGTCGACGACGGCCTCGGAGAAGCGCCCGTGCACCGAGCAGTGGCCCTTCCACAGGATCATCCTGGCCGCCTGCAGCTGCTCGACCGTGTTGCCGCCGTTGGGCTGCCGCGGGTCCCACACCACGCAGTCGTCGAGCGTGAACCCCATCTTCAGGATGGCGGTGTTGCGACCGAGGTGCTGGTCGGGCAGGAAGAACACCTTCGCGTCCGGCTTCTGCTCGAACGCCCACTCCAGGGAGACGTCGGCGTTGCTCGACGTACACACCGCGCCGCCGTTGCGGCCGCAGAACGCCTTGATGTCGGCGCTGGAGTTCATGTAGGTGATCGGTACGACGCTGTCCGCGACGCCGGCGTCGACCATCGCGTCCCAGGCGTCCTCGACCTGTCCCAGCCGGGCCATGTCGGCCATCGAGCAGCCGGCGGCGAGGTCCGGCAGGATCACCTTCTGCGTCGGAGCCGTGAGGATGTCGGCCGACTCGGCCATGAAGTGCACGCCGCAGAAGACGATGTACTCCGCCTCCGGGCGTCCGGCCGCGTCCCGCGCCAGCTTGAACGAGTCACCGGTCACGTCGGCGAACTCGATGACCTCGTCGCGCTGGTAGTGGTGGCCCAGCACGAACACCCGCTCGCCGAGCGCCTCCTTCGCGGCCCGGGCCCGAGCCACCAGGTCCGGGTCGGAGGCGGCCGGCAGGTCGCCCGGGCACTCGACCCCCCGCTCCGAGGAGAGGTCCTTGCCCTTGCCCAGTGGGAGAAGCGGCAGGTCGATCGTGGTCATCCGGTAATCGTAGTCGGGCTCACAGCAGCGCTCCGTTGTGGATGTAGGGCGCGGGCGGCTTCATGTTCCGCAGGCCCAGGTAGCCCTCGGTGTAGAGGCCGAGCCGTGCAGCGATGCCGACGTCGATCGCCCACTCGTTGGCTTGCGTGATGTGGTCGATGTGGGCCTCGTCGCCGCTGTCGGCGATCGCCGCCCACAGCAGGCGGGTCGCGGTACGCCGATTGGTCGCCGCGAGCAGCTGCACACCTCCGTTCTCGTTGAGGTAGACGTATCCCGAACCGGTCGTCGTGTCCGACACGACCAACCGCCAGAAGGCGAGCATGACCTGGTGGTCGGGGCCGTGGGCGGCGCCGCGGGTCTGCCGGTCGATGGAATCCATCAGGTCGATGTCGCCGGCGCTGCCCTCGCGAACCTTCTCGACGACCGGGATGGCGGACCGGTCGACCTGCCCGCGCAGGAACATCTGCGGATGGAGCGAGAAGCCGGCGAGCCGGTAACGGCGCACGGCCAGCGGGTCCGACGACGCCGCCAACATCGCACGCAGGGATCCGTCGCCGTGGCGGAGTGCCGCCGCCAGCAGCTGTTTGCCGATCCCCCGACCCTGGAGGTCGGGCCGCACGGCGTACGTCGCCAGGCACCACATCTTCTCCCGGTTGTACGACGTCGCGACCCCGATCAGCCCGGTCTCGTCCTCGGCGACCCAGCAGCCGCCCGGATCGGTCTCGATGAAGTGCCGGGTCCGGACGATCCAGTTGGCTCCCCGGTTCGCGGGCCGCAGTTCGGGCTCCGGCCAGGACCGTCTCGTCAACCGCAGGTCGAGATCGTAGAAGCCGACCGCGCTGAGCCGCTCCGCCGCGGGCACGTCGTCGGGTCGCATCGGGCGAATTGTCAGGTCTGCCACTGGCCCAACCTAGAGGTTGCTCCCCACCCCGGGGGTAGTCCGAGACGAAATGGCCCCGAACGCCATTCAGGGGCCATTTCGTCTCGGACTACCGATCCGACCGGCGGCTCGAGAAGGTGTCGGCAAGGATGGCCGCATGCGGGTACTGATCGCGCCGGACAAGTTCGCGGGGACATTGAGCGCGGTGGAGGCGGCGGAGGCGATCGCGGAGGGTTGGCGCCGCCGGGCGCCCGGGGACGAGCTGGATCTGGCGCCCATGTCCGACGGGGGGCCGGGCTTCGTCGACGTCGTCCACGCCGCGCTCGGAGGTGACCTCCTGGCCGTGACGGTCGAGGGACCCTACGGCGACCCCGTGCCCGGACTGGTCCTGCGCGTCGGCGACACGGCGTACGTCGAGAGCGCCCATGCGTGCGGCCTGCACCTCACCCGCGAGGGCGACCCGGAGAAGGCGTCGACGTACGGCGTCGGACAGCTGGTGACGACCGCGGTCGACAGCGGTGCCCGCACAGGTCGTGATCGGGCTCGGTGGGAGCGGCAGCAGCGACGGGGGAGCGGGCCTGCTGGCGGCCCTGGGTGCGGAACCGTCCGCGGCACTCAGGGGCGGGGCGGCCGGCCTGGCCGGTCTCGACCAGGTCGAGCTCCCGACCAGCCCCGAAGCGGACCTCCTGATCGCCTCCGACGTCGACAACCCGCTCACCGGTCTCTTCGGCGCCGCGAAGACCTACGGCCCGCAGAAGGGCATCGCCGAGGAGCGGCTGCCTGCGGTCGACGGGCTGCTCGTGCACTTCGCCGAGCGCACCGACAGCCGGCTGGCCCTGGAGAAGGGTGCCGGCGCGGCAGGAGGGCTTGGTTTCGGCCTGATGCTGCTCGGCGCCCGCCGCGAATCCGGCATCGAGCTGGTCGCGGGCGTCGTCGATCTGGCGGCGCGGGCCCGAAGGGCCGACCTCGTGATCACAGGGGAGGGTGCGTTCGACTTCTCCAGCCGATCCGGCAAGGTGCCCTACGGGGTCGCCGCCGTCGCGGCCGAGGCAATTCGGCCGTGCATCGCCCTCGCCGGTCGGGTGCTGATCGGCTCCCGCGAGATGCGGGCGCTGGGAATCGAGGCGGCGTACTCCGTCGTGGACCTGGTGGGCGAAGACCGGGCGATGTCCGATCCGGCCCGCTCGCTGGCAGCCCTGTCCGAGCGTACGGCGCGCAACTGGTCCCGCTGACGAAGGACGGGGTCGACCCTAGGATCTGGTAGGCCGTTGTGGGGATCTTGTGGTCTTTCCGTGTCTCCCTGGCAACCGCGGTCTTAGTCTTCACTGAGCCGGTGGGCTGTGCACCGGGTGGCGTCTCGGGATGGACGCAAGGAGCCGGCATGAAGTTCGCCCTGGTTGCCGGTGCTGTTTTGGCTGTCGGTCTGGTCGCCGCCTCAGTGGTCGCTCTGAGCGCCAAGGACGACGCCGGGCAGGCCGCCGACCGCCCCGCTGCGTCCCGGAGCACGTCCGCGTCGCCGAACGAGCTCGCGTCCCCGAGCGAGACGGCGACGCCGATCGACCCGGTGACCGGCCTTGTTCCCGAAGGTCGCTGGAAGGTCACGAACACGGTTGTGGCGACGACCTACGACGATGAGAAGGTCGGTGCGCACGAGAGCTTCATCTGGACGTTCCAGCCGGACTGTGAGCAGGCCGACAAGTGCGGTGGCACCGTCAAGTCCTCCAGCGGCGCGTCCTTCCCCTACACCTGGGACGGCCAGGTGCTCACGGTCAACCGCCCGGAGTCCAAGTTCGTGGACGAGGGCCGCTGCTTCAACAACCAGACCGACAAGCGGGTTCCTGGCAGCCACTACAAGACCACCACCCACTTTCAGAAGAGCGTGAAGTTGCAGGCGGACGGCGAGCTTTCTGCCACCCAGGGCCGGTTCGTTGGCACCTGGACTGCGCGGACGACGTACAGCGAGCTGATCAACTGCGAGAACACCCTTGGCGAACCCCACGGCACCTACCGCTGGACTGTTGCCAGATGACGCGCTAGCGCCACGGGCGCTCGTGAGGCCCCGCTGCAGCGATTGGGGCGGATCTGGTCAGGTTGCCGGGGAATATCCATGGATGTGCGACCATTGGTATCTGCAAGACCACCTGACGTTTTTGGGAGCATCAAACATGACCGACCAGGCATTCGAGACCCGCACCGACCAGATCAACATCTCTCCGGTCGCGGCCGCCAAGGTCAAGAGCCTCCTCGAGCAGGAGGGCCGCGACGACCTCGCGCTGCGTATCTCCGTCCAGCCGGGCGGGTGTTCCGGCCTGCGCTACCAGCTCTTCTTCGACGAGCGCACCCTGGATGGCGACGTAGCGACCGACTTCGACGGGGTCAGCGTCGTCGTCGACCGGATGAGCGTTCCCTATCTCAACGGCGCCGTGATCGACTTCGTCGACACCATCGAGAAGCAGGGCTTCACGATCGACAACCCCAACGCCACGGGCTCGTGCGCCTGCGGAGACTCCTTCAGCTGACCCCACTCGGCGGTCGAGTCTGACCCCTCGGGGTCGAGCCTGTCGAGACCACAAACGCAAGACCCCGCCGGTCACCGGCGGGGTCTTTGTTCTGATGTCTCGAGAAGGCGGTCAGCTGTCGAAGATCGCGCTGGCCAGGCGGGCTGCGGTCTCGCTGACGGTGAGGTCGCGCTTGTGCTGCTCGCGCGGGAAGTCGTCGTAGTGCAGGGACGGCGCCGGCTTGGTGGCGGCCCTGGCGATCCGGTCGTAGCGGAGCAGGACGTCGACGGCCCGGCAGTCGTCGTACATCTCGTGCGGTGACGACGGGTCGTCGTACGCGCGACGGTGAAGGTCCATATCTCGACGGTAAGGGCTACTTGCGGGTATCCCCACCGAACCGACCGGTAGTGTTCCGCAACATGTCGCTGTTGATCGCCGGCTCCATCGCCACCGACCACCTGATGTCGTTCCCCGGGAAGTTCTCCGACTCGCTCGTCGTGGACCAGCTCGACAAGCTCTCGGTCTCGTTCCTCGTCGAGGATTTGGAGGTACGGCGCGGTGGTTGCGCCGCCAACATCTGCTTCGGGCTCGGCAACCTGGGGCTGCACCCGGTGCTGGTCGGCGCGGTCGGCGAGGACTTCGCGGAGTACCGCTCCTGGTTGGAGCGCCACAACGTCGACTGCGAGTCGGTGCACGTCTCCAAGACCCGCCACACGGCGCGGTTCGTGTGCACGAACGACGCCTCGATGGCCCAGATCGCGTCGTTCTACGCCGGCGCGATGAGCGAGTCGCGCGAGATCGAGCTCAAGCCGATCGCCGACCGCGTCGGCGCTCCCGACTACGTCCTGATCGGCCCCGACGATCCCGACGGGATGCTGCGACACACCGAGGAGTGCCGCCAGCGCGGCTACCGGTTCGTCGCCGACCCGTCCCAACAGCTCGCCTTCGGTGGCGGCGACCTGATCCGGCAGCTCATCGACGGTGCCGACATCCTGTTCTCCAACGAGTACGAAGCCAGCCTGATCACCCAGAAGACCGGCTGGTCCCGCGAGGAGGTCGAGTCCCGGGTCGGCACCTGGGTGGTCACGATGGGCGCCGCGGGGGTGCGGATCGATCGCAAGGGAGAGGACTCCATCGTCGTCGCGGCCGTTCCCGAGATCCGGAAGGTCGAGCCGACCGGCGTCGGCGACGCCTTCCGCGCCGGCTTCCTGGCCGCCCTGACGTGGGGCCTTGACCTCGAGCGGGCCGCCCAGCTGGGCTGCCTGGTCGCGGTGTACGTCGTGGAACGCGTCGGCACCCAGGAGTACATCCTGTCGCGGGCGGAGTTCCTCCAGCGGCTCGAGGACGCCTACGGACCCGGCGCGGTCGCCGACATCGAGCCGCGCCTCGCGACGTTCAGGCCCTGACGTTCCGAGCCGGTGGTTGAGGAGGTTGCTCTGCAACCGTCTCGAAACCACTACCCGTCAGGTAACGCGTCTGACGAGATACCTCGGCGTCCCGTCGTCGGCGACGTCCTCCCCGACGTACTCCTGATCCCGCATCCGGCACCACGCCTGCGATGTCGACCCGCGCGGCGGCATCGGTCGACACGACCGCGATCTCGTCGCCCACGTCTAGGTCCTGGAAGCTCTTGGCCAGCTCGATCACCGGCAACGGACACCGCAGGCCCGCGACAGTCGAGCTCGATCACAGGCCGGCCTCGCGCCTGATGTCGGCGACCACCCCGGGCAGCACGGCCAGGAAGGCGTCCACCGCTTCGGACGAGGTGTCGCGGGTCAGGGAGACCCGCAGGTTGCCGTGGGTGAGCACTCCCATCGCCTCCAGCACATGACTCGGCGCCAGCGTCGACGCCGTGCACGCGGAGCCGCTCGCGACCGAGAATCCTCGCCGGTCGAGCTCGTGGACGAGGACCTCGCCGTCGACGTACAGGCACGAGAAGGTGACCAGGTGCGGGAGCCGGTCACCCGGATCCCCGACCACCTCGACGTCGGGGATGTCCCGAGCCACGCAGGTCCGGATCCGGTCGACCAACGCGTGCTGGCGGGGGCCGACCTCGTCGCGCTCGGCAACCACGGCCTGGAGCGCGGCCGCGGCGGCCAGCGCGCCGGGAACGTCCTCGAACCCGCTGATCCGCTCATCGATCCGGTCGTCGCCCGGATACGGGTTGCGCCACCGGGTCCCCTTGCGGACCAGCAGTACGCCGACCCCTGCGGGGCCGCCCCACTTGTGGGCCGATCCCGCGGCGACCGCCCAGCCCTGGGCCAGGGGCAGACGACCCATCGACGCGCAGGCGTCCATGAACAACGGGACGTCACCGAGCACGTCGACGATCTCCGAGACCGGCTGCACGGTGCCGACTTCGTGGTTCGCCGCCTGTACGGCGACTGCCGCGACCGGCGCCGGGGCAGCGAGCAGCGCGGCCGAAACCTCATCGGGCAGCACTCGACCGAGCCGGTCCGCCGGGATCGCCGAGGCACTCCCGGAGAACCAGTCGGCGGCGTGCAGCACCGAGGAGTGCTCGACGGCCGAATGCAGCAGCAACCGACCGGCCCGGGACCGACCGGCCAGCAGCCCCAGCAGCCCCCGATGCACCGCGTCGGTGCCGGAGGCTGTGAACGTCACCTCGTCGGGACGCACCGAGAGTGCCGTCGCCACCACCTCGCGGGCATTGTCGAGCAGGAGCCGGGCAGATCGGGCCGGGCCGTGCAGGCGCCGTGGGTCGGCGTACCCCTTGTCGAGCGCGGCCAGCAGTACCTCGCGGGCGGCGGGGTGCAGGGCCTCGGCGGAGGCGGCGTCGAGGTAAGCGCCTACCCCTACGGGTGCATTTCCCACACGCCGAACTTACCGGGCCACCTGCCGCACACACGGGGGTCGAGTTCCAGTAGTGTGCGGATTGTCCGTCGTAGTTGAGAGAGAGGCTCGTTCGTGGGTCTACACCTCCCCAAGACTGCCCGGCGCTGGTACGTCGCGGCGGTGCTGGGTTTCAGCCTCGTGATGCTCACCGGATGCTCGGGCGAGTCCAAGGAGCAGGCGGAACGCTGGGCGATGCCCGCCGACTCCCCGGCCACGGTCCAGGGCAGCGAGATAGCCGACCTGTGGAAGTGGTCCTGGGTGGCCGCGCTCGCCACCGGCGTCGTCGTCTGGGCCCTGATGTTCTACGTCTCGTGGCGCTACCGCCGCCGCAGCGAGACCGACATCCCGGTGCAGACGCGCTACAACCTTCCCCTCGAGATCTTCTACACGATCGTGCCGATCATCATGGTGGTGGTGCTTTTCCAGCACACGATCATGACCCAGAACGCGGTTCTCGAAGAGGTCGAGCCCGACCACACCATCGCCGTCGTGGGCCAGCAGTGGTCGTGGACGTTCAACTACCTCGACGAAGACGTGGCCGGCGGCAAGAACGTCTACGCCGCCGGCACGGCGCGGGACATCCCCACGCTGGTGCTGCCGGTCGACGAGGTCATCCAGTTCGACCTCAGCAGCCCCGACGTCATCCACTCGTTCTGGATCCCGGCCTTCCTGATGAAGATGGACGTCGTACCCGGCCGCGACAACGGGTTCCAGGTCGAGCCGAACCGGGTCGGCACCTACATGGGCAAGTGCACCGAGCTCTGCGGCACGTACCACTCGCGGATGCTGTTCGACGTCAAGGTCGTCACGAAGGAGGAGTACGAGCAGTACCTCCGCGACCAGATCGACGCGGGCTTCGTCTCGGATGAGCCACTGCTCGGCGGTGAGGACGCCCGCGTCCATGCCGGGATCAACGACTCCCTGGGAGGCCACGAGTGACTGCGACAGTAACCCCGGGCACCGCCACCGCGGTGCGCAAGCCCCTGGGCCAGCAGTTCGTCCGGATCATTACGACCACGGACCACAAGCTCATCGGCAAGCTCTATCTCGTCACCTCGTTCGGCTGGTTCCTGGCAGCCGGTCTGATGGCGATGCTCATCCGTTCCGAGCTGGCCTACCCGGGCATGCAGGTCGTCAACGACGAGATCTACAACCAGCTGTTCACGATGCACGGCACGATCATGCTGCTGCTGTTCGCGACGCCGCTGTTCTTCGGGTTCGGCAACGTGGTCATGCCCCTGCAGATCGGCTCACCCGACGTGGCGTTCCCACGCCTGAACATGCTGAGCTACTGGCTGTTCCTGTTCGGTGGCCTGATCGCCGGGTCCGGCTTCCTCACCCCCCAGGGTGCGGCCTCCTTCGGCTGGTTCGCCTACACGCCGCTGTCGAACGCCGTCCGGTCACCGGGCGTCGGCGGTGACCTGTGGGTGATGGGGCTGTGGATGGCCGGTCTCGGCACGATCCTGGGTGCGGTCAACTTCATCACCACGATCATCTGCATGCGCGCACCTGGCATGACCATGTTCCGGATGCCGATCTTCGTCTGGAACACGATGATCACCTCCCTGCTGGTGCTGATCGCGTTCCCGATCCTCGCCGGCGCGCTGCTCTCGCTCGAGGCGGACCGGCTCCTCGGCGCGCATGTGTTCGACGCTGCTCACGGCGGCGCGGTCCTGTGGCAACACCTGTTCTGGTTCTTCGGCCATCCCGAGGTCTACATCATCGCGTTGCCGTTCTTCGGCATCGTCACCGAGATCCTGCCGGTGTTCAGCCGCAAGCCGATCTTCGGGTACGTCGGCCTGGTCGGCGCCACGCTCGGCATCGCGATCCTGTCGGTGGCGGTCTGGGCCCACCACATGTTCGTCACCGGCGCTGTTGACCTGCCGTTCTTCTCGGGCATGACGTTCCTGATCGCCGTGCCGACAGGCGTCAAGTTCTTCAACTGGATAGGCACTATGTGGGGCGGGTCGATCTCCTTCGACACGCCCATGCTGTGGTCGGTCGGGTTCCTGACCACGTTCCTCTTCGGTGGCCTGACCGGCATCATCCTGGCCAGCCCGCCCCTGGACTTCCACGTCTCCGACTCCTACTTCGTCGTCGCGCACTTCCACTACGTCGTCTTCGGTACGGTCGTGTTCGCGATGTTCGCCGGGTTCTACTTCTGGTGGCCGAAGATGACCGGCCGGATGCTCGACGAGCGGCTGGGCAAGATCCACTTCTGGTTGCTGTTCGTCGGCTTCCACACCACTTTCCTGGTGCAGCACTGGGTGGGCGTCGAGGGCATGCCGCGTCGCTACGCCGACTACCTGCCCGGCGACGGGTTCACCACGCTGAACCAGGTCTCGACGATCGGTGCGTTCCTGCTCGGCGCCTCGACGCTGCCCTTCCTCTACAACGTGTGGATCTCGCGGCATGCACCGCTCGTTGAGGTCGACGATCCGTGGGGTTGGGGCCGATCTCTCGAATGGGCGACGTCCTGCCCGCCGCCGCGCCACAACTTCGTCAGCATTCCTCGGATCCGCTCGGAGTCGCCGGCGTTCGACCTGCACCACCCCGAGATCGCCGCGTTGGAGTACGTCGACAACGAAGGCCTCGAGAGTAGCGAAGAGCTCGCGGACGTGGCCGATATGGATGGTCGGGCGAGCATGCTCAAGGAACGCATCGAGGACCGGGAGGACGACGAGCGATGAAGGCCGAGACCTGGATGTTCGCGGCCACCACGGTCTTCTTCGTGTTGGTGGCGCCCGCCTACTGGTTCATCACCTACGACTGGACCGGCACGTCCGCGTTGGTCATGACGACCTTGCTGGTGCTGATGATCACGCTCTACCTGGGGTTCCACGCGTCCCGGATGGATCCGCGGCCGGAGGACCGCAAGGACGCTGAGATCGCCGACGGAGCCGGTGAGCTGGGCTTCTTCCCGCCGTACTCCTGGTGGCCGATGTGGTGCGGGATGACGCTGGCGGTCTGCGTGCTGGGAGTCGTCTTCGGCTGGTGGCTGTTCACCATCGGCGTCGGGCTAGGGGCCCTCGCGCTCAGCGGCTGGGTCTTCGAGTACTACCACGGCGAACACGCTCACTGAGACAGGCAACCAAACCGCGGAGAGTGGCGTCTCTTACACGGGCGGGGTTTTTGCGTAGATCCGCAAGGCACCTACCCTTGCAATAGCCACCTACTCTCTATCGGGGGATTGACCATGCCTGTACGCCGGACCTTCGCGGCGTTGACCACTGCCGCCCTACTAGCCGTCTCGTTGACGGCCTGCAACGGCGACGCCGGAGACACGTCCGACGAGACGTCGTCCACGTCCGCTGGAGACCCCCAGATCTCGGACCCCGCTTCGCCCGTCAAGGTCACCACCAATGTGAGCCGCCACGACGTCCCCGTCGATCAGGTCGTCCGCGTGTCCGCCGAGGGTGGCACGCTCGACGAGGTCACCGTGAAGTCCAACGGCGGACCGCTGGCCGGCGAGCTCGACGACGACGGCACCTGGGTTGCGTCCGACCTGCTCGAGCCCGGCACGACGTACGTCGTGAAGGCGGTCTCGACCACCGACGACGGCGACGAGCAGCGGGACCGCAGCCAGTTCAGCACCGTGGACCTCACCCTCGACGAGCAGACCTACCCCTCGGTTGCCCCGCTCGACGGTGAGACCGTCGGGGTCGGCATGCCGGTGATCGTGAGCTTCGACGTGCCGGTCAAGGACAAGGCCTCGTTCGAGAAGCGCATGAAGGTCACCAGCACGCCCGCCCAGACAGGTTCGTGGCACTGGATCAGCAGCCAGGAGGCGCACTGGCGTCCGAAGTCCTACTGGAAGGCCGGCACTGACGTCGAAGTCGACGTCGACATCAACAGCGTCTCGGCCGGTGCCGGGATCTACGGCCAGGAAGATCGTCACATCGACTTCCACGTCGGCTCCGCGAACATCTACAAGGTGAACGCGCAGACCCACCAGATGCAGGTGTTCTCCAACGGCGAGCTGCTGCGGACCCTCCCGATCACCACCGGCAAGCCCGGTTTCACGACCCGTTCGGGCGTCAAGGTCATCATCGAGAAGTTCGACTCGAAGCGGATGAACTCCGAGACGATCGGGATCGCCAACGACAGCGCCGAAGGCTACGACCTCGACAATGTCCAGTGGGCGATGCGCGTGACCTACTCCGGGGAGTTCGTGCACGCCGCCCCATGGTCGGTAGGTTCGCAGGGCTACGCCAACGTCTCCCACGGCTGCACCGGGCTGTCGACCGACAACGCCAAGTGGCTCTACGACATGAGCAAGCGCGGTGACGTGATCGAGTACACCGGCACCGACGTCGGGATGACCCTCACCAACGGCTACGGCGACTGGAACGAGTCGTTCTCCGAGTACGCCGAAGCCTCCGCCCTCTGACCCGACCCGGCTCGTGTTGACGTCGAAAGCGCGTCGACCCGGCTGGTGTTGACGGTGGGAGAGCGCCGACCCGGCTGGTGTTGACGGTGGGAGAGCGCCGACCCGGCCGGTGTTGACGGTGGGAGAGCGTCGACCCGGCTGGTGTTGACGTCGGAAGCGCGTCGACCCGGCTGGTCTTGACGGTGGGAGAGCGTCGACCCGGCTCATTCATGCAATCGGATCACGGGGTTGTCCACAGCCTCTGAATTCTCCGGGTGCCGACTTCAGCATCCTGGTTCAGGGTGTCCGGCATGAAGATCGAAGCAGCCAGCCTGTGGCTTGACGAGTCGAGCCCGGTACCTGTCGACAGGCCGTTCAGCCGCAGCGAGGCCCAAAGCCTGGGTGTCCCGGATCGCCAGCTGGCTGCCTGGGTGAGGTCGGGGCACCTGAGCCATCCCCTCCGCGGCGTCTACTACGCGAGCCAGATCCCGGACGACATCGGGTTGCGGATCGCGTGCATTCGCCTCGTGGCGCCCGAGAACGCCGTGGTGACCGACCGCACCGCGGGATGGGCACTCGGCGCGCCCATGATCCTGGCCCCCGGCGCGCACCTCGCGACGCCTGACGTCTCGATGTTCCTGACCCCGGGTAACCGGCTGCGAAGCAAGTGGTCTTCCAGCGGTGAGCGCACGTTCGGGTCGAAGGACCTGGTCGCAATCGACGGCGTGACGTTCACCACGCCTCTGCGCACTGCCTGCGACCTCGGCAGACTCCTCCATCGCGACCAGGCATTCGCCGGACTCGACTCGATGCTGCGATTGGGCACCTTCACGCTTGACGAGCTATGCGCCGAGGTCGAGCGGTTCAGGGGCTACCGACGGGTCAGGCAGCTGCGCGCGCTGGCTCCGTTGGCTGACGCGCGCTCGCAATCCCCAGGGGAGAGCATTCTCCGGTTGCGCTGGCTCGACTGTGTAACGCTTCCGCCCCCGACCCCCCAGCTGCCAGTTCCCGGACCGAACGGCAGCTACTTCCTCGACCTTGGCGTCGAAGGCCTGCGGTACGCCGCGGAGTACGACGGAGCCGAGTGGCACGGACCCGAACAACGCGAACGTGATCGAGAGCGCCGGGGCTGGGTCGAAGAGCACGACGACTATCTGATCGATGTGTTCGTGGGCGTGAACATTCACGGCCGCCAGGCGGATGCCGAGGTGAAGCTTCAGCAGGGCATCGCGAGGGCCAGGCGGCGGTTCGGTCGCCTGCGCTGACAACAGGAGCCGGGTCGGTGTGCTGGGCGTGTCAACACGAGCCGGGTCGGTGTGCTGGGCGTGTCAACGCGAGCCGGGTCGGCGTGCTGGGCGTGTCAACACGAGCCGGGTCGGCGTGCTGGGCGTGTCAACACGAGCCGGGTCAGTGACCTCCGCGTAGGGGTTCGTCCTCGATGGGGTGCCGACCGTCGAACTGGTGTCCGTCGGCCGAGTGGTCGAGGCCTGCCTCGAGCTCGTGTTCGTGCTCGGCGTGGTGGTGGCCTTCTTCGAGCTCCTCGACCGTCGGCTTCTGCACGTTGTCGGCGAACATCAGGGTCGACAGCTTGCCCCGCAGCCTTTGGGCTCTCGAGTCGGGAGCCGCGACCCCGTTGGCATCGACATCACCCGGTCCGGTGTAGACCTCTTCCCGGTCACGTGCGGTGAGCCGGTAGGCCCGGTCCAGTGGCAGGGGCAGGTGCCGCTCGGAGTAGCCGCCCTCGGTGGAGCGCATGATGATGCCGCTCTCGTAGCCGTGGAGCAGCTTCTCGCGGTCGCTACGTTGCAGCGAGATGCACCAGCGTCTGGTGATTATGAAGGCGATCACAGGCCCGATGAACACCGCCGCACGCATGAAGTAGGTGATGTGGTTGATGCTCACGTCGAACGTGATGCCGATGATGTCGTTGCCGCCGGCCGCCCACATCAGGCCGTAGAACGTCATCAACGCAACCATCGTCGCCGTACGCGTCGGGGCGTCACGCGGGCGCTGCAAGAGGTGGTGGACGCGGTTGTCCTTGGTGATCCAGGCCTCGATGAACGGCAGCATCAGCAGGATCGTGAACGCCAGACCTGGGAGCACGATGATCGGGAGGAAGACGTTCCACGAGAGCGTGACCCCCCACAGTTCGGTCTCCCAGCCCGGCATGATCCGTAGCGCTCCGTCGGGCCAGCCCATGTACCAGTCGGGCTGCGAGCCCGCGGTCACCTTGGACGGATCATAGGGACCGAACTTCCAGACCGGGTTGATCGACAACAGGCCGCCCATCAGCGCGGTCACGCCGAAGACGATGAAGAAGAAGCCGCCGGCCTTGGCCATGTAGACGGGCAGCATCGGGAAGCCCACGACGTTGTCGTTCGTGCGTCCCGGCCCGGGCCACTGCGTGTGCTTGTGGTAGACGAGCAGCACCATGTGGGCCGCGATCAAGGCCAGCAGCAGGCCTGGGATCAGCAGCACGTGGATCGTGAAGAGGCGCGGGATGATCGACTCACCCGGGAACTCGCCACCGAACAGGAAGAACGACATGTAGGTGCCGACGACCGGCATCGACTTCATGAACCCGTCCGCGGCTCGGACGCCGGTCCCGGACAGCAGGTCGTCGGGCAGCGAGTAGCCGGTGAATCCCTCGAGCGTGCCGAGGAGCAGCAGCAGGGCACCGATCACCCAGTTGAGCTCCCGCGGCTTGCGGAACGCGCCCGTGAAGAAGACGCGCATCATGTGGATCATCATCGCGGCGATGAACAACATGGCCGACCAGTGGTGCATCTGCCGCATGAGGAGGCCGCCGCGCACGTCGAACGAGATGTCCAGGCTCGACGCGAAGGCCTCCGACATGTGGATGCCGCGCAGTTGGTCGTAGGAGCCCATGTACTCGACCTCGGCCATGCTGGGCCGGAACCACAGGGTCAGGAACACGCCGGTCAGGAGGAGTACGACGAAGCTCCACAGCGCGATCTCACCGAGCATGAACGACCAGTGGTCGGGGAAGACCTTGCGCAGGTTCTTCTTGGCCATCGTCGCCAGGCCCAGGCGCTCATCGGTCCACTCGACCGCGGCCGCGCCCTTGCTGCGCTTCTTGGCGCTGGCGGCCTTCTTGCCGTTGGTGGCGGCTACGCCGTTCTCGTCACTCATCAGCCACGCTCCCAGAAACTCGGACCAATTGGTTCCGTGAAGTCACTCTGAGCCACGAGATAGCCTTCGTCGTCGACCATCAGCGGCAATTGCGGCAGGGCCCGGGCGGCGGGCCCGAAGATCACTCTGCCGTTGTCGGCGAGGTCGAACGTCGACTGGTGGCAGGGGCACAGCAGGTGGTGGCTCTGTTGCTCGTTGAGCGAGATCGGGCAGCCGACATGGGTGCAGATCTTCGAGAAGCAGACGATCCCGTCGACGGACCAGTCCTCGCGGCCCTCCCACGGGGTGATCTCGTTCGGCTCCATGCGGTGCAGGATCACGGCGCCCTTGGCCTTGCCGATCTGCAGCTCCACTCCCTCGATCTCGTGGTAGCCGTTCTCCTCCGTGGGGAACAGCGCCTCCGGCTCGGCGTTCATCAGGTCGCCGATCACCAGGTCGGAGACGTGCACGGGCGTGCCCATGACGTCGCGCACGACGCGCATGCCTTTTTCCCAGATCGTGTGGTAGAGCTTGTCGCCGGGCAGCGGACCAAGGTCGCGCAGACCCACGATGAGGGGTACGCCGACCAGCCCCATCGCGCCGAGCATCGTGTTGCGGATCAGGGGGCGGCGGCCGAGGCCGGACTCCTCGAGCCCCTGAGCCAGGATGGCGACCGTCTCGGCGCGGTCCTCCGGGGAGGACGCCGCCTCGTGCCGCGCCTCGAAGATCTCGTGGTCGCTCATCAGCTTGCGCGCCCACTGGATGATTCCGATGCCGATGAACAGCAGCGCGAAACCGAGCGAGAGGCCGAGTCCGACAGTCGAGGCCCCGAATCCGGCGAAGACCGTCGGCTCGTCGCCGACCTCGAACGCGAAGTAGGCGACGACGAACAGCACTGTGCAGAGCATCGACAGCAAGAAGAACGCCGCGACCTGGCGCTCCGCCCGCTTGTCTGCCTTCGGATCGACGTCGGTCGGGCGCCAGACATGTTCCGGCAGACCAGGGTTCTGGATCGGCTCTTCCTCCGGGTGGGATCGCCGGAAGGTTGTCGTCGTGGTCGTCGCTCACGCTTCCACCTCGTCCGTGGTCTTGGTCTTCTCCGAGCGTGTCGTGTGGGCCGCGATCCAGATGGCGAAGCCGACCAGCCCGCCGATGCCGACGAGCCACGCGAACAGGCCCTCGCTGACCGGCCCGAGGCCACCCATGCTGAACCCGCCGTATGCGGGGTCGTCCTTGATGGACTGGAGGTAGAGGATCACGTCGCGCTTCTCCTCCGGCGACAGGTTGCCGTTGGAGAAGACATCCATCTCGGCGGGGCCGGTGAGCATCGCCTCGTAGATGTGGATGGGCGATGTGTCGTGCAGGTTCGGAGCAATCTTGCCCTCGGGCATGGCGCCACCGTTGCCGCCGAAGTTGTGGCAGGCGGTGCAGTTGGTCAGGAAGATCTGGCCGCCGCGTACGACGGCCTCCTGGATCTCGTCCTCGGACATGCCCTCGGAGGAGTAGTCGCTTTCGTCAGGGATCGCGGGACCGGGCCCGAGCGAGGCGACGTACGCCGCGAGCTGGGCGATCTCCTCGTCGTTGTAAGTGGTCTTCTTGGCCGGGAGCTGGGCGCCGGGTGTCGTGGCGGGCATCCGGCCGGTGCCGACCTGGAAGTCGACGGCCGCCGCGCCCACTCCGACCAGGCTCGGACCGAGCTGCTGGGTGCCGTCCCTGGTCAGGACGCCCTCACCGTTCTGCCCGTGGCAGAACGCGCAGCCGACGATGAACAGCTCGCGACCCTGCGCCGCCAGCTCGGTGTCGGTCTGCTGCTCCTCGGCCGTCGCCGGCGCGAAGGCGGCGTACAGCCCGCCGGTGAGCAGCAGGCCGATGATGATCAGGAGTAGGCCCGCGACCGGCCTGCGGCGATACCGCGAGATCCGTCCTGCGGAGCGATTCAAGAAACGCACAGATTCAGTCCTGGTTCTCTTGGCCGGGTCCGGGGCTACTTGATCAGGTAGATCGTGGCGAACAGTCCGATCCACACCACATCGACGAAGTGCCAGTAGTACGACGCGACGATGGCGGTGACAGCTTGCTCGTGGGTGAATCGCCTGGCCACGTAGGTGCGGCCGAGCACGAACAGGAATGCGATGAGGCCGCCGGTGACATGGAGGCCGTGGAAGCCGGTCGTGAGGTAGAACATCGTGCCGTATCCGGATTGCTGGATCGTCACGCCTTCATGGATCAGGGCTGCATATTCGGTGGCCTGACCGGCGATGAAGACCGCCCCCATGACGTAGGTGAGGATGAACCACTCGCGCAGCCCCCACCCGCCCATGTTCAGCATCGATCCGGAGCGGTCGACCTGGCCACGCTCGGCCGCGAAGACGCCCATCTGACAGGTCAGGGAGGACAGGACCAGGATCGTGGTGTTGACCGCAGCGAACGGCACGTTGAGCAGTGCGGTGTTCGTCGCCCAGATTTCCTCGCTGACCGCACGGATCGTGAAGTAGGAGGCGAACAGCGCCGCAAAGAACATCAACTCGCTCGAAAGCCAGATGATGGTGCCGACGCTGACCATGCTCGGACGGTCGTGATGCCCGTGAAGACGGGATGCGGGAATAGCCGTTGCGGTCGCCACGGACCCCATTATGGCCAGACCGGGGCCTGAGGGCACCCCTACCCCCCGTGTTTTGGCGACATAAGGTTCACAACGTGGTGCTGACCGTCCCCGAGCTACCCCGATTCACGCTCTCGAGCGTCCTCAGCGAGTGGGGACTCGACCCGTTTCTGTTCGTCGTGACGGTGTGGATCGTCGGGTTGTACGTCGTCGGAGTGCTGGTCCTGAGGCGCCGCGGCGACCACTGGCCGGTCGGCCGGACGCTGGCGTTCGTCGGGGTCGGCATGGGCACGTTCTACGTCGCGACCTCGTCCGGGCTGGCGGCGTACGACACGACGCTGGTGAGCGTGCACATGGTCCAGCACATGCTCCTGTCGATGGTCGTCCCGCTTTTCCTCGCGCTGGGCGCTCCAGTCACGCTCGCCCTGCGCACTCTGCCGGTTCGGCCACGGAAGTGGCTCCTGACCGCGTTGCATTCGCGGGTGGCGAAGGTGCTGGCGTTCCCGCCCCTGACCTTCCTGCTGTACATCGTCTCGCCGTGGGCGCTCTACTTCTCCGGCTGGTACGGCGCATCGCTGCACTCGGAGTTCGTGCACGAGATGATGCACCTTCATCTGGTGACCGTCGGCGCTCTGTTCTTCTGGCCGTTGATGGGCGTCGACCCGATCCCGGGCAAGGTCGGCTATCCGTTCCGGGTGCTCCTGGTCGTGCTCACGCTGCCGTTCCACGCCTTCCTCGGGATCACGATCATGAGCGGCGACACGCTGCTCGGCGGTTCGTGGTACCCGTCCCTGCACAACGGCCCCATGGGTGCGTGGTTGCCCGACCCGCTGGACGACCAGCACCTCGCGGGCGGGATCCTGTGGGCCAGCGGTGACCTGATCGGTCTGGTCTTCTTCGCGATCCTGTTCACGCAGTGGGTGCGCTCCTCGATGCGTGAGGGTGTGCGCGAGGATCGGCGTCTCGATCTGCTGGACGCCCGAGCCCAACGCGCGGCCGCCCAACCGGCCGAGCCCGCCTCGGAGGTCGAGCCCGCCTCGGTGGTCGAGCCTGTCGAGACCACGAACGACGACCGGTAGAGTGCTCGCCGTGACAGCCAAGCCGATGCGGGTGCTCGTCTACAGCGACGACGTCAACACCCGCCAGCAGGTGATTTTCGCCCTCGGCCGCCGCCCCCATCCCGACCTGCCCGAGCTCGAGTACGTCGAGGTGGCCACCGAGCCCGTGGTGATCCAGCAGATGGACGCGGGCGGGATCGACCTGGCGATCCTCGACGGCGAGGCCGTCCCCGCAGGCGGGATGGGCATCGCCAAGCAGCTCAAGGACGAGATCTACCAATGCCCCCCGATCGTGGTGCTGATCGGCAGGCCTCAGGACGCCTGGCTGGCCACCTGGTCGCGTGCCGAAGCCGTCGTACCCCATCCGCTCGACCCGATCCAGCTCGCCGAGACCGTCGTCGCGCTGCTGCGGCCGCGCGCGACCGTCTGACCACTCGGTGGTCGAGCCTGCCGAGACCACGACCCGAGGAGCTCCTGTGACCCACACCTGGCCAGAGGTGTTGTCGCCTCTCGTGGCCGGCACCGACCTGAGCGCCGAGCAGACGGCCTGGGCGATGGCCGAGATCCTCTCCGGCGAGGCCACACCGTCGCAGATCGCCGGGTTCGCGGTGGCACTGCGGGCCAAGGGCGAGACCATCGACGAGCTGGGTGGTCTCGCCGACGCGATGCTGGCCCACTCGACCCCGATCTCGGTGCCCGGCCGGCTGCTCGACGTCGTCGGCACCGGAGGTGACCGGTCGATGTCGGTCAACATCTCCACGATGGCTGCCATCGTGGCGGCCGGCGCGGGCGCCCGGGTGGTCAAGCACGGCAACCGGTCCGCGTCCTCGAAGACGGGCACAGCAGACGTGCTCGAAGAGCTCGGCATCCGGCTGGACCTTCCGGCGCCCACGGTTGCCGAGATCGCCGAGCGGGTCGGGATCTCGTTCTGCTTCGCGGCCGCCTTCCACCCGGCCTTGCGACACGCCGCGATCCCGCGGCGCGAGCTCGGCATCGCCACGACCTTCAACTTCCTCGGCCCGCTGGCCAACCCGGTCCGGCCCGACGCACAGGCCATCGGGTGCGCCGACCGCCGGATGGCCCCGCTGATGGCCGGCGTTTTCGCGCGCCGCGGCGTGGACGCCTGGGTGTTCCGGGGTGACGACGGGCTCGACGAGCTCACCACGATCACGACGTCGTCGGTGTGGATTGTCCGTGGCGGCAACGTCATCGAGGCGACGGTCGACCCCGCTGACTTCGACATCCCGATCGGCACCGCCGAGGGGCTACGGGGTGACGACAGGGTCAACAACGCGGCCGTGATCCGACGGCTCGTCGACGGCGAGACCGGTCCAGTCAGGGATGCGGTCGTGCTGAACGCTGGCGCAGCTCTTGCCGTCTACGGTGCCGCTACCGACGACGTCCATCAGGCCCTGAGCGAGGGCATGGCGTTGGCGCGTCAGTCGCTGGACTCGGGTGCCGCGAAAGACGTCCTGGAGCGGTGGATCGCCGCGAGCTCGGCCGCCGGCTGATCCGTGCGCTGTCAGACCTCGAGCACGTAGGACTCGCCCTCGCGGTGGAAGCCGACGCTGTCGTAGTAGGCGTTCACCATGGCGGGCGGGGTGACCACGCGTCGTACGCCCAGCTCTTCGAGCAGGGTGCTGCGCCGCCAGACGAACTCACCAGGCGAGAAGTCGCGGTAGCGCGGCGTGGCGTAGTCCAGCTGAACATGGGCGGTGTCGCCGTCGACCCGGAGCACGACCACGCCGACGGTCTCGTCACCCTTCTGCACGAGGTACGCCGTGCTGCCCGGCGTCGACCCGTCGAAGTCGGGCTGGAACTTCGCGATGTCGGCACCGTGCACGCGCAGCACGTGGGCCAGATAGGTGTCGTCTGGCCGCACGCGCAGCACGTCGAACGCAGCCTCGTCGTGGCTCTCGCGCATCAGCTTGACGATGAACCACAGGTTGATGGCGCTGAGCACCACGTTCATCGCAACCATCGGCCAGATGCCGAGGACCAGGTTGAACGCGGTCAGGACGATGCAGGCGACCAGGTTGAGCACCCGGAAGCGCAGCACCCGCGCCTGCATCAGCGAGAAGACGAGCAGGGCGCTGCCGCCCCAACCCATCGCATCGAGCAACAGATCAGGCAGGGTCACGAGGTCACGCTACTGGGCTTTGGCACTCCACGAGAGCGAGGTCAGTGGGTTCCCGGCCATGTCCTTGATCCCGGTCAGCAACCAGGCCGTGTAGACCTTGCCGCGGACCAGGTTCGCAGTCGGGTTCAGCGTCGCCGTCTTGCCATCGGCGGACAGCGTCACCGCGGCAGGCACGGGTGTCGTGCTCCCAGCGACCCGCAGCCGCATCGTCGACCCGTTGACGCCCTTGACCTTCTCGCTGAACTTGGCCACGAAGTTCGCCGTCACCGCAGCGGTGGTCGTCGGGGTCGTCGACACGACAATCGGCTTTGTCGCGTCCACGCCGACCCGACGCCAGGCCGAAGTGCCGATCAGCTGCACGCGACTGTCGTACCCCGAGACCCGCCACTCGTAGAAGCCGTCGGCGATAGTGCTCGTTGGGGCCCATGCCAGCGCCACAGTCTTGACCGACTCGGCCATCGACGTGCTGCCGACGAGACGGCGTTCGAACTTGAGCTTGCCGCTCCGATCACAGTTTTCCAGCTGAACATCGCATCGTTCGCCGGGACGAACGCCGACGCTGCTGGTGAAGTCAGTTCCGGAGCGGTGACCTTCACGAAGAAGCGACCCCAGGCCGACCAGTCACCCTTGCCGCCGGAAGCGTTCACAGCCCGCACTCTCCAGAGGTACGCCTTAGCTGAGGCAGGTAGCGGATCGGCTGCAGTGTAGGCGACGAGCTTGCTCGACGCGAAGATGATCCGGCTGGCGCTCGAGTCGTCGTCGTCCTTGTTCACCTCGAGCTCGTAGCCCGCGGCGTAGTGCAGGGGCCGCCAGCGGAACGGGGCGGTGGCGTTGATGACAGCACCGCCAATCGGGGAGGCAAGCACCGGAGTGGGCGACTCCTTGTCCAGTCGCCACACTTGGCTTGAGGTGAGCACGTTGAGTGACCCGTCGATCGCGAAGACGCGCCAATAGAGCGGTCCCTCCTGGTAGGCCTTGGTGTATGCAGTGTAGGTCGTCTGGTCCACGTCGGCCGCGTCGATGATGTTCTGGAAGCCCTCGTCGGTCGCGACCTGGATCCGGTACTGGCGGGCCTCGACGCGTGGGTTGACGCCGGTGACGGGATCGGCTCCGCCGATGGAGGTGTTGGTGACGAGCCAGTCCTTCCACGTGAACGTAACGGTGTCCGCGATCCTCGTACCCAGGCTGTTTGCGGGAGAGACCAGCTCCACCCCGTTCGACGTCTTGTTGAACGCGTTCGTGGCGTGGGCCAGCGGCGAGCACTTCGAGTCCGCCTTGCAGGGCTGCACAAACCAGTGGTAGGCCGCGCCCGCCTGGCTGTCTGCCAGCGAAGTGGTTGGGATGAACATGATGTCGTCGATTGAGGTCGTCGAGATGATCGACGTCATTTCCGCGTCCCGCGACAGCGTGACCTTGTAGTAGCCGGCATTGGGCACTCGATTCCAGCGCAGCACCGGCGTCGACTTCATGTCTCGACAGATCTCAGGCAGTACGGCCGCACAGCGCCCGGCCGGATTGCCGGAGGCGGTCCCGGTCAACGCCACGGAGTGCCCGGTCACCGAGTTCAGATTGCCCACGACGAAGCTCCTGGCGGCCATGCTGGTAGAGAGGTACGTACTCCCCTCGTAGGCATTCACGATCCACTCGAAGGTGCCCAAGGACAGGTACGTCGAGCCATCGTCCTCACCCGCTGGATAGGAGAACGTGTCGGGAAGCTCCGTGAAAGCCTGGATGCTTCCGGCCGGCCGGACGCCGATCTTGTAGCGATTCGCGTCGACAACCGGAGTCCAGGTCAAGGTCGGGAAGCGAACGACCGAAATGCCGTTCGTCGGGGACAGGGGCTCCGGTGTCGTACCCGTGGCGGCAGTCATGGCGCCAACTGTGAAGACATTCTGGGCCGCGGGCACGACGACTGGGCCAAGTCGCCCGGATCCGGAGACCGTCTGCACCCACCAGCGGTAAGACTCGCCAACTGTCAGCAAGCTGCGCGGCGTGAACGAGGTACCTGTGGTGTCATTCCCGTTCACTGCGCCCGAGCCGTTGTTGATCTTGGTGACGAACACTCGATACTTGGCCGCGCCGGGCACGGCGTCCCACTTTAGGGTCGGGACCTTCACCGAGGCGTTGTGCGCAGGAGTCGCAGTGGTGAGGTCGACCATATCTGGCAGATAGTGAAAGTACTCGACCTGGCTGACGATCCGGTCCGTGACGACGGCAGGGTTCCGCGGTTCATCCTGCGCGACGACCCGCCAGTAGTAGCTGTTGGCCGCACCCGGCCAGCAGGGACTGCCAGGGGTCGGGACGTATGTCGTGTTGACCGTGGTGCAGCTGATGATCATGTTCGCCGGCTCGAAGTCCGCCGAGGTGTGCATCTCGATCCGGTAGCTGCTTGCGTGCGGGACGGCTCCCCACTGGAAGAAGAACGGGTTTCCGACCACATCGCCGTTGGCCGGGTAGTCGAGAACCGCTTGGTCGGGCCAGTGCCTCTGGAAGGTCCAGATCGGTACGGACGCCCACGCCGAGGAAATTGCCTCCCGCGTCGAAGGGACGAACCCGCCACCAGTACTGATCGTTGCCCAGCGTGCTCGGGGGCGAATACCTCGTGCCGGTGATGTTGTCGACCGTGGTCACGTCGCCCAAGAAGTTCTGGTCGGTGCTGACTTGCATGGAGTACTTGACCGCACCTCGGACGGGAGTCCAGTCGAGTACCACGTCGACGATCTTCGTCGCCGCGTTGTCAGCCGGGCTGACCAGCTCCGCTGCCAGCAGCGGGCCGGTCTGGAAGGTCCGGATTTCGGACCAGCCGGTCTCGACACCCGTACCCAAAGTCGCTTTGACCCGCCAGTGGTACGGCTGAGCAATCAAGGGGCTGGGGATCAGGTAGGACGTTGTGGCGATGACCTTGTTGTCGACGGTCAGCGGCGCGACGAACGAGTCGTCTGTGTCCACCTGGACTGTGTAGCTCACCGCCCCGGGCACCGGACTCCAGGAGAGCACGGGCGGGTTCGAGGGTTGGCCCAAGGTCTGGCCCGGAGTGGGCGAGATCAGCGTGGGGCCGCCCATTGCCTGCCGAAAGAACGATGCAGTCGCCGGATCGCTGGTGCCCGTGCTGCCGATTGCCCTGACTCGCCAGAAGATCTCACCAGTCGGGGTACTCCGCAACTGCACGGTAGGGGTCACGCGGCGGTTGGTGGTTGTGATGGTGATGACGTTGGTCGCAAATGAGTCGTCGTTGGAGATGTCGACCCGGTACGAAGTCGCGCCGGCCGCGCGATTCCACTGCAGGATCGGGTTGCCGCTGATCGTGACCCCCGAAGGTGTCAGTCCGGTTGGTGCGACGACAGCTTGCGCCGGCGCGGCCAGGACGAGCGTGCTCACGACCAGCCCCAGAGCAGGGACCAGCAACCCTACGATGCGTAGTTTCCCGAAACCTCTGGCCACGATTGGTCCCCTCATGCCGGATACAGAACAAAAGAACGCTATGAGGGGGATCGATGGCGCTCGTAGCGAACGCGGGAAAGGGGTCCGAATGGACTATGCTCTGCGACCGATCGGACGACAGGGCAACCCGTCAGGCGAGCCTTGAGCGAGACGCTCGATTCAGGCGTGCCTGGCGAGGCAACGGAAGGGAGTTCGCCGGCTACCCCGCGACGTGGCGCACCAACGCCCTCACGGCGTCCCAATCGTGCGACCGCGCGGCGGTCGGAACCAGCGAGGCTGCGTGCAGCCGCGACGTGACATGCGCCCTCGCTGCACGTGCCGCTCGGTCCCAGCCTTGGCCCTTGAAGCGGGCTGCCGCCGAGGCGAAGAAGGCCCGGTCCTCGTCGAATCGGGCGGTGTCGACGGCCGCGATCGAGGAAGCGCTGTGCTGGTGGCGTCGGTATGCCAGGCACTCCTCGTCTAGAAGCAAGAACTCCTCGCCGTCGGCGACCAGATCCAGGATCAGAGCGAGGTCGAGGATCAGACTGAGGCCTGGTCGGAATCCATGTGCCACTGCCACTTCCCGGCGCCAACAGATGGCGGGGAAGTACGTCCAGTTGCCGATCAGAAGTCGCCTCGCGAGGCGCTCGCCGCGCAGGCTGATCTGTCCGGTGAAGTCAGGCATCAACCTGCGCTTCACGCCGTCGGTCAGGGTTCGCACCCGATCGCCGTTGCCGTTGATGACCTGGACGCGCGGCTGGACCATCGCGGCGCCGGACCTGCGGGCGGCGGCTCCGACCACCTCGACGTACCGCGGCAGCATCACGTCGTCATAGCCGAGAAACGTCACCTGGTCGGCTTCCGCGATTTCGAGGCAATGCTGGAAGTTGCCGTTCACGCCCAGGTTCCGTTCGTTGCGCCGGTACTCGATGCGCGAGTCTCCGAGTGCATGTAGCCAGCCCTGCACGGACTCGTCGGGATAGCAGTCGTCGACGACTATCAGCCGCCACTCCTCGCTGGTCTGGCCGCGCACGCTCTGGACGGCGAGCCGCAGCAGCTTGGGGTCGCCGTAGAACGGCAGGAGTACGTCGATCATGGCTGCAGACGACTCTGCCACACCATTTGTCAGTGCTCTTGCCTTGGCCGATCTGCTGTGTGCATGGCAACCTCGCGGGCGAGGTCGGTCAGCCGACCCTCGAGAGTGTGGATGCGTTGGTGGAGTCCGATCGTGACGAACAGGAACGCGACCACGAGGATGTACAAGAGCAGGTCGGTACCGCGTCCGACGCCGACGAGGTTGGCGACGTAGGTGGTCAGCTGCGGGAACAGCACCGACAGCGCGCCGACCAACAAGAACCCCGCCCCGGCGATCCGCCGGACCGCCAGCTGGTTCCCGCCGCGGGACTGCGTCCGCATCGCGACCAGGACCGCGCCGCCGAGCGCGGCGATCAGCAGGATCTGGATGATCATGCCGGAGCCCACAGGCGCGTGAGTGCCAGGTCGACGACTATGTTCACCGCGTTCAGGTTCCGCTGGCCCTTTGCCCTGCTGTAATCCGTATAGATGACAGTGACCGGGTACTCGTCGTACTGAATGCCGGGTCGGTTGAGCCCGGCGGTCAGTTCGCTGGCGTAACCCATGTCCGAGATGGTCAGCCTGACGGTCTCGACGAAGTTTCTGCGTAGCACTCGGAGACCGTTGTGCGCGTCCGTCAGGGCGACGCCCGTGGTCGCGCGGGTGAACATGGTGGCCGCCCGGAGCAGGAGGCGACGCGATCGCGGGATCTTGCTCTCGTGGTTGAGGAAACGCGAGCCGAGGACAACGTCGAGGTCGTTGGACCGGGCATGGGCGGACATGGCCAGGGCATCCGCCACTTGATGCTGACCGTCGGCATCGAAGGTCAGGAAGTACGTGGCATTCGTGGGCGAGCCGCAAATGTCAGTCCGGTCTTGAGGGCCGCCCCGCCGCCGAGGTTGATCGGGTGGGTGATCACCAATGCGCCGGCCGCGCGGGCGATGTCCGCCGAACCGTCGGTGCTGCCGTCGTCGACACAGATGACCCGACCGAAAGCACTGACCAGTTCTCTGACCACCAAGCCGACTACGGTGGCCTCGTTGTACATGCGCACGACGACACACACGTCGTCAGGCGTGTGCATCGCGGGATCGACCTGCATTGGGTGCCCTTCCTCTCAGGCCTAATCAGGCTAGGAGTCGGACTTGACCTCAGGCAGCGATACGACGGCTAATAGTCCCTCTGGGCCATGCGTTTCGGACCGATCAGCGGACACCAGCCCGGCGGCGCCGATCAGCACGAACCCGACCGCGGTGAGAATGGCTGTCTCCCAGCCCGGCGGTGCCGTCCAGAACGGATAGTCGTATCCCTCGACAAGGATGTCGCGTACTCCGATCTGGGCAATCACGGAGGCGACCGCCGAGGCCGCTGCGACCGCGACGAGGGCAGAGGATGAACTGAGGGCGAATGTTCTCGGAGGGCGGCGGTCGAGCGCTTGGCCGGCGATGAGGAACACGCCCATCGCATACGGCAGCCCGTAGCGGCCCTGCCAGGCCAACCCCAGGTTGTCCCAGGTCAGGACTGTCAGCACGAGTGGCAGGCCAGCGCTGACTGCCATCGATCACGACGAGTGCAACCCGGTGCCGGCCGTGGGCGGCCCGCCATGCCAATGCGACCAGGCCAACGTAGAGGACGACGAACGTCGCGTAGACCGGCATCGGGGCGAGCTCGTTGCGGGCAGGGAAGACGCCGATCGACTGGAGGACCCAGTACGGCACGGCGATCGGCAGCACCTTGGCGAGGGAGCCTGGATCATCGAGTACCGCCTGGCTGGGGTTGTTCGGCTGTGCAGTCAGTGTCCAACCGACGGCCAGGATTCCGGCCACCCCGACCACGGCCAACGCGGCGAGCAGCTGTGGGCGGTAGCGAGACAGTAGGCCCCTCAGCCTTTCCCTCCCGAGTAGCAGGCAAATGTGACCACGATCAGCACCAGCCAGACCGGCCCGATGCTCCGCACCGTGACCAACGTGGCCGCCGCCACCGTGCCCACCAGAATCAGTTTCCTGCCCGGCACGGTCGGTAGGTCTGGCCGGGCGAGGGACAGCAACACTGACCAGAGCAGAAGGGCGCTGGACAGTTCGACGCCGTTGGGCGCGGCAATCGTGGTGGAGTAGGTCACCATGGGCGTGGCGGTCACCAGGACGGCGATCATGGGCCATCGCGTGGTGGCGAACCTGCGTGCGATGACCACGGCCAGTCCACACATTGCCGCGCAGAGGACCATGGCCACGGCGCGCATCGCGTAGACCGTCGAATAGCCGTGAAACGGCTTGGAGACTGTCCCGATAACTGCGTAGAAGACCGGGTTGTAGCGGGCGGCCGCGCTCGCGACCAACACCGTGTCGCCGGGCCCTTCGGCAACCGGGTTGCAGTTGTAGTGCCCTGGGCCCAGCGATTCACAGACCGGCCGAGCGGCGGCGGCGACGTCGGTCCGCACGTGGATTAGGTCGCCGTGACCGTCCTTGGCCGTCTGGTAATCGGGACGCCAGTTGCCCTCGGCCACCGAGCTGGCACGGAAGACGTGGGCGTCCTCGTCGAGCCCGCGGAAGGCAGGCACCACGAGTGTCCAGGCGGTCTGGACGAACAGGAGTCCGACGAAGGACAGCAAGAAGATCCGCAGTCCAGCGTGGGCGGTGCGGTGTTGGCGGACCATCGTGGTCCCCACCCTACGAACGTCGGGGCGCTCTCCGCAGCCAGTTCGCGTGATC
>CAWJOJ010000027.1:0-13647 GCA_963844385.1 uncultured Actinomycetota bacterium | reverse complement strand
CGTGGGGTGCAGGTGCGCTCCACGACCGGGGGCCGTTCGGTGAGGATCGGGTACGACGACCTCTCGGCCATCCGTGTCCGTCCCTGCAACGACCCGCAGCAACTCGCTCTTGGTGGCCCGCTCCCGACATCCGATGCACGTGCGGACAGGATCATGCTTTGTCCGGGCAGGCAGAAAGTGTTCGTGAACCACCGCAGGGAAGTCTAACGCCTCGAGGCGTCAACCACGAACCGGCCGTGCTGCGGGAACATAACGATCAGCTCGGCACCGGTCTGTGCCGGCCGGCTCCTCCCGCTAGCGTTGGCCCATGGAACCCGACACCTTCGTGGATGACTTCGACGGTCCCGATCTCGACGAGTCGGTCTGGCTGCGGCACTACCTGCCGGCCTGGAGTTCGCTGGCGGAGACGGCTGCGACGTACTCCCTCGCCGACTCCTGCCTGACCCTTTCCATCCCGCCGACGCAGGGGCTGTGGTGTGCCGTCGACCACAGCCCGGCGATGCGGGTCTCGGGCATCCAGTCCGGCAACTTCTCCGGACCGGTGGGCAGCACCGTCGGCCAGCAGCCGTTCCTGCCCGGCCACGTGGTGCTGGAGGAGCAGAAGACCATGCGCGGCTTCCTGCCGACCGGCGGCCACCTGGAGATCAAGTGCCGGATGGTGATCTCGCCGAGGTCGATGGGCGCCCTGTGGCTGGCCGGCTACGAGGACCAACCCGAGCAGGCCGGCGAGATCTGCGTGGTCGAGATCTTCGGCAAGGACGTCGTGCCGGGCGAGTCGGCCGAGGTGGGGGTCGGGCACAAGCAGATCCGGGACCCCAACCTCGTCCATGACTTCGCCGCCCCCCGCCTGGAGATCGATGTCGCCGAGTTCCATACCTACGCGGTCGACTGGGACTCCGACGAGTCGGTCTTCACGGTCGACGGCAAGGAGGTACGCCGCTGCTCGCGGCCGCCGACGTACCCCATGCAGCTGATGCTGGCCGTGTTCGACTTCCCGGAGTGGTCGACCGGCGACGACGACCACCTCGTGCCGGAGCTCGTCGTGGACTGGATCCGGACCGACCACCCCGCATGAACACCCCATTCGAATGCTCGCTTCGCTCCGCTTCGAACAGGGACCCCGGATGAGTGACCTGCAGTGCCCGACCACGCTGATCGTCGCGAGGCATGGCCAGGCCGAGTACGAGCTCGACGTCTGGACGGACGCCGGTGGCTGCCTCACCCGGCTCGGCCGGACCCAGGCAGCAGATCTCGCGGATGGCCTGGCCGGCCGGAAGATCGCTCACGTCTACACCAGCACCCTGGCCCGCGCCGTCCAGACCGGCGAGATCGTCGCGAACCGGCTCGGCGTCGCGGTGACGACGCGCGAGGGCCTGCGGGAGTTCGAGTCCGGCGAGTTTGCGGGCACGACGATGGACGTGGACCCGTTCGAGGAGGCCTATGCCCAGTGGCTCGCCGGTGACCTCGACGTCAGGATCCCTGGCGCGGAGACGGGGAAAGAGCTGGTTGAGCGGATGCAGGCGACCCTCGCCGAGATCGCGGATCTCCACCGCGGCGAGACGGTGCTGGTCGTCAGCCACGGTGGGATCATGCGGCTGACGTTGCCGCTGTTGGCCCGGCTCGGGTCCGTCGAAGCGGTCGTGCTGCAGAACTGCGCGATGGTGGAGATCGCGATCGACGCCGACGACTGGTCGGTGCTGGCCTGGTAGGTCAGGGGTTGGGGGCCTCGTCCGAACGGATGTCGATCCGCCAGCCGGTCAGCCGGGCCGCGAGACGAGCGTTCTGCCCCTCCTTGCCGATCGCCAACGACAGCTGGAAGTCGGGTACGACGACTCGCGCCGACCGAGCCTCCAGGTCGACGATCTCGACGGCGGTGACCTGGGCTGGCGAAAGCGCGTGGGCCACCATCTCCGCGGGGTCCTCGGACCAGTCGACGATGTCGATCTTCTCGCCGTGCAGCTCCGACATCACGTTGCGGACCCGCTGTCCCATCGGACCGATGCAGGAACCCTTGGCGTTCACGCCGGGAGTCGAGGTGTGGACCGCGATCTTGGTGCGGTGGCCTGCCTCGCGTGCGATCGCCGCGATCTGGACGGTGCCGTCGGCGATCTCCGGCACCTCGAGCGCGAACAGCTTCTTGACCAGGTTGGGGTGGGACCGCGACAGCGTGATCTGCGGGCCGCGCATGCCCTTGCGGACGCTGATCACGATGCACTTGAGCCGTGCGCCGTGCTCGTAGCGCTCCCCGGGCGCCCGCTCGCCGAGCGGCAACAGCGCCTCGAGCTTCCCAAGGTCGACCATCACGTCGTCGGGGTTGCGGCCCTGCTGGATGATGCCCGAGACGATGTCGCCCTCTTTGCCCGAGAACTCACCGAACCGGATGTCGTCCTCGGCGTCGCGCAGCCGCTGCAACATGATCTGCTTCGCGGTGGTGGCCGCGATCCGGCCGAAGCCGTCGGGGGTGTCGTCGTACTCGGTGACGACATTGCCCTCCTCGTCCACTTCAGCGGCCAGCACCGTGACGTGGCCGCTCTTTCGGTCGAGCTGCACGCGCGCTCGGGTCTGCGCGCCGGGCGTCTTGTGGTACGCCGTCAGCAGTGCCTGCTCGATGGCCTCGACGAGAACCTCGAACGAGATCTCCTTCTCACGTTCCAGCATCCGCAGGATGCTCAAGTCGATGTCCATCAGTCCTCCCCCTCGCCGGAGTGGCTGCCCGAGTGGCTGGCCGAGTCGCGGGTCTTGCGGTTGAACTCGATCTGCACCTTCGCCTTGGCGATGTCCACGTAGGCCAGCCGCCGCTGCTCCCCGTCGACGTCCCCTTCGACGTGCAGGGTCACCGAGTCGTCGTCGCTGGCGCCGATCCGGCCGATGACCTCGGCCCCGTCCTCGAGGGACACCTTGACCAGGCGATCGGCGTTGCGCCGCCAGTGCCGGGGCAGGGTCAGCGGCCGATCGACGCCGCGCGAGGTGACCTCGAGTGTGTACGCCTGTTCGCCCATGACGTCGGAGCCGTCGAGGATGCGCGAGACCTCCTTGGTGGCATCGGCCACGTCGTCAAGGGTCAGGGCGCCGTCCTTGTCGACGGCCACGCGGAGGACCCGGCGCCTGCCGGCAGGGGTGAGTTCGACGGCCTCGACATCGAGGCCGATCGCTGACAAGGGGTCGTGGAGTACCGCTTCGATGCGGTCCCGGGTTGCGTCTTGTCTGCTCACGCGCTCCGACCTCCTTGTGTTGTTGTCGAGTCCAAGCCTAGCGGCTGGCGTGCGGCCTTTGCGTCAGCGGCTCTGACCGCCTGGCCGGTGACTCGGCAGTGGCTCGGCGGGTGACTTGTATGGTCGACGCCGTGTCCCCCCGCAGTCACCTCCGGATGACCCGTCGTACGACGATCGGGTCGGCGCTGCTGCTCGCGGGTGGCTGCACGTTGGACGACGACGGCGGGCCCGAGGCTCTTCCGAGCGAGTCGCCCGGGGTTTCCGACGCGGACTTCGACCTCGGCCTGCTCGACGAGGCCCGGGCGCGGCTCGCAGCCATGCTCGAGCTGGTGCGCCGGGCCTCCCGAAAGCATCCGGGCCTGGCGCCCGCACTGACCGGGCTCGCAGACCTGCACCAGGCTCACGACGACCTGATCGCCGAATCCGCCTCCGCACCCGCGTCGTCGCCACCGACTCCAATCCGCATTCCGGCAGGCAGCGGCAATGCGCTGGATCTCGTCCGAACCCGCGAACTCTCCCTGCAAGACGAGTTCGCCGACCTGGCCCGGCGCGCTCGCAGCGGCCCGCTCGCGCGGTTGCTGGCCAGCATGTCCGCCGCCATCGCCCAGCACGTCGCCCGGCTGCCCGGCAATGAGGGAGCACCATGAGCACCCTGGAAACGCTGCAGACAACGATTGCCGCCGAGCATGCCGCGGTGTGGGTGTTCGGAACGCTCGGAGCGCAGACCTCGCAGTCGGGCGAACCCGCGTTGTACGCGCTGATCACCACCAGCTACACGACCCACCGCAGCCGGCGCGACCAGCTGATCCGGGCCGTCCGCGACCTCGGTGTCGAGCCGGTCGCCTCCGACGTCGCCTATGAGCTTCCCAACGACCTGTCGACGCCCGCCAAGGTCACGTCGACGGCGTTGCAGATCGAGACGAACTGCGCAGCCGTGTACGCGGATCTGGTGGCCAACACCTACGGCGACCAGCGCCAGTGGGCGATCGTGGCCCTGACTGACGCAGCGGTTCGTCGACTAAGCCTCCGCGGGAGTCCGGAGACGTTCCCCGGCCTGCCCGAACTCGCCGACAGCTGAGCAAGCAGGCAAGCCCACAAAGCACAACGGTCCGCGAACCCGGATTGCGAGGAAGTCCCGAGATCTTCCTCGTAATCACCCGGTCAGCGGACCGTTGAATTGGCCCCGTGACGCCATGTGAAGTCCGCAGTTGCGAGGAGGTGTGCCAATCACTTCTGCGGACGTTACGATCCTCCATCAGCAGTCGTAGTCACGGATAGGCATACTCACCACCATCTTCATGCAACTTCTCGGATTGCATAAACCTGCAAATCGGTGCGGCCGCCAGGGACCCGGTCACAGCCAGGCTTTGAGCAGGTCCGGGATCTCCGAGAGCCGATGGGCGACCGCGTCGGGCTCGCCTTCGCTGTGCCCGACCTGGCTGGCCGGGATGCTGCTGTGCGGGATGTGGATCGCCTTCATCCCGGCGGCATGCGCGCCCCAGATGTCGTCGTACAACCGGTCCCCGACGTAGACGCAGCGGGCCGGATCCGTCGCGCCCACCGCGTCCATGGCCGCGCCGAACGCGTTGGGCGAGGGCTTGGTCCACGGGATCTCGCTGGTGTAGACGGCGGCGTCGATGAGGTCGAGCACCTTGTCCCTGCGGAAGAACTCCTCGTGCCAGGCACGCGGCCAGATCGTGTTGGACAGGATCCCGACCTTGATTCCCGCGCTGCGCAGGCTGCGGAACAGCGGGCCCACCTCTGGGTCGGTGAACGTATGCGGCTCCCAGAACTCGAAGTACGCCGTCAGCAGGTCCTCGTCGTGCTCCAGCCCGGCCTCGGTGAACAGATCGGCTACGCCCGCGCTCTGCTGGTGGTCCCGGCTGCGGCCCCAAATCGTCTCGCCGGCCTGGTGGAGCCTGGCCGCGTTGACGGGATGGTCGTCGTCACCCGCGTCGCGCACCGCCTGAGCCAGCGCCAGCGACTCGGCGTGGAAGTCGATGTCATGCCATCGGGTCAGGGTGCCGCCCCAGTCGAAGATAACCGCGTCGATGCTCATCCCCAGAAACCTATCCAGTGCTCGTCGGGAGGGTGCCACGGTTCGTCGAGTCGTCGCATCTTCCGCGAGTCGTCGTAAGTTACGACGACTCGGCACCCCGTCCAGCCGGTCGAGTCGTCGCATCTTCCGCGAGTCGTCGCATCTTCCGCGAGTCGTCGTAAGTTGCGACGACTCGGCGCGACAGGTCAGCCGCGGACCAGGGCGGTCACGTGACCCACCACGTCGGCGAGGGCGACCTCGGTGCGATCTCCGGTACGGCGGTCCTTGACCTCGACAACGCCGTCGGCGTACCCCCGACCGACCACGACGATGGTCGGGACGCCGATCAGCTCGGAGTCCTTGAACTTCACGCCGGGGCTGACCTTGGTGGGCCGGTCGTCGAAGATCACGTCGAGGCCGGCGGCGCTGAGCTCGGCGGCGATGCGCTCGGCCTCGGCATAGACCGCCTCGTCCTTGCCGGTCGCGACCAGGTGTACGTCGGCCGGCGAGATCTCGCGCGGCCAGCACAGCCCGAGCTCGTCGTTGTTGCCCTCGGCGATCGCGGCGACAGCGCGGGAGACCCCGATGCCGTAGGAACCCATGGTGACCGTGACGAGCTTGCCGTTCTCGTCGAGCACCTGCAGGTCGAGTGCGTCGGCGAACTTGCGGCCGAGCTGGAAGATGTGCCCCATCTCGATACCGCGCGCCGTCGCCAGGACTCCCGCCTCACAGTTGGGGCACGGGTCGCCATCTCGGACCTCCGCCGCCTCGATCGTGCCGTCGGGCGTGAAGTCGCGGCCGGCCACGAGGTCGATGACGTGCTGACCGGTCACGTCTCCGCCGGTCACCCATCGAGTGCCGACAGCGATGCGCGGGTCGACCAGGAACCTGATCTTGGTGACCGACTTCTCGCCGAGCGCACCGGGGCCGATGTAGCCCTTCGCCAGGTCCGGGAACTCGGCGAAGTCCTTCTCGCCGAACGGCTCGAACGCGGCTGGGTGCAGCGCTGCCTCGAGACGCTTCTCGTCGACCTCGCGGTCACCGGGTACGCCGATGGCCAGCGGCTCGCGCGCACCGCCGGGGTGGGTGACCATGACGAGCAGGTTCTTGAGCGTGTCTGCGGCCCCCCAAGGCCGGTCCTCGCGCGCGAACTTCGTGTTGAGCAGGTCGACCAGGGTGTCGATCGTCGGCGTGTCGGGGGTGTCCTCCGCATGCGCCGCCGGCGTGTCGTCGTACGACAACGGCTCGGGTGGGCGGACCCGGACGGCCTCGACGTTGGCGGCGTACCCGCAGACCTTGCACTCGACGAACGTGTCCTCGCCGATGTCGGCCTTCGCCAGGAACTCCTCGGACTTCGAACCCCCCATGGCACCCGAGTGCGCGGACACGATGACGTAGTCGAATCCGAGCCGGTCAAAGGTGCGGATGTAGGCCTTCCGGTGGAGGGCGTACGACGCGTCGAGGCCGGCGTCGGACGTGTCGAACGAGTACGAGTCCTTCATGATGAACTCGCGACCGCGGAGGATCCCGGCCCGGGGCCGCGCCTCGTCGCGGTACTTGGTCTGGATCTGGTAGAGCGACAGGGGCAGGTCCTTGTAGGACGAGTACATGTCCTTCACAACGAGGGTGAACATCTCTTCGTGAGTCGGCCCGAGCAGGTAGTCGCCGCCCTTGCGGTCCTTGAGCCGGAAGATGCCGGGGCCGTACTCGGTCCAGCGGCCGCTGGCCTCGTAGGGCTCGCGAGGCAGCAACGCGGGGAATCGGAGCTCCTGGGCGCCGATCCTGTCCATCTCCTCGCGAATGATCCGCTCGACGTTGGCCAGCACCCGAAGGCCCAATGGCAGCCACGTGTAGATCCCCGGCGCACTGCGACGGATGTAGCCGGCGCGGACGAGCAGTCGGTGGCTCGGCACCTCCGCGTCGACAGGGTCGTCGCGAAGCGTGCGGACGAAGAGCTTGGACATGCGCAGGATCATGCGGGCAAGGCTACTTGTGGGTTCGGCGGGCAGGCGAAGCGGTTTCGTTCGGGAATGCCGCATGCAGCCGTTTAGGCGCGACCCGCGTCAGAGGCACGTAGCCTGCATACGGGCGGCCGCCTCAAGGGGGAATCGTGAAGAAGACACTGACCACGCTGGCCGTCGCTGCGGCAACGATCATCACCACCGCCGGAGCCGCCGGTGCCGCCGCTGCCGCGCCGGAGTTCGACATCCAGCCCGCGGCGCTGCCTCGCGGGGCCGACGTGCACATGGCGCATGTCGAAGGCCAGTTCGTCGTCGACGGGTCGATCCGGATCAGGATCGTGGCGCCCCGGGTCACCCTGCTCGGCAAGTTCGGCACCAGCTACGTGGTCCACACGCAGAACGCCGACTATCTCGACACCCACGTCTGGAAGATACGTCCGGACGGCTCGCGGACCCAGCTTCTGGAGGGCCCGTACGTTCTCAGCGTGGAGTTGTCCGACAAGGGGGCGACGCTCGTCAGCGCGAGCAGCATCATGGGCCGCAGAACTCAGGTGGATGCGATCGACGTCGCCTCTGGGCGCTCGCTGGGAGTCCGGACGTTCCTCGGCCACCTGGCGGTGCTCGACGTGGACGGCCCGCGGGTCGCAATCGGCAGCTGGAGCTCCGGCACCTTGATCTGGAACCTCAAGACCCACACGACCAGCACCCTTGAGGACAAGCTCGGCTACTTCGCCGACCTGAGCAGCGACCGGTTCGCGTTCTTCACCGCGGAGCCCAGCCGTGGCGGTTGTTCCGTGCTCACCCTCATCTCCAGCCCAGCCGACCGCGTCTGGCGCAGCTGCGATGAGCGGATCGAGACGGCGAACCCCGACGGCTCCCGGATCGCGACGGTCGACATCGAAGTCCTGCCAGACCGCATGGGCACCAACCGCGTCATCGTCCGAAATGCGGCCGGCGGGAAGCTCGCGACGTACAACACGGCCGGATACTTCGGGCTCGCCCAGTTCGAGGACAAGTACGACCTCCTGCTCGACACCAACGGCCAGAGGTACGCCGCCATCGTCCGGTGCGACCTGGGCGGCTGTGAGCGGGCGTCCGACCTGCGTAACGCTGAGTCCTAAGCGGGGGCCCGTCGGCGCTAGGAACCTCTGGCCGCCTTCAACGCCGTCCGGATCATCGGAACCTGGAGGGGCAGCCGCGCGAAAAGAGCGGTCTTCAGGCCCGTCCGCCTGCTGTGCTTGACGTCGTTGGCGACCTTGACGTTGCCAGGGAAGACAACGACGAGAAGCGCCGCGCTCGCCCAGCCCGCAGCCTTGCGGCTCCTCGGGTGCATCAGCCCGGCTGCACAGGCGAGCTCGGCGACACCGCTGCCGAGGATGACCTCACGATGCCTGGGCACCCACGTCGGCATCATGGGCCGGTAGGCCTCGGGCTTCACCAGGTGTACGACGCCACTGGCGGCAAAGAGTCCGGCCAGCCCGAGGACGTCCTTGGGAATGTTCACGGACGCGACCCTAGCCGTTCAGAACATGATCGTGGTGAAGCGTGCGGTCTCCTTGAAACCGACGGTCTCGTAGGCCCGGCGCGCAGGCAGGTTCCACTCGTTGACGTACAACGACACGACCGGCGCGATCGTCGCTCGGACCTGCTCGACGACCGCAGCCATCCCGATGGTGGCCAACCCCTCACCCCGTCGGTCGGGGGCGACGTACACGCCCTGGATCTGGGCAGCGTACGGCGACACGCACGCCACCTCGGCCTTGAAGAGCACCTTGCCGTGCTCGAGGCGGACGAATGACCAGCCCCGCGAGATCAGCTGGGTGACCCTGGCCCGGTAGACCTCGGCTCCGCCCCCGTACTCCGGCGAGATGCCGACTTCCTCGGTATACATCGCTACGCAGGCTGGGTAGAGGGCAGCGAGATCGGAGCGCCGGGTCACCCGAACCGCAGGGTCGGGGGCGATGGCGGGCGGGCCAGCGATCTCCAGATGTGGCTGACCGGTGCGGATGTCTCGGGGCTTGCCCCAGTCGGCGGCGACCTTCTGCCAGAACGCGTCCACCGGTTCCTGCGGGCCGACGAGGGTCGTGATCGTTCGACGCCGGGTGAGCGCGCGCTCGGCGAATGCCTCGGCGTCCTCGCGGCTGCACTGCACCGGGACCAGGTTGGCCCCGGCGTGGCAGGCCGCCACCAGCCGCCCGTCGCGGAAGCGGCCCCACACCTCACCGCCCAGCCAGCGAGGCAGGAGCTGGGTGGTCCGCGCCCGGTAGTCGGCGAACACGTTGACCACCGGGTCCTGCGCCGCGAGGGCCAGGAACTCGTCGAGATCGTCGGCGCCGAGCAGGCGGACGCCGTGCCGCTGGGTGAGCACGGTGGCAGCCTAGACCGCCGCGTCGGCGAACCGAATCAGCCGGAGCCGCCGTCAGCACGCGAGCGGTCACTGCGGCGCTCCACCCGGACCCGGCGCCACCTTCCGCAGCGGCGAGGTCCACGCCACCACGGCGGAAGCGACCCCCGTCGACGCGAACACGAACAGGGTCGGCACGAGCCCGATCAGGCCGACCAGGACGCCCGCCAGGACCGAGCCGCCAGTCCAGCCGACGCCCCAGGCCAGCATCCGGCCGGCCGTGTTCACGCGGCCCAGCAGATGCTCGGGAGTGACCTGTTGTCGGTAGGAGATCGAGTTGATCGTGATCATCGAGTAGAACAGGCTCCAGCTCATCAGGGCCACGGAAGCCAGCCACCACGACGTGACTGCCGGGACGACGAACCCGGCCAGGCAGCTGAACGGCAATGCCGCGAGCGCGATCCGGGCCGCGGAGTGGCGCCGCAACAGCCACGGCAGGGCGAGCGACGCGACCAGGCCGCCGACCGCCCAGGACCCGTAGACCAGCCCGAAGCGCAGGCCTTCGGTTCCGGCGCCGAGGCGCCGGTCGATCCAGACCACCATCAGCGCAACGAAACCGCCGCCACCAACACATTGGAGAAACCCGATGATCGTCATCGTCCGGACGCCGGCATGGTGGCCGAGGTAGGCCAGTCCCTCGCGGATGTCGCGGAACACCAGACGGACCGTCAGCGGCGCCCGCTCCCGTGACGCGTCGTGCATCGGTCGGACGATGGTCGCGATGATCGCCGCTGACACTGCGAAGGTGAGGGCATCGAACGTGAGCAGCATCGACGGCTGCACCACCGCGAGCGCGACGCCGACCAACGACGGCAACGCGATCTCGTTGACGCTCTGGATGCCCCACGAGAGCGCGTTGGCCTCGGCGATCCTGCCGCGGCCGACAAGGGTCGGAATCGCCCCGAACACGGCGCCGTCGAAGAAGACGGCGATCGCCGGGCCGAGGAACGCGACCGCGAGCACGTGCGGCACGGTCACCTCACCCATCCAGTGCGCGAGCGGCAAGGTCGCGATCAGCGCCGTACTCAAAACGTCGGCAGTGACCATCACCCGTTTTCGATTCCACCGGTCCGCCAGAGCGCCTGCAAACAGCCCGAACAGGAGGTACGGCGCTGCCTCGCATGCGGCGACCAGGGCCGTCAGCGACGCCGAGTCGCTGATCCGGTAGACGAGGATGGGCAACGCGATGAGCGTGACGATGTTGCCCGCACCCGAGAGCGTGCGGGCCACCAGGTAGCGGACGAACTGCCGGTCGCGAAGCAGCGACTCCCCCGCGGAGGTCCCGCCGCCGCCTTCGGTGGTCGAGCCTGTCGAGACCACTACCCAGGCCAGCCGTGGATCTGGACCGACTGCCCGTCCGGATCGATGGCTTCCAGGAACGAGCCGAAGTCCTCGTCGAACCGCGTGACCGGGGATCCCGCGCCCTCCAGGCGCTGCTGCAACTCCCCGAGATCTGCCTCCGTGGCCACGGTCAGCTGCACGCTGGCTCGGTCACCGGCGTACACATGATGGATGCCCACGAAACCGCCGCCGCCGGATGAGTACGTCGAGTAGCCGCCCGGGGCCGAGTCGCCGGCCATCCCCAACGCGCTCAGGAACCGGTGGTGTCCCTCAGGGTCGTCGGTGAACCGGGCGGGCAGCTCGAGAAATGCCCGCATCTCGGGCACCTTGTCGGTGAACCGGACCGGACAGACGACGATCATCGGGAAGCCTCCAGGTAGTCGGTGAGCGCCTGCTCGACCAGGGCCGAGAGGCTGACCTGGTCGTCGATGGCACGGTGCTTGACCCGCTTGATCAGGTCCGGCGGAAGGTAGACGTTGAACTGCGCCTTCGTGGCCTTGTCGGTTGCCATCCTAGAATGCTAGCACCATAGCAAGACAGCCGTCAGGCCAAGGATTGTCCCCGGGCCCTGCTGGAATACATGCATGCCAAAAGTCGCACTTGTAGCCGGAGCAACCCGCGGAGCCGGAAGGGCCATCGCCGTCGAGCTCGCCCGGTCCGGCGTCCATGTCTATGCCACCGGGCGCACGAGCAGCGAGTCGGGCCGATCCGAGATGAACCGGCCCGAGACCATCGAGGAGACCGAGGATCTGATGGTTGCCGCGGGCGGCACCGGCACCGCTGTCGTCGTGGACCACGAGGACTCAAGAGCCGTCGCTGCGCTGGTCGCCCGGATCGAGGCCGACCACGGACGTCTCGACGTCCTCGTCAACAACATCTTCGGCGGTGACCGCTATGCCCAGTGGGGGAAGCCGCTGTGGGAGCACGACCTCGCCGGTGGGCTGAGGATGCTCCGGATGGGCATCGACACCCACCTGATCAACGCCCACCACGCGGTCCCGCTGATCCTGCGATCGGGAGGCGGGCTGGTGATCGAGATGACGGACGGGACCTCCGAGTTCAACGCGAACATCCGCACCGGCGTCGGCTTCTACTACGACCTGGTCAAGGCCACCATCGATCGGATCGTCAAGGGTCTGGCCCTCGAGCTTGCCGACCACCCGGTCACGGCACTGGGCGTGACCGCCGGCTGGCTGCGGCACGAGGCGATGCTCGAGGCATACGGCGTCACCGAGGAGAACTGGCGAGACGCGCTCGAGAAGTCGCCAGGCTTCGCGATCACGGAGTCCCCGGCCTACGTCGCCCGGGGTGTCGCGGGGCTTGTCAACGACGACGACGTGGCCCGCTGGTCCGGCCTGGTCATGACCTCACGTCAGCTCGCAGACGCCTACGGGCTCACCGACGTCGACGGCTCGAAGCCGGATGCCTGGGGCTACATCGAGGCGTACGGGATCGACGAGCAGAGCGGCGAGGGCGTCGACGCCTATCGCTAGGGCCCCCACTCGAGAGCTAAGACAGACACCTCTGCGGCGGCGCCGTCGATGGGCTCCATGTCCTCAGCGAGGCGCATGGCCTCCTCGATCAGGGTCTCGACGATCAGGGACTCGGGCACGGTCTTGATGACCTCGCCCTTGACGAAGATCTGGCCCTTGCCGTTGCCGGACGCGACGCCGAGATCAGCCTCGCGCGCCTCGCCCGGGCCGTTGACGACGCACCCCATGACCGCGACGCGCAACGGGACCTCCATGCCCTCGAGACCGGCGGTCACCTGCTCGGCGAGCTTGTAGACGTCGACCTGGGCGCGGCCGCACGACGGGCAGGAGACGATCTCGAGCTTGCGCGGGCGCAGGTTGAGCGACTGGAGGATCTGGATGCCGACCTTGACCTCCTCGACGGGGGGCGCGGACAGCGAGACCCGGATGGTGTCGCCGATCCCCTTGGACAGCAGTGCACCGAAGGCCGTCGCCGACTTGATCGTGCCCTGGAACGCGGGGCCGGCCTCGGTCACGCCGAGGTGCAGCGGCCAGTCACCGGCCTCGGCGAGCAGCTCGTAGGCGCGCACCATCACCACGGGGTCGTTGTGCTTCACCGAGATCTTGAAGTCGTGGAAGTCGTGCTCCTCGAAGAGGCTGGCCTCCCAGACCGCGGACTCCACCAGGGCCTCGGGGGTGGCCTTGCCGTACTTCTCCATCACGCGCTTGTCGAGCGACCCGGCGTTGACTCCGATCCGGATGCTCGTCCCGCGGTCCTTGGCGGCCGCTGCGATCTGCTTGACCTGGTCGTCGAACTTGCGGATGTTGCCCGGGTTGACGCGTACGGCGGCGCAGCCGGCATCGATCGCGGCGTAGACGTACTTGGGCTGGAAGTGGATGTCGGCGATCACCGGGATCTGCGAGTGCTGGGCGATCTGCTCCAACGCGTCCGCGTCGTCCTGGCTCGGACAGGCGACGCGGACGATGTCGCAGCCGGTCGCGGTCAGCTCGGCGATCTGCTGCAGGGTGGAGTTGACGTCGGAGGTCAGCGTGGTCGTCATCGACTGCACCGAGACCGGGGACTCACTACCGACCCCCACCTTCCCGACCTTGATCTGGCGGGTCTGGCGGCGCGGAGCGAGCACGGGCGGCGGTGCCGCGGGCATGCCGAGGCTGACGGAGGTCATGCGGTTGAGTCTAGGACCGCGCGCCGAACGCT
>CAWJOJ010000026.1:0-56404 GCA_963844385.1 uncultured Actinomycetota bacterium | reverse complement strand
CGAGTCGTCGTAAGTTACGACGACTCACCACGTCCGAGCGGGCACACGTGACGAATCCGACAACGATGACGGTCGGACCACGTGGAATGATGCCCGGCATGACCAGCACCCCGTCAGGACAGCGCGAATTCTCCACGATCGGCGTGATCGGCCTCGGAACGATGGGCGCCGGAATCGCCGAGGTGTTCGCCCGCACCGGCTACCAGGTGATCGGGGTCGAGATCAACGACGAGGGCCTCGAGCGGGGGCGCCAGCACCTCGAGCACTCGACCGGGCGCGCGGTGAAGCGGGGAAAGATCACCGAGGCCGAGCAGACCGAGCTGCTCGGGAGGGTCGTTCTGACCACCACGATCAACGACCTGGCCGAAGCCGACTTTGTCGTCGAAGCGGTCGTGGAGTCCCTGCAGATCAAGAAGGACATCTTCCGGCAGCTGGACGACATCGTGAAGCCGGACACGATCCTGGCCACCAACACCTCGTCGCTGTCTGTCACCGAGATCTCGACCGCGAACTCGTCGCCGGGCCGGGTGGTCGGCGTGCACTTCTTCAACCCGGCGCCCGTGCAGAACCTCGTCGAGATCATCCGTACCGTCGTCACCGAGCCGCACGTGCTCGAGGACGTCAAGCTCCTGGTCGGCAGGCTCGGCAAGAATCCCGTCATCTGCGGGGACAAGGCGGGCTTCATCGCGAACACCTTGCTGTTCGGTTACCTCAACCACGCGGTCTCGTTCTTCGAGGGCAGGTACGCCTCTCGCGAGGACATCGACGCCGCGATGCGGTTCGGCTGCGGCTACCCGATGGGCCCCCTGGCCCTGCTCGACCTGATCGGCCTCGACACGGCGTACGAGATCCTCGACACGATGTACAAGCAGGGCCGCGACCGCCTGCACGCTCCGGCTCCGCTCCTCAAGCAGATGGTCACCGCCGGCATGCTGGGCCGGAAGTCCGGCCGGGGCTTCTACACCTACGAGGCGCCGGACAGCCCCATCGTGGTGCCGGACCACCACACTCCCGACACGGCGTCGGCGCCTCAGCTACATCACGACATCTCGCGGGTCGGTGTGGTCGGCACCGGCACGATGGCCGCGGGCATCGTCGAGGTCTTCGCCAAGGGTGGGTACGACGTGCTCTACGTCGGCCGTTCGCAGGACAAGGTGGACGGCGTTCGGGCCACCATCGAGCGTTCGCTGGACAAGGCCATCCAGCGCGGGAAGCTCGAGGAGTCGGTCAAGGCGGAGGTGCTCGGAAGGCTCACCGGCACCACTTCGCTGGACGACCTGTCGTCGGTCGACATCGCGGTCGAGGCGATCGCCGAGGACCTCAAGATCAAGACCACGCTGTTCGAGAACCTCGACGAGATCTGCAAGCCGGGCGCGATCCTGGCGACCACGACGTCGTCGTTGCCGATCATCTCGTTGGCGACGGCTACCAAGCGGCCCCAGGACGTCATCGGGATGCACTTCTTCAATCCCGCGCCTGTCATGAAGCTGGTCGAGGTGGTGACCACCGTCGCGACCGACGACGACGTCGCCGAGACGACCCGGGCCCTGTGCGGCAAGGTCGGCAAGGTTGCCGTGTCGTGTGGCGACCGCGCGGGCTTCATCGTGAACGCGCTGCTGTTTCCCTACCTCAACGACGCCGTGAAGATGCTGGAGGCGCACTACGCCACCGCCGACGACATCGACACCGCCATGAAGCAGGGCTGCGCGCTGCCGATGGGTCCGTTCGAGCTACTCGACGTCGTCGGCAACGACGTGTCGCTGGCGATCCAGCGCGAGCTCTACCTCGAGTTCCGCGAGCCGGGCTTCGCGCCCGCGCCGCTGCTGGAACACCTCGTCACCGCCGGCTACCTCGGGCGGAAGACCAAGCGCGGCTTCCGGGACTACAGCGCCCCCCGCTGAGCGGATGCCCGACCGCGTCGAGCAGTACGGCGGCGAAGAGTTCGTCGTCCGCCGGGTGACCGGCTCGGCCTCGACACGGACCTACACCTGCCCCAGCGTGTCACCAGCCGATCCGGCCCGCCACCCCGCACGTCGTGGCGTGGCCGGTGCTGGCGACGACGTTCGCGCGTGACGCGACCGGGCTCGATGAACGACGCCACTGGCACACGCCCTGCTGGACCGCACGCGACCGTCGGTGAAGGCGCCGCACGGAATGGTGTCGTACATCGCCATGGCACCGACCTGGCAGGGGCGGGCTCGGCAACGAGGTCCCGTTCTTTCCGCGGGCCCGCGGCAGTCGTAGTGGCAGACTCGGAGGGGTGACGGGCCGCGGTTCGGCGTCGAGAGCGCTGCTGGTGGGCGTGCTCGCGAGCATGCTGGCGGCCTCGATGCTCGCCACGTCGTACGCCGCCCGCCCTGAGCCGCTGCCGGTGGGGACCGACGTCGACTACCAGCTCGGCGGGGCGCGATGGATGCCTCCGCACGTCGGCATCGTGGTGCGCGACCGGCACGCCCAGCCGCAGCCGGACCGCTACAACGTCTGCTACGTCAACGGCTTCCAGACCCAGGCCGAGGAGCGCAGGTTCTGGAGACAACGCATGTGGCTGGTGCTCCACAAGGACGGGAAGCCGGTGGTCGACGAGGCGTGGAACGAGTGGCTGCTCGACCTTCGCACGTCCGCCAAGCGGCAGCGTCTTGCTCAGATCGTCGGCAACTGGACGCGACGCTGCGGCGATGACGGTTTCGACGCCGTGGAGTTCGACAACCTCGACTCGTTCACGCGCAGCCACGGCCTGCTGCGGCGCAACCAGGCCGTCGCGTACGCACGGCTGCTGGTCCGCGCGGCTCACGGTGCCGGGCTCGCGGCGGGCCAGAAGAACCTCGCCGGGTTCGACGGACGCACGATCGGCTACGACTTCGCGGTTGCGGAGGAGTGCGGGCGGTGGCGGGAGTGCCGAAGCTACGTCGCCGACTTCGGGCGCCGGGTCCTGGTGATCGAGTACCGGCGCCAGGACTTCCGCTACACGTGCTCACACTGGGCCGACTACTTGGCGATCGTGCTTCGTGACCTCGACCTGAGTGCCGACGGCATCCGACGTTGGTGCTGAGCCCAGGCTCGATAGCCTGCTGTCCGTGACCGCTCACAAGATCCGCGCCAACTCCGTCCTGCCAGCCCGACGGGAGGAGCTCTCCCTGGAGACGGCCGACGGACTGCATCTGGTGGGCGAGCTGGCGCTGCCGCTGGAGCGCCCGCCGGTGGCGACCATCGTCTGCCTGCACCCGCTGCCCACCCACGGCGGCATGATGGACAGCCACATCTACCGCAAGGCCGCCTTCCGGCTGCCGGCGATCGCGGACATCGCCATCCTCCGCTTCAACACGCGCGGCACCTGGAGCGTCCAGGGCCGCAGCGAGGGTGAGTTCGACAACGCGGTGGGGGAGAGGTACGACGTCGCCGCGGCGCTCGAGTATGCCGAGTTCCACGACCTGCCGAACATCTGGCTCGTGGGCTGGTCCTTCGGCACCGACCTGGCACTCATGCACGGACTCGACCCGGCTGTTCAGGGCATGATCCTGCTCAGCCCGCCGCTTCGGTACAGCAGACCGGAGCATCTCGCCGCCTGGGCCGAGTCCGGGAAGCCGGTCAGCGCGCTCATCCCGGAGCACGACGACTACCTCCAGCCGCCCGAGGCGATCGAACGCTTCGCGGCGATCCCGCAGGCCGAGGTGGTGCCCTTCGAGGGCAGCAAGCACCTCTGGGTCGGAGACGCCGAGAAGGTGCTCAACGCGATCGTCAGCCGCGTCGCACCGGGAGTGGCCACCCCGCTGCCGACCGAGTGGGACGGTCCGATGGAGACCGCCGACACCAGCGCCTACAACGCCCACAACCTGTCGGCGTACAAGGACGTGCCGGTGCCGAAACCCGAAGGCGCCTGACCAGGTCGGCCTTGGGTCAGGCGTTGGCCTGGCGAGCCCGGTAGGCGGCGACCGCTGCGCGGTTGCTGCAGGTCCTGCTGCAGAAGCGCCGCGAACGGTTGCGGGATAGGTCGAGCACGAGTCCCTCGCAGTCCTCGTCGGCGCAGACGTCGAGCCGGGGCATCTCGTCGGCGCGGATCACGTCGATCATCGCCATCGCCGTCTCGACCGCGATCCGGGTGGCCAGCGGCCGGTCCTCGTGGACCGCGTGCAGGTGCCAGTCGAGCTCGTCGTGGCGGACCAGCTGCGGTAGGGCCCCGGCCTCGGCGAGCATCCCGTTCACGATCGTGACGGCGTCGTCACGGTCACTGGTGAGCAGCGTCCGCAGGGGTGCTCGGAGGGCGCGTACGGCGTCCAGCTCCGCCTGGTCGTGGGTCCGCGAGCCGGTGTAGTCGTACTCGACGAAGAACCTGTCCAGGTCGTCGAGGCTGGTCAGGGTGTCCGGCTCCACACCGGAGTTGACCAGGGCAACAGCCGAGAGCAGCGAACATTCCGTGTCAGCAGTGAAAACCACGTTGACATATTACACGCCCCGGGCGTAGCGTCATCTGTCATGAGCACTTTGGCACATGACACCCCGGTGGTGAACAGCTCCCGTCTCAGGGCTGGTCTCGGCTTCGCGGTGCTGTCGGCGCTGTCGTTCGGGCTCTCGGGCGCCCTGGCCAAGGGGCTCCTCGAGGCGGGCTGGTCGGCCGGGGCAGCTGTCACCGTGCGGATCCTGATCGCTGCCGCGGTCCTGGTCGTTCCCGCGCTGGTCCAGCTGCGGGGTCGATGGGGCATGCTGCGCGGCAATGTCGGCCTGATCACCGCATACGGCTTCGTATCGGTGGCTGGCTGCCAGCTCGCGTACTTCAACGCCGTCGACCACATGCAGGTCGGCGTGGCGCTCCTGATCGAGTACACCGCACCGGTCGCGGTCATCGGCTGGCTCTGGCTGCGCCGTGGCCAGCGGCCGGACCGGCTCACGTTCCTGGGTGCCGTGTTAGCCGCAGTCGGTCTGGTGCTGGTCCTCGACCTGGTGTCCGGAGCGGACCTGAGCATGGTGGGCGTGCTGTGGGCGCTCGGGGCCATGATGGGGCTGGCCGTGTACTTCGTGATCTCGGCGGACGAGAGCAACGGGCTCCCCCCGATGGTCCTCGCAGCGGGAGGTCTGGTCGTCGGCGCGATCGTCCTGGTCGTGGCTGGAGCGCTCGGCGCGATTCCGCTGGAGGCGTCGACACGCGACGTGTCGTACGCCACCGCGACTGTCCCGTGGTGGCTCCCGATCCTCGGCCTGGGGCTGGTGAGCGCGGCGCTCGCGTACGTCACCGGCATCGCGGCCACTCGCCGGCTCGGCGCTCGGCTCGCCTCGTTCGTGGCGCTGATCGAGGTGCTGGCGGCTCTGGTGTTCGCCTGGCTCCTGCTCGACGAGCTGCCGCGCAGCATTCAGCTCGTCGGCGGAATGCTGATCCTCGTCGGCGTGATCGTGGTCAAGCTCGGGGAGAACGAGATCGCGTCGGAAGACGTGTCCTAGATCTCGATCCGGACTTGAGACGAGTCAGCGCCCACTCCATCGTGGAGCACGCTTCTCGGAGAAGGCCCGTGGTCCTTCGACGGCGTCCTCGGAGCGCAGCATCCGCTCATAGCTCGGCAGGTCTCCCGAGCGCAGCCGGCGGAACCCGTCCCGGACGTCGAGCGACGCGGTCGTCGCCAGGATCTCCTCGACGGCAGCGACCGCCAACGGGGCCGCGGCGCAGACCTCGCCCGCGAGCGCGAGAGCGGTTGCCATCAGGTCCTTGGCTGGGACGACGCGGTTCACCAGTCCCCATCGAGCAGCCTCCTCGGCCGGCATCCGACGCCCGGTGAGCAGCATCTCCCTCGCCACCGCGTCCGGCAGCCGGCGGGGCAGCCGGAGCAGCCCGCCGGAGTCGGCCACCACGCCGACGCGCACCTCGGGGAGCGCCAGCTCGGCATGGTCCGCGGCGACGATGAGGTCCGCGGCCAGCGCCAGCTCCAGACCCCCACCGAGGGCGAGACCGTTGACGGCGGCGATGACCGGCTTCGTGCGGCCGAAGAACTCGGTGAGACCCCCGAAGCCACCAGGCCCGTGATCGGCGTCCACGGCCTCACCGGCGGCGGCCGCCTTGAGATCCCATCCGGCGGAGAAGAACCGGTCACCGGCTCCCGTCAGAACGGCAACGCGCAACGACTCATCATCCTGCAGCCGCCGGAATGCGTCGTACAAGGCGCGACTCGTCGACACGTCGATCGCATTTGCCTTGGGCCGATCCAGGGTCACGACGAGCACCTCCTGCTCGACGTCCAGATGCACCGGGTCGCTCAACGGGATCTCCTCGAGGTCACGTCACCGTGGACCGTTGCAACGGGTTGCACGGGGTCGGGCCCAGCCAAGCGGATCAGCGCGTCGACCGCCACCGCGCTGTCAGGCAGCACGAGCAGCGGGTTGACGTCGAGCTCGACAAGTCGATCAGCGTGATCGGTCGCGAAGGCAACGATGGCGCCGATCGCCTCGACCACGGCATCGGCGCCGGAGTGCCCGCCCCGGAAGCCCTCCAGCACCGGCCAGACCCGCAGGCGCCGGAGGGCCGCGCGGATGTCGGCGGCAGTTGCGGGCAGCAGAATCGTGGCGGAGTCCTGGATCAGCTCGACGAGCACCCCGCCGGCACCGACCGTCACCGCCTGCCCCAGGCGCGGGTCCGACTGCACCCCGACAATGAGCTCCATCTCCGCCCCGTCGACCATCTGCTCGACGAGGAACCTGTCGCTGAGTCCGGCCATGTTGGCGACGGCCTGCCGTACGGCGGCCTCGGAGTCCAGCCCCACGTGCACACCGCCGACCTCCGACTTGTGCGCAAGGTCGTCGGAAAGGGCCTTGAGCACGACCGGGAACCCGATCTCGCTGGCCAGGGCCGGGGCCTCAGCCGCGCTGTTCGCCACGAGAGCGCTCGGAACCGTGAGACCGTACGACGCCAGAACTGCCTTCGCATGCCGCTCGTCCCACTGTTCCACCGGCCCGGCGGCGAGGGCCGACACCGGCCGCAGCGGCAGGATCTCGTCGACCGCCGACTGCGCTGCCGCTATCTGCCCCGCCGCGACGACGGCTGCCATACAGCTGGTGATGCCCTGCATCGGCGCGATCCCCGCTGTTGCCAGGGCGTGTCCGACTTCCTCCGGCATCCCCTCCGGCAGGGAGGCGACGACGCAGGCGCGGGCACCCGTCTGAGTCTGCGCCGCCTGGAATGCGGCGATCGCGGTCTGGAACTCGGAGATGTCGCAACGGTCGGCACGCGGGAAGTCGAGCATCAGCAGGTGGCAGTCCACGTCCGTGTCGAGGAACGCCGCGAAGCACTCGGTCAGCGCGTCGTAGTCACCCCAGATGTAGGTGTGGTAGTCCAGCGGGTTCCGCACCGACACCCGGTCACCGAGGACCGCCTGCAGCCGGGTCTGCGTCGTGGCCGAGAAGTCCGGAAGCGTGAGGCCGGTCGCGTGGGCGAGGTCGGCAACGTGGGCCGCCTCCCCGCCGGAGCAGCTGGCCGACGCGATGCGGTCGCCCGGCCGGGCGCCGAGCACGTGCAGGAACTTGAGAGTCTCGAGGAAGGTCTCGACGTCGCGGACCCGGGCGATGCCGAGACGCTCGAACAACGCGCTGACGAGTGCGTCGGATCCGGCCAGCGAGCTCGTGTGACTGAGCGTGATCCGAGCACCGAGCTCGGAGGAGCCGGACTTGAGGGCGACGATCGGCACCCTCTTCCGAAGCGCCTCGATTGCCACGCGTGAGAAGGCGGCGACGTCGGGGACCTCCTCCAGATACAGCCCGATCGCCGTGATCCGCGAGTCGGAAAGCATCGCCTCGATCAGGTCGACCACGCCGGTCACGGCGCTGTTGCCGATCGTGACGAGCTGGGCGATCGGCAGTGACCGCCGCTGCATCGTGAGGTTCTCGGCGATGTTGCCGCTCTGCGTGATCACCGCGACGCCGGTCTCGACGCGCGAACCACCCTGCTGCTCCGGCCAGAGCGCGGCGCCGTCGAGGTAGTTGACGAAGCCCAGGCAGTTCGGACCGATCAGCGCCAGGTCGCCCGCGGCCGTCACCAGGTCACGCTGGAGAGCTGCGCCGTACTCGCCGTCCTCGGCGTACCCGGACGCATGGCAGACGACACCGCCGGCGCCGAGGCGAGCGAGTTCGGCGACGACCTTGACGGTGTCCTCGCGCGAGACCGCGACGAAGGCCGCGTCCGGGATTCCGGGGAGCTGGGACAGGTCGGCGAAGCACGGCAGGCCGGCGAGCGATTCGCGCGTCGGGTGGACGGCCCAGATTTCGCCGGCGTAGCCGATGGCCTGGCACTGCCGGACGGCCACCTCGGCGGCCCGTCCGCCGACCACGACCAGGCTGTTCGGCGCGAGGAGTCTCTGCAGCTGGCTGCGCACGGTTTGCTCAGGCTCCGAGCGGGCGGAGCATCGACCGGGAGATGATGTGACGCTGGATCTCGCTGGTGCCGTCCCAGATCCGTTCGACCCGGGCGTCGCGCCAGAATCGCTCGATCGGGAGCTCGTCCATCAGACCCATCCCGCCATAGATCTGCAGAGCCTGGTCGGTGATCCGCCCGAGCGCCTCGGATGCGAAGACCTTCGCCATCGCTGCGTCCTTGTCGGTCATCGTTCCCTGGTCGAGCTTCCAGGCGGCCCTCAGCGTGAGCAGCTCGGCGGCCTCGAGGTCCGTCGCCATGTCGGCCAGGGAGAATCCGACGCCCTGGAACCTGCCGATCGGCTGTCCGAACTGCACCCGCTCGGCGGCCCACGTGGTGGCCATCTCCAGCACCCGGCGCGCGCGTCCGACGCTGCTGGCCGCGACCGTGAGCCTGCTGGCGCCCAGCCACTCGCCCATGAGGTCGAACCCCCGACCTTCCTCGCCCAAGAGGTTCGACGCCGGCACCCGGCAGCCCTCGAACGACAGCTCGCTGTGGTGGTAGCCGCGATGGGAGACGCTCGACGGGCCGCGGCCCACGGTGAGTCCGGGCGAGTCGAGGTCGACCAGGAAGCCCGAGATCAGGTTCTTGCCGGCGTCGTCCTTCCCGGTCACGGCGAACAGGACCACGAAGTCCGACTTGTCGGCGTTGCTGATGAAGTGCTTGGTGCCGTCGACCACGTAGTCGTCGCCGTCGCGCACGGCCCGGGTGGTCATCGAACGTACGTCGGATCCGGCTCCTGGCTCGCTCATCGCAAGACAGTCGTGCCGATCCCCGCGGATGGCCGGCAGGAGGTAGCGCTCACGCTGGTCGCCGACGCAGGCCAGGAGAATGTTGCTCGGTCGCGCCACCAGCCACTGCAGCGCATAGCTGGCTCGTCCGAGCTCTCGCTCGACCAGTGCCATCCCGAGCGCGTCCAGCCCTCCGCCGCCGAGGTCCTCGGGCATGTTGGCTGCGTACAGCCCTGCCTTCAGCGCCTGAGTGCGGATGTGCTCGACCAGGTCCGGATCAACGTCGCCGCGACGGTCCACCTCGTCCTCGTGGGGATAGAGCTCCCTGGTGACGAAGGTGCGCACCGTGTCGACGATGGCTCGCTGCTCGTCGTTCAGGCCGAAGTCCATGGGTTGCCTCCTAGGGGCGGTTGATGCCCATCGGCTTCCCGACCACCTCGGGCACGGAAAGGGCGGCGTGGGCGTGCTTGATGGCGTCGAGTCGCTCGGTCAGGTGGCCGGGAAGGTCGGCCGACCGGCCCGCAGCGACGTCGACGTGGACGAGCATCTGCTCGGCCGTGGCGAGCACGACCCCGCTCTCGCCATGGGTCATCTCCTGGAAGAGGTGCACTCGCTTGCGGTCGTGGTCGAGCAGCTGCAGGGACAGCGCGAGCGGTTCGCCCGCACTGACCTCACGACGGTGATGCAGGTGGGTCTCGACCGTGTAGAGCGAGCAGCCGCCGGCCCGATAGTCCTCGTCGATGCCGATGAATCGGAAGAAGGCGTCGGAGTTGTCCCCGAAGACGAGCAGGTAGCACGACTCGCTCATGTGGCCGTTGTAGTCGACCCAGGCCGGGATCACCTCGGTCTTGTGCAACCGCAGGCGGCGCGTCGATAGCCGAGGTGGGGTCCCACGGGACGTGACCCTTCCCTTCGTACGGCGTGACGACGCCGTCGGCCGCCGAGTGATCCGCTGCGTGCGCTGCCAGCATCTCCTGGACCAAGACCTGACGGTCGTCGGGAAGGGGGGTGGTGGCGCCGAGCGCGGCGTCGACGTGGAGGTAGAGGAACTCTCCGGTCGCGGCCAGCGTCCCGTCGGCAAACAGCTCTGTGTACAGCCGCACCTTCTTGCTGTCCGCGGCCGTCATGAGGGTCTCCGCGCTCAGGGTCTGTCCGAGCGTGCACTCCTTGAGGTATCGGATGTGGCTGTCCACGGTGTAGAGAGAGGCACCGGTGGACGCGCGGTAGTCCGCGCTGAGGCCCAGCTCCGCGAACAGCTCCTCGTTGGCGTCGCTCAGGACCGTGCTGTAGCTGGCGTCGTGCATGTGGCCGTTGTAGTCCAGCCACTCGGCGAGCACCGGGGATCGGTACCTCGCGAACGGCGTCGGCGCCTCAGGCATGGACGGCTCGGTGCTTGTCCAGCAGGAGCAGGAGGTCGACGAGGAAGGCGTCGCGGCGCTGCTCGAGCTGGGACACGCTCTGCCCTCCGGCTTGCTCGACCGCGCCGGCGACCACCCGGTCCCGAAGCTCCGGAGTCAACGAGGGCGCGGCGAGGCGGGTCCAGGGCTCCAGCAGGGCAGGGGCGAAGTGGTCGAGCATGTGCGCCATGCCTCCGGGTCCCCCCGCGAGATGGAACGTGAGGATCGGCCCCATCAGTGCCCAGCGCAGGCCGGGGCCGTTGACGATCGAGTCGTCGATCTGCTGGACCGTGGCCTGTCCGGAGTCGACCATGTGCAGCGCCTCCCGCCAGAGCGCCTCCTGAAGCCGGTTGCCGACGAAGCCGGAGACCTCCTGCTCCATGGTCAGGCAGACCTTGCCGGCCGAGGTGTAGAACGCCTCGGCCCACGTCACGGTCCCGGGCTCGGTGTCGCGTCCTCCCACCACCTCGACGAGCGGGATGAGGTACGGCGGGTTGAACGGGTGCCCGACCACGAAGCGGCCAGGGGTCGCGCAGTCGACTGCCATCGCGCTCATCACGAAGCCGGACGTGCTCGAGGCGACCACGATGCCGGGCCTGGTCCCTCGGTCGATCGCGGCAAGCAGCGCCACCTTCGCCGGCAGCACCTCCGGGGACGACTCCTGGACGAAGTCGGCCTCCGCCAGAGCGTCGTCGAGGCTGTCGGCGAACCGCAGGCGGTCGAGGCTGGCGCCCGGACTCAGTCCGAGCCGTTCGAGCGACGGCCATGCCGTCTCGAGCAGGTTCTTCAGTCTGACAGCAGCATCGGGTCCGGGGTCCCAGGCCACGACGTCGTACCCCATGCGCAGGAAGTGCGCCGCCCAGCCGCCACCGATGACGCCGGTGCCGATGACGGCGACGGTACGGACGTCGTGAGGAGAGGGCCGGCCCCCGGGGCTCACCAGCCCACCTGGTCGAGGCCCTTGAGGCCCAGGATCGCTCGCGCTTCATCCGGCGTGGCGGTTTCCAGTGAGAGCTCGGTCAGGATCCGCTTGATCTTCGCGACCTGCTCGGCGTTGGACTCGGCAAGCTGGCCACGGCCGATGAACAGGCCGTCCTCGAGCCCGACGCGCACGTGGGAGCCCATCACGGCCGACGCCGTGATCATGTTGAACTGGTGGCGTCCCGCACCGAGCACGGACCACTCGTACGAGTCGCCGAGCAGTCGGTCCGCGGTCGACTTCATGTGGGCGAGATGCTCGACCTCGGCGCCGATGCCGCCCATCACGCCCATGATCGTCTGCAGGAAGATCGGCGGCTCGACGAGACCGGCTTCGAGATAGTAGGCCAGCGTGTAGAGGTGGCCGATGTCGTAGGCCTCGTACTCGAAGCGCGCTCCGGTCTGCTGGCGGACGTCCTTCAGCATCAGCTCGATGTCTGCGAACGTGCTCACGAACGGCTCGGTGCGCGTGCTTTCGAGGTAGGGCTCCTCCCAGTCGAACTTCCAGGTGCCGGCGTACTTCGGGATCATCGGGAAGCTGCCGTAGTTGAACGTGCCGAGGTTGAGCGTGCAAAGCTCGGGCCTCGTCTCGTAGATGACCCGCAGGCGGTCGTCCACCGACATGCCGGTGCCGCCACCGCTGGTGATGGACACCACCGCGTCCGTGGAGTCCTTGATGCCCTTGAGGTAGTCGAGGAAGACCGCAGGTTCCGCAGTCGGACGGCCGTCCTTGGGGTCACGGGCATGCAGATGGATGATCGCGGCGCCCGCCTCGGCAGCGGCCACGGACTGGCCGACCACATCCTCGACCGTGTAGGGAAGGCTCGCAGACATGGTCGGTGTGTGCCCCGACCCGGTGACTGCGCACGTGATGATGACCTTGCGTGGACCTGCAGCTGACATGGGGCTCTCCTTCGTCGGTAGACACCGCCGTCCGCTCGCACCATGTGAGCGACCGTCGCATCATGTGAAACGGTTCTCCGAAACCGACCGATTGTCAAGAGAAAGTTTCGACAGAGGTTTCGGCGGTCGAGGACCTTGCTCGTTGGGCTCGAGAATCAGCCGGCGAGCGCGGCGCCAACCTCGCCGGCAGCCTCGACCGCGACCGGCCCCAGCTCCGCGAACCGGGAGACCGGCACCCGGTTCACGGGACCCCAGATGCTGACGACGGCCAGCGGCCTCCCGTCGATCGGATCCAGCACGGGTGCGGAGACGCCGTACAGCGTCGGTTCGAGCTCTCCCGCGCATTCCGCGTAGCCGCGGGCCCGGGTCTTGGCCAGCTCGCCCATCAAGACCTGCGGATCGGTCAGGGTCGTCTCGGTGAAGGCTCGAAGCGGGCTCTCGAGCAGCCCCAGGGCCTCGTCCGGTGGCAGCCAGGCCAGCAAGGCCTTGCCGGTCGACGTGGCGTGCAGGGGAACCTCGCGGGCCACCCACTTGATCGACATGACCGAGGGAGGAGCGACCTCATCGACGTAGGTGACCCCATGCCGCCCGGCCACCGCAAGGTCTGCCGTCTCGCCCGTTTGCATCGACACCCGCTCGAGGATGGGACGGGTCCTGCGCACCAGACCGTCGTAGCCCGCCGCGGCCGACATCTTGATCATCGCGAAACCGACCTTGTAGCGGTTCGTGCTCGGGTCGCGCTCCACCAGGCCATGAGCCTCGAGGGTGCCCAGCAGCCGCCAGGCCGTCGCCCGGTTGAGGTCGGCGCGGGCGGCCAGCGCCGCCACCGTCTCGCCCTGCGGAGCCGCGGCAGCGACGAACTCCAGGAGGTTGAGCGCGCGGTCGACCGACTGGACTCTGCCAGTCGGGGCGGCCTGGCTAGGCGACCCCTGGGCGTCCGGTGCGCTGGTCACCAGCACATCGTGACACGACAGGCGGCACAAAGGGCGGCACGAGGGCAGTTGGGCGTCCCGCGCATGCCGCGCGACGAAAGCTCGTTCAGGTTGCCGATGCTGCGGCTTCGGCGATCGCCGGCAGCGCGAGGTAGGACAGGTCTCGGCACTGACGGTCCCACCACGGATCGTCGTACGGCCAGGCAGAGGTCTTCACCACGACCGTACGGCGAGGTCGGTCGACATAGACGAACTGACCGCGCATGCCGTCGGCCGTGACCTTGGCGCCGTGCCCGTCGAGCGGCCACCAGTGGTAGCCGAATCCGGCGTGGGTGGTGATCCTGCTGGGAAGCCGCCCGGGCAACAAGAACGGGCGTTCCGGCCGGCTGCTGGCCTCCAGCCACTCCGGGTCGACCACCTGAGTGCCGTTCCAACGGCCGTCCACCTGCAGGAACCCGATCCTCGCCCAGTCCCGCGCGGTCACGGCCAACGCGGCGTGCGCCATCGCGACGCCCCCTGCCTGAGCAGGCGCGTCCAGACCCACGACCCCGGGTCGCTCCGCGCCGACCAGCTGCCACAGTTCGCCGAGTGCGTCGGCGAAGGTCTGACCGGTCGCGCGTTCGCGCACCCAGTCCAGCACCAGGGAGTCGGGGCTGCAGTAGGCGTAGCGGGTGCCGGGTGGGTGGCTTCCCGGGATGCTGCTCAGCAGATCGCGCACTCCTCCTCCGCCCTCGCGCCAGCGCCCGATCGTCCGCGCCGCCCGGCCGTCGGGGTCGCGGTAGTCCTCCGTCCAGTCGAGACCACTCGTCATCGTCAGAACCTGACGGACCGTCACCCGGTCGTATCCGCTGCCGAGCAGCTCTGGGACGTAGTCGCAGACTCCCGCGTCGAGGTCGGGAAGACTCCCGCGGCCCACGGCGATGCCGGTGAGCAACGCGAGCGCGGACTTGGTCGCAGAGTTGCCGAGGAGCCGGTCCTCGACCGCGACCGTCTCGGCGTACCGCTCGAGCACCAGGACGCCGTCGACGACGACCACCAGCGCGGTGGTCGAGGTCAGCGCCAGGAACTCGTCGAGGTCCAGTTTCCGGCCCGCTCCCACGATGTGGGGGTCCAACCGCACGGGCGCATCGAGCCAAGGACGTCCGGTCGATGCGGGGACCTCGAGGTGGTGGAACCCGCGCTGCGGCTCCCGGAAAGTTTCGACGTCGCTCATGGCCCTCATTCTCGCGACCCGAAGTCACGAGGCTGTGGGCTGGTCCAGACCGATCAAGAAACCGCCCGACTCGCCCCGTGACCGGCCGGGATGGTGATGACAATCCGGTAAATTCGCGTCGAATGCTTGACAGCGTCGTGTGCAGGGTGAACCGTCGTCTCGTGATGTGAACACTCTCGTCCGCGGCGGAACCGACTTTCGGGGATCAGCGACGCAGCGACCGGCCAATGAAGGGCGCGGGCATGACCGAGTCGAACAGCAAGATCTGGCACGTCAATGAGAAGAACGGTCTGTGGGTGAGTTCGCCGATCTCCAGACGCCAGTTGTTCGTGGGCGCCGGTGGCGTGGCCCTCGCCGGCACGTTGGCGGCCTGCGGAGGGGAGTCGCCGTCGCCGTCAGGCTCAGGCACCTCGGCGGGAAAACCGAAGGCTGGAGGCAACTTCAGGCTCGGAGTCACCGGCGGCGGGGCGAAGGACATGTTCGACGGGCAGAACATCGTCACCAAGCCCGACCAGGCCCGGTTGGTCAGTGCGTTCGAGACTCTGCTGACGTTCGACGACGAATACCAGCTGCAGACCGACGGGCTGGCCGAGAGCGTCGAGGCGGATAACCCGACGCAGTTCACCATCCGGCTGCGTGACGGCATCGAGTTCCAGGACGGCAAGACCCTGACCGCCGACGACGTCATCTACTCGTTGCAGCGGATCGGCACCGAGAAATTCGGTCTGACCGGCTTTGCCGCGACTGCGTCGATGGACATCGCGAACATCAAGAAGATGGATGACCGCACGGTCCGGCTCCCACTACTTTCGCCCGACTCGACAATCCCGCAGACGCTTGCCAGCTACACCTTCGGCATCGTGCCGGTCGACTACGAGAAGTTCACTGGTGATCCGTCGACCCAGATCGGCACCGGCCCCTACAAGCTGAAGAGCTTCACGCCGGGGCAGGAGAGCGTCAGCGAACGCCATCCCAACTACTGGCGGGGTGACGGTTCGCCCTACTTCGACCAGGTGACGATCACCGACTTCGCGGATGCGACCGCGCAGGTCAACGCCCTCCAAGGCGGCCAGATCGACGCGATGACCGACCTGCCCGCGGCACAGGTCGCGGCAATCGAGCAAGCGGGTCAGAAGGCGCTGATCTCCCAGACCGGCGGCTGGATACCCCTGTGCATGGCCATCGACATGCCGCCGTTCGATGACAACCGGGTCCGTCAGGCGATGCGCCTCATCGTCGACCGCCAACAGATGATCGACCAGCTCGCCTCGGGGTATGGCACGATCGCCAATGACCTGTATGCGCCGTTCGACGACGGTTATTTCGCCGACCTGCCGCAGCGCGAACAGGACATCGACCAGGCCAAGTCGCTTCTGAAGCAGGCGGGTGCAGAAGGGCTCAAGGTCGACCTGCACACCACCAACGGCGCCTCAGGAATGGTCGAGCTCGCCAGTGTCTTCGCAACGCAGGCGAAGGACGCCGGAGTCGAGATCACCGTCAAGAACGACCCCAACTACTACGGTGACGCCTACCTCAAGCTAGCCTTCTCGGTGGACTTCTGGGGGACCCGCGGCTACCTCAACCAGGTTCAGCAGGGATCCCTGCCGAACTCGCCGTACAACGAGACGCACTGGCCCCCGAAGTCAGGTGAGGGATCCAACTTCGGCGACCTGTACCAACAGGCGCTGGCCGCGACCGAGGACGCGAAGCGGATCGAGATCCAGCACGAGATGCAGCAGCTGGAGTATGACCTCGGCGGCTACATTATCCCGTTCTTCGGCAGCCTGATCGACGGCTACGCGCCAACCGTGGCCGGCCTGTCGCCGAGCAAGGGGACGCTGAACCTGGCAGGCTTCGGCCACGGATTCCGAACCATCTGGTTCGCCTGAGGCGCGGGCTTCCGGATGAGGTGGCTGCGACACGGCGGGATCGCGGGCTTCATCGTCCGGAGGCTGTTGCTCGGCGTCCTGGTGCTCTTCCTGGTGTCCGTGGTCGTCTTTATCGCGACCCAGGCTCTGGGCGACCCGGCTCGGGCGATCCTCGGCCGCGACGCGACGCCGGAGCGACTGGCAGCGTTGAAGGCAGAGCTCAACCTCGAAGACTCGCTTGTGGGGCAGTACCTCTCCTGGGTGGGCGGGCTGTTGAACTGGTCGCTCGGCAACTCCCTTGCCTCGCAGCAGCCCGTGAGCGAGCTCCTCGGACCTAAGCTGGTCAACTCGTCAGTCCTGGTCCTCATAGCGGCGGTCATCTCCATCCCGCTGTCGATCGCGGTCGGCTCCTGGGCGGCGCTTCGTCGCGAGAAGACCTTCGACAACGTCAGCTCCAACCTGATGCTGGTGCTCGCGGCGCTGCCCGAGTTCGTGGTCGCTGTCGGCCTGGTCATCCTGTTCTCGACTTCGGTGTTCCACTGGCTGCCGGCGATCAGCCCGGTCCCGCCCGGCCATCGCCCTTGGGAGTATCCCGACGAGCTTGTCCTGCCGGTGGCTACGTTGGTGATCGCGGTCGCCCCGTACGTCGCTCGCATCATGAGGGCATCGATGGTCGAGGTGCTGGAGAGCGACTATGTCGAGATGGCCCGACTCAAGGGACTGCCCGAGCGGACGGTCCTGGTTCGGCATGCGCTGCCCAACGCAATCGGCCCGGTCTTCCAGGTGATCGCGATCAGCCTCGCCTACCTCGCGGGTGGCGTCGTGGTCATCGAGTACGTGTTCAACTATCCCGGGATCGGGAGCGCGCTGCAGGATGCCGTCGTCAACCACGACCTACCGGTCGTCCAGGCGCTCGCGATCCTCATCGCCGGGGTCTACGTCGTGCTCAACTTGCTGGCAGACGTCGCGACCATCCTCGTCACGCCTCGACTGAGGACCCGACTATGAGCCACACCGAAGAGGCGCCGGCCCGGGCCGAGGGTGTCGACACGCCGACGCCGCCAGTGCGTTCGTCGGCGCTGCTGATGCGCTCGCTGCGGCTGTGGCGGACCAGGATCGGCGTGGTCTTCGTGCTCATCCTGGTGGGCATCGCGATCGTCGGCCCCTGGCTGGCGCCGCACGCCGCCGACGAGTTCGTGGCGATCCCGAACTCCCAACCGGGCGGCGACGCCGGCGTCTTCGGCACCGACTACCTCGGGCAGGATGTGCTGAGCCGGTTCCTGCGCGGCGGCGCCGACATCCTGGTCATGGCCGTCGTCTCGACCGCCATCGGTCTTGCCTTCGGTGTCGCAATCGGACTGGTCGCGGCCTACGCGCGCAACGCGCTGGACGACATCCTGATGCGGGCGATGGACGTGATCATGGCGTTCCCGCAGATCATGCTTGCGCTGGTTGCGGTCAGCCTGGTCGGCGCCAAGACGTGGGTGATCATCGTCGCGATCGCTCTGACCACGGCTCCGCGCGTGGCGCGGGTGGCCCGAGGTGCGGCGCAACCGGTGGTCGAGCGCGACTTCGTGGCCGCCACGGAGTCCATGGGGGTGTCGCGGGTGCGCATTCTGACCGGAGAGCTGTTCCCCAATATCCTCGGCCCGATGATGGTCGAAGCCAGTCTGCGGCTGACCTACTCGATCGGGGTCATCTCCGCGCTGGCGTTCCTGGGACTGTCCCCAGATCCGAACGGCGCCAACTGGGGCACGATGATCAAGCAGAACCAGATCGCGCTCGCTACCCAACCTTGGGGCGCGCTGCTGCCAATCCTCGCCATTGCACTGCTCACCATGGGCACCGGCCTCATCGGTGACGGCATTGCACGGACCGCGGCGGGCATCGACCGTGAACGAGGCGACGAGTGACCATCTATGAGAAGCAGGACCCGGTGCGGGCCTCGACTGCGGCGGTGACCGTTCGTGACCTGCAGATCTGTACGTCGTCGGGAGTCCCCGTCGTCACCGACCTCTCCTTCGAGATCGCGCCGGGAGAGGTGCTCGGCCTCGTCGGCGAGTCCGGCTCCGGCAAGACCACCGTCGGGCTGTCGCTACTCGGCCACGCTCGACGTGGCCTGAAGATCGACGGCGGCACGATCATGCTGGGCGACCAGGACATCCTGCGGATGGGAGACGATGAGCTGCGCCGGTTGCGAGGCTCGTTGGTGTCGTACGTCCCGCAGGACCCTGCCTCGTCGCTCAACCCGGCGCTGCGGATCGGTGTACAGCTGCGCGAGGTCCTGCAGGCACATGGCTCGGGCAATCGCAGGGACAACGACGAGCGGATCGCCGAGATGATGCGTGAGGTCGCGCTCTCTGACGACCCCCGCTACCTGCGCCGCTACCCGCACGAGCTCTCGGGCGGCCAGCAGCAGCGGGTCGGTCTCGCAATGGCCTTTGCCAACCGTCCGCGGCTGATCGTCCTCGACGAGCCGACCACCGGCCTCGACGTCACGACGCAGGCGACCGTGCTCTCGACAGTGCACGAGCTCGCGGAGGCCCATGGCGTAGCGGCACTCTACGTCAGCCACGACCTCGCAGTCGTCGCAGCTGTCGCGACCCGGGTCGCGGTCATGTACGCCGGCCGCGTGGTCGAGCTCGGCCTCGCGGAGGAGCTCTTCGCCTCCTCGGCACACCCCTACACCCGCCGCCTGGTGGGTGCGATCCCACGCTTGACCGGCGGCCGCAGCCTGGTCGGGATCCCGGGCCACGCGCCCTCGCCAGGGAAGCGACCTCCGGGCTGCGCGTTCGCGCCCCGGTGCGAGATGCGCATCGCCGAATGCGAGGCCGAGGTTCCGCCGTTGATGCCTCTGACACCGGTGCACAGCGCGCGCTGCATTCGCGCGGTCGAGGTCGTGAAGCAGGGCCAGGCCAAGGCCGGTGACCAGATCGACGTACCGCATGCCGATGCTGCGACTGCCGTCTTGACCCTGGAGAACGTGGTCGCGCACTACGGCACCCTCGAGGTGCTGCACTCGATCAACCTCACCCTCGAGCCGCGCGAGTGTCTGGCCATCGTCGGCGAGTCAGGGTCCGGCAAGACCACCACGGCCCGCTCGATAGCCGGACTGCACCGGAACTGGACCGGCAGCATCCGGCTCGGCGACGAGGAACTGGAGACCGCGGCCCGCTCCCGCAGCACCGAGTCCCGCCGCCAGATCCAGTACATCTTCCAGAACCCCTATGGCTCGCTGAATCCGCGCAAGACCGTCGGCGAGACGGTCGGACAGCCGCTGTCTGTGTTCGGCATCGCGAAGGGACGTGCGGCCGAGCAACGGGTCGCCGAGATGCTGGAGCAGGTGTCGCTGTCGGCAAGCTACGCCAACCGCTACCCCGACCAGCTCTCCGGCGGCGAGCGCCAGCGGGTCGCCATCGCACGTGCGCTGATCTCCTCGCCCTCGATCCTGATCTGCGACGAGGTGACCTCAGCGCTCGACGTGAGCGTGCAGGCGGCGATCGTCGAGCTGCTCGGGAAGCTGCAGCGCGAACTCGGCCTGTCGATGGTCTTCGTCACGCACAACCTGCCGCTGGTGCGCTCCATCGCCCAGAAGGTCGCCGTACTCTCCGACGGCCGCATCATCGAGTACGGCGAGACGGCCCAGCTGCTCGCCGATCCGCAGCAGCCCTACACCCGCGAGCTGATCGCCAACACCCCGTCGCTCGAGACGGCGACGCACGAGGTCGTGCTCACCGAGCCGCGCCGGGCTGACCCCGAGGCCTCTGCGTGAGCCCACCGCGCCAGCCCGACGTCCTGATCCTGATGGCAGACCAGCTGGTACCGAGCGCCCTGCCGTTCCACGGCAATGCGGTCACCCAGGCGCCGGCCATGTCGTCGCTCGCCGAGGACGGCGTGGTCTTCGACAACGCCTACACGGCCAGTCCGCTGTGCTCGCCGGCCCGGGCATCGCTGATGACCGGGTTGCTGCCGTCGCGCACGGGCGCCTACGACAACGCTGCCGAGTTCTCCTCCGAGATCCCCACCTTCGCCCACTACCTCCGCGCTGCGGGCTATCGGACGGCGTTGGCGGGCAAGATGCACTTCTGCGGGCCTGACCAGCTGCATGGTTTCGAGGAGCGCCTCACGACCGACATCTATCCGGCCGACTACGGCTGGACCCCCGACTGGGATGCGCCCCACGACCGGCCGCACTGGTACCACGACATGTCATCGGTCACCGAAGCCGGCCCGTGCATTCGCTCCAACCAGCTCGACTTCGACGACGAGGTGGGGTTCGCCGCCGAGCGGCACCTGTTCGAGCACGTTCGCTCGAACGACGAGCGACCGCTGTGCCTCGTCGCCTCGTTCACGCACCCGCATGACCCGTATGCGATCCCACGACGATGGTGGGACGCCTATCGCGAGGACGAACTCCCGATGCCGGCGTTCGGGTACGACGCGGCAAGCGTTCACCCGCACGAGGCCAGGCTGCGGCACGTGTGTGCGATGGACGACGTACAGATCACCGACGCGCAGGTGCGCGCAGCCCGACACGCGTACTACGGGGCGATCTCGTACGTCGACGACCGCATCGGCAGGCTGATCGACGTGCTGCGGCAGACCGGCCGCCTCGACGACACCGTCGTGATCCTCACCAGCGACCACGGCGACATGCTGGGGGAGCGCGGGCTCTGGTACAAGATGAGCTTCTTCGAGGGATCGGCTCGCGTGCCCTTGGTGGTGTCCGCTCCCGGCCGGTTCCGGCCCGGCCGCGTGTCGGCGCCGGTGTCCACGATGGACCTGCTGCCGACGCTGGTCGGGCTGGCCGAGGACGGCGACCTGACCGGGATCGTGGGACCTCTCGACGGGCAGAGTCTGCTGCCGCTGCTCGCCCGCCAGCCCAGCGACCGGGACACGGTGGTGGCCGAGTATCTCGCCGAGGGTGCGATCGCGCCCGTCGTCATGGTCCGTCGCGGAACGATGAAGCTCATCCACTCGCCGGCCGACCCGGACCTGCTGTTCGACCTCGCCGCAGACCCGCTCGAGAGGACCAACCTGGCCGAGGATCCCGCCCATGCCGACGTGCTGGCGGAGCTGAGGGCCGAGGTGGCGGCGCGTTGGGACCTGCCCAGGATCGACCGGGAGGTGCGCGAGAGCCAGCAGCGGCGGATCGCCGTCGTGAACGCCCTCGGCAACGGGGTCCCGCCATCGTGGGACTTCGCCCCGTCGTACGACGCGTCGAGCCGCTACATCCGCAACCACATGGACCTCGGCGATCTCGAGAAGGTGGCCCGCTACCCACCCGTCAGCGGCGTCACCTCCGGCGACCCGTGACCTGTGGCTACTCGTCGGCGGCGACGCGGAAGCCGACGTTGCCGGCGCTGCTGTCGGCGGTGTTCGAACTGCGCGCATCGACCCGATAGCGCCAGCAGTAGCTCTCGTGGCACAGATAGCTGCCCCCTCGCATGACCCGAGCCTTGCCCTGCGCGGGCCCTCGGGGCGAGACCTGGGGTGAGTCTTGGTAGTAGTTGGGCGCGAACCAGTCGGCACACCACTCCCACACGTTGCCGGTCATCTCGAACAGCCCGAAGTCGTTGGGTGCGAAGCTGCCGACCGGGCACGTCCCGACGTCACCCGTGTTGTGGTCAGGGAACTCGCCCTGGAAGACGTTCATCCGATGCTCTCCGAGGGGCTGCAGGTCGTCACCCCACGGGAAGTGGTGGCCGTCCTCTCCGCCGCGTGCCGCCCGCTCCCACTCGGCCTCGGTCGGGAGCCGGGCACCGGCCCAGGTGCAGAACGCGCTGGCGTCGTACCAGCTCACATGGACGACCGGGTGGTGGCCTCGTCCTGTGACGTTGCTCTGCGGACCCTCCGGGTGGCGCCAGTCGGCGCCGACCACCTCGCGCCACCACGGCGCGGCGGCGACCGCACGGGTCGGCGGAAAGCCGTCGGGCAACAGGCCGACGAACACGAACGAGGTCCCGAACTCCTCCGCGGTGGTGCGATGTCCCGTCGCCTCGACGAACGCAGCGAACTGGTCGTTCGTCACCGTGTGGATGCCCATCCGGTAGGCGCTCAGCTCCACTCGGTGTGCCGGCGCCTCCCCGTCCGACGCGTAGCCGCGCGGGTCGTCGGTGCCCATGACGAACGATCCCGCCGGGATGCTCGCCATCCTCAGCTCGTGGGCCGGGCGTTCATCTCTGGGTGAGGCGGCCTGGTCGGTACGGCTGGCTGCTTCGGATTGTCTTCCGGGCACGCAGCAGGCATCCACGGATCTCGAGTCTGCCACGTCCACGATCCCGGGCTGATCGCCGGCCGGCGTCACTGAGCCAGTGGTCTGTACGGGCTGGACCCCTCGATAACCCTGTGGCAGCGTCGCAAGCGAACCGATCCGCAACCGGAAGGGGCGCAGCGATGTTGCGCAGGTCCTTGTTTGCTTTCATTCTGGCCTCGGCGGTGGCTTTGCCGGCTTCGTTGGCGGCTGGCCCGGCCGGTTCCTCTGCGCTGCCTTCGGCGGAGACATCGCGGCCGAATGCGCATCAGGCGACCGTAACCCGAGCCGGAGTGCCCGGCCAGGCCGGTCCGCTCTCGGCGGTGCAGCGGCGTGCTATCGAGCGCGGTCCCCTGGTGCCCGACCGGGCGGCGTACAACCGCGCCAAGGTGGCCGCGGCAGCCCGCGCCCCCGGGGGTGGCTCCCCATCCCCGGCGTCCCCGTCGAGCCTGGCACCGGTCCTCGAGCGTTCCTGGCTGGGCCAGACCGACACCACAGGCGGCCCGTCGGACTCCACGGGCGCCATCGGGACCACGCGCTACATCGAGCTGGTCAACCGCCGTTATGGGATCTACAGCCGTACCGCCAACGCGCCGCTGGCCACCGGCACCCTGGCCGGGCTGGTCGGAGCTGCGGCGGGCGCAAACGTCTTCGACCCGCAGGTGATCTGGGACCCGGCCACAAGGCGGTTCTTCTACGTCACCGACACCGTGTTCTCCGACACCGACAACCGGGTGTCCTTCGGCTTCAGCAAAACGGCAAGTCCCAACTCGGCGGCTGACTTCTGCAAGTTCGAGGTCGCCCACGGTGGTCAGTTCCCCGACTACCCGAAGCTCGGCGACCTCGGCGGCGCCGGCAACACCGGCCTGGTGATGTACGGCACGAACACCTTCGACGGGGTCAGCGGAGGCTTCCTCACCTCCGAGGTCTGGGCCATCACCAAGCCCCCGGCGGGCACCACCTGCCCGTCGGCCGCAGTGTTCACTCTGAGCCGGGTGGGGACCCCGACGGTGTTCACGCCGGTGCCGGCGAATCAGACCGACACAGGCCCCACCGGCGACGTTGTGGCCAACGCGCAAGCGAAGCCGTCCACCGTCTTCCCGACCTTCCGGGCCACCAAGAACGCCAGCAACCAGCTCGTCCTCAGCGCCGTGCGCAACGTCGCGGTGCCCAGCTATGGCATCCCGGCCGCTGCCCAGCAGGCCGGCACCACCCGTCGGCTCGACACCCTGGACAGCCGGCCCACCCAGGCGGTTTCGGCGATCGATCCGGCACGAGGCGGCGTGAGAGCCATCTGGACCCAGCACACGATCTCCGGCGGCGCCGGCGCCCAGGTGCGGTGGTATGAGATCAACCCCAACCCGGCTACAGCCGCGCTGTTCCAGAGCGGGACGATCAGCGGCGCCTCGACCGGCGTAGCCAGCAGGTACGTCTACAACGCCGCCATCTCACCCGACCGGCAGCGCGACGGCACCACCGCCCGGTTCGGCAGCAACATGGTGATCGGGTTCAACACCTCCTCGACCACGCAACGGGTCGATATCCGGATGGGCTCCAAGATCGGCGCCGCGGCCACGACGTTCGCGGCGGCGGCGGTCCGCTTGTCCACCGCGTCGTTGAACGACTTCACCTGCACCTCCGGCACCTGCCGGTGGGGGGACTACTCCGCAGCCACACCGGACCCAGTGGTGGTGTCGACGGCCACGCGGGGACGGGTATGGCTGACCAACGGTTTCGTGCGCGCGACCGGCGGCCCCTCCGCCGCCGGTTGGGGCACCTGGAACTGGAGTGCGACCCCCTGATATGCAGCGCAAACGACGAGGACCCGTGCGGGTCACGGGTCTGGTGCTGACGACCGTTCTCAGCGCCGGTCTCGGGGCCGGAGCGGCGTACGCCGATATCGTGCAGTGCGCAGCGAACTCGGTCTGCGCAGGGACGTCGGGCAATGACGTGCTCACCGGTACGTCCGGGAGCGAGGACATCCGCGGACTGGCGGGGCACGACGTGCTCCGCGGTCGGGGTGGCGTCGACTTTCTCGACGGCGGCCCTGGACCCGATCGTCTGGCCGGTGGCTCCGGCGAGGACGCCTTCGTCTTCTTCGGCGGCTGGGGGACCGACACCGTGGTCGATTCCGCGGGGTTCGATTCGCTCGACTTCGCCGCGCTCCGGGTCCCGGTGGTCGTCGAACTGGCCGGTGCAGGGGACAACGCGGTCGCCGGATCCAACAGGGTCCACGTCGCCGCTGGCACCGTCATCGAGCAGTCCATCGGCGGGATCGGCGACGACGAAATCCGGGGCAACTTCGCGGCCAACTCGTTGGAGGGTGGAGACGGCGACGACCTGATCTTCGGGCGACGCGGGGACGACGGCCTGGGCGGCGGCCGCGGCAACGACCGGATGGTCGGCGGTCCGGGCCGCGACATCATCGTGAGCCGCGCGGGCGACGACGTCATCCACGCCGCCGACGGTGAGGTCGACAACATCTCTTGCGGGGACGGCGCGGACCGGGTGATCTTCGACCTCGGGATCGACGTGGTCTCGGGCAACTGCGACCAGCAGATACCGCGATAGCGCCAGCCGCCCTTCAGCCCTTCGAGCCACCGAAGTGCAGGCAGGAGTAGACGCCGACGGTTTCGGGAGTCTGAGGCGTGGCGACCTCCCGGTCGACCGTCGTTGGTTGTCGACCAATTGGTCGGCGGAGATCGGCCGGGTGGACCGTCGGGTCGAGCGTGTGGTTGTCGACCAATTGGTGCGGAACGGCCGGGTGGACGTCGGGTCGAGGTGTGGTTGTCGACCAATTGGTGCGGAACGGCCGGGTGGACGTCGGGTCGAGGTGTGGTTGTCGACCAATTGGTGCGAAAGGACTGAGCGAGCCGCATGTCGAGGTGTGGTTGTCGACCAATTGGCGCGAAAACACTGCGCGAACCTCGGGTCGACCTGTCGTTGTCGACCAATTGGTGCGCGGACGCGCGCGCACCCAGCTAGCGAGCCTCCTGCCGTGGCAGGAACACTTCCTTGACGACCAGCAGGATCGCAGCCGCGGTCGGGATCGCCAGCAGAGCGCCGACCACCCCGAGCAGCGACGTGCCGATGAGAGCGGAGATCACGATCAACGCACCGGGGATGTCGATGGAGCGCGCCATCACCCGCGGGTAGATCACGTAGTTCTCGAGCTGCTGGTAGACCACATAGAAGATCACGCAGGCCAGGCCGATCTTGGGATCGGTCGCGAACCCGATGGCGGAGACGATGACGGCGCCGATGGTCGCGCCGATCATCGGGATCACGTCCAGCAACGCGACGGTCACGGACAGCGCGACGGCGTACTCCCCAAGCCCAACGATGAACAGGAAGACCAAGGAGCTCAGCCCCGCGCACAACGCGACGATGAAGGCGCCGGAGACGTAGGAGCCGACGTTGCCGACGATCTGGTCGGTCAGCTTCGAGACCCGGTCGCGACGCGAGGCGGGCGCGAGCCGGTAGAGCGCTTCCTTCGTCTGCTGCAACGAGCCCAGGAAGTAGAGCATCAGCACGATCACCACGAACGCATTGCCGAGCAAGGACAGTGCCGCCAGCCCGAGCCCGAGCGCCCCGCCGAACGCCTTCTCCGCGAAGCCGCCGGCCGAGACGTACTCCTTGATCCTGGAGATCAGGTCATAGTCGCGGTCCCACTCCTGGACCTGCTTGTTCTTCTGGAGGTCGTCGAGCCAGCCGGGTGCCTTCTCGGTGATTGAAGCCACTTGATCGGTGATCACCGGGACGATGGCGACGAGGAACAGCACGAAGGTCAGCAGGACGGCCACGATCACGGTGACCACGGCCCAGGCGCGGTTGAACCGGCGGCCGATCAGCCATTCGACGGCCGGGTTCAGCCCGGCCGCGAGGAACATCGCCACCACGATCAGGATCAGCACCGGGCCGATGGCGAGCACCTGGTCACGCAGCCACCAGGCGACGAACAGGCCCAATCCGCCCAGGAGGCCGATATAGAACGGCGAATGCCTCGAGAGAGGTTTCCCCGAGGCACCCCGGTGCGTGGCTGACTTCTTCCGCGGAGCGGACGCCCCGGCCGATTCGGCAGGCTTCGCACTCGCCTGCTTCGAACGGCCGGGGGTTTCCATCAGTCGTCGTCCCCGAACCCGGACACCACATCGCGCAGCGCACCGAGCTGGGCGGTGATGGCGTCTCGGCGCTTGGTGATCCGCTCGACCTCCGCGCGTACGGCCGCAAGCTCACGTTCGGCGTCGGCCAGGCCGGAAGCCGAGATCGAGTCGCCCTGCACCCGAGCGGAGGAGACGATCTGTTCGGCCTCGCGCCGGGCCCGCGTCAGCAGCGACTCCGACTCGGTCTGTGCTTGCTGGCGATAGGCAGCGGCCTGGGCGGTCGCCTCTCTGGCGCGCTTCTCGGCCGCAGCCGCGCGCTCTTCGGCCTCCGTCACCAGCTGCCGGGTCTCCGCAGTCGCAGTCGAGTGGTGGTCGGATGCCTCACGTGCGAGCCGCTCCTTCTCGACGGCGAGAGTACGACGGGCCTCCTGGACCTCGCGATCGGCGGTTGCGCGGGCCTGCTCGGCCTCCCGCTTCGCGGTCGTGCGCAGATCGTTGGTCTCCTGCTGGGCGGCCAGCCGGATCTGCTCGGCCTCCCGCTTGGCCGACGCCAACAGGTCCTCGGACTCGCTCTTCGCCAAGGCCCGCTCCTGCGTGGCGTCGGCAAGCATGCGACTGCGGGTTTCGTCTATCTCCTGGAGCTGGGTGATCCGGATGTCGTCGGCCTCGCGGGCGGCGTCGCCACGGATCGCCTTCGCGTCCTTCATCGCCTGGTTGCGGATCTCGGTGGCATCCTGGAGGGCGCGGTCGCGGACCTCCTGTGCCTCCTCCTCGGCCAGCCTCAGCATGGAACTCGCCCGGCCACCGAGCCCGGCGTACGACGGGGTGTCGTGCTCGGCCAGCTGCTTCTTGAGGTCATCGAGCTGAGTCTGGAGTTCGGTGACTCGTCGCTCCGATGCGGTCAGACCGCTGCTCAGCCCGGCCTTCTCGCCCAGGAGCTGGCGGAGGTGGCCGTCGACGACGTCCTTGTCGTAGCCACGGCGGACCACCGGGATGGACGGGAGCGAGGCCGTGGACCGCGACGCCGCGGCGGGGCGAGCCGGGGCGGGCTGGGCTGGAGCCTGGACCGGCTGCTGAGCAGGAGACTCGCTGGTCGACCGGGACGCGACCGCCGGCGCCGCCTGGGTCTCGGCCCGGGGCTGTGGGGCGGGCTTCGCGTCCTGCTTGGCGTCCTGCTTGGCGTTCGGCTGAGCTTGGGCCGCCGACTTGTCCGAAGGCTGGGCTGATGGCCCTGCTGATGGCTGGGCTGATGGCTGGGCTGATGGCTGGGCGTCCCTCATCACCGGGATCACCTGGGTTGGCTCGTTGTCGGCGGTGTCCACGTCGGCGTCCGCCCCCTTGTCGAAGATGGACAGGCCCTTGTCACTCATTGCACAGCTACCTCTTCCAGTCGTGTTGCTTCGCTGGCCCCAGTGTGTCGGATGGGCGGAAGCGAATCCGGCGCGGCTCGCGGACCAAAACCCCGGAAATCAGTAAGGACCGGAGCGTCAGACCCCGCGGAAGCGGTTGATGGCGTCGAGGTGCTTGGCCCGCATCTCCGGGTCGCGGACTCCCAGGCCCTCCTCGGGCGCCAGACAGAGCACGCCGACCTTGCCCTGGTGCAGGTTGTGGTGGACGTCGAGCGCCGCCTGGCCGACCTCGTCGAGCGGGTAGGTGTTGGACAGGGTCGGGTGGATCATGCCTTTGGCAATCAGGCGGTTGGCCTCCCAGGACTCGCGGTAGTTCGCGAAGTGCGAGCCGATGATGCGCTTGAGGTTCATCCAGAGGTAGCGGTTGTCGTACTGGTGCAGGTAGCCCGTCGTCGACGCGCAGGTCACGATCGTGCCGCCCTTGCGCGCGGCGAAGACGGACGCACCGAACGTCTCCCGACCCGGGTGCTCGAAGACGATGTCGACGTCCTCGCCGCCGGTGAGCTCGCGGATCGTGGCGCCGAGGCGGCGCCACTCCTTCTGGTCCTGGGTGTGCTCGTCCTTCCAGAACCGGTAGTCCTCCTCGGAGCGGTTGATGATCAGCTCCGCGCCCATCCTGCGGCAGATCTCGGCCTTCTCCGCGTTCGAGACCACGCAGACCGGAGTCGCGCCGCCGTTCAGGGCGTACTGCGTCGCGAAGCCGCCCAGGCCACCCGACGCGCCCCAGATCAGCACGTTGTCGCCCTGCTTCATCCCGGCACCGTTGCGGCTGACCAGTTGGCGGTACGCCGTGGAGTTCACCAGGCCCGGCGACGCGGCCTCTTCCCAGGTCAGGTGACCCGGCTTGGGCATCAGCTGGTTGGACTTGACCAGGGCGATGTGTGCAAGGCCGCCGAAGTTGGTCTCGAAGCCCCAGATCCGCTGCTCGGGATCGAGCATCGTGTCGTTGTGGCCGTCGGGGTGCTCGAGCTCGACCGACAGGCAATGGGCCACGACCTCGTCGCCGGGACGCCAGGAGTGCACGCCGGCGCCGGCCGCGAGCACGATGCCGGCCAGGTCGGAGCCGACCACGTGGTAGGGCAGGTCGTGCCGCTTGGACAGCGGCGAGATCCGGCCGTAGCGCTCGAGGAAGCCGAAGGTCGGCACCGGTTCGAAGATCGAGGTCCACACGGTGTTGTAGTTGATGGCGCTGGCCATCACCGCCACGAAGGCCTCTCCCGGGCCAAGCTCGGGCAGCGGGACGTCCTCGATATGCAGCGACTTCCGGGGGTCCTTGTCGCGGGACTCCACTCCCTCGAACATGTCGACCTCGTCCTTGTGGACGGTCACGGCCCGATAGGACTCGGGCAGCTCGAGGTTGGCGAAGTCCTGTTGGCTGGTGTCACCGGCAAGGATTGCGTCAAGGATGTTCTGCACGAGTGATCTCTCTGTCGGGGCCGGCCGGAGTGGCCTACGCCTCAGGGTTGAAGATACCTGTCGGTAACCGGGCCTTGCCTAGCTGGCCGGTTCGACCAGCTCCACGAGTACGCCGCCGGCGTCCTTCGGGTGGATGAAGTTGACCCGGCTGTTGGAGGTGCCGCGCCGGGGCTCGTCGTACAGCAAGCGCAGCCCGCGCTCGCGGAGGACCTGGGAGACGCTGTCGATGTCCGCGACCCGGTAGGCGAGCTGCTGGAGGCCCGGTCCGGAGCGGTCCAGGAACTTGGCGATGGTGCTCTCCGGCGACAGCGGGGCCAGCAGCTGGATGCAGGAGCCGGAGTCGCCGACGGCAACCATGGCCTCGCGCACCCCCTGCTCCTCGTTGGTCTCCTCGTGGGCGACCGTCATGCCGAGGGTCTCGGTGTAGAACTTGATCGCGTCGTCGAGATCGGCCACCGCGACGCCGACGTGGTCGATGGCGATGAACAGCTCAGCGGGGATCTCCGCAGGGATAGCCGGGGTCATGGCCGCCATCGTCGTACGGCGGCCACTGGTCGCGCGACCCCTTGTGACAAGTCCGACACCGGGAGGCAACCGCCGCCCCTCCCATGAGCCGGAACCGGTGGGTATCGTCGCAGGCAACAACAGGCCACAAACCCAGCCAGGCAAGTCTGCAGGAGGAACCATGTCCGGATCCGTCATCGTTGCGGGTGCCCGCACCCCCGTCGGCCGTCTCCTCGGTGGTCTGAAGGATTTGTCCGCGGCCGAGCTCGGTGGCGTCGCGATCAAGGGGGCCCTCGAGAAGGCCGGGATCTCCGGCGACCAGGTCGACTACGTGATCCTGGGTCAGGTCATCCAGGCCGGCGCCGGCCAGATCACCGCTCGCCAGGCTGCCTACAAGGGCGGGATCCCGTTGACCATCCCGTCGATCACGATCAACAAGGTCTGCCTCTCCGGCATCAACGCGATCGCCCTGGCCGACCAGCTGATCCGGGCGGGGGAGCACGACATCGTCGTGGCCGGCGGGATGGAGTCGATGACGAATGCGCCGCACCTCTTGCCCAAGTCCCGCGAGGGCTTCAAGTACGGCGACGTCACGCTCGTCGACTCGATGGCCTACGACGCGCTGTTCGACTACTTCACGACGCAGGGCATGGGCCATCTCACCGAGTCGTACAACGTCGCAGGCACCAACCTGAGCCGCGAGGAGCAAGACGAGTTCTCCGCCCGTTCGCACCAGCTCGCCGCGCAGGCGTGGAAGAACGGCGTCTTCGACTCCGAGGTCGTCCCGGTCGAGATCCCGCAGCGACGGGGTGAGCCGGTCGTGGTCAGCCAGGACGAAGGGATCCGGGGTGACACCACCACCGAGTCGCTCGCGAAGCTGCGTCCCGCGTTCAGCAAGGACGGCACCATCACCGCCGGATCGGCCTCGCAGATCTCCGACGGCGCCTGCGCCGTGGTGGTGATGAGCAAGGCCAAGGCCGAGGAGCTCGGCCTCGAGTGGCTCGCCGAGATCGGTGCCTCCGGGCAGGTCGCGGGCCCCGACTCCACTCTGCAGCTCCAGCCGGCGAACGCGATCAGGAAGGCGACCGAGAAGGAAGGCATCTCGGTCTCCGACATCGACCTGTTCGAGCTCAACGAGGCGTTCGCCGCGGTCGGCATCGAGTCGACCCGCGAGCTCGGTATCGACCCCGAAAAGGTCAACGTCAACGGCGGAGCGATCGCCATCGGCCACCCGGTGGGCATGTCGGGTGCCCGGATCGTGCTGCATCTGGCCCACGAGCTGAAGCGGCGGGGCGGCGGCGTCGGAGCGGCCGCCCTGTGCGGCGGTGGCGGCCAGGGCGACGCCCTGATCATCCGCGTGCCCTCCCAGTGACTTTCCCGGCGACTTTCCCTGTCTGCCAGCCGGTCATCGAGGCCTGAATGCGGCGCAGCAGGATCACCGGCTCGGTGCCTGAGCTGGTCGAGCGCGCTCGGGCGGGGGACGCCCGAGCCGTCGCCCGTCTGATCTCGCTGGTGGAGGACGAGTCGCCCCTCCTGCGCGAGGTGATGGCCGGGCTGGCGCCGTACACCGGGAACGCCCAGATCGTCGGCATCACCGGCTCGCCCGGCGTCGGCAAGTCGACCTCGACGTCCGCGATGGTGACCGCGCTGCGCAAGACCGGCAAGCGGGTGGGGGTCCTTGCCGTCGACCCGTCGTCCCCGTTCTCCGGCGGCGCCCTGCTCGGCGACCGGGTGCGGATGCAGGACCATGCGACCGACCGCGAGGTCTACATCCGGTCGATGGCCTCGCGAGGGCACCTCGGCGGCCTCGCCTGGACGACGCCACAGGCACTACGGGTGCTGGACGCGGCCGGCTGCGAGGTGATCCTGATCGAGACCGTCGGCGTCGGCCAGAGCGAGGTCGAGATCGCCGGGCTGGCCGACACCACCTTGGTGCTGATCGCGCCAGGCATGGGCGACGGCATCCAGGCAGCCAAGGCCGGCATCCTCGAGATCGGCGATCTCTACGTCATCAACAAGGCTGACAGGGACGGCGCCGACCAGGTCCGGCGCGACCTGCGCGGCATGCTCTCCCTGGCCGAGCGAGTCGAGGGTGCCTGGAAGCCGCCGATCGTCAAGACCGTTGCCTCGAAAGGCGAGGGCATCGACGAGGTCGTCGCGGAGATCGACAACCACCGCTCGTGGCTCGAGTCGTCCGGTGAGCTCGCCACCCGGCGTACCCGCAGGGCCAGGGACGAGATCGAGGCCATCGCCGTCACCGCCCTGCGCCGGCGCTGGGGCGACGTCCACGGCCGCTCGGAGCTCGACGACCTCGCCAAGAGGGTCGCGACCGGCGAGTCCGATCCCTACGCCGCGGCCGACGAGCTGCTCGAGGACCTTTAGTCGCACATACTTCTGCCTTCGGCGGTCATGGCGAGCCTCCCGGAGGTGCGGTGTCCGGTTTGGTACCAATATCCTTGACCTGCGCGATGCTCCCCTGCCGGAGGATGGACTCCATGAACTCCAAGAAAGTTGTCATCGCCGTGGTGATCGTCTTCCTCGGCTTCTGGATGTTCACCGACCCCGACGGTCTCGCTCAGATCGTCAAGGACGGTGGCGACAAGGGATGGGACGTGGCATCCGACCTGTTCACGGCCGTCATCGACTTCCTCAAGGAGCTCTGATCCAGTGTCGTGGGTCTGTTCACCACGCTGACCGACCCCAGGATCGGCAGGCACCTTCTCCGCGAGGAGGGTGAGGTGATCGTCGACGAGGTCCGCCACCACTGGTTCGCGTTCAGCGTGCCCGCCCTTGCCACGCTGGCCGGGCTCGCGCTGCTCGTGTGGGTGCCGTTCACGCGGGTCGATCTCGGTTGGTTGCCGTTGCTGCTCGGCTTCGCCTTCCTGGCGTACGCCGGGTGGAAGGCGCTCGCCCACCACATGGATCGGTTCGTGATCACCAACATGCGCGTGTTCCGGGTCAACGGGGTGCTGGCGCAGAAGCAGGCCACGATGCCGCTGAGCCGGATCCTGGACATCACTGTCTCCAAGCCGCTCCACGGGCGTCTGCTCGGCTTCGGGCACTTCGTGTTCGAGTCCGCCGCCCAGGAGCAGGGGTTGCGCGACATCCGCTACGTCGGCCGGCCCGACGAGCGAGATCTCGCCATCCAGCGGGTCGTCCAGAGGGCCGGCCTGCGCGGGCCCCGAATCAATTGAGATTCAGTCGGACGTCACGTGAGTAGGGTCGGCTGATGGGCCTCGACTTCGACCCAATCGACGAGGCCGCTCGCCAGTGGGCCCTTCGCTGGGACCGCGTGCCTGCCATGCATGCCGTCACCTCGCTGATGCGGGTGCAGCAGCTCGTGCTGTCGAACCTCGACGCGATCCTCAAGCCGCACGGGCTCACGTTCGCGCGCTACGAGGCGCTGGTGCTGCTCGTCTTCTCGGCCAGAGGATCGCTGCCGATGGGCAAGATGGGGGAGCGGCTCCAGGTGCACCCGACGTCGATCAGCTCGATCATCAACCGGCTGGAGGCCGCCGAGCTCGTCGTACGACGTCCGCATCCGGAGGATCGCCGTGCCGTGCTCGCCGAGGTGACCGACTCCGGCCGCAGGCTGGTCGAGGCGGCCACCGCGGATCTGGTCGCCGCGGACTTCGGCCTCGGCGTACTGACCGAAGGTCAGCTCCGCTCGATGTCGAGCCTGCTGCGGCCGGTACGCAAGGCGGCCGGGGACTTCTGACCCCGGCCGCCCAGGAGCGCTACCGAGTGACCCTTACCGAGTGACCTTGACGAACTGCACGGACGCATTCACGTCCAGCTGCACCTGGCTGGCTCCACGCACCGTCTTGACCGGCGTCGGGCCCTGCGCAGTGTCGATCACCTGCACCGACTCGGCGGCGAACGGCAGGTTCAACGTCGCCTTCGCCGGAGCGGGGTAGAGCTCGTGGCCCTCGGGGCCACCAGACCAGACCGCGACCGGGTTCCACAGAGCGATGTAGTAGGAACCGTCACTCTTCTGGAACGTCAACTGACGCAGGTTGGCGCTCGAGTTGACCGAGTAGGAAAGCGGGCTGGTGGAGAACTGGCCGCCGCTGTCCGCCATCGTGTGCAGCAGCGTCTTCATGGAGGTGTAAGCCGGCTTGGGCGAGAAGTCCTTGTGGAGCAAACCGAAGTATCGGTTCTTTGCCATCAGCCCGGCGACGTTGTCCTCGTTGAGGAGTTCGTAGATGTACGCTCCGCTTCACACCCAGCCGGAAGTACTCCATGACGAGTCGGGGCGTGTAGATGCCCGCGGCCCGCTCGGAGTACGCCAGGTCGTACTGCTTGCGCAGCGTCTCCGTTCCCGTTGGCCATTCCGGTCTCCGTCACGACGACCGGCTTCGAGCCGCCGTGACCGCGGCCTCGCGGAGATAGTCGTCCGGCATTTCTTCCGGCTCGTGGCCGTAGGGGTAGGCGTGGACGGCGCCGGCGTCCAAGTCCTGGCTGATGTTGCCCAGCAGAAGCTCGTTCGTGGCCGTCTGCAGTGACGGGCCGAGAACCGGGACATCCTTCAGCGTCGCGTTGGCGTTGACCTTCGAGTAGATCCGATTCTGGAAGTCCCGCAGCTTGAAGCACCCAGTCCAAGTGACCCTCTCTCGTACTCGTTGGGTCCGCCGATGCCGGAGAGCGCGGGGCGCCACTCCTCGACGTTGCGGATGGTCTGGTCGAGGCGGTCTTCGGAGTACATCGCGACGCGAGACCGTGGCCAGCGTCTTGATCCCCGCCCGGTTGAGCTCGAGGTACTTGCTCTCCTGCCAGCTGATGCCGTCCCGGATGTGATGGATGCCGAGTCTCCAGCAGGGCACTCTTGACCGCCGGGTAGTTCGCGTAGGAGCTGTCGCTCTTGGTGAGGTGGACGCCGACTCCGACGGAGTCCACGAGGGTGCTCGCCGGAATGACGGTGGTCGCGGAGATGGCAGCGGCCGACCCGACGTCGGAGCCGGACGCCGTACCCGAGTTGGTTGGGTTCGAAGCGGACTGGCCGGGAAGGTTGGCGGCCGCGGGCAGCGCCGCCGACAGACCGGCGATCACGAGACCGGCAGCCATGACGGCGCGAAGCCGTCTCAAGGGGTTTTTGGACATACGAGGAAGCCCTCTCCACGCCTGCGAGATGAGCTGTCGGATTCGGGCGAGAAGGTGCCCGGCCGTCCGTGGACGACTTAACCCCTAGCGATGCGTTGCCGCGCCGCGTTGATCGGTGGGTCTCCCGCTCCTGCCCTGGTTCGGGGGTCGGCCTCCCGGGGGGCAGGATTCGGCATAGCCCGGAAGCATCCTCAGCGAGGACGAGTAAAATCTAGGGCCGCAGGGCCGGGGCGAGCAACTCCTCGCCGCAGTGTCGTGCGTCTCACAGCCTTGGCCTGCCTGCCACCGAAGGAAGCGCGCGGCGCGCACTACGGAGTTTGTCCGGCGAGGGCCATGGGTAGGGTCATCGACCGTGACCGTCCGAGTCGTGCGACCTCTCAGCGTCCTGGCGGTCCTGTTCGCCTTCGCGGCGCTCGCCGCGTGGCCGGCTCCGGCTTTCGCTGCGGGCGCCGTCACACTGCCCGGTGAAGAGAAGCCGGGCAGCGACGACGCTGCCGATCCGGTGGAGATCACCGCCGGAAGCTGGCAGGGGTCCATCGGTCCCGGTGAGGACGGTCATCGCTTCTACCAGTACCGGCGCACGATCGAGAAGAGCAGCGTACTGCTCTCCGTGCTCGCCTCGGTCCGGACCGACGACAGCGACGAGGTCACCGTTGCGGTCAAGGCGCCCGACGGCACGGACTGCGGCGACAACTACACGTCGGCCTACGGCGAAGAGGCGCTCGCGTTCTCGACCTCGTTGAGAGTCGGGCTCAACCCCGACGACGAAGGGAAACGCGACGGGGATCTGGACTCGTGCTTGACGGGCGACATCCTGATCATCGAGCTCGGTCGTGGATCCTCGGACTCCGCGGACGATCTGCCGGCCACGTTGACCGTCGTTGAGGAGGCACCGGTCGAGGACACGTCGGGCCTGCCCCAAGCAGCCGAGGAGAGCACCGCGTTTGCCGCTCCCGCGGTCAGCGACACGGCCGATGCCCAGGGGGGTTCGTTCAGCAAACCCACCGATCTCGAGAGCGGCTCCGCTGTCCGGGGCAGCGTGCGCACGGCGAGCGCGGTCGTCTACCGGGTTCGCGTCGACTGGGGACAGTCGCTCCATGCTCGGCTCGTCCTGCCGAACCACGCCTCCGCGGCCTTTACAACCGTGGGGGTGACCATCCTCGACCCTCGCTACGTGTCGGGATTCGCCACTGAGGTGACCGCCAGTCTCTCGGACAGCGAGTCCACCACTGCCACGGCGGTGGCGGGACCAGTGCGCTACCTGAATCGCGTCGACTCCGGGAACCCGCCGTACCTGCCGGGGGACTACTACGTCGTCGTCGTTGCCGACGTCCTGACCGGCTCGCAGCAGGTCGACATCGACTACACGCTCCAGATGGAGGTCACCGGGAAGAGGTCAGGCGTCCCGGCCTACGGCACCGACGAGCCGTTCGTGGTTGCCGATGACCACACCGCCGCGGTGGTCAGCACGCCCGGCCAGGACGCGGGCTGGGGTGTCGGCCTTGACGCGGGCTGGACGCTCGCCCGGGTCGCCACGGTGGCCGGGCTCGGGCTGTTGGGAGTGGTGAGCCTCGGCTGGGGCGTCCACCTGCTGCGACGCCGCTGAGTCAGTTCAGGCGCCCAGTGCCACCACGAGGGCGAGCACGATGCTGACCAGCCCCAGGATGACCAGGATCAGGCCGGGCGCCAACGAGCGTCTGCCACGGCCGTTCGGCTGTGATCGCGAGGCCGACTGTACGGCGGTCGACGGCGCCGTCCCCAAGACAGTCGCCGCGGCGTACCGATCGGGCGCCTTCGGCGCGTCGTAGGGCAGGCCCCGCCGCGTGGGCGTCTTGTCCGCGGGCTCACGGGCCGATGCGGTGAAATGGTCGAACACCTCGATGTCGTCGTCGGCGGCCATCGTCTGGTTCACGAGGTCGAGACGGGCCAGGTCACGACGTAGTTCGGTGGCCGACGCGTGCCGGGCGGCAGGGTCGGGGCTGGCAGCGCGCTCGAGGAGCACGACCAGCTCGCGCGCCAACGTCTTGGGCTCGGGCAGCACCTCGAGGTCGATCGGCGCGCGCTCGACCTCCGGGCGGATGCCGGTCAGCATCTCCAGCCCCACGAGCCCGACGGAGTAGATGTCCTGCCTCGGGTCCGGGTCTGCGCCGTGCCACTGCTCGGGCGGCATGTAGCCGGGCGAACCGATGGCCATCGAAGCGCGGGTCATCCGGGGTTCGTCCATCGGGGCGGCGATGCCGAAGTCGGTCAGGCGCAGGTGCGGCTGGTTGCGTCCCGTGGGCTCGAGGAGGAGGTTGCCGGGCTTGACGTCGCGATGCACGATGCCCGCTGCATGCACCGCCTCGAGCGCCTGGAGAGTCTGGTCGAGCAGCGTGCCGACCCAGCGCAGCGGCAGCGCGCCGAAGTCGCTGAGCAGCGACGCCACCGACCCGCCACGGATAAGGGGCATCGTGAACAGCACTCGGTCGTCCATGCCTGCCCAGGACAGCGGCGTGACGACATGCCGGTGGTCGATCCGCATCGACTGCTCCCGGACGAACCGCAGCAGGGATGCGGCGTCCGACTGGCGCAGGATCTTGGCGGCCTTGACCTGGTCGTCGCTGCGGTCGTGGACCTCCCAGACGGTGCCCATGCCACCTTCGGCGATGGGCACGATCAACTCGTAGCGGCCTGCGAACACTTCTCCCACAATCGGAGACCCTAGCCGCGCAGCCGAGCGCTAAACGTCAACCGGTGGCAAAGATCGGCGCGCGGCCGGGCCGGCGCCCTGAGGCGGGCATTTTCCAAATTTACTAGGACGTCCTACTATTCAGGGTATGGATGAGAGCGTCGACGAAGCCACTGCCCGCGAGCGATGGGAAGCGCGCTATGCGAAGTCGCGCGTCCGGGACGCCGACTTCACGACGCTGTCGGGCCTCGAGGTGGAGCCGGCGTACGGCGCCGACGACGGCGAGTGGCCCGGTGAGTTCCCCTACACCCGCGGCCTGTACCCGACGGGCTACCGGGGCCGGCAGTGGACCATCCGGCAGTTCGCGGGCTTCGGCAACGCGCAGCAGACCAACGAGCGCTACAAGATGATCCTGGGCCGCGGCGGCGGCGGCTTGTCGGTCGCGTTCGACATGCCGACGCTGATGGGCCACGACTCCGACAGCCCCAGGTCGCTCGGCGAGGTGGGTCACTGCGGCGTGGCGATCGACTCCGCCGCCGACATGGAGACGCTCTTCGACGGGATCGACCTCGGCAACGTCACCACGTCGATGACGATCAGCGGGCCGGCCGTGCCGGTGTTCTGCATGATGATCGTCGCCGCCGAGCGCGCCGGGATCGACACCGGCAAGCTCAACGGGACCTTGCAGACCGACATCTTCAAGGAGTACATCGCTCAGAAGGAGTGGTTGTTCGCTCCCGAGCCGCATCTGCGACTGATCGGCGACCTGATGGAGTACTGCGCGAAGGAGATCCCGGACTACAAGCCGCTCTCGGTCTCCGGATACCACATTCGCGAGGCTGGCTCGACGGCTGCGCAGGAGCTCGCGTTCACGCTGGCCGATGGACTCGCGTACGTCGAGCTCGGCCTCTCTCGAGGTCTCGACGTCGACGTGTTCGCACCCGGCCTGTCCTTCTTCTTCGACGCTCACCTGGACTTCTTCGAGGAGATCGCGAAGTTCCGGGCTGCGCGCCGGATCTGGGCCCGCTGGCTCCGCGACGTCTACGGCGCCAAGACCGAGAAGGCGCAATGGATGCGGTTCCACACGCAGACCGCGGGCGTCTCGCTGACGGCCCAGCAGCCCTACAACAACGTCGTCCGCACCGCCATCGAGGCGCTCTCGGCCGTGCTCGGCGGCACGAACTCGCTGCACACCAACGCCCTCGACGAGACCTTGGCCCTGCCGTCGGAGCAGGCTGCCGAGATCGCCCTGCGCACCCAGCAGGTGATCATGGAGGAGACGGGTGTGGCCAACGTGGCCGACCCGCTGGGTGGCTCCTGGTACGTCGAGGCGCTCACCGACCGGATCGAGGCCGAGGCCAACGCGATCTTCGACAAGATCCTGGCCATGGGGGGATCAACCCTCACCCATGACGACACGGCTGGCCTCGCCGGCGCCGACATGCCCATGACCAAGGGCATCCTGCGCGGCATCGAGGACGGCTGGTTCATGTCCGAGATCGCCGAGGCGGCGTTCCAGTACCAAACCGCCCTGGAGAAGGGCGACAAGCGGGTCGTCGGCGTCAACTGCCACGAGGACTCGGTCAGCCATGAGCTCGAGATCCTTCGGGTCTCGCACGAGGTCGAGATCGAGCAGGTCAAGGTGCTCGCCGGCCGTCGTACCGATCGCGACCCGGTCGCCGTGCACGAGGCTCTGGAGAGCATGGTGGCGGCGTCGCGCACCGACGAGAACATGATTCCGGTGATGCTCGCCGCCGTCCGCGCCGAGGCCACTCTCGGCGAGATCTGTGACGCCCTGCGCGCCGAGTGGGGCGAGTACCGCGAGCCCGCGCGCTTCTAGCAAGATGGAGCCATGACGCAACAACCCTTCTCCCGTCCCGGCGCCATCGACCTCTCAGCCCTGAAGAAGCCCGCACCCACCGCGGCGCCCAGCGGCGAGGTCGCAGCGGCCGGCGCCTATGCGATCGAGCTCAACGAGCAGAACCTCCAGACCGCGCTCGAGTCCAGCGACCACGGCGCCCGTGGTGCTCGCGTTCTACTCGCGGACCCGGATGCCGGAGAGCGGACAGCTCGCCGACGACCTCGCCACCTTGTCCGGCGAGTTCGGGGGCCGGTTCCTTGCGGGGCTGGTCGACATCGACGCCGCGCCGGAGATCGCGAAGGCGATGCAGATCCCGTCGATCCCTCTGGTGGTCCTGATCCTCGACGGGCGTCCGATGCCGTTGCTGCAGGAGGTGCTGCCGATTGACGAGCTGCGCACCGCGTTGACCCAGGTGTTGCAGCAGGTGGCAGCCCAGGGTGTGACCGGCCGGCACCAGCCGCGGGGCGCGGCAACGCCGGTTGCCGCAGCTGGCGACGCGCCGGACGAGGAGCTCATCGACCCGCGATACGCCCCTGCCCAGGACGCGATCGGCGCCGGCGACTACGACCAGGCCGTGGCCGAGTACCAGAAGCTGCTCGATGCCAACCCGGCCGACACCGAGGCGGCCGCCGGTCTGGCGATGGCGAGCCTGCTGCTCCGTACCCAGGGCGTCGATCTCAATGCCGCCCGGGCGGCCGCTGCCGCGGCCCCGGACGATGTGGATGCCCAGACCCTGGTCGCCGACCTGGACATGTACGGCGGGCATGTCGAGGACGCCTTCACCCGGCTGGTCGACGTGGTCCGTCGTACGACGGGAGACGACCGCGACAAGGCCCGCCAGCACCTCCTCGGGCTCTTTGCGGCGGTCGGAAACGAAGACCCCCGCGTGATCCGCGGGCGCCAGAACCTCGCGTCCGCGCTGTTCTGATCTGTCACTCGCGGTCGAGCACTGCCCGTCCCGCCTCGAGCCGGGCCACCGGGACCCGGAACGGAGAGCAGGAGACGTAGTCGAGCCCGACCTCGTTGAAGAAGTGGATCGACGCGGGGTCACCACCGTGCTCGCCGCAGACGCCGAGATGCAGGTCCGGGCGCGTCTCGCGGCCCAGCTCGACCGCCTTGCGCACCAGCGAACCGACGCCCTCGGTGTCGAGTGACTCGAACGGCGACACCGGGAACACTCCGTGGTCCAGGTAGGTGCCGAAGAACGACGCCTCCACGTCGTCGCGGGAGAAGCCCCACGTCATCTGGGTGAGGTCGTTGGTGCCGAACGAGAAGAACTCGGCGCTCTCCGCGATGCGGTCGGCGGTGAGCGCGGCCCGGGGCAGCTCGATCATGGTGCCCACCTTGTAGGAGATCGTGGTTCCCCGCTCCTCCTGGACCTGCGCGGCCACGGCGTCGATGTAGCCACGCACGATGTCGAGCTCGCGCAGGGTGGCCACCAACGGCACCATGATCTCCGGGTAGGGGTCGCCCCCCTCAACGACCCGCTCGGCTGCCGCTTCCAGCACCGCGCGGACCTGCATCGTGAACAGGCCCGGAATGACGATCCCCAGACGTACGCCGCGGAGCCCGAGCATCGGGTTCTGCTCGTGCAGGCGGGTGACCGCCGCGAGCAGCTTGTGGGTCCTGGTGTCGGACTTGTCCCGCTCGTCCTCCAGCGCCACCTGAACCGAGAGCTCGGTGAAGTCGGGCAGGAACTCGTGCAGGGGTGGGTCGATCAGCCGGATCGTCACCGGCAGGCCGTCCATCGCCTCGAGGATTCCCTTGAAGTCCTCGCGTTGCAGCGGGCAGCAGCTCGGACAGCGCAGCCTCCTGCCCCGCCTCGTCGTCGGCCACGATCAGGTTCTCGACCAGAGCTCGCCTCGCGCCGAGGAACATGTGCTCGGTGCGGCACAGGCCGATTCCCTTGGCGCCGAACCTGCGAGCCCGGGACGCGTCCTCAGGTGTGTCTGCGTTCGACCGCACCCGAGAGCCGGCTCAGGCTGTCGGCGTGCCCCATCAGCATCTCGACGGCCGTCGCGAGCTCGCCGTCGACCGCCTTGCCCTCGAACAGGCGCACGACGTCGGAGTCGACGACCGGCATCTCGCCGAGGAACACCTCTCCGGTGGTGCCGTCGATCGAGAGGATGTCGCCCTCCTTGACCACCTGGCCGTCCCGCGTCCGGAACTCCCGTTTGTCGACGTTCACGTTGAGAGCCTCGGCTCCGCAGACGCAGGTCCGGCCCATTCCGCGGGCCACGACCGCCGCGTGGGAGGTCTTGCCACCACGGCTGGTGAGGATGCCGCGGGCCGCGACCATGCCGCGCAGGTCGTCGGGGTTGGTCTCCTTGCGGACCAGGATCACGGCCTCGCCCCGGTCCGCCCACTCCACGGCCGCATCGGAGTCGAAGACGGCCTTGCCCACCGCTGCTCCGGGTGAGGCGCCCATGCCGGACGTGAGCAGGGTGCGGTCGGCCTTCTCGTCGAAGCGGGGGAACATCAGCAGCGCGAGCTGGGCGCCGGTGACCCGGCGGAGCGCCTCGTCTCGGTCGATCAGCCCCTCGTTGGCCATCTGGGCAGCGATCCGGAAGGCGGCCTCGGGGGTGCGCTTGCCGACGCGGGTCTGGAGCATCCAGAGCTTGGCGTTCTCGATCGTGAACTCGATGTCGCACATGTCGCGGTAGTGATGCTCGAGCGTCGCCATGATCGCCAGCAGCTCGTCGTGTGCGGCCTTGTCGATCTCCTCGAGATCGGCCAACGACACGGTGTTGCGAATGCCGGCCACGACGTCCTCGCCCTGGGCGTTCTGGAGGTAGTCGCCGTAGACGCCCTGATGTCCGGTCGACGGATCGCGCGTGAAGCAGACGCCGGAGCCCGATGTCATGCCGCGGTTGCCGAACACCATGGTCTGGACGTTGACGGCGGTGCCGAGGTCCTCGGGGATCTGTTCCTGCCGGCGGTAGAGCACGGCACGGTCGGTGTTCCACGAGTCGAAGACGGCCCGCATCGCCAGGTCGAGCTGTTCGCGTGGGGACTGCGGGAAGTCGCGCCCGGCGTGCTCCTTGATCAGCTCCTTGTAGGTGCCGACCAGCTCGGTGAGCTCGGCGACTCCGAGATCGAGGTCGTTGTCGCTGCCGGTTCGCTCCTTGAGTGAGTCGAGTGCCGAGGAGAAGACGCGCGACTCGATGTCCAGCACGGTCGCGCCGAACATCTGGAGCAGCCGCCGGTAGGAGTCCAGCGCGAACCGCTCGTCCCCGGACTGCGTTGCCAGCCCCCTGACGGACTCGTCGTTGAGCCCGACGTTGAGGACCGTCTCCATCATGCCGGGCATGGAGAACTTCGCTCCCGACCTCACCGAGACCAGCAAGGGGTCGTCGGGGTCGCCCAGGCTCCGGCCCATGGCCTTCTCGACGTCGGCGAGATGCTCGGTCACCTCGTCGGCGAGCCCCTCAGGCACGTCCCCTCGCTCCAGGTAGGCCTTGCACGCCTCGGTCGTGATCGTGAAGCCCGGCGGCACCGGCAGGCCGAGGTTGGTCATCTCGGCGAGGTTGGCGCCCTTTCCCCCGAGCAGGTCCTTCTGGTCCTTGTTGCCCTGGTCGAAATCGAACACATAGGTGGTCACCCCCCGATATTGGACCTTTTTCCCAATCTTGGGCAGGGGGCGCCGCCGACAAGTGTGTCCAGGGAGTGGCGAGAGCGACCTTCTAGCGGGGTGGCGCCACGGAGCCGCCCGGGGTCGGGGTCGCGGTCAGCACCTTCCGGCTTCCGCGGGCTCCTGACTCGAGAGACGTCAGGGTGAGGTCGACGACCGAGGAGATCAGGTCGTCGAACGGCCAGTGGAAGCCGGCCAGGGGCGGGGTGAGCAACGCCGAGACCTGGTTGTCGTCGGACCCCAGCAGCGACACGTCGCCCGGAATGTCCAGTCCGAGGGTCCGAGCGGCGGCGTACACGCCGTAGGCCATCGAGTCGGACAGGCAGAAGAACGCCGTCGGCGGCGAGCTGGCGCTCAGGATCTCCAGGGCGACTCGCTTTGCTCCCTCGAGCTCGTGCGGGGTGGTGTGCAGGGTGAGATCCAGGTCGAGCTCGTCGGCGACCCGGCGCGTCACCACCTCGGCCGGCCGGTCGGGCGTGTCCGCCTCGTCAGGGGTCAGGACCGCGATGTGTCGATGGCCGGCGTTGGCCAGGGTCTGCAGGGCGCCGCGGACGGCGGAGGAGTTGTCGAAGACCACGCCCGCCGCGGTCCGGGCGCCGGGGATGGAGTCGCCGATCGAGATCAGCACCGTCCGCTCGGCGACCGTGGCCCAGTGCTCCGCGGACGGGTCGACGGGCAGCACGATGATGGCGTCGACCCGCTGGTCGATCAGCTGGGCAGCCAGCGACTCCTCGAGCAACGGGTCGTTGGACGCGTCGACGATCAGGGCCTGCCGCCCCTCCTGCATCAGCGCGCGGCCCAGAGACGCGGCAACTCCCTGTTGCCACAGGTCGGTCAGGGAGCGGCACATCACGCCGACGTGGCCGGTGCGTCCCGAGACCAGGGCGCGGGCGATCGGGTCGACCTGGTAGCCGAGGCGCTCCGCGGCCTCGCGTACCCGCGCCTGGGTCTCCTCGGGCACCTGCAAACCCCTCAGGGCGTACGAGACGGCAGCCACCGACAGGCCGACCTCGTCGGCGACATGCTTGAGGGTGACCCGCTTGGCGCGTTCGCTCACCGTGCCGACCCTAGTCGAGGTGGAATTGCCGCGAGTCCATATTGTAGATAAGATTACAAGAGTTAATCGATTCAGTGATACGCTTCAGTGAAGCGATTCACCAAACTTGTTTCGGGAGGAGGCGGGCGCATGGGAGCCGGAGGTCCAAGGCCTTCAGCGGTCGACGTGCATCAGCACCTGTGGCCGGCAACCCTCCTGGACGCGCTTCGTTCCCGTAGCCAGCCCCCGATGCTTCGTGGCTGGGTGCTGCACACCGCACACGAGGCGCCGTACGCCGTCGATCCGGGCGACCACGATCCGGCGGCCCGCGCCGGAATCGACTCCGGCGTCGGCAGGATCGTGCTCGCACCGTCCGCTCCACTGGGCATCGAGGACCTTCTGCCGGATGAGGCGGGGGTGCTGCTGGACGCCTGGCACGACGGAGTCCGCGAGCTGGGTGAGCCGTTCACAGGGTGGGCGGCGGTCTCGTCGGTCGACCCTGACGTCGACGGCCTGAAGACGCTGCTCGACGACCCGGCCATGGTCGGGCTCCAGATCCCCGCCACCCTCATCGGCAATCCGGCGGCTGTCGAGGCCGCAGCGCCGGTGCTGCGGCGGTGCGAGGAACTGGACCGGCCTGTGTTCGTGCATCCCGGCCCTGCCAATGGGGCCAGTGGCGCGCCTGCCTGGTGGCCCGCTGTCGTCGACTACGTGGCGCAGCTCCAGGCGGCGTGGTGGGCCTGGACCGCGGTCGGGCGCACGATGCTGCCGCGGCTGCGGATCTGCTTCGCGGCAGGGGCCGGCCTGGCTCCCACCCACCACGAACGACTCCAGGCGCGCGGCGGTGGCCGGTTCGTCACCGATCCGGGCGTCTACGTGGACACCTCGTCCTACGGGCGTCAGGGCCTCGACGCCCTGGTCCGGGCACTCGGCATCGACGGCATCGTGCTCGGCTCCGACCGGCCCTACGCCGAGCCGGCCGATCCCGGGCAGGGCGAGGCCGCCTGGCGCCAGATCTCGCTCAACAACCCCCGCCGACTCCTGGAAGGAACAGCGACATGACCATCACCGCCCCGCAGCCGCCCTCGTTCGACGACCTGCACCAAGGCATCCCGGCTCGGCTTCCCGCACCGATCGATGCGTGCTCGGAGCCTGACTTCGGCGGCCTCGAAGTTCTGCCCCACCGGGAGCTGGACAAGACCGAACTGCGTGCCCTCGCCGCGTCCATCGCCGCTCGTCCGGAGCTGTGGGAGGAACACGTCGTCTCGGGCACCGATGAGCGGCACTACTTCTCGTTGCACCGCGACGCCCACGTCGACATCTGGGTGCTCTGCTGGACACCGGGCGACGACACCGGCTGGCATGACCACGACGTCTCGTCCGGAGCCGTGGCGGTCGTGCGCGGTGCGCTGACCGAGCACAACCTCGCCGTGGACGCCCCGAGCCTGGCCACCGACGTGCCGGCCGGACAGGTGTTCAGCTTCGGCCCGGACCACATTCACCGGCTCACCGGCAAGGATCCGCAGTCGGTGTCGATCCACGCGTACTCACCCCCGCTGTGGCGGCTCGGCCAGTACGCCGTGGGGTCGACCGGAATCCTGCACCGGACCTCGGTCTCCTACGCCGACGAGCTGCGACCACTCGACGACGCGTTCTGACCGGGGCGGGCGCCGAGTACGTCGCGCAGCTCCTCGGGCAGGAGTGCTGGGAGTCCGTCGACGATCTCGGCGAGACCCTCGAGCTCGTGGGTGAGGTCCCGGTCCTCGCGTTCGGTGACGGTGGGCGCCGCGGCCGCGACGGCGTCCACGACCGGCACGAGGGCGGAGGCGAGCTCGGCGTCCGGCCCGAGCGCCCGCACCGCAGTGAGCAGTTCGGCAGCAAGCAGGACCCGCAGGGGCGCAATCGCGTCGAGAGCCTGCCTGGCAGCCAGCGAAGCGAAGCTGGCGTCGTCCTCGAGTCCCCTCGACAGCACGACCCCCTGCAGGCCGACGGGCGCGGCCAGGGCTCGGAGCTCAGCGAGTGCGGCGCCGGCGGCGTACTCCACGACCATCGTGCCGGAAGCGCCGGGCGTGCCGTCGGAGACGAACGGTGGAGCCCCGGTGAAGTCCGGCTCGGCCAGCATCGTCAGCCGCCCAAGGCTGGTCTGCCCGGCCTGGGCGAGGGCGAGCAGCAGTCCGTCGAGCGCCTGCCCGAGGTACGCCGCGTGGAAGGCGCCATGATGGGCCACACCGTGCTCGGCGGAGAGGACGGGGTTCTCGCTCGCGGCCGCGGACATGGTCGCGGCGACCATCTCGGCGTGCGCATGAGCGTCGGCCAGGGCGCCGTACAGCTGGGGCATCGTGCGGAGCCCGAACGGGTCCTGGATCCTGGCCGCTGGGGGATCGTCGCCCAGCCCGGTGGCGGCCGAGCCGCGGATCAGTGCACGCATGGAACGGCACACCCAGCGGGCGCCGTCGAACGGAGTTGCGGTCTCGACGGCCGGGGAGAACGCCTCGGCGTTGCCACGAACGGCCGCAAAGCTCATGGTTGCGACGACTAGCGCGGCCTGATCCAGGCGGTCGAGGTCGTCGAGGGCCAGGAACGTGTCGGCGAGGGTTGCGGCGTTGCTCGAGAGGAACGCCAGGCCATCGCCGGGGCCGAATCGAACTGCCTGCGTGAAGGGTTGTGACGTGGCGAGCTCTCCCAGCATGGACAAGGCGGTCGTGCCCAGGGCCGAGAGGTCACCCGTGCCGATCCCGCCCCACTCCCGCACCGGCGGGAGGGCGTCGGCCTCGAGCATTGCCACCACGCCGGAGACGATGGCCGGGTCGATGCCGTTGCCTCCGGAGGCGAGCTGGTTGAGGCGGACCAGCAACATCGCCCGAACTCTCTCGGGCGAGCGCAGCGCGCCGGCGCTGGTCGCATGGGATCTCAGCAGGCGCAGGGCTTGCCCCTCCGGGTCGGTCACGGCGACGGCCCGGTTTGCGCCAACCCCGGTCGACCGTCCGTAGATCGGGCGGGTGGCGGCGACCTCGGCCGCGAACCGGAACGACTCCGCGACCCTGGGAAGTACGTCGCCCCCGAGCTCGACCGAGGCCTTTCGGTGCGCGACTCGGGTGACGGCAGAGGCGGTCAAGGGCTCGCCCTTGACGGTGAAAGCCGCTGGCCTCGAACCGCGGTCCTTGTCTTCGTCCATCGTTTCTCCTGGGTGCGACCGGGAGCCGGTTCGGCGGGACTGGGTGCGCTGCGAAGAATCTTGCAGAAGGGTCTTCACAAGAGCATCAGGTAGTGCAATGCTACCAACCAACGAAATCCCATTGCTACTAGGTGGAAGGATTATCGTGACGCTGGGCCTCCATCCCCGGGAAGGAACGCCGACCCGCACCGTCGAGCGTGCCCTTGCCCTGTTGTCGCAGGTGTGCGACACCGAAGCGATCAGCCTCACCGACTGCGCACGCGGGACCAACCTCCCGACCAGCACAGCGCTGCGGCTCCTGCGCACCATGGAACAGGCGGGGTTCGTGATCCGCCGAGAAGACGGCATGTACACCGCTGGACCGCATCTGTTGCAGATCGGCGCGATGGCCATCGGCCACAGCTCCCTGGCCAAGCTCGCGGAACCCGCCCTGCACCGGATCGTGGCGGCCACCGGTGAGTCGGCCTACCTGTCGGTGCGGGGGAGCGGTGACGGCGCCGTCTACATCGCCATGGTGGAGGGCACCCATTCGGTGCGGCACACCAGCTGGGTCGGCCGCTCGGTGCCGATGACCGGTTTGGCCGTCGGTCACGCGCTCCTCGGCGACGTCCCGGACGTCGGGTTTGTCGCCCAGCGGGACAGCCTCGAGCCAGACGTCACGGCAATCGCCGCGCCGATCCTGCGTCCCGGGGGCGTTGCTGCAGCCCTCAGTCTTCTCGGTCCGACGTACCGCATCGACGACGAGGACGTCGAGCGGTACGGCGCCATCCTGGCTGCTGAGACTCGCGGGCTCAGCAGTCTGCTCGGCACCAAGTCGTCTCCACCCAAGGAGCCGAAGTCCAATGAACCCCGCCCGTCCGCACGCACCCAACAGGAGACCGGCTCATGATCCGCTTCGACAACGTGTCCAAGCGCTATCCCGACGGCACAGTGGCTGTCGATTCCCTCAGTCTGGAGGCACCCACGGGGAAGATCACCGTGTTCGTGGGTCCCTCTGGCTGCGGCAAGACGACCAGCCTGCGCATGATCAACCGGATGATCGACCCGACCTCGGGCTCGATCTGGATCGACGACACCAACGCCGCTGACCTGCCGGCTCACGAGCTGCGCCGCAAGATCGGCTACGTCATCCAGCACGCCGGACTGTTCCCGCATCGCACCATCATCGACAACATCGCGACCGTCCCCTACCTGCTCGGTCAGGACAAGACCAAGGCGCGGGCTCGCGCTGGCGAACTGCTCGAGCGGGTGGGGCTGCCCGGCCACTTCGCCAAGCGGTACCCCGCGCAGCTCTCCGGTGGGCAACAGCAGCGCGTGGGTGTCGCCCGGGCGCTGGCCGCCGATCCGCCGGTCATGTTGATGGACGAGCCGTTCTCGGCCGTCGACCCCGTGGTCCGCGAGCAGCTCCAGGAGCAGTTCCTCCAGCTCCAGGGCGATCTCGGCAAGACGATCGCTTTCGTCACCCACGACATCGACGAGGCGATCAAGCTCGGTGACCAGATCGCGGTGATGCAGGTCGGGGGAAAGCTCGCCCAGCTGGCCTCGCCTGTCGAGCTGCTGTCGCGGCCGGCGAACGCCTTCGTGGCCGAGTTCGTGGGCCGAGACCGGGGATACCGGGCGTTGGGCTTCACCGAAGGCAGTGACCTGCCCAGCCACGACGAGCCCACGGTTCGCCTCGGAGCAAACCTGCCGGTCGGCGCCGACCGCTCGGATGGAAGCGACCCGTGGGTGCTCGTCGTCGACGACGAGGGCGTGCCTCACGGATGGCTCGATCTCGACGAGCAGCCGAGGGGCACCGTCCACGTGGAAGAGGAGAACCTCTACCGCGGCGGCACCCTTGCCGTGCAGGGCGGCTCGTTGCGTGCGGCCCTGGACGCGTGCCTGTCGTCGCCATCGGGTCGCGGGGTCGTGGTGGACCCCGACGGGAAGCTCGCCGGCGTCACGCACATGCACGAGATCGTCGCCCTGATCGAAGGCAGGGCTGAGCACACCGCCTCCGAGACCGTTCGAGGGGAGCCGGCCAGGTGAGCGCCATCGTCGCCGAGATTACGGCAGCCGCCAGCTCATCACCCTTGGCGTTCTTCAGCTACTTCCTCGACCACCTCTCCTACGATCTGTCGCTGCTGTGGTCGCACACGTGGCTGTCGGTCGTCCCGGTGGTCGTCGGGCTGCTCATCTCGCTACCGCTGGGCTGGCTCGCCCGGCGCCACAAGGTGCTCTATCCACCGCTGATGACGCTGAGCGGGTTGCTCTTCACGATCCCCTCGATTGCGCTCTTCGTCCTCGTCCCGCCACTGCTGGGTCTCGATCCGCTCAGCCCGCTGCAGGTCCCCATTGCGCTCACCGTCTACTCCGTCGCCCTGCTCGTGCGGGTGGTGGCCGACGGGCTCGCGTCCGTGCCCGAGGACACCCTCCAGGCGGCGACCGCACTCGGATTCACGCCGCTCGGCCGGTTCTTCAAGGTCGAGCTGCCCATCGCCGTACCCGTCATCTCGGCCGGCCTGCGGGTGGCCGTCGTGTCCAACGTCAGCATCGTCGCGGTAGCCGGCACGATCGGGATGACGAACCTCGGGCTGTTGTTCGACGAGGGCTTCAAGCTCTCCACTGACCAGCCGTACTACCCACCCATCGTGCTCGGCATCGTGTTGTGTGTGTTGCTCGCATTGGTGCTTGACCTGCTGATCGTGGCTCTCGACCGACTACTCACCCCTTGGCGGAAGGCGGTGCGGTCATGATCGGGAAGACCTTCGAGTGGCTGTCCGACTCGTCCCACTGGTATGACACGCAGTTCGACTACGGGATCTTCAGCCAGCTCCAGGCGCACATTCGGTTCTCGGCCATCGCGCTGGCCATCGCGCTGGCCATCGCGCTGCCGCTCGGCCTTGCCATCGGGCACACCGGAAAGGGCAAGAGCCTGGTAACCGCTATCAACGCGGTGCGTGCCCTCCCCACCGTCGGTGTGCTGGTGTTGCTCGTAGTGATCATCGCGCCGAACTTCCAGGGCCGGACCGACACCGGGTACCTGATTCCGACCGAGATCGTCCTGGTCCTGCTGGCCGTGCCGCCGATCCTCGCGAACACCTTCGCCGGGGTGCAGAACGTCGATCCGGCGGTCCGGGACGCGGCGTACGGCATGGGCATGACCGGACGCCAGGTGCTGACCAGGGTGGAGCTCCCCATCAGCCTCCCGCTGATCTTCTCGGGCTTCCGGTCGGCCACGCTCCAGGTGATCGCCACCACCACGATCGCGTCCTACGTCACCCTGGGTGGGCTCGGACGCTTCATCTACGACGGTCTGGCGCAGCAGGACTACCCGCAGATGATCGGTGGGGGAATCCTGGTTGCGGCTCTCGCCCTGATCACCGACCTGCTGCTCGCGATGGTCCAGCGCTACGTCGTGTCGCGCGGGATAACGCGCCGGTTCTCCACGAAACTGGCTGCACCAGCCGTCGGCGACACCAAACGCGACACCTCCGCTGCACCGGACCTGCAGCTGGCGGGCGTCACGAAGGCAGGGGCTGCTGACGACTGACCGTCCCGAGACTCACCTCGATCCTGTTCGACCTCAGCACAAGGAGAACCATGAACAAGCACTTTCTCGCTGGAGGCGTGGCCCTGGCCGTCACGCTGAGCCTCGGCGCCTGCGGCGGCGGTGGCACCAAGACCCCGGAAGCGTCCGAAGGGGACACAGTCGCCTCACAGATGATTATGGGCGGCCCTGCGGAGTTCAAGACCAGGGAGGCCGGACTGCTCGGCCTCAAGGAGAAGTACGAGCGTGGAGTTCGGCCAGTTCAAGGTGACCGACACCGGTGGCCCGGTGACGGTCAACGCGCTGAAGAACGGCCAGATCGACGCCGCCAACCTGTTCAGCACTGACCCGGCTATCCCGTCGAACGACTTCGTGGTCCTCGAGGACCCCGAGAGCGTGTTCGCCGCGCAGAACGTCGTCCCGATCATCAACAAGGAGAAGGCAAGTGACGGCGTGAAGCAGACCCTCAACGAGGTCTCGGCCAAGCTGACCAGCGAAGGGCTGATTGATCTTGTCGACAAGGCGGTGAACGACAAGGAAGACGCCGCGGACGTGGCCGCCGGCTGGCTGGCCGACAACGGCCTCGACGGCACCGGGTCGGCGGCGTCAGGGGAGAGCCTCACCGTCGGTTCGGCCAACTTCCCCGAGAACGTGATCCTCGCCGAGATCTATGCCCAGGTGCTCGAGGCGCAGGGCGCGCAGATCAGCAAGAAGCTCAACATCGGCAGCCGGGAGAAGTACTTCCCGGCGCTCGAGCAGGGATCGCTCGACCTGTTCCCGGAGTACAGCGGCAACTCCCTGCTGTTCATCGACAAGGACGCGACAGCGACCAGCCCCGAAGACGTGTATGCCGCGCTGACCGAGGCGCTGCCGGAGAACCTGGTGGCGCTGGAGATGTCCGACGCCCAGGACACCGACGCCGTCGTCGTGACTTCTGAGACCGCGGAGGAGTTCGGTCTCACGACGATCGCGGACCTCGCGAAGCCCCTGGAGTGAGGCTGAGTTAGGACGGCACGCACTCACGAGCCCGCCGGCGACCTCATGGTCGTCGGCGGGCTCGGGGCGTTCATGACCGTCAGCGGCGCCCGGACTCGGCGTACCCCGGTCCGGAGCCGTCGAGGTTGGACACGGCGGCCGCGACCCGGCGGGCGGTGAACTCGGCAGCCCGCTCAGCTACCTGCTCGAGTGTGCAGAACTCCGCGGCCCGGATCTCGCGCTCCTCACGAACGATCGTCTCGACGACACCGGCAGCGTGCACGCCGCCGTCGAAGACCAGGCAGACCGCGTCGTCCCAGCCGCCCCAGGCGGGCAGCCAGTCGGTCAGGAGCAGCGGCCCCGCCGCGACAGAGAGTCCGAGTTCCTCCTCGACCTCGCGGCTGACCGCCGCTCGCGGTGACTCGCCGACCTCGACGACCCCGCCCGGGAGGTCCCAGTCCTGCTTGTAGGTCAGCCTGCACATCAGGACGCGGTCGTCGGGGTCCCGGATCAGCATCTGGCTGATGGCGCGCTTGCGGGGCAGGAACGAGTTGAGCAGGCTGCGGAAGCCCATCGGGTCGCTGACCGGCTGGTCGCCCACGACCCTGGCGTAGACGATCCGGTCGGCGTGCGCCCCGCCCTCGACATGGCCACCACGCATCACGCCCTCGCGGAGTAGCCCCGACCAGGTGGCGATGCGCTGACCGGCGGTGTCATCCGGCGCGACGAGTGCCTCGACGCGGCCATGCTCCGCCAAGGGCCTGACCCACCACTTCGCTGATCTGGGCGACCGCCTCCTGGAAGCCCTGCTCCTGCAACGATCGCGACCAGCTGACCCGGGCGACGCCGGTCGCAATCGTGGTCAGGGTGGGGCGGTCGGTCACCGGGTCACCCTAGCCAGTGGGCGGGCGGAGGTTCATCACGGTATGCAGGTCAACTGGTGGTTCCCATTGCTTGTGCGCCGTGGGAACCGGAGGTTCACCTGCATACCGTGATGAACCTGACCGTTCCGGGGCCGGACCTGGTGCGCATCATCCGACCAGCCTCAATTGGCGTTCGATGCGGGCCGCGGTCACCCGTGGCCGTTCGTAGTCACTCCAGATCACCCGGACCATCCGACATCCGGTGATCTCGCGGATCAGATCCTCCCGCTGCTTCTCGGCGAACACGACCTCGCCCGGATCCTGTCCTGGCAACAACGCTCGGCCGTACTTGACCCTGCCGTCGAACTCGCCGAGTGTGCCGTGGTCGGGCCAGGCCCAGTCGCACCTAGCGAGGAGCAGGCCACGCGCGTCAAATACGCGGTACTGGAGCTGAGGTTGCGGTAGGCCGGCCATCCAGCACAGCCAGCGACCCCGGGACTCGCCGGGGCTTTCGGCTGCGCCATCGGCCATGCGGACTGGGATGTGCAGATGTCTGGTCCGGGGCCAGAACTGCATCAGCTTGAACCTGGCCTGCAGTTCGTCGTAGGTGGTGAGGTCGTGATTGAGAAGCGAGTCGAACAGGACGAGAGCGACCTCGTTGCTGACTCGAGATGCCGCCTCGATGGCGCAGCGCTCCGGCACCAGGACGCGGTGGCCATCGACCTCGATGACGTCGTCGTCGAGACAGAAGCCCTCGTGATGCACCACGTCGCCCTCCACCCTGCCAGCGCCGCCGTCCAACCTGGTGACGTGCACGCGATCAAGGGGGAGACCCCACGTCGACATGCCGTGTTCGATCGACCCGGAGATGTGGCTCAGCGCAACAGAGGGCCCGAGTGAGCGCAGGACGGCGTGACTGCGCACCCGGTGACGCCCGACGTCGTCCAACGCTTTCCAGAGGTCGGTGAAGGTGTAGAAGCCGCGGCGGAACCTGTGCCACAAGCCGGTTCGGATCAACATGGCTACGGCCTTGTCGTCGCACCCGGACTCTCGAGCGTCGGCGCGTGTGAAGAATCCCTTGGTCTCGGCACGGATGCGTAGTGGGTCCATCCCGGCATGTTCGTTCGCGGACCTCCGGTCCGATGGGGCCTCAACATGCGCTGGGGAAATCGCTCGCCGGGAAGTCGCCTGTGGATGCTTCGCGGCTGCCCGCTGTCAAGGTCGGCAGGTTCATCACGGTATGCAGGCGAGCAGCCGCTTCCCCTGGTGCACGAACCCCGGGAACAGTCGGTCGGCCTGCATACCGTGATGAAACCTCGCTCCCGACAACTCAGGACTTGCGGAACCACACCGTCGCAAGGGGAGGTACGGCGATGTCCGCGTACGCCGGCTGGCCGGACCATTCGCCTTCGACGGCGTTGACCCCACCGAGGTTGCCCACGCCCGAGCCGGTGTAGGACTCCGCATCGGTGTTGACGACCTCGGTCCAGGTGCCCGTGGACGGCAGGCCGAGCCGGTACTGGTAGGGCACGGCAGCGAAGTTGGCGACACAGACGACGTCGGCCGCGTCTGGTGCGCGACGGATGAACGAGAACACCCCGCGCATGGCGTCGTTCGCATCGATCCAGGCGAAGCCCTCCGGGGAGCCGTCTAGCGCATACAGGGCGGGCGAGCCTCGATAGGTCGAGTTCAGATCGCGGACCAGCGCCTGCATGCCGCGGTGCTCCGGGTGGTCGAGCAGCCACCAGTCGAGCTCGCGCGACTCCGCCCACTCCGACTCCTGGCCGAGCTCGATCCCCATGAAGGTCAGGTGCTTGCCTGGGTGCGCCCACATGAAGGCGAGGTAGGCCCGCTGGTTTGCCAGCTCCTTCCACCGGTCACCTGGCATCTTGCGCAGCAGCGAGCCCTTGCCGTGCACGACCTCGTCGTGGGACAGCGGCAGCACGAAGTTCTCCGACCAGGCGTAGACCATCGAGAAGGTCATCTCGCTGTGATGGTGGGAGCGGTAGATGGGATCGCGCTGGAGGTAGGCCAGCGAGTCGTGCATCCAGCCCATGTTCCACTTGAAGCCGAACCCGAGGCCGCCTTCCGACGTGGCCTTGGTGACACCGGGCCACGAGGTCGACTCCTCGGCGATCGTGATCGCACCGGGGACTCGCTTGTAGACGGTCGCGTTCATCTCCTGGAGGAACTGCACGGCCTCGAGGTTCTCGCGGCCTCCGTGCACGTTGGGCGACCACTGCCCCGGCTCGCGCGAGTAGTCGAGGTAGATCATCGAGGCCACGGCGTCGACGCGCAGCCCGTCGATGTGGAACTCCTCAAGCCAGTAGAGCGCGTTCGCGACCAGGAAGTTGCGGACCTCGCGACGGCCGAAGTTGAACACGAGGGTGCCCCAGTCGGGATGTTCTCCGCGGGACGGGTTGGGGTCCTCGTAGAGCGGGGTGCCGTCGAAGCGGGACAGGGCGAACTCGTCCTTGGGGAAGTGCGCGGGCACCCAGTCGACGATCACGCCGATGCCCGCCTGGTGCAGCCGGTCCACGAGGAAACGGAACTCGTCAGGGTTGCCGAACCGAGCGGTCGGCGCGAAGTACGACGTGACCTGGTAGCCCCACGATCCTCCGAACGGATGCTCCATCACCGGCATCAGCTCCACGTGCGTGTAGCCCAGATCGGTGAGATAGGGGACCAGCTCTTCGGCGAGCTCGACGTAGGACCGACCGCGTCGCCAGGAGCCGAGATGCATCTCGTAGACGGACATGGGTTGGGTGAGGGGCTGCTGCGTGGGACGGGCTGACATCCAGTCGCCGTCATCCCAGGTGTAGTGGGACTCGAAGACGACCGACGAGGTCAGCGGCGGGACCTCGGTGAAGTAGGCCATCGGGTCGGCCTTCTCACGCCAGGTGCCGTCGGCGCCGAGGATCCCGAACTTGTAGCGGGTGCCGCTGCCGACGTCGGGCAGGAACAGCTCCCACACACCCGACTCGCCGAGCTGGCGCATCGGGTGCTCGCGACCGTCCCAGTGGTTGAAGTCGCCGCGGACCCGCACCCCGCGGGCGCCCGGCGCCCACACCGCGAACGAGGTGCCGGTGACGCCACCGGCGTAGTGGCGCACGTGCGCGCCCATGACGTCCCACAGCTGCTCGTGGCGCCCCTCGTTGACGAGGTGGATGTCGGTCTCGCCGAGAGTGGGCAGGAAACGGTAGGGGTCGTCGTACGTCGTGGGCTTGCCGCCCGCGTAGGCGACCTCGACCCGGTAGTTGGGAACCTCGGCGACGGGCAGCTCGCCCACCCAGACACCTGCGTGCTCGTGGGTCAGGGGAGTCTCGGTGTCGCCGTGCACCACGGTGACCGACGACGCGAGCGGCCTGAGGACCCGAACGGTGACCGAGCCCTTGTGGACGTGCGGGCCGAGTACGGCGTGCGGATGGCCATGACCGCCCGAGATCAGCAGGTCGAGCTCGGCGGTGTCAACGGGT
>CAWJOJ010000025.1:0-131602 GCA_963844385.1 uncultured Actinomycetota bacterium | reverse complement strand
ATCACGCTCATCTGAATCTCCCCAGACCTGCTCACTGAATCTCCCCACCCTGAGCGACCCGCCGACGTAGGTCCCACCAACGTCAGCGGGCCCCTTCGACGCTCGTGATTACCACATCACTCGAGCGCTCGAAGGAGCCCACCGCAATGATCACATGGGAGAACGACGTGGAGGCAGCAGCACTCCGTAGCCAGGGTTGGACGGTCAGTGCGATCGCCCGGCATCTGGGGCGTGACCGCAAGACGATCCAGGCCTACCTCAATGGCGAGCGGACCCCGGGTGTTCGGGCGAGGTCGACACCGGACCCGTTCGAGGAGTTCGCCGAGTACGCCAAGATCCGGCTCTGTGATGACCCGCATCTGTGGGCGACCACGTTGTTCGACGAGGTCGTCGCGTTGGGTTATCGGGGTTCCTATCCGAGCTTCACCCGAGGGCTGCGGACACGGCGACTGCGGCCGCACTGTGAACCGTGTCAGGCCTCGGCTGGTCGTGACCACGCGATCATCGACCACCCTCCTGGCGCCGAGACCCAGTTCGACTGGCTGAGCTGCCCGACCCACCCGCCGGGTGGGGTTGGGGCACGACGGCGCATCTGCTGGTCGGCGCCCTGTCGTCCTCGAGCCGGTGGCGAGCGGTGCTGGCCGAGTCCGAGGACCAGCCGCACCTGGTCGAGGCCCTGGACGGCGTCGTACGTCGCCTGGGCGGCTGCACCAAGCTGTGGCGGTTCGACCGGATGACCACCGTGTGTCACCCGGCCACCGGCCGGATCACCGCCACGTTCGCGCCGGTGGCCAAGCACTACGGTGTCGAGGTTGCTATCTGCCCCTCGCGGCACGGCAACCGCAAGGGCGTGGTGGAGAAGGGCAACCACTCCCTGGCCCAACGCTGGTGGCGGACCCTGGCCGACGACCTCACGGTGGCTCAGGCCCAGTCCGGGCTGGACGAGTTCTGTGTCCGGGTCGGCGACGCCCGAGGACGCACCCTGGACCGGGCACGCACCACCGTGGGGGAACTGGCGGTGGCCGAGCCGCTGGCCGCGCCGCCGCTGCTGCCCTACCCGGCCGAGGTGAGCGTGGCGCGGATCGTCTCGGCCCAAGCACTGGTCGCGTTCCGCGGCAACTTCTACTCCATCGGCCCGGGCCTGTCCGGGGCCACGGTCACGGTCCGGCGCCGGCTGGACACCAACATGATCGAGGTCGCCACCACCGGTGGCGTGGTGCTGGCCCGACACCGCCGTGAACCCGACGGCGCCGGCGTGATCGCCCGCCAGACGAGCATGTGGTCGCCCTCGAGCACGCAGTGCTGGCCGCGTTCAGCGACCGGGCCCCTGCCGGACCAAAGAACGACGCCCACCCTCACCGGCGGCGCTCCAGGCGGCGGCCCGACTGCGAGGCGCTGCCGGCAGCCGCCGGCGACCACGTCGTGGTTGACCTCGCCGACTACGCCGCCGCGGCCCAGGCCTCGGCCGCACTACTGCTGGCCGAACGCCAGGACACCGCCTTGGAGGTGGTCGCCGATGAGTGAAGCCCCGCGCACCCACAGTGAGGCCGAGACCTACCAGCGGCTGCGTGCACATCTGGCGTTCCTCAAGCTCGCCGACGCCGCCCAGGCCCTACCGGGGCTGCTCGACGAGGCCCGGACCAGCAAACTCCCGCTGATCGACACCCTGGAGAGACTGCTCGACGTCGAGGTCACCGCGACCGAGGACCGCCGGCTCACCTCCGGCTCCGGTTCGCCTGTCTGCCGGCACCCTGGCGGCTGGCCGACTTCGACTACTCCGCCCACCCGGCATCGACCAACCGCTGATCCGGGAGCTGGCCACCCTGCGGTTCATCGACGAGGGCGCCAACGTGATGTTCATCGGACCACCCGGCGTCGGAAGACCATGCTCGCGGTCGGCCTGGCCCGCGCCGGCGCCGAGGCCGGGCACCGGGTCTACTTCACCACCGCAGCCGGCCTCGCCGCCCGCTGCCACAAGGCCGCCCTCGAGGGCCGCTGGGCCACGATGATGGGCTTCCGCAGGCCCCCGGCTCCTTGTCATCGACGAGCTGGGCTACCTCCCGCTGGCCGCCGACGCCGCCGCCGCCCTGTTCCAAGTGATCAACACCCGCTACACCAACGGCTCCTTGACCCTGATCACCACCAACGTCGGCATCGGGTCCTGGGCCACCGCGTTCGGAGACGACCCGATGGTGGCCGCCGCGATGCTTGACCGGTTTTCCACCGCGGTGTCGTCGTCGCAATCGACGGACCCTCGTATCGGCTGCGTTCCCACCAGGCCCGCGCCGAGGCGCTGCGCACAGGGAGCCGAGGTGAAACCCCATGCCAGCCGATGAGCCCCTCGACCCCGAGACCGACCGGCACGAAACCAACCGGCTTCGCTGCCCGGTCTGTTGGACCTGGTTCACCCCCAACTCCCCGAGCAACCCCCACCCGCGGCGCTACTGCTGCGGCGCCTGCCGGATCGAGGACTACCGACGCCGCCACGAACACGACGAAACCCAGCTCCTCCTCGACGCGAAACTTGACGTCCTCCGCGCAGCCCGACACCTTGACGACAAACGCCGCGAGACCCTTCAAGCTCGATGCCGACTCCACGAACGGAGACACCCCATGAACCCCGACTGAACCACTACCCTGGAAGGAGCCCAGGGTGGCGGCATCCGCTGAGCAACTCTGGGCATTTTCGGTGAGCGCCATCAGAGCTACGAGTAGTGGCTGGCCCGCCAGCAGTGCCTCTTTCCAGCAGCTCGAGCCCTGCCCGCGAATCGGTGTGGCGCCCAAGCCAAGAGACATGCTCGGTCAGGCCCGTCCGTGTCTGCCAAACGGCCTACCGCTTTCTCCATGAGTTGGGCCGCCTGCTCCCCACGCCCGCTGTCGTCCAGAGTGGTCGCTGCCGCACGGTACGGCTCGCACAGCGTCACGCCGTGGCGCGGGAGTCCAATCCCCGCCCCACAAGACGACGACGCGCAGCCATTGGCAACCAGACCCATTGGAGCCAAAATCACCGAACGCAGGTCGACGCCGCTCTCGGCCTTGGCCAGCAGCGTCGACCCCGCGGCAGGTTACGCATTCACCCAGCAGTAGCCGGTCGTCACACGTGTGGCCAAATGGGTGTTCGCACCTCCGCCCACGAGATAGTCACCAGCGGTAAGGAGGTACTCGATGCACCCGGAGGGGTAGCCCCAAGCGGCACCCCAGGCAATCACACCACCAGCCCGGTAGTAGCCAGAGCCTCCGCCGGTAACTGGCCCGGCGAGAAGTACTCCACGCGCCATCGAACCACGCATCCCTAACCGAGAAGCCGGCCGTTTGCGCGGGACCCCACCAGCGCCTCCAGCCCGATCCCGTCCACTTCTCGATGAACGGTTGCCAACGAACGGTCTGGGCTCCGAAGGAGCCACCATTCGGTGGTAGGACCCTGGCTACCCAAGGCCCGCCAACGGCGATGCTTCGGGTGTATCCGGGGTTGCAGTGCGCCGTTCCGTACCCGTAGACGCCGGGAACGTAACCGACCTTTCCGGTCACAGTGGCGGCGTGTGCCTGTGCGGACACGAGAGCCGGGATGGCAAGAGCTACGAGCACTACCAGAAGCAACCGGATTCCCAACCGGAGGGAACTGGCCTGCGGTGTTGCTGACATGACTCCTCCAAGAAACTTGCAGAGACGGGACACTCGTAGGTTCCACGCAGGTGCTTGGCACTGCTTAGTCTGAGAACCTGGGATGCCTGCCGCGATCCGTGCCTTTGCCGATGACAGCGCGTTCTCAAGTCAGGCTCATACGCTCCCGATCGCTTCTGACGCGGGGTGGTTCAGTGTTGTCCGTCGACGAGTTCGCGACGTTCGCGGCGAACGCGGGGGCCCGCGTCCTTCCACGCAGCGAGCCGCCGGCCGCGAGACCGTCCGTCTAGATCCAGCCGAGCGTCTTGTGGCGAGGATCGGAGCTCTCGCCGAGCAGAGCGCCGGCGAGAGCCAGTTGCCGAGCGACCTGCGTACGTCGCTGGTGGCCGGCTGAGCGAGGAGGAGTTGATAAAGCTCGAGCATCCGCAGCGATGATTCGGGCTGGCGACCGGAGTACTGGATGAGCTCGTCGATTGGAAGCTCTCCGCGTGCTACGCGAATCAGGCAGGCGGACCGGCAGTCCTGCGGAAGCCGGTGCAGGTCCCGTCCAGCGGCGACGGCGGTGCGCTCAGGCGCCATCAAGGCACCTCGCCCTACAGCACGTGGGTCAAGATACGCATCCGATGAGGCCTCCGGCCCAGTCGGGGTAGAACGAACTGGCGGATGATGACCGCAGTGAACCCACGTCAATGCACTCAGCGAGGAGAGGTTCTCACCCACACCTGTTCGCAGCATGGGCCAGACAGCTGCGAAGAGGCCCCGATCATCTCCTTCAAGGATCGGCACAACAGGCGGCAGTCCGGCTGCCCGCGCGCACTGGACGAACTGGTCGCACGTGGTGAGATCGCAGCTCCGAACATCTAGGAGCAATCGAGTGCTCCATCCGTGGCCGACCGTCGTTTCGAGGTGAGCAAGTAGGGGGCACGAGTTCGGCACATCGGTCACGCCGGCGCCATGGGAGCAGTCGCGCCGAGCTGCGCCCTGGTCGCCGTGGTGTGACCGGTGGGACCGGTGGGACTGGATGGCATGAACCCGCCTGCTAGCGGTCTCAGGGCTAGCCCACCATCACAATCCTCTTTCAGGCGGCAAATGTCCCAATACCGCCCAGACTAGGGCCTTTAGACCTTTTATTTGACAAACACTGGGGTCAACCTAGGGTCAACACGTCTGGACCCTGCGTGTGCGATGCGCTATAAGAGCCCTCCGCATTTGTCGGGCCTCCCTCCGGCAAGTAGCCCTCTCTTGGCGACCCGCTGCCCACCGTTCGGTGGGCCTGCTCGCCCCTTGCCGCCCGATCGGCCGGCAATCCCGCGCTCCACCACGCTCACCCAATGAGGCTGACCCCCGTGCCCACCACCGCCAAGACTCCCACCACAGCCAGCCCTGCTACCGCGGGCGATCGGATCAGGTACACCCGCCGGTCCGCGCTCAGCGTCGGCGCCGCCATCGCCGGAACCGCCGGCACCGCACTTCTCACCACCCCCGCGTTCGCAGGCGTTGCCGGCCGCAGCCAGGCCAAGGCTGCCCTGGCCCTGCCGCTCGTCCGACCGATGTCGTCCCAACGCGTGCAACAGAACTGGGGCATCTGCGACCACCCGAACTTCGGCGGTGGCTACACAAACCGCCCCGCAGTCATCGGCCGAATCGCCGGCATGCGGATCAGCTACATCCGGGGGATGTTCACCTCCGACAGCGATGGCGACGCAACGATCGCACAGTTGCGAGCCAACGGGATGGGTTGGGTGATGACTGTCTTTCCGACCGAGCACGGCATGACCACCGCCACCCTGGTCGCCAAGATCCGCTACATCGGCGACCACGCCGCCGACGTCTGCAAGGCCATCGAGGGACCCAACGAGTGGAACAACTCCCGCTCCGGCGGCGTACCCATGACCCCGGCCGAAACCGTCGCCGTGCAGAAGACCATCTACCAGACCGTCCGCGCCGACCCCCGCCTAGACCACGTCGTGGTCCTCGGCCCCGCCGCCCACGCCATCGTCCTGGACAACCGCAACGGCCGCGACTACGTGAATCTCGTCAACGCCGGGATCATGCCCTACCAGGACGCCCAGGCCGTGCACAGCTACGCCGCCGCCTCCGACATCACCACCAAGCTGTACACCCGACTCGCATACGTCTACGCCGCATTCGGAGAGGGCTACCCCGTCCAGCTCACCGAAACCGGCTGGACCACCGGCGGCACCACCGGACAACCCCAGAACACCGAAGCCGCCGCCGCCACCTACGCCGCCCAGGCCGTGCTCATCATGGGCGGCCTGAGAATCCCCACCATGCGGTACGAAACCCTCGACGACTCCCCCATGGGCGGAAGAGACGGATTCGGCCTGTGGTCCTGCACCTCCCACACCGACACCTCCCTGTGGCGGGCGAAACCAGAAGTCGCCTCCGTCGGGAACCTGCTCAGCACCCTCCTCGACCCCGGCCCGTCCTACACCCCCGCGCCGATCCAGCTCCAGATCGTCGGAGACGTCCAATCCGCCGTCACCGGCAAGCGAGACAGGACCGCAACCGCCTGGCTCTGGACCAACGCAGACAGCCCGGTCCAGGCCACAGTCACCGACAGCCTGGGCACCCGCACCTTCCAGGTCAACAAGAACCTGACACAGGTACCCCTGCGACGCGCCGCTTGAGCTGCGCCGGTCGACGCAGCACCAGGACCGCCGCCCATGGACTTGGGTCCCATGGGCGGCCCTGTGCTTTCAATCTCCGGGGGTACAAACCCCTACGACGATCCGAAGCCGGGCGAACGAGGGCGCGGAATGGAGGGGTAGGGAGGCGCGCCCGATGCTTCATCCAGGAAGACCCGGCTGTACGCCGTCGGGCTGACGACCGATACGACCACGCCATCGGTTCGGAAGACAAGGACGCCGCTGTCGAGCACTTCCAGGTCGCCCTCGAGGGGCTGGGCCTGTGCTCGCTGTTCAATCGAATCGCTGGTGGCCGCCAGGACTTGAGGGGACCAGACGACTCGGTATCGACGTCGGGCGTGCGCCCGTGTTGCAGAGGGGGTGATCTCTTCGCGCACGGCTTCGCCTAAGTGGAGGGCCGTGGCATCCGATCCACGGGCAGCGGGCATGGATGATAGGTCGGACGACCCCCCGGCGCCCACCCGAACGGTATGCCCGTCCGGGTCGCTTTGGCTATGGACACTTCGGGGCACTCGGTCAGCGAAGTGGGTCAGCTGCCGCAGGTGCGCGTCGGGTGGACGTTCACGCCTTTCCACGCCTTCACGGTCGCGGTGCACTGACTCGAGTCCGGGCCGTACAGGTCGTTGGCGGCACGCACCATTCCGTTCGCGGCCTGCAGGTAGTTGGTGGTGGAGGTCCAGTAGGTGGTCAGTGCGCGGTACCAGATCGCAACGGCAGTACCGCGGCCGATCCCGGCCAGGTTGGTGCCGTTGCAGGTGGTCGAACTGTGCTCGCGGCCGCCGATCGTCTTCGAGCCGGTGCCCTCGCTGAGCAGGTAGAACAGGTGGTTGCCGACGCCGGACGAGTAGTGCGGATCGAGGTCGCCGACCTGTGGCGACCAGCAGTTCCGGGAGCCGGCGTCCAGCGACGGATGGTCCATCCGACGCAGATAGCCCGGTCCCCTGATGATCTTCTCGCCGATGTAGTAGTCACCTGGGTCGTTGGGATTGGCCGTGTAGAACTCGACCATCGTCCCCATCACGTCGGAGGTGGCCTCGTTGAGGCCGCCGGCCTCGTCCCAGTAGTTCAGTCCGGCTGTGGCGGAGGTGAGCCCGTGCGACATCTCGTGGCCGGCCACGTCGAGCGAGGTCAGCGGGCGGTAGAGGTCGTCGCCGTCGCCGTAGGTCATGCAGAAGCACGAGTCCTGCCAGAAAGCATTTGCGTACTGCTGGCCGTAGTGCACGCGGGAGTATGCCCCGACTCCGTCGTTGCGGATCCCGGTCACGTCCGAATCGGAACTTGTACATGTCCCACGTCTTGGCCGCGCCGTACGCCGCGTCGACCGCCGCGGTCTTGCGATTCGAACTGGTGCCGTCCCCCCAGACGTTGTCTCCATCAGTGAAGAGCGTGCCCCTGCGCTCGGTCATCGAGTTGTTCGCGTCGTAGGTCTTGTGCCCGCCGCGGAATGAGTCGGTCAGCCGGAACTTCGAGGGCCCACGCACGGTCTGGATTCGCACGGTCCCGCTGTAGAGCGAGCGGCCGGTGCCAGTGGCATCCATGACCTGCGGCAGGCGGGCGAGCTGCCTGCCGGTTCGAGCGTCGGCGTAGACGAGGTCCCGGATCGGCGTGCCGTCTGTCTGAGTGCCGGTGACCGTGGTCTGCCAAGCGAGGACGGGCCGGTGCCCAGCGGCGAAGACGACCTTGGCCAAGGAATCTGCTTCTGCTTTCAGGCCGCTGCGCCTGGCAGCGTCAGACCTTGCCGTCGAGGCCGAGACCGAGGCGTCGGTCGAAGGGACGACGATCGCGTCAGGACTGGCGTAGATGACACTCCGCGGCTCGCCTTGTGGTGTCTCGGTGACGATGAGGTCACCGCCGATGACCGGCAGACCGGCGTACAGGCGGTTGTAGCGAACGTGCTGCGTGCCGTCGCTGTCGCGTACGACGTCCTTGACGACCAGCGTCTCCTTGCTGCCGAGACCCAACCACGCCGCGGCGGCACCTCGCTCCTGGTCGGCCTCGGCCAGCACGACGGACGAAGCCGAGGTCGCCACGCTCGAGGCCGTGGTGATGGCTATCAAACTGCAGATCGTGATGGCGCAGGCACGCCGAAAAAACCGAGATGTGAACATGACTCTCCCCCAAAGGCCAATGGACTGACCCTGAGGATAATTGTAGAACCGGACAAATGGCTACGGAGGTAGACATTGCTCATCTGAGCGACGGTGCGGTAGTGCAACAAGGAACCGCCCACGGCTTGGCCGTGGGCGGTTCGTTTGCTGTCAAGCAGGTCCCGAGCCTCGGGCTACCAGCCGATGCTGCTGAACAGGGCCATAGTGATCGGCCCGGGGAAGTGGATCGCCTCAGCCGTCCCCAGCTGCGGTGTCATCAGCGAGTGCGGGTTGCCCTTGGGGTAGGTGGCTTCGTTCAGGTGCGAGTAGCTGCTGCCCTGTTGCCAGGTGGTGGGGGCGTACAGCCTGGCCCGATTGCCGCCATTGGCGTTGCGCACCTGGACGCTGTCGAAGTACACGTTGTTGCTCTGGAGCGCGTTGCCCAGCCCGGTGGACGGAGTTGTTGGGAAGCTGGTCAGCTTCGTGCCTGCAAGGTTCTCGGTGAAGCGGTCGTAGGCGGTCGGGAAGGCCGGTGAGCCGAGCCGGACCGTACCCGTCCCCCCAGCTGACCCGTGCCGGCTCCCAGGAATCCCAGGCCGTGGCCGAGCTCGTGGAGGACGACGGTCTTGAAGTCGTACTTGCCCGCCGGGGTGGCGCCACCGGTGCCGAAGAACCAGTTGGGGAAGTTGCTGTTGAAGTTCGCCACAATGTCGGGCGACGGGTCCAGCTGGCTACCGTGATCGCTTGTTCGCGATGGCGTCGACGTAGAAAGTGTTGGCCGCGGCCTACCCGCGAAGTTGCGCCACAGGAAGCTGGGGCCGGCCGAGCCGAGAACGCCGGTCCCGAGCGGCTGGAACGTCGCCCTGACAGTGATCGGAACGGTCGAGTTCACCCTGGTTTTCCAGACGTTCACCGCTGACTGGAACGCCGTACGGGCGGCCGGGGTGAAACCGTTGTAAGTGACCTGGAACGTGGCCGCTCTCTTGGCCGATTGATAGGAGTGCAGTCCGAGCAGGCCCGACATAGCTTGGTGCGCCGCTGGCGCCACCAGCGCGCAGCGGCACCAGCGTCGCCGCGCGAGACTCCCCCGATTTCGCGACGGACGCCTTTTCACCGGCGCCTTCACGAGCGACGACGGGCGCCGACGCCAGCGCGGTGATGACCACCGCCGAGGCGCTCACAGCAACAAGCAAGCGCAAAGACTTCTTCATGATTTCCACTCCCATATCCCCCGGCCGGGGCGCAAGCCAGCCAGCCTCGGAGTCAAAAACGATGGACGCGCGCAAAAGCGCGTCCACTTGCACCCACCTTTGTATAGGCGCAATAGAACGCGCGGCAACCCCCCGGCGGAACTATTGACGAACCCTGTGGTGACTACCTTGGGCCTCAGGTACCTCATGATCATCACGCGCTACCCTTCCCGAATGGCTCGGTCAGGCACGTTCGAGGTTGACGCCCGCATGATTCCCTCGATGGATGAGCTCCCCCACTACGCGAGGCAGGCGGACTTCGCAGAAGTCGGCAAGGGTTTCGTCGACACCGCCGTCCAGTGGGGTCTCAGCGACGCGCACCGGGTGCTCGACCTCGGCTGCGGGGTGGGCAGGTTCGCGGCGGCATTCGCGTCGTTCGCTGGCCCTGAGGGCCGGTACGACGGCCTGGACGTCTCACGGGAGTCGATCGAGATCTGCCGACGTTACGTCCAGCCGCACCGCGGGGGCTTCGCCTTCCACCTCGCCCACGTGCACAACTCCCACTACCGGAAAGACGCCGGCCGGCCGGCGGCCGACTACAGGTTCCCGTTCGACGACCGGACGTTCGACTTCGTGTTCTCCAACTCCCTCTTCACGCACCTGGCCCTCCACGACGCGGAGCACTACCTCCACGAGATCGGCCGGGTCCTCAAGCCGGGCAGCCGGGCCCTCAACACCATGTTCCTGCTCAACGACGAGTCGCGGCGTGCCTTGGCCCGGCGAAAGGTCGACATCCTGCCGCACGAGATGGACGGCGGCCTGACCCGCGTCAAGCAGCTCGATCGGCCGGAGGCGATGATCGCGCTCGACGAGGCCTACCTGCGGCGGGCGTACGACGAGGCCGGCATGGACATCGTCGACCCGGTCCGATACGGCGCCTGGTCAGGCCGTGAGTCGACAGGGTCCGGCTTCGGGCGCAAGGACATCGTCGTCTCCGTCCGGAGGTGAGGCCGAGCCCTGAACTGGGTCAGTGGTCGAGTGCCTTGCCCTCGGCGCCGGCGCCGGTGAGCGAGCGAACCTCCATCTCGGACGCCTTGTTCTCCAGGTGCTCCTTGCTCGTGATCGTGCCGAGGAAGCCGAGCAGGAACGAGGCGGGGATGGAGATGATCCCCGGGTTGGACAACGGGAACCAGGACCAGTCCGCGTCCGTGAACATCGCGGTCTCGTTGCCGGAGACCGCCGGCGAGAACGCAATGAGAGTGATCGTGATGATGAGTCCGCCGTAGATGCTCCACAGACAGCCGCGGGTGTTGAACCGCTTCCAGAACAGTGAGTAGAGAATCGTCGGAAGGTTCGCCGAGGCCGCGACCGCGAACGCCAGGGCCACCAGGAAGGCGATGTTCTGCCCGTTGGCCGCGATCCCACCGAGGATGGCGACCACGCCGACGACTACGGCAGCGATCCGGGCAACCTTGACCTCCGCGCCGGGCGGCGCGTTGCCCTTGTGGATCACGCTGGCATAGATGTCGTGCGCGAAGGACGCCGACGCGGTGATCGTGAGGCCCGCCACCACCGCGAGGATCGTGGCAAAGGCGACGGCCGAGATGACGCCGAGCAACACCGTGCCGCCGAGCTCATAGGCAAGCAGCGGGGCGGCCGAGTTGGCGGCACCCGGGGCGGCGGCGATCTTGTCCGGGCCGACCAGTGCGGCGGCGCCGTACCCGAGGGTCAGGGTGAACAGGTAGAACAGGCCGATCAGCCAGATCGCCCAGACGACCGATTTGCGGGCCTCCTTTGCCGTCGGCACCGTGTAGAAGCGCATCAGGATGTGCGGCAGCCCGGCCGTGCCGAGGACAAGGGCAAGGGCGAGCGAGATGAAGTCCAGCTTCGTCGTGCCCGTCAGGCCGTACTTCGCACCCGGCTCCAGGAGCGCCCCGGCCGCGGCGCCCTCGCCGAGCAGGTCGGAGAAGTTCATGTTGTACTTCGCGAGCACCCAGACCGTCATCAACGCGGCGCCGGCAATGAGCAGCACCGCCTTGATGATCTGCACGTAGGTGGTGCCCTTCATGCCGCCGATCAGCACGTAGGTGATCATGAGTGCGCCGACAGCGGCGATCACCAGGCTCTGGCCGGCGCGGTTGTTGATGTTCAACAGCAGCGCCACCAGCCCACCGGCGCCAGCCATCTGCGCCAGCAGGTAGAAGAACGACACGGCCAACGTCGAGGTGGCCGCGGCAGTGCGCACCGGGCCCTCCCGCATCCTGAACGCCAGCACGTCGGCCATCGTGTAGCGACCGGTGTTGCGCAGGAGCTCGGCGACGAGGAGCAGCGCGACCAGCCAGGCGACGAGGAAGCCGATGCTGTAGAGGAAGCCGTCGTAGCCGGTCAACGCGATCGCTCCGGCGATGCCCAGGAAGGAGGCGGCCGACAGGTAGTCGCCCGAGATGGCGACCCCGTTCTGGCGGCCGGTGAACGCGGCCCCGGCGGTGTACATGTCCGCGGCGCTCTTGTTGGTCCGGCTGGCGCGGATCACGAAGAACAGAGTGACCGCGACGAACGCCGCGAAGATGGCGATGTTGAGCCCGGGGTTGCCGACTTCCTCGACCTCGACCTCGGCAGCGAAGGTGATCACAGCAGGCCCTCCGCTTCCATCTCTTCACGGATGCGGGCGGAGCGCGGGTCCAGCACCCGGTCGGCGTACCGCACGTACGCCGACGTGACGCCGAACGTCGAGACGAACTGAAGCAACCCCATCACCAGTCCCACGTTGATGTTGCCGAAGAGCTTGTTGCCCATGAAGTCGGTGGCATAGGCCGCGAGCGCCACGTAGAGGAAGTACCAGCCGAGGCGACCACGGTGACGGGTATGACCCAACGCCGGTAGCGGCGTCGCAGGTCCTGGAACTCCGGCGACTTCTGTACGGCGATGTAGCGCGCCTCGGATGCCGTTGGGGGCGGGACCCCTGTGTCGTCTGCACTGGCCACGGTGCCTCCAGGTGCTGGTCGCGGGCCGGCTTGAAACATCAACCACTACCGACTCATCATGAACATACGCCCGCGCGAGTCGAAGTGCACGGATCGGCGCGGAGCAAGATTCGCCCAGATGCTCAACCGTTGTAGAACGAGCGGTCGAGCCGGGCCTGCAGGGTGGCGCGAGACGCCTCCACCACCTCCCCCAGAGTCCGCGCCCCGCGTTGCTGGAACAGCGTGATCAGGCGTAGGAACACCTCTCCCGTGACCAGTGCGTCGCCCAGCGCGGTGTGCCGGTCCACGACCTCGATGCCCAGCCGACCAGCGATGGCCTCGAGGGAGTGCTCCTCGTGATCTGGGTGGATCGCAGCATCGAGCAGCAGCGTGTCCAGGACCGGTTGGGTGAAGCGGACTCCGGTTCGCTCCTCCTGGAGTCTGAGGAACTGCATGTCGAAGCCGACGTTGTGGCCGACCAGCACGGTGTCCGCCGCGTAGCGAGCGAACTCGGGCAGCACCGTGGCGAGCGTCGGGTGACCCTTGAGCATCTCCCGGGTGAGACCGTGGACGGCAGTCGAGGAGGCCGGGCACCGAGCGCTGCGGATCCACGAGCCGCTCGAAGGCCTCCTGTCGCAGCAGACGTCCGTTCACCACGCGGACCGCGCCCACGGAGATGATCTCGTCGCCCTGGGTCGGTTGCATGCCGGTGGTCTCGGTGTCGAAGACGGTGTAGACGAGCTCGTCCAGGCCGCGGTCGTGCCAGGCCAGGGACTCCTCCTGCCGGTCGAACAGTCCGAAGTCGTAGAACTCCGGTCGGCTGGCGAGGTCCAGTCTGGGGGCGGACACCTGGTGTCGTCGCGGCCTCCGTCAGCGGAAGGAGCAGGACCAGGTGCTGTGCGGCCCCGGACGTCCCGCCGGACCACACCTCCCCGCCATGGCGCGCGATGACCTCGCGCGCATTCGGCGCGGCGCCACCAGTGAGCGGTTCGTCCAGCCAGGCCTGGAAGGCCTCCGGTTCGGGTGCCTGGCCTGTCCACGCCGCCTCGAGCTGCGCGTGGCCACCGGCTCGGGTGATCGCCAGCGTCATCGTCTCGACGCCAACCTGCTCGCACAGCCGTCCGACGAGATGCACCGCGGTGCGCGCAAGTGCATGGCTGTCCGCCTTGACCCAGAGCGCGTCGGTTGCGGGTCGCACGGAGACGGTCACTGCGCCCTCGCGTTCGATCGCCCCGGCGACCACCGACAGCAGGTCGTTGCCGCTCATCTCGCTCAGCAACCAGTCCGCTGCGAGATAGGTGGCCGACTCGGCTGCCCACACCTCGAACTGCCGGCCCAGTCGCTGGGACTCCTCCCGCACGATGCCGATGAACTGCTGACGATTCTCGGCCTCCATGTCGGGATAGTCCGTGACGGACTCGATCGCGGCCTGGATGCTGCCCAGCGATGCGCGGGTCGCCTCGGTGAACTCCCGCAACAGGTCATCGCGTCGGCTGCTGGCTTTCATCCGCTCGGTCAGGTCTTCGAGGAGCAGCACGAAACCGGTGACCTCGCCCTCGGGCCCGTCCACGGTTGCCACCTGGACCTGGAGCAGCCGCCCGCCGTACAAGGTGGTGGCCACGTGCGAGGACGCGGACGCGGCGCGGATGCGAGCCACCGCGTGCTCGAGCAGGTCCCGGTCGACGATGTCGAAGATCGACCGGCCGAGTCCGACTGCCGTGTCGTCCTCCAGAACCGATCGCGCGGCGGAGTTGTAGAGAAGAATCCGTCCGTCCACGTTGCAGACCAGGACCGCGACAGCGAGCTCGGCCATCAACGTGGCCAGTCGATTCCGCTCCTGCTCGAGACCCACCTGGGCGGTGGCGATCTGGGTGGCGACCTCGCGTTCGGCTACGCGACGCCGTTCGGCAAGCGCCTCCACTGACGGCGGCCAGCTCCGCGAACTCGGGAGGCCCCGATCGGTCCACCTGGTGGTCCGGGTTCGCCTCGAGCAGCAGCCTGGTCTCGGCGGAGAGGCGTCTGGTCGTGGTGGAGTAGCGGCCGACGAGGCGGGCGACCAGCGCGACGAGACCGGCGATCAGCAGGGCGCCACCCACGACGAGAGCAGGAGCCACACCGGTCAGGGCATCACGCAGCGCGTCCCGCTCGTCGGCGGCGAGGTCGCTCCACACCAGCAGCGACAGGGCGACGGCCGCCAGGACGACGTACGCCGCGACCGCGATCGCCGACGCCCACCGACCCGTTCGGAACGAGCCCACCTAGCCGCCCCCGCCGAGTAGCCCGCTGACCGTGTCGACGAGGTCGGAGGTCGAGAAGGGCTTGGTCACGTAGGCGTCCGCACCGAACGCCAGACCCTTGGTGACCTCCGTCTGCCGTCCCTTGGCCGTGAGCATGACGATCTTCAGGTCGTCCCAGCCGGAGCTGCGCAGCTGCTGGCAGACCTCGTAGCCGTCGCGGCGGGGCATCATCACGTCGAGGAGCACCAGGTCGGGACGGAACCGCTCGACCTCGAGGAGCGCCTCGTCACCGTCCCTGGCGACGCTGGTCTCGTAGCCGGCCTTCTTCATCAGGAACTGGAGAGAGACCACGATGTTCGGCTCGTCATCGACGATGAGCACCTTGGCTGTCATCAGCTGTCCCTCTCTGAAGTGACCGGGGAGCTGTCCACGGCCGCGACCGGAAGCTCGAAGGAAAAGGTAGCGCCCTGCCCGGGGGTGCTCTCCACCCAGAGCCGGCCGCCGAGGTGATCCACGATCTGCCGGCTGATCGGCAGCCCCAGGCCCGTGCCCGACGGGCGGTTGGTCCGGGTGTCGCCGCCCTGACGGAACTTCTCGAAGATGGCCTCATGGTCCTCGTCGGCCACGCCCGGTCCGTTGTCGGAGACGTCGACGCGGACGAGGTCCTCGCCCGGCTCGACGACGATCTGCACCCGGCCCGACCCCGGCGGGCAGAACTTCACGGCGTTCGAGAGGAGGTTGAGCATCACCTGGACGACCCGGTCCGCGTCGGCCCGAACGACCGGCGCCGGCTCGGGTACCTCCATCTCGAGGACGACCCCGCGTTCGCTGAAGATCTGCGCAGTGGCCTGCATCGACGTCGTGAGCACCTGACCCAGGTCGACGTGCGCGATCTGCCACTCGGCGTTGCCAGACTCGAGCTTGGACAGATCGAGCACCTGGTTGATCAAGCGGGTCAGTCGCTCGGTCTCGTCGACGACGATTCGCAGATAGCCCTCACGCTCGCCGGTTTCCAGGTCGGGGTTGTCCAGCAGAATCTCGGAGAACGCCCGGATGGACGTCAGTGGAGTTCGCAGCTCGTGACTGATCGTGGAGACGAAGTCGTCCTTGAGCCGGTCGAGCTCCTGGAGGCGGGAGTTGGCCTCCCGAAGCTCGGAGGTCGCCAGCTCGAGCTGTTCCGACTTGCGCTCGAGGGCGCGACTGTAGGCGAGCACCTGGGACGTCTCGTCGAGGATCTGCACCACCTCGCTGACCGCCAGCGGCTCCTCGTCCACGACCGACGCCACCATGAACCGCGCAGACGCCGATCCCACTGCGCCGGCGAGCAGGGTCTCGACATGGTGAACGAGGTCGGCATCGGCCTCCGCAGCGGGCGAGACGTCGGTTCCGGTGCGGTCGGCGTACGACGCGAACGCGGCCCGCGCCCCTTCTGGGCCCAGGAACCGTCCCAGCAGCCTTTGGAGGTCGTCGACGGACACCGTTCCGCGCCACAGGCGTGGGTCCGCTTCGCGCCCGAGCGGGGTGAACACGTCCACGAAGGTCGAGGCCTGGACGTGTTCCGCGGACTTCCGGCGGCCGGTCAGCGAGAGGCCGACGAACAGGCCGACGTTGACCAGCATGCTCCACAGCATGGAGTGGCTGACGGGGTCCAGCCCGTCCAGCCCGAACAGGGCGTGGGGTGCCAGGACGCCGTAACCCAACGGTCCATCCTCGATGAAGGAGGCGGGCACGACGCCGGTCCCGACGAGGGACGGCAACGGCAGCGTGTAGGCCCACACGGCGAAGCCGGCGGCGAGTCCCCAGATCGCGCCGACCCCCGTCGCGCCCCGCCAGTACAGGCCGCCGAAGATGGCAGGGGCGAACTGCGCAACCGCCGCGAACGAGATGAGACCGATGGACACCAGCGTGAGCGACTCTCCGGCCAGGCGGAAGTAGGCGAAGCCCAGCAACAGGATCACCACGATCGCCGCGCGGCGGATGCCGAGGATCAGCGGCCCGAGTTCGCGCCGCTCGACCAGTCCACCGCCGTACCGCAGCAGCGCCGGCAGCACGAGTGAGTTGGACACCATGGTGGAGAGCGCGATGGTCTCGACGATGACCATCCCGGTCGCCGCTGACAGCCCACCGATGAACACGAGCAGGGCGAGTGCAGCCTGCTGGTCAGCCATCGGCAGGGCCAGCACGTAGGCATCACCACCGGCACCGCCGTCGCCGAACGTGAGCAGGCCGGCGATGGCGATGGGCATCACGAAGATGTTGATGAGCAGCAGATAGAGCGGGAACAGCCAGCTCGCGGTCTTGATGTGTCGCTCGTCGACGTTCTCGACGACCGCGACCTGCCACTGCCTCGGCAGCAGCAGGATGGCGAACATCGACAGCACGATCAGCCACAGCCAGGACGCGTAGCTCTGGGTCTCTCCGAAGGTCAGCAGCCCTGCCAGCTCAGGGCTGTCCTGGGCACGCCCGAACAGGTCCCCGAACCCGCCGAAGAGTCCGTAGGTGACGTAGGCGCCGACGGCGAGGAACGCGACCAGCTTGACCAGCGACTCGAACGCGATGGCGGCGACCATGCCTTCATGTCGTTCGGTGGCGTCGAGGTGTCGGGTGCCGAAGAGGATCGTGAAGGCGGCGAGCAGGAGCGCAACATACAGCGCCGTGTCGGCCAGGACGGGCGGGTTCGTGGCGACCCCTGTGGCGAGGTCGGGCTGGCCGCGAAGGATTGTGAAGGTGTTCGAGATCGCCTTGAGCTGCAGGGCGATGTAGGGGACGATGCCGACCACCGCGATCACGGTCACCAGCTCGCCGAGCGCCCTGCTCTTGCCGTAGCGGGAAGAGACGAAGTCCGCGAGCGAGGTGATCCGGTAGCGCTTGCAGATCCTGATGATCTTCCGAAGGACCAGCCACCAGACGACGGCCATGATCGTCGGACCGAGGTAGATCGGAAGGAACCCGATACCGGTGGTCGCAGCCCGGCCGACGCTGCCGTAGTAGGTCCAGGACGTCGCGTAGACACAAAGGGACAGGGCATAGATGTAGCCGTTGCTGATGATGCTGCGGCGACGGTCGGCCCTGCGGTCCCCGTAGTAGGCGATGGCGAAGAGCAGTCCGAGGTAGGCAACGGAGGCACCGACGATCACCCAGGTGTCGAGCATCAGGACCTCGAAATCCACGCCGCGAGCGCGATGACGCCTGCCCACACGACCAACAGATAGGCCCACAGCACCGGGACACCCAACACGGCTGCGTCCAGGTCGAACACGGCCAGGAAGGGGTAGTTGAAGAGCAGCAGGGCAAGCACCGCAGCCGCCGTCAGTCGCGCGCTCTTCAACCGGTCACTCATCTCGGCGCCGCTCCTCATGTCACCGAGCTCGTGGAGAAGCGCATGGCGGTGACGTCCTGCATGTCCCGCACGAACCGCAGCGTGGTGCGCAGGCGTTGTCGGTTGTCGATCGTCAGGCCGTCAAGGGAGATCCTGTTGTCCGCGCGCAGGCCTTGGCCGATCTGCTCCACCTGGTGGCGCAGGCGCAGCTCGGTGAGGAAGCGGTAGGCCTCGATGAGACCATCGGCGCTTGCGGGGCTGAGCGTCCCGCCGGCCGCGGCGGCCCTCAGTCGCGGCACGGTGCTGTGCTCGGTCGAGCCTGCGGTCAGCGCGTAGAGCCGGGCCAGGAGGACGATCGCCGCTGTCCCACCCAGCTTCACGTCCATGGTGGAGCCCGAGGACCGCACCCGGCTGAACCAGCCGGACGGGGGACGGAACGTCACCGCTGCACGGGCCATCTGCACGCGGAACGGGCCTCGCGATCCGCCGGCCAGGAGGATGCGGTCGAGGATGTGGGTCGGCAGCTCGCCGTGACAGCCGCGAACATCGAGAAAGACCTCGGCCTGAAGCAGTGCCTGGGGTCGGGGTTCCTCGACCCAGCTGCGAAAGAGCCGCTCGAACTCGCCGAGCGGGCGGCACCAGTTCGTGGCCATGTAGCCGCCGGCGCACAGCGGAATCCCTGCCCGAGCCAACCCGGGCACCGCGAGCCCGGCCAACGCGGTGAGGTAGTCGCGGGCTGTGTCCTCCTCGCCGGGCGCAGGCGGTTCGTAGGCGATGGCGTGGTCCTGGTCGCTGGACAGCACCTGTTCGCGGCGTCCGTGCGAGCCCAGGGCGAGCCACTGGTATCGACAGCGGGGTGGGCCGAGGTGGGCCTCCGCGAGATCGAGCAGCCGGCGGGTGAGGGCGTCGTTCGCGTCGGCGACGGCACCGCTGATGTCCACCGCGTCGACCCCGTCGGCGAGGCCCGACCGAATGAGCTCCAACACCTGTCCCTGGTAGGCGTCAAGCGGTCCCAGTCTGTCGATGCGCTCGAGCTCGTCGATGACCCGGACAGGAGCGGGGCCGTGCTGCGCAGACTCCATCGCATCACCCTCGCTCTGGCGCTTGCACGCCCCGATCGTCGGTGGACCGAGCCTAGTGCGTCGACACCGGCCCGGCCGGCAACCGAACGCTCAGGGTCCTGGTTCTTCGCCCGGATCGTCCTGGTGGCCCAGAGCCTCGACCAGCAGCCGGATCTGTGCGGGGTCGGTCCGCGCGAGGTAGTAGCCGCAGTGCAACAGGAAGCGGGCGACGTCCTGCTGGTGCGGCGGGCATGGACGGGAAGGTCGTCCGCGGCAACCCAGAGCGCGCCAGCGATCTGTCGGTCCGTGCAGAGCTCCTCCGGGCTGCACGACCCGTCGCTCGACGATGCCGATACCGGCGCCGATCTGCGCGGCGGACGAGAACACGCGGCGCAGGTATGGCTCATCTTCTGGAGCCGCATCCGTCCGCAGCAGCGGCAGCAGGTGGACGAGGAGCAGGTCGGTGATGTCGTGCGACTCCGGCTCGAACGCCTCCCGGTATCCCATCTGGTACAGCGTGCGCGCCGCAAACGAGGTCCGCCCCACGACGCGGCGGTCCGGCCAGGTCGTCCCGTCCAGTCGCGGGAACTCAAGCGGCAGCGGGTGCAGCCGCCGCCGGGTCAGTCGCATGCGGGCTCCTTGGTTCAGGCCCAGTATCGCCCTAGATCTCCCCCAATTTCTCCAAGAGCAGAGCCAGGGCCGAGCTGGTCGAGGATTCGAGGACTTCCTCGGGACCACCGACGAGGTGCAGTTCGCGGCACGTGACCTGGTCGCGGACTGTCACCGCCACGAAGACCGTCCCCGGCGGACGGCCCTCGACTGGCTCAGGACCACCGACGCCGGTGACAGCGACGCCGACCCGGCTCTCGAACAGGCGACTCACTCCCTGGGCCATCTGGGTTGCGCAGCTCGCGGTGACCACTGGCCCGGGGTCGACGCCGAGGAGGCTGAACTTCGCGTCTTCGGCGTACGCAATGATCGCGCCGCGAAACCAAAGCGACGCGTCGGGGCCGGCACCCAGCCTGGTGGCGAGGGAGCCACTGGTAAGTGACTCCGCAGCGGCCACTTCCAGACGGTGTTTCTGCGCCAGAGATGCGATCTCCTCGACGGCGTCCGGAGACGAGGCCATCAGAATCCTTTCTCGACTCACTCCTCCGCGTGGCTGTTCAGTTCCTCAGCCAGTTCGTCCTTGTTCTTGGCCGACGCACCGTCGACGACGTCTTCGCTCATGACGCTCTCCTCCGGTCGCGGTGGCGGGGCGGTACCCGAGCGGTTGGAGAATCAAACGTCGCGCCCGATGCCGTGCAGGAAGTGGACAGGCAGGAGACTGACAAGTATGAACGACCACCCACCAAGCCGAGCCTTGTCTGTGATTGGTGCCCCGTCGAGCGCCGGCGCGTACGGTCCTGGCCAAGAGCGCGCACCTGCGGTGTTCCGCCGACACGGGCTGATCACCAGCCTGAAGGCACGTGGGATCGACGTCGTCGACCGCGGCGACGGTGCCGTGGCGGAGTGGCGAGCCGACGAGGCAAACCCGACGGCAGGAAACGTCGGGCTGGTCACCGACGTAGTCCTCGAACTTGCCGAGTCCGTCGCCTCCGCCCTGGCAGACGACCACAACGTGCTCGTCCTCGGCGGTGACTGCACGGTCGAGCTCGGCACGGTGGCCGGCGCGATCCGCAGCGGTACGACGGTCGGGCTCGCCTACATCGACCTGGACGCGGACCTCAACACACCCGAGACCGGCGACGGGATCCTCGACTGGATGGGGGTCGCGCATCTTCTCGATGTCCCGGGGTCCCATGACGGACTGGCCTCGGTCGCCCACCGACGTCCGATGCTGAGCCCGGATGCGGTGCGGCTGTATGCAGCAGAGAACGTCACCGACCCCGAGCGGGAGGTGATCGACCGTCTGGACATCGGCGGCGAATCCCTGGCCGCCGTCCTCACCGAACCGTCGGCCGTGGCCGCGCGCACCCGAGCGTGGGCGGAAGCGTTCGACAGCGTTCTCGTCCACGTCGACTTCGACGTCCTCGACTACGACCGGTTCCCGATCGCCGAGAACACCGACCGCCGGGGTGGCTTGGACCTGGACTCGCTCGCCAGATTGCTCAGCGATCTGTGCGCCCTCCCCAACTGGCGGGCCTTGACGCTGACCGAGATCAATCCCGCCCACGCCCCAGACGAGCAGCAGAGCTTCGGGCAGCTGATCTCCATGCTGGGCGACGTCCTGGAGCGTCGACAGCGCTGAGCGAATCAAACGTCGTCTCGTCGAGCCAGTGGCTTCGTGGCCGGCCCCTCGAGGACCGAGCCGTCGGATGCGAACCGCGAGCCGTGCAGAGGACAGTCCCAGGTCTTCTCGGCGTCGTTCCACTGCACGGTTCCGCCCAGGTGCGTGCAGACGGCGAGCAGTCGGCAGGATTCGCCGTCGACCGTCGACGTGCCGACCGGGAGCGCGCCCGACCTCCCCACGACGCCCTCGCCCTCGGGCGGCTGTGATGGCACCCCGCGCGTCAGCGCGCCGAAGAGCGACCGGGCTCCTGCCACGGCGACGCCGGCGTTGAGCAGGGCGAGGCCCGCGGCACCCTTGGGCCGGGTGATCCGGTGGCCGAGCACGCGTGCCCATGCCGGCCGCTCCTCCCCCACGATGTCCGCCGAGATGTTGCGGGCGGCCGCGACCGCGTTGGTCAGGCCCCACTTGTCGTAGCCGGTGGCGAGGTACACGTGGCCACCCCCACGCGGCAGCTTTCCGACGTACGGGATGCCGTCGGGAGCCGAGTAGTCCTGGGCGGACCAGCTGTGGGTCTCGTTCGCACCGGGGAAGTGCGCGGTGGTCCAGCGCCGCAGTTCGTCGACGTGCTCACGTTCCGACGCGCTTCGGCCCACGGTGTGGCCGCTGCCTCCCACCATGAGCAACGACCGTCCGTCTCGGGGGACCTCACGGACGGAGCGGGTCGACGAGCCGACCGACAGGTACATCCCCGGCGGCGGCACGACCCCGTCGAACACCACCACGTAGGAGCGCTTCGGCTCGACCTTGGCGAAGTAGAGCCCGCGGTCCAGCACGGGTACGCCGGTGGCCAGGATCATGTTGTCCGCGTGGACGACGCGTCCGTCTTCGAGGGTGGCGCGTGGATGGCCGAGGCGCGAGACCTCCACGACCCGGCTGCCTTCGTGGAGGGTGCCGCCGTGCGACCGAAGCTGTGCCGCAAGCGCGTCCAACACGTCCATGGGATCGATCTGCGCCTGGTCGGCCAGCACCGTCGCCCCGGCGTTCGGGAACGGCACGTCGAGCGATTCGACCCAGCGGACCGGAAGCCCCAAGGAGAGCGCGGCCTCGTGCTCCTCGCGCGCGGCGCGCACGTCACGGTCGGTGGCCGCATAGGTCACGGCGTCGCGAATCTGCGCAGGTACGTCGTGATCGGCGCAGAACTGCAGCAGCCAGGCTTGGCCTTCTCGGTTCGCCTCCACGTAGGCGCTGGCGACGTGGTGCGACTGGTAGCCCAGCATCCGGCTGAGCTTGGTTCCCTGGAGCAGGGACACCTTGCCGGTGGTCCGGCCGGTGGTGACCGCCCCCACGTGCCGGGCCTCGACCAGTCCCACCCGCCTCCCGGCGCGAGCGAGCAGCAGAGCGGTGGTCAGACCGGTGAGCCCACCTCCCACCACGAGATCCTCGAGGGTGTCGTCGTCGGGGAACGGATCGTTCGCGACGGGCCGCTCCCGGTCAAGCCACAGCGAGGTCATGCACAGCTCTCCCAATGCGTCGTTGTCGGGCTGCCTGGAATCGTCTGGAATCGTGAGTCCGGGTACCCGGAGGATCCGGGGACAAACGGTGACGTGCGAAAGGGAAGATAGCGCCATGACGATCCGGATCGGGATCTCGGGGTGGCGTTACCCCGGCTGGCGTGGCGACTTCTACCCACCCGGCCTGGCCCAGCGGCGCGAGCTGGAATACGCATCGAGGCGGCTCACCTCGATCGAGCTGAACGGGTCGTTCTACTCCCTGCAACGGCCGAGCTCCTACCAGTCCTGGCGTGACGAGACCCCCGACGACTTCCTGTTCTCGGTGAAGGGTGGCCGTTTCGTCACGCACTTCAAGCGGCTGGTCGACGTCGAGACCGCACTCGCGAACTTCTTCGCCTCCGGCGTGCTCGCCCTGGGACCGAAGCTCGGTCCGATCCTCTGGCAGCTCCCCGAGAACCTGCCGTTCGACCCTGACGTGCTCGACGCCTTCTTCGCGCTGTTGCCGCAGACGACAGCGGAGGCGGCCAGCCTGGCGGAGCGACACGACGACAAGGTGAAGCCAGGTCAGTCACTCACGACGACCGACACCGAGCGCCCGCTGCGGCATGCCCTGGAGTTCCGTAGCGGCACGTTCGCGGCCGAGGCGGCGTACACGATCATGCGGCGGCACCGGGTGGCCTGCGTCCTCGCGGACACGGCCGGACGATGGCCGAAGGTCGAGCAGGTCACGTCGGACTTCATGTACGTGCGGCTGCACGGCGACGAGGAGCTCTACGCCAGCGGCTACTCCGATGACGCGCTCGACGACTGGGCTGCCCGGTGCCGGCGCTGGCACGCGGACGGACTCGACGTGTTCGCCTACTTCGACAACGACATGAAGGGGTACGCACCACATGACGCGGTCCGGTTGATCGAACGGACGTCGTAGCCGGATCGCTGGCCGGACGGATGGCGCGCCTACCGCGGGTGTGCGGGTCCATGGGATACGAATCGAAGCATGCACCCGCGGTTCAGGGCGGCATTGGTGTTCGCTGGGGTCGCCCTTTCCCTGACGGGCTGCGGCGGGTCGAAGCAGGCGCCGGTCGACGACGTCGCACGCTCCTTCTACGCCGCGGTCGAAGCGCGGGACGGAGCGGGTGCGTGCGGCCTGCTGGCTCCCGAAACCAGGTCCGAGCTCGAGCAGTCTGAGGGCAAGGCCTGCAGCGCTGCCGTGCTCGAGCAGGACGTTCCAGAGGCGGGAGAGATTCGAGCAACGAGCGTCTACGGAACCATGGCGCAGGTCCGATATGACCAGGACACCGTGTTTCTGACGCGCTTCCCGAGTGGCTGGAAGGTGATGGCCGTGGCGTGCTCGAAAACGCCGTCGTCGCGCTACGAGTGCGAGGTCAAGGGCTGATGCGCGTCATGTTCGTGGCCTACCTGCTGGTCGTATGCATCGGCCTTGCCTACTTCCTGATCCTCGGCCTCCGGCACGCGTGAGGGGTGTGGATGCGCAAGTTCGTGCGTGAGTGCTCACTCAGCCTGTTCTTCGGCGTCATCTTTCTGGGCTCGCTGGTGGGTCAGGCCTTCGCCGGCTGGAAACAGCTCAACGCCGAACAGGTCGCGGAGGGACTGGGACGACTCAGCCTGTCGGAATACCTGACGTCGTCGAACTTCGCCGGTGATGTCACCGAGAACTGGCAGAGCGAGTACCTCCAGTTCCTGCTGTACGTGACCGCCACTGTCTGGCTACTGCAACGGGGATCTCCGGAGTCCAAAGAGCTCGCCAAGGCTGGACAGGAGTCCGACGCGGATCAGAAGATCGGCGCGTACGCGGTCGCGGACTCGCCCAGGTGGGCCAAGGTGGGCGGCATCAGGACGGCGATCTACTCGTGGTCGCTCGCGATCGTGATGGCGAGCGTCTTCCTTGTGTCCTGGCTGGGCCAGTCCATCGCCGGCTGGGCCAGCTTCAACGAGACTCGCCTCCAGCGACTGCAGGACCCGATCAGCTGGGGTGCCTACCTGGTCAACGCGGATTTCTGGTCGCGCACACTACAGAACTGGCAGTCCGAGTTCCTCGCCGTCGGCTCCATGGCCGTGTTCTCGATCTATCTGCGCCAGCGCGGTTCACCCGAGAGCAAACCTGTGGGCCAGCCCCATGGCAGTACCGGCATCGAAAGCTGAGCGACCTGGGTGCTCAGCCGTCCTCTTCGATCGACGTCTGCTCATGGTGGGTGCCGGGCCGCGGAGCCCAGGGCAGCTCCTTCGCCGCGCGTACGACGACCAGCCGGTCACCGCGCGCCAGCTGGGTCACGACGGGGTCGAAGTAGCGGTAGACCTTCTCGTCGCGGACCACCGCGATCACCTGGTCCGGCAGCTGCTGCGGCTGCTTGCCCACCTCGGAGACCAGCAGGTCGCGCTCGGCGACCTCGAGCCCCTCGCCGTACGTCAGCAGGTCCTCCATCACCGAACCCAGCGTCGGCGACAGCGTCGAGAGCCCGAGCAGGCGGCCGACGGCGTCGGCGGAGGTGATCACCGAGTCGGCGCCGCTCTGCTTCATCAGCGGGACGTTCTCCTCCTCGCGCACGGCGGCGACGATCCAGGCGTCGGGGTTGAGCTGGCGCACCGTCAAGGTGGCGAGCACGTTGGTCGCGTCCTGGTCGGTGGTGACGATGACCTGGCTGGCCCGCTCGACCCCGGCCCGACGGAGCACCTCGCGACGGGTGGCGTCACCGGTGACGATGGCGATCCCGTCCGTGGACGCGTCGGCGGCTGCCGACTGGTGACGGGTCGACGATGATGACGCCCTCGCGGGCCCTGCCGTTGTTGACCAGGGTCTCGACCGCGCTGCGTCCTTTGGTGCCGTAGCCGATGACGACGACGTGCTCATCCATGTGCTTCCTCCACCGGGCGACCCGGAACATTTCGCGACCCTGCGAGGCGAGCACCTCGAGCGTGGTGCCGATCAGCAGCACCAGGAAGGCGATGCGGAACGGGGTGATGACGAACGCGTTGATCAGCCGGGCATGCGCGTCGACCGGCGCGATGTCGCCGTAGCCGGTCGTGCTCAGCGTGACGGTGGTGTAGTAGATCGAGTCGATCAACCCGACCTTGCCTGCGGGTCGTTGTTGTCGGCGTAGCTCTCGCGGTCGAAGTAGACCAGCAGGACCGTACCTACGAGGATCGCGGCCGCGGCGAGAAGTCGCCGGGCGAGCTCCCACCAGGGTGAGCGCACCTGCACCGGCAGCGTCGAGGCGGCCGATCGACAGCTCGGGGGACTCATCGGGCACGTTGTGAATCTAGTCGACCACGTCGCCGTAGATGAGGACATCGGCGCCGTCATCACTCGACGGGTCCTGCGCAGTTCGCTTCGTCACGAACAGGAAGCTGTCTCCTGGACGCGGAGTGGCCGACCCGGGCGAGCGTTGCCAGGCTCCGCACAGCAGCCCTTCGTCGTCGGCGTCCTCCTGCTCCGAGACGGCGCTTCCGGTCAGGCACAGCTCACGGGTCCGGGAGTCGTAGGACTCGACCTCGCCCGTTGTCCGGTCCGGGGCGTCGGGGCCGGCCACGACCCCGATCAGGTATCCGCCGAGCAGGCACAGCGCGCCACCGGCGATCACGACGGGCGTCGGCAGGTTCACGTTTGCCACGGTTTCAGTCTTCCATGTCTTCTCATGTCGGCCACTGGATCCGGGTCCGACCGTCCGATCCGGCTGCGGAGCCGCGCGACCAGCTCCTTGCGCGCGTTGGTCGTCGACAGCTGCGGGAAAACGGTGTCGAACGCCGCGTTGACGGCCGCACCGATCAGCACGGCGATGGCCACGAGGTACAGCCACAGGAGTACGGCGATCGGCGCGGCGAGCGGCCCGTAGATGGACCGCGAGTCGGCGGCCGTCACGGTGAGGACCCAGCGCAACAGGTAGGACCCGACGATCCAGGCGACCAGCGAGAAGACCGCGCCCGGGAGGTTGAAGCTCCAGTTGGTCCGCACCGGGACGGAGACGTGGTAGAGCGTGGCGAGGAAGCAGATGCAGACCACGATCACGGTCGGCCAGTAGAGGGTGTTGACGAAGTCCAGTCGCTGGGGCAGGGCCTTGTCCACGAGGGCCGGACCCGCGATGACGAGCGGGAGGGTGATCCCGCCGGTGACCAGGCCGAGCAGGTAGAGCACGAAGGACAACGCCCGGGTCTTGACGATCCCGCGGTGCCCGCCCAGCCCGTGCATGACCGTGATCGTGTCCACGAAGACGTTGAGGGCACGCGATCCCGACCAGAGAGCGAGCACGAACCCCACGGAGATCACGTCGAAGCGGCCGCCCTCGAGGACGTCGTCCAGGGTCGGGACGATGACCCGGTTGACGGCGCCGTCGGTGAGCACTCGCGAGGCGGCGTCGATGATGGTCTCGGTGACGTCCTCGATCTGGGAGTCGGTGAGCCGCTCGGAAACGTAGCCGACCGCACCGGACAACGCGAAGATCAGCGGCGGGATCGAGAGGACCGCGAAGAACGCGGCCTCGGCCGCCAGCCCGGTGACCCGGTAGCGGATGCACGAGCCCACGGTGGCCACGAGAAGCTCCCAGAGCTTGCGACGGACCCGGTCCCACAGGGACCGGTTCGCCGTGGGAGACATGCGGCCTACGGTATCGACATGGACTTCCAGATCCGGGTAGCCACCAACCAGGCTCCGCCACTGATCGGGCACAACGTGGTGACCTCCGATCTGGCGTTGACCGAGGCCGTCGTACGCCACTCCTCCCCCGAGGTCGTCGACGAGCTGAGCGCACTCGGCGCCGAGGCCGGCACCGGCGAGGCCCGCGAACACGGCAGGCTCGCCAACCGGCACCACCCGGAGCTCACGCCGTACGACCGCTATGGCAACCGCATCGACGAGGTCGAGTTCCACCCCTCGTGGCACTGGCTGATGGAACGCGCGGTCGGTCACGGCCTCCAGGCGGCTCCCTGGGAGTCCGGGGCGGCACACGCACACGTACGACGGGCCGCCGGATTCTTCGCCTGGTACCAGACCGAGCCCGGACACGGTTGCCCCATCTCGATGACGTACGCGGCGATCCCTGCGTTGCGCGTCGACGACGCGATCGCGAAGCAGTGGACGCCGCGGCTGGCCTCGACCACCTACGATCCGAGCCTGCGGCCGATCGCCGAGAAGGCGGGTGCCCTTGCCGGCATGGGGATGACCGAGAAGCAGGGCGGCTCCGACGTCCGGTCCAACCAGACCGAGGCGCGGCCGACGTCGGTGCACGGCGAGTACACGCTGCACGGCCACAAGTGGTTCACCTCGGCGCCGATGAACGACGTGTTCCTGGTCCTGGCCCAGGCTCCCGAAGGCGTGACCTGTTTCGTGGTCCCGCGGATGTTGCCGTCGGGCGAACGCAACCCGATCGACGTCGTCCGCCTCAAGGACAAGCTGGGCAACCGCTCCAACGCGTCCTCCGAGCTGGAGTTCAACGGCACGTGGGCGCAGCGGCTGGGCGACGAGGGCCGCGGCGTCCGCACGATCATCGAGATGGTGGCGGCGACCCGGCTCGACTGCGTCCTGGGTTCGGCCGCGCTGATGCGCCGGTCGCTGGCGGAGGCGTCGTGGCACGTGGCGCACCGGTCCGCCTTCGGTTCGCTGCTCTCCGAGAAGCCGCTGATGCAGAACGTGATCGCCGATCTCGCGGTCGAGTCCGAGGCGGCCACGGCGCTCGCCCTGCGCCTGGCCGCGGCCGTCGACGAGCCGGCGGATCCACACGAGGCGGCGCTGCGGCGGATCGCGCTGCCGCTGGCCAAGTTCTGGGTCTGCAAGCGGACCCCGTCCATGGTGGCCGAGGCGCTCGAGTGCCTGGGCGGCAACGGGTACGTCGAGGACTCGGGGATGCCCCTGCTGTTCCGGGAGTCTCCGCTGAACTCGATCTGGGAGGGCTCGGGCAACGTCAACGCTCTCGACGTGCTGCGCGCGCTGTCCCGCGAGCCCGAGGCGTTGCAGGCCTGGATCACGGAGGTCGGGAAGGCACGCGGCGGGGACGCCAGGCTCGACCGCGCCGTCGACGACACTCTGGCCCTGCTCGGTGAGACCGCCACCATGGAGGTCGCCGCCCGCCGGCTGGCCGGTCAGATGGCTGCCTGTCTCCAGGGGTCACTGCTGGTGCGCTTCGCTCCCCCCGAGATCGCCGACGCCTTCTGCGCCAGCCGGCTGGGGTCGGCGTACAACGGCACCTTCGGCACCCTCCAGAGCGCCGACCTCGGCGCGATCGTGGAGCGGACCACGCCGGTCGCTGTGAGCTGGGTGGTGCGACAGGTTCATCACGGTATGCAGTCGAGCCTGCGGTTCCCACGACTTATCCGCCATGGGAACCGCAGGCTGACCTGCATACCGTGATGAAACTCCTTCGCTACACCAGCTGCTTCTTCGTCAACCCCACCGACTCGTCGGCCGGCTCGTCGAGCCGGGAACTCGATCCTCGTCGTCGAGCATGGTGGTCTCGTCGAACGGGTCGTCGCCGGCAAGCACCCGGTCCAGGCGCTCCCGGTCGAGACCGCCGGTCCAGGATCCGACCAGCACGGTGGCGACGGCGTTCCCGGAGAAGTTGGTCAGCGCCCGTGCCTCCGACATGAACCGGTCGATTCCGACAATGAGGCCGACGCCGTCGAGCAGCTCGGGCCGGTGCGAGCTCAGGCCGCCCGCCAGGGTGGCCATGCCGGCTCCGGTCACGCCCGCCGCGCCCTTGGACGCGATGATCATGAAGACCAGCAGCGAGATCTGCTCGCCGATGCTCAACGGGTCACCGAGCGCCTGGGCGATGAACAGCGACGCCATGGTCAGGTAGATCGCGGTGCCGTCCAGGTTGAACGAGTAGCCGGTCGGTACGACGACTCCGACGGTGGTCTTGTCCACGCCGGCGTGCTCCATCTTCGCGATCAGACGCGGCAGCGCCGACTCCGAGGACGACGTGGACAGGATCAGGAGGAACTCACGCGCCAGGTACCTGAACAGCGACAGGATGTTCACCCCGGTGACCATCTTGAGGATCGTCGCCGAGGAGGACGAACACGAACAGGAAACAGGTGGCGTAGAACGCGATCATCAGCACGGCGAGGCTCTTCAGCGCGTCGACACCGGTCTCCCCGACGACGGCGGCCATGGCGCCGAAGGCACCGACCGGTGCTGCCCACATGATCATGGCCAGGACCCGGAAGACCACCCTCTGGATGTGCTCCACACCCCGGAGCACCGGCTTGCCGGCGCCGCCCATGGCCTGCAGTGCGAACCCCACGATCAGGGCGACGAACAGGGTCTGGAGCACCTCGCCGGAGGTGAGGGCGGAGAGCATCGAGTCGGGAATGATGCCCAGCAGGAAGTCAGTCGTCGACCCGTGTGCCTCCGCGGCCTGCGCGGCTCCCTCGCTGGCGACCTCCTCGGTCAGCGTGAGCCCGCTTCCGGGATGGATGATGTTGCCGACGAACAGCCCGATGCCCAGCGCGGCGGTCGACATCGCGGTGAAGTAGAGCATCGCAAGCCCGCCGACCTTGCCGACGCTTGCGGCGCTGCGCACCGATCCCACGCCGAGCACGATCGTGCAGAAGATGACCGGCTGGATCATCATCTTGATCAGGTTGACGAAGCCGGTGCCCAGCGGCTTGAGCTCGACGCCCGAGGTCGGCGATTCAGGATGCCGACCGCGATGCCGAGGCCCACGGCGACGATCACGGCGACGTAAAGATAGTGAGTGCGGTTCTTCGGTGGCGCCGGAGGGGCGCTCGAGGTGGTGGCGGTCATCGTTCTCCTCCAGACTCGACCGCGGCAGGCGCCTCGGTCGTCGACCTCATCCTGTGGTGGTCTGTGACACCCGTCACCGTTCTGTTCGTTGAGTTCGTGACCCGGACCACAGCCCGGTCGTGCGGCACAATGCGCTCCATGGGCACCAAGGGCGGCCGCCGGGAGGGCTCGGTGGCACGCCAGATCCTGGTCCTCCAGGTCCTGGTGGTCGTGACCCTCGTCGTCGCGGCGCTCGCCCTGGCGGCGTACGACGCCCGGCAGGACGCGCGGGCATCGGCGACCGAACGGGCCGTCGCCGTGGCCGAGACGGTGGCCGACGCCCCCGAAGTCGTGACCGCCCTCAAGCGCCCCGACGCCTCAGCCGATCTGGTCGCTCGCGGCCGCCAGGGCGGGGGGCTTCAGCCGTACGCCGAGAACGTACGGCGGGACACGTCGGTCGACTTCGTCGTCGTGATGGGCCTGGACCGGACCCGGTTCACGCACCCCGATCCCGCGAAGATCGGCGGAGCCTTCGACGGCGACCTCGGCGATGCGCCGGAGGGCGGCGTGTTCACCCAGCAGTACACGGGCTCGCTGGGGCCCTCGATGCGCTGCGTCGTCCCGGTGATGGACGGGGACACGGTGCTGGCCCTCGTGTCGGTCGGCATCACCATCGCGCAGATCGACAAGCAGCTGCGCGACGACCTGGTCCTGATCCTGCTGGCGGCGCTGGTCGTGCTGGCGGTCGGGCTCACGGGCGCCTGGCTCGTGAGCAGACGCCTGCGCCGGCAGACGCACGGCATGGGCGAACGCGAGATCACCCGCATGTACGAGTACTACAGCGCCGTACTCCATGCGGTCCGCGAGGGCCTGGTCCTGCTCGACGACGACGACCGGGTGCAGCTCGTCAACGACGAGGCACGTCGCCTGCTCGACCTGCCCGACGACGTGATCGGCCGCTCGGTGCACGAGCTCGGGCTCCCCCCGGGGCTCGTCGATGCCGCCGTCGGAGAGACCGCCGAGTCCGATGACGTCTACGTGGCCGGGGAGCACGTCCTCGTCGTCAGCTCGTCGCCGGCTTCCTGGGAGGGTCGCGAGGTGGGAGCGGTAGTGACCCTGCGCGACCACACCGACCTCCAGGCCGTGACCGGTGAGCTCGACCTGGTCCGCGGCCTCACCGAGTCGCTGCGGTCGCAGACCCACGAGGCCTCCAACCGGATGCACACGGTGGTGTCCCTGATCGAGATGGGCCGGCCGGACGAAGCCGTCGCGTTCGCGACCGAGGAGCTGCACCTGGCTCAGGCGCTCACCGATCGGGTGGTCGGCGCCGTCGACGAACCAGTCGTGGCCGCGCTGCTGCTCGGCAAGACCTCGGAAGCCGCCGAACGCGGCGTCGAGCTGGCGCTCACCGGTGAGCTGCCCGCCGAGCTCGGCCATCCCGCCCCGGGACCTGGTCACCGTCATCGGCAACCTCGTGGACAACGCGCTCGACGCCGTGTCCGGGCAGCCCGAGCGCCGGATCGCGGTCCACCTCGACGGCACCGACACCGACCTACGCATCAGCGTGGGCGACAGCGGCCCCGGACTCAGCGCCGAGGACGCCCAGCATGTTCTCGAGCGTGGCTGGACGACCAAGGCAACCAGCGCCGGTCCGGGCGGGCGTGGGGTCGGGCTCGCGCTCGTGGCGCAGGTCGCGCGTCGCCACGGCGGGACCGTCACCATCGGTTCATCGCCACTCGGCGGCGCCGAGCTGGTCGTCACCCTGAGGAGGTCCCCGTGAGGACGAAACCGTGACCGTGCGGGTGCTCGTCGTCGAGGACGAGGAGCTGGCTGCTGAGGCGCATGCGGCGTACACCCGACGAGTCGCCGGCTTCGAGGTCGTCGGGGTCGCCCGCTCCGCAGGGGACGCCGTCCGCCACCTCAACGAGGACCCGCACGTCGACCTGATCCTGCTCGACATGCACCTGCCCGACGGCCACGGCCTCGGGTTGCTGCAACGGCTACGCGCAGCCGGTCATCTGTGCGACGTGATCGCCGTGACGTCCGCTCGCGACGTCGACGTCGTACGCCACGCAGTTGCCCAGGGCGTCGTGCTCTACCTGCTCAAGCCGTTCACCTTCGCCACCTTCCGCGCGAAGCTCGAGCAGTACGCCGTCTACCGCGAGCAGCTCGCGGGCGCGCCGGGCGAGGTGCTGCAGGACGAGGTCGACCAGATGCTCGGCTCCCTGCGAGCCAACGCTGCGCCGGGCCCGCTGCCCAAGGGCATGAGCCCCGAGACGTTCAACCAGGTGAGCAGGGTGCTGCGCGACTCCCCCACTGCCCTGTCAGCCAGCCAGGTGGCCACGGAGGTCGGCACGTCGCGGGTCACGGCGCGGCGCTACCTCGAGCATCTTGCGGACCTCGGTCAGGTGGCCCGGCAGCCGCGCTACGGCGGCAGCGGTCGCCCCGAGGTCGAGTACCGGTGGCTTTGAAGCGTCAGGAGAGCTCCAGCCGCACCCTTGCCACGGTCTGAAAGTCGTCAGGAAAGCTCAAGCCCGGGATAGAGCGGGTACTTGTCGAGCATCTCGGCCGATGCGGCCTTGGTCTTGTCGGCGACGCCGTCGGCAAGCTCGTACGTCGCCTTGGACGGTGTGCCGGCCTTGGTGCTGCCCGGCTGGGTGTTCTTGAGTACGTCGACGACAAGGGCTGCAACCGTGTCGAACTCGTCGTGCCCGAAGCCACGGGTGGTCAGCGCCGGCGTACCGAAGCGGATGCCGGAGGTGTACCACGCGCCGTTGGGGTCGTTGGGAATCGAGTTGCGGTTGGTGACCACGCCCGAGTCGAGCAGCGCCGTCTCGGCCTGGCGGCCGGTGAGGCCGAAGGCCGACACGTCGAGGAGCACGATGTGGTTGTCGGTGCCGTCGGTGACGAGCTTCGCGCCCCGCGACATGAAGCCCTCTGCCAGCGACTTCGCGTTGTCGGCGATGTTCTGCGCGTAGGTCTGGAACGCGGGCTGGCGCGCCTCGGCCAGGGCGACGGCCTTGGCCGCCATGACGTGCGACAGCGGACCGCCCAGGACCATCGGACAGCCACGGTCGACCGAGGGCGCGTACTCCTCCTGAGCCAGTACGAGTCCACCGCGCGGGCCGCGCAGTGACTTGTGCGTGGTCGTCGTGGTGATGTGCGCGAACGGCACCGGGTCCTCGTCACCGGTGAACACCTTGCCGGCGACCAGGCCGGCGAAGTGCGCCATGTCGACCATCAGCGTCGCCCCGACCTCGTCGGCGATCTCGCGCATCTTGGCGAAGTTCACCCGGCGCGGGTAGGCCGAGTAGCCCGCGACCAGGACCAGCGGCTGGAACTCGCGTGCCTTGGCGGCCACCTTGTCGTAGTCGAGCAGCCCGGTCTCCGGGTCGGTGCCGTACTGCTGCTGGTGGAACATCTTGCCGCTGATGTTGGGCCGGAAGCCGTGCGTGAGGTGACCGCCCGCGTCCAGCGACATGCCGAGCAGGCGCTGGTTGCCGAACTCCGCGCGCAGCGACTCCCAGTCGGCCTCGCTGAGCTCGTTGACGTTCTTGGCCCCGAACTTCTCCAGCCAGGGCTCTCGACCCGGTGCGCGAGGATCGACCAGAACGCGACGAGGTTGGCGTCGATGCCCGAGTGCGGCTGGGCATAGGCGTACGGCGCCCCGAACAGCTCGCGCGCGTGCTCGGCCGCGAGCGACTCGACCGTGTCGACGTTCTGGCATCCGGCGTAGAAGCGGTGCCCGACCGTGCCCTCGGCGTACTTGTCGCTGAGCCAGGTCCCCATCGTGAGCAGCACGGCCGGCGACGCGTAGTTCTCGCTTGCGATCAGCTTGAGCGAGCTCCGCTGATCGGCGAGCTCCTTGCGGGTCGCGTCCGCGATCCGCGGCTCGACTGAGGCGATCACCTCGAGGGCTTGGCTGTAGGCGCTGCTGGCCAGCTGCGACAGGGATTCAGTCATGGGGACACACTAGTGAGAAGCGGGCGGATCGCGCTGCAGGGAGGAATCCTGTCCCGGATGTCCGAAACGTGACGTGGGTCACTCCTTAAGGCATGAACCCGCGACAGCGTCTCACATCTTGGCGTCGAGTCTCACCACATGAGATTTCGACTTGTGGGAACCGCGTCCGACCCTTGAGACTCGGGTCCATGATCAGTGCTGCAACGTCCGCACACCTCGTGGTTCGCCGCCACGTGGACCTCGGACGCACCGGCAGCATGATGTGTTGGCCCAGCTGACCAGTCGCACCGAAGCTCCTGAGAGCGAGCACGGCGCGGCCGCCCGAATCCAGATCTTCACCGATACGGGCGCCGGTCGCGGGCCAGCCGACGTACCCCAATGATGCGGACCGTCGGGACCAGCGGATCGAGCGTCTCCTCCACGAAGGATGAGCATGAACGAGCAGGCCCCCGCAGTTCGCACCGCGCGCCCAGCCCAGCGCCCGCGCCAGAAGCGCGGCGAAGGCCAGTGGGCGCTCGGCTACATGGAGCCGTTGAACAAGAACGAGCAGACGAAGAAGGATGACAACCCGCTCAACGTCCGGGACCGCATCCTCAACATCTACTCCAAGCGCGGCTTCGCCTCGATCGACCCGGCCGACCTGCGCGGCAGGTTCCGCTGGATGGGCCTCTACACCCAGCGCGCCCCAGGCTTCGACGGCGGCAAGACCGCGATGCTCGAGGAAGAGGAACTGGACGACGAGTTCTTCATGCTGCGCGTCCGCTCCGACGGTGCGCTGCTCCCGGCAGCGGCCGTCCGTGCGCTGGGCACCATCGGCCAGGACTTCGCCCGCGACACCGCCGACGTCACCGATCGCGAGAACATCCAGTACCACTGGATCCGCATCGAGGACGTGCCCGCGATCTGGGAGCGGCTCGAGACGGCGGGGCTGGACAGCGTCGAGGCGTGCGGTGACTCACCGCGGCCGTTCCTGGGCTCCCCCGTCGCCGGGGTCGCGAAGGACGAGATCATCGACGGCACCCCCGCGCTGGAGGAGATCAAGCGCCGCTTCATCGGCAACAAGGACTTCTCCAACCTGCCCCGCAAGTTCAAGACCGCGCTGACCGGCCACCCCAGCCACGACGTCTCGCCCGAGACCAACGACGTCTCGTTCGTCGGCACGGTCCACCCTGTCCACGGCCCGGGCTTCGACCTGTGGGTCGGCGGCGGCCTGTCCACCAACCCGATGCTGGCCCAGAAGCTCGGCGTCTGGATCCCCCTCGAAGAGGTGGCCGACGCGTGGGAGGGCGTGACCTCGATCTTCCGCGACTACGGCTACCGCCGGCTGCGTTCGCGGGCCCGGCTGAAGTTCCTGGTCGCCGACTGGGGCGTGGAGAAGTTCCGCGAGATCCTCGAGACCGAGTACCTCCACCGGGCGCTCGTCGACTGCCCCTCCCCGCCCTCGCCGGTCGGCCACCGCGACCACATCGGCGTGCACGAGCAGAAGGACGGCAAGTTCTACGTCGGGATCGCCCCGACCGCCGGTCGGGTCTCCGGCACGCTCCTGGTCCAGCTCGCGGACCTGATCGAGGAGTACGGCGTCGCCGGCGCGCGGCTCACGCCGTACCAGAAGATCGTGCTGGTCGGCGTCGAGGCTGACCGGGTCGAGGGACTGACCCAGCGGCTCGACGCGATCGGGCTTTCCGCGCGTCCGTCCAACTGGCGGCAGAACACGATGGCCTGCACCGGCATCGAGTTCTGCAAGCTGGCCATCGTCGACACCAAGGACCGGGCCCGCGACCTGGTGGCGGAGCTCGAACGGCGATTCCCCGACCTCGACACGCCCATCACCGTCAACGTCAACGGCTGCCCGAACGCCTGCGCGCGGACCCAGGTCGCCGACATCGGGCTCAAGGGCCAGCTGGTGATGCACGACGGAGAGCAGGTCGAGGGCTTCCAGGTCCACCTCGGCGGCGCCACCGGCCTGCAGGCCAACTTCGGGCGCAAGCTGCGCGCACACAAGGTGACCAGCGCCGGTCTGGACGACTACATCACCAAGGTCGTGACGGCCTACCTCTCCGACCGCGAGCCCGGCGAGTCCTTCGCCACCTGGGTGGCCCGGGCCGACGAGGTGCTCCTGCGCGGCGAGGGTCTCGACGAGCTGGACAAGCTCGACCACCTCAAGACACTGGAGGCGGTCTGACATGAGCGAACGTGCCGTTCCGTTCCACTGCCCCTACTGCGGCGACGAGAACCTGTGGCCGCACGAGTCCGACGACGAGTCGGCCCGTGGCGCCTGGGAGTGCCGTTCGTGCCTGCGTGCGTTCACGGTCAAGATGCACGGCCAGATCCGGCCGTCCGGACAGTCCGGACAGGAGGTCGGCTCATGACCACCGCCTCCACCGCCGCGGCACGCAAGTTCCGCGGTACCCACACTGCCGGCCGCACCCCCGAGGAGCTGCGCGAGCTGGTCTCCCACGTGGGCGCCGAGCTCGAGCTTGCCCCCGCCGAGCACATCATCGAGTGGGCGGTCGCGACGTTCGGTGAGCGCTTCTGCGTCACCTCGTCGATGGGCGACGCGGTGCTCTCACACCTGGCGTCGAAGGTCGCTCCGGGCATCGATGTGGTGTTCCTCGACACCGGCTACCACTTCGCCGAGACCATCGGTACCCGCGACGCCGTCGAGGCGACCCTTCCGGTCAACCTGCTCACGATCACGCCCAAGCAGACGGTCGCCGAACAGGACGCCGAGTACGGCAAGGACCTGTTCGCCCGCGACCCCGACCTGTGCTGCAAGCTCCGCAAGGTACAGCCGCTGGCCGACTCCTTGGAGCAGTACGACGCCTGGGCGACCGGCCTGCGCCGCGCCGAGACCCACAACCGGATCATCGCCCCCGTGGTGGGCTGGGACGCCAAGAAGGGCAAGGTCAAGGTCTCGCCGCTGGCGCGCTGGTCCGACGAGCAGGTCGAGGCCTACATCAACGACAACGGCGTCCTGGTCAACCCGCTGGTCTACGACGGCTACCCGTCGATCGGCTGCTGGCCGTGCACCCGCCGAGTCGCGCCGGGTGAGGACGCCCGCAGCGGCCGCTGGGCCGGCACCGGCAAGACCGAGTGCGGGATCCACTCATGAGTTTCTTCATCGACAACGGTGTCGACCGCCCCTGCCGCACCGAAAGGAGGCCGCACTGATGGTTGCCCCTGCCCTGGTTGCCCTGGCTCACGGAAGTCGTGACCCGCGGTCCGCCAAGACGATCAACGCCCTCGTGACCGAGGTCCGGTCCATGCGTCCCGACCTCAAGATCGCACCGGCATTCCTCGACCTCTCGAAGCCGTCGTTCACCACCGTCGTCGACCGCCTAGTCAAGGCCGGCCACGACGAGATCGTGGTCGTGCCGTTGCTGCTCACCGAGGCGTTCCACGCGAAGGTCGACGTACCGACCGCAGTTGCGGAGGCTCAGGCGCGCCACGCGGGGCTGCAGATCCGGGCGACGAAGGTCCTCGGGCTCGAGCGGTCGTTCCTGGAGGTGCTCGACCTGCGGATGCGGGAGGCCCTCAAGACGGCCCGGGTGCGGGAACTCGACGCGCTGGTACTGGCTGCCGCGGGTTCGTCGGACCCGCTGGCGAACCAGTCCGTGGCCAGGCTGGCCCGGGTCTGGGCCGCGCACCACAAGCTTCCGGTGACCGCCGCGTTCGCGTCCAGCACCCCGCCCGCCACGGGCGAGGCCGTCCGGGCGTTCCGGGGCCAGGGCAAGCGGCATGTCGCGGTGGCGTCCCTGTTCCTCGCGCCCGGGTTCCTGCCCGACCGGGCCGCCGAACTCGCCCTCGAAGCCGGTGCCGTCGCCGTGTCCGAACCCCTTGGTCCCCACCCCGAACTCGCCCGCACCATCCTCGCTCGGTACGCCGTGGGTGCTGTCGAACTCGTCCCCGTCTAACCCTCCTCCGCCGAGTCGTCGCATCTTCCGCGAGTCGTCGTAACTTACGACGACTCACCGGGGTCTGAGGCCTGCCGAGTCGTCGCATCTTCACTGAGTCGTCGCATCTTCATCGCGTGAAAACACGACGACTCGCGGAATTGCGACGACTCGCGGAATTGTCGACGACTCGGCAGGTAGGACAGCAGTGATCAGCCGACGAGACGGTTGACGAGGCGTTCGAGTTCGCGGGGTGGGTCGTGGGTGACGCCGCCGTGGACGGGTCCGGGCTGGAGCACGGTGCTCTTGGGGGCCTTGACGAAGCCGAAGCGGGTGCCGATCGGTTTGCTGGCGGCCGCGCCACCGCGAGCGTCGCCGGCGCAGACACCGTCGACGAACTCCAGGGCCGCACACACCTGCTCGACGTCGATCCGCGGGTCGACGGCCAGCAGCCGGTCCCGGTCGACGTTCCAGGAGACCTCGAGGTAGTCGGCCCCCTCGCAGAAGAGGACGACCCCGACGTTGACGAACTCCTCGCGGTCGGGCCGGGGCACGCAGCGCAGGACGACGTACTGGTAGGCAAGCGGTTGCGGACCCATCACGCGCTCCCGGGCAGCCATTGGCGGGTGCCGAGTCGTTCCACCAGGAAGGCGACGTACGCCGAGCGCAGTTGCGCCGGTGTCTCTGCCCCCGGGACCGGTTCGAGCCACTCGTCCGGCACCCGTTCGAGTACGTCGCGGAACACCGATTCGTCCAGCAGGCCGGAGATCTCGGCGTCGGCGGTCGCCAGCCCGCCGGCATACGCGCCGAGAACGTGGTCGGAGACGTCCCACGGCTGCGCCGCGAACTTCCCGGCCGAGGTCACTCCCTTGGTCCAGCCGTGGTGGAAGTACAGCGAGGCGCCGTGGTCGATGACCCACAGGTCCTGGTGCCATAGCAGCAGGTTGGGGTTTCGCCAGGTGCGGTCGACGTTGGCGCAGAAGGCATCGAGCCAGAGCACCTTCGCGGCCTCGTGGGCATGGGTGGCGACGTCTCCGTCGTACCCGAATGCGCCGGGCAGGAAGTCGATGCCGAGGTTGAGCCCGAGACTGGCGTTGAGCAGGTCCTGGACCTCCTGGTCGGCCTCGTAGCGGGCGATCGCCGCGTCGAGCCCGAGCGCCACCTGCCGTGGGGTGCGCAGCTCGATCCGCTGGGCCAGCTCAGCGACGATGACCTCGGCGACCAGGACCCGAAGGCCCTGGCCCGCACCCCGGAACTTGCACACGTAGGTGCCGAGATCGTCGGCCTCGACGATCCCGGGAAGGCTGCCACCCTCGCGTAAGGGCGTGACATAGCGAGTCACCGCGACAGTCGGGATCACTCGATCGGTGCTTCCTCGGTCAGTCGCTTCCGCTCGGCCTCGACATCGAAGTCCGCGGGCGGCCACTGCGGGTCCAGCTCCCTCAAGGCATCGAGAAGGAGTGACCCGATGGCCAGGTTGCGGAACCACTTCCGATCGCTGGGAACCACGTGCCAGGGAGCAGCGTCGGTGTTGGTCCGCTCCAGCGCGATCTCGTAGGCCGTGCGGTACGCCGGCCAGAGCGCGCGCTCGTCCACGTCGCCCGGGTTGTACTTGTAGTGCTTGGTCTCGTCGTCGAGCCGGGCGAGAAGCCGCTCCTTCTGCACTTCTGGGGAGATATGGAGCATGCACTTCACGATCGTGGTGCCGTCGTCGACGAGCCGTTGCTCGAAGTCGTTGATGGCGTCGTACCGTCTCTCGATCTCGGCGGCGGGAGCCAGTTCCCGCACCCGGGCGATCAGCACGTCCTCGTAGTGGGACCGGTCGAAGACCCCGACGTAGCCGGGCTCGGGCACCGACCTTCTCGATCCGCCACAGGAAGTCGTGGGCCCTCTCTTCTCGGGTGGGGGCCTTGAAGCTGGTGATCTTGATGCCCTGCGGGTCCATCAACCCGACGGTGTGCCGGAGCGTGCCTCCCTTGCCGGAGGTGTCCATGCCCTGGAGGACCAGCAGAATACGACGCTTCGAGCCCTTCGAGTGCTCGGCGAACAGCCGCTCCTGCAACTCCGACAGCTCGGGCCCGAGCCCGAGCAGCGCCTTCGTCCCGTCGGCCTTCTTGCCCTCGAACCCTAAGGTCGCATCGGTGGCGACCGTGGTCAGGTCAACCGGTCCCGCCGGCAACCGCATCGATGTCAGCCCACTCATGCGCCAACTATGTCAGCCCGTTGTGGGCCGTCTTTCAGCCCTGGTCAGCCGAGGACCCGCGCAACATCGAGGCTGCAGCCGATCACGGTGTCCACCGAACCGTCCACCTGGGTTTGGTCGAACCACACACCCCGGGTGAAGCCGACCTTGTCCAGCAGCCGCAACGACGGCTCGTTGCGGTGATCCGGCGCAGCGAAGCAGGTCACCGCGTCGGGAAATCTCCGGTGCATCCGGACCAGCCAGGCCCAGAGCATCCGGGTCCCGATCCCCCGCCCGACCCAGTGTGGGTCTCCGATCAGGTAGTCGACGCCGATCGCATCCGGGTGCGGCGTCACGATGGCGTAGTCGGGGTAGTCGGCGATGCGGTAGTCCTGGACGAACCCGACCGACCGCCCGTTCACCTCGGCCACCCACATCCGGGTCGGTGTCCGCCCGTCGATCCGCGGGCTGTACTTCTCGGTCACCGCCTCGAGCGTCGGCTCGCCGTCGGAGACCCACCAGCGCCGGACGTGTTCGCTCTGTCGCCACCTGGTGACATCGGGCAGATCCCCGTAGGTCATCGCGCGCAGGGTCACGTGCAGGTCGGGATCCACCACGAACTCCTTGACGTCGCCCGACAGGTCGCGGGCCACCGGCTCCCCGGGGACGGTCGCGGCGATCCGGTGCGCGGCTGCGGCCCAGCCCTCCTTGGCATGGGCGACACCGGAGAGTTCCCGCCCCCCATGGTGTACGACGACGTGCGTGCTCGCAGCCTCCCCCATCAGTGGCTCAGTCCGCCCTCGCGCGCCCTGACTGGCGGCAGCGACGACCAGGGAAAGTCGATCCAGGCCCGGGTGTGCCGCCACGCGTAGTCGGGCTTGATCACCGACTGCGGCTTGTCGTAGATCACCGCCGTACGAGACTCGGCCACGTGGTCGGCACAGAACTCGTGGACGAGCTCCAGGGTCCGGCCGGTGTCGGCGACGTCGTCGGCGATCAGGACCTTCATCCCGGACAGGTCGATCGCGGTCGGCGTGGGCGGGAGCATCATCGGCATCTCCAGGCGCTGGTCGATCCCGGTGTAGAACTCGACGTTGACCACGGAAAGGTTCTTCACCGACAGCGCATAACCGAGCCCCATGCCCAGGCCGAGACCGCCGCGGGCGATGGACAGGATCAGGTCCGGGTCGTAGCCGTCGTCGACGACCGCTTGGGCGATGTCGCGGACTGCCGTGCCGAAGCTCTCCCAGCTCAGGACCTCGTGCGCGTCGCTCACCCGGTCATCCTGTCGCATCGACGGGCCCTGGGCACCCCCGGATCTCGGCCCGGGACCGTTCAGCGGGCCGGGTCGCTGGACTCCTGCAGCTCCGCACGCACCACCGCGAACGCCATGCCGGGCGGGTAGCCCTTGCGGGCCAGCATCCCCACCAGCCGCCGGGTGCGGACGGTGTCGTCGAGGGCCCGCATCGAACGCAGCTTCTTGCGCACCAGGCTGCGAGCAGCCGCCGCCTCGTCGTCGGGATCGATCTCGGCCAGCACCTCGCGGGCGATGTCGTCGTCGATGCCCTTGCGACGCAGCTCGTCGGCTAGGGCACGCCTGGCCAGACCCTTGCCCCCACCGTCGGCCGACTGGCGCGAGGAGATCCAGGCGCGGGCAAACGCGTCGTCGTCGATCAGGCCGACCTCCTCGAAGCGGTCGAGCAGGCGGGTGGCGATCTCGTCGGGCACCAGCTTGCCCGCCAGCTTGTCGGCCAGCTCCTTGCGACTTCGGGCCCGGCCGGTCAGCTGGTCGAGCAGGATCTTGCGCGCCACCGACTCCGGGTCGGCATCCGGCCCCGACGCCTGCGGGTCATCGGGCAGGTCGCCGGGGAGCGAATCGGTCATCAGAAGGTGTCGACTCCGGTGGGCTCGACGACGGGTTCGGCCTCGGCGTCGACCTGCGGTCCGACGCCGAGCTTCTCGAGGATCTTCTTCTCCAGCTCGTTGGCCAGGTCGGGGTTGTCCTTGAGGAAGCTGCGGGCGTTCTCCTTGCCCTGGCCCAGCTGGTCGCCCTCGTAGGTGTACCAAGCGCCGGCCTTGCGGACGAGGCCTGCCTCGACACCGACGTCGATCAGGCCGCCCTCGCGGCTGATGCCCTTGCCGTACATGATGTCGAACTCCGCCTGCTTGAACGGCGGGGCGACCTTGTTCTTCACGACCTTGATCTTGGTCCGGTTGCCGACGCTGTCGCTGCCGTCCTTGAGGGTCTCGATGCGGCGCACGTCGAGCCTGATCGAGGCGTAGAACTTCAGCGCCTTGCCACCGGAGGTCGTTTCGGGACTGTTGTGCACCATCACCCCGTCCGCGAAGTAGTTGTGGTTGCCCTCGACCTCGATGTCGAACTTGTGCATGGATCGAGTCGGAGGCTTGACGTGCACGTCAAGGATCCTGGCGGGCACCGGACGGATGGTCGGTTCGACGAATTCAGGTTGGACCGCGAACCTGCCACGCAGACTCTCGAGCAACTTGTAGTTCATCGACGGGTGAACGTACGGCGCCACCATCTCCAGGAACTCACGCGACGCCAGCGTCGTGAACGTGAGAACCGCCTTGCCCCTCGCGCCTGCCTTGCGCCACGAGACGTCCAGGCCGTGGGTGTCGCGGAGATAGTCGACGATCCGGTCGCGGGAACCCTCGGACATCGCCTCGATGCAGAACTGGACGCGGCCGCTCCCACCGACGGTCCGCTCCTGGAGGCCCTTGGACCTCAGGGTGAACGTGCCGTCGTCCATGAACCAGATCGCCAGCGCGAGAGGCGTCAACGCCTTGAGGTAGTCGTCGGTGATCGTCTTCTTGCCGGGCACCATGTAGACAGTTCGCTGAAGCTCACTGAGCTCCGGGAGCGGCCTGAAGTCGGCGAAGACTGCCCCGCGCGCGTCCTCGCGCCGCGACACCGGGACGTTGCCGAGCAGCGACACCTTCCAGTCGAGGTAGTCGCTCTGCCTGGCTCCATGACCCAGCCGGAAGCGGACGCCGTTGCGATCGCGGAGGTTCGGGGACAGGTTTCCGTCGCCCAGGAGCGAACCCAACACGACCTGCCACTGCTGATCACTGAGTCGGTGCGTCTCGGACGCCATCACCCGGTCCCCGGCAATCAGTTCGCCGGCCTCCAGCCATCCCCCTGGAGTGCGAACGAGGTGGTTCTCCGTGGCTGCGAACTGGGCACGGCCGTTGCCGCTGGACTTCTCCACTGTGAACTGCAGGAAACGGTCAGCCACACCGTTGTCGAACCAGCTGACCACCTTGCGCGGGACGATCTCGTCACGCTCCGCGTCGTAGGAGAGCACCTCGACGTCCAGCTTCTGATTGACGATCTTGCCGATCTTCTCTGTCGTGCCGTCGGCGAGCGTGACCCGAGTGCCGTATGACAGGCAGCCGAACATGACCCCGATTTTTTCGCGCAGCTGGTTGATGAAGATCATCGTGGTGTTGGAGTTGCTGAGCGCACCGGTCATCTTGCGCAGCGCCTGGCTCATCAGGCGGGCCTGGAGGCCGACGTGGCTGTCACCCATCTCGCCCTCGATCTCGGCGCGGGGCACCAGGGCGGCCACGGAGTCGATGACGATCAGGTCGAGGGCGCCGGACCGGACCAGCATGTCGGCGATCTCCAGCGCCTGCTCACCGGAGTCGGGCTGGGAGACCAGCAGGGCGTCGGTGTCGACGCCGAGGTTCTTCGCGTAGTCGGGGTCGAGGGCGTGCTCGGCGTCGATGAACGCCACGATGCCGCCGGCACTCTGGGCGTTGGCCACCGCGTGCAACGCCACGGTCGTCTTTCCGGAGGACTCCGGTCCGTAGATCTCCACCACGCGACCGCGCGGAAGACCACCGAGCCCGAGCGCGACGTCGAGGGCGATGGAGCCCGTGGGAATCACCTCGAGTGGTGCGCGGGTGTCGTCTCCGAGGCGCATCACCGCACCCTTGCCGAACTGTCGCTCGATGTTGGCGAGAGCGGCGTCGAGGGCCTTCTCGCGGTTTCCACCAGCCATGTTTGTCGTCCGCCCGTCCGTGAGGTTCTTCCGTGTCTTCTTCATCGCCGCCGACCTTAAGGGGGTCCGCCGACAGTCGGCGATGCGCCGCCCTGCCTGTGGAAAACCGGTCCCTCCGGCCACCCTGTGCACAGATCCTAGCCCGAACAGGTGTTCGAGCGACCGACGTCGTACGGCGTGTCGCGGTCCGGCCGGCAGGTGCAGCAGGAAGCGGCAAGCCTGGTGACCAGCCGTCAGATCAGCCGTCAGATCAGGCGACCCGAAACGGTGATGAACAGGGTGCCGCCAGAAGCGTTGGGAGCATGCACGCTGACTCCGATGGACGTGCCCGCGTCGGCGAAGAAGCGAACGTCCTGGAGTGCGACGTAGAAGTCGAAACCTGTGCCGGGGTCGGTGTACGCATACGTCACGGGGACGAAAAGCGTGATGCTCTTGCCCTCGCACGTGTACTTCACGAAGGCCTCGAGCTTGCTCCCCGAGGGCGACACGTTCACCTGAAGGCTCAGGGTCTCGGCAAGCAACTGACGCCCGGCTGGGACGGTGATTGCCGGTGATCCCGTCTCCGCGAACGGCCGAGGCGTCGCCATTGCTGTCCCCTCTCAGTGACCTGCGGCCGATCATAGGGCGCGTCATGCGTTCGGAGAAACGTCCGGTTATCCGGACGAGAACTGACCGGTTGAGAACCTAGGCTCATCGACATGGACGAGATCAGGTTGCTTCGCCCCGAGGGACTGGTCAACAGCCCCGCCTTCAGCCACGTCGCGGTGGTTCCCCCCGGCGCGACGACCATCTACGTCGGCGGCCAGAACGCGGTCGACGGCACCGGCGCCTTGGTCGGCGGTGACGACGCCGCCGCGCAGACCAGACAGGTGATGGCCAACCTCGAGACCGCACTCGCCGCTGCCGGCGCCACCATCGCGGACCTCGTCAGTCTGTCGCTGCTGATCGTCGACGGCATCGACCTGGGCGCGGCGTACGCGGTGGCTGCGGAGTCGCTCGGATCTGACGGCGACCCACCGCTCGTGACGGCCGCGATGGTGCCCGCGCTCGGCGTTCCGGGCGCGCTGCTCGAGCTGTCGGCGATCGCGGCAGTGCTGCGGTGACCGCCGGCGGCGAGGTCGGCCTGACGAGGGACGCCGGCTGGGAGATCGGAGTCTCCAAGACTCTCGACCACCCGATCGAGCAGGTGTGGGACTTCATCACCTCGCCGGAGGGGACCGCGCTGTGGCTGGGCCAGGGGTCAGAGCTGCAGAACCAGAAGGGCGGACCGTACGAGACCGCCGACGGGACGGTCGGAGAGACCCGAAGCTTCCATCCCCGGGAGCGCATCCGGCTGACGTGGCGGCCGGAGACCTGGGATCACGACAGCGTCGTGCAGGTGACCGTGTCACCCAGCGGCTCGGGCAGGACCATCCTCCGGTTCCACCAGGAACGGCTGGCCAGTGCTGACGAGCGGAGTCAGCAGCGCGATCACTGGCGCGTCGTCATGGGCTCGGTCATCGAGGCCCTGGATGCCAGCGAAGACGCCAGTGAGTAGGCCGCACTCACGTCACGGCGCGCTAGCCACGTCCTCGAACACGGCGGGACGTTCGATCCAGTCGAAGTGGTCGCGCGGATAGATGAGCACGAACGCCTTGCCGACCACGAGGTCGGTCGCGACGTACTCCTCGCCCGGGACGCAGCCGGTCTCGGCCGCCAGGCACAGGTGGGCAGACGAGTCGCCGGACGCGTCGCGGTGGTCGCCCATCACGAAGAGGCTGTCCTCCGGAATGGGCCCGGCAGTCCAGCGACAGCTGGGGATCATCGGCCCGTTGCACTCCGCCGCGTTACTGAGGTACGGCTCGTCGAGAGGTGTCCCGTTGACGCTGAGCAGGCCGTTCGCGTCGCAGCACTTGATGGTGTCGCCCTCGACGCCGATGACGCGTTTCACGAGGTGGCCGCCCGAGGGATAGAGGCCGACCTTCTCCAGCACCTTCTGGACGTTGCCGGACGGACCGCCGACTGCGCCCGCCGGACCGAGCCAGTCTCCGGGATCCTTGAACACGACGACGTCGCCACGCTCGGGCTCATTCGACCCCCAGTAGGACCACTTCTGGACCAGGATCCGGTCGTTCTGGACCAGCCCTGGTTCCATGGATCCCGAGGGGATGTAGAACGCCTGGAGCACGAACGCCTTGATGATGATCGCCAGCGCCACAGCGACAACCACGAGCAGGATCGACTCCTGCCACAGCGGAAGGCCCTTCTTGCCATCCCGCTTCGCCGCCCGACGTTCCTTCCGGGACCGCGGCGCGGACCCCTCTTCGGGGCTTTGCACGGGTTCGACGTCGCGATGGGTCACTCATTGACCTTACGCGCCTTGGGCGATTTGTCGGTTCAATCCCCATCTTTGTCCCCGAACTGTTCCCGCGCGACGGCAAGCCGCGGTGTCAGAGAAGCGCTCACGGATTCCGCCTGACCCCGGACATTTATTGCCCAGCGCTCGCTGCCCGGACGAGTATCGAAACTGCCCCGCGGGGTACGGGCTGAACCTCGACCGCAGTGGGCGCCTGCCCGGCGGTGCATCGGGCACCGCTGGCGGCAGGCTCCGGGAGGTAGCCCCCATGAAGCGATTCGCGAGTGTGGCCGCAGTGGCAGCGACGGCCCTGGCGGCCACGGCGGTGGCCGGCAGTGTTCCGGGCACGACCCCGTCCAGTGACGAGAGGGCATTGGCGCCGATTCGGCAAGCGCCCAGCGCCACCATCGAGGGCAAGGTCAGCGCCCTGCTGTCCCGGATGACGACGCAGGAGAAGCTGCAACAGGTGCAGCTGTTGTCCGACGGCCAGATCACCGACGCCGACGCGAAGGCGGGAGTCGGCGGCGTCTTCAGCCTGGTCGATCCGGTGAAGATCAACCACTTCCAGCACCTGGCCGTGGAGCAGTCCCGCCTGCACATCCCGATCCTGTTCGCCTACGACACCATCCACGGCTACCGGACCATCTTCCCGGTCCCGCTCGGTGCCGCCAGCTCCTTCGACCCGAGCGTCGCCATGACCGACGCCCGGATCGGAGCCCGCGAGTCCGCGACCGTCGGCATCAAGCAGGTCTACAGCCCCATGGTCGATGTCTCCCACGAGCCCCGGTGGGGCCGGATCGTCGAGGCAGCCGGCGAGGACCCCTACCTCGGGTCGGTGTTCGCCGCGGCTCGGGTCAAGGGCGCCCAGGGCACCGACTACTCCGCCCGCCGCAAGGTGGTCGCCAGTGTGAAGCACTTCGTCGCGTACGGCGCGCCGGAGGGTGGCCGTGACTACGACACCACCGACCTGTCGGAGCAGCGACTTCGCAACCTCTTCCTGCCGCCCTTCAAGGCCGCCATCGACGCCGGCGCGGACACCGTGATGTGCTCGTTCAACGCGATCAACGGGGTGCCCGGGTGCGCCAACCACTACACGGAGACCGACATCCTCAAGAAGGAGTGGGGCTTCGACGGGTTCATCGAAAGCGACTACACCGCCGTCGCGGAGACCCGCGTCTGTCCGCCCAGGAAGCCCGACGAAGGTTCCTGCGGCCACGGGACCGCCGTCGACGGTCCCGATGCCGGCGCGAAGGCGCTGATGGCCGGCACCGACTCGGAGATGGTCAGCACGAACATCCGTGACTACGGCCGACAACTGCTCTCCGACGGCCGGATCAGCATGGCCAGGCTCAACGACGCCGTACGCCGCATCCTGCGGATCAAGTTCCGGGCCGGACTGTTCGAGCACCCGTACGTCAACCAGGCCAAGGCCGTGGACCCGGCGAGCTTCCTCACGCCGTCCGACCGGGCAGCCGCCCGCGAGGCCGCCGGCAGGTCGATGGTGCTGTTGAAGAACGACGACCAGACGCTGCCGCTGGACCCGTCCCTGAAGACGGCCGTGATCGGACCCCTCGGCGACAACCAGCACGACCTGCTCGGCCCTTGGTGGGGCCAGGGTCGCGACGAGGACGTGGTGACCGTGTTCGACGGCGTCGCTGCCCAGAGCCAGGGTGCGACGTTCGCCCAGGGCTGCACCATCGCCGACGTCGACCCGCCGAACAACACCCCGGCTGACGAGTGCGGATCGGACGCCGGCTTCGCGGAGGCGGTCGCCGCCGCGGAGGCGGCCGACCAGGTCGTGCTGGCCCTCGGCGAGTCCCGCGGGATGAGCGGAGAGGCAGCCGCCCGCACGAACATCAACCTGCCCGGCAAGCAACAGCAGCTCATCGACGCGATCAAGGCCACGGGCAAGCCCTTCGTGGTCGTGCTGTTCAACGGCCGCCCGCTGACCCTCTCCAAGGTGGCGGCGTCCTCGCCGGCCATCCTCGAGGCCTGGTTCCCCGGGCGTCGAAGCCGGGAACGCCGTGGCCGATGTGGTCTTCGGCGGGGTCAACCCCGGCGGCAAGCTGCCGGTGTCCTTCCCGCGGGTGCTCGGCCAGGTGCCGATCTACTACAACCACGAGCCGACCGGCAGGCCGTGCGACGTGACCCAGAAGTACGTGTCGCGCTACCGCGACCTGCGCTCATGCGACCCGCTCTACCCGTTCGGGTTCGGCCTGAGCTATACGACGTTCTCGATCTCGGACCTCTCGCTGAGCAAGACCAGGATCGGCCCGTCCGGGAAGCTCACGGCCACGATGAAGGTGACCAACACCGGTGACGTGAAGGGCGACGAGGTCGCGCAGCTCTACCTCCGCGACCCCGTGGCCAGCATCTCCCAGCCGGTGCGGCGACTGCGTGGATTCCAGCGGGTGACCCTGGAGCCAGGCGCGTCGACCCAGGTCCGGTTCACGATCGACCGGAGCGACTACGGCTTCTACGACAACCGCGGCAAGTTCGTCGTGGAGCCGGGCCTCATCGAGCTGTACGCCGGTGACTCCTCGGCCGCGACCCTGATGAAGTCGTTCCGGGTGACGGCTCACTGAGCGGCCGACCCGGATCCACGGCACGCGCTGGCTCAGCGGTCGGTGGGTGACAGCTCGAGGGCTCTCCAGACAGCCGCCCACACCGCCTTCGGCGGCGTTCCCGCGTCCAGGGCCTCGGTCACGGTCCGCCCGCCGAGTTCGCTGAGCACCTGCTGATCGGCCCAGAACCGCGCCACGTTCGCCCCCAGCGCCGCGTCCATCCGCGCCCAGAACTCGGTGTACCTCACGGCGGACATCATCTCAGCCCGGGCCAAGCCCGCTGGCAAACTCGGTGCATGCACGTTCGCCAGGCCACCAAGCAGGACCTGTCAGCGATCGCGGACATCTACGCGCATGAGGTCCGCACCGCTGTGTCGACCTTCGACCTGGAGCCACCCGGAGAGGACTACTGGCGGGCGAAGCTGGACAGCCGGGAGCCCGGTGACCACCTGCTGGTGGCCGAGGACGACGCCATCCTGGGCTACGCCTACTCCTGCGCGAGGTCGGGCGGAAGTTCGGCCGGTGGATCGACACGGCCTGGTGGCAGCTTCGGTTCGGTTGAGAACGGGGCGTGATCAGCCGCGTGACCTAGCGGATGTCATGAATGTGGTGCACGACGTCATGGAGGTGGTAGCGCCCGATCGACGCGACCGTGAAGACCGAACCGTTGCTGCGTCGGCCCGGCCGGGCCCACTGGTCACCACTGACAGAGGCGTAGGTGCTGGCCACCGCTTCGGCAGCCGCGATCAGCTCGACGCCCACGACCTCGGGTGACTGCGTCCCGTACTTGCCCTCGACGGCGGCGACGTCCTGGTCCCAGTTGGCGAAGAGCGGATCGTCCTCCTCGAGCATCTGCCGGACGCGCCCACCGAAGATCCTGTGCACGTCGCGCACGTGGCAGGCGTACTCCAGCGGCGACCAGACGTCGGCGGTCGGGCGGGTGGCGACGTCGTCTGCGGCGAGGCCGCGGACCCAGTCGTCCGCGTTCTCACGGACGAGGGCTGCGAAGTCGTCCGGAGCCACCGCTGCGGCGTCGAAGCCGCACTCGGGGCACCGCTGCCGGATCGCCCAGGTCCAGTCTTTGGTGTCGGGTTCGATGGCCACTTCGCCATTCTTGCGCCAGTGGCCTGGCGGCCGACCCGGAGGGTTCGGGTGTGCGGTGTCTCAGTCGAAGAACTTCGTGCTCAGTGGGCTGAATCGGCCCTGACACCCGCACGTCCAGGTGCCCCAGCGGACCGGGTCGTCGAACCTGTCGCCGGCGGAGATCGAGACCCCGAATCGCACGGTGTCCTTCTTCTCAACGTACGACGCGACGTCATCGAATCCGTCGCCGTCGAAGTCACCTACAACGAGCGTCTCGTAGCTCTTGCCGCCGGACGCGTCGCTCCGCGTGCTTCTGACGAACTTTCCGTCCTCATACTCGTAGACCAGCAGTTGCAAGTGGTCCCTCGAGGCACGCACCAGTTCGTCGGTGCCGTCCCCGTCAAAGTCTCCTGGCAGCATCTCTTCAACCGGCAGACCCTGGAAGATGCGCGTGCCGTTGCCGAACGACGCACCGTCGGACAGATGGCTGCCGGTGAGGCACGCTCGGGAGCGAGATACGCCCAGGTGCCGGCCACCGCGCCGGTGGCCGTGAAGCCACTGTCACCACTGTGGGCGATGCCGAAGTCGCACAGCACCGCGTGCAGCCGTGCGGCGTCGGGGTTGCGGATCAGCACGTTGCTCGTCTTCACATCGCGATGCACGATGCCGACGTCGTGCGCCTCGGCCAGCGCCTCCGCGATCTGCGAGCACACCAGTGCGGCGCCGTCCGACGGCATGGATCCACGCTGGCGCAGCTGGGTCCCGAGCTCGCCTCCGGCGACGTACTGGGTGGCGATGAAGGGCGTGCCCTCGAACTCGCCGTGCTCGTAGATCCGGATGACGTGGTCGCAGTCGAGCCTTGCTTCTCGGAGACTCGCGGACTCACCATGCCCCACGTCCCGCGACGGCAGTCGCAGGTCAGGTGAGCAGCAGGACGTCGAGCCGTTTGCGGACGACCAACAGCCCGAGCAGGCCCATCACCGCCAGGTAGACGACCGAGACCAGCGACGCCTCCGTGACTGCGCCAGTGGTGAGCTCACGGCACAGCACGACTCCGCGGTAGAGCGGCGTGACCTCGACGACCCAGCGCAACCAGCCGTCGAAGGCGGTGACCGGGAAGAACGTCGCGGAGAACAGGAACAGGGGCAGTTGGACGAGGGTGACCTTGTCGAAGTCCTGCCAGCTCTTCATGTAGGTGGTCAGCGCCATGCACACCGACGCGAACGCGAACCCGATCAGCAGCGCGGCCGGGAGCGCGAGCAGCGCCCACCAGGAGTGCACAAGTCCCATCGCGGCCATCACCACCAGGAACGCCGCCGAGTAGGTGCCTCCCCGAAGCTGGCTCCAGGTGACCTCGCCCCTGGCGATGTCACTGGTGCTGAGCGGCGTCGCCAGCATCTGGTCGTAGAGCTTGTTGTACTTGAGCTTGAAGAACACGTTGTAGGTGCTGTCGATCAGCGCGCCGTTCATCGCGGAGGCGGCCAGCATGCCCGGGGCGACGAACTCGGCGTAGGGGATCTCCTGCCCGTTGAACGTGAACGCGGTGACCAGCTGACCGACGCCGATGCCGATCGAGAACAGGTAGAACACGGGCTCAAGGAACCCGGTGATGAAGAGCTTCCAGGCCGACCGGTAGACGATGAAGTTGCGCAGCACCAGCAGCCGGGTCGCCTGCACCGGGTTGAGCGGCTCTGGGACGGTGATGCTGGAAAGGAAGGCCACGTCAGCTCACCAGCCTCTTGGTAAGCGTCGCGACCGACCACCGCCAGCCGATGACGGTCAGGGCAACCAGAACCAGCGCGTTGACCGCGGCCAGCGACCAGTCGACCTGGTCGAGCGAAAACATCCGGGACAGGTTCACGCCGTGCCACAACGGCGTCAGCCGGGCCGCCCAGGCGCCCGCGTCGCCGAGGTTGGAGATCGGGAAGAACGCTCCTGAGAAGAGGAACAGGGGGAAGACGCCCAACCGGTAGATCACCCCGAAGCCCTCTTCGGACTTCATCCGCGCCGTGATGGCGTAGACCAGAGACGCGAACGCCAGGCCGACCAGGATCTGGGCGAGGTAGGCCAGGATCGGCCCCCACCAGCTCTCGAAGACCCCGAACGGCGCCAGCACCAGCATGAACACCGCACACGTGGTCGCCAGCCGGAAGGCGACGAACATCAGGTGGGCCGTGACGAGATGCCGGATCTGGAGCGGGGTCGCGAGCATCGAGTCGTAGACCCGCTGCCACTTGATCAGCGCCATCACGGGATACGTCGTCTCCCCCACCGCGGTCTGCATGGCGTGCGCCGCGACCAGCCCGGGCACCACGAACGCGAGGTAGGACGTGGCCCCTTCCAGCTCGGCGGGATCGGCCTTGACGAAGCCGCCGAGGAGCACCCCCATCGCGATCACGTAGAAGAACGGCGACACGAAGGACGTGATCAGCGTGCCCCGCCAGGTGCGCTTGTAGACCGTGAGCCAGTAGTCGAACTGGCGGTTCACCCCTTCGGCGAGGCTCAGTCCGTCAGGCCGGTCGAGCCGGTCGAGGTCGGGTCGTCGTCGGATCCGGCTCATCAGTCGACCAGCGTCCGGCCGGTCAGGCGGAGGAAGACGTCCTCGAGGCTTGACCGCCGGACGAGGACGGCGACCGGCTCGAGGCCGCGCTCGTGGACCTTGGCGATCGTCGCCTCGCCGTCGGCGGTGTAGACCAGAAGACGGTCGGGGAGAACCTCGACCCGGTCGCCGAGATCCGCGACCTTCTCGGCCAGGGCCTCGTGGGTCTGCCCTTCGGGAGCGACCCCGAACCTCAGCTCGGCCACCTCACGGGTCGAGTGGGTGCGGATCAGGTCGAGCGGCGAGCCCTCGGCGACGATCTCACCCTTGTCCATGACGACCAGCCGGTCGCACAGCTGCTCGGCCTCGTCCATGTAGTGGGTCGTGACCACGAGCGTCACGCCGGCCTGCTTGAGCCGGAACAGCCGGTCCCACAGCACGTGTCGGGCCTGCGGGTCGAGGCCGGTGGTCGGCTCGTCGAGCAGCAACAGGTCGGGCTTGTTGATCAGCGACCGCGCGATCGTCAGGCGGCGTTTCATGCCGCCGGAGAGGTCGTCGACCTTGCTCTTGGCCTTCTCGGTCAGCTGCACGAACTCGAGCAGCTCTTCGACGCGCTCGTTGACGACGTCCTTGTGGATCCCGAAGTAGCGCCCGTAGATGTAGAGGTTGTCGCGCACGTTGAGCTCGTTGTCGAGCGTGTTCTCCTGCGGGCAGACCCCGATCCGGGACCGGATCGTCGGTCCGTGGGTGGCGGGGTCGAGCCCGAGAATGCGCAGCGTGCCCGCGCTCGACGGCGAGACCGCGGCGATCATCCGCATCGTCGACGACTTGCCGGCACCGTTGGGCCCGAGGAAGCCGAACGCCTCGCCGCGGCGTACCTCGAAGTCGATCCCGCGGACGGCCTCGAGGTCGCCGAACGACTTGCGCAGCCCGCTCGCGCGGATCATCGGCTCGGATTCGGTCACAGCGCTCGACTCTAACCGTCGACACACGACAGAGCTCACCGGGTTATCGTCGGTAACGACCTGCCCGGGTCCGGACATGGGGAAGCATGAGCGAATCGTCCGACGCGCGTTTCCGGACGCTGTACGACGCCCACCTTCGCGACCTGCTCGGCTTCGCGCTGCGGCGCACCGCGCGTCCCGAGGACGCCGCCGACGTCGTGGCGGACACGTTCCTCGTCGCGTGGCGCCGCCTCGAGCGGGTGCCCCCGGGCGACGAGGCGCGGCTTTGGTTGTACGGCGTGTGCCGACGCGTGCTGGCCAACCACGCCCGGGGCGACGTACGACGCGACCGGCTCGGGGCGCGGCTGCGGGCGACTCTGGCCAGGCACGCCGTGCCCGACCCTGCTGGAGACGTCGCGTACCGGGTGAGCGTCGAGGCAGCGATGGAGCGACTCCGGCCGGCCGACAGGGATCTCCTGCAGCTCTCGGCCTGGGAGGGTCTGGAGCCCCAAGAGCTCGCGGTCGTCCTGGGAGTTCCGGGCCGTACAGCCCGGACCCGTCTCTCTCGTGCGCGTGCCCGGCTCCGCGCCGAACTCGGCGGAGACGCGCCCCCGCCACCCGGACATGTACTTCATGACCAGGGAGCGGCCGAGTCAACAACTTCGCTGCTCCAGCCGGAACCAGCCCCGAAGGAGGGCCGATGAACACCGACGACGCCGTAGCGGCAACGAACCCGTATCCCCGCCGGACAGTCGACAGCCTCCCTCTCGAGGCTGCCGACCATGTCCTCCTGGAGGAGATCATGTCGATGCCGACCGCGACCGCAACCCGTACACCTCGGTAGACGATGAAGTTGCGCAGCACCAGCAGCCGGTCGCCTGCACCGGTTGAGCGTCTGGGACGGTGATGCTGGAAAGGAAGGCCACGTCAGCTCACCAGCCTCTTGGTAAGCGTCGCGACCGACCACCGCCAGCCGATGACCGTCAGGGCAACCAGAACCAGCGCGTTGACCCCGGCCAGCGACCAGTCGACCTGGTCGAGCGAAAACATCCGGGACAGGTTCACCCCGTGCCACAACGGCGTCAGCCGGGCCGCCCAGGCGCCCGCGTCGCCGAGGTTGGAGATCGGGAAGAACGCTCCTGAGAAGAGGAACAGGGGGAAGACGCCCAACCGGTAGATCACCCCGAAGCCCTCTTCGGACTTCATCCGCGCCGTGATGGCGTAGACCAGAGACGCGAACGCCAGGCCGACCAGGATCTGGGCGAGGTAGGCCAGGATCGGGCCCCACCAGCTCTCGAAGACCCCGAACGGCGCCAGCACCAGCATGAACACAGCACACGTGGTCGCCAGCCGGAAGGCGACGAACATCAGGTGCGCCGTGACGAGATGCCTGATTTGGAGAGGGGTCGCGAGCATCGAGTCGTAGACCCGCTGCCACTTGATCAGCGCCATCACGGGATACGTCGTCTCCCCCACCGCGGTCTGCATGGCGTGCGCCGCGACCAGCCCGGGCACCACGAACGCGAGGTAGGACGTGGCCCCTTCCAGCTCGGCGGGATCGGCCTTGACGAAGCCGCCTAGGAGCACCCCCATCGCGATCACGTAGAAGAACGGCGACACGAAGGACGTGATCAGCGTGCCCCGCCAGGTGCGCTTGTAGACCGTGAGCCAGTAGTCGAACTGGCGGTTCACCCCTTCGGCGAGGCTCAGTCCGTCAGGCCGGTCGAGCCGGTCGAGCCGGTCGAGGTCGGGGTCGGGGTCGTCGATCCGGCTCATCAGTCGACCAGCGTCCGGCCGGTCAGGCGGAGGAAGACGTCCTCGAGGCTTGACCGCCGGACGAGGACGGCGACCGGCTCGAGGCCGCGCTCGTGGACCTTGGCGATCGTCGCCTCGCCGTCGGCGGTGTAGACGAGAAGACGGTCGGGGAGAACCTCGACCCGGTCGCCGAGATCCGCGACCTTCTCGGCCAGGGCCTCGTGGGTCTGCCCTTCGGGAGCGACCCCGAACCTCAGCTCGGCCACCTCACGGGTCGAGTGAGTGCGGATCAGGTCGAGCGGCGACCCTTCGGCGACGATCTCACCCTTGTCCATGACGACCAGCCGGTCGCACAGCTGCTCGGCCTCGTCCATGTAGTGGGTCGTGACCACGAGCGTCACGCCGGCCTGCTTGAGCCGGAACAGCCGGTCCCACAGCACGTGTCGCGCCTGCGGGTCGAGGCCGGTGGTCGGCTCGTCGAGCAGCAACAGGTCGGGCTTGTTGATCAGCGACCGCGCGATCGTCAGGCGGCGTTTCATGCCGCCGGAGAGGTCGTCGACCTTGCTCTTGGCCTTCTCGGTCAGCTGCACGAACTCGAGCAGCTCTTCGACGCGCTCGTTGACGACGTCCTTGTGGATCCCGAAGTAGCGCCCGTAGATGTAGAGGTTGTCGCGCACGTTGAGCTCGTTGTCGAGCGTGTTCTCCTGCGGGCAGACCCCGATCCGGGACCGGATCGTCGGTCCGTGGGTGGCGGGGTCGAGCCCGAGAATGCGCAGCGTGCCCGCGCTCGACGGCGAGACCGCGGCGATCATCCGCATCGTCGACGACTTGCCGGCACCGTTGGGCCCGAGGAAGCCGAAGGCCTCGCCGCGGCGTACCTCGAAGTCGATCCCGCTGACGGCCTCGAGGTCGCCGAACGACTTGCGCAGCCCGCTCGCGCGGATCATCGGCTCGGATTCGGTCACAGCGCTCGACTCTAACCGTCGACGCAGACAGAACTCACCGGGTTATCGTCGGTAACGACCTGCCCGGGTCCGGACATGGGGAAGCATGAGCGAATCGTCCGACGCGCGTTTCCGGACGCTGTACGACGCCCACCTTCGCGACCTGCTCGGCTTCGCGCTGCGGCGCACCGCGCGTCCCGAGGACGCCGCCGACATCGTGGCGGACACGTTCCTCGTCGCGTGGCGCCGCCTCGACCGGGTGCCCCGGGGCGACGAGGCGCGGCTTTGGTTGTACGGCGTATGCAGACGCGTGCTGGCCAACCACGCCCGCGGCGACGTACGACGCGACCGGCTCGGAGCGCGACTGCGGGCGACTCTGGCCAGGCACGCCGTGCCCGACCCTGCTGGAGACGTCGCGTACCGGGTGAGCGTCGAGGCAGCGATGGAGCGACTCCGGCCGGCAGACAGGGACCTGCTGCAGCTCTCGGCCTGGGAGGGACTGGAGCCCCAAGAGCTCGCGGTCGTCCTGGGAATTCCGGGCCGGACAGCCCGGACCCGTCTCTCTCGTGCGCGGGCCCGGCTCCGCGCCGAACTCGGCGGAGACGCGCCCCCGCCACCCGGACATGTACTTCATGACCAGGGAGCGGCCGAGTCGACAACTTCGCTGCTCCAGCCGGAACCAGCCCCGAAGGAGGGCCGATGAACACCGACGACGCCGTAGCGGCAACAAACCCGTATCCCCGCCGGACAGTCGACGGCCTCCCTCTCGAGGCTGCCGACCATGTCCTCCTGGAGGAGATCATGTCGATGCCGACCGCGACCGCTACCCGTACACCTCGTCCGACCCGGCCAAGCAGGCGCCGCCACTGGCTTGCTCCCGTCGCCGCAGCAGCGGCGGTCGCCGCCCTCGTCGCGACCGGCGTCGCCCTGCAGGGCCAACAGCCCAACCCGTCCCAACCGGAGTCGCCACCGGTTTCGAGCGGGAACTCGGTAACGCCGGTCGATCCGGGCCTCCCGCCGACCGCCGAAAACCTGCTCCAGGTCCTGCTTGTGCAGGACGGCTGGACGGTCAGGAGCACGTCCGCCTCCCCCTACGGCGGATCGATCATGTGGGCCCAGGGCGCGGATACGCTCGAGATGAGCTGGTACGAGGCCGAGGACTACGACATGTACCTGGCCGACCGCCGGGCCGGAGACGGCACGGAGTCGAGCGCCAGAATCCTCGGCCAGGACGGGCGTTCGTTCAACCTGGGTCCCGTCAGCCAGGGTCCGCTGCTCTACGGACGCGGCGGGCCTCCGATTGAGGCCTCCGGGGGGTCGTGGACGGCGGAGTATCGCGGGGGCGCGGTGCCGCATCCCGACGGCACCATCCGGGTGATGACGATCTTGCCACCCGTAGGCGACTGGTTCGTCGAGTTCGACGCCTTCGTCGGCAGCGAGGACGAGTACGCGGAGGTGATGGCGTCCCTGACGCGCGTCGAGCGTGCCGCCTGGCTGGCCGGGATCGATAACGACGACGTCGTCGTACCCGCCGAGGGCGAGGCGTTCCTCCAACAAGCCGGCCAGGCGGTCCCGATGCCCGAGGGTGTCACCGTCACCGTCGGCGACCTCCAGCTCCCGCAGGACGCGTACCAGGCGGGCGTGACCTTCGTGAGGCCGGTTCTCTGTGGTTGGGCCGAGCAGTACGCCGCCGGCAACGACGCTGCACTGACCGCCCTCCGAGGCAGCGAGTCGTGGCCTGTCATGCAGGCGTTGGCCAGTGAAGGCGACTACCCGAAGGTCGTCGCAGAAGACGTGGTGCTGCTCGCCGGCGACCGCCACTACCAGGGGTACCGCGACGGCTGGGGTTGCTGAGACCCCGATCCTTCCGCAGTAGTGCGGCAGGATAGTTGGATGACTGGACGACTGGAGCGCAGCCGGGCCCATTCGGGATCGCCATACGAGACCCACGTCGGGTTCAGTCGGGGCGCGCGAGCCGGAAGCGTCGTGGCGATCAGCGGGACGGCGCCGGTGTGGCCCGACGGCCACGTCGACGCCGACCCGGCCGCGCAGGCGCGACGGTGCTGGGAGATCGCGTTGACGGCTCTGGCCGAGCTCGGCGGACGGCACGACGAGGTGGTCCGCACCCGGATGTACGTCGTGAGCGCAGACGATGCGGACGCCATCGGGTCGGTGCACGGTGAGGTGTTCGGGCTGATCCGCCCGGCCAGCACGATGGTCGTCGTCGCCGGCCTGCTTGACCCGCGCTGGCTGGTCGAGGTGGAGCTCGACGCCGTCCTCGGCTGACCGGAGTCAGGCCGTCGGCGCTACCAGCGGCAGCACCAGGTCGCTGCGGAACAGGTCGAGGGCCAGCCGGTTGCCGGCCGGTGGCCGGATCGTGAAGTCGTGGTCTGTGGACATCACGACCAGGGCGATTCGGTCGCCGGCTGCGAACCTCCGGTCGTTGGCCTGGAGCCGCACCGTCAGGCCGTAGGTCTTGCCGGTGCGGACCGGATCGGTGCGCCAGATCGAGAACCGGTTCTGCGGGTCGGTCCAGCCCTCTGTCACCAGAGTGGTCCGGCCCGACGGCTTGACGACGAGCAGGGCAGCGGTGAGGTTGCCGGCGGGCTGGCTGAACGAGAGGGCCAGGTGGGCGACCGGTGTCCCGCTCAGACGCGTGGGCTTCCGCAACGGCGGAGTCACGTAGACCAGGCCGTGGCGCGGGTCGGGATGGGTCGCGAGGTCGTGGGGGGTGTTGTCCGGCACGTCTCGGAAGCGTTCGGTCGTGCGTGCCGGCCCAGCCGTCCTCGACAGCCAGCCGGTTGTTCCTTTGCCGCGTGGCCTCAGGGCGTACGTCGTCCGCTGGACCGCCGGATCCGGCCACTCGGCGTACTTGCGGATCTGGCCGTCCCGCCCCTCGATCCAGGCGCGCGGGCCGGTCTCGACGCCGTTGTCGACGTCGTACAGGTAGTGCGCGACCCATCGGCGCTGGAGCGGCATGGGCGGCTCGACGCCGTGCTCGCCCGGGCCCCAGAAGATCATGTGCTCGACGCCGGCCCGCTTCAGCGCGGTGTACCAGTCGGCGGCCTGCGACGTCTTCACGTTGAAGTCTGCCAGGCCGTGGCTGACCAGGACCGCGGCGTGCACCCGGTCGGCGCTGGGGAGCAGGTTGCGGGCGGCCCAGAAGTTGCTGTAGTCACCCGTGAGCCGGTCCTGTCGCCGGGCGAGCCCGGCGATCACCCGGTCGCAGATCCTTTGGTTCTTCCGGGTGTAGTCGAACTTCGCGAGCACGTCGGTGTCCTCGCCCTGGTAGCCGCCGGGCGCGACGACGAGTCCGTCGTCGCGGTAGTAGGAGTACCAGTTGGAGATCGCGGACTCCGGGATGATCGCGTCCAGGCCCTCGACGCCGGTCGCGGCAACCATGTTTGCGAGCGTCCCGTCGTACGAGATCCCGACCATGCCTGCGCGGCCGCTCGCCCAGTACGGCGAGACCGCGTGGCCGGTGACAGCATCCCTGGCGCGCGCCCGACCGTTCAGCCAGTCGATGGCCGCCTTGGGGCCGGCGGTCTCCTTGGCGTCGCCGATCGTGGGACATCCCGTGGAGCCTCCGCTCCCGAGTGACTCCACGACGAGGACCGCATAGCCGTGAGGCACCCACCGGCGGGCGAACTGGCTGACCGAGTCGGGGGCGGGGGCCCGGGGGTCCTTCGGCACGTAGAGCGGCACGTCCACGTCGTGGTTGGGCGCCTCGCCGCAGCAGGCGAAGTAGGGGCTGGACCACACGACGGTGGCCAGCTTCACCCCGTCGCGATCGCTCTCGGTCGGCCGGACCAACGTCGCGTGCACCCGGTCGCGCCGACCGTCGCGGTCGGAGTCGACTCTGGTGGTGATCCTCAGGTCCCGGCGGTACCAGTCTGCGGCGTCGGAGGTCACCTGCGGTGGCCCGGTGTCCGGCCCGGTGTCAATGGCCGCGACTTCGATGGGGACGGGTGAGCCCGCGGCCTGAGTCCCGACCACACCGAAGGTCCCGCCCAGCAGGCCTGCCAGAAGTACGAACAGCAATGGTGCCCTGGCGCCGTCCCGAGTCATGCGCACCCGCGCCAAACTACGCCACACGAGGCGGTCGTAGGAACCGCAATGATCTCCGCCATCACTCTCGACGTGGATTGTCGGTGATGTGCGGGAGGATGTGCCGGTGACCCCGCTCGATGCCCTCACTGCGTTCAGCGAACCCACGCGCGCATGGTTCCAGGCGGCATTCGCCGAGCCGACTGCCGCCCAGGTCGGCGCTTGGGACGCGATCGGCCGTGGACAGCACGCGCTCGTGGTCGCGCCGACGGGTTCGGGCAAGACCTTGTCGGCGTTCCTGTGGTCGCTCGACCGGCTGGCGACTGCTGCGGTTCCGGCAAAGAAGCAGCGCTGCCGGGTCCTCTACATCTCGCCGCTGAAGGCGCTCGCGGTCGATGTGGAACGCAACCTGCGCGCTCCGCTCGCCGGCATCCGGCACACGGCCGACCGGCTTGGCGTCGCTGTGCCGGAGATCCGGGTCGGCCTGCGCTCGGGTGACACGTCGCCCGCCGATCGTCGACGGCTGACCACGTCGCCGCCCGACATCATGATCACCACGCCGGAGTCGCTGTTCCTCATGCTCACCTCGCAGGCGCGCGAGGTGCTCCGTAGCGTGGAGACCGTCATCGTCGACGAGGTGCACGCGGTCGCCGGCACCAAGCGTGGCGCCCACCTCGCCCTGTCGCTCGAGCGTCTCGACGCCCTGCTGGCCCGGCCCGCGCAGCGGATCGGGCTGTCGGCCACGGTGCGACCGCTCGAGGAGGTGGCCCGCTTCCTCGGCGGACCGGCCCCCGTCGAGATCGTGGCACCCCCCTCCGTCAAGGAATGGGATCTCAAGGTCGTCGTCCCCGTCGAGGACATGACCGAACTCGGCCAGCCGATCGAGGACGAGGTCGGGGGCTCGGCCGCGGGCGGCGTCCGGCGTACGTCGCTGTGGCCCTACGTCGAGGAACGGATCGCCGAGCTCATCGGCCAGCATCGATCCACGATCGTGTTCGCCAACTCCAGGCGTCTCGCCGAACGGCTGACCGCCCGGCTCAACGAGATCGCAGCCGAGCCCTGTCCAGACCACGAAACCACCCGCCGAGATCATGGCTCAGTCGGGAGCCTCGTCGGGCGCGGCGGCGATCATCGCGCGTGCCCACCACGGCTCGGTCAGCAAGGAGCAACGGGCGCTGATCGAGGACGACCTGAAGCGGGGGCGCCTCCCCTGCGTGGTCGCCACCAGCAGTCTCGAGCTCGGCATCGACATGGGCGCGGTCGACCTGGTCATCCAGGTCGAGTCACCGCCGTCGGTGGCGAGCGCGCTGCAACGGGTCGGACGTGCGGGCCACCAGGTCGGCGAGGTGTCTCGAGGGGTGCTGTTCCCGAAGCACCGGGGCGACCTGGCGCAGACCGCGGTCGCCGTGGAACGGATGCGCAGCGGAGCCATCGAGTCGCTCAGGGTGCCGACCAACCCGCTCGACGTCCTCGCCCAGCAGGTCGTCGCCGCGGTGGCCCTCGAAGCCTGGGACGTCGACGAGTTCTATGCGCTGGTCAGGCGCACCGCCAGCTTCGCCACGCTCCCGCGCAGCGCCTACGACGCGACCCTCGACCTGCTTGCTGGGCCGCTACCCGTCCGACGAGTTCGCCGAGCTCCGGCCGCGCATCGTGTGGGACCGGATCAGCGGCGAGCTCACGGGCCGCCCCGGCGCCCAACGCCTGGCGGTCACCAGTGGCGGCACGATCCCCGACCGGGGTCTGTTCGGGGTCTTCCTCGTCGGCAGCAGCTCCAAGGAGCAGAGCGGACCCGGCAGGCGCGTCGGTGAGCTCGACGAGGAGATGGTCTACGAGTCCCGCGTCGGCGACATCTTCGCGCTCGGCGCGACCAGCTGGCGGATCGAGGACATCACCCACGATCGGGTGCTGGTGACTCCCGCGCCCGGCGTACCCGGCCGGCTGCCGTTCTGGAAGGGCGACACCCTTGGCCGGCCCGCCGAGCTCGGCGAGGCGGTCGGTGCCTACACCCGGGAGCTGGCCGCGATGAAACCGAAGGCCGCCGTCGCCAGCGCGGTCGCCGCCGGGCTCGACCAGTGGGCGGCGGACAACCTGGTCGGCTACCTCGCCGAGCAGCGCGAGGCGACCAATGTGCTGCCCAGCGACCAGACCCTGGTGGTGGAGCGGTTCCGGGACGAGCTGGGCGACTGGCAGCTGGTCGTGCACTCCCCCTACGGCACGCCCGTCCACGCCCCGTGGGCGCTGGCGATCAACACCCGCCTCCGGGAGCGGTACGGCGTGGAGGCCTCGGCGGTCGCGTCCGACGACGGCATCGTGCTCCGGATCCCCGACACCGACGTCGAGCCTCCCGGCGGTGAGGTCGTGGTCTTCGAGGCCGACGAGATCGAGCAGATCGTGACCAGCGAGGTGGGCGGGTCGGCCCTGTTCGCGTCCCGCTTCCGCGAGTGCGCCGCGCGTGCCCTCCTCCTTCCGCGACGCGACCCGGGCCGGCGGTCGCCGCTGTGGCAGCAGCGCCAGCGAAGCGCACAGCTGCTCGAGGTCGCCGCCAAGTACCCGTCGTTCCCGATCGTGCTCGAGGCCGTGCGCGAGGTCTTGCAGGACGTCTACGACCTTCCAGCCCTGGTCACCTTGATGAAGCGCGTCGACCGGCGCGAGGTCCGGGTGGTCGACGTGGCGACCCACCAGCCGTCGCCGTACGCCCGGAGCCTGCTGTTCGGCTACGTCGCCCAGTTCGTCTACGAGGGCGACTCCCCGATCGCCGAACGCCGGGCGGCCGCGCTGAGCCTCGACCAGGGACTGCTGGCCGAGCTCCTCGGCCGGGCCGAGCTGCGTGAGCTGCTCGACCCCGAGGTGCTCGCCGAGGTCGAGGCCGAGCTCCAGAGACTGCTGCCTGATCGAAAGGCTCGCGGTGCCGAGGGGGTGGCGGACCTGCTGCGGCTGCTGGGCCCGCTTTCCGGTGACGAGGTCGCCGAACGCAGTGTCAACGGCGCCGATGCCAGGGGCTGGCTGGCTTCGCTGAGCGACTCCCGTCGGGTGGTCGAGGTGCGCGTTGCCGGCGCCGCGCGCTGGGCCGCCATCGAAGACGTCGCCCGCCTTCGCGACGGCCTCGGGGTGCCCGTCCCGCCCGGCACACCCGACGTCTTCACCGAACCGGTCGACGATCCGCTCGTCGACCTGGTCTCGCGCTTTGCGCGCACTCACGGTCCGTTCACCACTGCAGATGTGGCCGACCGACTCGGACTCGGCTCGGCGGTCGCGCGCCAGACACTGCAGCGCCTCGCGGCGGCGGGGCGGCTGCTCGAGGGTGAGTTCCGGCCGTCCGGCTCGGGCAGCGAGTGGTGTGACGCCGAGGTCCTGCGCAAGCTGCGCAGGCGCTCGCTCGCGCGGCTGCGCCAGGAGGTCGAGCCCGTCGAGCCGGAAGTCCTGGGGCGCTTCCTTCCCGCGTGGCAGCACCTGGTCGCGAGCGGTGGACGGCGCGGGGCCCTGCGCGGCCTCGACGGCGTCCTCAGCGCGGTCGAGCAGCTTGCGGGCTGCCCGGTTCCGGCCTCCGCCCTCGAACCCCTGGTCCTGGCGGCGCGGGTCAGCGACTACGAACCTGCGATGCTCGACGAGCTCAGCGCCACCGGCGAGGTCATCTGGGCCGGCCACTCGCCGCTGCCGGGCAACGACGGCTGGGTCTCGGTCCACCTCGCCGACCAGGCCCCGCTCACTCTGCCCGGGCCGACCGACCCCGAGCTGACCGAGCTGCATGAGGCGGTTCTCGACGCGCTGGCCCCGGGCGGCGCCTGGTTCTTCAGGCAGCTGTCCGACACCGTCGGTGGCTCGTCCGATGCCGCGCTGTCCGGTGCCCTCTGGGATCTGGTGTGGGCCGGGATGGTCACCAACGACACCCTCGCACCACTACGAGCACTGGTACGGTCCGGCAGCACCATGCACCGAAGCCGCCGTACCCCTCCACGAGCGCGCGGCGCCCGGTCCCGGCCCGGGGGGATGCCCACGCGATCCGGTCCGCCCGAGACCCCCGGTCGCTGGTCGCTGCTCCCGGCCATCGACACCGACCCGACCCGTCGCGCACACGCGGTCGCCGAGGGGTTGCTCGACCGGCACGGTGTGGTGACCCGGGGCGCGGTCGTCAGTGAACGGGTTGCCGGTGGCTTCGCGGCCGTCTACCGCGTCCTGAGCGCCTTCGAGGAGTCGGGGCGCTGCCGCCGCGGCTACTTCGTCGGCGGTCTGGGGGCTGCCCAGTTCGGTACCGTCGGTGCCATCGACCGCCTTCGCACGTACGCCGACCCGCCCACCGACGCCAAGCCGGTTGCGGTGGCGCTAGCGGCGACGGATCCCGCCAACCCCTACGGCGCGGCGCTGCCGTGGCCCGAACGCGTCGACGGTGAGACCGGGCACCGCCCGGGCCGCAAGGCGGGGGCAATGGTGGTCCTCGTCGACGGCGGGATCAGCCTCTACGTCGAACGTGGCGGTCGCACGCTGCTCACCTTCACCGACGCTCCCGACCGGTTGGGGCCCGCGTGCCAGGGCCTCGCGGACGCCGTACGTCGAGGTGCCCTGGGCCGGCTTACGGTGGAGAAGGCCGACGGCTCTGCCCTGCTCGGGCGCGGTGACTCGGCGACGCCGCTGCGCAGCGCCCTCGAGGACGCCGGCTTCATCGCGACGCCGCGGGGACTGCGCATCAGAGAGGGACTACGTGCCTGAGGGCGACACCGTATGGCGGGCGGCGCGGTCACTGGACCGGGCGCTGGCCGGTCAAGTGCTGACGGCCACCAGCTTCCGGGTGCCGGCTCTCGCCACCGTCGACCTCGCGGGGATGAGGCTGCGGCAGACCGTCTCCCGCGGCAAGCACCTGCTCACCCGCATCGACGACGGCCACCAGATGTTGAGTCTTCACACCCACCTGAAGATGGACGGGTCGTGGCACATCTACACCCCGGGCCAGCGGTGGCGGCGTCCAACAACCGAGGCCAGGGTCGTGTTGTCGACTGCCGATCGGGTTTGTGTGGGCTTCACGCTCGGAGTCGTCGAGCTGATCGCCCGAGTGGACGAGGACCAGGCCGTCGGGCATCTCGGACCCGATCTGCTGGGTGCCGACTGGGACGAGGACGAGGCCGTGCGCCGGGTGGCCGCCCAACCGGACCGTCCGATCGGCGAGGCGTTGCTCGACCAGCGCAACCTCGCGGGGATCGGGAACATCTATCGCAACGAGCTGTGCTTCCTCGCCGGCATACACCCGTCCGTGCCCGTGAACACCGTGCCCGACCTGACACGGATGGTTCGCCGGGCCAAGGTCATGCTCGAGGCCAACAAGGAACGCGCCGAGCAGACGACCACCGGCGATCTTCGCCCCGGGCACCGCTCCTGGGTCTATCGCCAACGGCAGTGCCGGCGCTGCGAGACCACCGTGCTGGTAGGCAAGGACGAGCGCGATCGGGCGATCTACTGGTGCCCTAGCTGCCAGCCGGGCTGATCAGCCGGGCATCGGCGCCCCGAACATGAGCCGCGTGCCAACCACCGCGATGGTCAGCAACATCAGAATCGAGCAGGACACGATCACAGTTGCGCGCATTGACTCTTCACCCCGCACCCTGAACCGAGCCGGACGGCTAACGGTTGCTATGCAAACTATGACGCGTCGCGCGCAGATTCGGATGCCTCACTGGGGTCAAGACTTGGTAACAGTAGGAGCGCACTGGGGTTTGGCACCAGGGGTGTGCTCGTGGGTGGTCTATTCGTGCGCGCCGGCGCGGTGATCCCCTCCCAAATTGTTGACGGATTGCCGAGATCGCGACCATTTGGGAGGGGACTGGCTTGTGCTTGGGATGCGGGTGGTTGCGGGTTCGGGCCAACACCGCTTGGGTTGCGGTGGTCTCGCCCTTGTGGTTGCGGTTTAGACCAACCCGCTTGGGGTGCGGTGGTCTCGCCTTGTGGCTGCGGTTCAGACCAACCCGCTTGGGTTGCCCCCAGCCCGGTTACGCGTGCGTGGACGGGGTCGCCGACACGTCGCATTTTCCGGTCGTCGCTAGGGCTCCTCCGAAAAGTCCGACGAGTCGGCTCCGTCGCGGCACTACGCGGGCATTGCCCGCTTATGCCGCGGAGGCAACAACATCCCGGGAGCCGGAGCGGACCTTGATGGGGGTGGCTTCGATGACCAGGGCGGCTTCTTCGACGGCGACGGCGTCGCTGACGTCGCGGAGGACGTCGGACAGCGGGACGTCGAGGGCGGAGCACAGGGAGGCGAGGAGTTCGGAGGACGCTTCCTTCTGGCCACGCTCGATCTCGGAGATGTAGCCCAGGCTCACCCGCGCCTCGGCGGAGACCTCGCGCAGGGTCATGCCACGCTGCATCCGCTCGCCGCGGAGCACCTCGCCGAGGAGGCGACGAAACAGCACCATGAGCGCGGTCCTTTCCTTGTCGTGTGCCCAACGCTACCCGAGCGGGGTTTCTTCCCCACCACACTTGCCCCGATCAGTGGACAACTGTTCGCTCAGGGCGGACAGCGCAGCCGTGACCGTCTGCTCCCGGATCGCCTCCCGACTCCCGGCCAGTTCGAGCGCGACACTCCGCACCCCGGTGGGTCCGGCGAGCCCGACGTACACCGTGCCGGCCGGCTTGCCCTCCTGCGAGTCCGGGCCGGCCACGCCCGTCGTGCTCAGTGCGTACGTCGACCCGGTGAGCCGGCGTACCCCGGTCGCCATCGCCTCCGCGCATTCGGCCGACACCACCCCGGGCCCGTCGACCACCTCGACAGGGACACCCAGCAGGGACACCTTGAGGTGGGTCGAGTAGGTCACGACACCACCCAGATAGACCTCCGATGACCCCGGCACCGATGTGAAGCAGCCGCCGAGCAGTCCTCCCGTCAAGGACTCCGCGGTCGCAACCGTGGCGCCGCCGCCAAGCAGCTGCACCTGGACGCTTGCTGCGTCGACCGGCGGAGACATGCAGACGATCGTAGGGCGCGGCTGTACGTTCCAGACATGGCCGAGGCCGATCAGACGCTGCCCATCGAGGACTACGCCCTCCTGGGCGACCGCCACACCGCCGCGCTGGTCGGCAAGAACGGCTCGGTCGACTGGCTGTGCCTGCCGCGCTTCGACTCCCCCGCCTGCTTCGCCGCGATCCTCGGCACCGCCGATCACGGCCACTGGCAGCTCTGCCCGCATGGCGACTATGAGTCGAGTCGGAGGTACGTCGGCGAGTCTGCAGCGCTCGAGACGACGTTCACGACGGACACCGGCGTAGTCACCCTCCTTGACGTGATGCCTACCGCCGACGACCGAGCCGACCTGGTGCGCGTCCTCACCGGAGTCAGCGGCACCGTGCGGATGCACCACGAATGGGTGGTGCGGCTGGACTACGGCGAGATCAAGCCATGGGTGCAGCGCCGGGTCATCGAGGGCGAGGAGGTCATCACCGCGGTCGCCGGGCCCGACAAGCTGATGCTCCGCGGGCCACGCCTCCCGGTCGCGGTTGAGCACCGCCACCTCGACGACTTCCAGGTCGACGCCGGCGAATCGCTCACCTTCTCGACCACGTGGCTGCCCTCCCATGTCGACCTCCCCGATTGGATGGACTTCGCGCCGCCCATCGCGGCCACGATCCGCGAAGACGAGGAGTGGGCCGCGCAGTGCCGGGTCGACGTACCCCACGCCGATGTCGTACGGCGCTCGCTGCTCACCTTGCGGCTGCTGACCCACCGCGAGACCGGCGGAATCGTCGCCGCGCCGACGACCTCGCTGCCGGAGGACTTCGGCGGCGAGCGCAACTGGGACTACCGCTTCTGCTGGCTTCGAGACGCCGCGCTCACTCTCGAGTCACTGGTCGACGCCGGCTACACCGACGAGGCCCGACTGTGGCGCAACTGGCTGCTCCGCGCGGTCGCCGGCGATCCAGAGGACCTCCAGATCATGTACACCGTCGACGGCGGCCGGAAGCTCCCCGAGCACACGCTCGACCACCTACCCGGCTATGCCGGCTCGCGTCCAGTACGGGTCGGCAACGCCGCCGTCGACCAGCGCCAGCGAGACGTCCTGGGCGAGGTGATGATCTCGCTGGAGAAGGCGCGGTCCGCCGGGCTCGCGCCCGACGACCAGGCGTGGGCCATGCAGCGAGCCCTGGTCGACCACCTCGCCAAGAACTGGCAGGAACCCGACAACGGGCTCTGGGAGATCCGGGGGCCACAGCGGCACTTCACCCACTCACGGGCGATGGTCTGGGCGGCGTTCGAAAGGGCCGTGACGGCGGTCGAACGGCACGGCCTCCGAGGTCCGCTGGACCGTTGGCGCGAGATCCGGGACGCCGTCCGCGAGGAGGTGCTGACCCGTGGCTTCAACGCCGAGGCCAACACCTTCACCCAGCACTACGACACCGCCGAGGTGGACGCCTCGCTGCTGGTCCTCCCGCTGATCGGCTTCATCGAGGGCGACGACCCGCGCATGCTGGGGACGATCGAGGCAGTCGAGCGGGACCTGATGCGCGACGGACTGCTCCTGCGCTACCGCACTCAGTCCGGGGTGGACGGCCTGCCGGGCGACGAGCACCCCTTCCTTGCCTGCTCGTTCTGGCTGGTTTCGGCGTACGCCGCCGCCGGCCGTCGCGACGACGCGCACGCTCTCTTCGACCGATTGGTCGGCCTCTGCAACGACGTCGGGTTGCTCTCCGAGGAGTACGACCCCGTGAACCGACGGATGGTGGGCAACTTCCCGCAGGCGTTCAGCCATCTGGCCCTGGTCCAGGCAGCGTTCAGCCTCACGGACCCGGACAAGCGCTGAGTGCCGAGTCGGCGCTCAGGGACACGTGCCCAAAGCGCCGACTCGGCGTGCGGTGCTAGCGGACCACGTTGACAGTGATCGTCTCGCTGACCTGGTTGGTCAGCGCGGTGCCGAGATAGGTCACGTCGATCTCCTTCACACCCACGCTCTTGAACGCAGGCAGCGTGAACACTGCCTTTCCGTCCGACAACGTCTTGGTGTAGGTCTTGCCGCCGGAGGCGACCCTGACGGAGCCCGTCACCGGGCTGAAGCCGGGCGCAGCCAGCTGCACGGTCACGACCGGCTTGGTCCTGTTGACCCGGATCACGCTCGGCGACGTCGTCACTGTCATCGTCGGTGTTGCCTTGACCACCTGGACCGTCTTGTCCACCAGACTGGTGCGGACAAAGTCGTCGCCGAGGTAGCGGACCTGGAACGCCTTCTCCCCGAGGGTCGGGTACGGCCCGACCGTGAGGTCTGCCACTCCGTCCGTCAGATCCGCACCAGCGACCAGTGAGCCACCAATGAAGAGTCCGACTACCCCGGTCGGCGTGACGCCGTCGGCAGACACGGTGACGTGCACGTTCGCGGTGCCACCCCTGACCCCGATCTCCGGAGGCGACACAGTCGCCGCCACGGTCGACGTCGCCTTGGTGACAGTGACCCGCACCGTGGTGCTGGACGGGTTGTTCTGCGCGTCACCGAGATAGTTGACGGTCAGCGTGTGGCTGCCCGGCGCGAGGGCGTCGCCCGGGATGACCACCGTGCCGGTGCCTGCCGAGATCGTGCCGGTGCCCACGACGGTGTCGCCGTCGAGAACCTCGACCCCGCCGGCCGCCGGCACGCTCGACGTGACCGTCACGTCGACGGCACCGTCGGAGCCGTAGACCATCGGGTCGGCCGTGGCCGTCACGCTGGTGGCCGAAGCCGTCAGCGGGAGACCCACCTGCGTCACGCTCGGCTCGGCGATCGCCGCCACGGTGAAGCGGCCGACCAGGTTGGCCGGGGCCGTGAAGGCGACATTCGCTGTGCCGTTGACGACTGGGAAGTCTCCGATCTTGCGCGACTCGTTGGCCTTGCGGAGATAGATCGCCACCGTGGTGTTCTCCGGGGCTCCCAACGACGTGAGATTCAGCTTCGAGAGCGTGAACGACACGTCCTCACCTGCCGTGACATCGGTCGGAATACCACTCTCCGCAACCTGCTGGCGGGCGAAGTCGGGTGCGATTCCCGCGTGGTCCTGGAGGTAACCGATCCACACGTCGCGGTCGACCAGCCCCGTGTCCTGGTGGCTGCCCTGGGCGAATGCGGTGAAGTTGTCCCCACCGGTGCCCAGGAACGAGAACGTCGACACGGTGTAGGTCCGCGTCGGGTCGAGCGTCTCGCCGTCCACGACCACCGAGGTGATCCGGGAACCATTCGGCTTGCTGGCGTCCTGGGTGACGCGGACGTTGTCCGAGAGACCCAGGGCCAGGAACGGACGGGTTGCGCCGGCAGGCTGCCACTGCTGCTCGAGAACCGTCTTGAGCTGGGCACCGGTCAGGTCGATCGTCCAGATGTTGTTGACGAACGGGAGTACGCCGTTGGCCTCGGCGTAGGTGACCACACCGTCGGTGTTCAACGGGTTGGACGTCGTGTCGCCGGCGTACTTGAGGTCCGCCCGGAGGCCGCCGGGGTTGACGATCCCCAGGTCGACGGGTCCGTTCTCCGCAGGCAGGCCGTCGCGCAGCGCGTTGGCCACCAGGTCGCCGAGGGCGGACTCCGCGCCACGTTCCTCGACCGTGCCGCCGGCGTACTTGCCATCGACGTAGGAGCCACCGTTGAGGGCGCGGGTGACGTCACCCGTGATGCTGCCGACGGGCTGGTTGCCGACCGCCGCCGCGTGCGCGAGGGCTGCGTCGACGATCGTCTTGACGTTGGCGACCCGCGGGAACTGGCTGACCAGGACGGAGTCCGAGACGCTCGTTCGGGGCACGTTCTGCTTCGTGTACGAGACGACGTCGCCGGTGGTGCCGTTGACCGTCAGCTCGACCTGGCCCACGTTGGCGCCGTACTCACCGGTCTGGATGATCGGCCGAGTCTCCCCGGGCTGACCCGGGATCGTCGCGTCCCACGCGTAGGTCTGGTGGGTGTGGCCGTTGAAGATCACGTCCACCGCCGGGTCGAGGTTGACCATCTCGGCGAACTCGCCGCCCTTGGCCACCTCCTGCTCGAACGTCGAGCCGGCGCCCAGCTGCGCTCCCGAGTGGTAGCTCGCGATGATGACGTCGGCCTCGCCGTTCGCGGCGTTGCCGTCGCTCAGCTCGCCGGCAACCCGGTTGACCGCGTCGGTCGGGTTGCCGAAGTCGATCTCCGTGATGCCTCCGGGGCTGACCAGGGTGCTGGTCTCCTCGGTGACCACACCGATCACAGCGATGGTCAGGCCGTCCTTCTCGTAGGTGCCGTACTCCGGCAGGACCGGGTCCTCGGTGCCGTCGGCGTAGACGTTGGCGCCGAGGTAGTCCCACTGCGCGTTCTCGGCACCAGGGGCGCCGATAACCCGGTCGCGCAGGTCTACCCAGCCCTTGTCGAACTCGTGGTTGCCGACCGCCGACGCGTCGAGGTCGAGCGCGTTGAACATGTCGATCGTGGGCTGGTCGTTGGCGATCGCCGAAGCGAACTCCGACGCACCGATCAGGTCTCCGGCGCCGATCATCAGCGTGTTCTCCTCACCGCCCGCAGCGCGGAGCTGCTCGACGGTGCCGGCCCACTTCACCGTGTTGGCGTTGATCCGGCCGTGGAAGTCGTTGACTCCCAGCAGGTTCAACGTGACGTCGGCCGGCGGGTCGTCGGCGACGTTGATGCCGACCAGCTCGGGGTTGTGGTCCGAGGCACCGAAGGGGTTCGTCTGGTCGAAGAACTGCGTCGCGTTGTAGTTGAAGCGGCCGTACTGGTAGGCGATCGACTCGCCTGCGTTGATGTCCCAGATGTCGACGCCCTCGACGTCCGGCAAGGCAGCCGCGTTGGCGAACACGTGGTCGAGCGAACCGGAGAGACCGCTGAAGCTGTAGCTCTCCTCTCCGGCCTGGTCGGACTCCAGCTTGGTGTAGCCCGCAGCCTCCAGGACCTGCACCGGGTCTTCCTCGGAGTAGGCGTTGAAGTCACCGGTCAGGAAGACCTTGGTGATGCTTCGCTCGGTCTTGAACGCGTTGGCGAAGTCCACCAACGCGTTGGCCTGGGCGATCCGGTCGGGGTTCGCGTTGCCCTGACCGGTGCCGTCGTCGACACCGGACCCCTTCGACTTGAAGTGGTTGACGATGACGCCGAACGCGTCGGAATCCTGGCCGCCCTCGGCCACGAACGCCTGGGCCAGCGGCTCGCGGGCGTTGGCGAAGGCCGCGCTGCCGACGAGCACCTTGGAGGGGCCGACCAGATCGACGGTCGCAGGGTTGTAGATGAACGCGGTGCGGATCACGTCCTGCTCTGCAAGGTCGGGCAGGACGGCCGGTGAGGGCGCGAACGCCCAGCGGGTGCTGCCCGCGTCGGCGTTGAGCGCTGCCACGAGCGCGGAGACCGCGTCGTCGCGGTCGGGCTCGCCGAGCGCGATCGAGTTCTCGATCTCCTCCAGGGACACGATGTCGACGTCCATGGTGTTGATCGCGGTGACGATCTTGCCCTGCTGGCGCTCGAAGTCCTCGGTGCGCGCGGCGCCCCGGGGGCCGGTCGGGTTGCAGCTGTTGACGGTGATCGGGTTGCCGGCGCGGTCGGTGAAGAACGTGCAGGCGCCCGGGTGGGTCGCGTTGTAGTCCTGCCCGGTGGTGTTGAAGTAGTTCAGGACGTTGAAGGTCCCGAGCTTGAGGTCACCGCCGACGTCCTCCGGGGTAGCGGTCCGCGTCTGCGCAAAGGTGATCGTGTCGGTCCCGAGGTCGGTGACCTGAGCCTGGGGCTGCAGCTTCCAGGCGTTGTTGCGGAACTCCAGGACCACCGAGCCGGTGAAGTCGGCCGCCGCGCCCACCCGCACCGCGTGGTCCGCGGTGATCCAGGGCATCGGGATGTCCTTCGCGCCCACGGTGTAGTTGAAGGAGGACCCGTCGTCGAGAGCGATCGCGTGGGCGTTGTTGTACGCCGTCACGTCGGCGACGTCGCCGGTCTGGGCGTCCTCGATCTCGGTCGGGGACACCAGGGGTCTGTCGGAGGCGGCCAGGCCGATCTCCATGAACCCGTTCGCGCCGTTGGTGAGGCTGAACGCGTTCTGGGCGATGTACTGCGCGGTAGGGGCAAAGGCCTCCCCCTCGTGCGACTCACGCGCAGCGCTGAGCTCGGCCGCGGTCGGGCACGAGCCCAGGACGCAGTCACTGCCGGGAAGGGTGGCTTGCGGGGTCACCGGGTCGTGCGGATCCGCCAGCTGAGTGACGTCCGCAGCTGCGGCCGGGCTGATCTCGGTGGTGCCGGCGAACTCGCTGACCGGGCCCTCGACCTCGACGAAGTCGCCGATGGCGACGGTCGCGGTGGCGGCCGATCCGAAGATGAAGATGGCATCCGAGGCGCCTGGCGTGTCGTCGGTCGGGCCGCCGGTGCCCTCCGTCTGGATGTAGAAGCCGTTGAAGCCGCCGGTCGGGTAGGCCGCGGTCACGACGCCGCGGGTCGTGGCGATGTCGCCCACGTGCGGGGAAGTGGCGCCGGTGCCCTGGATCTCGGCGATCGTGCCGGTGAACTCCTCCGGAGGCGGGGTGACGCCGCCGCCGTTCTCCGGATTCGTGGCGACCGAGCTGAAGTCGGCGGTGTTGACGTCCGTGTCCGCGCCCGCTGCGGACCGCTGGAAGGACGAGGCGTTGTTCGCCGCGGCGCCGGTCGGCGAAGTCTCGAACGTGGTCGCAGTGGTGCCGTAGCCGACCATGTCGACCAGGCCGGCGTTGCCGGCGACGTTGCCCGTGCCGACGAACGCTGCGGTGCCGTTGACAAGCAGGGCCTGCCCCGCGGCGCCCGACATGTTGATCGCGGGTGCTGCGGTTGCGTCCGGGGTGGGCAGTGCGGCTCCCGTGGCTCCAGTCGACGAAAGCCTGGATCAGGAAGTGCGAGTTGGCTGCGACGCCTCCCGAGAGCGCGAAATTGCCGCGCCGCGCCGCCGGTGGCGCTGCGGTACTGGAGCGAGAGGCCGCTCAGGCTGAGAGTGGCGTTCGTCGGGTTGTAGAGCTCGACGTAGTCGGCGTTGTAGCTGGCGCGCGGCATTGCCGCCGGCGCCGTACACCTCACTGATGACCAGACCTGTGCCGGCGGGGTTGGCCGACGCAGGCGGCTGGGCCAGGAAGCCCGTTGCCGCAACGGCGAGGGATAGCCCCGCCACCGCGTGCTTGCGCGAAACATGCATGTATGACTCCGGGGTCTCGGATGGGTCGCAAAGGGAACGGCGAAGCCGCCCCTTGCAGAGTGGGGTCAGGGGGTGCTGCCCAGGGATGTCACCGCGACCACAGGGATGGCGGCAACGCGCCACATTAACCCGATCTGGGCAAAAAGGGCCGTCAGAACGGGTAAATGGTTGACGACGCGAAGGTCAAGAATTTGTGACGATTTTCCGTTGTCGCCACACGCCGCGGAAGAACTCGTAGCCGGACCACAGGGTCATGGCGACCGCGGCGGCCAGCATCACCTCGGACGCGTAGAAGACCAGTTCACCGAGCAGCCCGAACTGGTCGAACGCGCCGCCGTGTGCTTCGTCGCCGTGGGGCAGCGGCAGCGTCAAGCCCGCCAGCGCAACCACCTGGAACACCGTCTTGACCTTGCCGCTCTGGGCCGCCGCGATCACGACGTGCTTCAGGACCGAGAGGCGCAGCAGCGTGACGCTCCACTCGCGCAGCAGCACCAGAATCGTGACCCACCACCAGATGTCGCCGACGATGGAAAGGCCGACGAACGCCATGCCGGTGACGGCCTTGTCGGCGATCGGGTCGGCGATCTTCCCAAAGTTGGTCACCAGGTTGTATTTGCGTGCGTAGTCACCGTCGATCTTGTCGGTGATCATCGCCGCGACGAAGATCACGAACGCCGCGCAGCGCCACCCGATCGAGTCGCCGCCGTCGTGCAACAGCGCCCAGCCGAAGAACGGCACGAGCACGATCCGCAAAGTGGTCAGGACGTTGGGGACGTTGAAGTTGTTGACCTTGGGGGTGGCATCGGTCATGACGTCACTCCGTCCGCGATCAGGTCAACTCCGTCGGTGCCGGTCACGGTCGCGGTGACCAGGTCCCCGACGCGTAGCCGGGCTGGACCGGTGATCGTGGTGGTGCCATCCACCTCAGGCCCCTGATGCGCGGCGCGCCCCTCGGTCCCGTCCTCGCCAATCGACTCCACCAACACGTGGACAGTCTCGCCGATGCGTTCCTCGGCGCGCTGGGAGCTGAGCTCCTCGACCATGGCGGTCACCTGCTCGACACGCCCGGCGATCTCGTCGGCGTCCAGCTTCCCGTCGTACGACGCAGCCTCGGTGCCGTCCTCGTCGGAGTAACCGAACACACCGGTCACGTCGAGGCGTGCGGCTACGAGGAAGTCACACAGAGTCGCCAGGTCGTCGGCGGTCTCGCCGGGGAAGCCGACGATCACGTTGGACCGGACTCCTGCCTCGGGGGCGAGCTTCCGGATCCGGTCGAGCAGGCCGAGGAAGCTCTCGGAGTCGCCGAACCGGCGCATCCGGCGGAGCACAGGGGCGCTGGCGTGCTGGAAGGACAGGTCGAAGTACGGCGCCACGCCGGGGGTGCCGGCGATGGCCTCGATCAGCCCGGGCCTGGTCTCGGCCGGCTGGAGGTAGGACACCCGGATGCGCTCGATGCCGTCGACGGCGGCGAGCTCGGGCAGCAGGGTCTCGAGCAGGCGCAGGTCGCCGAGATCCTTGCCGTAGGAGGTGGAGTTCTCGCTGACGAGGAACAGCTCCTTCACGCCCTGCTCGGCGAGCCACCGCCCTTCCTGGATCACGTCGCTTGGCCGGCGCGACACGAAGCTGCCGCGGAAGCTGGGGATGGCACAGAACGAGCAGCGGCGGTCGCAACCGCTGGCGAGCTTGAGCGGCGCCATCGGGCCGCCGTCGAGCCGGCGGCGTACGGTGCGCGGGCCGGTCGCCGGCGCACCTGCGCCGAGCTCGTCGGTGGAGCTGCCTCCATGTCCGGGGACCGACAGTCCGGAGGCGTCCCGGTCCACTGGCGAGATCGACAGCAGCCGGCGCCGGTCCTGCGGAGAGTGCGGGTGGTGGGTCTCCCCTGCGACGATCGAGCGGAGCCGGTCGGCGATGTCGGGGTAGTCGTCGAAGCCGAGCACGGCGTCGGCCTCCGGCAGCGACTCCGCCAGGTCCTTGCCGTAGCGCTCGGCAAGGCAGCCGACGGCCACGACGGCTTGGGTGCGGCCGGTCTGCTTGAGGTCGGCCGCCTGGAGGAGGGTGTCGACCGAGTCCTTCTTCGCGGCCTCCACGAAGCCACACGTGTTGACCACGACGGTGTCGGCATCCTCCGCGTCGCCGACCAGGCGGAAGCCGCCGGCCTCCAGCCGACCCGCGAGCTCTTCGGAGTCGACCTCGTTGCGGGCGCAGCCGAGGGTCACCATCGCGACGGAGAGCTGGCGGTCACCGGTGCGAGTCGTGTCAGTAGTCATGGTCGTCCCCGAGTATGCCGCCTGCGGGGCGTCACGGCATAAGCCCCGGAGCAGGGGCACGGAAAAACGGCACCTGCTCCGGGGCTCCTGGGACGTCAGTCAGAAACCGGTTTGACCGCCAGCACCGGGCAGTGGGAGTCCATCAGGATCCGCTGGGCCACGCTGCCCATGACCAGCTTCCCCACCGGGCTGCGGCGGCGGATCCCGATCACGATGAGGACGGCCTCGACCTCATCGGCGAGCTCCACCACCCGGTCGGCGATGTCCGCGCCCATGAACTGCCGCACCTCGAAGTCGACGCCCAGGGTCCGCAGGTCGTTGGCCACTTTCTCCAGGTCGGTCTCGGCGGCGTAACGGTCGTCGACGAGCGAGTCGCCCTTGGTGCCGTTGACCACGAGTAGTCCCAGGCCGCGCAGCTCGGACTCGGCGGCGGCGTACTCGAGGGCCGCCCGGCCGTACTTGTCGGGCGTGTAGCCCACCACGATCTTGCTCATGACTCGGCACTCTCCTTCTCGAGTTCGGCGGGGGTGACCGCCGGCGGCTTGCGGACTGCGTTGAGGACGATCGGGGCGACCACCAACAGGACGATCAGGACGTACACAATGACCGCCAGGGGCTCGTTGAACAGCCCGCTCACATCGCCGTCCGAGATCGACAGTGCCTCGCGGAACTTCAGCTCCATCATCGGCCCCAGGATCGCGCCGAGGATCAACGGCAGCACGGGGAGGGCGAAGCGGCGCATGGTGAATCCGAGCAGACCGAAGACCAGCAACAGGGCCAGGTCGAACGCTCGCAGGTTCGCGGCGTAGGCGCCCAGCGAGGCGAAGAACAGGATCCCGGCGTACAGGTACGGGCGCGGCAGCCGGAGCAGCTTGGCCCACATCGGTGCCAGCGGCAGGTTGAGCACCAGCAGCAGCGTGTTGCCGATCAGCAGGCTGGCGAGCAGCGTCCAGACGAGATCCGGCTGCTCGTCCATCAGCTGCGGGCCCGGCTGGATGCCGTAGCCCTGCAGGGCGGCCAGCATGATCGTGGCCGTCGCGGTGACCGGGAGCCCCAGGGCGAGCAGCGGGACGAAGGTGCCTGCGGCCGAGGCGTTGTTGGCCGCCTCGGGGCCGGCGACGCCCTCGATGGCGCCCTTGCCGAACTCGTGACCCTTCTTGGCGAGCTTGCGCTCGAGGATGTACGACAGGAACGTCGGCGTCTCCGCACCACCCGCCGGCACCGCCCCGAACGGGAACCCAAGTGCGGTGCCGCGCAGCCACGGTTTCCACGAGCGGCCCCAGTCCTCACGCCCCATGAACGGGCGACCGACCGGGATGATCTCCAGCGGCTTGCGTCGCAGGTGAGCGGCCACCCACAGGGCCTCGCCCAGAGCGAAAACTCCCACCGCGATGACCACGATGTCGAGCCGGTTGCTGAGCTGCGTGAGACCGAACGTGAGTCGCGCCTGACCGGTGTTCAGGTCCAGTCCGACCAGACCGATCGTCAGGCCGACGAACAGCGCGATGAACCCACGCAGCCGAGACGACCCAAGCACGCTGGTGACCAGAACGATCGCCATCAGCATGATCGCGAGGTACGACGGCGCGCCGATCTCGACGGCGATGTCGGCCAGCGCCGGGGCGAAGAACACGACCAGCAAGGTGCCGATGGTGCCGGCGATGAAGGACCCGATCGCAGCGGTCGCCAATGCCTGCGCGGCTCGCCCGCGTTTGGCCATCTTGTTGCCCTCGATCGCCGTCATCACCGATGCGGACTCACCGGGTGTGTTCAGCAGGATCGACGTCGTCGACCCGCCGTACATCCCGCCGTAGTAGATGCCGGCGAACATGATGAAAGCCTGGGTCGCGTCGAGACCGTAGGTCACCGGCAGCAGCAACGCGACCGCCATGGCCGGGCCGATACCGGGGAGGACGCCGACGAAGGTGCCGAGGAGCACGCCGATGGCGGCCCACATGAGGTTCTCAAGGGTGAACGCGGCCTCCAGGCCGCCCCACAACAGGTCGAGGCTGTCCATCACAGGATCCCGTCCAGGAGGCCGGCGTCCAGCGGAATGCCGAGCCCGCTGTAGAAGGCGTAGAAGCTGGCGAGCGAGAGAACTATGCCGATGAGCACGTCGCGCACCAGCGTCTTGCTGCCCAGGGACCAGGCGCTACCTGCGAACAGCACGGATCCGGTGATCACCCAGCCGAGGAGGTCGACCGTGGCGATCGTGAACACCAGGACACCGAGCAGCTTCAGCACCGTCGTCCAGTCGGGTGCCAGGGTCAGGTCGACGTCCTCGCCGCCCTCGCTCTCGGGCACGTCACCGCGGTAGGCGGCGACGGCCAGCAGGATGCCCAGCACGGCCAGCACCGAGCCGATGAGGTAGGGGAACGCTCGCGGACCTACCGGATCGGCGAACCCGACCCGCAGACTGGTGGCGTCGTACACGGTGTAGATGCCGATCACCACGAGCAGTGCGGCCAGTGCGAACTGCCCGGTGTCGCGCTTCGTGGGCGATTCGCCCGTCGTCTTGTCGTGATCGATCGTGCTCATATCGAAAGTCCTAGATCCTCGAGGGTCGTTGCGACCCGTGCGTCTTCCTGCTCCAGGAACGTCGTGAACTCGTCGCCTGTCTTGAAGGCGTCGATCCAGCCGTACTCCTCGAGCATCTGTTGCCACGCTTCGGTGCCGTGCATCTCCTCGAGGTAGCCGATCAGCTCCTCGCGTCGCTCCTCGGAGATGCCGGGCGGCGCGAGTACGCCGCGCCAGTTGGTGAACACGAGGTCGATGTCCGACTCGGTCAGGGTCGGGACGTCCTTGACCGACTCACCTGTCAGGCGCTCCTCGCCGGACACCGCCAGCGCACGCAGCTCACCCGCCTCGATCTGGCCCTCGAACTCGCCCAACCCGGAGAAGCCAACCTGGATCTTGTGGCCGAGCAGGGCACTGGTCAGCGGGCCGCCACCGTCGTAGGTGACGTACCGAACCTCCTTCGGGTCGACCCCGACCGCTTTCGCCAGCTGCATCGGGAAGAGGTGGTCGGGTCCGCCCGGAGAGGAGCCGCCGCCGACGACGACCGAACCGGGGTCGGCCTTCCAGGCGTTGACGAAGTCCTCGATGGTCTTGTAGGGCGAGTCGGCGGGAACCAGCACGCCTTCCTGATCCTCGATCAGCTGGGCCAGAGGCGTGGCGTCCTGCACCTTGTGGTCCACGGCGAACGAATAGAGCGCGCCGACGACACCGAGCCCGACCGTCATCATCAGTCTCTCGTTGCCCTCCTCGCCCATCAGGCGGGCAAACGCCACGGAGCCGCCCGCGCCGATCTGGTTGGTGACCTCGAAGGAGCCGCCGGTGACGTCGTCCCCCTCCATCACAGCGACCGCCGCCCGGCCGGTCTGGTCGTAGCCTCCGCCGGGGCTGTTCGGGATCATCATCGCCAGATCCTTCGAATCGTCGCCACGCGTGACGCCGCAGGCGGTGACGGGAAGGACGGCGATCAAGGCGGCCGCAGCCGCCGCCAGTTGTCGTCTCATGGGTAGTACCTCACGGGAGCCTCCTGAGCCGTTCGGGGATGCAACGGACCGATCCTCGCGGAGTCCTGTGGTGTCAGTCACTATTGGGGAACCAAAGGAGGTTGTGGACATTGCGGTCACGCGTGCGCATCCCCTGGCCGACCAGCCTTGCCGGCCAGTTCCTCGCGCTGCAGCTGATCGTGCTGCTGCTGGTGCTTGTCGTCACGAGCGTGGTCTCGGTCCGGCAGAGCGACGCCGACTTCCGTGACTCCCGAGGGTCCCGACTCCGCGCAACTGCCGAGCACATCGCCAACACCCCCTTCGTCCAGCGGACGATCGATGCTCCCGATCCACCACGGTCACTCGGGCTCTACATCGAGGGAGAGCGCATCGGCGCCGATGCCAGCGCTGTCTACCTCGCCGGGCCCGACGGGACCATCGTCGCCGGGCCCGACGGCGAGTCGGCCGGGGACCGGATCGACCTCAGCTCCAGCGATGTGCAGGAAGGGCGCGGCTGGACCGGCGACGTGACCGAAAGCGAGCATCGCTCCATCGCCGCCCAGGTCCCCGTGATCAGGCTGGTCGGGCCAGCGGGACAGAAGGAAGCCAGGCAGGTCGGGATCGTGATGGTGACCGAGGCCTACCCGTCGCTGCGGGAACGGTTCCTCCAGACCCTGCCAGACTTCGCCGCGTTCGTCGCGTTCGGACTTGGCCTGGGCATTGCGGGCTCCTGGCTGCTCGCCCGCCTGATCAAGCGACGTACGCGTGGCCTGGAGCCCGCCCAGATCAGCGCGCTCGCCGACCAGCGCGAGGCCCTGCTGCACTCGATCCGTGAGGGGGTGGTCGCGGTCGGCGGGGACGGCACGGTGACCGTGCTCAGCGACAGCGCCCGCGACCTGCTCGGGCTGCCCGACGGCAGCCAGGGTCGCCGGCTCGCGGATCTCGACCTGGCACCGAGCGTGCGGGACGCACTTGTGGGCGACTCCGACGTCCACGACGCGGTCATGGTCGTGGCCGGCCGGGTCGTCGTGCTCAACCGCAACCGGGTGCTGTACGACGGGCGCCAGGTCGGCACCGTGACGACCCTGCGCGACCGCACCGAGCTGCTCGCGATGGAGAGCGAGCTCAGCGCCCGCGAGAGCGTGACCGAGACCCTGCGCGCGCAGACCCACGAGTTCAGCAACCAGCTGCACACGATCTCGGGGCTGGTCCAGCTCGAGGAGTACGCCGAGGTGTCGCGGGTCATCGGCACCCTCACCCGGCGGCGTGCCGAGATCAGCGACTTCGTCACCGCGCGCCTCGACGACCCGGCGGTTGCCGCGCTGCTGATCGCGAAGACCAGCCTCGCCGCGGAGCGCGCGATCGACATCGCCCTTTCCGAAGACGCGCGGCTACCCCGGCTCGACCCGGAGCTCTCGACCGACGTCGGGACCGTGCTCGGCAACCTCGTCGACAACGCGGTCGACGCCACAGCCGCCGCTGGAGCAACCCGGGTCGACGTCCACCTGCGGATCGAGGACGACGGAACGGTGCTGGTGCGGGTGGCCGACACGGGCAGCGGCGTACCCGAGCAGCAGGTCGGAGAGATCTTCCGTCGCGGCTGGTCGACCAAGCCCAGCGACGCCGTCGGTCGGGGTGTCGGACTGGCGCTGGTGCAGCTGGTCTGCGAGCGTCGCGAGGGGTCGGTTTCGGTTCACAACGAGGGCGGCGCCGTGTTCACCGCACGACTCCCGAATCAGCGAGGCCGACCATGACTTCCGATCCCGACCTGACCGTGCTGGTCGTCGACGACGACTTCATGGTCGCCTCGATCCACACCAAGTTCGTCGACCGCACACCGGGCTTCCGGGTGGTCGGCACGGCAGCCACCGGGGCGACCGCCCTGTCCGAGATCGAACGTCTGGCGCCCGACCTCGTCCTGCTCGACGTGCACCTCCCCGATCTCAGTGGCATCGAGGTCCTCCGTCGCCTGCGGGCCGCGGGCAACCAGGTGGGGGTGGTGGTGGTGACCGCCGCGCGCGAGGCTGACACGGTCCGGGCGGCGTCGGCGGGCGGGGCGGCCCACTATCTCGTGAAGCCCTTCGAGTACGACGACCTCCGCAGCCGGTTGCAGGCCTTCCGGCAAGCCCACGACGCCCTCGCGGGGTCCGGCGACGCCGCTCAGGGCGACATCGACACGGTCTTCGCGCCGGTTGTGGGGACACGTGGGGAAGTGCTGCCGAAGGGACTGAGCGCGCCGACGGCAGACGCCGTCCTCGCGGTCCTCGCTGGCGGCGAGGTGTCTGCTGCCGAGTGCGGGGAGCAGGTCGGCCTGTCCCGAGTCAGTGCCCGCCGCTATCTCGAGCACTTCGTGGCGCAGGGACGCGCCACAGTGCGTCTGAAGTACGGCGGTGCCGGGCGCCCCGAGCGGCGCTACCGGGCCCTGACCAACTGAGGACCGGACTCCTCAGTCCTCGTCCCAACGGACGAACCCCGCGGCCCGGGCGGCCTCCTCGGAGCTGAACCAGACCTCGGCCCTGATCCGGCCGTAGTAGGGCGACTCCTGCGTGTGGAACAACATCGTGTCGGCGTTGCCCTTGACCCGGAACCCCTCGGGAGCGGTGCCGTCCTCGTTCGGGGCGGCGGACTCGGGGCCGAAGATCAATTCGTGTGCGGCTTCCTCCCGCGGCTCAGCCCCTCGTTCCGGCTCGGGCTCGGGCGGTGGCTCGCCCGGTGGCGCCGCAGCCTCGTCGGAGCGCCGCACGTCCCACCGGGTGAACCCCGCAGCCCGGGCGCTGCCCTCGCTGTCGAACCACACCTCGGCCCTGATCCGGCCGTAGTAGGGCGACTCGGTCGTGTGGTAGAGCCCCGTGCGGTCGTGGCCCTTGATGTCGTAGCCCGGCGGGGCCGAGCCGTCTGCGGTGGGTGCGGCCGACCCGCCGTAGACCCCGGCGAACGTGGCCGCCGAGTCGTCGGGTGTGACCGCCGCAGGTTCGGGTTCCGGCTCGACCTCCGGCGCAACGTCCGGCTCGTCCACCCCAAGCCCGAACTCAGGTTGCGGCGGCTCCGGCGGCTCCGGCGGCGCGGGCGCCTCGCTCGCCGGTGGACCAGGGTCGGAAGCCGGAGGAGCCGTGCGCTCATGGACCGTGACGATCTCGAGCTTGCGGATCGTCAGCAGGATCGTGATCACCACGCCAAGCAGCGCGGTCAGCAGCATCCAGAGCCAGGTCTGGCCAAGCAGCCAGCCCATCAGAGCAGTCCCTCCGAAACCAGACCGGTGTCGGCCTCGAGAACGTCCTCGTTGGGGAGCATGAACCGGGCAGCCAGCCACGTCAGGACCGAGCCGGCCAGGAACGAGAGGAGCAGAAGGAGCCAGAACTGTCCGATCAGCCAACCCAGGCCTGTCCCAGTCCCCGATCCGCCGCTGTCGAGATCGGCAGCGCGCACTCCGTCGACGTCGGCGACGACGCCCCTCGCGCGGTCGAGTTCTGCCGGCGTGAGCACCGAGTCCTCGGGGGCGCTGAGAGCAGCGTCGCGGCCGTCGAAGACCACCTCCACACCGGACAGTCCAGCCGAGCTGAGGGCAGCCAGGGACCGGTCCCGAAGGTTGTCCTCGAACTTGTCCCCACGGACGACGGCGAGGACGGCGGCCAGCGCCAGAGGGACGACCAACACTGCCATCAGCCACGCCAGGCCCAGGTTCCGATAGGCGAAACGTGTGTCGGAGGACGACTCAGGATCCCGTTCGCTCATCAGTCAGTTCCCGTCTCCGTGGGCAGTGCGATGATGCCAAAGCTATTCCCCGGAGAAGGTTGCTCGCGCCGGCACGCCCAGTTTGCCCAGCGTGCCCTGGTCCTCGCCGGCGACCGTCGCTTCCATTGCGCCGCCGTCAGAGGTCTTGATCTTGACCGGCGGCTGCACCTCGAGCCGCTTCTGCTGTCCCAGCGGCAGGTCGCCGGAGAAGACGATCTCGCCGTTGCCGTCCCAGACCACGACGTCCACGTCCGCCTTGACCGCGGACAGCTTCACCGCCACTGGCTCCGCGATCACGTTCGCAGGCTGGTTGGTGTTCACCGGCGAACCGTTGAGCGGCAACGGCTGCCGCTGAAGCTCGGTCGGGTCGTCCATGACCAGTCGGGCTAGCGACCAGGCCAGGATCACGGCCATCACGACGGCGATCAGCAGCGACCAGTTGGTGCCGCCACCGGTGGAGCGGATGGAGCCGTTGATGCCGGTGGCGAGCTCGGCCTCGAACACCCGTCGTGGGTTGATCGGTGCGTCGGCGTACCTCTCGTCGTAGGTGGCCAGCAGCGGCGCCCCGTCGACACCGAGCACCCGGGCCAGCGTCCGCAGGTGTCCGCGCGCATAGAAGTCGCCGCCGCAGGGCGCGAAGTCGTCGGCCTCGATCGACTCGATGACGTGCGGCCGGATCCGCGTGCGCTCGGCGAGCTGGTCGACGGTCAGCCCGAGCCGGGTCCGCGCGGCACAGAGCTCGGGTCCGACGACCGGGTCCTCCGCCGGCTCGACACCGTAGTCGTCGATGACCAAGGGCTCGACGGCGTCGCCGGCCCTGGCGATCGGTCGTACTCGGTCGCCCCAGGCCATGGTGTCCTCGACCAGGTTCACGCTGCCGGCCCGGCGTAGCTCCCGGCCCTCGGCCGGCTCCGGATCGGCGCCGCCCACGACGTTCCGGGTGACCTCGGAGCGCTGACCGGTGCGGGACTCGCGCAGCGCCTGGGGGGTGGGGCTCGCCAACAGTGGCTGCGTGAGTTCCACGTCGCCCGGATCGGTTTCCTCGACCGGGTCCAGGTCGCCGTCGACGTCTTCAGCTGGGTCGTCAGCTGGGTGCTCTTCCAGGTCGTCGTCGGTGGAACCAGAACGCCCCAGACGCGACGCCACTGAGCTGATCCGAGCCGCGATGGCGGGCCTCGGGTCCAGGCGCGTACGGCGGGCAGGGGGCTGGTCGGTCGCCGTCAGGTCGACAGGATCGTCCTCCGGCTCGACAGCCTGGACCGGCCCGACGGACTCCGGACGACCCTCGTCCGGCTCGAACGTCTCGGGAGCCTCGGGAGCCGGGTCGATCGAGTCGGTCTCGACTGTCGCTTCGGACTCGTCGGACTCTTCGGTCTCGACCGACGACCCTCTGCTCACCTCGACCACGACGGCGCGATCGCCGGCGAGCGTGCGCAGGGCGGTGGTCAGGTCGCCGTCTGTCCCGGTGACGCGCGTGCTCAGTCCGAGCGGGACGGCGAGCGGGGCGCCGTACAGCTTGCGGTTGACGGCAACCTGCCGACGGCCGCTTGCGTCGAGCTCGGCGAACAGCCGGTCCGGGTTGCGCGGAAGCAGCGTCAGCCGCCCGTCGCGCAGCGGGCCGCGGCGGGGCAGATTGGTCACTTCGCTCAGAGCCCCCCACGGAAGGCCCCGCCAGGTGCGACCGAGGCGGATCCGGACGCCTTGGCCGTCGGCGACCAGCAGCGGGGTGCGGGCGTCGACGAACGCGCGCAGGTAGAGCACCGCGAAACCGCCCATCACCGCGAACAGTGTCCAGTCGAGCACTGCGGCGGTCTGGACGGCCCTGCTCAGATAGGCGATGGCCACCGCGGACGCGGCGGCTCCGACCAGAGCGGCGAGGCCCGCAGCGCGCCGTACCTCCACGGCGTCGGGTGCCACCGACAACCGCTCGCCCGGATCGTTGTACGGCTCGTCGGCTTCGTGGTCCAGGTTGTCGAATGTGGCTTCGGCTGTGTTCACTGCTCCCCCTGCAACGTGGCGATGACTGCGTCGATCTCGTCGGGTTTGACCAGTACGTCGCGTGCCTTCGAGCCCTCACTGGGCCCGACGACGCCGCGACTCTCGAGAATGTCCATCAGACGGCCCGCCTTGGCGAAGCCGACCCGAAGCTTGCGCTGCAGCATCGAGGTCGAGCCGAACTGGGTGGACACGACCAGCTCGACGGCCTGGATGACCAGGTCCATGTCGTCGCCGATGTCGTCGTCAAGCTCGCGCTTCGATGCCTGCGGCGCGGTGACGTCGTCACGGTAGGTCGGTTGGAGCTGGGTCTTGCAGTGCTTGACCACCTGTGCGATCTCGGCCTCGGTGACCCATGAGCCCTGGACGCGCACGGGCTTGCTCGCACCCATCGGCAGGAACAGCCCGTCGCCCTGTCCGACCAGCTTCTCCGCTCCCGGCTGGTCGAGGATGACCCGGCTGTCGGCGAGGCTCGAGGTGGAGAAGGCCAGCCGCGACGGCACATTGGCCTTGATCAGCCCGGTGACGACGTCGACCGACGGCCGCTGGGTCGCCAGGACCAGGTGGATGCCGGCGGCCCGCGCTAGCTGGGTGATGCGGACGACCGCGTCCTCCACGTCGCGCGGCGCGATCATCATCAGGTCCGCGAGCTCGTCGACAACCACCAGCAGATAGGGGTACGGCGCAAGCACTCGCTCGCTGCCCGCGGGCACCTGCAGCTTGCCGGCGCGTACCGCCTTGTTGAAGTCGTCGACGTGCCGGAACCCGAAGTTGGCGAGGTCGTCGTATCGAAGGTCCATCTCGCGTACGACCCACGCCAGCGCCTCGGCGGCCTTCTTGGGGCTGGTGATGATCGGCGTGATGAGGTGCGGGATGCCCTCGTAGGCATTCAGCTCGACCCGCTTGGGGTCGATCATGATCATCCGCACGTCGTCCGGCGTCGAGCGCATCAGGATCGAGGTGATCATCGAGTTGATGAACGACGACTTGCCGGATCCGGTGGCGCCGGCCACCAGCAGGTGCGGCATCTTCGCGAGGTTCGCGACGACGAAGCCGCCCTCGACGTCCTTGCCCAGGCCGCACACCATCGGGTGGTGGTCGTTGCGCGCGGAGGCGGACCGGAGCACGTCGCCGAGGGAGACGATCTCCTTGTCCACGTTGGGGATCTCGATCCCGATCGCGGACTTGCCGGGGATCGGGCTGAGGATGCGGACGTCGGCCGACGCCACGGCGTACGCGATGTTCCTCGACAGCGCGGTGACCTTCTCGACCTTGATCGCCGGGCCGAGCTCGACCTCGTAGCGCGTCACCGTCGGCCCGCGCATGTAGCCGGTCACCTGGGCGTCGATGCCGAACTCGTCGAGCACCTGGGTGAGCCGCCCGACGACCTCGTCGCTCGCCTTGGACCTGGCCTTGTGCACCGAGCCGGGCTTGAGCACCTCGTTGCCGGGGAGCATGTAGGCGATGTCGCCCGACAACGTCAGCTGCTCGACCCGCTGCGGCAAGGGAGCGTGCGGCGGCGGTTCCAGGCCACCACTCTCCGAGTCCACGGTCGCCAGCGGGTCGGCGGCGGGCCCGCCGTCCGTGTCGACGTCGAGACCCCCCTTCCGACGCTTGTTGACCTCGCGGTCCTCGAGAACGGGGGTGTCGTACGGCGGGAAGCCCGTCGCCGGGTCGATCGTGTCGTCCGGCGCACCCCGACGCCTGCGCGCCCGCACCGGCTGGGTGGGCAGCTCCCCGTCCTCGGTGTCGGCCGGCTTGATGCCCATCAGCTTGGCGCGGGTCTCACGGAGCCGGGTCGGGATCAGATGCACCGGCGTCGCGGTGATGATCAGGATTCCGAAGAACGAGAGCAGCGTCAGCAGCGGCACCACGACGTACGCCGTCCGCAGCAGGTCGAGCAGCAGGCTCGACACCACGTAGCCGATCGCGCCACCGGCGTCCTGCAGATCGGAGGCGTCGCCGCGCACGGGCGCCGGGCTCCCGTTGGCGATGTGCACGATCCCGAGGGCGCCGAAGCCGAAGGCGGCCCAGCCGATCGCTTGACGGCCCACCGGACCGTTGTGCTGAGGGTCGCGCAGATTGCGCCAGCCGACGTACACCAGGAGGACAGGGACGAACCACCCGACCTTGCCGACCGTCCCGGCAAGGACGGTGCGCGTGAGCTCCATGGCCTCTCCGGGCAGCCCCCACCAGACCGCCGCGGCCGCGACGACCGCAGCGCCGACCATCAACAACCCGAACCCGTCCCGACGGTGCTCGGGCTCGATGCTGCGAGCCGAACGGCCGATGCCGCGGGCCGCACTTCCGAGGACGTGGGCGATCGCGAGCCAGACCGCGCGGAGGCCACGACCCAGCCGGGAGAAGATTCGCGAAATGGGACCCGGACCGGAGCGGACGGCGCGCGGGGCCGGCCGCCGGCTCGAGGAGCGGGCGGTCTTGCGCTTTTTGCTTCCGGTACTCCGAGATCGGGTGCTCGACCCACCCCGTGAACGGCCCTTGGAAGAGCCGCCTCGGGACGTGCTCGAACTCCGCGACCCCGGCGGGGAAGACGTACGGGTCGCCATGGTGATCAACCTAAGCCACAGTCACACCAGTCACAGGGACCACAGAAGCGTGTCGCTCGCCTTACCCCGTCAGGCTTCGATGACCACCGGGATGATCATCGGACGGCGTCGGTGGGTGTTGCTGACCCATCGGCCGATGACCCGCCGGATCGTCTGTTGCAACTGGTAGGAATCATCGACGCCCTCGGCGACCGCCCGGTCCAGGGCGTCGATGATCGGCTGTTTGATCGCGTCGAACGCCGAATCGTCCTCGGCGAAGCCTCGGGCGTGGATCTCCGGACCTCCCGACACCTTGCCGGTCACCGAGTCCATGACCACGATCACGGAGATGAAACCCTCTTCGCCCAGGATCCGGCGGTCCTTGAGGTCGGACTCGGTGATGTCGCCGACCGACGACCCGTCGACGAACACATAGCCGCAGTCGACCTTGCCGACGATGGTCGCGAGGCCCCCGACCAGGTCCACGACGACGCCGTCCTCGGCGACGACGACCCGCTCGGCCGGGACGCCGGTCGCCTTGGCCAGGTCGGCGTTGGCGCGCATGTGCCGGATCTCGCCGTGGATCGGCAGTACGTTGCGAGGCTTGACGATGTTGTAGCAGTAGAGCAGCTCTCCGGCGCTGGCGTGACCGCTGACGTGCACCAGGGCGTTGCCCTTGTGTACGACGTTCGCTCCCCAGCGGGCAAGGCCGTTGATGACCCGATAGACGGCGTTCTCGTTGCCGGGGATCAACGAGCTGGCGAGGATGACCGTGTCGCCCTCCTCGATGTGCACGAAGTTGTGGTTGCGCTGGGCAATCCGGCTCAGAGCCGACAACGGCTCGCCCTGCGAGCCCGTGGAGATGAGCACCTGCCGTTCCGGGGCCAGGTTGGCCAGCTCCTTGGCGTCGACGAGTACCCCCGGCGGGATCCTGAGGTAGCCGAGGTCTCGCGCGACCGCCATGTTGCGCACCATCGAGCGACCGACGTAGGCGCACTTGCGGCCGTGGTTCGCGGCCGCATCGAGGATCTGCTGCACGCGGTGGATGTGGGAGGCGAAGCAGGCCACGATGATCCGCTGCTTGCTCTGGTGAAACACGCCGTCGAGCACGGGCCCGATGTTCTTCTCGGACGTGGTGAAGCCCGGCACCTCGGCGTTGGTCGAGTCGGTCATGAACAGGTCCACGCCCTCCTCGCCGAGCCGGGCGAAGGCGCGCAGGTCGGTGATCCTGCCGTCGAGCGGCAGCTGGTCCATCTTGAAGTCGCCGGTGTGCAGGACCAGTCCGGCACCGGTCCGGATCACGACCGCGAGTGCGTCGGGGATGGAGTGGTTGACCGCCACGAACTCGAGGTCGAACGGCCCGAAGCTGATCCGGTCGCCCTCTTTGATGACATGGTGCACGGTCTCCCTGAGCCGGTGTTCGCGGAGCTTTGCGCCGAGCAGCGCGAGGGTGAGCCCGGAGCCGACCAAGGGGATGTCGCCGCGTTCGCGGAGGAGGTACGGCGTTGCCCCGATGTGGTCCTCGTGGCCGTGGGTCAGCACGAGCGCCTCGACCTTGTCGAGTCGATCCCGGATCGGTTCGAAGTCGGGCAGGATCAGGTCGACGCCCGGGTGGTGATCCTCCGGGAACAGCACGCCACAGTCGACGATCAGGAGTCGCCCGTCGTACTCGAAGACGGTCATGTTGCGGCCGACCTCGCCGAGACCCCCAAGCGGGATGATCCGCAAACCTCCCTTCGGCAGGGCGCCGGGCAGGGAGAGTTCAGGGTGCGGGTGACTCATGGTTTCCTATCGGATCAGTCCGGCGGCCTGGAGGCCGCTCCGCAGGGCTGCCACCTCGTCGTCGTCAAGTGGGACGAGCGGCGAGCGAACGTTGCGGTTGTCGAGCACGCCCAGCATCTGCAGGGCGGCCTTGGCGGTGGTGGCGCCGTAGTTCGGGACGCCCATGACGGCGTCGAAAGCAGGAAGCAGTCGGGTGTACGTCGCCAGCGCGCCGGCGAGGTCACCGGCGAAGAACGAGTCGATCATGCCCGCGATCTCGTCGCCGGCGGCGTGACCCACAACGGACACCACCCCGCTTGCGCCGTGAGCCAGCCAGCCCAGGGTCGAGACGTCGTCGCCGGAGTAGAGGGCGTAGCCCAGCTGCATGATCTTCACGCCGCGGGCGTAGTCGCCGACCGCATCCTTGACCGCGACGACGCTGTCCATCTCGATCGCCCGGGCGTAGGTCTCGAGCGAGATGGCGGTGCCGGTGCGGCCGGGCACGTCGTAGAGCATCACGGGGACGTTGCTGGCCTCGGCGACCTGACGGAAGTGGTGGAGTACGCCGGCCTGGCTCGGCTTGCTGTAGTAGGGCGTCACCAGCAGCAGCCCGTCGGCGCCGATCTTCTCCGCCTGGCGGGCGAGCTCGACCGAGTGGGCAGTGGCGTTCGTGCCGACGCCCGCGATGACCTTGGCTCGGTCACCGACCGCGTCCTTGACCGCAGCCAGGATCTGGCCGTCCTCGGCGACGCTGGTCGTGGGCGACTCGCCCGTCGTGCCAGAGATGACGACACCGTCGTGGCCGTGCTCGACCAGGTGGGCGGCGATCCTCGCCGTACCCTCGAGGTCGACCGAACCATCGTCCTTGAACGCGGTCGCCATCGCGGTCAACATGCGTCCGAACGGTGCGGCTGGTGTAGCGGAGGTCATGGGATCAGGCTATCCCCCGCATGCCGCTGTCGAGCCTCGACGGGCCCGACTGGGGCTGCGCGGGCTCGTGCGGCTCAGTCCAGCCCGATGAGATCGGGTAGCTGTGCTTCGACTCGGCTGATTCCTTCGGCCCGCCCACTACGAGAGGTGGCCTCGACGCTGACCGAGTACGGATGGCGGGAAAAGTAGCTGGCGGACCACTGCCACCGTCGGGTTTCCCTCGGTGCCCGGTCGTAGGAGATCCACTGGAGTCCGCCCGGGGCGCCGCCCAGTTGCCACGTGGTGCGCACCGCGCCGGGGTTCGCTGTGTCGAAGTAGGCAGGCCGGTTCGCTCCGGCGTACCACCGCGAGTACCTGATCAGATAGCCGTGGTGGATGCACTGGAACACCTCTGCCTTGCCCGGTTTGATGAGGGGCGCCGGCTCGCAGGCTTCGTCGAACGAAGGAAAGACCGTGCGCAGGCCGGCCCTTCCGACCGGCACGGGGCAGGCCGAGCGAACGGTTGCCTCCGTCTCGTCCCAACAGCGGACGAGCACCGGGGTGGGTGGGCTGGTCGAGGTGACCGGAGGACTGTCGCTCGCTGATGCTTCGACGGTCGTGGAGTCCGACGTGGCAGTCACCGAGGGACCGTCCGCCTGCGGACGCGGGCTGTCCCCGAAGACGACAGCGGCTGCGGCCGCAACGATCGCGATGGCCGCGACAGAGACCAGCGCCGTCCTGCCGTGACGTCGTCGACGGGGCATGACCCCGGTTGGCTCTCTGGTTGTCCGTCGGGATGTCTGTCTGGTTGTCTGCTTGGTTGTCTGTCGCAACGTCTGGCTCGCCGGCCGGACAGTTGGCAGCTCGTCGGACTCGGGCGAGGACAGTGCGGGCCGTGTGGTCGCCTCGACCAGAGGTTCCTGGCCGACCATCGTCGCCGCCTCGAGGAGAGCGGTCCGGAGCTCACGCGCCGATCCGAACCGCTGGGCCGGCGCCTTGGCGAGGCAGCGTCGGAGGATCTCGTTGATCGCCCGTGCTCCCGCGTCCTTCCCGGGCAGCTCTGGGACCGGTTGCTGGATGTGGTTCAGCGCGACCTGCACATCGCTGGTGCCGCCGAATGGCCCCGCTCCGGTCAAGAGTGCCCACAGCAGGCATCCGAGCGAGTACACGTCCGTGGCGATTGTCGCCTCAGCGCCCTGGTGACGCTCCGGCGCCATGTAGCCGAGGCTCCCGAGCACTCCTTCGGTCCGGGTGTAGTCCGAACCGGTCGCCCGGGCGATTCCGAAGTCGCAGAGGTACGCGAACCAGCCGTCGCCGTACCGACGCACGAGAATGTTGCTGGGCTTGATGTCCCGGTGGATCAGCCCCGCATCGTGGGCGTCCGCCAGGCCAGACGACACTTGGGCGGCCAGGTCGAGAGCCGTTGCCGGCGACACCCCCTTGGTGTCCCGCAAGAGCTGCTTGACGTCGCCGCCATGGACCAACTGGGTAGCGATGAACAGGTGCCCGTCCTGCTCACCGTGTTCGTAGACCTGGATCACGTGGGGTGAGTCCAGATGCGCCAGCATGGCCGCTTCCCGGGCGAACCGTTCCCGGAATTGCCGCTCATCAGCGAGCACCGGGGACAGCACCTTCAGCGCGACGGCGCGGTCCAGGTCGATCTGCCTGGCTTCCAGGACGGACCCATAGCCGCCGCGGCCGAGCTCGCGAACGATCCGGTAACGGCCGAACGTGTCCCCGGGCTCTGGATATGCGCGCGCGCCCAACATGGCCTCTTGACGATTCGGGGCGCCGACGTGCCTGCCGGCTCGCGAGTCACCATCACTGCGATCAACGCTACGGCGAAAGCCAGCCCCCGGAGGGCTTTCCAGACCAGACTGGGGTCTGCTCCTACGTTTGGACTACTTTGCCCACCCGTCGATTCAACAGGTGACACACAATGTGGTCGTCAGGGTCGGCGGACCAGCCAGACCCACGTGTACCCGTCGTGCTCCTCGCGGCGTTCCTCGACCCAGTCGTCGCGGTCGAACTCCGGGTAGTACGTGTCACCTTCGGGCGACTGGTGCACCTCAGTGAGGATCTGGTGGGTGGCCAGGGGCATGGCAGCGGCGTACACGTGTGAGCCCCCGGCGATCACGATGTCGCCGGGCAGGTCAGCCGCCAGCGCGAAGGCCTCGTCGAGGTCGTGGGCGACCAGCACCCCGTCGGCGCTCCAGGCCGGGTCGCGGGTGAGCACGACGGTGGTGCGTCCGGGCAGGGCGCGGCCGATCGAGTCGTACGTCGCGCGTCCCATCAGGAGGGTGTGCCCCATCGTGACTCGCTTGAAGTGGGCGAAGTCCTCCGGGATCCGCCACGGGATGTCGCCGTCGCTCCCGATGACTCCGTTGTCGCCGATCGCCGCGACCATGACGACTCGCTTCATACGGCGATGGGGGCCTTGATTCCCGGGTGGGGGTCGTAGCCCTCGACCACGATGTGCTCGAGGTCGAACCCGTCGATCTCCGTGACGGACGGATCGAGCCTCAGCGTCGGCAGGGGCCGCGGATCGCGGGACAGCTGGAGCCGGGCCTGGTCGAGGTGGTTGGCGTAGAGGTGCGCGTCGCCAAGCGTGTGCACGAAGTCCCCGACCTGGAGACCGGTCACCTGGGCGACCATGTGGGTGAGCAGGGCGTAGGACGCGATGTTGAACGGCACGCCGAGGAACACGTCGGCCGACCGCTGGTAGAGCTGGCAGCTGAGTCGGCCGGGACCGCTGTCCGACGGAGCGACGTAGAACTGGAAGAACGCGTGGCACGGGGCGAGGGCCATCTGCGGGATGTCGGCGACATTCCAGGCGCTCACGATGTGGCGGCGCGAGTCGGGGTCGGTCTTGAGGTTCTCGATGACCTGCTTGACCTGGTCGATGTGGCGGCCGTCAGGGGTGGGCCAACTGCGCCACTGGTATCCGTAGACCGGGCCGAGATCTCCACTCTCGTCGGCCCACTCGTCCCAGATCGTCACTCCCCTGTCCTGCAGCCATTTCACGTTCGTGTCGCCGCGGAGGAACCAGAGCAGCTCTCCGAAGATCGACCGGGTGTGCACCTTCTTCGTGGTCACCAGCGGGAAGCCGGCGCCGAGGTCGAAACGCATCTGGTGACCGAAGACCGACCGCGTACCGGTGCCGGTCCGGTCGCCTTTCACCACGCCGTCGTCAAGGATCCGTTGGACGAGATCGAGGTAGGCCTGCACGCTCGCCAGCCTACTTCGGCTGCTTGGCTGGATCAGTGACCTCGCCGCGGCTCGCCGTACCCCACCCGGTCAGGGATGCCAGATGGACGTGGCAGGGTGCGCCAGTTCCCGGTGTCGCGTACGCCGACCAGCACTCCGCGGACCTGTTCGACGACGCCCGAGACTGGCACGTGCTCGACGCGTTGCTCAGGTCGGCGCGGTGAGGTCAGGCGCTCAACAGCAGCTTGGTGAATGCCGCTTCGAGTCGGCTGCGCGGCGGTTTCCAGCCCGGCAGGGCGGGTGCTCGGCTGTGCACGGTGTGGCGGGTCGGGGTGGTGGTGACCACCTCGTGCCGGGGTCCGGCACGTACGGTCCTGGAGGACCAGCCGGGTAGGGCTTTGGTGTAGTTGCAAGCTTCGCAGAGTCCTTGGCCGTTGGCCGCGCTGGTGGTGCCGTTGTCGGCGGCGGAGGTGATGTGGTCGGCGTGCCGGATCGGGGCGTCACACCACGGGGTGCGGCAGGTCTGGTCGCGGGTGACCAGGAACTGGCGCAGCTTCCCGTCGAAAGCTCGGCGGCGGCTGTCCATCGCCACCAGGGTCGCGTCGACCGGGGATGCGTAGAGCCGGCGCACCCAGACCTGGGCGGCGTCGGCGACCAGATCCCGGGCCAGCCCGGCCGGGATCGGCCCGCCGCCCACCAGATAGGCGGCCGTGTGGTCGTCTGCGAGGAGCGCTCGGTCACTCATCACCACTTGGACCTCGACCGGCACACCAGTGTTGGTTTCCTGGCCGGTGAGTCGGGCGACCATCAGGTCGGCCATCAGCTGCCCGCGGCTACGGGGGTCGCCGTGTTGTCTGAGCTGGTCGGCGTCGCGGGTCAGCGCCGCGTAGGCCGCGACGCCCTGGGCGACCGGCAGGAACCCGGTCAGCAGCGTCATCGTGTCCGGCGCCGGCCGCAGCGTCACCCGACGGTCCGCTTCGGCTCGGCGGCCGCGGCGCAGGATCGAACCGGGATCCAGCTCGTACGCCAACCTGCGGGCTTCGCGCTCGACCCCGCCGTCGCCGAGGTCTTCGAGCCGACCCGCGAGCCGAACATCAACACGTCGCCGGTCCTCGACCGACAGCACGGCTGTCTCGCGGACCATCAGCGTGGCTCGCCATTCGCTGATCTGGCCGCGGGACAGGGCGGCCAGGGTGTGCGGCATCTCGGCCACCAGAGCCGTGGCCAACCCGACGTGACGGCCGCCGCGATGCGGGCTGTCCCGACGGGCCAGGGCGACCTGGGCGGCCACCCCCCGACCCTCCTGGGCAGGATCCGCCTCGACCTGGGACCGCGCGAACGCGCTGGTGACCCGGGCTTGGGCCGCGGCCGCCGCACCCTTCAACTCCTCCAGCAACCGGAGTTGGTCGACCCGCTCCGCATCTCCCACTCCCGCATCCAGGTCCGACAGCCGGGCGACCCAGCCACGCAGCTCTGCGGTCGTCAGCAACGACCGCCGCGCTGCGTCGTCCCGGTTCTCCATAGACCCATCCGACCAGACGGCACCGACAGTCCAGCCCCCAAACCCCGCTCAGATCTCGAACTGTGGACAACTATCCGAACAAAGTTTCTCCGGCGTCCACGGCGCCGGCGACGACGGGTGCGGGCTAGCGGTAACTCGGCTGCTGGAGCCGTGGGTCCGCCGGAACCACGTCCAGGCGCGAGTCGGCAACCAGGTCGTCGATCGCCGAGGCCTCGGCGCCGATCCCCGCCCAGTGCGGATCGACATCGTTGGCGAGGCACCAAGCGTGGTCGGCCGGCCAGATGAACGCGGGCTCGGGCAGGTCCGGCCAGAGTCGGCCGGGCGAAAAGTCGCGGTCGACCACTTCTGACACCTCGAACAGGAAGTAGGCGCGGTTCGGAATGACGACCTTCGGCTCACTGTGCACCGAGGACGGCGAAGGCGGCGCAACACCCGGCCGTGCCGCTGCGTACGACTCCAGGGTGCTGCCACTGTCGATGTCGATGAGCGCACTGCCGCCACTGTCGTCGTCCGAACCCCAGCCGTCCCACAGGCAGAAGTAGTAGGCATCAGGTGTGCTGGTATGGCGACTCAGCACTTCCACCGCGGCGCTCAGCTTCGCGCTTTCGGACACACCATCACCGAAGTCGACGTCGTTCTCGCTTTGCCCCTCGTAGGCCGGATCTGGCAGGAACCGCAGCCGCGCGCACGCCGTGAAGCCCGACGGCCCAAAACCCGCCAACTGCTGCCACGGCAGATCGCTGCCCGTGATCCAGTCTGCGGCCGACAGATCGGAACAAGCGGTGAGCTTCACATCCCGGTTGTATCCCAGCACCGACACTGGACGCGACCCAGGAACAGCCGCAGGATCAGGTTCCGTTGCCGCACAGCTCGTCACGGACGTACCAGACACTCCGCTTCAGAACCGAAACTAACGAATTCCAATGTTTTTTGTAGACTTAAGGAATGACGACGGATTTGCTCTCCCTCCCCAGCCTGGATGACGCTCAGGTCGTGGTGCCGGCGCCGGACGCGGGACCCGGGAACTGGGCTGGCGCCGCGAGCGCGGTGTTGGTCGACGACGAGATCTACCTGACCTACCGGGTACGCCGTCCCGCTCACCGAAGGGCGCGGCGTCGCCGTTGTGGTGGCCCGGTCCAAGGACGGGGTCCGCTTCGAGCCGGTCTGCGAGGTGTCCCGCGACCAGTTCGGCGCGGAATCCTTCGAGCGGCCCGTCGTGGTCCGACGCCCCGACGGCGGCTGGCGGCTCTACGTGTCGTGTGCAACCCCGGGAACCAAGCACTGGTGGATCGAGGCTGTCGATGCGGACCGGCCCGAGGACCTCCCCCGCGGCGTACGCACCGTCGTCGTGCCCGGGGACGCGCGGATGGCCGCGAAGGACCCGGTCGTCGTGGTCGACGGCAACCAGTGGCACATGTGGATCTGCGAACATCCCCTCGTCGACCCCGACCACGAGGACCGGATGAGCACCGCCTACGCCACCAGCGACGACGGGCTCCGCTGGACCAGGCGAGGGACGGTGCTGTGGCCGCGCCCCGGGACCTGGGACGCCCGCGGGGCCCGGGTCACCGCCGTGCTGTCACTCGAACCACTCGTCGTGCTGTACGACGGCCGCCCGCGTGCCGAGGACAACTGGCACGAGACAACGGGCGTGGCCTACGGCCAGCTGGGCGGCGTACTGGTGCCCGACGGCGCTGAGCCGATGCGGTCGCCGTACTCCGACGGGGCCTTCCGCTACGCGACGGCGGTCGCCCTCCCGGACGGCACCACGCGGTTCTACATCGAGGTCGCGCGGCCCGATGGCGCACACGACCTGGTCACCACGATCAGCCCGATATGACCCGCGCTTCGGCCCTCCGGGACTCGAACGAGCCGCCGTCGCGATAGCCCTTCCAGTCCTCGAACGACTCGCCCGTGACCCGTTCGAGCAGCTCGATGTCCGGCAGGTGCGGAGCCAGGAGGGCGTCGCGCTGTTCGGGTGTCAGCCGCGGCCGCGCCGGGTCGCCGCCCTTGTGCAGCTGGGCGATCAGTGGTCGGCTCACACTGCGCCACACGTGGGGCGGGAAATGCTTGCCGGCGGCTGCCCCGACCCGGATCACCGTCCCAAACGCGCGCGTGCGCGCCCCATCCCGGACGAACAGCCGAGAGTTGTCCCGCGGGATCGACTCGACGTGGGCAGGCTCGACTCCCAGGAATCCGAACACGCGGTCGAGGACCGCAGTCGGTGAGTCGACCAGCTGCTTGTAGCGCAGGATCAGGACCTGCTGCTCCGGGAACTGGTCGTAGAGGTCGGCCACCTGCCGGCCATACATACCCAGGCCCTGGTAGTGCCAGAACGGCGCCCAGCCGGCATCGATCCGGCGTTGCTCGCGGCGGACCGCCTCGACGATGTCGCGCTCCGGCTCGAGGCCGTCCATCCACAGGTGCATCCAGTTGGAGTAGGCGCGGTCCACCGGGTCGCGGAGCACGGCGATCAGCTTCGCCTCGGGCGCATCCGCCGCAAGCCGGCGGCGGGCGTCGCGGTTGTAGAGATAGAACGGCGTGCTCTCCCCACGGAGCACGCCGTTCGGCGCGGGCTCGAAGAGGTCGAGGTAGCGCTCGCGCTGCCAGACCCACTCCAGGTTGCTGTGCGCGTCTCCCGGGCCGCGGTAGGCGGGCGGCGGCGAGTCGCCGCACATGTAGTACTTCGGCTCCTTGATCCTGCTGAGGAACAGTCCCGGATGCTGGCTGAGAGCTGAATGCAGCGCGCTGGTCCCGGCCTTGGGTGCGCCGATCAGGAAGAAGTCAGGCGGCCGACGATCCCTCATGGTTTAAGTCTATCTGTTTAATAGATTTTGGGAAGGAGGGCTCGCGGTAGCTTGTCGGGGTGGGCAGAAAGTGCGCGGCCCGGCCAGGCGCCCGAGTTTCAGGCCGGGACGTCTGCGCTGGCCAGTGCCGCTTTCACGGCGTCGGGCATGGACGTGGTCGGGCGTCCCAGGAGTCGGCTCAGGTCACCTGTGGTGACCAGGAGATCGCCCCGGGCGATGCCGAGATCGGAGTCGGCAAGGATGGCGGCGTACGGCTCGGGCAGACCGGCTCCCACCAGCGCTTGGGTGTACTCGCTGGCCGGAAGGTCGCGGTACACCACGGAACGGCCGGAGGCCTCGGCGACCTGCTGAGCCAGCTCGGCCAGAGTAAAGGCCTCGTCCCCGCCGAACTCGTAGATCCGGCCCGCCTGGTCCTCGCTGATCAGCACCAGCGCCGCAGCCTCTGCGTAGTCGGCCCGGGTGGCGGCGCTGAGCCGACCGTTGCCTGCACTGCCCATCACCGCCCCCTGCCCGAGGAAGCCGGCGAGCTGGTTGGTGTAGTTCTCCAGGTACCAACTGTTACGCAGTAGAGCGTGCGGAAGCCCAGAGTCGGCGAGCAGCTTCTCGGTGGCCAGGTGCTCGGCCGCCAACTGCAGGCCGGCGCTGTCGGCGTTGGCGATGCTCGTGTACACCAGCAGGTCGACACCGGCATCCTTCGCCGCGTTGATGACGTTCTGGTGCTGGCTGGTGCGCTGGCCGACCTCGCTGCTGGAGACCAAGAGGACCTTCTGGGCATCCAGGAAGGCCTCGCGAAGGGAGCTGACGTCGTTGTAGTCGACGGCGCGCACCTGTACGCCGCGGTCGGCGAGGTCACCGACCCGGTCGAGTGCACGGCCGACTGCGACGATCTGGTCGGCCGGTACGTCGCGCTGCAGCAGGGCCTCGACGACGAGGCGGCCGAGGTGTCCGGTGGCGCCGGTGATCACGTACTTCATGGGGGTTCCTCTCGTGGATGGACTTGACTCGCGTCCATGCCAACCACGCCGACCGTGCACTACTTCCCAAGAGAGAGTACGCACTTTGAAGTAAGGTACTGGTATGAAGGTAAGTAAGGGTGCCGGGACGCTCCACCAGCTGTTTCCCGACGGGGTGTTTCCGTCGGGCTGCCCCAGCCGGGTGCTGCTCGACCACGTCACCAGCAAGTGGGGCGTGCTGATCCTGATCTCCCTGACCGACGGGTCCCAGCGCTGGAGCGAGTTGCGGCGCCGGGCTCAGGGAGTGAGCGAGAAGATGCTCGCCCAGACCCTCAAGACGCTGGAGCGCGACGGGTTCGTGCACCGCGAACCTCAGCCCGTCATTCCGCCGAGGGTCGACTACAGCCTCACTGACCGTGGAGAAGAACTCGCGGCGCTGCTCGTACCCCTGGTCGGCTGGGTGGCAGCGCACGCCGACGAAGTGCTCACCCAATCCCACGAATCGCATTGATCTGCCGCGCTCACCGCGATCAGAGAGCCGCGTCCCAATCGCCGTGGTGAAACTTAGTCGATGGATGCGGTGCGGGTGCCCACATCCACGACGTACGCCGTGAACGCGGCGACGTCGACGCCTCGCTCGGCCGGGTCGTCGTACTCGGGAGGGCCGCCTTCGCGAAGTCGCAGCGCCTCACGGAGGACCCGATGGAACCGCTCCTCGTAGAAGGTCAAACCCCAACGACCCGCCCACGACTTCGTGGTCTGCTCCCCCGTGACCAGCAGATGGTGCAGGCGCGCGACACCGAGCACACACCATTCGCAGGCCTCCTCCAGCGCCGCCTCGGCGGGGAAGTTGGCGCAGCCCTCCGCGTTCGCGCGCCAGTAGGTGTCGAGGTTGTCGACCGTGAATGCTCGCAGCGCCGAGTCCGAGGTCCAGATCTCCAGCGCCGAGAGCGGCGGACCCAGAACGGCAATCCCGTGCCTGGAGAGCTCGTGCCAGGCAACTGGATTCAGGTCCTCGCGGCCTTCGGCGTTGAACAGTCCGTGCAGGACGGTCGGTACGTCGGGGCAGTCGTCCGGCGGCGAAGCCAGGTCGACGGCCAGGACGTGGCAGCCGTCGAAGGACAGCTCCGGATGTCTCGTGTGTACGCCGACGTGCGACTGCTCGAGCGCGACAAGCTCCTCGCCGACCGCCCGCCGGGACAGCGTGGCGACGAAGTCGATGTCGCTCTTGCCGTCGACGTACTCGCCGAAGCCGATGCCGCCTCGCAGATAGAGGCCGGTGACCAGCTCCGGGGCAAGACGGTCGATCTCGCCGAGCCAAGCGTCGCAAACGGTCCGGACCGGATCAGGAAGCGTCACGCTTGAGTCGCTCGTCGAAGAAGTCGAGGACCCGATCCACCGCGACCTGCTGCCGGTGCTCGGTGAGAGTCGTGTGGCGCCCCCGGGGTCCAGGAGGACAGCTCGGTCATGCGTGCAACGACATCGGACCGTAGACCTTTCGGTCGGCCTCGTAGAGCGTGACCGAGTCGACGCCGAGCTCGGCAAGCTCGGCCCAGAACTCGCCGACCCACGACTCGGCGTCGGCCTGGGACGGGAACCTCTGGTCGGCCAGCTCCCCTTCGACAGTGACGACGGCGCCGGACTCCGACGCCAGCTCCCACCACCACGGACGGGTCGCGGGCGACTCGGGACGGAACGTCGGCGGCTGGTCCGGCAAGGTCATGTGTCGAGACTAACCCGCGAAGACTTTGACGCCGGGAAGGCGCAGGGGCGAGACTCCGGAGAGCATCCCGAGACGGGGAAGCCGGTGGGACTCCGGCGCTGACCCGCAACCGTGTGCGCATCCGCCGAACCTGGGGATCCGCGAGCCGGAAGACCGGATCGGGATCGCGGCTCCACACAACCGTCGAGGTCTACGGAACGGAGCCGGACTCGCGGTCCGGCGCCTTCGTCTGTGTACCGCTGCAAGAAAGGGTGCTCATGCGCACCGTGTCCCGTATCGCTCTGGCGTTGCTCGCCCTGATCCTCACCAGCTGTCGCGCTTGTCGCCACCACCGCACCCGCGAACGCGGCCGACGTACTACCGCTACTGGGCCTACTTCAACGTCGAGGACGGCAAGTACGTCGCCTCCGAGAAGGGCGTCGGCGCCGCTGTCCCCGAGGACGGCGCCGATCGAGGGCTACCGCTTCGCCGCCCCGGACTTCAAGAAGCCCAACCTGCCCCGCGATCGACCTCGACCGAGGTCGACTTCGACGCGGTCTGCGCGCGAGACCGCCTGCCGCGGACGGCAAGAAGCGGGTTGCCGTGGTCATCGACTTCGGCGTCGAGCACGGACGCCGAGGGCCAGGACGTGCCCGACCCCGAGGCTGGCGTGCGCCCAGGTGGCGCCGAAGGCCACCGGCTCTCCAGGTTCTGCAGTCGGTCGCCGACGTCCGCACCAAGTCCTCCAGCTTCGGGCCGCTGCTGTGTGGCATCGACGGCTATCCCGGCCAAGGGCTGCGCCGACGTGGTGACCAAGCAGGCGCACCCCACCCGATGCCGGCTTCCTGGACGTCGCGCTCAACGATGACTCGGCGAGCGAGGACGCGACGGACGCGTCGGACGCATCGGAGGACGACGACGACAGCAACGCTCCTCTGTACGCCGGGCTGGGCATCGTGGTCGTCGTACTGGTCGCCGGCGGCGTGTTACGTGACCCGGCGCAGGAGCAGCTGACCGGCACCGTGCGCCCACAGCATCTCGTCACGCACCCGCGGGTCCTGCATCCGGGGGCGTGGTGGCTGTGGGCGCTCGGGCTGGCGGCCGCCGCCAGTCGTACGACGAACCCGGTTCCGCTGTTGCTGATCGTCGTCGTGAGCTGGTTCGTCGTCACGATGCGACGCGACGACGCACCCTGGGCCAGCTCGTACGCGCTGTTCTTCAAGCTCGCGCTCATCGTGATCGCGATCCACGTCGTCTTCCAGGCCCTCCTGTCGACGCAGACCCAGGGCCTCACCGTGCTCTTCACGCTCCCGGAGATCCCGCTCCCCGAGGGCGTCGGCATCAAGCTCGGCGGCGAGGTCACCCTGGAAGCGGTCCTCAACGCGGTCTACTTCGGACTCCAGCTGGCCGCGATCTTCTGCTGCATCGGCGCGGCCAACGCGCTCGGCAGCGCCCGGCGGCTGCTGCGCTACATGCCGGCCGCCCTCTACGAGATCGGGATCGCCGCGGTGATCGCGCTGACCTTCGCACCGCAGCTGGTCACCGACGCCGGACGGGTGCGCTCGGCCGCCAGACTGCGCGGCTCCGGCCGCGGGATCCGCCAGTTCGGTCGGCTCTCGATGCCGATCCTCGAGGGCGCGCTCGAACGTTCCGTCGACCTGGCCGCGGCGATGGATGCCCGCGGCTACGGGCGTACGACGAACGAGTCGCCGTCGGCACGGCGGGTCACCGCGGGCCTGGTCCTGCTCGGCAGCTTCGGGCTGCTCGTCGGGGTCTACGGCCTGCTGACCGCACACGGGTTCGGGACTCCGCTGCTGCTGGCCGGTGCCGCGCTCGGCGTCGTCGGGTTGCGGCTGGGCGGGCGGCGGACCGGCCGGACCCGCTACCGCCCCGATCCGTGGGCGCTGCCCGAGCTGATCGTCGTCGCGTCCGGGGTGGTCGCTGCGGCGCTGATGTTCTGGACGTCGTCCCGCTCGCCCGAGCTGCTGTTCCTGGCCTCCCCCACCCAGGTCGCCGCCGGTGCCCGCTGCTCGCCTGCGTCGGCATCCTGGTCGCCCTGGTGCCCGCGTTCCTCGCTCCGCCGGTGCCCGCCCACGACGGAGCGGAGCGATGATCAGGTTCGAGTCGGTGACCGTGACCTACGCCGAGGCCGACACTCCCGCGCTCGCCGAGGTGGACCTTCACATCCCCGAGGGCGAGCTGGTCCTGGTCATGGGCAGCACCGGTTCGGGCAAGACCACGCTGCTGCGCAGCATCATCGGACTGGTGCCGCACTTCTCCGGCGGCACCCTGCGCGGCCGGGTGCTGGTCGACGGCCGGGACACGGCCACCCACCCGCCCCGCGACCTCGCCGACGTGGTCGGGTTCGTCGGCCAGGATCCCGTCGCCGGGTTCGTGACCGACAACGTCGAGGACGAGCTCGCCTACGGCATGGAGTCGCTGGGGCTGCCGCCCGCGACGATGCGCAAGCGCGTCGAGGAGACCCTCGACCTGCTCGGCCTGGCCGGTCTCCGCGGGCGCCCGCTGGCCAACCTGAGCGGCGGGCAGCAGCAACGGGTCGCGATCGGGTCGGTGCTGACCACTCATCCCCAGATCCTGGTGCTGGACGAGCCGACCTCGGCGCTGGATCCGCTGGCCGCCGAGGACGTGCTGTCCACCCTGCAGAGGCTGGTGCACGACCTCGGCCTGACCGTCGTACTCGCCGAGCACCGCCTCGAACGGGTCGTCCAGCACGCCGACCGGATCGTCTGGATCCCGGGGAACGGCGGGCGGGTCGTCGACGGCGACCCGGCCACGATCCTGGCCGGGACGCCGATCGCGCCCACCGGTGGTCGAGCTCGGCCGCGCCGCCGGCTGGAGTCCGCTGCCCCTCACCGTCCGGGACGCCCGTCGACTGTCCGCCGATCTGCAGAGCCCGGCTCGACGGCATATCTCCGCCGGAGCACCGGGCGCCCACACTCGGTGAGACCGTGGCCGAGGCGAAGGACCTGGTCGCGGGCTACGGCAAGCGGATCGTGGTCAACGGCGTCGACCTGGCCGTCCGCCAGGGCGAGGTGGTCGCGCTGATGGGCCGCAACGGGGCCGGCAAGTCGACGCTGCTCCGGAGCCTGGTCGGCCTGCACCAGCCGCGCTCCGGCAAGGTCACGGTCGGCCGGGCCGGGCTGGTGCCGCAGGTGCCGGCAGACATCCTGTACGCCGCCACCGTCACCGACGAGTGCGGGACCTCCGACCGCGACTCGGGGCGGCCCGACGGCACCACCCGCAGCCTGTTCGACCGGCTCGCGCCGGGTGTCAGCGGCGACCGCCATCCGCGCGACCTGTCCGAGGGCCAGAAGCTCACCCTGGCGCTGGCGATCGTGCTCGCAGCCCGACCTCGACTCGTGCTCCTCGACGAGCCGACCCGTGGGCTCGACTACAACGCCAAGCGTCGCCTGGTCGCCGTACTCCGTGAGCTCGCCGACGACGGGCACGGGGTGGTGCTGGCCACCCACGACGTCGAACTGGTGGCCGAGGTGGCGACCCGGGTGATCGTGCTCGCCGACGGCGAGGTCGTCGCCGACGGGTCCGCTCCCGAGGTCGTCGTCTCGTCGCCCGCCTTCGCGCCCCAGGTCGCCAAGGTGATGTCCCCGCAGCCGTGGCTGACGGCGCGAGACGTGGCGGCCGCCCTGTGATATCTGTGAACGGGACCGTGAACGCGGTCAAGCTCTCCTGGAGCGCCGTGGCCGCCCTGGTGATCGCGAGCGTGGTCACGCTGGCCGCGTTCGGCTGGCCGTTTGTGGCCGCCACCTCCGGCGTCGGCGAGGGTTCGTCGCACAGCACCGACGCGCCCTGGATCTTCGTGCTGGTCCTGCCGCTGCTGGCGATGATCGTGCTGGCCGAGGTGAACGCCGGCGGGATCGACGCCAAGGCCATCGCCCTGCTCGGCATGCTCGCCTCGATCGGCGGCGCGCTGCGGGCCCTCTCGCCCGGGGCCGCCGGCCTGGAGCCGAGCTTCGCGGTGATCATGCTCGGTGGCCGGGTCTTCGGGCGCGGGTTCGGCTTCGTGCAGGGTGCGCTGACCCTGTTCGTCGGTGCGTTGCTGACCGGCGGGGTCGGTCCGTGGCTCCCGTTCCAGATGATCGCCGCGGGGTGGGTGGGCTTCCTGTCCGGTGCCCTGCCGAAGCGGTTGACCGGGCGCCCCGAGGTGGTCGCGCTGGCGTTGCTCGGGTTCGTGCTCGGCGTCGCCTACGGTGCGCTGATGAACCTGTGGTTCTGGCCGTTCGGAGGGTACGGCGCCGGGCTGAGCTATGACGCGGCCGTTGGTCCCGCGGCGAACGCGGAGAGCTACTTCAGGTACTACCTGGCGACCTCGGTCCTGTGGGACGTCAGTCGTGGCGTGTGCACGTTCCTGCTGTTGTTGCTGATCGGTCGGCCGTTGCTGCGCGCGCTCAAACGCGTGTCCAGGCTGGCGGCGTTCGAGGTCCCTGTCAGGTTCGAGAAATGAAGACGCTGGTGATCGGTGGCGCCCGGTCGGGCAAGTCCGCCGCAGCGGAGGCGGCGTTGGCCGACGCCTCCGACGTCACGTACGTCGCGACGGGCTACCCCGCCGACCACGACGCCGAATGGGCGAGCCAGGGTGGCGCGCCATCTGGCCCACCGGCCGCCTTCGTGGACCACCGTCGAGACCCTCGACCTGGCCGGGCTGCTCGCCGAGCGGGGCGGCCCGGTGCTGGTCGACTGCCTGACCTTGTGGCTGACCCGGATCCTCGATCGTGCCGACGCCTGGGAGTCCGGTGCCTCGATCGAGCCCGAGACGAGCGCGCTGGTTGCGGCCCTGGGCGCCAGCACCCGCGAGGTGGTGATCGTGACCAACGAGGTCGGCCAGGGCGTCGTCCCCGCCAGCGCCGCCGGCCGGCGGTTCCGCGACGAGATGGGCCTGCTCAACGCCGCGGTTGCCGCCGAGTGCGACGACGTCCTGTGGTGCGTCGCCGGTCGGGTCGTCCGCCTGTGAACTCGGTCAGGCTGGTTCTCGGCACCCTCACGATCCTGCCCGTGAGACCACCGGCCGTCGTCGACCGGCGCGTTGCCGGGTGGGCGATGACGCTCGCGCCGCTGGCCGGGGTCCTGCTGGCCGTCGTACCCATGGCGCTCCTGGAGCAGGACGGGCCGCCGCTGCTGTTGGCTGCCCTCGCTGTCGCGTCGCTCGCCGTGCTCAGCCGGGCGATCCACCTCGACGGCTTGGCCGACACCGCCGACGGGTTGGGTTCGGGGCGCCCAGCAGCGGACGCCTTGGCGATCATGAGGCAGTCGGACATCGGGCCGTTCGGCGTGGCGACCCTGGTCCTCACGCTGCTGATCCAGGTGTCGGCGCTGGCCACTCTTGCCTCCCTGGACGAGGTCTGGGCCGCTGGCGCGGCTGTGGTCGTGAGCCGGTGCATCCTGCCGCTGGTGTGCACGCCGGCCTTCCCGTCCGCCCGTCCCGATGGTCTGGGCGCGGCCGTCGCTGCGTCGGTCGCCTGGTGGCAGGCCGGGCTGGCGCTGGCGATCGTCTTGACGGCGGCGGTTGCGGTCGGTGCGCCGTACGCGCTGGTCGGGCTGGTGTTCGGGCTGGCCTTCGCGGCGTACTGCTCACGGCGCTTCGGCGGCCTGACCGGCGACGTCTACGGGGCGTGCGTCGAGGTCACTCTCGCCGCGAGCCTGGTGGGCCTAGCTCTCGCGAACTGAGGGGTCGACGAACGGGACCTTCACGAGCTGGAAGATCTCCCGACGGCCGCGCACGTCGACGCCCAGCTCCGCGTCGGGGTTGACCGACGTCGGGATCAGCGCCATGCCGATGCCCTTCTTGAGGGTCGGCGAGTAGGTGCCCGAAGTGATGTCGGCCAGCGGGACGTCCTGGACCAGCGTCACGCCCATGCCCGGGCGCGGGATCGCCCGGCCGACCGCGATCAGGCCACGCAGCAGCCGCTTCGGACCGGCCTCCTTCTCCGCGACGAGCGCTTCCTTGCCCCAGAACGTGTCCTTCTTCCAGCCGACGGCCCAGCCCAGTCGGGCCTGGTTGGGGGTGACGTCGATGGTGATGTCCTGGCCGTGCAGCGGGTAGCCCATCTCCGTGCGCAGCGTGTCCCGCGCCCCGAGCCCGCAGGCCGTGCATCCCGAACTCCTCACCTGCCGACATCAGGGCGTCCCAGAGGGGGCCGGCGATCTCGTTCTTGGCGATCAGCTCGTAGCCGCGCTCACCGGTGTAGCCCGTGCGGCAGACCACGACGCCGACGTCGTCGAAGTACGCCTCCACGAAGCTCATGTAGTCGTGGCCGACCGGCAGGCCGACCTTCGTCAGCACGTCGTCCGACTTGGTGCCCTGGACCGCGAGGACGACGTACTCGTCGTGACGGTTGCGTACGCGCACGCCCTCGGGCGCGCTTGCCTCCAGCCGGCTGGCGACCTCGGCGGAGTTCGCCGCGTTCGGGACGAGCAGCACGTGTTCGTCGTCCTGGTAGTAGGCGATCAGGTCGTCGACGATGCCGCCCGTCTCCGCGTCGCAGCACAGCGTGTACTGAGCCTTCCCGGGGGCGATCTTGCCGAGGTCGTTGGAGAGCGTCGCGTTGACGTACGCCGCCGCGCCCGGGCCGATCACCATCACCTTCCCGAGGTGGCTGACGTCGAAGATCCCGACCGCCTCGCGGACGGCCGTGTGCTCCTTGACCACGCCGGTCGAGTACTCGAGCGGCATGGACCAACCGCCGAACTCGGCGAACTTGGCACCGAGTGCCTCGTGGCGATCGTGCAGGGGGGAACGGAGGAGGGTCGGGTCAGCCATGGCGCCGAACCTACCGCGTCGGCTCCGTCGGATGAGCACGGACTGGACCAGTCTGGCTACCATGCGTCGGTGACGACGTACGCACTGCGCAGTGCCAACCCAGCGAAGATCCGAGCCGACGTCGTAGTCGTCGGGATCGTGAAGTCTCCCAAGGGTCCGGTGGTTGTTTCCGGAGCCGAGGACATCGCGCTGGCATGGGGCCGCAAGTTCCGACCCCTGTTGTCGTCGCTCGGCATCACCGGCAAGGGCGGCGAGGTCGTGAAGCTTCCGAGCGGGGGGCTGGTCAATGCGTCGCTCGTAGTGCTCGTCGGCCTCGGCGAGGACCCGGACGGGGCCGCGGTGCGGCGTGCCGCCGGTACCGCCGCGCGCGCCGTGACCAATGCCGCGTCGGTTGCCCTGGCCCTCGGCGGCGACGACGCCCAGTCCGTACGGGCCGTGACCGAGGGCTGGCTGCTCGGCGGTTACACCTTCGCCGAGTACAAGCAGGACACGAAGAAGGAGTCGACCGAGGCCAGCGAGGTCGTCGTCCTGAGCTCAGCCGCCCGCAAGGCCGAGGTGATCGCAGCGTTCGAGGACGCCCAGGTCGTCGCGACCGCGGTGGCGGCGACTCGCGACTGGGTCAACCGGCCGGCCGGTGACCTGACCCCGCCGCAGTTCGCGGACGCCGTCACCAGCGCGAACGCCGCCCTGGCCAAGAGCCTCCCCAAGGGGAAGTCCGCCGCCAAGGTCGGTGTCACCGTCTACGACGAGCAGCAGCTGGCTGAGCTCGGTTGCGGCGGCATCCTCGGCGTCGGCGTCGGCTCGAGCGCTCCTCCTCGACTGGTCGAGCTGACCTACGCTCCCAAGGACGCCAAGGTCCACCTGGCCCTGGTCGGCAAGGGCATCACGTTCGACTCCGGCGGCCTCACGATCAAGCCGGCGCAGTCGATGGACACGATGAAGTGCGACATGGCCGGAGCTGCGACGGTCATCCAGGCGACGTTCGCGATCGCCCGGCTCGGGCTTCCGGTCAAGGTGTCGACGTTCGCCCCGATGGCCGAGAACATGCTGTCCGGGTCATCGATCCGGCCAGGCGACGTACTCACGGCAGCCAACGGCAAGACCGTCGAGGTGCTGAACACCGACGCCGAGGGCCGGCTCGTCCTCATGGATGCCCTGGTCCGTGCCGTCGCCGCCAAGCCCGACGTGATCGTCGATGTCGCGACGCTGACCGGGGCCATGGTGGTCGCTCTCGGGGACAAGCTCGCAGGGGTGATGGGCTCCGACGACATCGTCGAGGCCGTCGTGGCTGCTGGCGCCGAGGCCGGGGAGCGGATGTGGCCGATGCCGATCCCGGAGGAGATGTCCGAACGGATCACCAGCAGCAAGATTGCCGACCTGGCCCAGCACGACTGGGTCCGCTGGGGCGGCGGCTTGTTCGCCGCTGCCTTCCTGCGCGAGTTCACCGACGGTCGACCCTGGGCCCACGTGGACATCGCCGGCCCGGCGTTCAACTCCGGCGGCCCCTCGGGTCATATCACCTCTGGCGGCACCGGATTCGCACTTGCCACCCTGGTCGACTACGCCCGGACCCTCGCCGAGTCGTCGTAAATTCCGCGAGTCGTCGTAACTTACGACGACTCAGCGCGTCCCCGGACCCGGTGAGTCGTCGCTAATTCCGCGAGTCGTCGTAAGTTACGACGACTCGGCGCGCCCCCGGACCTGGTGAGTCGTCGCAAAATACTCGAGTCAGTCGTTCTTCATACGGCGGTTGTAGTCACGCATCCGTTGGGGGACGCCCACGACCGCGGCGTCGTACGACGGGACCTGGTGTTTGTTGGCGAACCTGTGAGCCCACTGCACGGACGGAACCCGGCGACGGGTCCACTCGCCGTCGCGGGCAACGAGGAGCAACGTCACATCCGAGACCGCGGTCCTCGGCTCGACGAATCCCTCGACGCCACCACGGGTGGCGATGAAGTCGAGCAGATGCTGCTCATCGGCCGCGTCGGAGGCACGCACCGTCGTCGAACCCGTTGCCGTGCGGTCGCCACCGGGTCGACGCATGCGGGTGCGCCCGCGCCTGAAGCGGTCGAACAAACTCATAACCCCAAGTGTGCCTTCTCGATGAGGAGGCAGGTGTGGACAGTCCGGTAAAGAGTGCAAAGATGGGCCCGCGAGATCACTTGTTGGTTCGATCCTGGGAGGAACCCGCGTGCCCAACGAGGCCGGCAACCAGTTCGACGTACTCATTCTCGGGGCTGGCTCAGGCGGTTATGCCTGTGCCCTGCGCGCCGCACAACTGGGCCTCTCGGTGGGTCTGGTCGAGAAGGGCAACATCGGCGGCACCTGTCTCCACGTGGGTTGCATCCCTACGAAGGCCCTGCTGCATGCGGCCGAGGTCGCGGACGCCACCCGCGAGTCCGAGCAGTTCGGTGTCAAGGCCACCTTCGACGGCATCGACATGGCCGGCGTCAACGCCTACAAGGACGGTGTCGTCTCGCGGCTGTTCAAGGGCCTCGTGGGCCTGATCAAGGGCCGCGGCATCACCGTGATCGAGGGCGCGGGCCGGCTCACCGGCCCCAATGCGGTGACTGTCGGCGACACGACTTACACCGGCAAGAACGTCGTCCTCGCGTCCGGTTCCTACTCGAAGACGCTGCCTGGCCTCGACCTCGACGGCGAGCACATCCTCAGCTCCGAGCACGCGCTCCGGCTCGACCGGGTGCCGGCCTCGGCCATCGTGCTCGGCGGCGGTGTGATCGGCTGCGAGTTCGCCAGCGTCTGGAAGTCCTTCGGGTCCGACGTCACCATCATCGAGGCGCTCCCCCGCCTCGTCGCGGCCGAGGACGAGGCGTCGTCGAAGGCGCTCGAGCGGGCGTTCCGCAAGCGCAAGATCAACTTCCGCACCGGCACCCCCTTCCAGTCGGTCAAGACGACGGACGCCGGCGTCGCGCTCACCGTCGAGGGCGGAGACGTGATCGAGGCAGAGGTGCTGCTCGTCGCGGTCGGACGCGGACCCACCACCGACGGCCTCGGCTACGAAGAGCAGGGCGTCACGATGGACCGCGGATTCGTCCCGACCGACGAGCGGCTGCGCACCAACGTGCCCGGCATCTACGCCGTGGGCGACATCGTCCCCGGGCTCCAGCTGGCCCATCGCGGCTTCCAGCAGGGCATCTTCGTCGCCGAGGAGATCGCCGGCCTCCAGCCGGCCGCCATCGACGAAGCCGGCATCCCGCGGGTGACCTATTCCGACCCCGAGATCGCGTCGGTCGGCCTCAACGAGACCGCGGCGGCGGAGAAGTACGGCGCCGACGGCATCGAGTCGCTCACCTATGACCTCGGTGGCAACGGCAAGAGCCAGATCCTCAAGACCCAGGGCTTCATCAAGCTGGTTCGCCAGAAGGACGGCCCGGTCGTCGGCATCCACATGGTGGGAGCCCGCGTCGGGGAACTCGTCGGCGAGGCCCAGTTGATCTACAACTGGGAGGGGTACGCCGAGGACGTCGCACCATTCGTCCACGGCCATCCAACCCAGAACGAAGCCCTCGGCGAGGCCCACCTCGCGTTGGCCGGCAAGCCCCTGCACGCCCACAGCTGACCAAGAACTCACAACGGAACAGAAGCGAGCGAAGGAATACCAATGGCGACTGAAGTCAACCTGCCGGCACTGGGAGAGTCCGTCACCGAGGGCACGGTCACTCGGTGGCTCAAGCAGGTCGGTGACTCCGTGACGGTTGACGAACCGCTACTGGAGGTGTCGACCGACAAGGTCGACACCGAGATCCCGTCCCCCGTAGCCGGCACGCTGCTGGAGATCAAGGCCAATGAGGACGACACCGTCGAGGTCGGCGCCGTACTCGGCGTGATCGGTGACGAGAGTGAGGGCGGTGGTGACTCCGGTGGTGACTCAGGTGGTGACTCCGGCAGTGCCGAGGCGCCGGCCGAGGCCCCCGCCGAAGAGCAGCAGGAGGCGCCGGCGCAGGAAGCGCCAGCACAAGAGTCCGAGCCCCAGCAAGAGCAGCCCGCACAGCAGCCCGCCGCTGAGGAGAAGCCCGCCTCCGGTGGCTCCGGATCCGGTACGTCGATCACCCTGCCCGCCCTGGGCGAGTCGGTGACCGAGGGCACCGTGACCCGGTGGCTCAAGGAGGTCGGCGACGACGTGGCCGTCGACGAGCCGCTGCTCGAGGTTTCGACCGACAAGGTCGACACCGAGATCCCCTCGCCGGTCGCGGGCAAGCTGCTGGAGATCAAGGTGGCCGAGGACGAGACCGTCGAGGTCGGTGCCGAGCTGGCCGTGATCGGGTCTGGCGACGCGGCCCCGGCCGCCGAGTCCGCCGAGTCCGCACCCGCCGAGGAGGCGCCCGCCGAGCCCGAGCCCGAGGCCAAGAAGCCCGAACCCGAAGCCAAGCCCGAGCCCGCCGCCGAGGCACCTGCCCAGCCCGAGGCCCAGCCCGAGGCCAAGCCGGCCGAGCCGGAGCCCGCGCCGGCCGCCGAGGCACCCCCGGCACCCGCCGCGGAGCAGGCGCCCGCCTCGAGTGACTCCGGCTCCTATGTCACGCCGCTGGTGCGCAAGCTCGCGAACCAGCACGGTGTCGACCTCGGCACGCTGACCGGTTCCGGTGTCGGTGGCCGGATCCGCAAGCAGGACGTCATCGATGCGGCCGCGAAGGCCAAGGAGGCTGCTGCCGCGCCAGCGCCAGCCGCTCAGCCCGCAGCAGCCGGGGCCCCGGCTGCTCCGGCCGCGTCGGCACCGCAGGTGACCCCGTCGCCGCTGCGTGGCAAGACCGAGTCGATGAGCCGGCTGCGCAAGGTGATCGCCAAGCGGATGGTCGAGTCGCTCCAGACCAGCGCCCAGCTCACCACCGTGGTCGAGGTCGACGTGACCTCGATCTCGCGCCTGCGCAACTCGGTCAAGGCCGAGTTCGCAGCGCGCGAAGGAGTCAAGCTGTCGTTCATGCCGTTCTTCGCCAAGGCCGCGATCGACGCGCTCAAGCAGCACCCGTCCCTCAACGCCTCGATCGACACGGAGAAGGGCGAGGTCACCTACTATGACCGCGAGAACATCGCCATCGCCGTCGACACCGAGAAGGGCCTGCTGACGCCGGTGGTCAAGGACGCCGGCGACCTGTCCATCGCCGGTCTGGCCCGCAAGATCGCCGATGTCGCCGAGCGCACCCGCAGCAACAAGATCACGCCCGACGAGCTCTCCGGCGGCACCTTCACGCTGACCAACACCGGCAGCCGCGGAGCGCTGTTCGACACGCCGATCATCAACCAGCCGCAGGTAGCGATCCTCGGCACCGGCACGGTCGTGAAGCGTCCGGTGGTGATCGACGACGCGAACCTCGGCGAGACCATCGCCGTACGCCAGATGGTCTACCTCGCGCTCACCTACGACCACCGCCTGGTCGACGGCGCGGACGCTGCCCGGTTCCTCAGCGAGGTCAAGCAGCGTCTCGAAGCCGGCCAGTTCGAGGTCTGACTGTCGCCGAGTCGGCGTGACAGACCCGCATGCCAGAGTGGAGGCATGCGCGTCGTCATCGCCGGTGCCTCCGGCTTACTGGGTAGTCACCTCGTCAGCGAGCTGCAGGGCCGCGGCCATGAGGTCGTACGTCTGGTCCGCCGCGAGCCCACCTCACCCGACGAGTCCCGCTGGGATCCATACGCCGCAGACCTCGACTCCGACGTGATCGGGGCAGCAGACGTGGTGGTCAACATGGCCGGCTCGGCTCTGCTCGGAAACCCTCACTCGGCGAAGTTCCGGAACACGTTGCGAGACAGCCGGGTCATCACGACCACGGTTCTCGGCGAGGCGATCGCCGCCAGCGCATCGAAGCCGGCGTTCATCGCCCAGAACGCGAGCGCGTGGTACGGCGGCCACGGCGCCGAAGCTGGTCACGGAGCAGAGCGACTCGCGGGGTGACTCGTTCATGACCCGGGTCGCGCCGCGAGTGGCAGGACGCCACGGACTCAGCCGCCCGGGCCGGCGCCCGGGTCTGCTTGTTGCGTACGGTGCCCGTGATGGACCGAAGGTCGCTGACCTTCAAGGTTCTGACACCGGTGTTTCGACTGGGACTTGGCGCCCGACTCGGCGACGGGACTCAGTATTTCCCGGTCATCTCACTGCGTGACTGGGTCGGGGCGGCGTCCCACCTCGTCGAGCACGCATCCGCGTCGGGGCCGTTCAACCTGTGCAGCCCCGAGCCGCCGACCAACCGTGAGTTCACCGACGCTTTCGCCTCCGCCCTCGGACGGAAGGCCAGGCTCGTGGCTCCCAGCCCAGTGCTGAGGCTCGGCGCCGGCCCGCTGGCGCCCGACACCCTCGACTCCTTCCGGCTCGTGCCTGCCGCCCTCGAGAACGCCGGCTACACATTCGAGGACCGTGACGTCAGCGAGGTCATCGCGGCGGCCCTGTCCAAACCCTAGGTAACCTCGTCCACCAGCCAGGCGTCGCCGGTTTTCAGGAGTTCGACCGTGTGGTTGCTCGCCCGGTCGCGCGGCAGTCGCTGGCTCGTCCCCGCACCGACCGCGGTCGCCGTGGCCAGCCGGTCGGTGACGACCAGCGTCAGATGGGTTGCGTCGGAGGCGCGTACGTCGGCAGCCAGCACCTGGGTGGACATCCCCTCCACCACCAGCCCGCGGCGCACGTAGGAGCGCAGCATCGCGTGGTCGACGGCGCCGGTCTTGCTGCGTGGTGTGTAGAGCTTGTCGAGGGCGTGCACGTCGCCGGCCGCCCAGGCCCGGGCCCGTCGTACGTCCCAGGCCCGGAGGATGCCCAGCGCCTCGGTCTCGGCGTGGGCCGGCGCCGCATCCGGTGTGCCCTCGCCCGGATCGCCGGCGCTCACGCGCAGTTGCCACAGCGCACCGGAGAGTACGGCGCAGACCCCGGCGAGGAACACGGTCAGCAGGATCGATCGACGTAGGTCCACGCCACTAGCCTGACCGATTCCGCGCCGACGTGATTTTGGTTTTCCACAGGCATAGGGTCCATGGCATGCCTCTGGAGTTCCGCAACCTCGGCGACGACCCCGTCGACTACCTCACGGCCTGGGAGCTCCAACGCCAGGTCCACGCGCAGGTGGTCGGTGGACACCAGCCCGACACCGTGCTGCTGCTCGAGCACCCTCCCGTCTTCACCGCCGGCAAGCGGACCGACCCGTCCGAACGGCCGCTCGACCCCGGTGGCGCGCAGGTGATCGACGTCGACCGTGGCGGCAAGATCACCTTCCATGGCCCGGGCCAGCTCGTCGGCTACCCGATCGTGAGGCTGCCCGAACACGTCAGGGTCGTCGACTACGTCCGCCGAGTCGAGGAGGCGCTGATCGCGGTCTGCGCCGACTTCCAGGTCACCACCGCAAGGATTCCGGGCCGCAGCGGCGTGTGGCTTCACGAGGACCAGCGCGGCCCCGAGCGCAAGATCGCTGCGCTCGGCATCCGGGTCAGTCGCGGGGTCACCATGCACGGCTTCGCGCTCAACTGCGACGTGGACCTCGCGTGGTACGACCGGTTCGTGCCCTGCGGGATCGCGGACGCCGGAGTCACGTCCCTGAGCAAGGAGCTCGGTCGGGACGTGCCGTGCGCCGACGTGCTGTCCAGCGTCGAGAAGCATCTCGCCGAGCTGCTGGCGTGGGCGCCGTACACCCGCACCCCGGACTACGACGCCAGGCCGGAGCCGAGTCGTACGCCGCGGATCCAGCTGATCTCGCCGGGGGTCTGACGGCGCGGCAGCCCCGCGCAGCACCTGCCCGGCTGTCACCATCAGCGGTGACCGTCCACGGCTGGGGGATGCCAGGTGAATGACTTCGTCATCGAGACGCGGGGCTTGCGGAAGGAGTTCCGGACTCGACGCGGCGGCCTGCGCGTCGCCGTCCAGGACCTCGACCTGGCGGTGCCGGCTGGAGGTGTGCACGGGTTCCTGGGGCCCAACGGCTCGGGCAAGACGACGACCATCCGGATGCTGCTCGGTCTCGCGGCCCCGACGAAGGGCACCATGCGGTTGTTCGGACAGCCGGTGCCGCACGCGCTGCCTTCGGTCATCGACCGGATCGGAGCGGTGGTCGAGTCGCCCAAGTTCTCGCCCAACTTCACCGGCCGTCAGAACCTGCTGCTGCTCGCACGCAGCATCGACGCGCCAACGAGCCGGGTCGACACCGCGATCGAGACGGTCAAGCTCGACGGCCGAGAGGATGATCGCTACAAGTCCTACTCGCTGGGGATGAAGCAGCGACTCGCCATCGCCGCCACGCTGCTCAAGGACCCGCAGCTGCTGATCCTCGACGAGCCGACCAACGGCCTCGACCCGGCCGGCATCCGGGAGATCCGCGACACGATCCGGGACCTCGGCAACGCCGGCGTCACCGTGCTGCTGAGCTCGCACATCCTGGCCGAGGTGCAACAGGTCTGCAGGTCGGCAACCATCATCGGCAACGGCCGGATGCTCGCGTCCGGGTCGGTCGACGAGTTGATCGGCGCCGGTACGACGTACCGAGTGGTCGCCGCCGACACCGTCGGCGCCGCGGCCGCGCTGACCGGCGTCGGCATGACCGTATCTGCTGCAGGACGGCACGCTGCGCGTCGACTCCGACCGGCCGTCGGCAGACATCACCGAGACGCTGGCGGGCGCCGGGATCTTCCTGTCCGAGCTCACCCCGCTCCGCGCCGACCTCGAGACCGTGTTCCTCGAGCTCACCGCCGCCGACACCCTGGGCGCGCACCCCGACAGCGACGACGGCAAGGCGGCCCGCTGATGCGACGACTGCTGTCCGTGGAGCTCACCCGGCTGCGCTGGCGCCGTGCGGTGATCGTCCTGCTGGTGGCGTGTGTCCTGGTGCCCACTCTGATCTGGGTGGGCGTTGCCTGGAACACCCGGCCGGTCAGCGCCTCCGAGCTCCGCAACGCACAACAGCAGGTCGAACGGGAGCTGGAGCAGCCGTACGTCAAGCAGGAGATCAACCGCTGCATCAAGCACCCCGGGCAGTACGGCGTGAACCCGGACGATCCCGAAGCCAGCTGCAGGGAGATGATGGAGCCGAGGCTCGACTGGTTCCTCTACCGGCCGCAACTCGACGTTGCCGAGCAAAGAGAGGACAGCGGCCTCGCGGTGATCACGATCCTGGTGGCTCTGGTCATGCTGCTCGGAACAACCTTCGTCGGACACGACTGGGCAAGTGGGTCGATGAGCAACCAGCTGTTGTTCGAGCCTCGTCGGCTCCGCATCTGGGCAGCCAAGGGGGCCGTGGTCTTCCTGGCCGGTCTGGTGGTGAGTGCCCTGGTGCTGGCGGCGTACTGGGGCGCAATCTGGCTGCTCGCGGAGTCCCGCGACCTTCAGGCGTCCGGGCACCAGTGGGACCTGATCAGACACTCGGCGATGCGGGGATCGGTCTTGGTGGCCCTCGCCGGGTTCGGCGGCTATGCCCTGACCATGCTCTTCCGCAGCACGGTGGCGACGATCGGCGTGATGTTTGCGTCCGCGGTGGGCGGGTCCCTCGTCATCGTCGCGGTGCTCGGCGAGGAGGGCCAGCGCTGGCTGGTGACCACGAACTTCTCGGCCGTCCTGTTCAACGGCTACGACTACTACGGCGGTGAGGTCCTCTGCGAGGGCGGCCCGAATGTCGAGTGCACGGGCCTCCAGCACCTCAGCATGGGGGCTGGCGCCCTGTACCTCGGGTTCATGCTCCTCGTGGCGGCCGGCATCTCCGTGTGGTCATTCCGTCAGCGCGACGTGCCGTAGGGGCCTGCCCGGTCGGCTCGACGGCGAGGAGGCAATCCCTCGGGGTCGCGCCGACGTATCTTTCAGTGTGGAAATGTTCTCGCGTGCCGAGCGCACCGACGACGCGGCACTGGTCGCGGGATTCGCGCTCGGCGACGAGGCGGCAGCCACGGCGTTCGTACGGCGTTTCCAGTCGCGGGTCTTCGGTCTCGCGCTGTCCATCACCCGCGACGAAGGCCTCGCGGAGGATGTCAGCCAAGAGGTGTTCGTCCGTGCCTGGCGAGCCGGCGGCAACTACGACCCGCGCCGGGCGTCGGCGCTGACCTGGCTGCTGACCATCACCCGCAACGCGGCGATCGACACCATCCGGGCCAAGCGCCCGTTGCCGCTGGCCGATGACACGCTCGAACGCATCGTCGGCGCGACGCTCGCGCACGACGGGCCCGAATATCGGGCAGAGGTCGCCGACGAGAGCTCCCGGGCCGTCGAACGGCTCAGGGCCCTGCCGGTCGAACAGGCCCGGGTGGTCGTGCTCGCACTCATGGGCGGCTGCACCGCGGCCGAGATCAGCGAGCGCGAGCAGATACCGCTCGGAACGGCGAAGACCCGGCTGCGATCTGGACTGAGACGACTACGAGATGCCATGAAGGAGGAGCGAAATGTCTGAGCCGCAGAGTAACCACCCGAGCGAGGACGAACTCCTCGAGCTCTCGCTCGGCAACCTGTCCTCCGACGCCGAGACCACGGTCCTTCAGCACGTGAACTCCTGCCTGCCCTGCCGCGCGCAGTACGACGAGATCTCCCGCACCCTCGATGCGACGCTCCCGGCGAGCCCGGCTGTCGCGCCGCCTGCCGGGTTCGAGTCCAGGGCCCTGGCCCGGATCGGCATCCGCCAGACCCTCAGGACCCGCGCGTCACGCCGGCTGCCGCTGTTGATCGCCGCCGCCGCAGTGGTGGGCTTCGCCGTCGGTGCCGCGGCCGCGGCCGCGATCCTGGACCGCGACTCGTCGTCCTACACGATCGAGGCGAGTGAGCCGGGGGCCCTGCTCAAGGACGACGGCTCGAATGTGGGCAATGTTCTCCAGAGCCACTATGACGGCAAGGACGTGCTGATCATGCGCATTGATGACGGTCCCCCGGGCGTGCATTACACCTGTAGGTTGCGCCTCGCCAACGGGTCCGCGAAGAACACCGGCGAGTGGACGGTGCCCGACGCGGGCAAGGCCGTGTGGATCGTCGCCGACCCGTCCGGCGTGGACAGTGTCGAGCTCGTCACCGACTCCGGGAAGGTCTGGGCCACTGCCGCGGTCGGGAGCTGAGAGTCGTCAGTCGAAGAGCCCTCGGAAGTGGTCGGCCATCGCCGGATAGTAGTCGCGGTCGAAGTCCACGGCGCCCACGTCGCCGCCTGTCTCTGCAGCCACCAGTCGATCGAGGTAGTACTCCCATCCGGCGCCCATGCTCGCCGCGACCTCCGGGTCGGTGCAGACCTGGGAGAACTCGAGCGTCGTGACGCCGTCGGCCTCGTGCAGGTCGAGGTCGAGCAGCCAGCGTTCCTCGCCAGAGTGGGCGGTCACCGCAAGATGATGGGGCGGTCGACAGGAGCGGATCTCCATCCGATCCTCCGGTGCGCCACCTTCAGCGTTCATCCGCAACGTCACAAACCCGTCAGCGGGGTCACCCGTGAACGAACCGATCCACCGCTCCAGCCGGTCGGACTCGGTGACCGAAGCCCAGACGTCCTCGATCGGCGCCCGGAACGTCCGGTGCATGACCACGCGGCTGACACCGCTGTCCTCGACCAGCCTGCCGGTCGGCATCCTGCTCATCCCGTCTCCTTTGTCGTTTCCGTTGTCGTTTCCGCGTGTTCGGTACGTCGCTCGCGCACGGTCCGGCGTACCTCGAGGTCCAGTGCGTCCAGCACCGATGGGGTGAACGGCGCCTCTGGCCCGCCGGACAGCCTGGTCAAGAACTCGGCGACGGGGGTCAGCGCGTGGGGGCGAACCGAGTAGTGCCGCTCCCTCCCCCGGTCCTCGGCCACCGTCAGCCCGGCCTCGGACAACAGCCGCAGGTGCCGGCTCACCGCCGGGCGCGAGATGGCCCGATTGGCGGCCAGATCCACCACCCGGGCCGATCCGCGGGACAGTTCGAGCAGCAGGGATCGCCGTACCGGATCGGCCAGGGCCGCGAACACGTCCATGCAAGAACGGTAACTGTATCGTTACCAATTTGCCAAGCCGGCGACGGAATTGGGCGCCCGCAGCCTCCGGCGTAGAGTTGGCCGACGTGACGCATGCCCCCGCAGCTGAAGGCCGAAAACTCCTCCGACTCGAGGTCCGCAACGCCGAGACCCCCATTGAACGCAAGCCCGAATGGATCAAGACCCGCGCGAAGATGGGCCCTGAGTACAACGCCCTCCAGGCGCTCGTGAAGTCCGAGGGCCTGCACACGGTGTGCCAGGCCGCGGGCTGCCCCAACATCTTCGAGTGCTGGGAGGACCGGGAGGCCACGTTCCTCATCGGCGGCGACCAGTGCACGCGTCGGTGCGATTTCTGCCAGATCGACACCGGCAAGCCGGATCCGCTGGACCGCGACGAGCCGCGCCGGGTGGCCGAGTCCGTCCAGAAGATGGAGCTGCGTTACGCCACCATCACGGGAGTCGCCCGCGACGACCTTCCCGACGGCGGTGCCTGGCTGTACGCCGAGACGGTCCGCGCCATCCACGAGCTCAACCCCGGCACGGGAGTCGAGAACCTGATCCCCGACTTCAACGGCAAACCCGAACTGCTGACCGAGGTGTTCGAGTCGCGGCCGGAGGTGCTGGCGCACAACGTCGAGACGGTGCCGCGGATCTTCAAGCGGATCCGGCCCGCGTTCCGCTACGACCGCTCGCTCGACGTACTCACCCAGGCTCGGGCGTTCGGACTGGTCACCAAGTCCAACCTGATCCTCGGCATGGGCGAGACCCGCGAGGAGGTGTCGCAGGCGTTGCAGGACCTCCACGACGCCGGCACCGAGCTGGTCACGATCACCCAGTACCTCCGCCCCTCGGTGCGTCACCACCCGGTGGAGCGCTGGGTCAAGCCCGACGAGTTCGTGGAGCTGGCCGCCGAGGCCGAGGAGATCGGCTTCTCCGGTGTGCTGTCCGGCCCACTGGTTCGTTCGTCGTATCGGGCCGGGCGGCTGTACCGTCAGGCCCTGGACAACCGAGAAGAATCGCTCGGCGAGACCAGCCTCGCCGTCTCCCAGTAACGCCTCCCAGTAAAGGCAGCAGCCACCATGTCGACCCCCGTTGCGCCAGAGGACCTCAACCGTCGTCAGCAGCTCGTCCAGACCTACAAGATGACGAGGAAGTCCGATCCGCGGATCTGGCTGTGGCTGTTGCTCGCGTTTGTGGTGGCCGGCGCGATCGGCTTCGGACTGTTCTACCTAATCCCAGGCCCCGGACTGATCTTCGCGATCCCCGGTGCGATCCTCTTCGGACTCCTGGCAGTGCTGATCATCTTCGGCCGACGGGCCCAGCGGGCGGCGTACGCGCAGATGGAGGGTCAGACCGGCTCGGCAGCCGCGGCGCTGCGGATGCTGCGCAGAGGCTGGAAGTCAGACCCGGCGATCGCGTTCAACAAGCAGCAGGACATCGTCCACCGCGTCGTCGGCCCGCCCGGAATCGTGCTCATCGGCGAAGGCAACTCCGGTCGGGTCAAGGCCTTGCTGGCCAATGAGCGCCGCAAGCACGAACGAGTGGTGAGCGAGACGCCGGTGCACGAGATCGTCTGCGGCAACGGCGCCGGCGAGGTGCCGCTGACCAAGCTGGTGCGACACGTCACCAAGCTGGGCAAGGCGGTCAAGCCAAGCGACATCACCGACATCCTCAACCGGCTCAAGGCACTCGACGCCAACCGGTCGAGCATCCCGATCCCGAAGGGGCCGATCCCGACCTCCATGAAGGGCTCCCGCCAGAACATGCGCGGGCGTTAGTCGGCGGCGACCGGGATCAGGTTCGAGGCATCTGCTGGATCTGGTCGGCCGGCGGGACCTCGATGTCCACCGACTCGCCCCAGTTGGTCATCTGCATCTCGACGCTGCCCTGCTTGCCCATGTCCGTGATCAGCTTGCGCATCCGGCCGTCGCCATCGAGCCAGATGTCATAGGTGAACTCCTTCGGCAGGTCGACGCCGGACTTGGATCCCCCGAGGCTCTTGCTGAGGTACTTGCTGTCGGAGGTGACCACGTAGTGCGTCGTCTCGTCGCCGTCGATCGTCTCGTTGCCGGTGACCTTCACCGAGGTCACGCCTTTGCCGAACGTCTCGAGCGTCGACTTCGGGTCCAACGAGTCCAGGTCGCCCAGACTGTCGCCCAACGGGTTGTCCGGGTCGTTGAGGTCGATCTTGAAGAACTTGCCGCTCGGGTCGAGCATCGGCATCGACATGTACATCACCTGGTCGATCATCCGCATGTCGATGGTGCCCTCTCCCATTTCGAGGGGAGGTCATCTTCATGGCCATCGATGGCGTGTCGCCGGTGTAGTCGACCGCGCCGGTCGCCGACATCGTCTGCCCGGCTGAGTCTATTGCCATCGTGACCTGCGCGGTGGTGGAGGCATCGAGGCCGGCCGAGAGCTTGTCGACGAACTCTTGCGGGTCGATCTTCCCCGCCGCCTCCGTCGGCTCGCCGGTCTCCTCCTCTGCCGGAGCGCTTGTGCTGGTCTCGGGGGCGCTCGGGCTGGACGAATCCGCGGACGGCTCGTCGTCGGAACCGCATCCGACCAGGCTGGCCACCAGTGCCGCACCGACGGCCGCCCTTGCCAATCGACGAAATCCGACGGGACTGTGCTTGCGGGTCATCGAGATCGACGAAGTTGCCATGTGGACAACTTATCCCCTGCTGTTCACGCCGTTCTGCCCTTCGGCCAATCTCACGGTGGCTGAGCCCACCGCCATGTCGTGCAGGCCGCGTCCGTCGGGCCGGAAGATCAGCGGCGGAATGACGAGTGCGACCATCACGCTGCGGATGACGGCGGCCAACAGGCTGATCGGGGCACCTGATCCGTCGGCACGGATGACGCGTAGCCGCGTCACGAGCTTGCCGAACGACCCACCCATCAGGGTGGACAGCAGCGCGGACTCGACGACGAAGACACCCAGCGTCCAGAAGCCCGACCACGGGTCGTCGCTCCAGCCGGCCGGACCCGCGAACGCAATCACCACGAGGGTCGACGCAATCCAGTCGACGAACAGGGCCGCGATGCGGTGCAGCCAGGACGCGGTTTCAGGCACGGCGGAAACCCTATCCGGCCCACCCTGCCGGCGGATCCGGCCCGGGGCCAGACAGCAGCCGGTCATCTGTAACATCGGCGAAACAAACCAGATACGGTCAGGAAACTGCCCCTGCATAGGTTGCGGTCAGGTCGTGGTGCAGCACCGCACCCGGCATCCACCCGCCCAGAACTTCGGTCCGGCGCACCGCTCGCCTGGACCTTGGAGGAAACGAATGTTCGCAAACAGCGACGACCTGCTGAGGTACGTCAAGGACGAGGGCGTCGAGATGGTCGACGTCCGCTTCTGCGACCTGCCGGGCGTGATGCAGCACTTCACGATTCCCGTCTCATCCTTCGACCAATCGGTCTTCGACGACGGCGTCAACTTCGACGGGTCCTCGATCCGTGGTTTCCAGGCGATCCACGAATCCGACATGAGTCTGTTTCCGGACCCCACGACCGCCTTCCTCGACCCGTTCCGCGAGTCCAAGACGCTGGTCGTGAACTTCTTCATCCACGACCCCCTCACTGGCGAGGCCTATTCGCGCGACCCGCGCAACATCGCCCGGAAGGCGATGGCCTACCTCTCCAGCACCGGGATCGGCGACACGGCGTACTTCGCTCCCGAAGCCGAGTTCTACGTGTTCGACTCGGTCCGGTTCGAGACCAAGCAGAACGCCGGCTACTACCACATCGACTCCGAGGCGGGTGCCTGGAACGTCGGTTCGGAGGACAACAACCGCGGCTACAAGGTGAAGTACAAGGGCGGCTACTTCCCGGTGGCGCCGTACGACCACTTCGGTGACCTGCGCGACGAGATGGTTGTCGAGCTCGAGAAGGCCAACATCCAGGTCGAGCGGGCGCACCACGAGGTCGGCACGGCCGGTCAGGCGGAGATCAACTACCGCTTCGACCAGCTGCTCAAGGCCGCCGACGACGTGATGAAGTTCAAGTACATCATCAAGAACGTCGCCTGGCGCAACGACAAGACCGCCACGTTCATGCCCAAGCCGATCTTCGGCGACAACGGCTCGGGCATGCACTGCCACCAGTCCATCTGGAACGACGGGGAGCCGCTGTTCTATGACGAGACCGGGTACGCCGGCCTGTCCGACATGGCCCGCTACTACATCGGCGGCCTGCTCAAGCACGCGCCGTCGTTGCTGGCCTTCACCAACCCGACGGTGAACTCCTACCACCGCCTGGTCCCGGGCTTCGAGGCTCCGGTCAACCTGGTCTACAGCCAGCGGAACCGTTCGGCCTGCATCCGGATTCCGATCACCGGCTCGAACCCGAAGGCCAAGCGGATCGAGTTCCGCTGCCCCGACCCCTCGTCCAACCCGTACCTCGCGTTCTCGGCGATGCTGCTGGCCGGCATCGACGGCATCAAGAACAAGATCGAGCCGCACGAACCGGTCGACAAGGACCTCTACGAGCTCCCGCCGGACGAGCACCGCTCGATCCCGACCGTGCCGACGTCGCTCGGGGCCGTGCTCGACTCGCTCGAGGCCGACCACGACTTCCTCCTGGAGGGCGGGGTGTTCACCCCCGACCTCATCGAGACGTGGATCGACTTCAAGCGGGTCAACGAGATCACGCCGATCCAGCTGCGTCCCCACCCGCACGAGTTCGAGCTCTACTACGACATCTGATCTACACAGTTTCCTGACCAGCGGAAACGCGTGAAAACGGCGCCTGACCTGCGGAAACGTCCACTTGACGCTTCTCACGGTTGGGGGCCGTTTCAGCTGTCTCGCTACATCAGTGCTACATCGGGGTTCAACCTATGTTGAAGTTTTGGGCTGCGCTTCGCAGTGGCGAAGTGAGGCCGCCATTGTTCCGCCCCGGCTTTGAGCAGCTACGCGCTCACGACGACGGACCGCCCGTGCGGAAGGAAGCCAACCACGGGCGGTCCGTCGCCATTCAGTTCCTCCTCACTTGTGGTGTTTGCCCAACGTCGGCAGACCCCCGCGCACGGCTCCCAAGTCGTCGTCGGTGGACGTGACGTACTCACCGTTTTCGGGCAGGTACGGGCCGTACATCGGGCAGGGCCTCCCCTCCGGTCGTTGTGACGTGGGAAGCGGCCGCCCGTCGTGTAGACCTCTGTACCGCCCGCCCGCACCGCACCCTCATGCCCATGACGAGCCTCCCCGACCGGATTGGCGCTCGGCACCCCCCACACCGGCCTCACGCTTGCGCATAGGAGCGCAACGGTGGCAGTACCAGCCGACGCCCTGCTTCCAAGTACGAACAGGTCGACCGCAGTCGTAGCAGCCGCCACGCGGAGGCGTGGGTTTGAAATTGTAATGACAAAATCTCCTTTGGTGACTTGTCAAACGAAGTCGCCATGCCATGCCATGCACTGGCCGGGTCCTAAGGGAGATGGCACCCTCTCCGGCAAGAAACGCTACGCCTCGGCGGGGAGCTTGGCTAGGACGATTCTCGCGTCGCTCAGGCGACCGCCAACGGCCTCACGTCGTCGGCGCGACAGGGGCGATAGTCCCGCCCGGTCTCGGCGTCGGCATTCGGCGGGTCGGTGACGGCGATGTGCGTTTCCCCTCGCCGGGTCGAGCCCGCGCCTACGCTGCTGAGATGAACTCCCGCGAAAGCACAATGCTGCTCACAACCCTGGCTGTCGTCTTCATCGGGTTCGGGTTGGCTCTTGGGTTCTCCGAGCGAGGAGGCTCCGGGTGCGGAAGCGTACTCAAGCCTGACACCTATCAGGCGCAGCTCACCGACACGCTCAGCGGCATGGACGGATACGAGGCCTCCTGCGACAAGGCCCTCAGCGACGGCAAGCCCCTGACCTACGGAGCCCTAGGCCTCGGTGCTGTTGCTGGCCTGTTGGCGATAGTGATGGCGGGCCAGGTCACACGTACCAAGGATGAGGAGCCCGACAAGCTCCCAACCTGAGGGGCTTCGATCGTCTATCCGGCGGCCCTCCGGCAGGTGATGCACAGCGGCACACGATGGGTTACCCGCTGGTCGTTGACGTGGACGAAGTAGCGCTCCATCCGACGGGCGTCGAGGCCACAGAGGGTGCGCAGGGGCGCATCGACCGAGGGCAGGGGGAGCACCGGGAGGTGCGCGTAGATGCCGAGCTGCTCCTTGACGTACATGACGCCGTTCACTTGGCGGCCCTGCACTTGGCACAGAGGGGGCGGACGATGGAGTCGGCGAGGTTGTCAGCGTGGGTGTAGCGGGCCATGGTGCGGGCGTTCATCAGGGCAGGTCAGGCGTCAGGGCGTCAGGCGTTACATCGGGCGTTGCGGGCTTCACGTTGGCGCCGGGCACGGGCAACGTGCCGGCGACGACCATAGCCGCGACTCCCACCGTGAGAGCAAGGAGCAGGAATACCCAAGTGAGCGGCTGAGCGTCCGACCGAGCCCCGGCACAACTCTCGGCTAGGCCGTAATCTGTGGCCGCCTTGAACGCCGAACCGCAGTCGTTGCCTGCATAGTCGTGAATGGTCCTCATGCCCAGCATTAGCCCGATGACGAACAGGCCGCCCGCGAAAACCCCGAACAACCACGCGACAGTCTTTGTTTCCATCATTTCGTCAATGTCGCACACCTGGGCGCGGACGGAGGCCGAATGGCGACAATGCGGTTTGAGGCGCCGGTTCGGAGGCGGTCAACCCTGCTCGTCGGCGGGGTCGCGCTCGTCCTCGCCCGTCGCGGTCCAGTCCCTCGGCTGGCCCTGCGCCCGTTCCCACTCGGCGACCCGCGCGGCCACGGTCGCATCGTCGTCCCTGGCGGCGGCCCCGAGGTCACCGTCGTAGGCCTCGCTCACTCGGCGCGGGTAGCGGTTGCTCACCGCGCGGAAGCGCTCCGAGTGAGCACGGCCTCGGTCATCGTTGGTCATGCTTGATCCTGTTCGTCGTCCTCGATTCCGTGCAAGGATTCTCGACCGGCTGGCCCGTTCGGCCAACCGCGCGACGTGCGCCGCCGAGTCGACGTGAGCGGTCGTCTCTTGCTCGGCCAGTGTGGAGTTGAGTGCTGCTCTCGACCAGTCGCACACCGCGCAGGCGAGCACGACCTGGCCGTCGTGGCTCCAGTCCTGAACCCGCTGCACGGTCATCGAGTTGGCGGCCAGGTAGCTTGCAATCTCCGCAACCTCGGCCCGGAGCTGGCGGCGTACGGTAGCGCGGTCCTCGCTACTTCATCGCCTGCCGGCTCGACGTCGATGAGCAAGCCGTCAGCGTCGTAACGGAACGTCTTGGGCTTGCCGGTCGGCCTGCCCTTGACTGTCCACCGGTACGCGGGCGGCTTGAGCCTTTGCGATGCGTTGCTGCTTCTGCTTCGGAGTCTCAGTCATGATGAGTCCTTCACTTGTCGGGGGTTTCGAGGCATGCGGTCACGCATCGCACGAGCGCGGCGCGGATCCAGGGGATGGGCGTCGTGTTGTGGTTGGCCAAGCCGTACCGCTCAAGGTCGAGAATCTCGGTGGGCCACGTCGTCGCCGCGCGGTTGTAGCTTTCGGACTGCAACCAGTCATGCGTTGCGAAGCGGTCGACGGCGGCCTCGACTTCACTGGCCAGGGCTTCGGCCTTGGCGGCGAGGCTCGCGCGGACTTCGGCGCGTTCGGCGTCGACCTTGGGCAAGTCGGACCAGTAACAATCGGAGGCCAGCGTCGTGCATTCGTTCGTGATGGTGGCCGCGGCCGCGGCCGGGGGGGTGGGGACTTCGGTCAGCACGTCCTGGGCGTTCGTGACCATGGTCGCCTCGCCGAGGCGGATCAGCTGGTGCACGCCGGCGGAGGACGCGCGGACTCCCCGTGCCGGACTCCTCGTACGTGACGACCGGACCCGTCGTCCCGTAGCTTTCGTTCGTGGATGGCCGCGACGACCAGGTGGTAGCGGGGACCATGGGGGGGGGGAGGCCGGCGGCGAGAGCATCGTGTTCCCACATGACCGCCATCTCCTTGGCTCTTGAGGCTCCGAGACGATGGCTCAAACCTTGTCGAGCGCCGGGTTTGGTCGCGCCGGACCAAATGACCGGGTGCGCGGGGAACCGTCACCGCGCACTCTGAATTGGCTGACGATCGGAACGATCAAACCGTGGTGGTCGGCCTGGAGTGCTCAGCCAGTCGCTCCGCGCTTTCCGCGCGCGATCATGCTTCCCAGGGCCGCGGTCGCGAGTGCTACCACCGCCGCGGCGGTGAACGCAGCAGCGAACCCGGTGGAGGTCAGGGTGGCGTCTCCTTGTCCCGAACGCGAGGCCGACCGCGGTGAAGGTGGCCGTGCCGAGCGCGGCGCCCACCTGGCTGGCCGAGCCCGCCAGACCGGAGGCGAGGCCGGTGTGCGCCTCGGGCACCGCGGCGGCGACGACCATGGTGGTGGGCATGAAGCTGAGCGCGACCCCGGTGGCCACCAGCAGCAGGCCCGGCAGGGCGGCGAGCAGGTAGCCGGACTCTGTCGGTGCGTACGCCAGCCACAGCTGGCCGGCGGCGAGGACGACCAGGCCGATGACCAGGCTGCGCCGCGGACCCAGGCTGCGCAGCATCCGCGGAAGGACCGCCAGCGAGACGATGAACCCCGTGAGTGACGTGGGGACCATCGCCAGCCCCGCCTGCTGGGGGGCCATCGCGAGCGTCTGCTGGAGATAGAGAGCCACCAGCACGAACGTCGACGCTCGGGCGGCGCCGCCGAAGACGGCGAGGGCCACCCCAACCGAGAGTGTTCGGGACCGGAACAGCTGCAGGGGTACGAGCGGGTCCGCGATCCGACGCTCGACGATCACGAAGCTCGCCACCAGTGCGGCCGCGACGGCCAGGCTTCCGACCACGGGTGGGGCTGTCCATCCCAGGTTTGCCGCGAACACGGCACCATGCACGAGGGCGACGACCGCGGCGGTGATGGAAGCGGCACCGCCCCAGTCGAACCGGCGCCGTGGCCCGAGAGCGCTCTCTGGAAGGACGTGTCGGGCCAGGGCGACAGCGGCCAGGGAGACGGGCACGGTCACGAGGAACACCGACCTCCATCCCAGGGAGCCGGCGAGCAGTCCGCCGAGCGCGACGCCCGTGGCTCCACCGAGCGTCGAGGCGGCGCCCCAGATACTCATGGCCCTGGCTCGTGCTTGACCGGGGAAGGCCAGCATGAGCAGTGACATCGCGGCAGGGCTGAGCGCGGCTGCGCCCACGCCCTGGACGACGCGGCCCACCAACAACTGCCCCTGGTCCGGGGCCACGGCTGCCAGCAGCGTGCCGACGGTGAACAGGGCCGAGCCCGCGGTGAACATGCGGCGTCGGCCGAACAGGTCTGCCAGGCGTCCGGACAGCAGCAGCAGGCCGCCAAAGGCGACGACGTACGCGTTCACGGCCCACGTGGCGTCGGCGGCGCCGAGCCCGAGGTCGGCCTGGATCGACGGAAGCGCAACGTTGACGATCGCGGCGTCCAGCATGACGAGGAACTGGGCAGACACAAGCAGCCCCAACGTGAGCCACCGGCCCCGACCAGGGAAGCCCTGGCGCTCATCCAGGACGTTGCCATCGGCGGTGGCGGACGTTTCACCCGTGGAACGGTGGGTGGTCGTTGTCGTCATTGCAGTTCCTCGTTTGTCGTCGGGTGTCTGGTCAGGCGGCCGGCAAGGAAACGACCCACCGCACCTGCTTCGCGAGGGCCCGCCCACACCGGGGGCAGTGGTCTCGACGGACGCCTGCGATGTCTTGTCCGCACCAGCAAGAAGGAACGGCAGCGCCGCCCGCAGGGGTGGTCGTGTGCCAGGGAGTTCCCAGGTTGGTCGGAGTCGTGGTCATCGTCCTCACCGCCTCAGAAGTTGTGCTGCTCGGGTACTTTTCGTGGTCCCCACGATGCTCTCGAGGCGGGTCGGTCACACCGGCCGAATTGCCAGGTTGCGACCCGGCCGGCACCCACCCGGGCCCGCGCCCCGATCGGGGCGCGGACGGCGGTGGGACTCAGTGCATGTGCAAGCTGCCCGCTCCACCGGTCGCTCGGGTCGCGGGCATCCGGACCAGGGCGAAGACGGCGAACACGGCGGCGATCCCGGCGGCGCCGACGAACCCGCGAGAGAACGCCTCTGCCGCTCCCGTGGCACTGGTCAGGGAGCCCGCAGTGCTGGCGACGGCGGACAGGACGGCGACACCCAAGGCAGCGCCGACCTCGTGGCCGGTCATCAGGAACCCGGACGCCACGCCGGCGTGCGAGGCCGGGATCCCCGTCATCGAGGTCACCGACACGGGCACGAACACCATGCCGACGCCGAGACCCAGCGCGATCAAGCCGGGCAGCAGGTTCGATGCGTAGTGTGCGGAACCGGAGGCGGTGGACAACACAGCCGCGGCCGCGACCACCACGACGAGCCCCGTCGCCGCGATTGCGCGAGCAGAGAGGTGGCCCAACAGGTGGCGGGCCACCACGGTGCCGGCGGTGATAGCGAAGGCGAACGGGAGGAACGCGACCCCGGTCCGCAGGGCGGAGGTAGCCCAGCACGGTCTGCAGGAAGATCGAGGTCAGGAACACTGCGCCGACCAGGATCCCGGTGACACCGAGCATCACCGCCGTCCCGGAGACCAGGGCGTCGAGCTTCCAGACGTGCGGGGGGAACAGCGGCTTGGCCGCGCGCTGCTCGAGCCTGAGGAAGACGACCAGCAGCACGAGGGACGCCACCAGCGCCGTCATGGTCCGGGCCGACCACCAGCCGTGGGTGGCGGTGCCGCCGAGGGCGTAGACCAGGGTGGCGAGACCGGCGATGACCGTGACGGCGCCGGGGATGTCGAAGTCGGCGACCTTGGGGCGGGTCACGCTCTCCTTGGCGATGATGCGCTGCCCCACGGCCAGGGCAACGAGACCGATGGGGACGTTGATCCAGAAGATGTACTGCCAGCTGGCCCAGGTGGTGATGGCTTCGCCGACGAGGACGCCGGCAGCGACCCGAGGCTGCAGACCGCTCCCCACAGGGTGAGTGCGGCCTTGCGCTGCGACCCGGCGTAGGTGGTG
>CAWJOJ010000024.1:0-19651 GCA_963844385.1 uncultured Actinomycetota bacterium | reverse complement strand
GTGATTGCTGGCTGACCAGCTCTGTCCCGGCTGTCACCCGCTCGGCGAGGAACGCCTCCCAGGTCCGGGTTCCGCGTACGGCGCTGGTGAGGTTGAGGTTGTCGCCGGCGCGGTAGGACCGACCGGCCTTGCCGGGGATCCGCATCGGCATCAGCAGCCGGTGCTTGCCGCGGGCCCGAAGATGGCCACGAACCAGCTCGGCCATGCCGTAGACCTTCGGTCCAGCCAAGTCGGCCACCCGCCCCGCGGGATGGCCGAGAGCCAGTTCTGCGAGTCGGGCTGCCACCTCGCGTGAGTCAACCGGCTGGAACCGCAGTCCTCCAGGGGTTGGGACCACCGGTAGCTTGCTCATCTTCTCCAACATGGCCAGCACCAGGTCGTGGAACTGGGCCGCGCGCAGCGTCGTGAACGGGATGCCGGACGCGGACACAAGCTTCTCGGCTGCATGCTGGGCCCGCACCCAGCCCACTGGCACCTTGTCCGCGCCGATGACAGAGATCAGCACCACGTGCTGAACTCCCGCCTGCGACGCGGCCCGCAGCAGGTTCCCGGCCACCTGATCGTCTCCCTTGGGCCCGCCCGCCAGATGCACGACGGTCTCGACGCCAGCCACGGCTGACTGGACTCCCTCGTTCGCCAGCAGGTCGCCGGTGACGTAGTCGACGCCGCCGGTGGACTCACGCCGGCGTCTGCTGAGCACCCGGATGTCGTGACCGGTCTCCTGCAGCAGCGGTACGACGTGGCTCCCGAGCGTGCCGGTGCCGCCGGTGATCAGGATGGTCGAGGTCATGGTTCGATCCTTTCGCTGGTTCCGAGGAGTGGCCCCCGGTCACATCGGCTGAGTTTCGTGGGTCTACTGCTATGACACCCGGCGAGGAAGGGATGTGACCGTGACCGGACAAGACGAGCGCGACTGGTTGGAGGATCGGTTCGTCGAGCATCGGGGTCACCTGAGGGCGGTTGCCTACCGGATGCTCGGGTCGGTCAGTGAGGCCGACGACGCGGTCCAGGACGCCTGGCTGCGGGTCAGCCGCGCCGACACCGGTGCTGTGGAGAACCTTGACGGCTGGCTGACGACGGTCGTTGCGCGCGTTTGCCTGAACCGGCTCCGCTCGCGCGAGCACCGGCGTGAGGATCCACTCGACGTCCACGTGCCCGACCCCATCGTCAGCCCCGAGTCCGGAGTCGATCCCGAGCAGCAGGCGCTGCTCGCCGACTCGCTCGGACTGGCGCTCCTGGTGGTTCTCGAGACGCTCACGCCGCCGGAGCGGCTCGCCTTCGTCCTCCACGACCTGTTCGCCGTCCCGTTCAACGAGATCGCGGCGATGCTCGACCGCACCCCCGACGCCGCCCGCCAGCTCGCCAGCCGCGCTCGGCGCCGGGTGCGCGGTCACGCTCCAGCACCCGATCCCGATCTCGGACGTCAACGGGCCGTCGTCGACGCATTCTTCGCAGCGTCTCGCGACGGCGACTTCGACGGGCTGGTCGCCGTACTCCATCCCGAGGTGGTGCTGCGCTCCGACGGTGGCCTGGCCCGCCCACAGATGAACATGGTGCTCCGGGGCGCCCAGGCGGTCGCACAGCAGGCGTTCACCTCAAGCAGGCTCTCCCCCTTCGTCCGGCCGGCGTTGATCAACGGAGCAGCCGGCGTGGTCGTGGCGCCACAGGGACGGGCCCAGTTCGTGATGGCCTTCACCGTCGTGGCCGACCGGATCGTGGCCATCGACGTGCTTTCGGATCCTGAGCGGCTGAACACGATCGACGTCACCGGGCTCCAGTAGGCGTCGGTCAGCGGCGCAGCAACGGCCGGACCAACAGCGCAAGCAACAGGCCGCCTCCGGCCACCACACCCCACCAGGTCAGTGATCTGCGCATCCCGGGAAACGGGTCGTCGTCGGGTCCGGCAGGAGGCACTGGCGGGGTCTGGTCGAGCTGCTGGTGGGCCTGGACGACAGTGCCGTCGCGTTCGATCCTCAGCTGCCGGGTCATCGCCTCGTTGGCCTGGATCACGCCTGCCCCGTCGACTGGACTGCGGGAGGCCATCGTCCCGTTGGCGGTCTCCATGATCACCGCCGCGATCTGCGCCGGGTTGTAGTCCGGGTACTTGTCCATCAGCAGCGCCGCCAGACCACTGACCACACCCGCAGCAAGCGAGGTGGTGACGACGTCGATGACGCAGGAGCTGCCGTTCTGCGTGGTGCTCACGCCTTCCAAGACCGGTGCGACGACGTCGATGGTGTCGCTGGCGAAATGGACGTCGCTGTCGAAGCTGCCCTCCGCCGTGCCGATCCCGACACCGAGCACGCCGGGGTACGCCGCGGGGTAGGTCAGCACGTTCTCGTCCGGCTCGTACGCGCCGTAGTCACGGAAACCTGGCTGGCCCTCTTCCTGGGGTCGCTCGCCGACCGCTGCGACCACGAGGACCTCCTTGCGGATCGCGCGCTCCACCGAGGCCCGCAGAGCCCCCGATCCCGCGAAGCTGGCCGGGGACACGTCGATGATTTTCGCGCCTGCTCTCACGGCCTCATCGATGCCCCTGGCGAGGTTGTCAGCCGTCAGGGCCTCCCCGTCCTCACCCGCGAGGAGGCCGTCGTAGACCTTGACAGAGACGATCTCAGCATCAGGTGCGACCCCGAGCGGCTGGGTCCGTCCCTCCCCCGCCGACCCCCCGATCAACCCCGCCACCAGCGCGGGAAGGTCGTCCGGAGCCTCGGGGTCGAGCTCGCCGGCGACGTGCCTCGACGTCAACCGGGGCAACCAGCGACTGCTGCCCAGCGTGGGGAACACACCCGAGTCGATCAGGCCGACCTTGATGCCGTCGCCGGTGTTGTCGGCCTGCGCTGCCGGGATCTCGAGATCGGCGAAGGGCCGGCTCGCGTCGTCGGTCTGCCGGACCTCCTCCTGCTCGAGTTCGGAGCACACGACCCGCTCGGCAAACGCCGGTGCAGGGACGGACAACACCGATCCTGCGACCAGGGCCGCGCACGCGATTCCTGGAAGTCTCCTCACTGCTGGTCCGCGCCGGCCGGGTCAGCGGGGGGCTTTCCGGCGGCTTCGGCCGATAGAGCGGACGGCCCGGGCCGGAACAGGTCGAGCCAGGAGTCGGGGATGGTAGGCCTGGGCACGTCGGCGAAGCCCAGGTGGTCCAGGGTGGTGTCCCCTTCGATGCGGAACGCGCGGCCCCTGGAGTCGATGAAGTAGTCGACCGTGCCCTGGGTCTCACCGAAGCCTGCGGGGGTGACCAGCGCACCTCGTCCCGGTTCGACACTTTGGGCGTTGGATCCGGAGTCCACGTCTTCCGGACTCGCGTCGCTCACGTCGTCGCGGCGCACCAGCCGCACCGTCGCGGACTGCTGTTCGCGAGGCACGAGCATCGCGCACGCGTCACCCGGAACCAGCTCCGGCACGCCTTGTGGCCATCGGGAGGGCCATACGTCCTCTGGCACAGCGAGCTCACCGGGTCGGCCGTCAACCTCAGTGACCTGCTCGGCCGTCGCGGCGGCGTAGACCGCGTACGCGAACGGGGTGAGCGGGGCAGGTCCGTCCTGGGTGAGCAGGAAGGTCTCGTCCTGGAAGCGGATCAGGTCACCGATCTTCAGGTCAGCGATCTGGTCGTTGAGGCCGACCTCGGCCGCATAGTCGATCCGCGTTCCTCGACCCGGGAGAACGAACGAGGAGACGTCGAGGCGGTCGTTGGATTGCTCGAAGAGGTTCAGCCACTTCCGGTCCACGGTGACGGCCTCTGCGGTCTGCCCCAGGTCGAGGGCGCCGAGGAGCGCGTCCGCGTTGTCGTCTGGAAGCTTGAAGCTCACCGCCTGCGGATCATCGTTGAAGTCGATCGTCGCGTACGCGATCAGATACTGCTCACCGTCACGGGTCTGCACGATCTTGGCGCCGTTGTCGACCTCGGTGCCGCCGGGTTCGGAGGCAATCCTGGTGAGGATGCCGCGGCCTGTCGACGTGCATGCGGTCCAGCCCGACTGGATCAGGTCACTGGCGGGAGGGATGGACGACGGGGCGCCCAGGATTCCGATCTCCGTGCCGATCGTCTGCTTGTCGATCTCGTCCTGGGCTGCGCGAGAGGGGTCCTTCTCGCCCAGCAACAGCTGGGCGGAGGTGGCGTTGGCGAACGGGCGCAGGCTGACCGAGTCGCCCTCGCTCACCACCAGATAGAGAGTGCCCTTCTCCTTGGAGACGATCAGGTTGTTCGGGTCCAGCCAGTTGTCCTCCGTTCGCGGCGCGAACACTCCGGCGATCGCCGCACCGGCGAGCAGGAGCACACAGATGGCCACCCCGCCGATGACCGCCCGCATCGGCCGCGTCGGCTCCACCTCGCGGCCGCCTGGGGCGCCACTCACGAACGCCGTGACGAGCCGCCGCCGGCTGAACGCGTGTGCCTCGACAAGGTCCTTCTTGGTCGCCACGCTCGGCTCCTCAGCTGCGCACGGCGTCGAACACGCCGATGGCCAGGACGAGCAGGGGAAGCAACGCGAGCAGGCAGATCGTCTCGAGTACGTCGCCGAGACGGCCGCGGCGCAGCGACGGCGAGGATGGGATCAGGGTCGCCGCGAGGAGTACGGCGCCCGCGACCGCGAACGCGACCGCGGCCTCCGCTCGCCACTCTGGTTGCACGACCAGGATCGAGACCGCGACCGAGCCCAGCCCGAGCAGTCCGGACACGAGCCCGGTGCGCACCTCGCTGTCAGTGCGGTACTGCCGGGTGCGCAGCATCACCACGACGCAGGCCACGACCGCGAGCAGGCGTCCCGGTGAGCTCGAGGGAGACTGCGAACGGGGCGATCAGCACGAGGAGCACGCCGACTGTCGCCGTCACCGCGACGAGGATCTGGTGGGCGAGGCGGGCGTCGGAACGCACTCGGTCGCCATCGATGACCGCGGGATCACTCGTGATGTCGGTGACGGAGTAGATCTGGTCCACCCTTGTCGACGTGGCTCCCAGCGCCAACCAGGGGAACACGCTGCCGGCGATCACGATGACCGTGAGGAGGACCACGAACACGTCGGCCGGGGTCCATCCTGTGGCCTGGACCAGGAGTCCGCCGAGCGTCATCAGCCCGCCCACGATCACCACCGGCAGCACCAGCGGTCTGCCCTCCCGAACGCCGAGCAGCGCCACCAGTCCGGCCACGAGCGCACCGGCGCCGGCTGCGGCGATCTGGTCCTCCTGTGCCGCCCCATCCGCGAGGAGCAGGGTCCCCGCGACCGCGGCGTAGCCGGCCCCCATCCAGCCGACGGCGACGGCGGCCTCGGGCTCTTCCTGGGCGCGGGAGAGCACGACGGCTCCGGTCAGTAGAAGTACGCGACGACGGCCGCGGCTACCGCGGTGAGACTCCCCGGTCCTTCGAGGCGAAGGGTGTAGGCGCCCAGGGCGAGGGCCAGGCCGGCCGCCCACAGTGCGGTACGGCGTCCCGCCGCGGGCTGCCACGGGGTGAGATCGTGCTCGACGACGTCGGCCATTGCCTCCACCACGTCGTCGTACACACGCGGAGGCTCGTCGTCGACGCCCGCCGTCACCATGATCAGGCCGCCGTCCTCGACGCCCTGCATGGTGAGCCCGGAGTCGGTCGCGAGCTCACGACCGTCCTGGGTGATCAGCCGGTAGCCGCCGTAGACGGTGGTGGCGTCGAGGAGTCCCACGCTGCGGGCCAGCTCGGGGACGAGCTCGGCAACCGGAATCGCTCCAGGCAGCACCAGGTCGACCCGACGCGACCCCGACGCCACGGTCACGTGAACCAGTCCGGAAGCCCCTGCGGCTGCCTGACTCATTGCTGGTCCCCCGTCGTCAAGTCGTCATCGAAGTGCACTGCATCAGGTGCTGGCTGGCTGCGGTGGGCATGCTACTCCGGACGTGCGGCAGCCCGCGGAGGTGTCTCCGCGGGCCGCCGTAGTGCTGTCCAGCTCAGGCGAGCACGTCCGGACCGGCGCCCTCGTCGTCGAGCCAGGCGTCCTCCTCGACCAAATGGTCGACTGCCTTGCCCATTCCCTTGCTCTTCTTCTTGCCGCTGTTGCGGCCGCCCATCCCGGCACCCGCGCCCCGACCAGCCCGAGAACCGGCCCGGCCGGCCGAGCCGGTGCTGGCCGAACGGCCCATGACGCCCCCGACGCCCCCTCGGGCCCCCGCCGCGGCCGCGGCGGGCTGGCGCTGCGGCGGCTTCGGACGCCGCTGCGGTTGACGCTCCTCGCAGGCCGGCGAGCCGGCGAAGTCCGCCCGCCAACGCGCGGCCCCCGATCAGTGCCCCGCCGAGCGCGCCAGCGCCTGACGGGCCGAGACACAGGGCCGCCGTCAGACGGACCCCCGCCGGACCGCCCGGACCGACCAGGTCCACCAGGTCCACCGGGTCCACCGGGTCCATGGGGTCCGCCCGGGACTCCCGGGTCCGTTCGGACCACCGGGACCGCCCGGCACTCCCGGGCCGTTCGGACCACCAGGACCGCCCGGTGGATACCCAGGGTCCCCCGGCCCTGGATAGCCCGGGTCGCCCGGTCCTGGACAGCCCGGATCGCCAGGTCCCGGATCGCCAGGTCCCGGAGAGCCGGGATCTCCCGGGCCCCCACCGGGGCCGCCGGGTCCGCCCGGTCCCGGGTAACCGGGGTCCGCCTGGCCCCGGGGAGCCGGGGTCGCCGGGTCCCGGGATGCCCGGGCAGGTGGGGAGTGCCCGGGACCGGGGGGTTGGGCGTCGTGGCCACCGCCGGTCGTTGGCCCGTGAGGCCCATAGTTCTGGACTGGGTGCGTGGGATGCGTCGCCGACCGAGGTCGATCCTCCTCCGTCACTCGATCCCGGTCCGGGTGTCGTCGGATCCTCTGGCGGGAGGCCGCGGGCCTCGCGCATCATGGCGATCGACTTGTCCAGCTCCGCGTCCAGGTCCCGGAGGGCCTTGGCGGCAGCGGCCTCTCGCGATCCCACGGATTCGTCGTAGGACTTCATCGCCTTCGCGTGCTGGACCTGGTCCGCAGCCGGATCGCCCGAATCGTTCATCGTGGGCTTGGCCTCGACCTTGGGAAGCCCGGATATGGCGACGGCCGTGGCCGTGTCGATTGCGCCGGACGCGATGTCGAGAGCGTCGCGACCGAGCCTAAGCGATCGCTTGTGCTCCTGGACGCGGTTCCGCATGGCTTGGAAGGACGCCAAGGCCGCGTCGCGGGTGTGTGGCCCCATCTGGTCGTCCATGCCGTCGATGCCGTGGTCGAGCTCGGTGGTCACACTGTCGAGTGCGGCTCGACCGCTCTCCCAGCCGCTCGAGCCGTTCGCAAGCGCAGTGGCGCTGGCCTGGAGGACCTTGCGGAGCTCCTGTTCGTTGGGTCCCATCCCGGTCACCTGTCCCTTCTCCGCCACGCGTCGTCGTGCCTGACGGAGTCGTTGGCCGTCGGGATGATCCTTGCGATCCGGTTGAGCACCTCGGCGCTGTCTGCATCGGTGTCCGTGAGGCCGTCGGCACTGTGGGTGACCGCATCGCCGTACCCGTTCAGGTCGGCCTCGAAGCCACTCATGGTCTCGGCCAGCACGTAGTAGCTCATGGAGTACTCATGTGCGAGGGTCTGGCCCTTGCTCACGCTGCTGAACTGTCCGTCGGACAGCTGCACGCGCTTGAAATGGGAATTTGCGAGCGCGTCCGCGCCCTTCTTCATGTTCGTGCCCACCTCGCGGGCCCTGCCCGGCGTGAGGCTGATGCTGTTGCTGTCTTTCCCGGCCATGTCCACCCCCAATCAGTGGCGCCGGAGACAGGATGTCCTGTCTCCGGCGCGGCGTACTTACGAGAAGAGCTTGCTGCCCTGCATGTCGGCGGCCAGGTAGGCCTGGTTCGACCTGTCGACCGCCTGGCCGAGGTCGAAGAGCAGTTCGCGCATGTCGTTGATCGCGCCGTTCCACTGGGCCTTGGCCGGGACGTAGGCGTCCTTGGCCGAACCGGTCCAGGACTGCTGGCGCTTGTTGAGCTCCGACTCGAGGTCGTCGATGAGCTTCTGAAGGTTCTGCGATGCGGTGGTGAGGTCGGTCGAGGCCAGGTCCAGCCCGCCGTGGTTAACCTTGAGGTCAGTCATTTTCGGTTCCTTTTCGAAGTAGGTGGGCTCGGGGTCAGCCGAGGCGGTTGGTGAGCTGGCTCAGGGAGTCGGTGACGTCGGTGTCGGTGACGTTGAACGTCTTCTCGGTGCCCTCGAGGTTGTCGCCGAACTCTTCGAGTGCCGACAGAAGGCGGGTGACCTGGTTGTTCCAGGCGTCCTGCACGCGAACGAAGGCCACTGCGCCCTGGCCCTGCCAGTGGGAGCCGATCTCGGCGAGCTTGCCGTTCAGGGAGCTGATCTGAGTCGAGAAGTCGGACTTCGCCTGACGGGTCAGTGCGATCGACTGACCTAGCGCATCTCCGGAGTTTTCCATCTGTTGGTTGGTCATCTGGTTTCCTTCCCCCACAGTGGCGGTCAGCCCCTGGAGTGGTCCTTGTCTTCGGTGATCGAGGAACAACGTTTTCGCTGCCCCGGCGTGAATCGATCTACCCGAGCGCACGCGGCGTAAACATCGGACCGGAATTTTCCACAGTTCAGCGTGAGGTCAGCACCCACACGTGACTGAACAAACCCGTCGAGAGACTGAGCGCCGCGATCGCGAAGGCGCTGCACATGCTTTCGCCCACTTCGGCTCGTCGGGCCCACCAGACCGACCTCCACCCGCGACCGCTGGCAACGGCGACCACGATGCACAGGAGTCCGAGTGCGACGACACCCAGGACGAGCCACGTCCGCGACGCCGGCGACCAGGTCGGCACCAGAACGCCGGCCAGCGCCACCCAGCACGCGAGGCCGGCTGCACGCAGCAGCAGCCGGGCCGCCCGGTTGCGATAGCTGCCCGCCGCGAAAAGCAGCGAGGCTCCGACGAAGAACACGAGAAGGCCGGCCCCGAGCCGGGACAACCCCGGCAGACCGGACGTGAGCAGCAGGTACGCCGACCCGGCTGCGACCGCGGCGATCGCCAGCGAGGCGCCACTGATGATCCGCTGGCCACGATCGACGAGCCGCGCGACCATCGCGCGGGCGATGACCATGCGTCCGCGGCGTCCGGTGGGCTGCTCGCGGGCGGACCAGGCGTTGACGGCCAGCCGCTCGAGGTCGATGAGCAACTGGTCGGGGACGTCGATGGCGAGCCTCGGCACCAGCCGCGCCCCCAACATCGCGAAGACCAGCAACAGCGACCACACGATCGACGGCCGGAACGAGCAGATGGCGGCGAGTCCCGCCGTCAGGAACAACAGCACCCCGGTTGCCATCCAGACGATGTGAGCCTCGTCGCGGCGCGACGCCGTGCCGTCCGTGGACACGTCGGGCAGCAACGCCCAGCCCGCGGCGGCGGTCACCGCGGCGGCCAGTCCGGCGACACCCAAGGTGAGGGGCAGCGAGTCCGGGTCGGGCTCCCACACGAGGGCGTAGGCAGCGGCGGCCGAGAACACCGGTGCGACGGCACTTCTGGGGCCGGCGTACCGGCCGAACGGCAGCAACCCGATGACCGCAGCGACGAGGAGGACGTTGACGGCCACAGTCTGTCCGGTCGCGTCCGCCACGTGGGCCGCGCACCAGCCGGCGAGGACGGCAAGGCCCGCCGAGACCGCGACCCACAACCCGACGCCGACCGGGGCCCCGGCAATGGTCGCCGTTGCCCGGGCAGCGCCGGTCGCGGCGGGGGCGTCAGGGACGCCGTCCGACGGGTCGGTCCAGGGGTCGGTCAGGTCGGTCAGGTCGGTCACCGCAACCAGGACGTCACCCGCGGCCACCGAGGTGTCCGACAGCGGAACCCCGGTCGGCAACCGCGCTCCGAGCCCGGTGAGCAACGCGGGTGGAGTCGTGAGGCCGGCCTGGCTCGCGTACTCGGCGGCGACGTCCTCTGCCGAGGCCCCGCCTGGCACGACCAGGTCGATGATGCCCTGCGGGCCGAGCACGCTGAGCGCCAGCAGGTCATCGGTGTCCACGAATGGCAGGGTAGTCGCCCCCAGAGGGCGCACCTATAGTCGTCACGTCCGATCTCGATCAGGGGAGTCCGCTTGAGCACCACGCTTCGCCGAGGCCCGCGTCTCGACGAGCCAGAGATGCCGAGCGGCCAGATCGTGCTGCAGCCGCCCCCGGAGATCCAGGAGAACGAGGGCGCCAGCGGGATCATGATGAACGTCATCCCGATGCTCGGCAGCGTCGGTTCGATCGTTCTGGTGGCCGGCATGGGTAGCGGAAGCGGCGGTGGCGGCCGCAGCATGATCGCGGCCGGAATGTTCCTGTTCGCGACGCTCGGCTTCGTCTTCGTCCAGATCGACCGCCAGCGCAAGCAGCGGGCTCAGCAGGTGACCGGGTCGAGGACGGAGTACCTCCGTTACCTCGGCAACATCCGCAAGGTGGCTCGCGAGGCCGCCGACCAGCAACGCCGGGCTCTCAACTGGCACCACCCGGAGCCGACCTCCCTGCCCTCACTTGCCGAGGACCGGAGCCGGCTGTGGGAGCACGGTGCACTTGATCCGCGGTTCCTGCAGGTGCGCTACGGGCTCTGCGCCCAGCCGCTCTCGCTGGAGCTGGTGCCGCCCGAGAGCGCGCCGGTCGACCAGGTCGACCCGGCTGCCGCGTCCGCACTGCACAGGTTGCTCGTCGTACACCGGCTGCAACCGAGCCTCCCGGCTTCGATCGACCTGCGGGCCTTCGACCGGATCGAGATCTGTGGGCCCGACGGGCCGGCCAGGTCCGCGGCTCGCGCCATGATCTGCTCGGCGACCGCCTTCCAGAGCCCCGAGCACCTCATCGTCGCGGTGCTCTGCTCGTCGCAGAACCTGGCCCACTGGGACTGGCTCAAGTGGTTGCCGCACAACCACAGCGGCCAGCGGATGGATGCCGTAGGCCCGATGCGAATGGTCACCACCAGCATCGACGAGCTCGGATCGCTGCTGCCGCCGGACCTCGCGGACCGGCCCCGGTTCGGTGCCGACGAGCGACCGTCCGCGCCTCACATCCTGCTCGTCGTCGACGGCGGCCACCTGCCTCCCGGCAACCACGTGATCCCGCCCTACGGCCTGCATGGCGTGACGGTGCTGGACCTCCCGGCGCACTGGGACGACCTCGAGGACGCGACCCGGCTGAGGCTCGAGTTCGGTACGGCGACGCCGGAGAAGGGCAAGTACCCCATCAACGCCCTGAGACTCCGCGAGGAGCCGGTCAAGGCACTGGTCGACCAGTGCGACCTACCCACCGCGGAGGCGTTCGCGCGTCGACTGGCACCGCTGCACACGGTCAGCGTCGGGGGCGAGACCGGCCCCGGAGAGCCGGCCGGCCCGACCGACTTCATGGAGCTGCTGGGGCTTGGCGACATCCACACCTTCGACCCGACCAAGGCCTGGCGGTCCCGGCCGGCTCGGGACCGGCTGCGGGTGCCGATCGGGGTCGGCGACGGCGGGGGGATCGTGCACCTGGACATCAAGGAGTCGGCCCAGCAGGGAATGGGTCCGCACGGGCTGGTGATCGGCGCGACCGGTTCCGGCAAGTCGGAGTTCCTGCGCACGCTGGTCCTGGGCCTGGCCATGACGCACTCGCCCGAGCAGCTCAACATGGTGCTGGTCGACTTCAAGGGCGGTGCCACGTTCGCCGGCATGTCCTCGATGCCCCAGGTCTCCGCGGTCATCACCAACCTCGCCGAAGAGCTCACGCTTGTCGACCGCATGCAGGACGCCCTGTCCGGCGAGATGGTCCGCCGTCAGGAGCTCCTCCGCGAGGCGGGCAACTACCAGTCGATCCGCGACTACGAGAAGGCGCGAGCCGGCGGCGAGGACCTCAGGCCGCTGCCGTCACTGTTCATCGTCGTCGACGAGTTCTCCGAGATGCTGACCGCGAAGCCGGAGTTCATCGACCTGTTCGTGGCGATCGGCCGGCTCGGTCGCTCGCTCGGCCTGCACCTGCTGCTGGCCTCGCAACGCCTCGAAGAGGGTCGCCTCCGAGGCCTCGAGTCACACCTGTCCTATCGGGTCGGCCTACGCACGTTCTCGGCCTCGGAGTCACGCGCCGTTCTCGGCGTACCGGACGCGTACGAGCTGCCGGCCGAACCGGGCCTCGGATTCCTCAAGCCCGACCCGACGTCACTGAGCCGGTTCAAGGCGGCCTACGTCTCCGGTCCGCCCAGCGGCCGGGTGCGGATCCGCCGCGACGAGGGTGGCAACGTCCGGGGCATCCTGCCGTTCACCATCACCGAGGTCGTCGACCTCAGCCCGCCCGAGACGGACGACGAGCCTGCCCCCGCCCCGATCCAGCAGGACGAGCAGACGTCCCTGCTTGACCTCGCGGTGGGCCGGATGGCCGGCCACGGCCCCGCGGCGCATCAGGTGTGGCTGCCGCCGCTGGACATACCCGACACCCTCGACCAGCTGATGCCCGACCTGGTCGAGGACCCGGTGCTCGGCCTGGTCTCGCCGAGGTGGCGGGCCATGGGCGGCCTGGTGGTCCCGGTGGGCACCGTGGACCGTCCGCGGGAGCAGCGCCGCGACGTCCTGACCGTCAATCTCGGCGGCGCCGCCGGGCATGTGGCGGTCGTCGGTGGTCCGCGCACCGGAAAGAGCACCCTGCTGCGCTCCCTCGTCGCATCGATGTCGCTGACCACGACACCCCAGGAGTCCCAGTTCTTCGTGCTCGACTTCGGCGGCGGCACCTTCGCCCCGCTCGTGGGTCTCCCCCACGTCGCGGGGGTCGGCACCCGGTCCGAGCCCGACGTCGTACGCCGCGTCGTCGCCGAGGTCAGCGGGGTCGTCGACCGTCGCGAGGCCTACTTCCGGGACAACGGCATCGACTCCATCGAGACCTACCGGAGCCGACGCGCCGCGGGCCGCGCCGATGACGGGTACGGCGACGTCTTCCTGGTCGTTGACGGCTGGAGCACGTTGCGAGCCGACTTCGACGACCTCGAGATGGAGCTCCAGACCCTCGCTGCCCGCGGCCTCACCTTCGGGCTGCACCTGATGGTCGGCGCCACCAGATGGGCCGACTTCAGGGCCGCGACCAGGGACCTGTTCGGCACCCGGCTCGAGCTGCGGCTCGGTGACCCGATGGACTCCGAGATCGACCGCAGGGTGGCCGCACTGGTGCCGGCCGGGAAGCCCGGCCGCGGCCTGCTGCCCGGCAAGCTGCACTTCATGGGTGCCCTGCCGCGCGTCGACGGCGACGCCGACCCGGGCAGCATCGGCGACGGTGTGGACGACCTGGTCGTCCGCTCCAACGCGGCCTGGTCCGGACCGACCGGTCCGAAGCTGCGCCTGCTTCCCGAGATGATCGAGCTGGCGACGGTTCGCAGCGAGGCTGCCGCTGCGGGAGTGGACGCCAAGCGGCTGCTGATCGGCATCAACGAGAAGGAGCTGGCCCCGGTCGCGATCAACCCGGCCACCGAGGCGCACCTGCTCGTTTTCGGCGACGGGCAGTCCGGCAAGAGCGCCCTGATGCGCACGCTCTGCCGCGAGATCATCCGGACGCACACGCCGAAGGAAGCGCAGATCGTGGTGGTGGACTACCGGCGCTCGCTGCTCGGTGAGGTGCCGGAGGACTACCTGCTGAACTACCTGACCAACGCCAACCAGGCGGCGCCGGCGCTGCAGGACATCGCGACGTACCTCACCAACCGGCTCCCCGGCCCGGACGTGACGCCGGAGCAGCTGCGCAACCGGAACTGGTGGACCGGTGCCGAGGTGTTCGTGATCGTCGACGACTACGACCTCGTGGCCACCCAACAGAGCTCACCGATGGCGCCTCTCGTGCCGCTGCTGGCACAGGCGCGGGACACCGGGCTGCACGTGGCCGTGGCCCGGCGTTCGGGCGGCGCGGCGCGGGCACTCTATGAGCCCGTCATCCAGTCGCTGCGCGAGCTCGCCATGCCCGGGCTGCTGCTTTCCGGCAGCAAGGACGAGGGCCAGCTGATCGGCAACCTGCGTCCGACAGCCGCGCCGCCCGGTCGCGGGCAGCTTCTCACCCGCGACCGCGGGGCCGAGACGGTCCAGATCGCGTGGGATCCGCCGACTCTTTGACGCTGTGTTGTGGGTCGGTGATGTGCCCGAAACCCTGTGTGCACACGCAATTTGTCCGGGCGAGGCATGCTGCAGGGGTACGACGAACGAACCGGGGGAACATCATGGACGACGACTTCGACCGCAAGCTCGAGCAGATTCTGGCCGCCCGCGTGCGGCAGGAAGCCAGGCACACCAAACGTGTTCGAGCATTGCTGGAGACCCGCACCGACCTGCGCGGCGTACACGCCCTGGCCGACCTGGTCGTCGAGCGCGCGCTCTGGTGCGCCTGACCCCGACCTCAGCGTCGGCCAGACCTGAACATTCCGCGGGCGATCTCGCGGGCCGCCGTACGCACGAAGTCCTTGAACACCGCGGACTTCACGACGTCGGACACGAGGCCACCGTCCTGCTTCCCGTCGTCCTTCCTCGAGGAGGAGGGCTGCTTCGGCTTCTCCCTCGACCTGGCTTCGTCCGCCTGCTTGGCCGCGCCCGCCTCCAGCTTGGCGGCGAGCTTCTCGCGAGCCGACTCTCGGTCGACCACCTGCGCGTACTTCGCGTAGCGAGGGCTGGCCTTGACGGCCGCGTCCATCGCGGCTGCCGGCGCCGGGGCCATCAAGGACTCGGGTGCGCGGAGCCGGGTCCATGCCACGGGTGTCGGGGCCCCGCGTTCGTTCATCACCGTCACGATCGCCTCGCCGATGCCGAGCGACAGGATGACCTTCCCGAGGTCGTCGTAGGAGGACGTCGGGTAGGTGTTGACCGTCTGCTTCAACGCCTTGGCGTCGTTGGGCGTCGCAGCGCGGAGCTGGTGCTGGACACGAGAGCCGAGCTGCGCCAGCACCTCGTCCGGCACGTCGGTGGGCGACTGGGTCACGAAGAAGACGCCGACGCCCTTCGACCGGATCAGCCGGACCGTCTGCGCGACCTGGTCGAGGAACGACTGCGAGGCGTCGTTGAACAGCAGGTGCGCCTCGTCGAAGAAGAAGACCAGCTTCGGCTTGTCGACGTCACCGACCTCGGGCAGATCGTGGAACAGGTCGGCAAGCAGCCACATCAGGAACGTGGAGAAGATGGCGGGACGGTCCGACAGGTTGGGCAGCTCGACCAGGCTGATCAAGCCCCTGCCGTCGGAAGCGACCTGCAGGAGCTCGCTCGACTCGAACTCGGGTTCCCCGAAGAAGGCATCGGCGCCCTGGTCCTGGAACGAGATCAGCTCGCGAAGCAGAACGCCGGCGGTGGCGGACGAAAGCCCACCGAGACCCTTGAGATCGGCCTTGCCCTCGTCGCTGGTGAGGTGCTGGATCACCGCGCGAAGGTCAGCGAGGTCGAGCAGCGGCAGGCCGGCGTGATCCGCGTAGTGGAACACCAGCCCAAGACTGGACTCCTGCGTGTCGTTGAGGCCGAGCACCTTGCTCAGCAGCAGCGGCCCGAACGCGCTCATCGTCACCCGAACCGGGACGCCGGTGCCCTGACCGCCGAGCGCGTAGAACTCGACCGGGAACCCCCGCGCCTGCCAGTCCTGGCCGACGCTGGCAGCTCGGGTCTTGATCTTGTCGCTGGCCTCGCCCGGGACGCTGATGCCCGACAGGTCGCCCTTGATGTCGGCCGCGAAAACCGGCACACCGTTGCTGCTGAGCTGTTCTGCGATCAGCTGCAGCGTCTTCGTCTTGCCGGTGCCGGTCGCGCCCGCGACCAGACCGTGCCGGTTGACCATGCCGAGCGGGATCCGGATACGCACGTCGGAAAGCTCATCGGCGCTGAGCATCAGTCCGCCCAGCTCGAGCGCGGCGCCCTCGAACTGGTAACCCGGCGCGACGACCGCGGCGATGGGATTCTCGGCGGGTGCGGAAGGCTCGGTCATGGACGTGAGCCTAGTGCCGGGTTCATGCCGGCAGTGACCGTCTGACGACCGCGGCGTTGGTCCGGATCGTACGCCCGGACATCATGGAAACAAGAGGAGGAACAGATGAGCGTCAAACTGAACCACACCATCGTCCATTGCACTGACAAGCAGGCATCCGCACGGTTCCTGGTGGAGATCCTGGGCCTGCCCGAACCGACCACGTACGGACCGTTCGTCGTAGTCCAGGTGGACAACGAGGTCTCGCTCGACTACGCCGACGACCACGGAACGCTCCGCTCGCAGCACTATGCGTTCATCGTTTCGGACGAGGAGTTCGACGAGATCCACGAACGCATCGTGGCCAGGGGACTCACCTATTGGGCGGACCCCTCCCATCGGCAGGAGAACCAGATCAACACCAACGACGGTGGGCGGGGGCTCTACTGGGACGATCCTGACGGCCACAACCTGGAGATCATCACGGTCCCGTACGGCGGCTGAGGGTTTCGAGACGGGCGCTGCGCGCCCTCCTCAACCACCGGAGCGACGGGCGCTGCGCGCCCTCCTCAACCACCGATGGGTCACTCGGTGGCGACCATGGTGGCGCCGAGCGCGACCATCATGACCCCTCCGGTGGCACCCAGGGTGTCCAGCCGCTTCGGGCTCCGCGCGAACCAGTCGCGGGCCCTGCCGGCGGCCAGCGCCCAGCAAGTGTCGGACGCGATCGCCATCGCGCCGAACACCAGGCCGAGCATGGCGAGCTGCACTCCTGCGTGGCCGGCCTGGTCGTTGACGAACTGGGGCAGGAACGCCACGAAGAAGACGATCGTCTTGGGGTTGGTCGAACCCACGATGAAGCCCGTGCGCAGCGAGTGTCCTGGGCTCGCCGGCCTCCGAGTCGCGGACTCGAGGTTCGCCCGTGCATCGGCGCGGTGCCGGATCGCCTGGACGCCGAGGTAGACGACGTACGCCGCGCCACAGACCTTGAGCACCGTGTAGGCGGCAGCGCTCGCGGCCACGACGGCGCCCAAGCCGACCGCCACACACAGGACCTGGAACACCAGACCGACGCCGTTGCCGACGACCGAGAGCAGGGCATCACGCCGGCCGACCGTGAGCGCGCGGCCGATCGTGAACAGCAGGCTCGGCCCCGGCACCTGGATGAACAGGAACGAGGAGACGAGGAAGGCGAGCCACTGGTGGGACGTCGGCATCTGCCCATTGTCGACGATTCAGACCACTCGGGTCACCTCGTTATAGTCACGGACGTGATCTTCAAGCGCGTGGGGGACGAGCGGCCGTACCCCGCCCACAGCCTCGACGCGCGAGGGTGGGCATCCGTCCCACCCACCCAGGTGCGCCTCGACGAACTGGTCACGACCAAGGCGACCCTTCAGCTGGATGCGCTGTTGGACGACGACTCCACGTTCTACGGGGACCTGTTCGCCCATGTCGTGCGATGGCGCGGTGACCTGTACCTCGAGGACGGCCTGCACCGAGCGCTCCGGGCAGCACTCCAGCAGCGCAACGTGCTGCATGCGCGGGTGCTCACCGTGGAGCGGTGATGGAGCCGAAACTGCGCACGGCAATCACACTCGGCGTGCTCATCATCGTGTTGCTGCTCGGTATGGTCTGGGGCTGGACGAAGCTGGTCGAACCATTGCCGGGTCTGTCCGGCGACCCTGACGAGACTCCCGAGGCGGCCTGCTCGGTGCGTTCGGTCGCCAGGGGGGAGAAGGTCGATCCCGGCGAGGTCACGGTCAGCGTGTTCAACGCCGGGACGACCGACGGCCTTGCCACCAAGACGATGGAGCAGCTTGCGAACCGCGGGTTTGCGCCCGGGGAGACCGGCAATGCCACAAGCGCCAACGTCGACAGGGTCGAGGTCTGGGCTGAGGACGCCAGGAACCCAGCCGTCCGACTGGTCACCAGCTACCTCGGCCGGGCGGCCAAGGTCGTGACCCCTGAAGGCGAAGCTCTGGGTGACGGCGTGGTCGTCGTGGTCGGGGACGACTTCAGTCGAGTGAGACCCGGGCGCAAGTTCGTGAGGGCGCGGGACGACGTCGAGGTCTGCAGCCCGGATGATCCAGACAGCAAGTCGACCGGTGACTCTGCAGGTCAGTGAGGCAGGTCAGCGGCCGGACCGAGCAGGACAGCGCGGCCGAACCGCCGACGCGAGACGGGTTTGGGACTGTCCATCTTTCCTCCTTGGGCTGCCGCGCCCCAGGACGGTCCAGGCAACGCGGCGATGAAGATGCAACGTGCGATGGTGGTCAACCGTATGAGCAGAACGTCCGCATGAGCAGGTGCGTCTAGACCTCCGGCCCCTTTGTGCCGAGCCACTGGGCGAGCCGACCACCGATGGAGACCTGGCGGAGTCGCTCCTCGGTGGCCTCGCGCGACTTGCGGGGCGTGACGATCACGAGCTCGTCACCACGCCGGAGCACCGTCCGCCGCTCAGGAACGAGGGTCTCGCCGTCGCGGATCACCATCGACACCGATGCACCCTTGGGCAGCCGGAGCTCCCCGACCTCGACTCCGTGCATCAGGGACTTCGGGCTGATCGTGACCTGGAGCAGGTCGGCGGCAACGCGCTCGAGTGGCGCGGCTTCGACCTCGAGGTCGCGAGGTTCAAAGCGCCTGGCGACCTTCAGCCAGCGGGCGACGTGCGGCAGGGTCGGCCCCGTGAGCATCGTGTAGATGACCACCATCACGAAGACGATGTTGAACAGGCGCCGTGCCCCGTCGGCTTCCTCGGCCAGAGGGATCGTCGCGAGCACGATGGGTACGGCGCCGCGCAGACCGGCCCACGACATGAACGTGAAGTCCTGCCACCCGAGCGGTTGCACGACCGAGCTGACCAGCACGGAGACCGGTCGGGCGACCACCGTCAGCACGAGCCCGGCCAGGACGGCGGAGCCCACAATCGACCACGTGATCTCATCCGGCGAGAGCAGCAGTCCGAGCATCACAAACAGGCCGATCTGGGCCAGCCAGGCCATCCCCTCCGAGAACGACCGAGTGGCCGTCCGGTGGGGCAGGTCGGAGTTGCCGAGCACGAGCGCGGCGACGTACACGGCTGCGAATCCGGAGGCGTGGACGGCCGCTCCCACGGCGTACGCAAGGAATGTGAGCACGAGGACGGCCAACGGGTAGAGGCCCGAGGACGGCAACGCTGCCCGCCGCATGACCCAGGCTCCGCCGAATCCGACCGCGAGGCCGATCAGCACACCGGCGGCGAGCTCGAACGCGATGATGCCGGCCAGGTAGGCGATCCCGTGCTCCTGGCTCGCTCCGGTCGACACCAGGGTCACCAGCACCACGGTCGGGGCGTCGTTGAGACCAGACTCCGCTTCGAGGGCGCCCGTCAGCCGTTTGGGAAGAGGGACGACGCGCAGCACGGAGAACACCGCCGCGGCGTCGGTGGGCGAGGTCACCGCTCCCAGGAGGACCGCGAGCTCCCACGGAAGGCCGAGCAGGTAGTGCCCGGCCAGAGCCATCACCCCGACCGAGACGGCCACGCCGACGGTTGCCAGGGACAGGCCCATCCGCATGGCCGGACGGATCTCGCGCCAAGAGGTGGTGAGACCGCCCTCGGCCAGGATCACGACGAGGGCCGCGAACCCCAGGGCGTGGGTCATTTCGGCGTTCTCGAAGTCGATCCCGATCCCAGCCTCGCCCAGGGCGACACCCATGAGCAGGTAGATCATCAGACTGGGGAGGCCGGCGCGGGACGAGACCCGCACCGCCAGGATCGCCAAAATCGTGACCGCGGAGCCCACCAGCAGG
>CAWJOJ010000023.1:45000-84647 GCA_963844385.1 uncultured Actinomycetota bacterium | reverse complement strand
GTGTGGGACCGGAGAGTGCATGCGACCCGGCGGCGTCGGTCAGTGCGGACGGCGCCGAGGCCAACGACTCGAGCTCACCCCTGCGATCTTCGCCATGCCGGCACGTGGCGTTCGACTGGTGGGCGTCGAACCTGGTGTCAGGGGAGATCAACGACATAGCCGACGTGTTCGTGCGGACTCCCCGTTGGCTAGGGTGCTCCTTGCGCGGCGAGCCTGGGAGCGGCGCGTCAATCGGGGAGGACCCGCCGGACTCCTCGTCTCGCGCACGAAGTCCGCGACTGCCCGGGGCGGGTGGCCGGTCAGGCGCAGGACGTCGTCGGTCATCTCGCCGAACACGCCTTCGCGCACCCCTCGCCAGTACGCCGCCGAGATCTCCGCGAGCCAGGGGTCCAGCCCGGCCACCGCTCCTTGCGGCGACGGGTTGACCGCCCGCACCGGTCGGCCAGTGACGACGGACACGACCTCGGCGATCTCCGCGACCGACATCGCCGCAGGCCGGTGACCGTGTACGCCTTCCGGCGGCGTGCTCGCGGTCCGCAAGCGCAGCGACCACGACCGCAGTGATGTCACGGACGTCCGCAAAGGCCATCGTGGCGCCCGCCGTCGATATCGACAGGCTCCCCTCGCCGCGGATGGAGGCCAGGTAGAACCGCGGTTCGTGAGCACTGGTGGAAACACGACGCCGAATCAAGGTCCAGCCCGCAGCGACCCCGGTGACAGTGCTCTCGACCTGGCGTTCTGAAGTAGGCGTCCCGCAGTGCTCCCGCGCCCTGTCCGGAGAGCAGATGACATGGGCTTCTTCCGTCTGACGCACCAGTTCCCGGACTCTTTCGGGCCCGTCCTCGAGGTCCGGCCGCATCAGGGAGATCGCGTTTGCGCCCGCGACCGTCTCCTCCCACGTTGCTGGGTTCTCCCAGTCGAACCGAACCGCGTCCACAAACCGGCTGCCCGCGCCGGGTGACCTCGAGCTTGCCCGAACCGGGACGCCCCGCTCGAACAGCAGGCGCACTACCTACGACTGGTCTTCCCGCGGGGCGCCCGTGACCAGATGCTCGCCCGGGCTTTGGCCGGACGGGATCGGGGCATGTCGTTCCTTCGAGATTGCTTGAGTGCATCAAGTGGTTTCCACCAAATCACATTTACTTGAGGAACTCAAGTTCTACGGCCCGACCCGGTTCAATGGAGGAAAGCTCCGCCACCTGATCCCCAAAGCGGCGAAGCTTCCTGGTAGAGGAACGGACGGAAGGGACAACGTGACGCAGGTAGCCGCGATCAAATCAGCGCGAACGCCACCTGCCGGGAATCGACGTCGGCCTCGGCAAGCCTGACCCGTACGTCGGTGCCCAGGGGCAGCTCGGACGCTCCGGTGACCGGGGCTTCGACTGCAGGTCCTGGATCGACACCTCACCTCGGGTGCCGTCCTTCCCGTCGACCTCGACGACGACTCCGTCGAAGGTGTCGCCGACCCGGTCCTCGAGGACGGCCGCCTCGACCAGGTCGAGGACGGCGTTCTGGTAGTGATTGGCACGCTGGGACGACTGTCGCAACGTGTCGGGCAGCTCTGGAAGCTTGTCGAGGACCCAGCCAGGGACTTCCTCGCTGGCGCACAGGGCGACGCAGATCTCGCCGGCGTACCGGTCGCCGAGGCGGCGCAGCGGCGCTGTCACGTGGGCGTACTCGGCGGCCAGCGCCGAGTGTTCGACCAGGGCCGGCAGCTCGCCGTTGAACCCGGCGTAGCCGGAGCCGCGGAGCAGCCGCGTGCAGGCCACGACCATCGCGGCATGGTTGGGCTTGGTCGGGTCGAGTGAGCGGATGAAGTCGGGGTAGGGCAGCTCGGCGGACCACTCGATGCCCAGCGCTCGGGCAGTGCGGTGGAGGCGTTGTACGTCGCGCGGGTCAGCCGGCGGAAGCGTGCGCAGCAGCCCGACCCGGGCGTTGACCATCAGCGATGCTGCACCCATCCCGACCAGCAGCGAGATCTGGGCGTTCCACTGCTCGACGGGATGTTGGGCGCGGAACTCCAACCGCCACCGGTCGCCGTGAATGTCGATCTCCTGCTCCGGGAGTGGCAGCGAGACACCACCGCGTTCGGCTTCCTTTCTCAGTCGCAGCTCGCCGATCTCCTGGAGCAGCGTGAACAGCTCGTCCGCCTCGTCCTCGTCGATCGACTTCTGGGCGCCGGCGTACGACAGCTTCTGGCGCGACCGCACCAGTGCGCGCTCCACCTTCACGTCGGTGCCCTCGCCGGTCGCGTCGACCTGGACCTGCCAAAGCAACGCGGGGCGGACCTGATCGGGCAACAAGGACCCGGCGCCCTCGGAGATCACCTTCGGGTGCAGAGGAACCTTGGAGTCGGCGCCGTAGAGCGTCTCGCCGCGACGGTTCGCCTCCAGGTCGATCGGGTCGCCGGGTGTGATGAACGCGCCCACGTCGGCGATCGCGTAGTAGACCGATGTAGCCCTCGCCGGCTCTCTCGATGTGCACCGCCTGGTCGAGGTCCATGGAACCTTCGGGGTCGATCGTCACGAACGGCAGATCCGTCCGGTCGAGCGTCGGCAGCCGGGGACCCTCCGCCGCCTTCTGCGCGGCGGCCTCCACGTCGGCGGGAAAACCGGGCGAGACCTTCATCTCGGCCTGGATCTTCGCCACCCCGTCGCGCAAATTCTGAGCCGCGACCCCGTCGTCGGCGGACCGGACACTCAGCACTCTGTGCGACATGCATTGGACACTAGCCAACCGGCTCCGCGGAACCATTCCCTAGTCTGTGCAGGTGCTGATCCTGCTGCCGCCCTCGGAGGGCAAGTCGAGCCCGAGACGAGGGAACCGGGTCGACCTGTCGACGATGTCGTCGCCGTCGCTGACCCCAACCCGGGAACGCATCCTCGACGCCCTGATCGACGTCAGTACGTCGCCCGCAGCGGCCGCCGTCCTCGGCCTCAGCCCCGGCCAGGTCGACGAGATCGGCCGCAACGCAGCCTTGCGCTCGAGCCCGACGATGCGGGCCGACCGGGTCTACAGCGGGGTCCTGTACGACGCCCTGTCCTTCGACAGCCTCTCGACGGCCGCCAGGCGGCGGGCAACCAGCCGGATCGCGATCACCTCTTCGCTCTTCGGTCTGGTGAGACCCGACGACCGGATCCCGGCGTACCGGCTGTCCGGGGACGTCCGCCTACCCGGCCTCGGATCCGTCGCGGGAGTCTGGCGCGCCCACCTCGGCGCCGCCGTCAGGGACGCCATGGGCGGCGGGCTGCTGGTCGACCTCCGGTCGACGATGTACGGCGCCTTCTGGCGGCCGACCGCCGACCTGACGCGACGGGTCGCGACCGTTCGGGTGCTGCATGAGGTGGACGGACAGCGCAAGGTCGTCAGTCACTTCAACAAGGCCACCAAGGGGCGGATCGTCCGGGCGCTGCTCGAGCACGGGGGCAACCCCCGCACGCCGGCCGCCCTGGCTGACCTGCTGCGCGACCTCGGCTGGAAGGTCGAGGACGGTTCTGCCGGCAGCGTCGGCACCCAGCTCGATGTCGTCGTCGAGACGATCTATCGAGACTCTGGACGCCTCAACCCAGACGGATGGCCAGGCTGTGCGCGCCGGAACCGGCCTTGTAGACAATCAGCTCGCGCCCGCGTGCCGTGCGGACCACGTCGTAGAACGGACTCCGCCGGCCGTCCAGCCAGACCTTGTCCACCCGAGCGCCCCGGGGCAGCACGTGGCCGATCGTGAGGTCGGTCCGCGCGCGATCCAGGTTCACCCGAGTCATCAGCAGCGTCGACGATGCGAAGGCCCGCACGCCGATCGACCCGCCTCCGAGCCGGATGTTGGTCCCCGACAGCTTGCGTTGCCCGGACGGGACCTGGGCGACGACCCGCACCGAGTCCCTGCCCAGGTCGGGCGAGATCCCCAGCTGCTGGTGGACGACGGGCCACAGGTTCCCGTAGGCCCCCCATGCCTGCAACACCATGGAGCGCTCCGTGAACAGGCGGTCGATGTTGGGCGTGAAGTCACCCTCGGGGGCGATCTCCGGCATTGCGCCGGGCATCTCCCATACCGCCCGGTCCAGCTGGATCCGGGCGTTGCCGGTCGTGTAGTACTGCTGCTGCCGCGTCCCGAGCCGGCCGAAGTTGCCTTCGGCGACGGCCATGATCGCGGTGTTCAGCGAGAAGACACTGCGCTCGCTGGGCACCGAGGAGACGACCGGGTCACAGGTCGCGCCCGGGTTGCCGGCCGGGTCGCTGGTCCGTCCGGTGCCGGTGTGGTACAGCCCGAACCTGCCCGTGTAGCAAGGCCGCTCGCGCTGGATCAGGGCGCGCGACACCGTGGCGCTGGGACGGCCAGCGGGCGAGTCGTGCGGGAGGGGCGGACCAGCATCGCATCCATGGGCGTGACGCCGATCCAGTGCCGTTGGAGGATGGGTTCGTTGACGGGATCCTCGAGGGAGTCGCCGTACGCTCGGGCGTTGCCGCCGTACCACCAGGTCTGCTCGAAGATCCTCTCCATGGCGGCCGCCCGGGACGACGCCCAGCGGCGCGTGCGGCGGTCACCCTTGCTGGCCGCCAGGTCGGCGAGGTCGCGGAGTCCACGGATCGTGTACACGGCGTTGTCGAGCTTCTCCTCGCCCATGCCGGGGCGCTCGACGTTCCCGAGGCCCTCCGGCCAGCCGTCACCGTCCGCGTCGAGCCGCCCGACCACGATAGCGCATCCCACGCACGGAGAAGTCGTACATCTCGTCGCGGAACCGGTCGTCCCCGGTCCAGCGCCAGATCAGCGCCACCGCGCTCGGGAACTTGGAGGTCTCGTCGGTGTTGCCGTCGTCCGCGTTGGCGCCGAAGTACACCGCACCGTCGGGTGTCACCTCGTGCACGACCTTGCCCGAGCCCTCGTTCACGATCTCGCTGACGTCGCGCAGGGCGCGCAGATGGTCCTTGATCGGGCCGAACTGGCCCATCGCGACCGAGGCGAAGGCGGTGTACTCGCCGTCGGTGCCGAACAGCCACGGGTAGTCGGGCCAGCCCGCGCCGAGCCAGGTCATCTCGGCGAGCCTGCCGACGGGCTCGGGGAACTCGGTGCCTGCCGCCACCGGACGCAGGCGCATTCCGCGGGCGGTCTGCACGGAGTCGGCGAGGTTCTGCTTGCTCCAGCGCACGGACCGCTCGAGCAACCGGTCGCCGGGGATCGAGACCTGTGTTCGGGCGTCGACTGCGCGCCGCTGGGCGATCTTGCGGCCCAGGGACCTGGCCGGGTGGTCGAGCGCACGCTCGAAGGCCCGCCGCGCCGCCGCCGGCCCGTGATCGGAGCCACCGACCGCGAACCACACCGTGACGTCGCGTCCCGCAGGCACCCGGACGTCGTAGCGTCAGCTCTCCCCCGGTGCCCTTGCCGTACGCCGTGTCGTCGCAGCGCTCCGGCTGCTCCTCGGGCGTGCCGGAGGGAGGGCAGATCACCGCCGGGTCCTGCGGGCCGCGGAAGTCGGGACCGAGGTCGCTTCCGGTGGGCGTCAGGCTGCTGCCGGCCACGGCCGCCCAGTCGTGGGCACCCAGCGGGTGGCCGGCGCCGGCCCGCTCGCGGAACACCAGGGCGCCTCGGGAGACCCGACCGGTGTCCTGCCGGTTGACCGAGGTCTGGCTCGGGTCCGTCTCGCCCCACGGGTAGGTCGACATCAGCTCCGAGTGCGCGTCGAAGGTCAGGGGGACTCGTCGGGTGACGTTGCTGCGCAGGGTCAGGCCCACCAGCCCCGCCCGGATCCCGTTGGGGACCACGTCGGTCCGCTCGACGGTGAGGCCACCCTGGCGGCGTACTCGATGCGGTGGTATCCCCACCCGCTGACGAAGCGGTCGGGCCGGGACGTCGGAACCCAGCCAGGCTCCGTCGATCCCGAACCACATGCCGTCGAGCAGCTTCACCGGCGGCGACCAGATCCCGCCCATCTCGCCTCGCGTGTGGAAGCCCATCGCGGGATAGAGGCCGTCCTCCGTCGACGTCGAGTAGAGCCGCGTGCCGATCACCAGGGCGCGCCGGTCCTCGAGGCGTCGAGTCTCCGACAGCTCCGGACTCTGGGAGAGCGCACCCCGAGCGCGCCGCGGACGCGGTCCTCGGGTGACGCGGTCCCGGGGCTCGTGACGCCGAGCGTGCCCAAGCACGAGTGCGGTGATCCCAAGTACGGCGACGGTGCTGACAACCGAGCTGAGGGGACGACGGCGATGCATGTCCATGCCTCCAGATCCGAGAGTGATCTCCTCAGCATCGCAAAGACTGCCCGGGTGCGCGCACGGGTCGAGTCGCCTACGGTTTGTTCGGAGCCGGTCCCGGCTCAGTGCAGGGACGGACCGAGGAAGGGATCGTCGACGGGTCGGGCGTTGAACAACCGCATCGAGGCCATCGGCTTGTCGCCCTTCTCGCCGACGTCGAAGAACGACAGGACGGTGACCGAGGCCGGCGCCAGCTCCATCCGGTAGACCGACAGCAGCGGTGCCTGCAGGACATGGGTGACCAGGGTCTTGATCGGTGTCACATGGCTGACCACGACGACCGTCTTGCCCTCATGCGCCGCCAGCACGCCGGTCGAGACCCGCAAGCACCCGCGTTTCGACGTCGCGGAAGGACTCACCGCCGCCGGGGGCCACGTCCATGTTGCCCATCCACGAGTCGAGGTCCGCCTTGTGCTTCTCGGCGACCTCGGCGAACGTCATGCCGTCCCAGGCGCCGAACTCCATCTCCGCGAAGCCGGGCTCGATCTCGACCTTGCGCCCGAGGGTCTCGGCCACGATCTCGGCGGACTCCAGGGTCCGGCGTACGGGCGAGGCGATCACGGCGTCGACATCGTCGGCTATCTGCGCCAGCCACTGCGCCGTGGCCCGGACCTGGTCCCGGCCCTCGTCGCTCAGCCCCGGGTTGGCGCTGGCCAGACCGCCGGAGAAGCGTTTCTCGACCGTGTGCACGGTGACCCCGTGGCGGACCAGGATCAGCGTCGTCGGGGGACCACCAGGAGGCGTCCAACCGCGGGGTGGCTGGGTCGCCGACCCGGGTTGTTCCGATTGCTCAGACCAGCCCGCTCGGCTCTCGGCTGCTCGTCGGCTCACCGTCGTGGACGTGGTCGGCGTATGCGGTGACCCCGGAGCGAACGCCGTCGAGGGCCTCGTTGGCGAGTCGGTCGGCGTGCTTGTTCTGCTCCCGTGGCACCCAGGTGTACGTCGTTCCGAACGGCGCGAGCCGGTTGGCCTCCATCGCGAGCGGCTTCATGTCCGCGTGCTTGATCTTCCATCGTCCGGACATCTGCTCGACGACGAGCTTGGAGTCCATCCGGACCTCGATGTCGGCCTCGGGGGCGAACTCCTCCGCGAGCCGCAGGCCGGCAATCAGGCCGGAGTACTCGGCAACGTTGTTGCTGGCGATACCGATCGCCGTCGCGTCCTCTGCGATCACCTCACCCGTCTCGGCGTCCTTGAGCACCGCACCGTAGCCAGCGGGGCCGGGGTTGCCCCTCGAGCCACCGTCGGCCTCGATCAGGACCGATCGCCGATTCACAACCCGGACTCTGAGGTGCGCACGAGGATTCTCGAGCACTCCTCGCAACGCAGCACCTCGTCGGAGGGCGCCTTCGCGATCGCAGCGAGGTCCATCGAGTTGAGGGTCAGCTGGCAGCCGCCGCACTGCCGGGCCTGCAAGGGAGCCGCGCCGACGCCACGCTGCACCCGCAGGTGCTCATAGAGCTTCATCAGATCTTCGGGCATTCCGGTCACGGCCTGGGAACGCTCGGCCACCAGTGCGCTCAGCGACACCTCGAGGTCGGCAGCCTTCTCGTCGCGGATCTTCGCCAGCGCCGTCAACCGCTCGTCGGTGGTCGCCAGCAGCGCGGTCACCGTGTCGAGAGTGTTCTGGGCTTCCTCGAGCCGCTCCATCACCTCGAGCTCGGTGTCCTCCAGACTCGTGATCCGGCGTTCGAGGGAGACCAGCTCGTGCTGCATCCGCTCGAGGTCCTTGGGGTTCGTGATCAACCCGGCGTCGATCCGCGAGCGGTCTCGTTCGCGACGGGTCTTGACCTGCTCCACGTCGGCGTCAGCCTTGTTCTGCTCGGCCGTCAGGTCGTCGACGAGGATCTGCGCGTCTCGGGCCTGGTTGTCGAGCTCGGTCCGGTTGGAGGTGAGAGTCGCGATCTCCAGGACCTCGGGCAGTGAGTCGAGCTGATGCCGCAGCTGGCCGATGCGGGAGTCGAGCTCTTGTACGTCGAGTAGCTTCAGTTGGGCGAACGGGTCGGCTTTCAGCGTGGGCTCCTTCAGATGCGGCCGGTCAGATACGAATTGTCCACGGGTCCGTGGGCAGCGTGCTCACGCGGGTTTCCACCGTAGCCCCCAGTGAGTCAGCCAGTGCGTCGGCCAGCCTCGCCTGCACCACCGGCAGCCACATCCACTCCCCCGCCCAGTGCGAGATGTCGATCAACGCGGGACCGTCCTTCTCCAGGAACTCGGCCGCGGGATGGTGGCGCAGGTCGGAGGTCACGTACACGTCGACCTCGGATCCGGCGAGCTCGTCGAGCAGGAAGTCGCCCGCACCTCCACACACCGCCACCCGTCGTACGACGCGGTCCGGGTCGCCGCCGACCCGTACCCCATGGGCGGTCGCCGGCAGCACTCCGGAGATATGAGCGGCGAAGTCAGCCAGGGTGGTCTCGGCCACGGTGCCGACACGCCCGGTTCCGGTGGGCTCGCGACGGGGGTCGGCGAGCTCGACGATGTCGTACGCCGGCTCCTCGTAGGGATGCACCGCCAGCATCGCCGCCACGACCGCGGCCCGCTGAGAGCGCGGCAGGATCGACTCGATCCGCGCCTCGTCCACGACCTCGACGTCGCCGACCGCGCCGATCGTCGGGTTGGCGCCGGGCAGCGGCCGGAACCGGCCTTCGCCGGAGGTCGTGTAGCTGCAGCTGTCGTAGTCGCCGATCGAGCCGGCACCCGCTTGGGCGAGCGCGGCGCGCACCGCCGCAGCCTGCTCGTGCGGGACGTGGACCACGATCTTGTCCAGCGGGGCCGCCATCGCGGACCGGATCGGCGTGAGGTCGGTCAGGCCCAGCGCGTGCGCCAGCGCCTCAGACACCCCGCCCTCGGCCTGGTCGGCGTTGGTGTGGGCCGTCAGCAACGCGCAGCCGCCGGTGGCGAGGGTAGCCAGGGTCCGGCCCTTGGGCGTGGTGGCCGCGAAGCCGTGCACCGGCTTCAGGAACAGCGGATGGTGTACGACGAGCAGGTCGGCGCCCCATTCGACTGCCTCCCGGGCGACGTCGATCGTCGGGTCGACGGCGAACATCACCCTGCTGACCGGGGCGGCCGGGTCGCCGTACACGAGACCGACGGCATCCCAGGAGTCGGCCGTCGTGGGCGGGTACCAATCGTCCAATTGGTCGATAACAGCACCCAGCGTCGGAGTCATGGACGAGAGGCTATCGCCGGTCCTGCGACCAACCCGAGGTCGTGCGCCTCGGCGATCGCCTGTCGCCTCAGGGAGTGGGCGGTCGGGGCGAAGTGCCGGCGCAGCGCGTCGAGATCGGCGGCCGCGGCGCCGTCCCGGGCCACCCGCGCCACGAAACCGCTCGCCACGACCTGGTCCTGGTAGTCGCCCAGCACCTCCTGCATTCGCGCAAACCGGGTGGCGAGCTCGCGGGCCTGTCGCGTGTCGACGACGCCCGCGACGTACCGCGCCCGCTTGGCCGACTTGCGCGCCCGGTGCATCAGCTCGTCGGCGTCATCCGCCTCCGCTTCTGCGAAGCGCCGCGCGAAGTCCTTCGCTGCGCGGTCCACCGCAATGGCGATCTGGTCGTCGGTCACCGGCGCCACCCGGACGCCCGTCACGTCCGAGACCAGCGATCGGTACCGCTTCCGGTCGAGCTGTCCTCGCAGCACCGCCCAGTGTTCGGCGACCTCCTCGTCGAGTCGGCCGATCAGCACCGGCCGCAGTCGAAGGGTCGCGGCAGGGTCCGGCCACTCATCGAGCACGTCGGAGAAGAACGCCCGGAGCACCTGGCGGTCGCGCACCTCGCCCAGCACGCCGGCGTACCAGCGCAGGCCACGGTCGAGCCGTCGTGCCTGACCGTGCGCGAAGCTGTCGGGGAAGGTGTGCAGGACGCTGCGGTAGCGCCGGATCGCGACCCTCGTCGCGTGCGTGCTGGCCGCGTCGCCCGAGCGCAATCCACGTTCGCCGTCGCTCAGCGCGGTGGCCTGCCGTTCGAGGTACGCCGCCAGCCGTTTGGTCACAGCCCTGAGGCTAGCCGTGGCCAGGGTGCCGTCGTGTCGATTGGGCCGAAGTCGGCCTTCGTCGTCAGGGGTATCGCTGGGGCCTTCGGGACAGGTTGGTGTCACATCGTGCGTTCGTGCAGACCCGGATGTTGGGCGGTCGGGTGTTGATTGTGAGCCTCCGCTTGGAGGCCTTCTCAAGTCGCACGGGAGCTCTGCACCACTTGCATGGTGCTACTTCATCGCTGCTCTCCGTGCTGATGGCCTGCGTCCTCTCCGAGCCGGGGCGAAGCCTGCCGATCCTCGGAAATAGACGAATCGGCGACACAGGAAATGTGTCAGACCTCGAATTCGGCCAATACCCCCCTTTGGGGTAAAACCGGGCCAACGGCCAAGTGAGCAGCCGCGCGGGCGGTCCCTGTCCTCGGTGACGTCACGCGTCCACCGAGACAGCGGCGCTGAGTGGGGCGACGTTGCACACGGACGCGCGCAGGGGTGAGCTGCCGCTGATCGGGTCGCTCGGCGTCTGGCGCAGCACCAGGTTGAGATTCGCACTGTCCGGTCCGTACGGCGGGTAGCCGGGCAGTCCCAGTTCGTCGCAGGCCTGCCACCAGCCGTGCTGGCCGAACACGACGTCCGGGTCGAGGCTGGCGTTGAACTTCGCGCGCGCCCTGACCTTGCCGTACGGCGTCTCCAGGGAGACCCAGTCCCCCGCGGAGATTCCGCGGGCCGCCGCGGTGGACGGGTGAATCTCGATCTGAGGATCGGGCACGCTCTTGCGCAGGGCGGCGACCTGGCGGTGCTGGGTCTCGCAGAAGAACACAGACTTCGCACAGCTGAGCACGAGCGGGTATCGGTCGGCGAGGTCCGGCCGGGAGCGAGGGCTGGTGAGCGGCTCTTCGAAGGCCGGCAGCGGTGAGTAGCCATGCGCGGCCAGCGTGGACGAGTAGAGCTCCACCTTGCGCGACGGAGTCGCGAACCCGGTCTCGGCGTACTTGCGGTACCGCGTGGTCAACGGCACTCGGACGCCCTCCGGATGAGCCCGCAGCTCCTCCAGGGTGATCCCGCTCGGCTCGAGCTGATGGCGGAACGCCGCCTCGATGTCGCCGTCCCAGAAGTGCTCGCCGAGGCCCAGCCGCGTCGCGAGCTCGAACACGATCTGCAGGTCCGAGCGGGCCTCGCCGCGCGGCGAGACGAGCGGCCGTCGCAGCTGGACGAGCGACTGCGCCTCCTGGCTGTACTCGAAGCCGATCTTCAATGCCTCGGACTCGAACGGCGTCGTCACGGGCAGCACGATGTCGGCGAGCTCGGCAGTCGGGGACATGAACAGGTCAGCGTGGACGAAGAAGTCCAGGCTTCGCAGCGCATCGCGGCCGCGGGCGCTGTCCCCGTGGGCCATCACCATGTTGCCGCCGAAGCTGACCAGGGTCTTGATCCGCCGGTCGAGGGCCGCGGTGTAGAAGTCCTCGCCCGTGACGAACTCGAACCGGGCCGGCCCGAGCGGCCGCTTGTCGACTCCGACCGCGGGCGGGCGCGTCTTGGACAGGAACTCCATCCCGTCGATCCGGTTCGACGGCACCGCTTCGAACAGCACGTTCCCACCCCGGACGTCCAGGCTGCCGGTCAGGGCGTAGAGGACGTTGATCGCGCGCATGGTCTGCGTCGTGCCACTGTGCTGCTCCAGCCCACTCCACGTGTAGAACGCGACCGGCCGGGCCTCCCAGAGCGTCCGCGCCGCGGCGACGATCTCGTCAGCCGGCACCCCCGTGAGCTCCGCGGCCACGTCCGGTGGGAACTCGGCACAGCGCGACGCGAGCAGATCCCACACCGTCCGGCCGTCCACCTCGTCAGCGGCGTTGGTCCAGTCGCGGACGAAGTCGGCGTCGTACCAGCCGTTCTCGATCATCACGTGGGTGAGGGACAGAGCGAGCGCCGCGTCGGTGCCGGGCCTCACCCGCAGCCAGTGGTCGGCCTTGGCTGCGAGGCCCGCCTTGCGGGGGTCGACGACGATCAGCTTCGCGCCGCGGGCGACCGCGGCGGCGGTGCTCGTCGCGTGGGCGAGTCGGGCGACGGACGGGTTGTAGCCCCAGAAGAGGATGCAGCCGGCGTTCTCGAGATCCGGGAGATAGTAACCGGGCACGGATGCGCCGAACGTGTACAGCGGTGCGAGGTACCGGCCCCACCCGCACAGCTCCATGTAGGTGCAGTAGTTCGGGCTGCCGAAGGCGCGGATCAGCCGCTGAACCCAGTCGACGGCGTCGCTGATCGCCGACGTGGACGGCGAGCTCGAGCTGAACCCCACGGATTCAGGCCCGTCGGAGGCGGCGGCCGTCTTCATCCGCTCGGCAACGGTGTCCAGCGCCTCGTCCCAGCTGATCTGCTCCCACCCCGGGTCCGCGGCATCCTTGGGTCTGGTCCGCCTCAGCGGGTGGAGAAGCCGCGAGTGGTGATACAGGATCTCGGGCGCGGCCTTGCCCTTCAGACAGATCGCCTTGCCGGTCGGGTGCGACGGATCCGGGAGCAGCTCGACGAACGTCCCGTCCGTGACCGTGGCGCGGGCCCCGCAGCGCGACACACACAACGGGCAGAACGTCGGAACCGGGTTTCCACCCATCAGCCGATTGTCGCGCGCCACCTACGCGCATGCAACGGCCACAGCCACCACGAACGACGCCAATTGACGGTCAGTTGACCTGGCGGTCCCTGCCCTCCCAGTACTGCTCGCGGAGCTTGAACTTCTGCAGCTTGCCAGTGGCCGTGCGGGCCAGCTCGTCGCGAAACTCGACCGAGGTGGGTGCCTTGAAGCCGGCCGCCTTCTCCTTGCACCAGGCGATCAGCTCGGCCTCGGTCGCCTCCGTATCCGGTGCGAGTACGACGAGCGCCTTGATCGTCTCGCCCCACTTCTCGTCCGGCACGCCGATCACCGCGACCTCCGACACCGCCGGGTGTGAGAACAGGACGTCCTCGACCTCGATCGACGAGACGTTCTCGCCGCCGGTGATGATCACGTCCTTCTTGCGGTCCCTGATCGTGAGGTATCCGTCGTCGCCGATCACGCCACCGTCCCCGGTGTGGAACCAGTCGTCGGCCAGCGCCCGCGCGGTCTCCTCGGGCTGCTCCCAGTAGCCCTCGAGCACCACGTTGGACCGGGCCAGCACCTCTCCGTCGGAGCCGGTCTTGAGGCTCACCCCGATGGCGGGCGCACCGGCGCGAACCAGGTTGTGCGCGCGTTCCTCCACGGTGAGCCCGTCCCACTCGGCGCGGGTGCGGTTGATGGTGAGCAGCGGGGAGGTCTCGGTCAGGCCGTAGATCTGGATGAACTCCCAGCCGAGCTCCTCCTCGACCCGGGCAACCGTCTTCGTGGGCGGCGGCGCACCGGCCACGATGATCCGGACCCGGCCGCGGCCGGGGATCTCGCCCTCCCAGGTCGCGGCGGCGTCGAGCACGGCCGCCACGACTGCCGGGGCCGCACACATGAACGTCACGCCGTGCTTCTCGACCCGACGCAGGATCTCGGCGCCGTCGATCTTGCGGAGCGCGATCTGGGTGACGCCGAGGCCGGCCGTGGTGAACGGCATCCCCCAGCCGTTGGCGTGGAACATCGGCAGGGTGTGCAGGTAGACGTCGCGGTCGGAGACGCCGGCATGCAGCCCGAAGGTCACGGCGTTGGTCCAGATGTTGCGGTGGGTGATCTGTACGCCCTTCGGCCGGGCCGTCGTCCCCGACGTGTAGTTGATGCACGCCGTCGCGTTCTCGTCGGGAGTCCAGGGGCTCGGTTCTGCGCCCTCGGCGGCATACAGGTTGTCGTCGTCGCCGATCAGGAACCGGTGCTCGGCAGTCACTCCGGCCAGCGCCTTCTCGAGCTCCGGGTCGATGAGCAGGACTCGCGCACCGGAGTGCTCGACGATGTACTGGACCTCGTCGGGCCGGAGCCGGAAGTTGACCGGCACCAGCACGCGGCCGTAGCCCGCCACCCCGAAGAACGACGTGAGCAGACGCGCCGAGTTGTGCGAGACGACGGCCACCCGGTCGCCGACGCCGATGCCCAGCTCGTCGAGCTTCGCCGCCTGGCGGGCGGCCAGCGTCCTCATCTCGGCGTAGGTCACCTCGCCGAGTGACGAGGCGGGCTGGTCGGGTTCGTCGACCACGCCCACCCGGTCGCCGTACACCTGTGCGGCGCGGTCGATGAAGTCGGAAACGCTGAACGGCACGATCATGGGAACCCCCTCGCGATGGCGGTTGTTGCCACCTTAACCACGTCCGGCGTGCTCAAGCCTCCCGCCCGTGGGCCGCGCGCCACGCGCTCGCGACGGCAAGCAGCGCCAGAATCGCGGCGCCGACAGCAGCCTCTGCGTCCCCGAACAGGAAACCCACTGCCAGCGCCGCCACCGGAACCGGAACCCACCAGAGCCCTGCCCGGCGGACCGCTGGCGACCGAGGGACCACAGGCATCCTGCTCAGCCGGAGCACGCAGTACCCCGCCACGATGGTCGAGCCCACGACGGTGGACAGATGCTGCAGCCAGCGGTACAGCGCGACCGGGCCGTACTCCTCGCGAAGGAAAGCGAACTCTTGCACAACAAAACCCCAGTCGTGGGTGCAGGAATCCCACAGGACATGCGTCCCCGCGCCAACCGCGACAGCCAGTGGAGCCAGCACCCATTCCCGCCGGCCGAGGCTGGCCCGCGCTGGCGCGCGCGTTCGCAGACGTCGCGTCAGATCCACCACGGCGTCACGCACCAGGGCGAACCACAACCACAGCACGGCCAAGCCGATCACGACGTCGACGGCCACCCCCCAGCCGCTGTGCGACGTCTCGTAGCTCACCCCGAGAGGCAAGAACACCGCCATATCCGGCGCCACCGCGCCCACCACCAAGGCACTCAGCGGCAGACCGAGCCGCTGCAGGGGCAGCACAACGGCTGGGTGCGCAGGGGCCAAGGGCACCCCTGAGAATAGGCAGGTTTCGAGTCAGGAGGAGCCGTGGCCTGCTGTCGCGACGCCTTGTCGAGGACGCAGGCCAGCCGAACCCATCAGAGCCCGCGGCACTGGTCTTCCTTGTTGCCCTGCACCACGTTGCCGCCGCCAACGGGGCGCGGACTGTTGGACTTGCACTGGAGGTTGCCGTCGACCAGGTTACGACGTACCTCGAACACGGCGTTGTTGGAGAACAGCTGGATGTCGCTGCCGACCCGGGCCGAGATGATCCTGCCTCCGCCACCCTGCTTGAGCTGGATGCTGCCGTCCACCACCGACCGGACAGCGGTGCCGTTGACCCAGCGCGGGAGCACCTGCACGTTGCGGTGGTTCTCTGCCTGGATGCTGCCGCCGACGCGGACGCCCTTCGCCACGAGCCTGGCGTTGGCGTAGACCTTGACGTTGCCGTCGACACGGGTGCCGGTCAGGGTGCAGGTGGCGCCCTGGGGGACCACGACGTCGCCGTCGATCGAGACCGCACCGATCGTTCCGGCGCACCGGCGGTCGTCGGCTTGGGCGGGTCCCGCGAGCCCGAGGGTGAGGCCGGCGGTCAGGCCGGCGACCAGGGCCAGTGGTGCTGCTGCGGCAATGATGGGTTTCATGGTTCCTCCAAGGACGACGGGTGGGATGCAAGCACGATGGCCGCTTGGCGTGAGCCAGCCGTGAGCCCTTGATGAGAGGTCTCTTATCCGCCCGGTGACGCAATCATGAGAAAGTTCTCATGTGGGCCTCACCTTGGTCCCACGCTGCATGCGGAGGATCCGGAGCCATGAGCACGTTCTGGAAGATTGTGATCGGGCTGATGGTCACCCTCCCTGTGGGGGCGTATGTGGCCGGCAACCTGGCCGGGGCCACGGCCGGCGAGCCCGCGCCGCACGACCCGATCGTGATCCGCGATGCGCCCACAACACCCCCGCCGGATCCCTCGCACAAGCCCGGAAGCCCCACGACTCCGGCCGACCCCGAGCGCACGGAGGATGGGGACGACGACATCGAGGTGGTGCGCCCCGAGCCCGACGATGTCGACGACGACGACGCGGACGAGGCTGGTGGTGGCGGCGACGGCACTGACGACTCGGCTCCCGACGACTTTACCGACGGAGACACCGACTCTGGTGGCGATGACGACTGACTCCCCTGCTTCCCCGCGCAGCGCCCGGCCTCGACGGCCGGGCGTCAGCGTGCGTGCCCGCATCACCGCCGCCCTCGCCGCGCTGGCCCTGGTGGCGCTCACGGCCGCTGGACTGATCGTCTACGTGATCGAGCGAGCCCGGATCGATGAGGCCGTCTCCAGGCAGATCGAGCAGGAGATCGCCGAGTTCGAGAAGCTCCGGGACGGCAAGGATCCGGCGACCAACGAACCGTTCACGAATGTCGAGGCGCTGTTGCGTCTCTACCTCTCCCGCAACGTGCCGAGCGACGAGGAGCTCCTCATGGGCTGGCTCGACAACGGCCACCGTCTCGTCTCGAGTGACGACGCTCTGGCCCGGTCGCCTGCCTTCATCGCCGCCGTACGCCGGCTCCTGGACACCGGCGGCACCGAGCGGATCACCTCGGACGGTCAGGAACACCTGTTCACGGTCCTGCCCGTCCGAAACAGACAGACCAGCGGCGCACTCGTCGTCTCGATCAACCTGGACGAGGTGCACCAGGAGCTGAACACCACGATGCGCACCTACACGATCGTCGCTGCGCTGTCCCTCGGCCTGATCGCGGCCCTGGCCTTCTGGCAGTCCGGGCGGCTCCTCGCGCCGCTACGGACGCTTCGCGACACCACGAACGAGATCAAGGCCACCGACCTCTCCCAACGAATCCCCGTCACCGGGAACGACGACCTGACTGCACTGTCGGTGACGTTCAACGACATGCTCGACCGGCTCGAGGCCTCGTTCACGACCCAGCGGGAGTTCCTCGACGACGCCGGTCACGAGCTCAAGACCCCGATCACGGTGCTGCGCGGTCATCTCGAGCTCCTCGATCAAGGCAGCCCGGAAGAGGTCGAGGAGACTCGCGTGCTGCTCCTCGACGAGGTCGACCGGATGGCGCGCCTGGTCAACGACCTGATCCTGCTGGCCAAGAGCAATCGCCCCGATTTCCTCGCCCGGGACGCGGTCAGCCTCGAGCGGCTCACGGAAACGGTGCTGGCCAAAGCGAGAGGACTCGGTGAGCGGGGATGGGAGTCGGACGGGACCGGGGCCGGCACAGTCGTCGTCGACGAGCAACGTCTCACCCAGGCCCTGCTCGCGCTCGCCGACAACGCCGTGAAGCACACCAGGGACGGCGACGTGGTGGCGATCGGCTCGTCGTACGACGTTCACGCCGTGCGCCTGTGGGTGCGTGACTCCGGCGACGGAGTGCCGGCTGCGGACCGCGAGGTGATCTTCGAGAGATTCGGCCGCAGTCGGGTCCGGGCCGGCGACGAGGGGTTCGGGCTCGGGTTGTCGATCGTCCGGGCGATCGCCGAGGCGCACGGCGGGACCGTTCACGTCGAGGACGCCATGCCCCGCGGATCACGCTTCGTCATCACGCTGCCAACGGGAGCACCCAACGGCCAAAAGCATGGGGAGGACAGATGGCCCGCATCCTGATCATCGAAGACGAGGAACGCATCGCGTCGTTCGTCTCGAAGGGCCTGCGCGCCGAGGGTCATCAGGCCACGGTGGCCAACGATGGTGCTACGGGGCTCGACTACGCGCTCACCGGCGAGTTCGACCTGTTGGTGCTCGACATCGGTCTGCCGGTGCTCGACGGTTTCGAGGTGCTCAGCCGACTTCGCGACCAGGGCAGCCGCATCCCCGTCATCGTGCTCACGGCCCGTGACTCCGTCACCGACACCGTGTTCGCGCTCGAGGGAGGAGCGGACGACTACATGCCCAAGCCGTTCCGGTTCGCCGAGCTGCTGGCCCGGGTCCGGCTGCGCCTGCGACAGAACCAGCCGTCGGTCGACGGCTCCAACCAGCGCGAGGACATGCTCGAAGCCGGCGGTGTCTTCCTGGACCTGCGCACCCGCCGGGCCACCGTGAACGGAGAGCAGATGGACCTCTCGGCCAGGGAGTTCACCCTGGCCGAGATCTTCATGCTGAACGCCGGGCAGGTTCTCTCGCGAGAGCAGCTGTTGTCGCACGTGTGGGGCTACGACTTCGACCCCGGGTCGAACGTCGTCGACGTGTACGTCGGCTACCTGCGCAAGAAGTTCGGGGCCGGCACGATCAGCACCGTGCGCGGGATGGGCTACCGGTTCAACGCTTGAAGTTGAATCCGGCCAGCCGGCCGCGAGGCTGCCTCGCGAGGGCGGGCTCCAGGGCCTCGGCGAACTCGTGCGGAAGCGGCCGCGCAGCCGGGTCGGCCTCGAGCGCGGCGTACACCACCTTGGCGATGTCCTCGGGCACCCGGGCGGGAAGCTCGTACGGCTCGGACGCGGTCTGCGGAAACCGTTCGGCGAGGCCTCGTGCGTGGCGGTCTCCCTCATCGAAAGCCTTGTACCCCGCAATCGCCTCGAACAGGGTCGCCCCGAGGCCCCAGACGTCGCTGGCGTGGTCAGGCGTGCCCGTCGCAGGCGGCTCGCACTGCTCGGGCGCCATGTAGGCGTCGGTACCGATCGCGTAGGTCAGGGCCCGCGCCCGGTCCAGGGTGCGAGCCACCGACAGGTCGATCAGGCGTGCGGGCGCGCCCATGATCACGTTGCTCGGCTTGATGTCGAGGTGCACGTATCCCACGCGCCGCAGGTAGTGCAGAGCCGAGGCGACCTCGATCCCGAGCGGTAGGTACTGCTGCTCCTGCAGCGGCCCGTAGCGACGGATCAGCGACGACAGCCGTGGCCCGTCGATGTTCTCGAGCACCACATGGGGTCGGGGACCGTCGAACTCGTGCCGGAGCCCCCGCACCACGACCGGATGGTTGACCGTGGCGAGTGCCTCGACCTCGCGGCGGAGGCCCCGCTGGCTGGACGCATCGTTCACCTGCGCCGGTCGCAGCACCTTGACCACGACCGGCGCATAGGTGACCTCGTCGAAGGCGAGATAGGCCTCGTAGGCCTCTCCACCGCCGAGCAGCCGCATGGCGGTCAGCTCGGCGGTGAGGGCATCGCCCTCCTGGAGAGCCCACGTGTCCGGCCCGCTTCGCGGGTCGTGCTTGTCGAGATCGTTCATCAGCGGCGGGTGTCGTTGCGCGAACGGTCGTTGGTCCGGTTGGCGGACCAGTCGCGCTGCTGCTTCTTCTTGCCGTCCCGGGTCCAGTCCCGCGTCTTGTCGCCGCGGCTGTGGTCCCGGTCGCGGCTCACCTTGGAGAACCGGCTGTTGGTGTGGTCCCTCCGCGAGCGGCTGTTCCCGGTGTTCCGGGACCGGCTGGTGTCGTCGCGTGACCAGCCCTGCTTCTTGAGGTCGGTGTCGTCGTCGTCATCGTCGTCTGCGACCAGCACCAGTTCGGGCGTGTCATCGTCCCGTTTGGCGAACACGTCGTCGGCGTTGGCCGCCGTGACCGAAGGGAGCGACAGCAGCCCCACGGTGATCAGACCGGTGAGCCCGAGGACTCCGGCAGGCATGAGCTTCTTCATCGTTCTTCTCACTTTCTGGGCCGACCAGTCGACCCGCATCTCGTTGCTGGTGTCACCACCATCGCGAGCGGGCGTGAGACGGCCATGAGTCGAAGATGAGACGGCTCTTAGCGGTGAGTCCCGGACTGTCCGAGGTGCTTGAGGGCCTCCCGTCGGGACAATCCCGAGATTCGGCCGTCCAGACGGTCCACCTCGGCGCGCACCCACTCCGGGTCGGTCCTCGCCTGCTGACGCAACGCCCAGCCGATGGCCTTGCGCAACCAGAACGAGGTGTCCGCGACGTTGGCCTCGATCGCGAACCGCAAGAGGTCGAGGTCCGTGTCGGGCCCGTGCCGGAGCTGGCAGAGGACCGCCGTACGCCGTAGCCACGGGTCGCCGTCGACCGCCCACTTCCTGATGACCGGCGTGACCTCCGCGCGGTGAGCAGCCAGTACGTCGCCCACGAGATGCGAGGCGATCTCGTCGACGTGGTCCCACCACGCCCCGGTCACGATCAGGTGCCGGTAGAGCTCCAGCATTCCTGGGTCCTGCCAGGCCCGGCCCACCCGATGCCGGGCCAGCGCCGTGGCGGCGTACCGCTCCTCCCGATGCGTGGCCTCGTCCCACAGCTCACGGATCGTCGACTCCCACGCACTCCTGTCGGCCGGGCGATATGCCGCGAGCAGCGGCCGCAGCAGCACCTTGAGCTGCGCGGCGCTGATCCCGAAGTAGGGCATGGCGGACTTCATGTACGCCTGCTGGATCGCGGCCGCCTCTGGGTCGCCCGCCGGGGCCAGCGTGGCGCGGATCAGCTCGATGAGCTCGCGGTCGGCCTTCGGCATGGGTCCATCCAACCCCTCGGTCCTTGCTATGCGCGCTCCTGGCCCAAAGCCGACGACCGCTCAGGTGCTCCCAGGCCGCGCGGGGCCATCCACGTTCACGGTCGGCGTCCCCCCGCCCGCGCGGGCGATCACGGCCAGCGAGGGCTCGTCCCCGGGATTGCTCTCCCGGTGCACGGTGAACGGAGGTACGTGGACGAAGTCACCGGGGCGGGCGTCGACGTACCCTTCGCCGCCCTCGAACTCCAGGCGCAGCACGCCCGAGACGACGTACAGGCTGGTCTCGTTGCGGTCGTGGTGGTGCCAACCGGAGACGGCTCCCGGCGCGGTCTCGACCTTGCCGGCCCACAAGGTCGGCACCTCGAAGGCCCGCTGGCGCTGCATCCCCGGGGTGGGGTCCGCAGCAGTCAGGTCGTCCTTGCCGATCACGCGGACGGGATCGCTCATGGCGTCAGTCTGTCGCGAGTGGTCAGCGGTCGCCAGTCACCGTTGCCGAGTACGTCTCTGGCCGTGGACGGGGTCGCCGACCCGGCGCAGTCCGCCCTCCCCCGCTTCGCTCCTCCGGTGCGGTTGCGCCGGGTCGGCTCCTTGCCCACGCAAGCATCGAGCCCCGCGCTTTGCGCAGGGCTCTGGCTTGCGTGGGCGCAGAGGGGATTGAACCCCCGACATCTTCCTTGTAAGGGAAGCGCTCTACCGCTGAGCTATACGCCCCTGCTTCGGGCCCGAAGCCCGCACAGACTACGCGAGGCGCATCCGCTCAACAAAAAAGCTGCGACCGCTGGCGTCTCGGGTCACCAGCGGTCGCAACGTCACTAGTCTGCACGTCGAAACGCGATATGTCCTGAGGAAATCGTGAAAATCTCAAACTTTTATCCAAACGGTCTAGGCCAGTGACTGCAGTTGGCGCAGATGTTCGTCCAGATCGCGCCCCTCAGGGCTCGGGTTGTGCACCGACCAGCGGACGATTCCGTGCTTGTCGATGACGAAGGACGACCGACGCGGAGAGCCCTTGGTGTCGTCGAACACGCCGTACGCCCGGGCCACCTCGCCGTGCGGCCAGAAGTCGGACAGAAGCGGGAAGTTCAGCCCGTCCTGGTCGGCGAAGGCCCGCACAGCGTGGATCGCGTCGCAGGAGATCCCGAGGATCTCGGTGTCGAAGGTGAGGAACTCGTCGAGCCGGTCGCGGATCCCCGTCATCTCGCCGGAGCAGACCCCGGAGAAGGCGTAGGGGTAGAAGAACAGGGCGACCGCCTTCTTGCCGCGGTACGACGAGAGGGTGACGTCCTGCCCGAACTGGTCCCGAAGGGTGAAGTCGGGAGCGGCATCGCCCGGGTCGATTGCATTCACGGCGGTCATCCTCCCATCACCTGCCGGACGCCACCGAAGCGGTCAGATCGAACGTCCAGGCAGGAGATCGGTCGTGACGACGTTTGCCCTACGATCTAGGGCGGTAAGGGGCAGTTGCCGTGCTTGCCGGGCGGCGGCGTCGTCAACGAGGGGGTCACATGCATCGTCGGAAGCGCTACGCGGTGCTTGCTGTCCTGCTGATCGGCGTCCTGGCCGGGTGTGGTGGACAGACGACGACACTGGGCGAAGCCATCCCGGCAGTCGGCGGAGCACCCGAGCCCAAGCCGCTGGTCACACCGGAGGTGGGCGACTGCCGCATGCTCGACGGGGCCGAGATGTACGCCCCGAGCGACACAACCCCGGCCATCGACTGCTCGGAGCAGCACAACGCCCTTACCTACGCCGCCGCGAATGTCGCGGACGAGCCCCCGTTCGAGGACGCGATCGAGAAGACCTGCCAGGACGGTTTCGCCGATGCCTTGGGCTTGACGCAGCAACAGGCCAACCTCACGATCTTCGCCTGGGCCTCGTACGAGCCGTCGCCGCGCGATTACGCACTGGGAGCCCGGTCCTACCGATGCGACCTCGTCGCGACCAACACCGACGCCGGCGAGCCCGTTCCGCTTCCCGCCGGGGAGGTGCCGCTGCTGGAGGGCAAAGACGTCCCCGAGGCCTACTCGCTGTGCCGCACGAGCAAGAAGGAGAACGTGCCCTGCACGGAGCCGCACGCCTGGCGGGGTACCGGCACCTTCGAGGCCACCGGCCAGGAGTATCCGTCCGACGCGACCGTCAAGAAGTGGGCCGCGGACAAGTGCCCCGACCGGGTCACGTCGGAGACCTACCTCTTCTCCTGGCCGGGGCCGGAAACGTGGGCCGACTTCGGCGACCGAACCATCTTCTGCTGGAGCGCGGACCAGCAGAGCTGAGCGTCAGCTCCCCCAGCGGGTCAGTTCGCCCTTCAGAACCTTCCCTGTCGCGTTGCGGGGCAGCTCGTCGACGAAGACGAACTCGCGAGGCACCTTGAACCGGGCGAGGTTCTGCTTGACCCAGTCCCGCAACTCGTCCTCCCCGACCTCGCCCCGGGTGACCACGAAGGCCCGCAGCCGCTTCCCGAAGTCGTCATCCGGTACGCCGATGGCCGCCGCCTCCACCACCCGACTGTGGCGCGCGAGGCAGTCCTCGACCTCAGTGGGGAACACGTTCTCGCCACCGGAGACGATCATCTCGTCGTCGCGGCCCTCGACGTACAACCGGCCATCGGCATCGAACCGGCCGACGTCGCCCGTGGACATCAAGCCGTCGACGGTCTCCTTGCCGCCGCCTCCGGTGTAGCCCTCGAACAGCAGTCCGTTGCCGACGAAGATGCGGCCGGACTCTCCCTGCGGCAGCTCGTGGCCGCCCTGATCCAGGATCCGGACCACGGTGCCGTACGGCGGTTTCCCGGCCGAGCCGGGCGCCTCCCGGAGGTCCTGAGGGGTGGCGATCGAGGCGTACGCCACCTCCGTCGAGCCGTACACGTTGTAGAGGTTGTCCCCGAACCGGTCCATCCACTTCGTCGCCAGGTCACCGGGCAACGCAGACCCGGAGGCGGCCACCGCCCGCACCGACGACAGGTCGTACGACGCCAGCGTGTCCTCGGGCAGCTGCAGGATCCGTTGAAGCATCACGGGGATCACCACCAGTGAGTCGCACTGGAAGTCCTGGGTGATCTGGAGGGACGTCTCGGGATCGAACTTGCGGAACAGCACGACGGTCGACCCGAGCAGCATCGAGAAGGCCAGGTGCGCCAAGCCCCAGGTGTGGAACAACGGCGCGGCGATGTGGGTCGTCCAGCCCTCGCGCAGGGGCAGCCGCGACAGCATCGCCACCGCCGCATCGACGCCGGCCTCGCCCCGGGGGGCTCCCTTGGGGGTGCCCGTCGTCCCGGAGGTCAGGATCACCGTGCGGCCGCGTCGGGTCGGCGGCGCGAGTTCGCCGTCCGGAGCCGATGCGATCAGGGATTCGAGGGTCGGGGGCCCGGTCTCCGGTGCCGTCGCGGCCACGCCCGAGGTGTCGATCGGGCTGTCTGTCCACGCCAGGATCCGGTCGGTCGTCTCCACGCCGGCGAGCAGCGCGGTGAACTCCTCGTCGTGGATGACGGCCTTCGGCTTCTCGCGGGCCAGCACGTCGGCCAGCTGCGGGCCGGCGAACGCGGTGTTGAGGTAGAGCACGTCAGCGCCGAGCTTGGCCACTCCCCCGGTCGCGTCGACGAACCCGCGGTGGTTGCGACACATCACGGCCACCCCGTCACCCTCGCGGATGCCCCGGGCCCGAAGGGCGCGCGCGAGGGCGTTGCTTCGACGGTGGATCTCGCCGAAGGTCAGCGTGCCCAGTTCGTCGACCAGTCCGTCGCGGTCGGGGTAGCGGATCGCCAGGGCGGCGAAACCGCCGGCCGGCCCGACGCCCCACGCTCGCACGACCGCCACGAGCCTCGCCACCTTCGCCGGCGAGTAGGGACGGACGATGCCGGATTCCGTCAGCACCCTGACCGTGGTCAGTCCGGAGGAAATCGCGGAGGACAGGCGCTGCGAGGGGCGGGTCATGCGACTCCTCGTGAGGTCAATGCGTGGGTTTGGGCGTCACCAGCCGCGTTGCCGTCCAGTCCTTGCTGACCGCCGCTGTCGTGGTCTGGGACAGTCCGGCGATCGGAGCCGCCTCGGCGATGTCGGCCGCGTCGACCGAGTTGGGCCGTCCCACCTTGGGTGTCAGCAGCCAGATCGGGCCGCCACCCACCAGGTCGGTCAGGGAGTCCACGAGGCCATCGACCAGATCACCGTCGTCGCGGCGCCACCACAGGACGACCGCATCGACGACGTTCCCGTGCTCCCCGTCGACCATGTCGGCGTCGATGCAGTCCTCGATCGCGATCCGCAGCTCGTCGTCGGTGTCGTTGTCCCAGCCGAGCTCCTGGACCACCGTCCCCGGCTTGAAGCCCAACTTGGTTCCGACGTCGTACGGCGTTCCTCGGGTCTGGGCGGAGCCTCCACCCGCGGTCGAACTCACTGACTCCTCCATCGTTGTGCACAGCAATGTGGGGAGTAGTCCATCGGAGTTGTGGCGTGGGCGCAACCCTGCCCGCACAGGACCGATCTGGGGACACCCGCGTTCGCGACGAGATCGCGTACCCATCGGTAGATTTCGTCCGGTCCCAGCACATGCAACGATGGGCCGGTGAACGATGCCGCACTCTCCTCGCGCCAGCCCGCAACGACCCCGTCGACTCGGGCGGTGATCCACGAGGGTCTCCCCACGCAACTGCCCGACATCGACCCAGACGAGACCTTCGAGTGGCTCGAGTCCTTCGACGCCCTCGTTGACGACCGCGGCCGCGAACGGGCCCGCTACGTCATGCTCCGCCTGCTCGAGCGAGCGCGCGAGATGCAGGTCGGGGTGCCCGCCCTGCGCAGCACCGACTACATCAACACCATCCCGTCCCATCGCGAGCCGTGGTTCCCCGGCGACGAGGACATCGAGCGCCGGATCCGCGCGTTCATCCGCTGGAACGCCGCGGTCATGGTCTCCAGCGCCAACCGCAAGGGTCTCGAGGTGGGTGGCCACATCGCCACGTACCAGTCCTCCGCCAGCCTCTACGAGGTCGGCTTCAACCACTTCTTCCGCGGCAAGGAACACCCGGGCGGCGGAGACCAGGTCTTCATCCAGGGCCACGCCTCCCCCGGCATCTACGCCCGGTCCTACCTCGAGGGCCGGCTCAACGAGACCCAGCTGTCGCGGTTCCGCCAGGAGGTACAGCACGGGATCAACCAGGGGCTGTCCTCCTACCCGCATCCCCGGCTGATGCCCGACTTCTGGGAGTTCCCGACCGTGTCGATGGGCCTGACCGCCCTCCACTCGATCTACCAGGCACGCTTCAACCGCTACCTCGCCAACCGCGGGATCAAGGACACCAGCGACCAGCAGGTGTGGGCGTTCCTGGGCGACGGCGAGATGGGCGAGCCGGAGTCGCTCGGCGCCATCGGGCTTGCCGCCCGCGAGGAGCTCGACAACCTGAACTTCGTCGTCAACTGCAACCTCCAGCAGCTCGACGGACCCGTGCGCGGCAACGGCAAGATCATCCAGGAGCTGGAGTCGATCTTCCGCGGCGCCGGCTGGAACGTCATCAAGGTCGTGTGGGGTCGCGAATGGGACCCGCTCCTGGCTCGTGACGTCGACGGCGTCCTGGTCAACCAGATGAACAGCACGCCCGACGGACAGTTCCAGACCTACTCGACCGAGGGTGGCGGCTACATCCGCGACCACTTCTTCGGAGCCGATCCCCGATTGCGCGCCATGGTCGAGCACATGAGCGACGACCAGATCATGAAGCTCCCGCGAGGCGGTCACGACTACCGCAAGGTGTACGCCGCCTTCGACGCCGCCACCAAGCACGTCGGCCAGCCGACCGTGATCCTCGCCAAGACGATCAAGGGCTGGACGATCGACGCGCTGGAGGGCAAGAACGCCACCCACCAGATGAAGAAGCTGACCCAGGGCGACCTGAAGACGTTCCGGGACCGGCTGTACCTGCCGATCTCCGACGGCGAGCTGGAGAAGACCTACGAGGAGACCGGCACCGCGCCGTTCTTCCACCCTGGCGAGAACGCCCCCGAGATCCAGTACATGTTGGAGCGCCGGCGCGCGCTCGGCGGCTCGCTCCCCAAGCGCGTGGTCCGGGCCAAGAACCTGAAGCTCCCTGGGGATGCCGTGTATGCCGAGCTCAAGAAGGGTTCGGGCAAGAACAAGGTCGCCACCACCCAGGCCCTCGTCCGGCTCCTCAAGGACTGGATGAGGGACCCCGAGATCGGTCAGCGCATCGTCCCGATCGCGCCCGACGAGTACCGCACGTTCGGCATGGACGCCATGTTCCCGAGCGCCAAGGTGTACAACCCGGCCGGCCAGCAGTACGAGTCCGTCGACCGCAACATGCTGCTGTCCTACAAGGAGTCCGAGAAGGGCCAGATGCTTCACGAGGGCATCTCCGAGGCGGGAGCGATGGCTTCCACCACGGCCGCCGGCTCGACGTACTCCACGCACGGCGAACACATGATCCCCTTCTACATCTTCTACTCGATGTTCGGCTTCCAGCGCACCGGCGACTCGATCTGGGCGATGGCCGACCAACTGGCCCGGGGCTTCCTGATCGGTGCCACCGCAGGCCGCACCACGCTCACCGGCGAGGGACTCCAGCACGCCGACGGACACTCACCGCTGCTGGCGGCGACCAACCCGGCGGTCGTGCACTACGACCCCGCGTTCGCCTACGAGATCAGCCACATCATGCAGTCGGGTCTCGAGCGGATGTACGGCGAGAACGCCGAGAACGTCATCTTCTACCTGACGGTCTACAACGAGCCGGTGTCTCAGCCGGCCGAACCCGCCAACGTCGACGTCGACGGCATCCTGCGCGGCATCCACAAGGTGTCCTCGGCCGACGGCCCCGGTCCACGGGTCCAGCTGATGGCCTCGGGAGTGGGTTACCCGTGGATCCACGACGCGCAGCGACTCCTCGCCGAGGACTGGGGAGTCCTGGCCGAGACCTGGTCGGTGACGTCGTGGAACGAGCTCGCGCGCGACGCGGTCGCCGCCGAGGACTGGAACCTGATGCACCCGACCGAGAGCCCGCGAACGGCGTACGTCGCCGACAAGCTGGCCTCGGTCGACAGCCCGATCGTGGCGGTCTCGGACTACATGTGCGCCGTACCCCTGCAGATCGCGCGATGGGTGCCCGCGGACTATCGCGTGCTCGGCACCGACGGGTTCGGCTTCGCCGACACCCGCCCGGCCGCGCGCCGCTACTTCCACGTGGACGCGCAGTCGGTCGTGGTGCAGGCGTTGCAAGCCCTCGCCGACGCCGGCTCGATTCCGCGTGACGCGGTCGCCGCCGCGTTCGAGAAGTACCAGATCGACGACCCGACCGCCGTCTCCGGCGTGAAGCAGGAAGGCGGCGACGCCTGATCAGGCCCTGCTGACCTCGCTGCTGACCTCGGGGGTGTTCTCGGGCGTCGGTACGACCGGCGACCGGCCAGCCTCGGCCTGCGCGACCTCGTGACGCGGTCCCGCCTTCAGCATCGCCCGGAAGCGGGCGCGGCTGTAGACGGCCGGCTCGGTGGTTGCCATGAATTCGGAGACGATCTCGACGAACCGGTCCGGATGCTCCTTGTGCGGGAAGTGTCCCGCGTCGCGCATCACCTCGGCGCGTAGCTCGGGCGCCAAGGCAAGCGCGTTGTCCAGGTGTGCCGGCGGGATCACTGTGTCGTCGGCACCCCAGATGAGGAGCACCGGCATCGCGCTGGTGAGGTAGGCGCGGTCCGACATGGTCACGATCTGGCCGCTCCAGTCGACGACGGCGCGGACCACGTGGCGGATGGCGGCCCGGGCTCGCGGGTCGCGGAACGTCTCGACGATGTCGGCCATCTCGCCCAGGTCGCGGGTGTGCGGAAGCCTCGAGTGCGACATCAGGCGCATCGTCGTGGTGGTCAGGTGCCGGAGTCCGGGGAGGGTCAGGACGCCCATGAACTGGTGGAAGCCGGGCGTCGTGATCGCCCTGATCGCGGGCGTCACGTCCGGGCCCAGCCCTCCCGAGGACACCAGGATCACCCGGTGGGTGCGCTCGGGGAACTGGTAGGCGAACTGCATCGCCACCCCGCCTCCGAAGCTGTGCCCGACCACCGTGGCCTTGTCGATGCCGAGCACCGTCAACAGGTCGCGCATGCCGTTCGCGTAGCCGCCGACGCTGTAGTCGGCGCGCGGCTTGTCCGAAAGCCCGTGCCCGAGCAGGTCGGGGGCGATCACGGTGTGGCGCTCGGCCAGTCGCTCGATGACCGGCGCCCAGGTGGTGTGGTCGGTTCCGAGACCGTGCAGCAGGAGGAGGACCGGACCGCTGCCGGTCTTCACGAAAGCGCGTCGATGACCGTGGAGCGTGACGAACGACACGTCGTACGTCGTGGCCATGACCACCTCCTGCGGGGGCGAACGCCGAAACCCAATTGCAAATTCAACCAGACCACGGTTTCGGGAAGTACCTGGACGTACCAGTCGCTCGGGTACCGGTTTGGGAACAGATTTGAGCCGCGCGCGCCGCGAAACCGGACAAACAGCGCGGTTCGACAGGGGATTGCCGGATGGGGCAATGACCGACCAGTTGTCCGGAAGCACTAATCTCGGCCTGTGTCCAATCGTCCGCAGGTGGCCGACCAGCTGCAGCGCTCTGTAGGCGCGCTGAGCACGGCTGCGATGAGCCGGATGGAGAGCGACCTGCAGTGGTTCGCGCGGCTCGGCGCCGACGACCGGTCCTGGGTGGGGCTGGTCGTCCAGGCCGGCATCAAGGGCTTCGTCACGTGGTACCGCGACTCCGGCGAAGGCTTACCCAAAGCCGGGCTTGCGGCCGGCGTGTTCGGTGCGGCGCCCCGCACCTTGACCGGGGTGATCAACCTCCAGCAGACCGTCGACCTGGTCCGGCTGAGCATCGAGGTGGTCGAGGAGAACATCGACACGCTCGTCGAACCCGAGGACGCACCGGGCGTGCACGCCGCGATCCTCCGCTATGCCCGCGAGGTCGCCTTTGCGACCGCACAGGTCCACGCCAAGGCCGCCGAGGCCCGCGGCGCCTGGGACGCGCGGCTCGAGGCCCTGGTCGTCGACGCGGTGCTCCGCTCCGAGACCGACGAGACTGTCCTGTCCCGGGCGAGCGCGCTCGGCTGGGCGGGAGGCGGCCTGGTTACGGTCGTCCTGGGCGTGGTCCCGCCTGAACGGGTCGCCAGCGACATCTTCGACGACGTACGACGCTGCGCGCGCGAGGCCGGCATGGACGCGCTGTGCGCGACCCAGGGCGACCGGATGGTGGCGATCCTCGGCGGGGTCACCGACCCTCGCTCGGCAGCCGCCGTGGTCGCCGAGTACTTCGCCGACGGGCCCCTGGTCAGCGGGCCCCTGACCGAGGACCTGTCCAAGGCCCACATCTCCGCCCGTGCCGCCATGTCGGCCATCCGGGTCGCGGCGGCGTGGCCGGACCGGCCGCGGCCGGTAACCAGCTACGAACTGCTGCCCGAGCGCGCGCTCGCCGGGGACGGTCACGCCCGGCGCCTGCTCGTCGACGAGATCTACACGCCGCTTGCCGAGTCCAAGGTGCTGCTGGAGACCCTGACCGCCTACTTCGACCACGGCACGTCGATCGAGGGCACGGCCAGGGCGTTGTTCGTCCATCCGAACACGGTCCGCTACCGGCTGCGGTCCGCCGCCGACCTCACCGGCCTCACCCCGACCAACGCCCGGGACGCGTTTACCTACGCGATCGCGCTTGTTCTCGGGCGTTTACACAACTTGTAGGAAACCTACAAATCTCGCCGGGTGAGATTCGTCGGACCTCAAGGCGAAGCCTGAGCCCGGACGCGAGAGAGTTAAGACGTGCTTGTTATTGCTGCTCCCGGTCAAGGCGCCCAGACGCCCGGTTTCCTCACGCCCTGGTTGGAGGACCCGGTCTTCGCCAACCGTCTCGAATGGCTGTCCACGGTCGCCGGCCTGGACCTGACCCACTACGGCACCGAGGCCGATGCCGACACGATCCGGGACACCGCGATCGCGCAGCCGCTGCTCGTCGCCTCCGGCCTGGTCACCGCCCTGGAACTCTTCCCGCACCCCTCGGACGCATTCACCGCCGTCGGTGCCGTAGCCGGGCACAGCGTCGGTGAGCTCACCGCCGCGGCCGGCGCCGGAGCAATCTCGGCCGAGCAGGCGATGGTGCTGGTGCGTGAGCGCGGTCGCGCGATGGCCGAGGCGGCCACCGTCACGAAGACCAGCATGACCGCGGTCCTCGGCGGCGACCGTGACGAGGTACTGGCCGCCCTCGAGGCCCAAGGGCTCACTCCCGCCAACGACAACGGACCGGGCCAGATCGTGGCAGCCGGGACCGTCGAGCAGCTCGAGGCCCTCGAGGCGAACCCGCCCGCCAAGGCCCGGCTGATCCCGCTCTCGGTCGCCGGGGCCTTCCACACCCAGCACATGGCGCCCGCCGTCGGCCACCTCGAGAAGCTGGCTTCGGCGGTGTCCACCCACGAACCGCACACCCGCCTGATCTCCAACCGCGACGGCGAGGTCGTCAACGACGGCCGCGAGGCCGTGACCAGGATCGTCAACCAGGTCAGCAGCCCGGTGCGCTGGGACCTGTGCATGAACAAGATGCTCGAGCTCGGCGTGACCGGCCTGCTCGAGCTCCCCCCGGCCGGCACCCTGACGGGGATCGCCCGGCGCGCCATGAAGGGCGTCGAGACCTTCGCCCTGAAGACCCCCGACCAGCTCGACGACGCCCGCGCCTTCTGCCAGAAGCACGCAGAGGCGTCACCCATGCACTCGGAAGGTGCCAACTAATGCTTACGATCCAGGGCGCGCCGCACGCCGGCATTCTCGGAGTCGGGACCTACCGACCCTCACGCATCATCCCCAACGCCGACGTCGTCGAGGCCATCGACTCCAGCGACGAGTGGATCCAGCAGCGCTCCGGCATCAAGCAGCGGCGTTGGGCCACGCCCGAGGAGTCCATCCAGCTGATGTCGGTGGCCGCGTCCCGGCAGGCGCTGGAACGCAGCGGCATCGACGCCCGCCAGATCGACTGCGTGATCGTGGCGACGGTGTCGCACATGCTGCAGACGCCCGCGATCGCCACCGCCATCGCCTACGAGCTCGGCACCGACAAGGCCGCTGCCTTCGACATCTCCGCGGCGTGTGCCGGCTTCTGCCACGGCATGGCCCTCGCGGCCGACATGGTGCGCTCGGGCTCGGCTGGTCACGTGCTGGTGATCGGCGTCGAGCGGCTGTCGGATCTCACCGACGTCAAGGACCGCGGCACCGCCTTCATCTTCGCCGACGGAGCCGGGGCAGCCGTGGTCGGGCCGACCAAGGAAGAGGGCATCGGTCCGGTCGTCTGGGGCTCCGATGGCGAACAGTTCGACCTGATCCGGCAGAAGGAGGACTGGCGCGACGTCCTCGAGACCGAGCGGCCCGAGATGCCGAACCTCGTCATGCAGGGGAACCCGGTCTTCCGGTGGGCGTCTTTCGAGATGGCCAAGATCGCGGCGCAGGCCCTGGACCGGGCCGGCGTCACGGTCGCGGATCTCGACGTCTTCGTGCCTCACCAGGCCAACATGCGCATCGTCGATGCGATGGCCCGCGCGATGAAGCTGCCACCCCATGTGGCCATCGCCCGCGACATCGCCGACCAAGGCAACACCTCCGCGGCCTCGATCCCGCTCGCACTTGACCGGATGATGCTCGAAGGCGAAGCCAAGAGCGGCGACCTCGCTCTGCTGATCGCGTTCGGAGCCGGACTCGCGTACTCCGCCCAGGTTGTCACCGTTCCCTGATCTGGACCCGCTAGCAGAGCGACCTGCTCACATCCAAGAATTTCGTAGCAACACACCTCAACAGAAAAGGAAGCCACACATGGCCACCACCGAAGAGATCCGCGCCGACCTCGCCGACATCGTCAACGAGGTCGCCGGTATCGACGCCGCCGACGTCCAGCTCGACAAGTCCTTCGTCGACGACCTCGACGTGGACTCCCTGTCGATGGTCGAGGTCGTCGTCGCGTGCGAGGAGAAGTTCGGCGTTTCCATCCCCGACGACGAGGTGAAGAACCTCAAGACCGTCGGTGACGCCGTCGCCTTCATCGAGCGCGCCCAGGGCTGAGTCCGTTCCAACCGTTCAAGGGCGGCCGGCGGAGACCCCCGCCGGTGCCCCCCGATCCGGACCGGCTGAACAGCCGGTGCATGTGAGGATGACATGAGTCGCACAAGAGTCGTGGTGACCGGCATGGGCACCACCAGCCCCGTCGGAGGCGACGTCCCCAGCACGTGGGACGCGCTCATCAACGGACGCTCGGGCGTACGCGCCCTGACCGACGAGTGGGCCGAGGATCAGCCGGTGAAGATCGCCGGCCGCGTGGCCGTCGAACCGACCGAGGTCCTGGATCGGGTGAAGTCACGCCGGCTCGACCGCTCTTCCCAGTTCGCCATGGTCGCCGCCATGGAAGCCTGGGCCGATGCCGGCCTCGAGGACGCCGACATCGACAAGGACCGGCTGGGCGTCGCCCTCGCCTCCGGGATCGGTGGCGTCACGACCCTGCTGGCGAACTACGACCTGCTCAAGGAGAAGGGTCCGCGCCGGGTCTCCCCCCTCGCCGTACCCATGCTGATGCCGAACGCTCCGGCCGCCAACATCAGCCTCTACATCGGCGCGCGCGCCGCGGTGAACACGCCGGTCTCGGCCTGTGCCTCCGGCAACGAGGGCATCGCCCTCGCGGTCGACCAGATCCGGCTCGGTCGAGCCGACGTCGTCGTCGCGGGCGGGACCGAAGCCGCCATCCACCCGTTGCCGATGGCAGCCTTCGCTCAGATGATGGCGCTGTCGAAGAACCCCGGCGACCCCACCACGGTCTCGCGGCCGTGGGACACCGGGCGTGACGGATTCGTGCTCGGGGAGGGCGCCGGCGTACTCGTGCTGGAGTCCGAGGAGCACGCCAAGGCTCGTGGAGCCCGCATCTACGCCGAGGTGCTCGGCGCCGGTATCACCGCGGACTCGCACGACATCGCCCAGCCCGACCCGGCCGGCCGGGGTGGCGCCCGCGCCATCATCCGGTGCCTGGCCGAGTCCGAGGCAAGTCGCGAGCGACATCGTGCACATCAACGCCCACGCGACGTCGACCCCACAGGGCGACATCGCAGAAGGCCTGATGATCCACGCCACGCTCGGCGAGCACGCCTCGAACGTGATCGTCACCAGCACCAAGTCGATGACCGGACACCTGCTCGGTGGAGCCGGGGCGCTGGAGTCCATCGCAACGATCATGGCGATCCACCACCGCCAGGTGCCGCCCACGATCAACCTCGACGACCTCGACCCCCAGGTCGAGCTCGACATCGCCACGAAGCCGCGCGACCTGCCTGTCGGCGACATCGCGGCGCTCAACAATTCCTTCGGATTCGGCGGAGCAAACGTCGCGGTGGCATTCGCGAGCTACTGATTGGCACTACCCGGATCAGCCCGGCGAGGTCGTGTGACCTTGCCGGGCTGGCTTGGTTTCGGCCCCGCGTCGGCTAGACGACTTGGTGCAGCCAGCGGACTGGCGCGCCCTCTCCCGCATGCCGGAAAGTCTCCAGCTCGTCGTCCCAGGGCTTGCCGAGGAGCTTGTCGATCTCGTTGAGCAGGGTTGTGTCCCCGAGCGCCGCCTTCACGACCGCTGCCTTGAGCCGGTCCTCGGGAATCATGATGTCGCCGTGCATACCGGTGACGGCATGGAAGACACCGAGCTCGGGCGTGTAGGAGAACCGGCTGCCCTCGGAACCACTCGTTGGTTCCTCGGTGATCTCGAAGCGCAGGTGGTTCCAGCCGCGTAGCGCCGAGGCGACGGCCGCCGCGGAGCCGGCGTCGCCTGCCCAGGACAGCTCCGCTCGATAGCTGCCGGTCTGGGCGGGCTGGGGGGTCCAGTCCAGGCTCACGGCAACGCCGAGTACGCCGGCCACGGCCCACTCGATATGCGGGCACAACGCGGACGGCGCTGAGTGGACGTACAGAACGCCCCTGGTTGCAGTGCGGGTTGCAGCGCGTGCGGTCACCGTGACCTCCTTCATCTCCGGCGTTGAGATACGCCTTCCCCAGCGGTCTCGTCGCAGATGAAGCGGACGGGTGTCACACGTGTGTAGTTCTGCAAACATTGTGACGGATGTTGCCCAGGAATACCAGTGATGAGGCTGACAGGCGCGCTCAGTCGATGTGAACGGCCGCGGCGTCGACGACGTTACCGACATCGATCACGGCACCGATGAGCATGCCGTCCCCGGTCACCTGAGGCCCGTCGATCACGTCGAACACCAGGCAGGTGGCATTGTCGGTGCCGCCCGCCAGCAGCGCGTCCTCGACCAACCGCGCAGCCGCCGAATGCGGGTCGGCGATCAGCAACACCTCGGCTATCCGCTCGTCGGAGACGAGGTCGGACACGCCGTCGCTGCAGAGCAGATAGCGGTCACCCACCCGGGCCTCGAGCTCGACGATGTCGAGGCCCTCCGCGGTCTCGACGTCCTGGAGGCCTCGGATCAGCGTTGAGTGAGCGCACCACGACGTTGCGCCAGGGGTGGCGACGCGCGGCATCGGGATCGAGCTGGCCGGCGTCCACCAGTCGCTGGACGTAGGTGTGATCGGACGAGATCCGGGTCAGCTGACCCTCCGCGAAGAGGTAGCCGCGCGAGTCGCCGATGTGCCCCAGGACGATCCGGCTGCCGTCGGTGAGCAGCGCGGTGAGCGTAGTGGCCATCCCGGCGCGCATCAGGTCGCTCTGCACCCCGCGCTCGAGGCTCTGTCGGGCGCTGACGACCGCGTCCCTGAGCAGCTGCGCCGGGTCGGAGCCGAAACGGGCAAGCGCGTGCGCGGACACGACGTAGGCGGTGGTTGCGGAAGCGACCTCCCCGGCGGCGGCACCGCCGACACCGTCGGCCACCAGCGCGACGTAGGGCGCCATGAAGGCCGAGTCCTCGTTGTGGTCACGCACCTTGCCGACATCGGTCACGCCGGCACCGCTGAAGCGCAGCATGGCGCAACTCCTCTCGCCCCGAGGCCTTCCCCGTGGCGGCAACCCTATCTCGCTCCCCCGCATCGCACCGGAGAACGAGCACCTGTGAGTGCTCGGTCGACGGTCAGCCGAGCTTTGCCTCGAGCTGCTCGGCACGCTCGGAGGCATCGGTGATCTCGTCGTTGTCGATCGCCAGCGTGCGGTGGAACCAGGTCAGGGCGTCGGTCTCGCGGCCGGCGGCGACGAGGGTGTCGGCATACGCGTAGCGAAGCCGCACCACCCAGGCAGCGCGAGTCTTGCTGGTCAACGGTGCCAGCTCGAGGGTGCGGATCGCCGCGTCGAGCTGTCCCATGTCGCGCCGGGCACCGGCCTCGACGATTGTCATCTCGGCCTTGGCGTCGGGCGAGAAGTTGGCGACCGAAGGGCTCTTGGCCAGCTTCAACGCCTGCTCCGGCTGGCCGAGGGCGCGGTGACAGTCGGCCATGATCGGCAGGTAGTCGGGCGCGCCGTTCATGCGCTTGGCCGCCCGCAGCTCGGTCAGGGCCTCGGCGTAGTGACCGGCGGCGTAGGCGGCCTCACCGACGGCCTCGCGAACGACCGCCAGCCTTGACGCTCGCGCGCGAGCGGCCAGCGTGTGCTGGTACGCCGTCTCGGGCTCGCTGTCGATGAGCTCGCCTGCGGCCACCAGGTGTCGCGCCACGCGGGCGGCCAGCTTCTCGGGAAGTCCCTTCAGCTGAGCCGCGATCGAACGGTCGAGTTCCTTGCCCGTCACGTGCTCGGGCAGGGGCGGGCCGTCGTACTTGGCCTGGTCGCCACTGCGTGGACCCTGTTCCGACACGGGACGCTTCCAGTCGTCCTTGCGTGGCGCACGACCCGAGGACCTGCGCTTGTCCCGCCCCGAGGACCTGTTGCTGCTGCTTCGGTTATCGGGACGGCCCGAGCTGTTGCGGCGGTCTTCGGCCACGATGAATCGGCTCCTTCAAAGGTGTATGCGAAGAAAATAGCGTAGAGGCCACCTGGGTGGGGTGGCCTCTACGTGTGGTTGTTGTCCGGCGACGTCCTACTCTCCCACAGCCTCGCGGTTGCAGTACCATCGGCGCTGAAAGGCTTAACTTCCGGGTTCGGAATGGGTCCGGGTGTTTCCCTTTCGCTATGGTCGCCGTAACATTTGTTGAGATGTTCCGGTTTGCACAACATGTGTTTTTGTTTTGTTGTGTGGCCCGTATCTCGGGAACTGTATAGTGGACGCGTAGCATGTTCGCAGCGGGGTTTTTGGGTTTGTTTTTTGGGTGTGTGACAAGCCCTCGGCCTATTAGTACCGGTCGGCTGGGCATTGCTGCTGTACACCTCCGGCCTATCAACCCAGTAGTCTGCTGGGGGCCTTACCCGGTTACCCGGTGGGAAACCTCATCTTGAAACGTGCTTCCCGCTTAGATGCATTCAGCGGTTATCACTTCCGAACGTAGCCAACCAGCCGTGCTCCTGGCGGAACAACTGGCACACCAGAGGTTCGTCCATCCCGGTCCTCTCGTACTAGGGACAGCCTTTCTCAAGTTTCCTGCGCGCGCGGCGGATAGGGACCGAACTGTCTCACGACGTTCTAAACCCAGCTCGCGTGCCGCTTTAATGGGCGAACAGCCCAACCCTTGGGACCTACTCCAGCCCCAGGATGCGACGAGCCGACATCGAGGTGCCAAACCATCCCGTCGATATGGACTCTTGGGGAAGATCAGCCTGTTATCCCCGGGGTACCTTTTATCCGTTGAGCGACGCCGCTTCCACTTGCCAGCGCCGGATCACTAGTTCCGACTTTCGTCCCTGCTCGACATGTCTGTCTCACAGTCAAGCTCCCTTGTGCACTTACACTCGAAACCTGATTGCCAACCAGGCTGAGGGAACCTTTGAGCGCCTCCGTTACATTTTAGGAGGCAACCGCCCCAGTTAAACTACCCATCAGGCACTGTCCCTGATCCGGATAACGGACCTAGGTTAGATATCTAGTACGACCAGAGTGGTATTTCAACGTTGACTCCACAACCACTGGCGTGGCCGCTTCACAGTCTCCCACCTATCCTACACAAGCCGAACCAAACACCAATACCAAATTGTAGTAAAGGTCCCGGGGTCTTTCCGTCCTGCCGCGCGTAACGAGCATCTTTACTCGTAGTGCAATTTCGCCGAGTCCATGGTTGAGACAGCGCCCAAGTCGTTACTCCATTCGTGCAGGTCGGAACTTACCCGACAAGGAATTTCGCTACCTTAGGATGGTTATAGTTACCACCGCCGTTTACTGGGGCTTAAGTTCTCAGCTTCGCCACACAAGGTGGCTAACCGGTCCCCTTAACCTTCCAGCACCGGGCAGGAGTCAGTCCGTATACATCGTCTTACAACTTCGCACGGACCTGTGTTTTTAGTAAACAGTCGCTTGGGCCTGGTCTCTGCGGCCATCACCGCTTCACAGAGCAAGTCTGCTGACGGATCCGGCCCCCCTTCTCCCGAAGTTACGGGGGCATTTTGCCGAGTTCCTTAACCATGGTTCACTCGATCGCCTTAGTATTCTCTACCTGATCACCTGAGTCGGTTTGGGGTACGGGCGGCGCATAGCTCGCTAGAGGTTTTTCTCGACAGCATAGGATCATCCACTTCGCCCCTACGGGCTCCCCATCAGGTCTCAGACACGTGATCAAACACAGTGACGCGGATTTGCCTACGTCACGCCCTACACCCTTAGCCGTGGTCAACCATCGCCACGGTTGGACTACCTTCCTGCGTCACCCCATCGCTTGACTACTACCAGATCGGGTCATGCGCTCCACCACCCGCCCACACCCCCGAAGGGGCAGGTACGAGATGGCTTCGGGCACTTAGCATCACTAGATTCATCATGGGCGCCATGTTGCCGGTACGGGAATATCAACCCGTTGTCCATCGACTACGCCTGTCGGCCTCGCCTTAGGTCCCGACTTACCCAGGGCAGATTAGCTTGACCCTGGAACCCTTGATCATTCGGCGGAAGAGTTTCTCACTCCTCATTCGCTACTCATGCCTGCATTCTCACTCGTGTGGCGTCCACAACTGGTTCACACCGCTGCTTCACTCCCCACACGACGCTCCCCTACCCATCCACACACCTGAACCAACCCCAAAGGGCCGGCTAGGAGAACATGTGAATGCCATAGCTTCGGCGGATGACTTGAGCCCCGCTACATTGTCGGCGCGGAATCACTTGACCAGTGAGCTATTACGCACTCTTTCAAGGGTGGCTGCTTCCAAGCCAACCTCCTGGTTGTCACTGCGACTCCACATCCTTTTCCACTTAGTCACCGCTTAGGGGCCTTAGCTGATGGTCTGGGCTGTTTCCCTCTCGACTACGGAGCTTATCCCCCGCAGTCTCACTGCTGCGCTCTCACTTACCGGCATTCGGAGTTTGGCTAACGTCAGTAACCTTGTAGGGCCCATTAGCTATCCAGTGCTCTACCTCCGGCAAGAAACACGCAACGCTGCACCTAAATGCATTTCGGGGAGAACCAGCTATCACGAAGTTTGATTGGCCTTTCACCCCTATCCACAGGTCATCCCCTCAGTTTTCAACCTAAGTGGGTTCGGTCCTCCACGCGGTCTTACCCGCGCTTCAACCTGCCCATGGATAGATCACTTCGCTTCGGGTCTTGATCGCGCTACTCAAACGCCCTCTTAGGACTCGCTTTCGCTACGGCTACCCCACACGGGTTAACCTCGCAACACAACGCAAACTCGCAGGCTCATTCTTCAAAAGGCACGCCGTCACACAACCACAAAGGGTCATGCTCCGACGGATTGTAGGCACATGGTTTCAGGTACTATTTCACTCCCCGCCAGGGGTACTTTTCACCTTTCCCTCACGGTACTTGTCCGCTATCGGTCACCAAGGAGTATTTAGGCTTAACGGGTGGTCCCGCCAGATTCACACGGAATTTCAGGGGTTCCGTGTTACTTGGGGTCACGCTTCAGAGCCATCGCCTTACATATACGGGGCTATCACCCTCTACGGCGCCACTTTCCAATGGACTTCAACTTCAACAACGGTTTCTCACTCTGTACCCAGACGGCAGCCCAGGTCAAACGGCCCCACAACCCCACAACAGCAACACCTGCCGGCTATCAC
>CAWJOJ010000023.1:0-42500 GCA_963844385.1 uncultured Actinomycetota bacterium | reverse complement strand
CCGGTGAACTACACCGATGCAAATTGGTTTCCAAGGGGTTTCGCGCGGAGGCCGGGAGCCCGACCGAGCGGTCTTGCTCCCCGTCGCACTCCGGCGACGAGAGAGAACATTATGGGAGCGATCGGGGCGGGTCAAATCGAGACGTGTCGGCTTCGACCCGGGTCGACGTCTGCGCAGGTCAGCGCCCATTTGGTTGGGGTCGGACGACGATTCCGCGCGCGTCTTCCGGACGACGGCATCCCGCCAGCCGGAGGGACTCGACGAGCTCCTCGGCCAGGTCCGTGTGCATCCGGAGCACATCGGTCTCCCCGCCGGTCAGCGCGAACAAGGGGAGCCTCCCCAGGAACGTCGCTCTCGCGCCGAGCGCGAGCGCGGTCAGGACGTCGAGTCCGCTGCGCACTCCCCCGTCGACGTACACCTCGCATGCTCCGCCCACCGCCTCGACGACGGCCGAGAGCGCCTGCGCCGTCGGCAGCACGCGGTCGAGCTGTCGGCCCCCGTGGTTGGAGACCCAGACGGCGGCGGCCCCGGCCTGGACACAGCGGCGGGCATCGTCGGGCCGCAGCACCCCCTTGACGACGACCGGGAGTCCGGTGGTCTCGGCCAACCAGCCGAGGTCGTGCGGGCCGAGGTCGGTGGCCTTCTCGGCCGCGGGAGCCTCGGCGTACGACGCATCGAAGTTCACCCGAAGCAGTCCGGGATCGGTGACGTCCCAGACCGTCGGTCCCGCGCCGTCGTACTTGGTGCCCACGACTGGGGTGTCGACGGTGAGCACCACCGCCGCGGCACCAGCTTCGACCGCTCGGGCCAGCAGCGGTTCCGCAAGCGTCCGGTCGGCGGGCAGGTAGACCTGCAGCCACCAGTTCACGCCGGTGGCGCCGATTTCGGCGAACGGAGTCCCGGCGTTGCTGGACACCACCAGCAGCGAACCGGCGGCGGCGGTGGCCCGCGCCATCGCGAGCTCTCCGTCTGGGTGAACGGCTCGTTGCAAGGTCGTCGGGGCCACCGCGATCGGGGTCGCGACCACGGTGTCGAGGAGAGTCGTGCGGGTGTCGATGCCCGTGACCTCACGCAGGACGTGGGGCAGCAGCCGGGGCGTGCTCCACGCGGTGCCGGCCTCGGCGGCACTGACTCCCTCACGCGCGCCCTGGGACAGGTAGCGGAACAAGGGCACCGACAGAGACTTCCGGGCGCGATCCTCGAGGGTGTCCAGCCACCGATCCATCCCGCGCCGCCCTCTCTCGTGTTGACCGTCTCGTATTGACCGTCTGCGTTGCGTCCGCTCAGCCGACCTCGACGCCGGCCATGTTCTTCTTGCCGCGGCGCAGGACCAGCCATCCTCCGCCGAGCACGTCGTCCGCGGTCGGGATGTAGTCGGGGTCCTCGATGCGCTGGTTGTTCAGGTAGGCGCCCCCTTCGCCCACCGTACGGCGGGCCTGGCCCCTGCTCCCCGAGAGCCCGGTTGCCACGAGGAGGTCGACGACGCTGGGCAGGTCGCCGGTCACCTTCGTCGTTCCGGCCTCACGGAGCGCCGCGCCCAGCGTGTCTGGGCTCAGGTCGTGCAGGTCGCCACCGCCGAAGAGTGCCGCCGACGCAGCCTTGATCCGCGCTGTCTCCTCGGCCCCGTGCACCAGGGTGGTGACGTGCTCGGCCAGCGCCTTCTGCCCGGCACGCAAGAACGGCTTCTCGGCCGTGATTGCGTCGAGTTCCTCGATCTCCTTGTGGGAGAAGAAGGTGAAGATGCGCAAGAGCGTGCCGACGCTCTCGTCGTCCGCATTGAGCCAGAACTGGTAGAAGGCGTACGGCGACATCAGCTCCGGGTCGAGCCAGAGTGCCCCGTCCTCGGTCTTGCCGTACTTGGTGCCGTCGGGCCTGGCGACCAGTGGCGTGGCGAAGGCGTGCGCCTTGCCTCCGTCGGCACGGCGGATGAGCTCGGCGCCGCCCGTGATGTTGCCCCATTGGTCGCTGCCGCCGAACTGCAGCGTGACGCCGTGGTCACGGAACAGGTTGAGGAAGTCCATCGACTGCAGCAGGACGTAGCTGAACTCGGTGTAGCTGATGCCGGCTTCCAGTCGCGTCCTCACAACGTCGCGCGCCAGCATCCGGTTGACCGGGAAGTGCTTGCCGATGTCCCGCAGGAAGTCGATCGTCGACAGCGAAGCGGTCCAGTCGTAGTTGTTGACCATGGTTGCCGCGTTGTCCCCTTCGAAGGAGAGGAACGGCTCGATCTGGCGGCGTACGCGCTCCACCCAGTCCTTGACGGTGTCGAGGGAGTTCAGATTGCGCTCGCCCGAGTCCTTCGGGTCGCCGATCATGCCCGTAGCGCCACCGACGAGTGCGTACGGCGTGTGGCCTGCGTCCTGGAGTCGCTTGGCGGTGAGGATCTGGACCAGGTTGCCCATGTGCAAACTGGGTGCGGTCGGGTCGAAGCCGACGTAGAAACGCACGCTGCCCGTGCCGAGTGCATCGCGCAGCGCGTCGCGATCGGTCGAGTGCGCGATCAGTCCGCGCCACTCGAGGTCCTCGAGGACGTTGGTTTGCGTGGACACGCCTAGCCTTTCGGGTGGGGGTTCTGCGCCAAGCCTGCCTCATCGCCCGACCCGGCGCTCACCGGGTTTGCCCTGTGGCTGGCCGAGCGGCTCTGCTCCGGGTCGCTGCTGCGATAACCTCCCGTCATGTTTGCGGCGCCGGAGTTCGGGTTCGTCTTCCTGTCCACGACCAAGACGGGTTCGACGGCGATCGAAGGCGCGTTCGGCCCGCACGCGGAGATCGTGGCGCGGCGGCCGGCCTCGCTCAAGCACTGCGAACGTCCAGTCGTTCATGTACTCCTTCGCGCCCATCCTGGCCAACCACGGCTATCCACGGGGCTCCTACGAGCTGGTCTGCATCATCCGCGAGCCCGTCGACTGGGCGGCCTCCTGGTGGCGCTATCGCTCGCGTCCGGACGCCCGCAGGCGAACTACACCGGAGACATGAGCTTCGACGAGTTCGCCGGCCGGGTCATCGACGGCGAGATCAACCTCGGCAACATGAAGAACTTCGTCTCGACCAAGGACGGCGAGATCGCGGTTTCCACGATGTTTCGCTATGACCGGATCGACGGTGCCGTCACGTGGATGGCCGAGCGCATCGGCATTCCCAAGCCAGAACTGCCGAAACTCAACGTCTCTCCCGATCGGCAGGTGACCATCTCGCCGTCCACCCGGGCCAGGCTCGAGGAGCACTACGCCGAGCATCTGGCGCTCTACGAAGCTGCTGTCTGACCGCCGAGCGCCCTGCGCCGAGCCATCCTGATCCGTGGTGCCACGCCCCAGGGGTGACGATTTCGACTCGGTGGTCGACGGTATTCTGGGGCCGGTGGGGCCGGTGGGGCCGGTGGGTCACAAGCACACCTGGGTCACGGTGGGGCTGGCGGCCGGGCTAGCCCACCATCACGCTCGGTTTTCAGGCGGCAAATGTCCCGATACCGCCCGGCCTAGGGCCTTTAGACCTTTTGTTTGGCAAACACTGGGGTCAACCTAGGGTCAACACGTCTAGACCCTGCGTGTGCGATGCGCTATAAGAGCCCTCCGCATTTGTCGGGCCTCCCTCCGGCAAGTAGCCCTCTCTTGGCGACCCGCTGCCCACCGTTCGGTGGGCCTGCTCGCCCCTTGCCGCCCGATCGGCCGGCAATCCCGCGCTCGACCACGCTCACCCAATGAGGCTGACCCCCGTGCCCACCACCGCCCCCACGTCAAACACCGCAACTACCAAGGCCGCCGCCAACACGGCCACCGACAGCGCCAGCACCAAGGGCCGCTTCGCTTACACGCGCCGGTCCGCACTCAGCGCCGGCGCCGCCATCGCCGGAACCGCCGGAACCGCCCTGTTCGCCAGCCCGTCCTTCGCTGGCATCGCCGGCGGCAAGTCAGGTCACAGCGTTGGCCCTGCCGCTGGTCACACCGATGTCGTCCCAACGCGTGCAACAGAACTGGGGCATCTGCGACCACCCGGACTTCTCCGGCGGATACACCAACCGGGCCGCCGTCATCGACCGGATCGCCGGCATGCGGATCAGCTACATCCGCGGCATGTTCACCCACGACAGCCGGGGCGACGACACCTGCACTCAGCTAAGCGCGAACAACATGGGCTGGGTGATGACCGTCTTCCCCACCGAGCACGGCATGACGACGGAAAACTGGTCGCCCGGATTCGCTACATCGGAGAACATGCCGCTGACGTGTGTCGCGCCATCGAGGGACCCAACGAGTGGAACAACTCCCGCTCGGGCGGCGTACCCATGACCGCGGCCGAAACCGTCGCGGTGCAGAAGACCATCTTCCAGACCGTCCGCGCCGACCCCCGCCTGAACCACGTCAAGGTCCTCGGCCCGGCCGCCCACGCGATTGTCCTGGGCAACCGCAACGGCCGCGACTACGTCGACCTGGTCAACGCCGGGATCATGCCCTACCAGGACGGCCAGGCGGTGCACAGTTACGCCGCCGCCGCCGACGTCACCACCAAGCTGTTCACCCGACTCGCGTACGTCTACGCCGCCTTCGGAGAGGGCTACCCCGTCCAGCTCACCGAAACCGGCTGGACCACCGGCGGCACCACCGGACAACCCCAGAACACCGAAGCCGAGGCCGCCACCTACGCCGCCCAGGCGGTGCTGCTGATGGCTGGCCTCAAGATCCCCACCATGCGGTACGAAACGCTGGACGACTCCCCCATGGGGGGAAGAGACGGATTCGGCCTGTGGTCCTGCACGTCCCACACCGACACGTCCCTTTGGCGGGCGAAACCAGAAGTCGCGTCCGTCGGCATCCTGCTTCGTGCCCTGCTCGACCCCGGCCCCGTCTACACCCCCGCGCCGATCCGGGTCCGGATCGTCGGGGACGTCCAATCCGCGGTCACCGGCAAGCGAGACAGGACCGCAACCGCCTGGCTCTGGACCAACGCAGACAGCCCGGTCCAGGCGAGCGTCACCGACAGCCAGGGCACCCGCACGTTCCAGGTCAACAAGAACCTGACACAGGTACCCCTGAGACGCGCATCCTGAGGCTCAAACTCACGGTTCGGTACATTTCAATTAAAATGTGTAGAAGCGGAGTATTCACACCCTAAAGGGTGTAGGCCACACCTCTGAAACACGCACAAGGTGGATGTACCGAGGTCGCTGGCGGGGATCGATAACAAGGACCCTCGGCGGTCGTCGCTACCGCGCTTGGGGACATCCAGTTCCTCACACGGCAGCGGCGACAAACAGGACCGTCCGCGCGGCCGATTTTTCCTCCCCGCGGGCGGTTTGCCGTCTGGGCAAGGCACAAAACGCTTGGTGGGGCGGGTGGGGCTCGAACCCACGACCCAAGGATTATGAGTCCTCTGCTCTAACCGACTGAGCTACCGCCCCGCTGCGAGACCGCCGCCGTACCGCTGACGTCGCCCCAGGTAGGGGTGACGATATCGGTCGGCCGTGAAAACAGCGTGAGGTGCTCGCGGTCGTGGAGCCTGCTCGCTCTCGGCGTCAGCCGTGTGCCGACTTCAAGGGTGGCGCGCTGACGTCAGGATCCGGAGCTGCAGGCGCAACGAGCGAGTGGCGGAGGTCGCGCACAATCCGGCTCAGCAGGCGCGAGACCTGCATCTGCGTGACGCCCAACTCGTCAGCGATCTCCTGCTGGGTGCACCCGTCGATGAAGCGCATCCGCAAGATGCGGCGATCACGCAGCCCCAGGCCGCGGACGGCCGGCTGCAGGATCACCCGAGCCTCAGCGGCCTCCTGCGCGTGGTCGTTGTCGTCGACCAGGGTGTCGCCGAGTACGGCGAACCCGTCGCCACGCACCGGAGCGTCAAGCGAGGTCGGTGTGAAGCAGCCGTCAACGAGCAGTGCCTCGTGCACGACCTCGGGAGACTCACCGAGCAGCGCCGCCAGCTCGGCGACGGTTGGCGACTTCCCCGAGGCCTCGCGGATGCGGACTCGCTCATGAATGACCTGCAACTGCAGTTCCTGGACCCGCCGCGGTGGCCTGATCGTCCAGCCGTGGTCCCGGAAGTGCCTCTTGAGTTCCCCGGTGATCGTGGGCGCGGCGTACGACAGGAAGTCGCCGCCGCGCAGCACGTCGAACCCGCGCACGGCCTTGACGAGGGCCAGGTAGGCGACCTGCTCGAGGTCCTCGCGTGCGATCCCCCTGCCGCGATAGCGCGAGGCGATGGCCTCGGCGACGCACATGTTGACCTCGGTGACGCGACGCAAGGCCGCAGCGCGGGCCTTCTCGTCGGTAGCCTCGTGAGCCTCTGCGAACAGCTGCGCGGTCAAGCGCGACCTGCGCTCGCGCGACAGCGCCTGCGCAGATGACCGAGTGGACCCAGTATCGACCTGCATGCGGATTCCCCAACTGAGATCACGCCATGCCCGCCGATGGTTTCAGCAAGGTTGAGAAGCAATCGGACTGAACCGCGAAACAGCTTGGTCCGATTCGGGTCCGAAAGTAGCAATCCGGTGGGCTCGGCCCAATACCCGAAGGGGTGAAACGCAAAATCCCAGCAGAGTTGCTCGACCGACCGCATGGAAGTCCTCCGCTGGGTACGGACGGCACACGACAATCGCTTGCCGCGGCATCCGACTGTCCAGGTCCCCGAGGTCAAGCCAGTGGCGTCGGGGACTGCCATCCGAGCATCACGGAGCTGCCGACAGGCTCGTTCGATTCATCGGGCGTTGTGCCGATGGCGTAGATTGGCAGCACCAAACAACCCACCAAGAAAACCGCAGGCGACGCGTGTCTCCGTGAACGTTTCGACTGTCGTGCTCCACGACATGCCGGAGACTCATGGACGACCAACTGAACGTCGATACGTCTCTTTCCGAGTACGCGAGACGGATCAACTCCCCCCTGGGGGTCGACGAGCGGCTCGACGTCATCGTCCACGCTGCCAGGGACTACCTGCCCGAGATCGACCACGTCGGCGTTTCGATCGCCCACCGCAACGGGTCGGTCGAAACCCGGGCCTCGACTGACTCCATGGTGCTCGCGCTCGACCAGCTTCAGTACGAGCTCGGCGAGGGTCCTTGCCTGCATGCCATCGAGGGCGATCCCGTCGTCGTGGTCCAGCACGCGCGGCATGAGCAGCGCTGGCCGCAGTTCATCCCGGCAGCAGTTCGCCTCGGCCTTCGCTCGCAGCTGGGAGTGCGGCTGTATCTCGACAAGACCACCCGCGGCGGCCTGAACATGTACTCGGTCACGAGCGACACCATCAACCCCGAGACAGAGCACCTGGCCGAGCTCTTCGCGACGCAGGCCGCCCTCGCCCTTGGCCGAGTCCGCAGCGAGGAGAATCTCAATGCCGCGCTCGCCAGCCGCACCGTCATAGGGATGGCGCTCGGCATCCTGATGGAGCGCCACGACATCGACCGCGAGGCCGCGTTCGCCTACCTCACCCGCACGTCCTCCAGCCGGGAGACCAAGCTTCGGGACATCGCACAGGAACTGGTGGACGAGCGGCTCCACCGCAACTGAGTGAGGGCCAGGGTCGGCAGATCGGCGGCCGGGGGCCCCGCCCCTCCCGGCAACGCGGCTTCGCTGGCATGCTCGGCCTATGGCAGACAAGGAACTCGAACCCCTTCGCGAGGACTGGCAGCGCGCGCTGGCCATCGTCGCGCACCCCGACGACATGGAGTTCGGAGCCGCGGCCGCGGTCGCTCGCTGGACCGGCCAGGGCAAGGACCTGGTCTACTGCATGGTCACCAGCGGCGAGGCCGGCATCGACGGCATGCACCCCGACGAGTGTCGCGCTGTCCGTGAAGCCGAGCAGGTCGAGTCGGCCCGGCTCGTCGGGGTGTCCGAGGTCGAGTTCCTCGGCCTGCCCGACGGGATCCTGGAGTACGGCGTCCCGCTGCGGCGCGTCCTGGCGCAGTCGGTGCGACGCCATCGGCCAGAGATCGTGATCACCGGCAACTTCCGCGACACCTGGGGCGGTCAGAACCTCAACCAGGCCGACCACATCGCCGTGGGTCGAGCCGTGCTCGACGCCGTCCGCGACGCCGGCAACCGCTGGGTGTTCCCGGAGCAGCTCTCCGACGGCCTCGACCCATGGGGCGGCGTGAAGGAGGTGTGGGCCTTCGGTTCTCCGCTGTCGAGCCACGGGGTGGACACCACCGACACGTTCGACGCCGGCGTCGCGTCGTTGGAGGCCCACCGCGCCTACATCGACGGACTCGGCTGGGAGAACTTCGACGCCCGTGAGTTCCTCGAGGGGATGTCGCGCGCGAACGGCCAGCGGATGGCGGTGGCGATGGCCGCGCCGTTCGAGGTGTTCCCGCTCGGCTGGGGCGACTGAGCCACCGAGCTCATCCCGCTGGACTCAGGCGGAAGGGTTCAGGTTGCGCGTCCGGTCTGACGACCGGTCTCCCGTTCGAGCGCTGGGCCCACCGGCATTGCGTCGGGGATGCGAATCGGCCGTGCAGTAGCAGGTGCGCACGCGAGAGTGGCAGCACGAGTGAATACCGAGGCTGCATGGTGTGCAGGGGCGCATCGTGGTCGTGGCGTCGATGCTGATCGGCTGCGCCATTGACTCCCCCTCGATCCCCCGAGCCTCGGCTAGACGTTGATCTGAGTCTGAGCGAGGTCGTCGGAGAACCGCAATGGCCTAATTAGGCTGGCCCAGTGGAGTCGGGCTGGTCCCGGTGGTCCGGTGAGTCGTCGCATCTTCCGCGAGTCGTCGTAACTTACGACGACTCACCACGCCCAATCACCCGCCGAGTCGTCGCATCTTCCGCGAGTCGTCGTAAGTTACGACGACTCACCACGCTCGAACCCCTACCGAGTCGTCGTAAGTTACGACGACTCACCACGCGCGAGGACGAACCAGACAGCGGTGCACGGCTGGTCGTAGGGGTTGCTGAGGCGGTGGGGGGTCATCGAGTCGAAGTGGATGGAGTCACCGGGGCCGAGCGAGTGGGTCTCGAACCCGACCTGGACGTCGAGCCGGCCGTGGAGCAGGTGGCCGTACTCCCGTCCGCCGTGCCGCATCAGCTGGTCGGGGGCGCAGGACGACGACCCGGGGGCGTACTCGACGTGCAGGAAGTCGACGTACGGGTCGTGGTCGTGGGTCAGGCGTTCCCAGACCACGCCCGACATCTCAACCCGCTTGCGGCCCGCGGCCGACTGGACGGGTACGTCGACGCGCGGCCACGTTGCTCGGCGAGCCGGCGTCGGCCAGGGACGTGTCGACCAGGTCCGGGCCGGATTCGCCCAGCTGCTCGCCGATCAGGTCGTCGAGGCTGGTGCCGAGCACGGACAGCAGGGAGTAGAGCGTCCCGACCGACGGGCTGGCCTTGCCGAGCTCGATCTGGCTGACGAAGCTAGGCGAGACGCTGACCCTCCGGGCCAGCTCGCGCAACGACAGCCCGCGCTGCTCGCGGGCGGCCCGGATCGACTGGCCGAGCTGCACCGGCGTCGTCCCGGCGACGGTGGTGGCCATGGGGACCTCGCTCTCGATGTGCGATGGGACTGTACAGCAGTGTCTCCCGAGCCAGGCTCAGAGAGAAGGGTCCAGACCGGTTGTGAAGTCAGGGTTGACATCCATGTGCAGCAGGCATTGACTCGGGAAGCACCACGAGAAAGCCGGTGATGCGATGGCGATCCGCACCTACGGACCCAACGCCGTGGACTGGGAGCAGCGCGTCGACCTCGACCGCCTGCGTACCGAGCGACTGGCCCGGATCCGGTCCGCGCTGGACGCGTCCGACCTGGGGGCCCTGCTCTCGTTCGACTTCTCGAACATCCGCTACCTGACCGCCACCCACATCGGGACCTGGGCGATGGACAAGCTGATCCGGTTCGCCGTCCTCCCCCGCGGCGGCAACCCGGTGCTCTGGGACTTCGGCTCCGCGGCCAAGCACCACCAGCTGTTCAACCCGTGGCTCGACGGCACCGAGCGGGCCCGGGCCGGCATCTCCACGCTCCGGGGCGCGTTCCATCCCGACGCAGGCATCGCCGAGGAGGTCGCCCGCAAGGTCGCGACCGTCCTGCGCGAGCACGGGCTCGAGAACGAACCCCTCGGGGTCGACCTCGCCGAGATGCCGATCCTGGCCGCACTCAGGGCCGAAGGGATCGACGTCGTCGACGGGCAGCAGGTCTTCCTCGAAGCCCGGCGGATCAAGACCCCCGACGAGATCAGCCTGCTCACCCAGGCGTGCTCGATGGTGGACGCGGCGTACGAGGAGCTCTACTCGTTCCTGCGGCCCGGGGTCCGCGAGAACGAGTGTGTCGGACTGGTCAGCAAGGTGCTCTACGACCTCGGCAGCGAGTACGTCGAGGGCGTGAACGCGATCTCCGGGGAGCGCTGCTCGCCACACCCCCACGTCTACAGCGACCGCATCGTCCGCCCCGGGGACCCGGCGTTCTTCGACATCCTGCACAGCCATCTCGGCTACCGGACCTGCTACTACCGCTGCTTCGCGGTCGGGTCCGCATCACCGGCGATGCGCGACGCGTACACCCGCTGCCGCGAGTACATGGACGCCGCGATCGCCATCGTGAAGCCCGGTACGACGACCGCCGACGTCGTCGAGCTCTGGCCGACCGCGCAGGAGTTCGGGTTCCCGGACGAGGAGGCCGCCTTCGCGCTGCAGTACGGCCACGGCGTGGGCCTCTCCATCTGGGAGAAGCCGATCTTCAGCCGGCTGGTCTCGCTGGACCACCCCGAGGTACTCGAGGAGGGCATGGTCTTCGCGCTGGAGACCTACTGGCCCGCCGGCGACGGCTGGTCGGCGGCCCGGATCGAGGAGGAGGTGGTCGTCACCGCCGACGGGTGCGAGGTGATCACCAAGTTCCCCGCCGAGGACCTCCTGGTCGCGGGCCAGCGCTACTGGACCGTCGAGGGGTCGCTGCCCACGGTCCGCGACTCCCAGTCGCACCTGAACACCGCGAAGGGCAGGGGCGAGTGACGGGCGAGACGATCGAGCGGGTGGCCACGTCGACGCTGCTCGGCTGGTACGAGCAGATGGCGGTCATCCGTGGCACCGAGCAGGCCGCGCACGACCTCTTCATGCGCGGCCTGGTCAAGGGCACGACCCACCTGGCCGCCGGCCACGAGGCGGTCGCGGTGGGCGCGAGCGCAGCGCTGCGACCGGACGACTACGTCTTCGCCACCTATCGCGGCCACCATCACGCGATCGCCCGCGGTGCCTCACCGGAGGGCTGTCTGGCCGAGCTGATGCAGAGGTCCACCGGGGTCTGCAAGGCCAAGGGCGGCTCCATGCACCTCACCCAGGCCGACCACGGGATGCTCGGTTCCTACGCCATCGTCGGCGCCCACCTGCCGATGGCCAACGGCGCGGCCTGGTCCGCGAAGCTGCGGGGTACGACGCAGGTCGCGGTCGCGTTCTTCGGCGACGGAGCGACCAACATCGGCGCCTTCCACGAGGCGCTGAACCTGGCCGCGGTCTGGAAGCTGCCGGTGCTGTTCGTGTGCGAGAACAACCTCTACATGGAGTACACGCCGATCGCGTCGGTCACCTCCGTCCCCAACCCGGCCGCGGACCGCGCCGCCGCCAACGGCATGCCCGGCGTGCTGGTGGACGGCAACGACGTGGTCGCGGTCCACGACACGATGGCCGAGGCGGTCGACCGGGCGCGGTCCGGCGGAGGGCCGACCGTGGTCGAGGCGCTGACCTACCGGCACTTCGGGCACAGCCGCACCGACCCGGCGACATACCGCCCGTCCGAGGAGGTCGCGGAGTGGATGGCGCGCGACCCGTTGCTCGTGGCGCGCGCCCGGCTGCTGGAGTTCGGGGCCACGGAGGCAGAGGTCGACGCGGCAGACTCCCGCGCCGCCGAGGTGGTGGCGGCGGCCTCACGGGCCGCCCAGGACGCCCCGCCCGCGGACCCGGCCGAGGCATTCACCGACGTCTGGGCGGACGGAGGGTCATCATGGCGGACCTGACGACGTACCGCGACGCGGTCGCAGACGGAATCGCGCGCGAGCTCCGCCGCGACTCGACGGTGGTCTGCCTCGGCGAGGACATCGGCAAGGCCGGAGGCGTGTTCAAGACGACGGTCGGGCTGTTCGAGGAGTTCGGCGCCGAGCGGGTCTGGGACACCCCGATCTCGGAGCAGGCGATCATGGGGGCAGCCATGGGGGCGGCCATGACCGGGATGCGGCCGGTCGCCGAGATCATGTTCAGCGACTTCTTCGCCTGCTGCTGGGACTACCTCGCCAACGAGATCCCCAAGGCCCGCTACATGACCGGCGGCCAGGTCACGGTGCCGCTCGTGGTGCGGACCGCCAACGGCGGCGGGCTCGGCTTCGGCGCCCAGCACTCGCAGTCCGTGGAGAACTGGGCGTTGACCGTGCCTGGACTGAAGATCGCGGCACCGTCCACTCCCGCGGACGTGGTCGGGTTGATGGCGTCGGCGATCCGCAGCGACGACCCGGTCGTGTTCTTCGAGCACAAGGGGCTCTTCGCGTCGAAGGGCGAGGCCGCGCCGCCGGGACACGTCGTACCTCTCGGCGAGGCCCGGGTCGCCCGCGAGGGCGACGACGTCACCGTCGTCGCGCTCGCCGCCACGGTCCCGCTCGCGCTGGCGGCGGCCGCCGAGCTGGCCGCCGACGGCATCTCCCTCGAGGTGATCGACCTGCGCTGCCTGATTCCGCTGGACATGGCAGCCGTGTTCCGGTCGCTGGAGAAGACCAGCCGGCTGATCGTGGTCGAGGAGAACCCCTACCAGGGCGGGTGGGGCGCCACCGTCGCGTCGATCGTCGCGGACGAGGGCTTCGAGATGCTCGACGCTCCGGTACGCCGCCTGGCGGGCGAGAACGTGCCGCTGCCGTTCGCAGACGCCCTCGAACAGCAGGTCATTCCCACCGTCGACAAGCTGGTCGAGGCGGTCCGCCGTCTCGCGTCGTACTAACCATGCGGCCGGAACCTCCGGCCGGGTCAGAAAGGGGTCAGCACCATGGGCAAGATCCTCCTCAAAGGTGGCACCGTCCTGTCGGTGGACCCGGACATCGGGGACCGGACCACCGGCGACGTCCTGATCGAGGACGACAAGATCGTGGCCGTCGAGGAGTCCATTGACCTCGGCACGGACGCCGACGCCGACGTCGTCGACTGCAGCGGCAAGATCGTCATCCCGGGCTTTGTCGACACCCACCGGCACACGTGGGAGGCGGCGATCCGCAACTGCGCGCCCAACGCCACGCTGGACGACTACTTCGTCGAGGTGCTCGACACGTTCGCGCCGCTGTACCGGGCCGAGGACGTCTACGCGAGCAACCTGGCCGGCTCGCTGGAGTGCCTCAACGCGGGCATCACGACGCTGGTCGACTGGTCCCACATCAACAACACGCCCGACCACGCCGACGCCGCGATCCAGGGGCTGAAGGAGACCGGGATCCGCGCGCAGTACGCCTACGGGAGCGCCAACACATCGCTGGAGAAGTACTGGTTCTTCAGCGCCGAGGCGATTCCCAGTGACGACGTACGCCGCGTCCGGTCGACGCACGTCCCCGGCGACGACGGGCTGATCACGATGGCGATCGCGACCCGTGGCCCCGGGTTCACCCAGGACCAGGTGGTGAAGGCGGAGTGGGAGCTGGCTCGCGAGCTCGGCATCCCGGTCACCGTGCACGTGGGGATGGGCCGGATGGCCGGTCGCTTCGGCATGGTGGAGCAGCTGGACCGGCTCGGCCTGCTCGGCCCGGACACGACGTACATCCACTGCTGCTACTTCAGCGACCACGAGTGGCAGCGAGTCGCCGACACCGGCGGCACCATCTCGATCGCGCCGCAGGTGGAGACCCAGATGGGCCACGGCTGGCCGCCGGTCAACAAGGCCCGAAAGTTCGGGCTCCGGCCGAGCCTGTCGATCGACGTCGTCACCACGGTGCCCGGCGACATGTTCACCCAGATCCGCGCGGCCTTCGGGGCCGAGCGGGCCAGGGTCAACGCGAGCTGCTGGGACCTCGACCTCCCGATCCCCGAGGACATGCTGACCGCGGCCGACATGCTCAAGATGGCGACCCTGGACGGCGCGCACGTCGCCGGGGTCGAGGACCGGACCGGCTCGCTCACCCCGGGCAAGCAGGCCGACATCGTGGTCATCGACGCGACCGCGATCAACGTGGGCCCGGTCCACGACCCGGCCGCCGCCGTCACCCTGTCGGCGGACGTGTCCAACGTCGAGCACGTGCTCGTCGCGGGCACCTTCGTCAAGCGCGACTTCAACCTCGCAGGTGACGTGCCGCGGGCGATGTCGTTGGTCGAGGACTCCCGCGACCACCTCGTGGCTGCGGCGGCCAAGGCGGCGTCCGAGAAGCAGGCGCTGGCGCCGGCGTGAGCGATCACCTCGTCGCACGCGGCACCGCACTCGCCTGGGCGCCGCCGGCCGGTCCGTTGGCCGGTTCGCCCGGGCTCGAGGGGTGGTCGGTGCTCGACGCGAGCACCGTCGTCGGTGCACACGGGCTTCGGCCTGAGCCGGCTCGCACCAGGTGGGTCAGTGCCGGCGCACGTGCATTCGTACGAGGAGAGCCTGTACGTCCTCGACGGCCAGGTCGTGGTGCAGACGCCGGGCGAGGCGGCGCGGCTGGGCCCGGGCGACTACGGCCTGATCCCGGTCGGCGTTCCGCACTCGCTGCGCAACGACGGCAGCGACGAGGCCCGGTTCGCCCGGCTGTCCGCGCCGTTGCCGCGGCCGGCGCACGACCTCGACACCCAGCTGGTGCCGGAGCTTGTCGGAGACCGAGCCGGTCCCGGCCGACGTACGCGATCCGCGGACGCGGCGGTACGGCCACATCGAGGCCGCGAACATGGATCCGACGCTGCAGACCCAGGACCGGCTCGCGGTTTCGGCCAGCATGCGCTCGGCCCTGCTGGTCTACAGCGGGATCAGCGTGAAGATGATGGTCGACTCCGACCTGGGCGCGGTCCTGTCGACGATGTTCATGGTGCAGTACGAGCCGAACGGGCTGGCGGGTGCGCACGACCACCCCTTCGAGGAGACGTACCTGATCCTCGAAGGAGCCGTGGAGGCGACCTTCGACGACGCGTCGTACGTCCTGGAACCCGGCGACGTGGGATGGGCGGGCGTGGGGTGCGTCCACGGCTTCCGCAACGTCGGGGACGGGCCGGTGCGGTGGCTGGAGACCCAGGCTCCGCAGCCGCCCGCGCGGCACTCGTACCGTTTCGCTCGCGACTGGGACTATCTTCGGCAACGACTCGACGGAGGAGACGGCTGATGAGAACCGTGGTGATCGGAGGGACCTCCGGGATCGGACTCGAGGTGGCCCGCGACCGGGCGGCACGCGGCGACGACGTCGTGCTGACCGGCCGCGACCCCGACCGTGCCGCCGAGATCGCGGCATCGGTCGGCGACTCGGTCTCCGGCCTCGCGAGTGGACCTCAACGAGACACATGCGCTGGCCGGTGCCCTGGCCTCCGTCGGCGAGGTGGACCGGCTGGTCGTGGCCGCCATCGAGCGCGACCAGAACACCATCGCGGACTACGACGTGGACCGGGCGACCCGGCTGGCGGTGCTCAAGCTGGTGGGCTACACCGAGGTGATCCATGCGCTGTTGCCCCGGATGAACCCGGACTCGTCGGTGGTGCTGTTCGGGGGCCGTGCGAAGGACCGGCCGTACCCCGGCTCGATCACGGTCTCGACCGTCAACGGCGGCATCGTCGGCCTGGTCAACGCACTGGCGCTGGAGATGGCGCCGATCCGGGTGAACGCGCTGCATCCGGGGATCGTCGGCAACAGTCCGTTCTGGTCCAGCAAGCCCGAGGGCGTGCTCGACGGCTACGTCTCGCGGACGCCGACCGGCCGGCTGGCCGGCATGGAGGACATCGTGGACGGCGTGAACTTCCTGCTGGAGAACCGCGGGGTCAACGCCACCAACCTGTACGTCGACGGCGGGTGGCTGGTCACGTGACCTCGCCCGAGCGGCTCCGGGTCTCGGTTGTCGGCACCGGCCGGATGGGGGCCGCGATGGCCGGCCGGGTCGCTGCCGCCGGTCACCCGCTCACCGTATGGAACCGGACCCACGCGACCGCGGAGTCGGTGGCGGCCCGGCTCGGTGACGTCACGGTCGCAGGTACGGCGCGCGAGGCCGCGGCCGCGGCGGACGTGGTGATCGTGTCGCTCGCGGACGACGCGGCCGTCCGGGCGACGTACCGACGGCGACGACGGGCTGGTCGCCGGTCTGGGACCGGGGACGGTGGTCGCGGACACCAGCACGGTCGCCCCCGAGACGATCCGCGGGCTGGAGGACGACGTCCGGGCCAGCGGCGCGGACCTGGTCGACACCCCGGTGTCCGGCAGCGTCTCCAGCGTCGAGGGCGGGACCATCCTGGTCATGGCCGGCGGAGACGCCGACGCCGTCGAGCGGGCCCGACCCGCGCTCGAGTCGTTCGCGCAGCGGATCATCCTGCTCGGCCCGCTCGGCTCCGGCTCGACCATGAAGCTGGCCGTGAACGCGATGGTCTTCGGGCTCAACCAGACCCTCGCCGAGGCGCTGGTGCTCGCCGAGAAGGCCGGGGTCGAGCGTGACCTGGCGTACGAGGTGTTCGCGAACAGTGCGGTCGCCGCGCCGTTCGTCGGCTACAAGCGGGCGGCGTACGTGCACCCCGAGTCAGCGCCGGTCGCCTTCGCGCTCGACCTGGTCGCCAAGGACCTCGACCTCGCCGCGGCCCTCGCGGGCGGCGTCGGCGCCCCGATCCCCCAGCTCGAGACCAACCGCCGCGTGGTGGGTGAAGCGATCGACGCCGGCCTGGGCGACGCCGACCTGAGCGCCATCGCCCGCCACCTCAGGGGCTGAGCAGCACGGAATCACTCCGCCACCAGCGCAGCCGGCTGGGCGGCGGGAGTCCGCGCCTCAGCCGGCCAGGTCGCGAAGGATCTGGCCGGTGGCGACGTCTGCGGGGAAGAACGACTCGATGACGAGCTCGGCGACGGTCACGTCGAGCGGCGTGCCGAACGTGGCGACCGTGCTCAGCAGTGCCATCTGCCGCCCGTCAGGCAGGCGGAGACGCAGCTTGACCATCACCTCTCCGGTGACCGGGTTCTCGTGCTCGGGCTGGTCGCACGGGTAGGCCTCGAGCTCGGCGAGCAGGTCAGCCAGCTCCGGATCGGCGGTGAGCCGGACCTGACGCCGCAGCCGACCGAGCACGTGTGCACGCCACTCGCCGAGGTTGACGATCAACGGGGCGACGCCTTCGGGATGCAAGCTGACTCGCAGAACGTTGACGGGTGGCCGGAGCAGATGCTCTGCCGCGCCGGCCATCAGCCGCCGCAGCCCCGCGTTGGCCTCGACCAGGTTCCACCAGCGGTCGACGACGACCATGGGGTACGGGTCATGCCCAGCCAGCACGTCACGCAGTGCCTCGCGCACCGCCAGCATCTGCGGCGAGTGCAGTGAGCTCTCCGGGTAGACGGGGGCGAAGCCCGCCGAGAGCAGCAACTGGTTCCGGTCACGGAGTGGTACGTCGAGATGCTCGGCGAGTCGGAGCACCAACGCCCGGCTCGGGGTCGCCCGGCTGGTCTCGACGAACGAAAGGTGCCGCGGCGACACGTCCACGTCCGACGCGAGCTCAAGCTGGCTCAGCCGTCGGCGCGATCGCCAGTCGCGCAGCAGATCGCCGAAGGTCGAAGCGGGGTCGCCCGAGGCGGTCGCGGTCATGGCGCCGAGAGTAGCGACGCCTCCCGGCGAAAGGCCATGACCCGACAGGTAGTCGACCTGATTCTCGATCGGGTCAAGCCGCGCGAGTCGATTACCTCCCAGGTAGCGGGGCGTCGACCAGGCGTCCTACCGTGCGTCGAGACGAACGCCACCGCGTGCCACGCGGCATCGAAGCCGTGGCTCGCGGAGGTTGGTTGTCGTACCAGCCCGTTCACCTTCGTTGGACACGTGACAGCTAGGCAATCCAACCTGGAGGAGGAAACCATGGGAGAGATCCACGTTCACGAGTTCGTCAGCCTGGACGGAGTCATCGACCAGCCGACCTGCACCTTCGACTACGAGTGGGACCCGAAGATGCACCGCCTTCAAAACGCCATTACGGCGTCAGCCCACTCAGCTACCGACGACAACGCGTAGCACCCTCCTGAGCGGGGCTAGCCGAATTTGTCCCGGACGAACGCGTCGGTGGTGCCATTGGTGTCCCGAGCCACCAGGTTCGACGCGGACGAGGTAAAACAACCTGCAACTGGCCGGAGCGGTCGGCGTACTCCTGTAGCCTCAGTGAGGGGGACACGCCTCCGATCGTGTCAACGACGAGCAGGCTCCCATGAACAGCAAGCACGTCGGCTGTGTCCTCGCTTCCATTGCCGCCCTCGTCCTCACCTCGTGCGGCAGCGAGCCCAGCGGCTCCTCGGACGCCAAGGATGCCGACAACTCCTCGTCGCCGAGCCCAACGGAGTCCGAGGCGGCGAGCCCAACGGAGTCCGAGTCGGCGAGCCCCAAGGAATCCGAGTCGCCGGAGCTGCCGGCCAGCTGGAGGCCGGCGACCAATCCTGTGCCTTGCGAGCGGTTCACGGCTCCAGCCGGGTTCGACCCTGCATCCACCCTGCCGCCGCAATGCGCCTTCGAGTCCAGTGACGCCCGTGTTTCGATCGGCGAGGGGCCTGCGCCGGCTTCCTTCGAGCAGCTGCTGTTTATCGAGGAGAACACCGCCAGGTCCAGCGGTGCGGCCCCGCCGGCCCTCGAACAGGTCACGTTGGACGGATGGACCTTCGCGGCCATCTGGCCCGAGGTCGGCGGCTACACCAGGATGGACCGGTATCTCGTGGGCTCCGCCGGGAATGGCATTGCCTGCAAGCTGGTTGTCGAGGACGGCAAGGTCGACGCCACCACGCACGCCGAATTCTGCGACGCGGCCCGCGACGTCCTCCACAAACCGTGACGACCTGATGGGTCATGGGCGGCGACTGGTTGAGAGCCCGCTCACGAATTCGGCTCATGAGCCGTCGCTACCGGATTCGGCCTGGCTTCCGAGTTGAGCCAAGACGGCGTGGACGATGTCGTCCTCGCTGAGGAGGACCGTTTCCGCTGCTGGTCCGAGTGGGATGAAGGAGTCAGCGCTCGTGACTCGACTGAGGCGGCCCGAGAACCCGCCATCGACCAAGGCCGCGAAGACTCCCTCCGAGACACCCCCGCTTTGCCTGGTCTCGTCGACGACGACCACGGTGTCGAATCCCGAGGCGGCATCGTTCAGGGCCTCTGTCGGTAGCGGGGCCAACCACCGCAGGTCCAGCACGGTTGCCCGTACCCCCTGCTCGCCAAGCACTGCCATCGCGCGCCTGCACAGATAGACGCCATTGCCGAACGTGACGAGGAGTACGTCGCGCCCGTCACCGTGCAAAGCCACCGCACCAAGGGGTGTGTGAGACGTGGACGATCCTGGCGTCGCGTACTGCTCGGTCCAGAGCGCGTCACCTGCCTCGGTCAGATCGCGAGTGTGGTACCTGGCGATGGGCTCGAGAAATACGCAGACGCGCCCGTCCCGTTGCGCCAGGGAGAAGCAGGTGCGGAGGAGGCCGGGGACCTCGCTGGGGTGACTCGGTACCGCCAGCACGAGGCCGGGTATGTCGCGGAGAACCGCCACCGAGTTGTCGTTGTGAAAGTGTCCGCCGAAGCCGCGCTGGTAGGCCAGTCCAGCGATCCTGACGACGAGGCCGTTCCGATATTGTCCGTTCGAAAAGAAGGCCAGGGTGGCGGCCTCGCCGCGAAGCTGATCCTCGGCGTTGTGGAGGTAGGCCAGATACTGGATTTCGGGTATCGGCACGAACCCAGCCAAGGCAGCGCCGAGCGCAAGTCCCAGAATCGTCTGTTCGTCCAACAACGTGTCGAAGACTCGAAAGCCGCCGAAGCGCTTGCGCAGCCCACGGCTCACCCCGTAGACGCCGCCCTTGACTGCGACGTCCTCGCCGAAGACGAGGGCGTTCCGATGTTCGGCCATCAAGTCTGTGAGAGTGGCGTTGATGGTCTGCGCAAGAGTCAGCGGTGGCCCGTCCTCCGGCAAGCGGCCGCCCCAGACGCGGCGGCGTACATCGAGTTGGCGGGTCCGCTGGTCCACGGGAGGGTCCCCGTGCAGGACAAGAGGCGCCATGACGCTTTCTCTGCTGTCCAGTGGGTCCTCGGCAAGGACCCTCGTGGCCTCGTCCATCACCCTCTGACGAACCTGGTCGTATTCATGCAGGACTTCGGAGGGCGACATGATTCCGGCATCGACCAGTGCATACGCGGACGCGAGCAGCGGGTCCTTGGTGTAGTCGGCCAGGATTTCCGCCTGAGACCGATACGCGATTTCTGCGTCCGAACCTGCATGCCCCATGAACCTCACAGTCCGTAGGTGCAGGATTCCCGCCGCGCGGCTCTCTCGAACGTCGGCCAGCGACTCTGCGACCACAGCGAGCAGAGAGAGTGGGTCGGCTCCGTCTGCATACCTGTATCGCAGCCCAGGAACCATTTGCAGTGCTGCAGCCGTCCAGCCATCGGGTGTCGGCGTACTGATCCCGATGCCGTTGTCCTCGCACACGAAGAGGACGGGGCAACTGATGTTGCGGTGCACCAGGTACGCAGCCGCGTTCAGGGCACCAGCCACCGTGGAGTGGTTCGCGGACGCATCGCCGAAGCTGCAGATGACCACCGCATCGTCGGGAAACGAGGAGTGGTGGTCCACCCTGCGGGACAGATCAAGCGCGAAAGCCAGGCCGACCGCTCTGGGCAGGTGCGATCCGATGGTCGAGGTTTGCGGAATGATGGAAAGGCCGGGGTGACCGTAGACCTTGTGGCGGCCACCCGACATGGGGTCGGCCTTGGCCGAAGTGAGGCTGAGCAGGATGTCACGAGCCGGATTCTCCTGCCCGCCCAGAGCAGCTCGGGCGGCATAGAAGCCTCCGGAGCGGTAGTGCAACAACGCAGGGTCAGTGCGGCGCGACAACAGCCCGACTGCCGCATTGGACTCGTGCCCCGCGGACGCGATCGTGTAGTAGCCCTTGTCCTGGGACTGGAGCCAGCGCGCTGCGAAATCGAGATGCCGGCTCTCGAGCTGGGCATCGAACAATGACCGCAGCTGCGAGGCGCGCTCGACGTCCAGGTCACCAGGGCCTGCGGCTGCCATCTCGTTCGCAGAACGTTCGCGAAGCGCTCCCATGAAGCGCTGGTCGATCGTCTCCATTCTTGCTCGATTCCCGTCCTCTGCTCATCAGTTCCAAGAGCCGCACAACCGACGCAATCGCTGCGCTGGGATGTGCCCTTCTGCCATTCGGCAGCTCCAGGGGAGGCAACGTCGCCTACCTCGTCGAGATCCTCATCACTCTCTCAGGCCCAGGGTTGGACCTAGGTAGTGGTTTACGTATCTCGGCGCATGTGTCGCAACTCTTCGTGGACGACGCTGGAGACACAGGTTCAACGAAGGAAGTGACGAAGATGATCGACTGGGGCTCCGACAACTGGGGTGGCGGCGTGCACTACGCCTCCGACGGTTCGTGGGTCGCCGACAAGCACGGCGACGAGGGCGAGCAGCAGGAGCAGTGAGACCGACATGACCGAGTCATTCCGTCCCCGGGCGTCGCTCGCCGCCCCAACGCGCACCGACGCGGCCGGCGTACGACGCAGCTACCTGCGGTTCGCCGCCTTGGGCGACTCGGTCACGCACGGCATCGGCGACCCGCTGAATGACGGCTGCCGTGGCTGGGCCCGGATCCTGGTCCAAGCCATGGTGCAAGCCCACGACGTGTCGCTGTGCAACCTCGCCCGGCCCGGTGCCACCGCGGCCGACGTCCGTTCCGAGCAGCTGGCCGATGCCCTCGACCACAGGCCTCACGTGGCGTCCCTCATCGTCGGGCTCAACGACACGATGCGGTCGACGTGGAACGCAGACCACGTCCGTGCTGACCTCCTCCACGTCGCAGAACGCCTGGCCGCCCAGGGCGTACTGCTCCTCACCGTGCGCTTCCACGACCACAGCCGAGTCCTGCACCTGCCCCGGTTCCTGGCCAGGCCGATGCGGCAGCGCATCGAGGTCCTGAACGAGATCTACGCCGAGATCCACGAACGCTTCGACGGCGTCCAGGTCGACCTGACCGAGCACCCTGGCGTCTACGACCGCGAGTTCTGGTCCATCGACCGGCTCCACCCCTCCGAGCTCGGCCACCGCGCACTAGCCGACGAGTTCGCCACGCTGCTGGAGGACCGAGGGCTTTCCTTCGCCGGCCCCGGCCTCGACCTGGACGGTCTCGACGTCACCCGCTGGGGCGAGCTCCGCTGGCTCGTGTCGGCAGGGGCACCGTGGCTCCGCCGGCGGGTCCGCGACCTTGCTCCCGCGGCGGCCGCCGCCGGCCTCCGGAAGATACGGCGTCGCCACTAGGCCAGGGTCTCTGGCTGGCGGACAAGTCTCGGTCCGAGTTCGATCACTGACTCGAGATTTGGGGGATTTGTCCGACGCCCCTCAGTCCACGTCGGGCCGATCGGAGCGGGAGACCTCACGATGACGGAAGTGCGGGCCGGGTCGTGATCAGCCCGGCTCCCTCCGAAACGGTTGCCGGGATCGTCATTTCTCAACCATCTCGGAGGGAATCGGCGCCGTGGTGCGGCATACGTAGTCGTTCGCCGCCGCAGTCGATGTATGCGCTGCCGATGCGCGGCCGATGCGCTGGCTCGCTATGGCCGACGCGGTCGCAGATCCAGCAGCATCGTGTCGGCGTGATCGCGTCTGTCCACCACCTGGTAACCCTCCGCGCGGTAAAGCATGGCAGCCGGATTGGCCCGTTCCACGCTGAGGCTGATGTACTCAACGCCGCGTAGTTGTGCCTTGTGAGTCAGCGCGCGCAATAGTGCTCGCCCTACCCCTTGGCCTCGTCGATCGCTGACAACGCCGACGGCCAACTCTGGTATGTCCGCGCGGACGAAGCCGTAGGCGGGGTCGGTCTCGGGGAAGAATCGTAGCCACGCCGCGCCAATGGCCCGCTCTTGTTCCTCGTGAGCCACCACCCCCATGTCGGTGGCTCGCGGCCAACCATCGACATAGTGGGCGACGCCAGGGTCCGACAACGTCTCTTCCCGGCTACGGTCTGGGTGACTCGGCCAGTTCGCCGCCTCCACGAGCATGTCCTCCAGGAATGCTGTGTCGCCTGCGGTAGCCGCGCGGATCACGACATTGCTCATGGCTGGAGTATCGAAGACACGCCGGCTGGACCGCAACCACGCACGACGACGACGTTTCCGAGCGCGTGGCCGGACTCGACCGTGGCCACGGCGTCTGCGGCGTGGTCAAACGGATAGCTTGCCGACACCAGCGGACTGACCTTGCCCGCGGCAATCAGCTCCGCCAGTTGCTGGAACACTTTGCTCGTGCGGCGTCGCTTGACGCCCGATCCGCCGGCCTCGATCGCGGCGGCCGGAGCGGCAGCACTGACCACGCGCGGCCCGCCAGCGAGCAGTGCGACGGCGTCGGCGAGCACCGCGGTCCCGACCAGGTCGAGCACCGCGGTGACCCCCTGGGGAGCGATTCCGCGCACCCGGTCTGGCCAACCCTCGCCGGAGGCCACGTGGGTCGCGTCCAGCGACGTCACCACGCCAGCCTTCGCTGCCGAAGCAAGCCCAATCACTCGCACGCCGCGCAGCCGCGCAAGCTGGCAGGCCGCCGTACCGACTCCACCGCCGGCACCGGTGACCAGCAGCGTGTCACCGGCGGCCAACCCGAGCTGGTCGAGTGCGTCATGGGCGGTCCCGACCGAGACCGGGATACAGCTCGCCTGCGCATCCTCAACGCCGGCAGGGATGACGGCACTCGAGGCAGCGTCGAGGAGCACGCGCTCGGCCAGCGCACCGGTGCCGGAGGAGACCTGGCCAAACACGCGTTCGCCGGCCTCGAAACCGACCACGCCGGCGCCAACGGAGTGCACGACACCCGCCGCCTCGCGACCCATCGCCATCGGGAACGCGACCTCCACCTGCTCCTTGCGCAGCCCGGACCGCACCTTGATATCGGCCGGGTTCACCCCGGCCGCAGTCATCTCGGCCAACAGTTGGCCGGGCCCCGGCACCGGGATCGGCGTCTCGATGTATGCCTGCACCGCGGCATCGCCGTACTCCTGAAACCCATAGATGAGCATGGCTGGAAGACTAGGCGTCCAGCGCACGGGCACATCGAGTCAACCGGATCTCAGGACTGTCCCCGCCCGCGTCTACGCTCGCGACCGTGAACCGCATCGACCGCCTGTACGCCCTGGTCGAGGAACTGCGGGCCGCAGGACCCAGGGGCCGTACGGCGTGGCGGCTGGCCCAGCACTTCGAGGTCAGCGTCAGGACCATCGAGCGCGACCTGAGCGCGCTGGGGCAGGCCGGTGTCCCACTCGCGACGAAGCAGGGGCGCACCGGGGGCTACACACTCGACCGTTCGATGAGTCTGCCGCCGCTCAACTTCACGCCGCGGGAGGCGGCGGCGGTCGCCGTGGCGCTGAGCCGCAGCGAGCATGTGCTCTTCGCGCGCGACGCCCGCAGCGCCCTGCAGAAGATCGTGGCCGCCATGCCCGAGCGGGCCCGGGAGGAGGCACGCGCGACCGCCGAGAAGGTCAGGCTCCTCGTCCCACCCGCGCCGCCCGACCCCGACGCCGAGATCGCCGAGACCACGTGGCGAGCCGTACGCGACAACCACGTGCTGCGCATCCGCTACATCGACGTCGGCGGCCTCGAGACCGAGCGTGAGATCGAGCCCCAGCAGGTCGTGGTCGGTCCCAACGGCTCCTACCTCACCGCCTGGTGCCACCTGAGAGGGGAAGACCGGGTATTCCGTATGGATCGCATCACCCGAGCCGAGCGGACACCATCGCTCGCGCGCCCGCACCGCGTCGTCCGTGAGCCGATCGTCGACGGCCACCAGACGAAGCTGCCGGCGTCGGCGCTCGGTCCCCGAGATCCTCTGCCAAACACCGACATAGGGCTGTCGTGAGTCCCGGACATCGTGAGTGCAACCCGCCGCCCCGACGGGTGAACGAAACGCAGAAGGAGACACCCATGACCAACCCCGCTCCCGGCACCCTGGCCTGGTTCGAGGTCGCCACGAGCGACCCGGACGGTGCCCAGAAGTTCTACGGCAGCCTCTTTGACTGGTCCTTCGAGGCCGACGAGCCCGCGGCGTCCGGCGGCATGGACTACCGCAACATCAAGGCTTCGGGCGCCGACCAACCGATGGGGGGTGTGTTCGGCACCGGCGGGCAGGTGCCCGACCATGCCGTGTTCTACATCCTCGTCGCCGACGTCGAGGCCACCTGCGCCGACGCCGAGCAGCTCGGCGGCTCGGTGGTGAGCAAGCACCTCGACCCCGGTCCGGGCGCCCCGAAGTTCGCCTACGTACGCGACCCGTCCGGCAACCAGTTCGGCGTCTTCACCCCACCGGCGGACTGATGGCGAGGCCACGCTCGTCGTGATCTACCGGCGTCCACGGAGTCTCCCGCGTCCAGTCGAGTCCGCTCGCGACGCAGCCGGCGATCTCGTCGGCAACGGCACGAACCGCTACAACATCTGCGTTCATCGCATGGACGTCCTCGATGCCTGCGCGCACGAGGACGTCCTCGAAACTCGCGAGTTGGACGACGAGCCACCCGATGGGGTCGGCACTGATCTCGGCATCCATCGTCCTGTCGCCGGGTTCACCCGAGAGCATCGTTGGGTGCCAGTGCATCCGGTCCGCGGCACGGGGCCGTGACTCAAGCAGGTCGATCCGGCAGATCGCTGGCTTCAGCAAAGCCGCATCGGACGCGTACACAGACCCCCGTTGTTTCGATTGCGAGGGCCTGACCTCGACCCGTACCCCGCGTTCCCGGGCATTGGCGTGGTCCACCAGTTCAGGATCGAGGAAGTCGATCACCTCAACGGTGATCGCGAACTTCTCGAAGAGCCAAGCCCTCTGCACAGGGACCACCATGACATCCCATCAGTAGCTCCTGCACTTCGGTGTTCCGAGAGATGGAACGCTTCCGCTGGCCTAGACCTCGATCCCGAGAGTGGGGCGAACCTCGACTACAAGTTCGCGCGGCAGCAGCTTCGCAAGCTCGACCGCACTCGCAAGGTCTGGAACGTCGATCAGGTAGAAGCCCGCGACCTGCTCAACGGTCTCGGCGAAGGGACCATCGGTCACCATCCTGCCTTCGCCAGCCTGAACGGTCTGGGCCCCATCTGACCAGCGCGGGACCCTGCCTGCCAGACCAGCATCGATACCAGCGGCGGGCTAGGGGCCGACGACGCGGAGGCAGGCGCCGGAGATGAGCTCGCGCACCTGCTCCAGCGTCATGGGACCGCCAGGTCGGTACCACCGCCACACGCTGACGACCATCGAGAGCACCACTGTTGCCATCGCGTGGGGATCGCGCTTCGGGAAGTCTTTGGCGGCCATGCCCCGCTCCAGGAGTGCCGTCCACTCCATTTCGATATCGCGCACTAGAGCGCGGGCACGCTTCCGCTCCGCTTCCTCCTTCGCGGAGGGGCGAGGTGTGGCGAGCAGGTCCATGTGGCTCTGCAGGATCCGCATCTGCAGGACCTCGCGCGGGCTCACGTCGTACGCCGCGGCGATGGCGGCTTCGAGAGCCTTGTCGGCGGGCGTGACGTCAGCGGTGACCTCGCGGAAGCGCTCGAGCGAGCGGCTGAGCTCCAGGTTCATGATCGTGAGCAGACAGTGTGCCTTGGACTCGAAGTAGTGATAGAGCGCGGTCTGGCCGATGCCGACCTTGTCCGCGACCTTCGCCCACTTGGTGTGCTCGTAGCCGTCCTTGCCGAAACTTTCGATCGCCGACGTGAGAATCAGCGCCCGCTTGGAGCGCGGACCTTCCGTCTCGGGCAACGTCTGCAACATCTGTTCACCCCGTTCCGCGTCCTGTCCACGGCCCTGGTCGAGCCGTGCCCGCACCCATGCTAGCAAGATGAGATGAACTCAAGTCACTCTGCGCGCCGCGCCGGCGAGCCGCTCGGCCAGAGGCTCTCGACAGATCCCGGCTGCGGAGACCCAGACCGTCTCACCACCCCGCAGGGCGTCGACGACGTGCAGCCCGGCGTACGCCGTAAACCCCAGTGCGCCCACCTCTCGACCCGTCCGGCTCATCCGCACGCCCATTCGTCGTGCGCGCCTGCTACGGCCATGAGGGGACCTGTGGACCGCGACCCCCGACGCTCTCGAGGTAACCGGCGGTGTCGGCCCGTCGCTCCCCCCACATGATCTCGAAGACCAGACGGGAGATCTTCCACGTGCCCTGGTGCCGCGTCAGCTCGTCGTGGTAGCGACCGACGAGAACGCAGACGTCGTCGTCGCCCTCGAACTTCTGGTACGACGTGTGGTAGACGAGCGCGGTCGCGGTGTCGTCCTGCACGTCGACGTGGTAGACGCTCAGTAGGTGGTGCTGCCACACGCAATTCTTGGTCGCATCGCGGATCCAGCCGATCACCGTGTCGGCCCCCTCCGCCGGCTCGGCATTGCCGTACTGCGCCCAGAGGTCCGGGTGCAGGACGTCCCACAGCCGATCCGGATCGGCGGAATCGATGCACGACGCGTAGCGGTAGAGCGTGTCCTCGATGAGCATCCGTTCCTCGACAGTAGTCACTGGTCAGCCTCTTTCCTTAGATTCATCCATCAGACGTTCGCCCCGATCCGGTAGCCCTCGGCGATGGCATGGCCGATCCGGCGGGGCGTCACGCAGTCCCCGATCGTCGTCAGGGTGTTGCCGGCTGGCGTTCCGCGCTCCAGCTCGTCGTCGCTGATCCGCGGCTGGTGCCAGACCAGCAGCGTCGGCTCGAGGACGAGATCGCCGCCGCCGAACACGGGACGCAGCGCCAGGGGATCCGCCGGATCGTCCGGGACGACCAGACGGTGCGCGACGTGCATGGTCACTCCGGCGTCGCCCAGGCGCTGGAGCAGTGGACCGACGCTCTCGGCCGGGACGCGCGGAGCCAGTGCGGTTAGCGCCGTCGCGAAGGTGACCTGCCAGCCCCTCTGCGCGAGAGCCTCGGCGGCGCTGTAGGCAGGCCAGAAACCATCGGCCTCGTCGTACACCACGGCAATGCCGGGCTCGTGATGCGGGAGCGAGTTGGTGAGAACCTCGTCGACGGAGGCCGCGCCGCGGGACCGCAGGCCGGCCGGAAGCGGAGCAACCTGTGACCCGGTCGCCAGGACGACGTGGTCCGCGATGCCCCTGATCTCCTCGAGGTCGTCCAGCGAGATCGGGGCCCCGAGGTTGACGTCGATCTTGAGTCGCCTGGTCTCTCGTTCGAGGTAGTCCACGATGTCGATCAGGGTGGACCGGTGGGGCGAAGCGGAAGCGATTCGCACCGCTCCCCCGAGGCTGGTCTCCCGCTCGAAGAGCGACACCCGATGGCCGCGCCCGGCGCTCACCCGAGCGGCCTCCAGCCCGGCCGGGCCACCACCGATCACGTAGATCTCCTTGGCCCTGGCAACCTGAACACCCACAGCAGGCAACCGACCTCGACCTACCTCGGCGTTTACGGCGCAGTGCAGGTGAGGGTCGAAGGCCCGGCAGTCCTGGTTGATCCCCAGGCAGCCACGGATCTCGTCGAGCCGGCCCGTCTGCGACTTCACGGGCAGGTCGGGGTCGGCGATCAGCGCGCGCGCCATGCCGACCAGGTCCGCGTGGCCGCCCTTGATGGCGTGCTCGGCGGTCCCGACGTCGCGGATTCGCTGCCCCACAAGGGTGGGTACGCCGGTAGCCGCGCGGACCCTGGACGCGGACGGGATCGCAACCGCGTCAGGACCGGTGGAGTCCTTGACGTACTTTCCCCGAGTGCCATGGGTGATGCTGAAGTAGTCGACCGCGCCCACGCCGGCAAGGTCCTCGGCAATGCGCACGCAGTCGTCGATGTCCATGCCACCGGGGATCTCCTCCTCGCCGCTGAGCCGGACGCCGAGAGCGAATCCAGCCGGGGTGACGGAGCGCATCGCCTCGACGACCAGGTGCAGGAAGCGCATCCGGTTCTCGAACGGGCCACCGAAGGCGTCGGACCGGTGGTTGGTCAGCGGCGACAGGAACTGGGCGGGCAGGTAGCCGTGGGCCGCATGGATCTCGACGCCATCGAGGCCGGCCTTGACCAGGTTCTCCGTGGAGACCCGCCAGCCTTCGATGATCTCGTCGATCTCCTTGAGGGTGAGCTCGTGTGGCGGGTAGGCATCCCGGACCGACTTGACTGGTGACGGAGCCATCGGTGGCTGATCCGACTCGCCGCCGAGGAACTCGCGGCCGAGGTGGCACAGCTGTCCGACCAGTCGGGCACCATGGCGGTGCACTGCGTCGGCCTTCGCCGCCATCGCCGGAACGACCGCATCGAGATACCCCTCGACCAACTTGCCGGATCTCAGTGCTGATGTCGGGTGCACGACGGTGGCCCCGGCGATGACCAGCCCGACCCCTCCGGAAGCGAGACGCTCGAAGTACTCAACATCCCCGTGCGTGGGGATCCCCCGGTCCACAAGGCTGGTTCCGGCCGGTAGGGCGACGAGCCGGTTCCTGAGGTCGAACCCCCCGAGCCGGAACGGCGAGAAGACGTGTGGAAAGTGGTCGTCCATCCTGCACTTCCTTAGCTCGGGCACCGAACCCGCATCAGTGCGTCCCCGGTCCAGTCCCGCGTCGTACGCCCGCTGTCACGGACTCGGGGAGTTGACGGCTGGGGTCGACCGAGATGGTCTTGTAGTGCAGGAACTCCTGGTAGGCGGTCGGCCCGTGCTCACGGCCGATACCTGACTTCTTGTAGCCGCCGAACGGCGAGCCGAGGTCGGCCGCGAACGTGTTGACCGAGAACGTCCCGGCCCGCACCTTGCGAGCGACCTCGAAACCGTGAGCGTCGTCGGCGGTGAACACGGCTCCGGACAGACCGAGCTCGCTGTCGTTGGCGATCCGGATGGCGTCTTCCTCGCCGTTGTGGGCGATCAGCGAGGCCATCGGGCCAAAGATCTCCTCGCGGGAGACCCGCATGGAGTTGTCGGCGTCGGTGACCAGGGTGGGCTCGAAGTACCAGCCCCGGTCCAGGCCGGCCGGTCGACGACCGCCCGTGGCGATCGTGGCGCCCTCCTTGCGGGCGAGCTCGACATACTCCTCGACGCGATCGCGCTGCCGCTCCGTGACCAGCGGGCTCACGACGGTGTCGGCCTCCATCGGGTCGCCGATCTTCAATGACCTGAAACCCTCGACCAGCGCCTCGGCGTAGTCGTCGTACTGAGCGGCCGGCACGACGAGACGGGTCAGCGCGACGCAGCTCTGTCCGGCATTCGTACCGACGCTGGCGCCGATGAGCACCGGCAGCGCGTCCTCGAGCTTCGCGTCGTCGAGCACGATCGCCGCCGACTTGCCGCCGAGCTCGAGCACGCACGGCTTGATCAGCTCGCCGCACGCGGCGGCGATGCGGGCACCGGTCTCGACCGAGCCGGTGAAGCTGACCATGTCGACCCCCGGGTGACGCACGAGGTACGCCGCCTCTGGTGCCCGGGCGGCGACGATGTTGATCACGCCCGGCGGCAGGCCGACCTCCGCGCAGATGTCGCCGTAGACAAAGGTGGCCAGCGGGTTGGGCTCGGTCACCTTGACCACGGCGGTGCAGCCGGCGATCAGTGCCGGAGCGACCTTCTGCGGCACGGCCGGGAACGCGAAGTTGTAGGCGGGGAACGCGGCGACGACGCCGACCGGCTCCTGCACGACCAGGCTCGCGCCGGCCATCGGGATGATGCTGCCGCCCTCGGAGCTCGCCGCGAGGGGGCCGAGGTCACTGAGCCGTACCTGGGAGGTGTCCAGGCTGCGGCCGATCTCGGCGTTGTAGTTGAGGCTCATCACCGGAGAGACGACCTGGTAGACCTGCGAGAGGAAGAGCGTGCAGCCCAGCTCCTCGGTGATCAGCTCGGCAAGCTCTTCCTGACGTCTCGCGATGGCGTCGGCCATCCGGGTCAGGTAGTCGGCTCGCTCAGCGGGGGTCAGCCGGGGCCACTCCCCCTCGTCGAAGGCCCTGCGTGCGGCGGCCACGGCCGCGTCGATGTCCGCCTCGGACGCGGCCGGCACCCGACCGATCACCTGCTCCGACCGCGGCGAGATCACGTCGAACCGGTCGTCGGATTGGGCACGGCGCCAAGCGCCGTCGATGAAGAACGCCTGGTGATCGATGCTGCTCATGGATGAGCCTCCGCTCGGTGACGGGCCGTCGGGCCCGGGTTGACTCGGCAAACCTAGAAGTGAACTCAGTTCGATTCAATTTACGGGAAAGTGGTGACGCCCACAAGAGCCGACACAGTACGGCTCATCGTGCGTGACGCGCACTTCCATCCGACCTGTGACTAAAAACCAGCCGAGGTCAGGACGATGCGAGGAAGGCAGGCGGCAAGACTTCCCTCGCCCATGCGCCGAGGCGGTCCCAGAGTGTCACCCTGCCCTCCTGAAAGTTATGGCAGTGGTAGCTGCCCGCCAGCACGAACAGGGTGATGTCGACAGAGCTCTTGTAGAACCCGACCTCGTCGCGCGGGCGTTCCGCAATGTCGAATTCGCCAAAGGCGATCATCACCGGCGCAGCGACTTTGGCTGCATAGGCGCCGGTGAAGCCGACATGGAGAGCGTCGACGTACGTCTCAGCAGCCCAGACGACGGAGTTGGCATTGTCCGCCGCCACGATGTCAGCCGGGGCCTCCGGCCCGTTCAGCCAAACCTGGTGCGGCGACTTGTCGACGACGCCGTATCGTGCCTCCCACTGATCGCCCCGAAATCCCTTCGCCTGCTCGACGGCCGTGGCACGAAACGTCGGGTCGTCGGCATTGTCGACCGCCCGATCCTTGGCTCCGTGTGTGAACCCGAGAACGGCAATTGCGTCGTAGCTTCCCCAGCGCGCCTGCTGGATCGCGACCAGGCCTCCGCCGATTGAGTGACCCATGCCGATGATCTTCGGCGAAGCGACGGGGGGCAGGTTGCGGACCAGAGTCCCGTCGCCCAGGGCTGCTCGGATGACCTGCACTGCCCCATGCGCCGCGTCGGCGAGCGCTTCGTATGTGCACAGGGTGCCGTCTTCTGGACGCCCGCTGTCTCCCACGCCAAGGGGGTCAGCGGTGATCACGATGAACCCCTGTGCGGTCATGTGCTCGGCGAAGCTGTAGCCGGTGCGACCGGGTACGTGGACGTCCCAGTAGTCCCGGCCATAGGACCCTCCCGGCCAGCAGATGAGGACCTGAACATCCTGCGCATCCACGTCGTCTGACGCAAACAACGTAGCGGCCAGATCCAGTTCGCCGACACCCTCCGGGGTGGCGGTCGACGGTAGGGCCAAGCTTAGATTCATGCTCAACATTTGCAGTCTCGCTTCCTGCTGTAGCGGCAGTGCTTGCGGCATCCGGTCCTGGCCGGCGCGCCAGGCACTATCGACCGAGACGGCCTCATCGACGCTAGTCACGGACAGGCCGGTTCGAAGGCGCCGGACAACATGGTGGCCCGGCGCCTTCGGCTCCGTCAGTTGACGAGCCACAGGGCCTTGAACTGCTCCTGGTAGCCCTCGGGACCTTCCCAGTCGTACGCCGGAGCGAGCTGTTCTGCTGCCTCTGGGGTGTCGACGATGTACGTAGGCAAGGCCTGCATCTCCTGCTGGTAGCCGTCGGGCACGGTGCCACCGTCGACGAGCCGGAGAGCGGCGTCGACCATCTCCCAACCCGAGTAGACAGCGGGGTAGGCGACCCACGCGGCGTCCAGGCTGTCGCCCGCCACGAGTGCCTGGAACTGCTGCGGACCGCCGCCGTTGCCGATCAGCTTCACCTTGTCCAGACCCGCCGCTTCGAGGGCTTCGGGCACCCCGATCTCGAGGTCCGCGAAGTTGAACAGGACGTAATTGGTCTCGGGGTTCGACTGCAGGTAGGCGACGAGCTTCGGGACGACCTGTCCGCCGGCCAGGTCGTCGACCGTCAGCTCCAGCTCACCGGTCGAGCAGCCCGGACAGAACTCGTCCACAGTGTCGTTGATGCCGGCGACCGTGGTCCCCAGCGCCGGGAAGGCCGGGATCGTCACGGTCACGATGTTCGCCTCACCGCCGGAGTCCTTGATTGCCCAGAGCGCAAGGTTCCTTCCGTCGGGTGCGGTGGTCTGGCTACAGATCGCGGCGTACGTCTCGGCCGACGGCTCCTCGGGTCCAGGAGCGCAGGTCACGACCGGAATGCCGGCCTTGGCGGCAGCCTTCAGTTGCGACTCGACCGCCGCCGACGGGATGCCGGTGATCGCGATGACGTCGGGGCTCTGCTGGATCGCCGACTCGATGCCGCCGCCCGGGTCTGCGGACTTGAACACGAGGCTCTCGAAGTTCCAGCCGGCCGCCTTCACCGCCGCCTCGACGCCGCCACCGATCTTCTCGCAGATCGGCAGCTCACACTGAACCCAGAAGAACGTCTTGCCGGCAGCCGGTGGCTCGGCGAGCGGCGTGGTGACGTTGATCTTGGTCGGGGGGCTCGTCACCGGTTCGGGCGCCGAAGCGGCGTCCGCCGATGCGTCGCCCGAGCTGGTCGTGGCGTCGGAGTTCCCGCACGCCGCCAACCCGAAGGCCAGCAGCACCGGGAGTGACACACGCGCAATGCGCTGCCAGTTCTTCATAAGGAGCTCCTCGATTAATTGAATTCAGTTTAGTTACGGTGGGAAAGCTCCCGAGATTTGTCACGTTGGGGGTGTAGCTCCTTGCAGGTTTTCTGTCAGGCTCGAGCAGGGATGCCGAGCTGGAGTCGGCCGAGCTCCTCGGTGTTGAGGCGGTCCCCCGTGATCTCGCCGACGAACCGACCGTCACGCATCACCAGGACGCGATCACAGGTGTCGCAGAGCTCGGCATCGTCCGACGAGGCGATGATGACGCTCGCGCCGTCTTGCGCGACCTCGCGGGCGAGGGCGTGGATCACGGCCTTGGCACCGACGTCGACGCCTTGGCTGGGCTCGTCGAGCAGCAGAACCTTCGGTCGTCGCCGCAGCCACTTCGCCAGCACGACCTTCTGCTGGTTCCCGCCGGACAGCAGGGCGAAGATCGCCTCGGAGCGGGCCGGTCGCACGTCGAGACGCGCGATCCAGCCTTCGGCCTCCTGCGTCTCCGCGGCGCGCCTCAACCGGCCCAGCCGCGTGGTGAACCGTCCCAGGTCGGTGAGGCTGAGGTTCTCGCGCAGGGTGGATTCCAGGACCGCGCCCTCGGCTCGGCGGTCCGCGGGGACCAGCGCGAGCCCGGCGCGCATGGCACCGCGAGGATGAGCAGGAACCGGCCGGCCATCAAGGAGCACCTGCCCTCCGCGGGCGGAGGCCCCGAAGATCAGGGGCAAGATCTCGTCGCGTCCCGACCCGGTCAGTCCGGCTATCCCGATGACCTCGCCGCGACGTGCTTCGAGGTCGACGCTGTCGACCACGGTCCCCCTGAGTCCGGAGACCCTGAGCGCCACCTCACCCGAGGTTCGCGCCACGCGCTCGTGCGGTGGACGCAGTTCCTCTCCGCCGATCATGGCTGAGACCAGCTCGTCCTGGTCGATGTCAGGGACGTCCCAGGTGCCGACTCGCCGTCCGTCGCGAAGCACGGTGACCCGATCGCCGATGGCGAAGATCTCGTCGAGCCGGTGCGAGACATAGATGACGCCGAGGCCCGCCGCGCGGACCCGCCCCAGCGCGGCGAACAGGGTCGCCACCTCTTCCCGGGGAAGCGAAGCGGTCGGCTCGTCCACAACGAGCACGCGTGCCGACTCCCAGTCCCACAACGCCCGGGCAATGGCCACACCAGTCCGCTCGGCCGCTCCGAGGTCGGCAACGGGTCGGCGTACGTCGAACTGGTAGCCGAGCGCCTCCATCCGGCGCTCGATGTCCCGGCGTTCTGCGTCCCAGCGGATCCTGCCGCCCCTGGCGGTCACGAGGTCGCGCCCGAGCATCAGGTTCTCGACCGTACTGAGAGTCCCGACCAGGCCGAGGTCCTGATGCACGAAGCGGAAGCCGGCGTGCCGGGAGTCCGCGGTCGAGGCCAGGTCGACGTCGTCGCCGCCGAGCCGGATCTGGGCGCCGGGGTCGGCCTGGTGGTATCCGGCAAGGACCTTGATGAGCGTCGACTTACCGCAGCCGTTCTGACCGACCAGAGCGTGGATCTCCCCGCCGCGCAGGTCGAAGTCGACCTCGGCCAGGGCCCTGGTGGACGCAAAGGTCTTCGACAGGCCGCGCACCGACAGCAGGGGGCTCCCCGGCTGAATGCTCGCGGTTGCCCGCACAGTCGCCACCTCAGGCCACCGACTCGGCGGCCGGTGCCGCCCGGGACTCGCGCAGCTTGCGCACCACCGGCCGGCTCGCGACGGCGACAGCAATGATCAACGAGACACCCTGGAAGACAGGCTGGCTCCACACCGATGCGGAGGCCGTCGACAGGGCGAGGCCCTGGATCCCGAAGGCGAGCGCGAAGTAGGCGATCAGCGTGCCCCAAACGTTGGGGCGTTGCGAGAGCTGGGAGGCTCCCAGGAACACCGCGGCTACCGCAGGGAACAGGTAGCCGGGACCGATGCTGGACGAGTAGAGCCCGCTCTGCATGGAGAAGACCACCCCGGCGATACCGGAGATCGCGCCGCTCGCGATGAAGACGCACCACAGCACACGGTCGGTGGCCACGCCGGCCAGGCGCGACGCCTCGGGGTTGCCGCCGGTGGCGAGCAGGTAGCGCCCGATGGGGGTGAACTCGAGGACGTACCACATCACCAGCGCAAGCAGCAGCAGGATGAAGACGACCTTCGGAACACCGAGGAGGTTGCCGGTGCCGAAGCTCGACCAGTAGTCGGGGAGGTCGCCGATCATCTGGGTGTTGTTCGACAGCAGCAAGACGGCGCCGGCGAGCACCTGGCTGACGCCCAGGGTCGCGATGAACGAGTTGACGTGCAGCTTCACGACGATGAACCCCGAGACCCCCCCGCAGCACGCGGCAGCGGCGATCGCGACGAGCGCGGTGACAGGCGTCGGCAGGCCGCTGTGCAGCGAGAGGTAGATGACGAGGCCCAGGGACAGCGACATCACGGCCCCGATGGACAGGTCGTAGGCGCCCGCGGTGAGCGGCACCAGGAACGCGAGCGCAAGGATGCAGGTCACCACTCCCGAACGGAAGATCAGCGAGAAGGTGACGTCGGTCAGGAACGTGTCGGGGCTGAGGAACCCGAACAGCAGGACAAACACTCCGAGCAGGTAGATCGCGCTGATGCGTCTGGGCGACAACATGCTCAGAAACCGTTCCGGACGGATGCGGCGACGCTGTGGTCGTGCCGGATCGGGTGGCGTGCTGACCGGTGTTTCGACCGGGGTGACCTGCCGTGTCGGTGCCATTTCTTGTCTCCTCACGGAACGGCCCAGCTGCCGAACTGAAAAGTAGAACTGAATTGAACTCGTGTCAATAGTCACCTTTGCCGAAGGCCCACCAGGGGACTGCATCAGCACCCCAGGGGCCCGTCGAACCCACTCGAACTCGTGTTCAGGCGCGCGGCGCGCCATACATGGGGGTATTGCGGGTGGTTGTGAGCGGAGCTATAGTCCGGTTAATTGAACTGAACTCAGTTTCCCGTACAAGTCGATCGCCACGCGTCGACGGCGCGGCAGGCCAGAAGCGAGGACGCGATGAGCATGACCAAACCGGCAGCGGGCGACCAGACGGAAATCTCCGGGCGGGTGCCCAGCGGATGCCCCGTCATCCACCTCGACGCCTCCCCTGCGCTGGCGGTCGGCAGCCACTGGCAGAAGGCCAACGAGCTGCGGGAAACCAGCCCCGCGTTCTTCAACACCCACGCCCAGGGGTACTGGGTCTTCACGCGCTACGAGCAGGTCCGCGAGATGTACCAGCACCCGGAGATCTTCTCCAGCGAGTCCATCACCCCGTGGGATCCGGAGCCGGCGTACCGATTCGTGCCGACCCAGATCGACCCGCCCGACCACGCCAAGTACCGGCAGCTGATCAGCCGCTGGTTCGCCCCCAACGAGGTCAACCGGATCACTCCGCAGGCGCACGAGATCGGCCAGCGCCTCGTCGCTGGGCTCGCGCCGAAGGGTGGGTGCGACTTCGTCGCCGACTTCGCGATGCGGCTGCCCACCGAGATCTTCCTGACCATCATCGGTGTGCCCAACTCCGACGCCGACCTGTTCGTGCCCTGGGTGGAGGACTTCTTCGCCGGCTTCGGCGGTGACCTCGAGCAGCAGCAGGCGATGGGGGCGGCGCTCGGCGGCATCCGGCAGTACTGGGTGGACGTGCTGGACGCCCGCCGCGAAGAGACCGAGCCCCGCGAGCACGACCTTGCCTCGCTCCTGCTGCACTCCACCGTGGACGATGAGCCGCTGGGTGACGCGCTGATCCTGGACATCCTCACCGTGTTGGTCCTGGCCGGCCTCGACACCACCCGGGGGCAGCTGGGCTACCTGTTCCGCCACCTCGCCGAGAACCCCGACGACCGGCACCGGCTGATCGCCGAGCCGAAGCTGATCCCGTCGGCGGTCGAGGAGTCGCTCCGCCTCTACACGATCATCTTCGGCGACGGGCGCAAGGTCGCACACGACACCGACTTCCACGGCTGCCCGCTCAACAAGGGCGACATGGTCTACGGGCTGGTCTCCGGCGCCAACCGAGACCCGCGGATCTACGAAAACCCGGACGAGTTCATCGTGGACCGCAAGGCCAACAACCACCTCGGCTTCGCCGGCGGACCGCACCGCTGCCTGGGCGCGCACCTGGCCCGCCGGGTGATGCAAGTCGCCGTCGAGGAGTGGCTCAAAGTCATCCCCGACTTCCAGGTGGAGACCGAGGGCACACTCATGGAGCGCGGCGGCGGCGCCATGATGACACTGCTCAGCCTCCCGCTGACCTGGGAGCCGCCGGCATGAAGCTCACCGTCCACGCCGACCTGTGCCGGGGACACGGGCGCTGCTACTCGCTCGCCGAGGACCTGCTCGACTACGACGACGAGGGTTACGTAACCGCCCGCGGCCAGGTGCTCGACGTGCCTGCCGGCCAGGTCGACGACGCGCGCAACGCGGCGGCCTCGTGCCCGGAGCGGGCCATCACCCTCCTCGAGGACTGACTAGTGGTCAAGCAGGTCAAGCAGCTGGACCGGGTGATCATCCGTTTCGCGGGTGACTCTGGCGACGGCATGCAGCTCGCCGGCGACCGGTTCACCCAGGAGACCGCCTCGTTCGGCAACGACCTGGCCACGTTCCCCAACTTCCCTGCGGAGATCCGGGCGCCTCAGGGCACGCTGCCGGGTGTCTCGTCGTTCCAGGTGCACTTCGCCGACCACGACATCCTGACTCCGGGCGACGCTCCCGACGTACTGGTCGCGATGAACCCGGCCGCGCTGAAGGCGAACATCGGCGACCTGAACAAGGGCGCCGCGATCATCGTCGACACCCACGACTTCACCACCCGCAACCTGGCCAAGGTCGGCTACGCGGAGAGCCCTCTCGGGGACGACTCGCTGGCCGAGTACGCGCTGCACAAGGTCGACATGACCGGCATGACCGTCGAGGCGGTCAAGGAGTTCGGCTTGTCCCGCAAGGACGCGGCTCGCGCGAAGAACATGCTCGCGCTGGGCCTGCTGTCCTGGATGTACGGCCGCCCGACCGAGACCACCGTGGCGTTCCTGTCCAAGCGCTTCGCGAAGGTTCCCGACATCCGCGACGCCAACATCACCGCGTTCAAGACGGGCTGGAACTTCGGCGAGACGACCGAGACCTTCGTCGTCCAGTACGAGGTCAAGCCGGCCGTGATGCCGCCCGGCACCTACCGCAACATCACCGGCAACCTGGCCCTGTCCTACGGCGTGATCGCGGCCAGTGTGCAGTCTGGGCTGCCGATCTTTCTCGGCTCCTACCCGATCACCCCTGCGTCGGACATCCTTCACGAGCTGTCCAAGCACAAGGGCTTCGCGGTCACCACGTTCCAGGCCGAGGACGAGATCGCCGGCGTCGCTGCCGCGATCGGCGCGTCGTTCGCCGGTCACCTCGGGGTCACCACCACCTCTGGCCCCGGTATCGCGTTGAAGAGTGAGGCGATCGGTCTGGCGGTGATGACCGAGCTCCCGTTGCTGGTGGTCAACGTGCAGCGCGGCGGCCCGTCGACCGGCCTGCCCACCAAGGCCGAGCAATCCGACCTGCTGCAGGCGATGTTCGGGCGCAACGGCGAGTCGCCGGTGCCGATCGTCGCCCCGCAGTCGCCGGCTGACTGCTTCGACGCCGCGGTCGAGGCCGCCCGGATCGCGGTCACCTACCGCACGCCGGTGATGCTGCTGTCGGACGGCATGCTCGCCAACGGCTCGGAGCCGTGGCAGATCCCCGACGTCGCGAGCCTGCCGACCATTGACCCGAAGTTCGCCACCGGCCCGAACAAGGCAACCACCAACTCGGCCGGCGATCCGGTCGAGGTGTTCCTGCCCTACCTGCGCGACGAGGAGACCCTCGCTCGTCCGTGGGCAATCCCCGGCACCGCCGGTGTCGAGCACCGCATAGGCGGCCTGGAGAAGGGCGACGGGCACGGCAACATCTCTTACGACCCGGCCAACCACGACTTCATGGTCCGCACGCGTCAGGCCAAGATCGACCGGATCGCCGAGTCGCTCCCGCCGCTCGAGGTCGACGACCCCAGCGGGCAGGCGAAGGTCCTCGTGCTCGGGTGGGGTTCGACGTACGGCCCGATCGGCGCCGGCGTACGCCGCGTCCGTAAGGCCGGCTTCAACGTCGCACAGCTCCACCTGCGCCACCTCAACCCGTTCCCCAACTGCCTCGGCGACATCCTCAAGGGCTACGACAAGGTGCTCGTGCCCGAGATGAACCTCGGCCAGCTCTCGATGCTGCTCCGCGCGAGGTACCTCGTCGACGTCGTCGGCTACAACCAGGTCCGCGGACTGCCACTCAAGGCCGCCGAGCTCGCCGAGGTGATCACGACTCTTTGCGACGAATACGACGTGCCGGGCACCGTGGGAGGCTGAGCCGGGGAAGAAGGCGGTCACATTCTCGAATGTCGACGGGTCACGGAGGATCGAGCAGTAGAATGGCCCGCGAGTGCGATTCCGGCGATGAGGCAAGGTTGCTGACCAGATGACCACACCGAACTCCCGTTCCCTGCCGTTCCGTCGGGACTGCAGGGGGTTCCCATTGCCGACGGCCCGCAGACCGGCAAGGAGTTCACCTCCGACCAGGAGGTGCGCTGGTGCCCCGGCTGCGGCGACTACGCCGTCCTCAAGGCCGTCCAGTCGTTCCTGCCCGACCTCAACCTGCGCCGGGAGAACATCGTGTTCGTCTCCGGCATCGGCTGCTCGTCGCGGTTCCCCTACTACCTCGACACCTTCGGGATGCACTCGATCCACGGCCGGGCGCCCGCGATCGCGACCGGCATCGCGACCGCCCGCGAGGACCTGTCGGTGTGGGTGGTCACCGGCGACGGGGACGCGCTGTCCATCGGTGGCAACCACCTCATCCACGCGCTTCGCCGCAACGTCAACATGACGATCCTGTTGTTCAACAACCGGATCTACGGCCTCACCAAGGGCCAGTACTCCCCCACCTCAGAGACCGGCAAGGTCACCAAGTCCACGCCGATGGGCTCGCTGGACCACCCGTTCAACCCGGTCTCGCTCGCACTCGGTGCCGAGGGGGCCTTCGTGGCCCGCACCATCGACTCCGACCGCAAGCACCTCACGTCGGTCCTGTCCGCGGCCGCCGCCCACCGCGGCACCTCGTTCGTCGAGATCTACCAGAACTGCCCGATCTTCAACGACGGAGCCTTCGACGCGATCAAGGACAGCGCCACCAAGGCCGACGCGATCATCCCGCTGGTCCACGGTGAGCCCATCCGCTTCGGCGTGCCCGGTCAGGACGGTCTCGGCACGAAGGGCCTGGTGCGGTCGGCCAACGGCGGCGTCGAGGTGATCTCCACTACCCAGACCACGGACCTCCTCGTCCACGACGCGCACAACCCGGACCCCACGATGGCGTTCGCGATCTCCCGGCTGACCGACTCGGGCTACCTCAACCAGGCCCCGATCGGCATCTTCCGCTCGGTCGAGCGCCCCACCTACGACGACCAGGCACGCGCCCAGGTCACGACCGCCCGCGAAGCCGCACCCGGCGAGGCGCCCGCCAGACTCGCCGCGCTCATCGGCGGCGGAGACACCTGGACGGTCGTCTGACCCGCATGTGAACCGCACCTCTGGACGATGCGGATGCCTGCACCGGGGTATTGCGGGTGGCTGTGAGCGGAGCTATAGTCCGGTTAATTGAACTGAACTCAGTTTCCCGTACAAGTCGATCGCCACGCGTCGACGGCGCGGCAGGCCAGAAGCGAGGACGCGATGAGCATGACCAAACCGGCAGCGGGCGACCAGACGGAAATCTCCGGGCGGGTGCCCAGCGGATGCCCCGTCATCCACCTCGACGCCTCCCCTGCGCTGGCGGTCGGCAGCCACTGGAAGAAGGCCAACGAGCTGCGGGAAACCAGCCCCGCGTTCTTCAACACCCACGCCCAGGGGTACTGGGTCTTCACGCGCTACGAGCAGGTCCGCGAGATGTACCAGCACCCGGAGATCTTCTCCAGCGAGTCCATCACCCCGTGGGATCCGGAGCCGGCGTACCGATTCGTGCCGACCCAGATCGACCCGCCCGACCACGCCAAGTACCGGCAGCTGATCAGCCGCTGGTTCGCCCCCAACGAGGTCAACCGGATCACTCCGCAGGCGCACGAGATCGGCCAGCGCCTCGTCGCTGGGCTCGCGCCGAAGGGTGGGTGCGACTTCGTCGCCGACTTCGCGATGCGGCTGCCCACCGAGATCTTCCTGACCATCATCGGGGTGCCCAACTCCGACGCCGACCTGTTCGTGCCCTGGGTGGAGGACTTCTTCGCCGGCTTCGGCGGTGACCTCGAGCAGCAGCAGGCGATGGGGGCGGCGCTCGGCGGCATCCGGCAGTACTGGGTGGACGTGCTGGACGCCCGCCGCGAAGAGACCGAGCCCCGCGAGCACGACCTTGCCTCGCTCCTGCTGCACTCCACCGTGGACGATGAGCCGCTGGGTGACGCGCTGATCCTGGACATCCTCACCGTGTTGGTCCTGGCCGGCCTCGACACCACCCGGGGGCAGCTGGGCTACCTGTTCCGCCACCTCGCCGAGAACCCCGACGACCGGCACCGGCTGATCGCCGAGCCGAAGCTGATCCCGTCGGCGGTCGAGGAGTCGCTCCGCCTCTACACGATCATCTTCGGCGACGGGCGCAAGGTCGCACACGACACCGAGTTCCACGGCTGCCCGCTCAACAAGGGCGACATGGTCTACGGGCTGGTCTCCGGCGCCAACCGAGACCCGCGGATCTACGAAAACCCGGACGAGTTCATCGTGGACCGCAAGGCCAACAACCACCTCGGCTTCGCCGGCGGACCGCACCGCTGCCTGGGCGCGCACCTGGCCCGCCGGGTGATGCAAGTCGCCGTCGAGGAGTGGCTCAAAGTCATCCCCGACTTCCAGGTGGAAACCGAGGGCACACTCATGGAGCGCGGCG